>NZ_WKKA01000010.1 GCF_009674885.1 Paracoccus sp. S-4012
AGCCCAGCGGCTCGTTCACCGAGCCCGACAGAGCCCTAGATACCCCACAGGATCGAACCCTGATCAGCAAAACCTATTCACTTCAACAGCATAGTTAGATGGGTGCAATGAAACAGGATTGTAGTCGGCCACCCAGCTGGCGACGATGCGGCGGGCCTGATCGAGGCCGAAGAACAGCGTCTCGTTCAAGAGTTCGTCCCGCATCTTCGAGTTGAACGCCTCGCAGATGCCGTTCTGCATGGGCTTGCCGGGCGCGATGAAGTGCCAGGACACGCCGGTCTCTTCGCTCCAGGCCAGCATCGCCTTCGAGTTGAACTCGGTCCCATGATCGCCGACGATCAGGCCTGGCTTGGCCCGCGCCGGGCGATCAGAGCCGTCAGCTCCCGCGCGACGCGACGCCCCGAGATCGAGGTGTCGACCACGGCGGCGAGGCATTCCTTCGTCACGTCGTCGATCACGTTGAAGATCCGGAACCGGCGGCCCTGGGCGAACTGGTCGTGGATCGAGCCATGAGCCGCCACTGGTCCGAGGCCCATGGCGAGGGTCGACCGACCAGCGTGCGTTCGGCACGGCCACCGTCAGCAGCGGTGCCCGGGTGCCGGTCGCCTTCTTCCGTCCTCGCCGCCTGCGCACCGACAGGCCTTCCTCCCGGTAGAGCCGCTGGGTCTTCTTGCGGTTCACGACATGTCCCTCGCGCCTGAGCAGAACGTGCAGCCGAAGGTCACCGAACCGGCGGCGCTCGGACGCCAGGGCCCGCAGGCGCTCGCGCAGTTCGTCATCGTCGGGGCGTCGGCTGCGGTAGCGGACGGACGTCCGATCCGCGCCGATCACGGCACACGCCCGCCGCTCGCTCATCTCGTGGCACTCCACGAGTGTCGCGACGGCTTCGCGCCTGGCAGCGGGCGTCACCACTTTCGCGAGGGGAGATCCCTCAGCGCAGCCTGATCGAGCAGCGACTCCGCCAGGAGCCGTTTGAGCCGGGCGTTCTCATCCTCGAGCGCCTTCAGCCGCTTCGCGTCAGACACCTCCATGCCGCCGAACCTGGCCTTCCACGCGTAGAACGTGGCGCTGCTGATCCCGTGACGACGGCAGAGCTCCGCCGTCTTCGCCCCGGCTTCCTGCTCGCGCAAGATCCCGATGACCTGCTCCTCGGTGAACTTCGATCTCTTCATGGTCCGGTCCTCTCGTTGGGCCGGACTCTAGCGTCAGATGGAGGAGTTCTCGGGGGTCACAGCAACCTCCTGATCCACCCACCGCGGGGAGATCGGCCGCCAACGCTCCGACCGGGCTGAGGGCGCGCTCGCTCGTGAAGCAGGCGCGCGACGTACGGCAGATCACCGCCGCCTTCGGCCACCATCCTCTCTGCAACCAGGTTCTCGGCCGCCGCGCGACCTTGGCGAACGAGACCTGCATCGCGAACGGCGACTTCCCGCATCTGCGTGCATTCTACGCAGGAGAAGTGTGACATGGCGGACGGCTGCGGAGCGCACGTTTTCCGCACCGCGCCGCGATGGAGGTCGGCACGCGCGTTCGCAGCAGTTGTCCGGCGGCGAGGCCTCGGCCGCACGGTGCGTGGTCGTCGCCCTGACGGCCCTGCTACCTGCGTCATCTTGCCCCGACCCGACCTTCAGCTTTGCCGAAACGCTGTCCGCATGCGTATCCTGAGGCGGGGATACCGCGCCCCGCATCGGGGCCGACGCTCCCCATCGATCGCCGGACCATTCGGCAGCGCGAGAGGAGCAACACGTCATGAACCATCGGTCCCGTATTTCGTGGCGCAGGACGATCATCGGCCTCTGTTCAGTGCCGTTCATCGCCCTTGCCGCGGCCCATGTTCCCGCATCCGCCCAGCAGCCCGCGACGGGGGTGTCGCCCTCAACGGCGGTCGGGCAGCCGCCCGCTGCAGGGCAGGGGCTGATGATCCCTGCCGAGCGCATCCCCTATTTCCACGACTGGGCCAGTTCGCCCCACGCGAAGGCCGACGCGCGGGCTTTCACCAACTGGAACGAGGTAGGCGAGATCCCCGAGACCTGCGCGCGCTGCCATTCGACGCCCGGCTTCCTCGACTATATCGGCGCCGATGGCAGCGCGCCTGGCGTGGTGGATCGCAAGGCGCCCACCGGCTCGGTCATCGCCTGCGGCGCCTGCCACAACGACACCGTCCGGCAGATGGCCGCGGTGACCTTCCCCTCGACCCTGCGGGTGGAGGACCTGGGCGCGAACGCGCGCTGCATGACCTGCCACCAGGGCCGGACCGCCGGCGCGACCGTCACCGCAGCCGTTCTGGGACACGGTGAGGACACGGTCGTCCCCGAACTCGAATTCATCAACATCCATTACCGCGCCGCCGGGGCGACGCTGATGGGCACCATGGCGCGCGGCGGTTACGAATACGGGGGGCTGCCCTACGCCTCGCAGCGGCGTCACCCGGAGCCGTTCAACACCTGCACCACATGCCACGAGTTGCACACCGTCGCGCCAAAGAGCGAACCCTGCGCCGCCTGCCACGAGGGCGTGACGAACCGCGAGTCGCTCGTCTCGATCCGCAAGAGCCTGGTGGACCATGACGGCAACGGCGACATCGTCGAGGGGATCGCGGCCGAGGTCGCAAACCTGCACGGCCGCCTGCTCTCCGCGATCCAGACCTACGCGCGGGACGTCGCGGGGGCGTCGATCGGCTACCACCCCCATGCGCATCCGTATTTCTTCAACGACGTCGATGACGACGGTGCGCTGTCCGAAGAGGAGGCGAAGATGCCCAACAAATATGCCTCATGGACGCCGCGCCTGCTGAAGGCGGCCTACAACTACCAGTTCGTCGGCAAGGATCCGGGCGCCTATGCCCACAACGCACCTTACGTCATCCAGCTGATGCACGACTCGCTGGCTGATCTGTCGGAGGCGAACGTGACGGATCTGACGCGGCCGTGATCCCCGGATGCGGGCGACGGCAGCCGCCGATTGGCGCCGCTCTCCGCCCCCGTCCGACCCGACCCATGGCTTCAAGACCGCCGCGCTGAGCATGACCGTGATGAGTTCCTGAACGAGAGAGGTGCGCCATGACCGTCACCCGCATCGCCGCCGTGGTCGCGGTCGTCTTCGGGCTGTTGACCATTCTGTCGGGTGGCCGCGCCCTGTTCGGCGGGGCCGACATGGGCGCGGTGGTGGGGTTCGTTCTGGTGTTCAACTTTCTCGCCGGCTTTGCCTATGTGGCGGCGGGCGCGGGGCTGTGGCTGGGGCGGTCCTGGGCGCCACCGCTGGCTATCGCGATCCTGCTTGCGACGTTGATGGTCTTTGCCGCCTTCGGCTGGCACGTTGTCAGCGGCGGCGCCTATGAACGGCGCACCGTCGGGGCGATGACCCTGCGGACCCTCGTCTGGGCAGTCATCACCGCCGTCGCGTTCCGGACAACGCGCCGGTGAGCGAGGTGCCCGACCTGCCGCTGCGCGTTGCCCCCACGCCCGAGGCGGTGCCCCCCGCGTCCCGGCGCGGGCGCTGGCGCTGGCTGCTGCTGCTGCTGTTGGTTCCGCTGCTGGTGCTGACCGGGGCGGTGGTCGGGATGTATTTCCAGCCTCCGGGCCTGCGGCTGGTCTTCGACCGCACCGGCCTCGTCCCCGGCGCGGGGTCCAGCGCGCCGATCGCGCTGCCGCCCGGGATCGAGCTGCCCCCGGCCGTTGTCGCCACCATCGTGCCCAACGATGTCGTCGGCCTTGCCCGGCTGATGCCGCGCGGCGATGTCATCACCGTCGCGCCCCCGTATGGCGCCGGCGACGCGCGCATCGCCACCCTGCCGGTGGCCGAGGGCGACCGCGTCGCCGAGGGTCAGATTGTCGCCACGCTGGACAACCTGCCGTTTCTGGAAAGCGCGCTGCTGACCGCGCGGGCCGAGGTCGCGGTGCGCGAGGCCGGGCTGGTCCAGACCCGCGCGGCGGTCGCGGCCTCGCGCGACGAGGCGCAGGCGGGGCTGGATCAGGCCCGCTCGGCGGCGACCGAGGCGCAAGCCGACTTTGAGCGCACGCTCGCGCTGTCGCGGCGCGGCGTCGCCACCCAGACGGCGCAGGAGCGGGCCGAGGCCGACCGCAACCAGGCCGCGCTGGCTGTCGCCAAGGCCGAGGCGACGCTGAGCCGCTTTGCCGCGGGCGAGGACCAGCCGGACGTGATCGTGGCCAGCCGCAACCTCGACGCGGCGCGCGCGGCGCTGCGCCGGGCCGAGGCCGATCTGGCCCGCGCCGCGGTGCGGGCGCCCGTCTCGGGCACGATCCTGACGCTGGACGCCCGCCCCGGCGAACGCCCGCCCGCCTCCGGCATCCTGACGATGGGCGACACGGACCGGATGATGGCCGAGGTCGAGATCTATCAGGACCGCATCGCCCGCGTCGCGCCGGGCCAGCCGGTCGAGTTGATGGCGATCGCGATCGGCCAATCGCTGCACGGCACGGTCTCGCGCATCGGCCTGACCGTCGGGCGGCAGGGGCTGCTGCCGGACGACATCGCGGCCAACACCGACGCCCGCGTCGTGCGGGTCGAGGTCGAGCTCGACCCCCGCAGCAGCGCGGTGGCGGCACGGTATACAAACCTCGAGGTCGTGGCGCGGATCAGGACCGACGCCGACCCGTCCGGCGGAGCGGCGGCGGACGGATGACCCGGTTGCTGACCCGCCTGCTGGGCCGCCTTCCGATCGGATGGCTGCAACTGACCCACAGCCGCGCCCGGATGATCGCGGCGCTGGCCGGGGTCGCCTTCGCCAATGTGCTGGTCTTCGTCCAGCTGGCAATCATGGGGTCGATGTCGATCGCCACCGGGCGCCCCTATGATTTCTTCGAGGCGGGAATCATGATCTCGGCGGCCGACGCGGATTCGCTGAGCGACGGCAACAACGTCGCGCGCCAATGGCTGTTCCAGGCGCTGGTTCACCCCGATGTGACGGCCGGCGCGCCGCTGTTCGTGGGCAACGTCACGCTGCAGCGCGCGGGCAGCACCATGACGCTGACCGCCTTCGGGGTCGATCCGACCCAGCCCGCCTTCCTCGAACCCGCGCTGCGCCCCGCGGCCGGACTGCTGACGCTGCCCGACGCCGGGATCATCGACCGTCTCACGCGCGGGCTGATGCCTGACGAGGCGGCGGCGATCAGCCCCGACGCGCCGGCCGATTTTGAGATCCGCGGCCGCACCCTGACTATGTATGACGGCTTCGACGGCGGAGGCGGGTTCGGCGTCGATGGATACCTGATCGTGTCAGACCAGACGTTCCTGAAGATCGTGCAGAACCGGCAAAGCGCCGCGCCCGACCATGTGCTCCTGGCGCTGACGCCGGGGGCGGACGCGGCGCGCGTCTCGGCCGAGCTGCGACAGCTCGTTTCGGACAAGTCGCTGCGCATCCGCCCCTATGCCCAGGCGCGCGCGGACGACATCGCCTATCAGCAGACCCAGAGGCCGACCGGCATCATCTTCGGCTTCGGCGTGGTGATCGGCATCCTCGTCGGGCTGGTCATCGTCTATCAGGTGCTGTCCACGGACGTTGCCGACCACATCCGCGAATATGCGACCTTCAAGGCCATGGGCTATCGCCAGCGCTTCCTGCTTGGGATCGTGCTGGAGGAGGCGCTGATCCTCGCCACGCTGGGGGCGCTGCCGGGCTATCTGGTCGCCCGCCTCCTGATCGGCGGGATGCGGCGGGCGACGAACCTGCCGCTGGAACTCGGCGTCACGACGGCCGCGAGCGTGTTCGTTGGCACGATCGTCGCCTGTGCGCTGTCCGGCGCGTTGGCCACGCGGCGATTGGCGGCCGCCGATCCGGCCGATCTGTTCTGAGCCGATGACGGATACCGGACCCGCCATCGTCGCCTCCAGGCTGAACCACTGGTTCGGCCGCGGCGAGGCGAGGAAGCAGGCGATCTACGGTGTCGACCTGAACGTCGCCCGCGGCAGCCTGACGGTGCTGATGGGGCCGTCAGGGTCGGGCAAGACGACGCTGCTGACGCTGATAGGCTGCCTGCGCGAGGTGCAGGAGGGATCGGTTCGCCTGCTGGGGCAGGAACTGGCGGATGCCCCCGAACGCCGCCTCGTCGCGCTGCGCCGCCGGCTCGGCTTCATCTTCCAGGCCCACAACCTGCATGAAAGCCTGACCGCTCGGCAGAACGTGCTGATGGGGCTGCAGGTGAAGCCGCTTCGCGACCGCACCGCCGACAGCGCCACTGCCGCGCATGTCCTCGGCCTGCTGGGGCTGTCGGACCGGCTGGACTATCTGCCCGCGAACCTGTCGGGCGGGCAGAAGCAGCGCGTGGCCATCGCCCGCGCCATTGTGGGCAACCCCGACGTCGTCTTCGCCGACGAGCCGACCGCGGCGCTGGACCGCGACAGCGGCGTAAACGTGGTCGAACTGCTCAGGCGGATGGGCCGGGCGCGGGGGACGACGACCGTGATGGTGACGCACGACAACCGCATCCTCGAACTGGCCGACCGCATCGTGACGCTGGAGGACGGACGCATCGTCGGCGACACATCGCCCTGAGGGGCTGAACCGCGAACCTCGGTCCTCACCCTTCGAATGCTCGCAGATGCGGAAACCTTCCCTCAGCTATGTATGCCTCCTCCGCAGCGGTTGATTGCCGGCCGAGTGCCTTATTGCGGTGCGGGTGGCGCCCGAAGGCCGCGATCACCTTCCGCACCTCATGAGCCTGCGTCACGAGCGACAGGTATATCGGCTGCAGTTCTGCCGGAGCTTGCGTGGCGATGTCCTCGCGGAGCCCGATGAGCAAATCCAGACGCTCCAGATGATCCGGACCTTCGCAGTGACCCAGCGGCAGGCCGAAGACGATCCTGAGCCACGGGCTGGCGAGAGCCGCGTAATGGCCGTTCTCCATGCCATCCATCACCAGCGTCAGCGCTGCACGATCCTGCGCGAAGACGCGGGGCTCGCCGCGCCAGAGCGAACGGGAAAACTGGTCGAGCACGATGATGAGCGCGAGCCTGCCTTCGGCATTGCTCGCCCAGTGATCGAGATTGCCCTTGGCCCCCTCGGCTGTGAGATCGGAAAATCGGGCGATGATCTCGCTGTCGGCCCCGCCGCGCATTCGCCAGAACCACTGTTCTCGATGAGTGTCGGCGTCAAGGTTGGAGGTGCTCTGCTCTGGAAACCAGAATTCGAGAACTTCCTTCCATGCACGCGCGTCAGATTTCTCGTTCATGTTGGCACCTCGTGGAAAACCTGCTTCGTCCAGATCGAAAAAGGAGTCCGGTAGTCTCGCAGAGACGTGAATCAGCCCCCGCGCGTCAGCGCGGGGACTCGTAGCTTGAACTGTCGCTCAGCTTCGCGCCGCGACGGTCGCTGACCCGGCAGCCGCTCGTCCCGTGCGGCTGGTGCCCGGCCGGTATCTTGCCGGCACCCGCAGCAGCCGCATGCCGTTGGCGATCACGATCAGCACCGAGAGCTGGTGGACGAGCATCCCGCCGGCCATATGGACATGCCCGCTGAAGACTCCGGCGAGCAGCCCGGCCACCGTCAGAAGCGCGATCACCAGGTTCTGGCGCATGTTGCCGAGCGTCGCGCGCGAGATCGCCATCGCCTCGGGGATCTTGCCCAGATCGTCCTGCAGCAGCGCAATGTCGGCGGTCTCGATCGCCACATCGCTGCCGGCGGCGCCCATGGCGATGCTGGTGTCGGCCGCGGCGAGCGCCGGGGCGTCGTTGATGCCGTCGCCGACCATCGCAACATGGGCGCCCGCTGCCTTCATCTCGCGGATCAGCGCCAGCTTGTCCTCCGGCATCAACCCCGCATGGACCTCGTCGATGCCGACGTCGCGGGCTATGGCCTCGGCCGCGCCGTGCTGGTCGCCGGTCAGCATGACCACGCGGCGGATGCCGATCTCGCGCAGGCGGGCGATAGCCTCCGCCGCGCCCTCGCGGGCCATGTCGGACATGCCCAGCAGCCCGATCAGCCGCCCGTCCACCGCCACCAGGATCGGCGTCTGCCCGGCCGAGAGCAGGCGCTTCAGCCCGGCCTCCCCATCGGCGCCCAAGGGGATGCCGAGCTTCTCCATCAGGCGGCGGTTGCCGGCGGCGACCTCGCGCCCGTCGATGCGCGCGCTGATGCCCATGCCGGCGTGCTCGTCCAGCGTCTCGGGCGTGGGCAGCGGCCCCTGCTTGCGACCGGCCTCGACGATGGGGCGGCCGAGCGGGTGGTCCGAGCCGGCCTCGGCGGTCGCGGCAAGCCGCAGCAACTTGTCTTCCGTGCCGTCCAGCGCGATCACGCTTGCCAGACGCGGCTTGCCTTCGGTCAGCGTCCCGGTCTTGTCGAGGGCGATCGTGTCGATCCGGCCCGCGCTTTCCAGGTGCTGGCCGCCCTTGATCAGGATGCCGCTGCGCGCGGCCCGGCCGATCCCGGCGACGATCGACACCGGCGTCGAGATCACCAGCGCGCCAGGGCAGCCGACCACCAGCAGCGTCAGCGCCAGCCGGATGTCCTGCGTGAAGGCGAACGCCACGACTGCGAGCCCGATGATCGCAGGCGTATACCATTGCGCGAAACGCTCGATCATCCGCTGGCTGGGGGCTTTCTCCTCCTGCGCCTCCTCGACGCGCTGGATGATGCGGGCGAGCGTGGTGTCGGCGCCGACATTGGTGGCGCGAATGCGCAGCAACCCGTTCTCAGCGATGGTCCCGGCATGGACGCGCGAACCCGGCGCCTTCTCGGCGGGCATCGGCTCGCCGGTGATGGCGGCCTCGCTGACTGCGGCGGTGCCCTCGGTCACTTCGCCGTCCACCGGGATGCGCTGGCCGGCCTTGACCAGCACGGTTTCACCCAACTGAACCGTGTGGGCCGGGATCTCGATGGGTTCGCCCTCGCGCAGCACCGTCGCGGTGGCGGGTGCGGCGTCGAGCAGTTCCTTCAGCGCGCCGCGGGTCTGGCCCATGGTCCGCATCTCCAGCCAGGCACCGAGCATGAAGAGGAAGGTGACGGCGGCCGCCTCCCAGTATTCGCCGATCACCAGCGCACCCGCGGCGGCGATCGTCACCAGCAGCTCGATGCTCAGATGCCTGACCTTCAGCGCGCGCCAGGCCCGAACAGCGATGTCCGAGCCGGCCAGAAGTGCCGCGGCCACCATCAGCCCGGACCACAGGCCGATCATGCCGAAGCCGTAACGCGCGATCAGCCCGGCCGCGATCAGCATGCCGCTGCCGGCGGTCAGCCACAGGCGCCGCCGCGCCGGGCGCGCAAAGGTGGCCTTCATGTTTGCAGATAGTCGTTCCATCTCATTCATCCTTCTCATCCAGACAGCAGACCGCCGCGCCGGGTCGCGGCGCGGCGGGTCGGGATGCGGTCAGAAGGCCGAGGGGCGCGCCTCGTAGCCGGTGCCGCGGATCGCCTGCACCAGCGCCTCCACGTCCGACTGCGCAGGATCGTGCTCGACCTCGATCCTGCCGGTGTTGAAGCGCACCTCGGCCTTCTCGACGCCGGGCAGACCACGCAGGGCCTTCTCGATCTTCGGCACGCAGGACGGGCAGGACAGTTCGTCACTGCGAAGAACGGTTTTCTGGGTCATGGTCGTTTCCTTTCGACATTCGGCGGGGCTCGTCCCTACCTTCAGCCAATGACCTATGACTTCCGTCCGAGGTTGCGATTGGGGAAACCCGAAAGCTGCCCTTGCAGGAACGCACAGCCGCTGCCTTGGCCATTGCTTCAACTGCCAGCTATGTTGCATGTCACGGCGGAGCGATCCGCGAAATCCGAAAGGCGACATTGCATGGATGCACGGATCGACAACTGGGACGACCTGCGCCTGTTTCTGGCGGTGGCGCGCGCGGGCACGCTGTCCGGGGCCGCGCGGGAGATCGGCGTGAACCATTCGACCGTCTTCCGGCGGATCGGCGCGTTCGAGGAAGCCCTTGGCGTCCGCCTCTTCGACCGGCTGCCGAACGGCTACGCCCTGACCGCGGCGGGCGAGGCGATGCAGGAGAGCGCGCTCCGCGTGGAGGCGGAGATCGCCGCCCTCGACCGCCGGGTTACCGGGCAGGACCTGCGGCTGAGCGGGGTGGTGCGGATCACCACCGTGGACATGCTGGCGCAGGGCCTGCTGCCGCGGCACCTGCTGGCCTTTCTCCGCGCCTATCCGGGCATCGAGGTCGAGCTGACCGTCGGCAACGCCACGCTGAACCTGACGCGGCGCGAGGCCGACGTGGCGCTGCGGGTCGGCAATCAGCCGCCCGAGACGCTCGTCGGCCGCCGGGTGGGGCGGCTGGCCTTCGCGGTCTATGGAGCGGCCGCGGCCGAGGCGACGGCGCCGCTGACCGAGCAGCCGTGGATCGGCTTCGACGCCGAACACGCGCCGCTCGTGCGCGCATTCTCCGAGTTCCTGCCCGGCGTCCGTCCCGCGTTCCGCGTCAACTCGGTGGCCGCCGCCATCGCCGCCGCCAGGGCCGGCATCGGCCTCGCTACCCTGCCGTGCGGGATTGCGGACCTCGATCCCGGGTTGACGCGGGTCGCGCCGCTGCCCGAGAGCTTCACGCTCGACCTGTGGCTGCTGACCCACGAGGACCTGCGCCGGACCGCGCGCATCCGCGCCTTCCTCGACTTCATGGCCGAGGCGCTGGCGCAGGAGGCGCCGCTGCTCGAAGGCGCCGCCTGAAGCGGGGCGTGAGCAACCGCGATGTGCCTGAGCGTTCCGACCTGAGCGGGGTTCCCCTGGTTATCCCGAGCGGACAGAAGTCGCAGGGGCATGCCCGCCGCGCGAAGGAAGCTCGTGAAGCGGAGCACGGCCGGGGACTGCGCGCGTGGGCGCGGTCCGCCGGATCGGGTCCGACAGCAGGCGCAGCCCGTTCAGCACTACCAGCACGGTGCCGCCCTCATGGCCGATCACGGCCAGCGGCAGCGGCAGGTCGAAGAACAGCCCTCCCGTCACCAGCAGCAGCATGGCGCCGATGGCGAAGGTCAGGTTCTGGCGGATGATCCTCGCCGTGCGTCGCGACAGGCGGCGGGCGGCCGCAAGCCGCTCCAGATCCTCCGACAGCAGCGCCACGTCCGCGGCCTGCAGGGCCACGTCCGAGCCCGCAGCGCCCATCGCGATCCCGACATCGGCGCGGGCCAGCGCCGCGGCATCGTTCACTCCGTCCCCGACGAAGGCGACGCGGCCGTGATCGGCCAGCGCCGCCACGGCCCGCACCTTGTCCTCGGGCAGCATGTCGGCCTCGATCTCGTCCGGCGCGAGGCCCAGTTCCGACCCGATCCTCAGCGCGACCGGACGGCGGTCGCCGGTCATCATGACGATCCGCTTCACGCCGCCGGCGCGCAGCGCCGCAAGGGCGGGCGCGGCGCTGGCCCTTGCCTTGTCCGCGACGGCGGCCGCGCCCAGCACCTGCTGCCTGCGGCCCAGATAGACGACGGTCTGCGCGCCCGAATCCAGCGCCGCCAAAGCCGGGTGGCGGAGGTCCGCGCCCATCTCCGCGGCGAGATAGGGGTTGCCGGCCCAGAGCGTGCCGTGGTCGTCCCGGCCGACGATCCCCTTGCCCGCGCGGCTGGTGACTTCCGCGATCTCCGCGCCCTCGACGCCGCGAGCCACGGCCGCGCGCCGGATTGCGGCGGCGATGTGGTGCTCGGACTGCGCCTCGAGCCCCGCCATAAGCGACAGGAATCCGTCCTCGTCGCCGTCCAGCGCCACGATCTGCGTGACCGTGGCATCGCCCGTGGTGAGCGTGCCGGTTTTGTCGAAGGCGAAGGTCTCGACGGCGGCGAGGGTCTCCAGCGCGGCGCCGCCCTTGAACAGCACGCCCCCGCGTGCCGCCGCCGACAGCGCCGAAAGGATCGCCGCCGGAACCGAGATGACGATGGCGCAGGGGCTCGCCGCGACCAGCAGCGTCGCGGCCTTGTAAAGCGCCCCGTCCCAGCCGTGCCCCAGCCAGTGGAAGACGGCAAAGGCCAGCACCGCGCCGACCAGCACCGCGATCGTGTAGCGCTGGCCGAACCAGGCGCTGAACCGTTCGGACGGGGCCTTGGCCGCCTGCGCCTCGGTCACCAGCCGGATCATGCGGGCGATGGTGCTGTCGCCGATCGTCCGGGTGACGACGACCTCGAGGATGCCTTCGAGGTTGACAGTGCCCTCGAACACCGGATCGCCCGGCGACTTGGAGACCGGCATGGATTCGCCTGTGATATGGGCCTCGTCGATGCCGCCGCGGCCTTCGGCGATCCTGCCATCCGCCGGGACGCGGGCGCCGGGGCGCAGGATCACCGTGTCGCCCACCGCCAGGTCGGCGGCGGCAACCTCCGCGACGGTGCCGTCCGGTCCCTTGCGGAAAGCGGTTTCCGGGCGCAGCGCCATCAGCGCCTCGATGGCGCGGCGGGCACGGCCGAGCGCGCGGGATTCGAGGGTGCCTGCGACGCTGAACAGCGTCAGCAGGACCGCGCCCTCATAGGGCGCGCCGACCGCGGCCGCGGCGACGGCGGCAACAACCATCAGCAGGTCGATGTCCAGCACGTGCTCGCGCCACAGCGCCGTCAGCGCGCGCCGTGCGGCGGGCAGTCCGCCGGCCAGATAGACGAGGACCAGCCCCGGCGTCACCAGAGAGCCCAGCCGCCCGCCGCCCAGCCAGAGCCCCGCCGATGCCAGCGCCAGCCCCAGCACCGCCGCGAGCGACAGAGCCAACGAGAGATCGAACGACGAGAGACGTTTCACACCGGGATCCTTTCAGATTGCATCTTACTTAGTCTCGATGCGGTTTGTCGCGAACTTGGCTTCGAACCCGTCCGCCCGTCCGGTCGCCGGCGAGGTCAACTCCAGCCGGCCGTCCGTGCCCGTGGCGATCGCCTCGACGATGGCAAGCCCCAGCCCGCTGCCCTGCGCATCCGTCGCGCCGCGCTCGAAGGGTCGCGACACGCGCGCGAGTTGCTCGGGCGGAACCACCGGTCCCGCGTTGACCACACGGAGCACGCCGTCTGGCGAAAGCGAAACCCGCACGGTGGCGTCCTGTGCGCCATGCCGCATGGCGTTCTCGATCAGGTTGCGGGCGAGGATCGCGAAGGCGTCCGGGTCGATGGGCGCAATCACTGCAGCGTCCGGTAGCGACACTTCGAGCCGGCCGCCCGCGTCACGCCCCATGTCGGCCACCAGAATCCGCAGGATCGGTGCGATATCGACCGGCGTTTCCGCTTGCAGCCTGCCACCCTCGGCACGGGCAAGCTGCATCAGCTTTTCCGACAGCCGCGCCAGCCGCTGCAGGGCGGCCTCGACCTGGCGGGCGCGGCTGCGGGTGTCCTCGTCGGGCGCCTCGACGATCAGCCGCTGCACCTGCGCCAGCGCACCGGCGACGGGGGTTCGCAACTCGTGCGCCGAGTTGGCGGTAAAGCTGCGCTCGGCCTCCAGTGCGCGGCGCAGGCGGTCCAGTAGAAGGTTCACCGCGCGCGCGTTGGGCTGGAACTCCGAGGGGAGGCCCTCGGCCGGAATCGGCGACAGATCGCCCCCGCCGCGGGCTTCGATCCCCGCCCGAAAGCGCCGGATGGGCGCCATGGCGGCGCGGACGGCGGCCCAGACGCCGAACAGGCTGGCCGGGACGATCAATGTCAACGGCAGCGCCAGCCCGATCAGCGCCTCCCGCGCGACGTCCCAGCGATGGGCCAGCGGCTCAGCGACGGAGATGGTGATCGTGCCCCGAAGGGCGGCGTCGGAATAGACGCGATGCGTGGCGGTGTCGGCAAAGCCTATCCCCGAGAAGGGAGGGAAAACCCCCAGATCGGCCCGGTGCGAACGCAGAAGCACCTGGCCCTCCGCGTCTCTCACCACGTAGGTGAAATACTCGTCATGCTCGCGCAGGGTGGCCACGCCCTGGTCGGGGCTGTCATCCTCCTCGCGCCCGATGATGTCGCGCACCGCCAACGGCAGCAGGCGCTGGCCCGCTTCCTCGAGGGCGCTGTCGAAGACCTCGTCCATCTCGTGGCGCAGATGCACCGCGGTCCATGCCGCCGCGACGGCCCAGAGCAGAACCGCTCCAAGGGTGAGCCACAGCGACAGCCGCCCCTGAAGACTCGCCGGTCCTCTCACCGCCCGTCCCCGAGCCGGTAGCCGACCCCGCGCACGGTCTCGACCACGCCTGCGCCCAGCTTCTTGCGCAGGCGGCTGACATGGACCTCGATGGTGTTGCTCTCGACCTCCGAGCCGAAGGCATAGAGGCGATCCTCAAGCTGGGCTTTCGAGATCACCTGTCCGGGCCGCTGCACGAAGGCCTCGAACAGCGCCCATTCACGCGCCGTCAGATCGACGCGGCGGCCGGCGCGCAGCACCGTCCGGGCGGCCAGATCGACCTGCAACTCACCGAGATCGACCAGCGGATTGGGATTGCCGCTGTAGCGCCGCGCCACTGCGGCCAGCCGAGCGGAAAGCTCGGCCAGGTCGAAGGGCTTGGTCAGGTAATCGTCGGCGCCCGCGTTCAGCCCCTCGATCCGGTCCGAGATCTGGTCGAGCGCGGTCAGGATGATCACCGGCGTCACGTCGCCGCGCCGCCGCAGGCCGCGCAGGAAGGCGATGCCGCGTCCGTCGGGCAGCATCAGGTCCAGCAGGATCAGGTCGTAGGGCGCCGCATCCAGATGCTCGGCCGCGCGGTCCAGCCGCCCGACCCAGTCGGCCGAATGCCCGTCGGCGGCGATGTGGTCGCGCACCGCCGCCCCCAGGATGGTGTCGTCCTCGACCAGAAGGATCCGCATGAAGTCCCCTTGCTGAAGCCTGCCTGCTGCCCCGCAAGCCTCGCTGCCCAACCTGTCGGCAGCCTGAAGCGGCGGTGCCGCGCGCTTAAGCTGGCCGTCAGGAACACGTGCGATCACTTGCGGCAGATGATGCCTGAACAAGGACAAAGGGCAAATGCGATGAAAAAGCACATGCTGCTGGGTGCCCTGCTTGCTGCCTTCGGCATCGCAGGCGCGGCCCATGCCGATGATGATGACTGCCAGGTGCCGATGGAGCGGTGGCAGCCGCGGGAGGCGGTGCAGGACGCAGTCAAGGCGCGCGGCTGGCAGGTCGGTCGGATCAAGATCGACGATGGCTGCTATGAGGTCAGGGGTAACGATGCGCAGGGCGCGGCGTTCAAGGCCAAGCTCGACCCCGCGACCCTCGAGGTCGTCGAGATGAAGCGCAAGGACCGGCGCGGCGAGGGCCGGGATGATGACGATGACGATGACGATGACCACGGGCCGCGTCAGGCGCGCGAGCGTGGTCAGGGCGCCCCGCTGACGGCACCACCCGCCAACCTGCCCCCGCCCGGCGGGCTCCTCGGCAACGGCACGCCGCCGGCGGTCGTCGTGAGATGAGCCCGCAATCGCCGCTGCACCACCCCGCAACCCCCGCCCCGCCGGAGACGACGCCATGACCGAAACCATCGCTCGCTATCCGAAGGCGCTCGCCGCCATCCACTGGGCGACCGCGGCCGCCGTGCTGGGCGCGTGGGCCACGGCCGAGGGCGGCCGGGAAGTGGTCCAGAACCCGCCGCTTCTGCATTTCACGCTGGGAATCGCAGTGCTGGCCCTCGTCCTGCCGCGGCTCGTGCTGCGCCTGATGGGCGGCGGTGCGCAGCCTGACCATCGTTCGCGCGCCCTTACGGTCGTTGCTGGGGCGGCGCACGGGCTGCTCTATGGGCTGCTGGTCGCGCTGCCGATCACCGGCTGGTATGTCGCCTCGCAGATGGGGGTTCAGGTGCAGCTCCTCGGTCTGCACCTTCCCGCCCTGACCGCCCCGATCCAAGGGCGGCCCGGCGCAATCGCCGAGTTCCACGAAAGCGCTGGCAGCATCATCCTGCTGCTCGCCGGGCTGCACGCGCTTGCGGCGATCTGGCACCAGTTCGTCCTGCGCGACGGAACCCTGCGGCGGATGAGCCTGCGCTGAGTTCACAAAATCCCGAAAGCGCCGGCCCGGCCCCGAAAAGGCCGGGCCTTTTCGTTGCTGACGGCAAGCTGACGGATCTTTTTATGCCGGTTCAGCGACTCGTCAGGCTCGGGGCGCAGATTCGCACCATCCGATAACCGCAACACAGGAGTAATTAGCGATGAAACGGATGCTTGCGACCCTTGCCCTGCTGGCCGTTCTGCCTGCTGGCGCCGCCCTTGCCGACGACGACTGCCGGGTCTCGCCCGAACAGATGCAGTCCTGGGAAGCCGTGGCGCAGCTCGCCACCGACTACGGCTGGACCATCACCTCCACGGAGCTGGATGACGGCTGTTACGAGGTCCACGTGACCGATGTCGGCGGCAACACGATCGAAGCCAAGATCGACCCGGCAACCCTCGATGTCATCAAGGCGGAGCTCGAAGAGTTCGCCGGCGAAGCTCCGGCGCCCGCCGCGCCCGCCACGTCCCCGGCGAACTGAACCTGCTTCTCCGGGCGCCCGCCCCACGAGGGAGGGCGCCGGGAAATGCCGGACCGCATGCCCTCGAAAGGAACCCGACCATGAAGCCTCTTGCTGCCATCCTCGCCCTCTCCACCGCGCTGACGCTTCCCGGCCTCGCGCTGGCGCGGCCCATCACGCTGACCACCACGCTGAACAACTACGGCGGCGACGGCGCCTATCTCGCGCTCTATGTCACCGACGCGCAGGGCGCCTATGTCGGCAGCCTGTGGATGGCCGGCGAGAAGTCGAAATACTACGATTCCCTCTCGGGCTGGTATCGCATGACCGGCGGCGACACCCGGCAGGTCGACGGCATCACCGGCGCCAGCGTCGGCGCGGGCCGCACGCTGGAAATCACACTCGATCTCGCCGACGCGCTGTTCGACGCGGGCTACACGCTGCATGTCGATGCCGCGGTCGAGGAGATGCGGGACAGCCCGAACGAGGTCGAACTGCCGCTTACCACAGCCGGGGCGAGCGCCACCGGCTCGCGCTACATCGCCAGCGTTTCGTACAAGTAAGGCACCAAGATGATCCGCGCATTCCATCGCTGGCCGGGCATCCTTGCGACGCTGCTGCTGACCGTGCTGGCGCTGTCCGGGGCGATCCTGTCTGTCTACCCCGCGGCCGAGCGGCTGGCGGCCCCGCAAGCCGGGGCGGAGCTTTCCGTGGCGGATCTGGCAGCCTCCGTCGCCGCCAGCCATCCGGGGCTGGAACAGATCCGGCGTTCCCCTTCGGAGCAGATCACCGCTTACTGGTTCGACGGCGGCACCCCGCGGGCGGCGGTGATCGACCCGGCGACCGGGCTGGATGCCGCCTCGGCCGATCCCGACGTGGTAAGGCGCTGGCTGACCAACCTGCACCGCTCGCTGTTTCTGGGCGACGCCGGGCGCATCGTCGCAGCCGTTGGCGCGGGCGCGATGCTGCTGCTGGCGCTCTCGGGCGCGGCGCTGGTCGCGCGCCGCACGGGCGGCTGGCGGCGGTGGTTCGCGCCGCTGCGCGGTCCTCTGGCCGGGCGCGCGCACGTGGAGATCGCGCGGATCGCCGTGGTCGGCCTCGTGCTGTCCTCGGCCACGGCGCTGTGGATGTCAGCCTCGACCTTCGATCTGCTGCCCGACGGCGCCGCCAACCCCGCCTTTCCGGCCAAGGCCAGCGGTCAGACGGGAACGAGCCTTGCGACGGTGAGCGCCTTGCAACTTCCGGCGGCCAGCCTGCGCAGCCTGTCGCTGGCCGATCCGAATGATCCGGCCGATGTCCACACGCTCAAGACCGACCAGGGCACCGGCTATCTGGATCAGGGAACCGGCGCGCTGCTCGCCTGGGCCGATCTGTCTGTGTGGCAGCGGGTGTCAGAAACCATTTTCATGCTGCACACCGGCCAAGGGGCGGCTGTGCTGGGCCTGGTGCTGGGCCTGATGGCGTTGGGCGTGCCGGCGATGGCCGGAACCGGAGTGTTCCTGTGGCTCTCCTCATCCCGCGCACGACCCCGCATCCGCGGCAATGCGCCGCCCCGGCAAGCCGAGACAGTCGTGCTTGTCGGCAGCGAGGGCGGCTCGACCCGGGGCTTCGCGGCAACGCTGCATGCGGCGCTAAGCGAGGCGGGGCAGCGAGTCCATGTCGCGCCGATGACCGGCTTCGACCCAACGCGCTATCCGCAGGCCGCACGGTTCATCATCCTGGCCGCGACCTATGGCGAAGGCTGCGCCCCGGCTTCTGCCAACGGCTTCCTCGACTGGCTGCGGCGCATCGACCGCGCGCCCGATGCGCCGCTCGCGGTGCTGGGCTTCGGCGACCGCAGCTTTCCGGCCTTCTGCGCCTATGCCGAGGAAGTCGCCGCCACCGCCGATGCGAAGGGCTGGCCGCAGCTTCTTGCCTTCGACACCATCGACCGCCAGTCGCCGCAGGAGTTCGCCCGCTGGGGACGCGCGGTTGGCGCGGCACTCGGGATCGAACTGGACCTCGTCCACCAGCCGGTGACGCCCGCAACCGAAGCCCTCTCGCTGCTCTCGCGCCGCGATTATGGCGCCGAGGTGCAGGCTCCGACCGCGATCCTGCGCTTCGCGCGGCCGAGGCTCTCGCCGTGGAAGCGGCTCGCCGGGCAGGGATTTGCGCGCTGGCAGGCGGGCGATCTGCTGGGCATCATGCCCGAAGGCTCGTCCGTGCCGCGCTTCTATTCGCTCGCCTCAGGCTCGCGCGACGGTTTCATCGAGATCGTGGTGCGGAAGCAGCCCGGCGGCCTCTGCTCGGGGCAGCTTGCGGAACTGGAGCCGTGCGGCACCGTGCAGGCCTTCCTGCGTCGCAATCCGGCGTTCCATGCGGGCCGGGGCCGCGCGCCGCTGATCCTGATCGGCGCGGGCACCGGGATCGGGCCGCTCGCGGGCTTCATCCGTGGCAATGCCCGCCGCCGCCCGGTGCACCTGTTCTTCGGGATGCGGCACCCGGACAGCGATTTCCTCTATCGCGAGGAACTGGCGGACTGGCAGGGGGCAGGACGCCTCTCCCGCCTTTTCACCGCCAGTTCACGCGGCGAGCGGCCACACTATGTCCGGGACGCCCTGCGGAACGAGGCACCCGAGGTCGCGCGGCTGGTCGGCATGGGCGCGCGGGTGATGGTCTGCGGCGGGCGCGGAATGGCCGCGGGCGTCAGCGCCGCGCTCGCCGACATCCTCCTGCCCGCGGGGCTGACGCCCGCGCTGCTGAAAGCCGAGGGACGCTATGTCGAAGACATCTACTGACCTGACGCGCCACGCGCTGAACGGCCCCACCATGGGCACCCGCTGGTCGGCCGTGTTCTTCGCGGATGGCATCGACCCGGCCCCTGTGCAGCACGCGCTGCAGGCAGCGGTGGACGAAATCGACGCGCAGATGTCCACCTGGCGGCCCGACAGTGACCTGATGCGCTTGAACGCAGCGCCGGTCGGCGAATGGGCGCCCGTGCCTGCGCATCTTATGACCGTGCTGCGGCTGGGGCTGGAGGTCGGCCGCGCCTCGGGCGGGGCGTTCGACATCGGCATGGGCGACGCTGTGGCGGCGTGGGGCTTCGGCCCCGCGGCGGCGGACGCAGACTGCATCCGGCTGGCGCTGTCCGCCCCGCGTCGACCCGCGTACGAGGTGCTGGAGCTTGACCCCTCTGCCTGCCGCGCGCGGAAAGCCGCGCCGGTGACGCTCGACCTGAACGGCATCGCCAAGGGCTACGGCGTGGACCGGCTCGCCGAGACCCTGCGCGGCGCCCGCATCGACTCGGCCTTGGTCGGCATCGACGGCGAGATGCGCGCTTTTGGCTCGCGGCCGGACGGGCAGGCGTGGGCCGTGGCCGTCGAAACGCCCGATCCGCACCGCCGCGCGGCGCATTCAGTGCTGGTCCTGCGCGATGCCGCCGTCGCGACCACGGGCGATTACCGGCACCGGGTCCGGGCAGGAGAGCGGGACCTGTCCCATACCATGAATCCTCGGCGCGGCGCACCTTTGCTCGACCCGCCCGCCTCCGTCACCGTCGTCGCACGAACCTGTGCCGCGGCCGACGCCTGGGCGAGCGCGCTGATGGTGCTGGGCGAGGTGGAGGGCGCCGCATTGGCCCGCCGCCTCGGCCTCGATGCGGTGTTCCTCCTGCGTGAGGCGGAGGGCATCCGGTCGCTGGCGACAGGGCACCTGTTCGGCGCGCCGGTCAGGGCGGACGAGCCCCGCGTCCCTGTGCATCGGTGCAAGTCAACCTTGCCTGGTTCGCCAATTCCTCGGCATCGGCGGACACCCTATTCTTTAATCATGCAAGCACCGGCAGCCGCCGGCTCATAATGAAAACAGGAGACAAGCCATGCAATATCGCAAGTCGCTCGCCACCCTCGCCCTGTCCGTGGCCCTCACCCTGGGGACCGTCCCCGGGCTCGCCGCAGCCCAGACCCATGACCACGGGAATGGTGCCGCAACCATCGAACTCACCCTGAACGAAGGGGCCAGATGGCAGGGTGACGAGAACATGCGCAAGGGCATGGACGCGATCCGCGCCACGATGGCGGCGAACCTGGACGCGATCCATGACGACACGCTGGCCGCCGACGCCGCGAAGGAGATTGCGGCCGAGGCTCAGGCGCAGGTCGATTTCATGGTCGAGAACTGCGTGCTCGCCCCCGAGGTGGATGAGCAGTTCCATCTGGTGCTGGGGCATGTCCTGGAGGGCATCTCGGAGCTGGAATCCGGCGACGCGCCGCGCGACGGGGCCGTAAAGATCGTCGAGACGCTGAACGCCTATGGCGAGCATTTCGAGCATCCGGGCTGGGAGCCGCTGGCCTGACCACCACAGAGCACAAGGTCGGCCGGGTTCAGTTTCCGGCCGGCTGCGCCTGCGCGCCCAGCAGGCGCTTCACCGCAGCGGCAGGGACGTCGCCCTCGGCTCTCACCCTGATCGCCGCGCTCGTCTCGCAGCCCGCGTAGCGCTCCCGGATCGCCGCTGCCAGCTCTGCCCGCGCCGCCATGCTGATCTTTCCCGCCATCGCCTCGCCGCCCGCGACCGCCCATCGATGCGGGTCGCCGGACCATCACATGCCGGGCATCCTTCGGTCACGTTCCATGCGAGGCAATGCGGCGGTCCAGATCCTGATGTCGTTTGACACCGAGCCTCCGAGCGTGATCGACGTCAGCGTTTTCCGGTCACCAGCTACGGAGTCTTACTGTCCCAGCCCTCCGGAGTATCCACGGAGAAAACCTGGAAGCGACGGGAGGTCGTGTCGCGAATGTGGTGGAATCTCCCTGGCGGCTCGCTCCGGATATGTAACGTTGGCTGCGATCAGGCCGCGAGGTCAAGAGGTAGCGGCTCGAGGGAGGCGTGATCTCCCTGGCGGTTGCCGCCGCCGGTTCGGTGGGTGAGAGTTCATCCGGAGATTACGCCGCCTGCCAATTTCCACCACTTCCGAGACACCACCCGACTGCGGGAGCCCCTTCGAGCAGGTCACTCCGGAATCTGGGGAGGCAAGCTCGCCAGGTTGCGGAGGATGCCCCGCCTATTCCGACGAGCCTCGTGACCGCAGCCTGGATGGCCAGCACGTGCCTGTGGATTGCGCCATGCTGCGCGGATCCTGACGACTACATTGATGGGTGAGCCGCAGTGAAGGAGGGGCCCGTGAATGATGAACGCCTGATCTTGAAGGGCCTGTCTGACCGCGAGCAGAAGACCTTGGCGGCATATGGGTTCCAGATCAAGAAGAGCAAGCGTGCCGCCATTGCGAAGGCCAGAGAGTGCCTCCGGGAGCAAGGCCAGGTCCGCATGGAGGTTCGCGTCAAAGCCGCAGACCGCGCTGATTTGCGGAAACTCATTGCCGTTTTTCGTGCAGCCCGCGACGCGGGGGAGGGGCTGCAGGTCACCCGGGTGCCTCTGCCGCACGGGAGCTCAAGCGCGGTTCTGCTGTCGCCAGCGGCCGGCAGGCTTGAGCCGCAGGAACACCCGCGCGCCGCCTCGGTTTCGGACCCCGCGGGCACGTCCGCCGGGCGCCGGACCCCGTCCTCGACGCCGCACGTGATGGATGGCGGCAACGTGGCAGCCCGCCAGGCCTGCTTCCATCTCCCTTCGTCTTCGGCCGAACTCACCGAAATGATCTCCGGGATCGTTTGCGCCGAGGGTCCGCTGCCGCTCGACGCGCTGAAACACCGCGTTGCGACGGCTCATGACTGGGGTCGTGCCGGGAGGCAGATCTCAGCTCGCATCATGGCCTGCAGCAGCGAAATAGAGCTTCACGATGAAGCAGGAGTGATCTTCGCCTGGCAGAAGGACGGGCATTTCCCCCGCGCCGTCTATCGTCACGTGCCGGGTCGTGTCGTCCGGGAGATCTCACGCCATGAACTCGCCGATCTGCTTGATCGCAATGCTGCTGCAGTGAACGCCGCCGCGGACCCTGTGCGTGATCGCGGGCGTGGGCCGCCTTACGCGATCTGCCACGGAATACCTCGAGGCATGTCTTGCATGGTGGCGTGCCAACCCGCTTTGCCGGGAGACATGACGGCCGCCATCGAAGGAGAAATGGTCGTGAGCAGCAGCGGTAGCATGCTGACCTTCCATCACACGTCGGGATCGATGCTGCGGTTCGCCGCGGGCCGCACGGTCACCCGCCTGATAGGCCAAACCATTCGGGATCGGCTGTCTGGTCAGCTTGAGGGGCAGGGCACAGTGATATACATAAAGAAGCGAAGATACCCTGATCGGAGATGGTGCCATGCAGGTCTCGAAATGGGGAAACTCGCTCGCGGTGAGGCTGCCTGCAGAACTGGTGCGGGCCTTGGGATTGAAGGAGGGTGACAAGATCGAACTGGTGGCCGCGGAGAACGGCTTTGCGGTCCGACGCGAACCCTCCGCGGAAGAGGTGCTGGATCGTCTGCGGCGCTTCCGAGGATGCCTGCCTGCCTCGCGGAGATTGAGCCGCGAAGATGCGAATGCCCGCTGACTTCCTGGACACGAACGTCATCCTCTACCTGCTGGACGACGGACCCAAGGCCGACCGGGCCGCAGCGGTGCTCGCCGGGGGCGGGTGGATCAGCGTGCAGGTTCTCAACGAAACCCTGGCCAACTGCGTCCGAACAGCCGGAATGTCATGGGCGGAGGCCGCCGAGTTCCTGGGCGGGGTGCGCGAGCTCTGCAAGGTCGTCGATCTGACGCTCGAGATTCATCGCATCGGGCTCGCCCCTCTGCGAGAGATATGGCTTCTCGGTCTATGACGGGATGATCGTCGCGGCCGCGTTGACAGCGGCTGCGAGCGTCTCCTGTCCGAGGACATGCAACACGGGATGCTTGTCGAAGACAGGCTGCAGGTTGTCGATCCATTTCGGCTCTGAGTGCCTGGTGGAGGCAGTGAAGCCTGCTGATGTGCTCATCCCTCTGGTGCGACCTTCCCGAGCCAGGCTTCGAGCTCTTCGAGGATGCCACGCTCGTTCAGTGTCTCGGCCATCGCCACGAGCAAGTTGCGGTTCTGCTCGAGGATGACCATCGCCCTCTGCTCGGCCTCCATCAGCCGTGCGCGAACGCGGGCAGCATTCTCGGGGTCGTCGTCGAGATATGCATCGAGATCCCGCCCGCGCCAGATTGGTCCCTCAGAGCCAAGCCCGAGCCGCGCATCGATGTGGAGCGCCAGCCGCGTGGCCTCGGCAAGGTCGGACGAAGCAGGTCCACCAGATCTCGAGGAGATGTCCCCGAAGATCAGGCGCTCGGCTGCGCGGCCGGCCAGGTGGCGCGTCAGGTCAGCCTCAAACTCGGCGAGCTGGCCTGCTGCCGGTTTCGTGGACACGAAGATAAGATCGTGACCAAGGAACCGGAGACGACAGATGACGAGACGGCAGTTCAGCCGCGAGTTCAAGATCGAGGCAGTGAAGCTGGTGACGGATCGCGGCGTCTCGGTAGCACAGGCCAGCCGCGACCTGGATGTGGCCGAGAGCGTGTTGCGCCGCTGGATGCGCGAGTTGACGGCGGCTCCTGCTGCTGCCTTTCCGGGGCATGGGCAGTTGAGGGCTGATTTGGCCGAGATCGCGGCTCTAAAGAAGTCGACCGGCTCCGGGCGGAGCGTGACATTCTCAAGAAGCCCAAGCTCGGCCTGGGTGAGCCGCATCAGGTTGCGCTCGAACCCGTCGAGCGCGGCGTGGATGTCGGCATCCGTCTCCTTCAGCAGCTCGCGCACCTCGTCGTCGAAGTTCTCGAGCAGCTTCGAGCGCGTGGCGCAAGGGCGGCGTCGATCTCGGAGGCGAGTTCGGCCTAGAGAGCGTCGAACGCCGTTCGGATCTCGGCGGGCTGGCGGCAGAGCTGGGAGATCTCGGCCACACGGCGTTCGAAATCCACGCCCGAGCCGATGGCGCCCCGCACCTCGTCGGCGGCGCCGAAGCGGTGTGGTGGGCCTGGAGGCTCGGCGCGCGCGAGGACGAGGGCCTGCTCGACATCGGCCACGGCGAGGCCCTGCCGTCCGCAGCCGAGGCCGAGGATCTGCCGAGCTGGTGGGGTCGCTGTTCCTGCAGGTGGCGAATGCAGTGTTCTTCGGCTCGCTGCTCTTCGGCTACGCCTTCCTCTGGACCGTCGCCCCGAACTGGCCGCCGCCGGCCTATCTGGAGCCCGAGACGCTGGCGGTGGCGCTGGCGGCAGGCGGCGTGATCGTGGCGCCGATCGCGGTGCGGTTCGCGCAGTCGCGGCTGCGGAGCGGGGCCATGCCGTATCTCGGCCTCGCCCTCGCCGCGGCGGCGCTGGCCGCGCTGGTCGCGGCCGGGCTGCTGGTCCTTCGCGGTCTGCCGGACCCGCAGGCGCATGCCTATGCCGCGACGGTCTGGGTGCTCGCGGGCTACACAATGTTCCACGCCGTTCTGGCCGGGACCATGACGATCTTCGTCATGGCCCGCGCGGCGAGCGGGTTCCTGTCCGTCCGGCGCTCGGGCGAGCTGCGCGTCGTGCGGTTCTGGACCAACTACGCGGCGCTGGTCACGCTGCTGGCCCTCGCGGCCGTCTGGCTGCCGGGGCTGCTGACATGAGGGACATCCTCCGCATCTCGGTCCCGCTGACGGTCTGGCTCGCCGCCTTCAGCGCCGTCTATGGGCTGGAAGGGATCGTCTGCTCCCCCTCTTGGGAGACGACCGACCTGTCGCTGGCGGAAGGCCGGACGGCCCTGATGCTCGCGGCGGCCGCGGCCGTGGCCCTTCAGGTCGCCCTGCTCCTGGCCCTGCGCGCGCCGCGCTTCGCCTCTCCCTCGCCCTTCATGAAACGGCTGAGCCTCATGCTCGCGGCGGCGTCGCTGGTGGCGACGGTCTGGACGCTGTTCCCGGTCGCGGTGACGGCCGTCTGCCTTTGAGCGCAGGAGCGCCGCACGGCAATGGCGATGGTGCTGTCACACGATGCACGTCAATTCAGGTAGGCAACGGCGGTTGCCTGTCCCACCGTTCCCGACCTCCCACCAGCCCCGGACACCAGCCGGGGCTGTTTGCTGTCCGGTTCGCCCATCGCAAGGATCCCGGCCAGCGCACCCACGATCTCGATCCGGTGACCGCCAGGCTCGCTTGCATCCGGCAGCATCCTGATCTCGGAAATCAGCCCCCTCAGTGCGTGCCGGGTCGGACCGCGGCATGCACGTGCCGTTTGATGATGACGCTGTTGGCGCCGATGATCAGCAGTCGCCGCAAGGAGCGTTCGCCCATCTTTGTCGTGGCACCGAGCCGCTCTCCTTTGTGGATCGTCGCAGACCCATCTTGGCACAGCGATGCCGTCGGGGGGCGGTCACATCATCAGAGCCGCGGCCAAGCCAAGCTCCACTCTTGTAGCAATTTTTGTAGCAAAAAATGTAGCAACGAAGCTGGATAGAAATCCAGATACTCAGCTATCCCGTTGATTATAGTGGAACCTGCCTCATCTTACGAGAGGTTAGATGGTGGAGCCAAGGGGAGTCGAACCCCTGACCTCTTGAATGCCATTCAAGCGCTCTCCCAACTGAGCTATGGCCCCACCGGAGGTCGGCTGCGGTGCCCTTGGGCGCCGCCGCGTGCCGGGTGCTATAGGGGGCGGCGGCGGGGGGCGCAAGGGGAAAATGCGCCGCCGTCCCGCCGCCGTCCCGAGGGGGTCAGCCCTCCTCCTCGTCGCTCTCGACGTCGGCGATCTCGTCGAGCGACACGGTGTCGTCGTCGTCGTCGTCGAGCAGGTCGTCGTCGATCTCGGTCTCGGCGTCGGCTTCCACGTCGTCGTCGGCCTCGACCACGTCGTCGTCCTGGCCGGCCCGCGCCGCCGCCTTGTCGGCAATCATCGCCCGGCCCCGTCCGGAGACGATGCTCTCAACGGTGAACTGGGCGTCGCAGACCGGGCAGGTCATGGGATCGTTCTGCAGGTCGTAGAAGCGCGAGCCGCAGTTGGGGCACATCCGCTTGGTGCCCCACTCTTCCTTGGGCATGAGGGTCTCCTGAGGTGGGGTTGGCAAATCCGCGCTGCCCTGACACGAGGGGCAGGGACTGTCAAAGGCTTTCCGGCGCCGATTCCCGCCGGGCCGGCAAGGGGCCGCGGCGATGCAGGCGATCACACTGGACTGCGGGATGCAGGTGGCGCTGCGGCGCTCGGCCCGCGCGCGGCGGATGGTGCTGCGGGTCAGCCGCAGCGACGGGGCGGCGGTCCTGACGCTGCCGGCGCGCGCGGACCTGGGCGAGGCGCGGGCCTTCGTCGCGGGCCGCGCGGGCTGGCTGCGGGCGGCGGTCGCTGCGGCGCCCGGCCTGCAGCGGGTGGAGGCGGGCGCGGCGCTGCCGGTGGCGGGGCGGGGACTGGTGCTGACGCCCGCTGCGGTGCGCGTCTGCCGGGTCGAGGAGGGGCGGCTTCTCGTGCCAGAGGGGCGGCCGGTCGGCGCGATCGTGGCGGCATGGCTGCAGGGGCAGGCGCGGGCCGCACTCGCCGCCGCCTGCCAAGGTTACGTCGCGGCACTGCCCCGGGGGGCGCGGGGAATGACGGCCCTTGCGCTGCGCGACACGCGGTCCCGGTGGGGCAGCTGCACCGCCGAGGGGCGGCTGATGTTCAACTGGCGGCTGGCGATGGCGCCGCCTGTGGTGCTGGATTACGTCGCTGCCCACGAGGTTGCGCATCTCGCGCATCTGGACCACTCGCCGGCCTTCTGGGCGCAGGTCGCGCGGCTGCATCCCGGCTGGGAGGAGCGGCGCGACTGGCTGCGGCGGAACGGCCCGGCGCTGCAGGCGTGGCAGTTCCGCGAGGCTTGACCGCCGCTGCGCCTGTGATCACAAACAGCCATGGTTTCCGCCCGCCCCTCCGAGCCCGCCCAGCACGAGCGCCTCTATCGCAGCCTCCGCGCGCGGATCATGGTGGGCGAGCTGCCGCCCGGCCAGGCGCTGACGCTGCGCGGCATCGCGGCCGAGCATGGCGTCTCGATGACGCCCGCGCGCGAGGCGGTCCGGCGGCTGGCGGCGGAGGGGGCGCTGACGCTCTCGGCCTCGGGACGGGTCGCCACGCCCGCACTCAGCGAGGAGCGGCTGGAGGAACTGGCGGCGCTGCGCGCGCTGATCGAGCCGGAGCTCGCCTCCCGCGCGCTGCCGCGCGCGCATTTCGCGCTGATCGACCGGCTGGCGGCCATCAACGGCGCCATCGCCGAGGCGGTCGAGCGCCACGACGCCGTCGCCTACATCCGCAGCAACCTCGAGTTCCACCGCACCCTCTACCTGCGCGCGCAGGCGCCGGCGATGCTGGCGATCCTCGAGACGGTCTGGTTGCAGCTCGGGCCGACCATGCGGGCGCTCTACGGGCGCATCGAGCGGCACGAACCGCCGCGCCACCACCGGCTGATCCTCGCCGCGCTGAAGGCGGGGGACGAGCCGGGGCTGCGGCTGGCGGTGCGGGCGGATGTGACGCAGGGGCTGCGGCATCTGTCGCCCGACGGGGCGCCGCGTCGGCGTTGACCGTCAGGCCGAGGCGGGCGGCTCGCCCACCCGCACGACCTCCCATTGCAGCTCATGGCCGGAGGTCTCGCGGACGCGCGCCCGGACCAGCTCGCCAAGCGCCTCCAGATCGGCCGCGGTCGCGTCTCCGGTGTTCAGCAGGAAGTTCGGATGCTTCTCCGACATCTGCGCCCCGCCCAGGCGATGGCCGCGAAGCCCCGCCGCGTCGATCAGCGACCAGGCCTTGAGCTCGTGGCTGTCATCGGCCCGCCCGGTCGAGGAGAAGCCCGCCGGGTTGCGGAACGTCGACCCCGCCGAGCGGTCCTTCACCGGCTGGCTCGCATCGCGGCGGGCCAGCTGCTCTGCCATCCGGGCCTCTAGCGCCGCGGGGTCGCCGCGTTCGGCACGGAAACGGGCGGAGGTGACGACCCAGCCTTCGGGGATCGCGCTCTGGCGGTAGGCGAAGCGAAGGTCGTCGGGGGTCAGGGTGACGACGCGGCCGTCGCGGGTGATGGCGCGGGCGCAGGTCAGGTGGTCGGCCACATAGGCGCCGTAGCAGCCCGCGTTCATGCGCACCGCGCCGCCGATGCTGCCGGGGATGGTCCGCAGGAAGGTCAGGTCCAGCCCCGCCACCGCCGCCTTGCGCGCCACATGCGCGTCGAGCGCGGCGGCCCCGGCGGTGACGATGTCGCCCTGGATCCCGATGCCGTTGAAGCCCCGCCCGAGGCGGATCACCACGCCCCGGATGCCGCCGTCGCGCACGATGAGGTTCGAGCCGACGCCGATCGGGAACACCGGCACTGCCGGGTCGAGTTCGGCGAGGAAGGCAGCCAGGTCGGCCTCGTCGGCGGGCTGGAACAGCAA
Source organism: Paracoccus sp. S-4012 (assembly GCF_009674885.1). Taxonomy (GTDB): domain Bacteria; phylum Pseudomonadota; class Alphaproteobacteria; order Rhodobacterales; family Rhodobacteraceae; genus Paracoccus. Next base: position 28,597 of record NZ_WKKA01000010.1, read on the forward strand.
TTCGGCCGGGCCGCCGACGCGCAGCCATGTCAGCTCCGCGAGCGGCCGCCCCGCCGTCAGGGCGCCCCGCGGCAGCGGCAGGGCGTCCCGCATTGCGGGCCCCGCCTCGTTCATGCGCGGCTGCCGTAGAGGTGGCTCCAGGCGGCGATGGCGAGGCCCATCATCGCCGGGCAGAGGCTCGCCAGCATCACCGAATAGACCACGAAGCCGCGCCAGCCGTTCGGGTCGAAGGCCGCCCAGAGCCCGAGGAAGATCAGCGCCGCCATCATCACCCCGCCGAAGATCGCCGCGACCCCCGCCTGCCCGCCGCCGAGAAGCCCGCCGCCGGCCGCATGGCCCGCGCCGCCGGAGACGAGCGCCGTGGCGATCAGCGGCAGCCCCAGGCCCGCGCCGGTCCCGAGGACGCTGAGGACGAGCGTCAGGAAGGCGAGGACCAGGCCGAGGCCGACAAGGATCGCGGCGGGTGTGGCGCGGCGCGAGGGGGAGGGAATCGCCATGGCAACCTCGGCGTGTGGGGGTCCATGCCGGTGCTAGGCCCTCCCGCCCTCCGGGGCAAGACGCCCGCGCCTGCGCGGGTGCCGCAGGTCGCGCGCCCACTGGCCCCAGCCGACCATGCCGCCCACAAACGCGCCGAGCGCGACCGGCCCGATCCCGAGCCCCAGCAGCGCCATCGGCACCAGAACGCCGAAGCCATGCGCGTCCGAGAAGCGCCACCAGACCCAGCCGATCGCCAGCAGCAGCGCCATCAGGACCGCGGCCAGAACCCCCTGCTTGTTGCGCCGCGCCGCGCGCCGCATTCCCTCGCCGATCAGGACGAGGAGCAGCACGGGCAGCAGGATCAGAGCGGCGTCGGTCAGGAACATGCGCGGGCGGAGGGTGGGGCTTGCCTGAGACTGGCACGCCGCCCCCGCCCGCGTCACCTCAGATTTTGCGCTCCGCAGGCGCGCAGCGGCGCGCGACCACCGCCTCGCGCCGCCGGCGCCGGGCGCCGACCGCCGCGGGCGCGCGGATCAGCACCAGAAGGCCCAGAAGGAACGTCGCGATCCCGGCGCCCGGTCCCCAGACATAGGTCATCCAGCCCAGCAGCGGCACCCCGGCGAGCGCCGCGGCCCAGAAGGGGCCAGCGCGCCGCTCGGCCGGGACCAGCCCCACGGCGGCCGTCAGCCCGACCCAGATCGCCGCGCAGAGGAAGCAGAGGAGGGCGGGCGTCCCCGTCATGCGGCCCGCGCCGTCAGCCGTTCCGGCAGGCCGTTGGCCCAGGCCGAGATCGATCCGGCGCCAAGGCAGACGACCATGTCGCCGGGCCGGGCCTGCTCGCGCACGAGCCGCTCGAGGTCGGATTCGTCGAGGATCGCTCGAGCGTGGCGGTGGCCGTGGGCGATCAGCCCGGCCACGAGGTCGTCGCGCGAGGCGCCCGCGACCGGCTCCTCGCCCGCGGCATAGACCTCGGCGATGGCGACCACGTCGGCCTCGTTGAAGCAGGTGCAGAAGTCATCGAAGAGCGATTTCAGCCGCGAGTAGCGATGCGGCTGATGGACCGCGATGATGCGCCCGGTGCAGGCCTGCCGCGCGGCCTTCAGCACCGCCGCGATCTCGGTCGGGTGGTGGCCGTAGTCGTCGATGATGGTGACGCCGTTCACCTCGCCGACGCGGGTGAAGCGGCGGTTCACGCCCTGAAACGAGGCGAGCGCCTCGCGGATCTCGGCCTTCTTCATGCCGAGGTGGCGGCCCACGGCGACCGCGGCGAGCGCGTTCGAGACGTTGTGGTCGCCCGGCATCGGCAGGGTGCAACCCTCGATCACCTCGTCCTCGGCCTGCAGCGCCAGGTCGAATTGCGCCACGCCGTTCTCGTAACGCAGGTTGATCGCGCGCACGTCGGCCTGGGCGTTGAAGCCGAAGGTCACGATGCGGCGGTCGGTCAGGCGGCCGACGAGCGCCTGCACCTCGGGATCGTCGGTGCAGAGGACCGCGAGGCCGTAGAAGGGGATGTTCGAGACGAAATCGTCGAAGCCGCGGCGCAACGCGTCGAAGCTGCCCCAGTGGTCCATGTGCTCGGGGTCGATGTTGGTCACGATGGCGATGGTCGCGGGCAGGCGGTTGAAGCTGCCGTCGCTCTCGTCGGCCTCGACCACCATCCACTCGCCCTCGCCGGCGCGGGCGTTGCTGCCATAGGCATGGATCACGCCGCCGTTGATGACCGTGGGGTCGAGCCCGCCCTTGTCGAGCATGGTCGCCACCATGGTCGTGGTGGTGGTCTTGCCATGCGTCCCCGCCACCGCGACGTTCGAGCGCAGGCGCATCAGTTCCGCCAGCATCTCGGCCCGGCGCACCACCGGCAGGTGGCGGCGGCGAGCCTCCATCAGCTCCGGGTTGTCGGGCTTGATCGCGGTCGAGCAGACGACGACCGAGGCCTCGCCGAGGTTGGCGGCCGCATGGCCCTCGCACACCCGAGCGCCGAGACATTCCAGCCGTTCGGTGATCTTGCTGCGCTTGGCGTCGGAACCCTGCACGGCGTAGCCCAGCGTCATCAGCACCTCGGCGATGCCGGACATGCCGATGCCGCCGATGCCGATGAAGTGGATCGGCCCCAGTTCGAGGGGCAGCTTGGTGGCGGCAGCGTTCATGCGGCAAGATCCGTGACGAGGTCGAGGAGGCGGCGGGCCGCGTCGGGCCGGCCGAGCGAAAGGGCATTCGCGGCCATCCCGGCGGCGCGCGCGGGATCGGTCAGAAGCGACTGCATGTCGCGCGCGAGGCTCGGGGCGTCAAGCACCGACTCGGGCAGCGTCAGCGCTGCGCCGGACTCGACCAGAGGCCGGGCATTGGCCGACTGGTGGTCGCCCGCGGCGGCGGCGAAGGGGATGAGGATCGAGGGGCGTCCGATGACGGTGATCTCGGCCACGGTCGACGCCCCGGCGCGGCAGACGACAAGCTGCGCCTGCGCCATGCGGGACGGGATGTCGGTGAAGAAGGGCGCGACCTCGGCGGTGACGCCCGCGGCGGCATAGGCGGCGCGGGCCTGCTCGACATCCTCGGGACGGGCCTGATGGGCGACGTGGAGGCGCGCGCGCAACGCCTCGGGGAGCAGCGCCACCGCGGCGGTAACGCTCTGCGTCAGGATGCGCGAGCCTTGGCTGCCGCCGACCACGAGGAGGTGCAGCGGCCCGTCCTCGGTCGGCGGCTGATACGCCGCCCCCGCCCGCTCCAGCACCGCCTGCCGCACCGGGTTGCCGGTATGGATGCCCTTCACGCCCGGCGGCAGCGCGGTCGGCCAGGTGCCGCAGGCGATGCGGTCCACCCGGCGCGCGAACTGGCGGTTGACGCGGCCCATGATGCCGTTCTGCTCGTGAATCATGCGCGGCAGGCCCAGCAGCGTGGCGGCGGCCATCGCCGGAATCGCCGGATAGCCGCCGAAGCCCACCACCACCGCCGGGCGGTCGCGGCGCAGGTCCGAGAGCGCGCGCCCGATCCCCGCGCCGATCCGCGCGGGCGCGGTGAGCTTGCCCAGCAGCCCGCCCCGGGCCGTGGTGGCGGAGGGCACGACCTCGCGCGCGACCTCGGCCGGGAAGCCGGTGGCGTAGCGCGCGCCCCGCGCGTCGGTCGAGAGCGTGACCCGCCAGCCCTCGGCCAGCAGCACCTCGGCCAAGGCCTGCGCCGGGAACATGTGCCCGCCGGTGCCTCCGGCGGCGATCAGGGCGAGACGCGGCTTCATCTCAGCGCCCCGGCCGGGCGAGGATGTCCTCCAGCCCCCCCTGCGGCCGCGCCCGCGTCAGCGCCAGCAGCATCCCCACGGCGATGCCCGAGGCGATCACCGAACTGCCGCCGTAGCTGACGAAGGGCAGCGTCATGCCCTTTGCCGGCAGCAGCCGCACCGCCACGCCCATGTTGATGAGCGCCTGCACGCCGAAGGCGCAGGCGAGGCCAGTGCCCGCGATCCGCGCGAAGGCATCCCGCTCGCGCCGCAGCCGCCAGAGCGAGCGGATCACGATCGTCGTGTAGAGGGCGATGATCGCCAGCACCATGACCAGGCCGTATTCCTCGGCCGCCACGGCGATGATGAAGTCGGTATGCGCGTCGGGCAGCGACCACTTGACGGTGCCCTCGCCGACGCCGACGCCGAAGAAGCCGCCTTCCTGGATGGCGTTGGTCGCGTAGCCGAGTTGCGTCCTCGGATCGACCTCGGCGCTGAGGAAGCCGTCGATGCGGCGGGCGAAATGCTCGGAGGCGCCATAGGCAAAGAAGCCGCCGGCCACCGCCATGCCGGCCACGACCAGCAGCAGCACCATCGGCGCCCCGGCCACGAAGAACATCACACACCAGCTGAACAGGACCAGCGAGGCCTGCCCGAAGTCGGGCTGCATGGCCAGCATGACGACGATGAAGAGCGCGACGGCGAAGCTGTAGCTCTTGCCTGCCGGACCGCCGACCTCCTGGCTCGCGGCCATGAACCAGCCGCCGAGGATCACGAAACCGGGCTTGAGGAACTCGGACGGCTGCAGCGAGGCGAAGCCGAGGCTGATCCAGCGCGTCGCGCCCTTGCCGAAATCGGTGCCGATGACCGGCAGCGATGCGACGAGGAGGAGCGAGGCCACGAAGCCCAGCACCCCGATCCGCCGCACCTGCCGGGGCGACATCATCGACAGCACCAGGGCGACGATCAGGGCCACGCCGCCGAAGAAGGCCTGCCGGGTGACGTAGTAGAAGGCCGGCAGCCCGTTCTTCTCGGCCAGCGGCACCGAGGCCGCGAGGCCGAGCAGCAGCCCCATCGCGAAGAGCCCGAGGATGCAGGCCAGCGACCAGCGATCGACCGTCCGCCACCATCGTGGCAGAATCGGGTCGGCCACGCGCGCGGGCGCGGCGCCATAGACCATCTCCGTCATCGGGGTCCTGCTGTCACTGCCTCGGGTCCGCCCGTTTGCCGGGTCTGGCGCGGAGAGTAGCGCGGAATGCCGGCCCGCGCCACTGCGGATTGCGGCAGGGGCTACAAGATGTTGTGCGCGAAGGCTCACGCCCCCGGCAGCGCCGCGACCAGACGGGCGAAATCTTCGCCGCGCTTCTCGAAATTCGGATACTGGTCGAAGCTCGCCGCCGCCGGGGCCAGCAGCACCGTCTCGCCGGGCTCGGCCTCCGACGCGGCGCGGGCGACGGCGGTCTCCATCGTCTCGCAGATCTCGTGCGGGACCGCGCCGAGTTGCAGCGCAAAGTCGCGGGCCGAATGACCGATGAGGTAGGCCTTCACGACGCCGCCCAGATGCGGCGCGAGGGCCGCGATGCCGCCCTCCTTGCCCAAGCCGCCGGCGATCCAGCGGATGCGCGGAAAGGCCTGCAGCGCCTTGGCGGCGCTGTCCACGTTGGTGGCCTTGCTGTCGTTGACGAAGGCGACGCCGCCGATCTCGGCCAGCCGCTGGCTGCGATGCGGCAGGCCCGCGAAGGTGCGGAAGCCCGCCTCGATCTCGCGCGGGGAGAGGCCCACGGCCCGGCACGCGGCCCAGGCGGCGCAGGCGTTCTGGTGGTTGTGCGCGCCCGGCAGGCCGGGGACGCTCCGCAGGTCCACCGAGGCCACCTGCCGCCCCTTGCGCCATTCCGCGAGAAACCCCTTGCGGGCGAAGACCGACCAGCCGAACCCTTCGAGCTTCGTCCCCGACGAGATCCGGATCACCCGGTCGTCCCCCGGCCCCATGCCCATCTGCCCGGCCAGATACCGCCCCTCGACCTCGTCCACGCCGATCACCGCGCGATCCGGCCCGCCCTCCGCAAACAGCCGCCGCTTCGCCGCGAAATAGCCGCCCAACCCCCCGTGGCGGTCGAGATGGTCGGGCGAGAGGTTGGTGAAGACCGCCACATCCGGCGTCAGCGCGCGCGCCAGATCGGTCTGGTAGGAGCTGAGTTCCAGCACCACCACCTCACCGTCCTGCGCCGGGTCGAGCGACAGCACCCCCCGGCCGATGTTCCCGCCCAGCTGCGTCGGCCGCCCGGCGGCGTCGAGCACATGATGGATCAGCGCCGCGGTGGTCGATTTCCCGTTCGACCCCGTCACCGCGATCACCCGCGGCGCGGTGTCGAACCGCTCCCACTCGCCCGTGGCCCAGCTGCGGAAGAAAAGGCCGATATCGTTGTCCACCGGCACCCCTCGCGCCAGTGCCTGCGCGATGGCCGCATGCGGGGTGGGGTAGAGATGCGGGATGCCCGGCGAGGTGATGAGCGCGGCGATCCCCCGCTCCCAGGTCGCGTCTCGGGTCAGGTCGGCGATCTCCCATCCCTCCGCCGCGGCCTCGGCCCGTGTATCGGCGCCGTCGTCCCAGGCAACGACCTGCGCGCCGCCCTCGCGCAGCGCGGCGGCGGTGGCGCGACCCGAGCGGCCGAAGCCGAGCACGGCAATGGTCTGGTCGGTGACGCCGAGGACGGGGATCATGGCGGGACTCCATGCGGTTTCGGCGCCGGCATGGCATGGCGTGGCGCCGTGCGGCAAGGGCGCCGCAGGCTCGCCTTGACACATCCCGGCAACTCGCCTTTAGCCGGGCAGGCCGCGCAACCGACGGAGGCTCCACCATGAACACCCACGAGAGCCGGCCGACCGCCGCGCCCGCGGACGGCGGGCAGCTGCCCGAGGTCACGGTGGCCTTCGCCCGCGAGCTGGGGATCGGGACCCTCGATCCCGGCGAATCGCCGGTCGGCGTGGTTCCGCGCGCGGGCCTGCGCCTGACCGATCTGCGCCGCCCCGAGGCCGCGGAGGTCGCGGACCCGGCGAAGCAGGCGCGGATCAGGACCATTGCCCGGCGCTACGACCGGCCGGTGGAACTGCGCAACGACATCCTCCACGCGGGTCCGGGGCTGGATCTCTTCCGCGGGCAGGTCTGGTCCGGCGCGCAGGTCGTCGAGGGCACGTTCCACAAGAAGCTGCGTCCCGGTGCCGATGAGCTGGAGCGGCTCGACCGTCTCCGCCGGCGCAACCGCGCGCAACGCTTCTCCGGGGTGAATGCCTATTTCCAGAAGCCCGGCACCCAGAACTACTTCCACTGGATGATCGAGTGCCTGCCGCGGCTCGAGGTGCTGGGTCCGCTCGTGCGGGAGGGCCGCGTCGACGGGCTGATCCTCAACTTCGGCAGGCTGCCGGATTTCGTGCGCGATTCGCTTGCGCATTTCTATCCCGATCTGGTGGACCGGGCCCAGCTCCTCGCGGGGCCCCTGGCCACCCCCGACGAGCTTGCCTTCTTCGTCTCGGGCGGACCCGCGGCGGGGCAGACCTCGGAGACGCGGATGTCCACGGCGACCAGGCGTTTCATCGAGGCGCTGCCGCGCCGCGATGCGCCGGGCGACGAGGTCATCCTCGTCTCGCGCGCGGACATGGAAAATCGCCGGCTGCTGAACGAGGACGAGGTCTTCGCCTATCTCGGAGCCCGTTTCCCGGTCCGCCGCATCGTTGGCGCGCGGCTGTCGATCGCCGAGCAGCAGGTGGTTTTCGGCCGCGCCCGCGCGATCATCGGGGTTCATGGCGCGGGGCTGTCGAACCTGATCTTTGCGCCGCGCGGCTGCCGGCTGATCGAGTTCACCACGGTGCAGTACATCAACCGCACCGCGAGCTTCCACGACTCCTGCCTGCTGGCCGGAGGCGAGCCGCATCTGGTGCTGGCGGAGGAGGTCGGCGGGCGAACGGAGGTGGTGAACAATCTGGGGAACGACCTGTTCCTGCCGGCCGAAGGCTTCGCACGCCTGGCGGAGCTTGTCTGAGCCGACGCGCCCGGCTTGCAGCGCCTACCTCAACTTCAACGTGCTCAACCCGATCAACGCCAGGATCGCGGCGATGATCCAGAAGCGGATCACGATCTGCGGCTCGGCCCAGCCCTGTTTCTCGAAATGGTGGTGGATCGGGGCCATCAGGAACACGCGGCGGCCGGTGCGCTTGAAATAGGCCACCTGGATGATGACCGAGAGGGCCTCGACCACGAAGAGGCCGCCCACGATGCCCAGCACGATCTCGTGCTTGGTGCAGACGGCAATCGCGCCGAGCGCACCGCCGAGGGCGAGCGAGCCGGTGTCGCCCATGAACACCGCCGCAGGCGGCGCGTTGTACCACAGGAAGCCGAGGCCGCCGCCCATCAGGGCCGCCAGAAACACCGCGATCTCGCCGGTGCCGGGCACGAAATGCAGGCCGAGATAGTTGGCGAAGTTGGCGTTCCCGACGAGATAGGCGATCACGCCAAAGGTGCCGGCGGCGATCATCACCGGGCCGATGGCGAGGCCGTCGAGGCCATCGGTCAGGTTCACCGCATTCGCCGCGCCGGCGATCACGAAGGCGCCGAAGAGCGGGAACAGGAACGACAGGTTGATGAGCGCGGTCTTGAAGAACGGCAGCGCCAGCTGCAGCGACAGCGCGTCGGGATGCAGCCAGGCGGCCCAGATCGAGGCGATCAGGGCGACCGCGAAGCCGAGGAGCAGCCGCACCCGGCCCGACAGGCCCGCATGGTGCTGCTTCGTCACCTTGGCGTAGTCGTCGGCAAAGCCGATCAGCGCGAAAGCCAGCGTCACCAGCAGCACGATCCAGACGTAGCCGTTGTCGAGCCGCGCCCAGAGGAGCGTCGCCACCGTCAGCGCCGAGAGGATCAGCAGCCCGCCCATCGTCGGCGTGCCGGCCTTGGCGAAGTGGTTCTCAGGCCCGTCGGTGCGGATCGGCTGGCCCTTCTTCTGCTTCACCCGCAGCCAGTCGATCAGCGGCCGCCCGAAGATGAATCCGAAGATCAGCGCGGTGAAGAACGCCCCGCCGGCGCGGAAGGTGATGTAGCGAAACAGGTTGAAGAGGTCGCCGCCATCCGACAGCCCGCTGAGCCAGTAGAGCATTCGTTAACCTTGTGCTGGACCCGGCGGCGTCTGCCGCGCCCGCCGGATCGCGTCAACCACGGACGCCACGCGCGATGATTTCGAGCCCTTGATGAGCACGATGTCGCCTTCCCGCGCGAGGTCGGCGGCGCGGGCCGAGAGGCCGTCGGCGGTCTCGGCCCAGATGCCGCGCTTCTCGGCGGGCAGGGCGTCCATCAGGTGCCGCATCCGCGGTCCACAGGCATGGACGAGGGCGATGCCCTCGAGCTGCGGCCAACCCGCGATGCCGCGGTGGATCGCGGCCTCGTTCGGGCCAAGTTCCAGCATGTCGCCGAGGATCGCCACCCGGCGACCCGCTCCGAGCCGCGCCTGCGTGTCGAACCCGGCGGCGAGCGAGGCGGGGTTGGCGTTGTAGCTGTCGTCGAGCAGGGTCAGGCCGCCGAAGTGCTCGACCCCGCCGCGGCCCTTGAAGGGGCGCCAGTCGGCGAGGGCGGCGGCCGCGCCGGGCAGGTCGGCGCCGAGGGCGTGGAGGGCGGCGAGCACGCCGATGGCGTTGCGGGCGAAATGCTCGCCCGCCGAGGCGAGTGTGAAGCTGAGGCGCTGTCCGGCGACTTCGGCCTCGACGCGGGTCTCGCCGCCCGCGGCCGTGGCGGAGACGAGGCGCGCCTCGGCGTCAGGGCCGAAACCGATCCTGCGCGCGCCGCTCGCGCCTGCGCGCAGGATCGGCGTGGTCTCGAGGCCCTCGGGTATGACGGCGGTGCCGCCCGGCTCCAGCCCCTCGAAGATCGAGGCCTTCTCGCGGGCGATGCCGGAGACATCCTCGAAGGCTTCCATATGGGCGGCGGCGACGGTCGTCACCATCGCCACATGCGGGCGGGCGAGGCGGGCGAGGGGGGCGATCTCGCCGGGGTGGTTCATGCCGATCTCGAGCACGGCGAAGCCGGCGTCCTGCGGCATCCGCGCCAGCGTCAGCGGCACGCCCCAGTGGTTGTTGAGGCTGGCCTCGGCCGCATGGACCCGGCCTTGCGGCGCGAGGGCGCAGGCCGCCATGTCCTTGGTCGAGGTCTTGCCGGCCGAGCCGGTGATCGCCAGCACCCGCGCCCCGCTCCGGGCCCGCCCGGCACGGCCGAGCGCCTCGAGCGCCGCCACCACGTCGGCCACGATCAGCAGCGGCGCATCCGCCGCCACGCCTTCGGGTACGCGCGAGACCAGGGCCGCCGCGGCGCCCATCGCAAGCGCCTGGGCCACGAAATCATGCCCGTCGCGCGCGTCCTTCAGCGCCACGAACAGATCGCCCGGCGCAAGCGTGCGCGTGTCGATCGAGATGCCGGTCGCCGCCCAGTCCGTCGTCGCGCGGCCCCCCGTCGCCGCAACGGCATCGGCGGCGGTCCAGAGCGGCGCGGTCACGCGAGCTTCCCGTCGAGGGCGGCGACCGCGACGCTCGCCTGTTCGGCGTCGTCGAATGGATAGACGGCGCTGCCCACGATCTGCCCGGTCTCGTGCCCCTTGCCCGCGATCAGCAGCGCGTCGCCCGGCTGCAGCGCGTCCACGCCGCGCAGGATCGCCTCGGCCCGGTCGCCGATCTCGATCGCCTCGGGACCGGCCCCGGCCAGCACCTCGGCGCGGATCGCGGCGGGGTCCTCGCTGCGGGGGTTGTCGTCGGTGACATAGACCACGTCGGCGTATTTCGCCGCCGCCTCGCCCATCAGCGGGCGCTTGCCACGGTCGCGGTCCCCCCCGGCGCCGAAGACGACGATGATCCGGCCCATCACATGCGGGCGCAGCGACTGCAGCGCCGAGGCGAGGGCGCCGGGCTTGTGGCTGTAGTCCACGAACACCGCCGCGCCGTTCTCGCGCCGCGCCGCCAGTTCCATCCGCCCCCGCACGGTCTTGAGGCCGGGCAGGGTGCGGACCACCGCCGCGGGCGACTCGCCCGTGGCGGCGGCGAGCGCCGCCGCGGCCAGCACGTTCTCGGCCTGGAAAGTGCCGATCAGCTCCAGCCGGACCAGATGCGGGCTGCCGTTCCAGGCAAAGCGCAACTCCTGCCCCGTGGCATCGGTGCGCTGCGCGAGGATGCGCAGGTCGGCGATGTCGGACTTGCCGATCGTCTCGAGCGACAGGCCCCGCTCGCGCGCCAGCTGAACCATGTCGCAACCGCGGGCGTCGTCGATGTTGACGATCGCGGGGCGGCCCTCCTCCATCAGCTGCCGGAAGAGGATCGCCTTGGCGGCGAAATAGGCGTCAAAATCCTTGTGGTAGTCGAGGTGGTCCTGGCTGAAGTTCGTGAAGGCGGCCGCATCGAGGCGCACCCCGTCCAGCCGCCGCTGGTCGAGTCCGTGCGAGGACGCCTCCATCGCCGCATGGGTGACGCCCGCGGCTGCCGCCTCGGCCAGCACCCGGTGCAGCGTGATCGGGTCCGGCGTGGTATGCGCCAGCCGCGCCTCGTAGTCGCCCTGCACGCCCATCGTCCCGAGGCTGATCGCCTTGCGGCCGAGCGCCTGCCAGATCTGGCGCGTGAAGTTGGCCACCGAGGTCTTGCCCGAGGTGCCCGTCACCGCGACCATATGCGCCGGCTGCGCGTCGAACCACAGCGCCGCCGCCCCGGCGAGCGCCGCGCGCGCGTCCTCGGCCACCACCACCGCGCCGTCCCAGCCGGCCAGCGCCGGCGCCGCCCGCGCCGCCCCCGCGCGGTCGGTCAGCACCGCGCCCGCGCCCATGCGGATGGCATACTGGATGAAGTCGGCGCCGTGCACGGCCGAGCCGGGCAGGGCGGCGAACAAATCCCCTGGCTTCACCTCGCGCGAGTCGGTCGCAAGGCCCGTGATCCGCGCCTCGCGCCCCTCCCGCGCCGAGAGCCCGAGGCGGGCGAGGGTTGTCTCACGATCGGTCATCGGCACCCTCCGCGGCACGCGTCAGTTCGCCGCGACCAATAGCGCGCCCTCGGGCCGTCGTCCAACACTCGGCACCTCGGACGCGGTGTCGGGCGCGAGGCCGAGGAGCGGCGCCACGCGGCGCACCAGCTCGGCCGCGATCGGCACCGTCGTCAGGCCGGCCACCCGGCTCTCGCCCCCACCGACCGAAGCCGTCGGCTCGTCCAGCGACACGATCAGCGCGTATCTAGGCGCATCCGACGGAAAGACCGAGGCGAAGGTCGAGATCACCTTGTTGCTGTAGTAGCCGCCGCCCGGCCGGGGCTTGTCGGCGGTGCCGGTCTTGCCGGCGATGCTGTAGCCGGGCACCTCGGCCTGCTTGGCGGTGCCGCGCACCACCACCTGCCGCAGCAGCGACAGCGAGGTGTCGGCCGCGCTCTCGGACAGCACCCGCGGCCCGTTGCCGCGGTCGCGGCGGTGGACCAGCGTGGGGCGGACCTGATGACCGCCGTTGGCGATCGTGGCGTAGCCCGCCGCCAGATGCAGGGGGGATGCGGCGAGGCCGTGGCCGAAGGACACCGTCGCCGCCGTCACCGCCGGCCAGCGCGAGGGGACCAGCGGCTTGCCGGTCGGCGCCTCCACCATCTCGATCGGCGTCGCCTCGAAGAAGCCGAGCTTCCTGAGGAAATCCTGCTGCCGCTCCGGCCCCAGCATCTGCGCGATATGGACCGTGCCCACGTTCGAGGACTTCACGATCACGTCCGTCACGCTCAGCGCCGCGCCGTAGTTGTGGTAGTCGCGGATGAAATACTTGCCGATCTTCATTGGCGTGCGGGTCGAGACCATCGTGTTCTCGTTGACCAGCTTCAGGTCCAGCGCTTGCGCCACCGGGAAGATCTTGAACGTCGAGCCGAGCTCGTAGAGCCCCTGCACCGCCCGGTTGAAGAGCGGGCTGTCCGAGGGATCGCCCTCGACCAGCGGCGAGGGGCGGTTGTTGGGGTCGAAGTCGGGCAGGCTCGCCATGGCGATGATCTCGCCCGTATCGACGTCGAGCAGCACGCCGGTCGCCCCCTTGGCGCGCATGACGCGCATGCCCGAGCCCAGCACCTCCTCCATCGCCCGCTGCACCGTCAGGTCGAGCGACAGCTGCAAGGGCGCGCCGTTGTTCGAGGGATCGCGCAGCCAGGCGTCGAAGGCCTTCTCCACGCCCGCGATGCCCACGACCTCAGCCGAACTCACGCCCTCGGCGCCGAAACCCGCGCCGCCGAGGATGTGGCTCGCCACCCGTCCGTTCGGGTAGAGGCGCATCTCGCGCGGGCCGAACAGCAGGCCCGGCTCGCCGATGTCATGGACCGCCTGCATCTGCTCGGGGGACATCACCTTGCGGATCCAGACGAACTTGCGCGACCCGGTGAAGTCCCTCGTCAGCCGCTCGTGGTCGAGCTCGGGGAAGACGCGGACCAGCTCGTCGGCGGCGCGCTCGGGGTCCACCATCAGCGGCGGCTGCGCGTAGAGGGAATGGGTCGTCAGGTTGGTCGCCAGCACCCGCCCTTGCCGATCCACGATGTCGGCCCGCTGCGACAGGATGCGCGCGCCCGAGGCCTGCACCCGCGGCTCCTGCGGATCGGCCGAGGCGAGCGCGCCCATCCGCATCCCCACCGTCCCGAAGGCGATGATGAAGGCCGCGGCCATGATCATCAGCCGGGTGTCGGCCCGCTGCCGGGCGCGCAGCTGGATCTCGGCATGGCGCCGGGCGCGGTTCTCGGCTTCGATCTCGTTCGGGTCCTCGCCGCGTTCGCGGGCGCGCAGGATGCGGGCGAGGGGACGCAGGGGCGTGCGGATCATGGCGCGGTCTCCGGGGCGGGGCGGGGCTTCAGCGGCGGAAAGCCGGGCGGGCGGGGCAGGGTCGAGGCGAAAGGGTCGGTCCCGGCCTCCATGACCGCGCGCGGCATCGGATAGGCGATCTGGTCCTGGCGGAGAAGCTGGCCGGGGGTGACGGGCAGCAGTTGCAGCTGCTCGAAATGCCGGTTCGCAAGCTGCGACAGCCGCTCGGGGCGGTTGAGATAGGCCCATTCGGCGTTGAGCGTGCCAAGCCGCTCGCGCAGGCCCGCGGTCTCGCGCTGGACGGATTCCATATGCGAGAGGACCGCCTGCGTGCGGTAATTCTCGCGATAGGCCCAGAAGGCGAGGCCCATGACTACGAGGACCGCGGCGAGGGTCATCAGCGTGCGCATCAGGCGCCCCTCCGGCCCGGCGAGGGCGGCAGGCCGAGGGCGGCGTGGTCGGCGCGGCCGGCAGGGGCCTCGGTGCGGATGGCGACGCGCAACCTTGCCGAGCGGGCGCGCGGGTTGGCGTCCAGTTCGGCCGGGTCGGCCGAGATCGCGCGGCGGAAGGGCAGGGTGAAGGCGGGCGCCTCGCGCACGGCCTCGGGCGCGTGGCGGCTGCCGCCGCCGACCGCACCGGCGCGCAGTTGCAGAAAGCGCTTCACGACGCGGTCCTCGAGCGAATGGAACGTCACCACGGCGAGCTTCCCGCCCGGCTTCAACGCCCGCTCGGCCGCCTCGAGCCCGGCGACCAGCTGGCCGAACTCGTCGTTCACCCAGATGCGGATCGCCTGGAAGCTCCGGGTCGCGGGGTGGCTCTGGCCCGGCTTGGGGCGCGGCAGGCAGCGCTCGACCACCGCCGCGAGCTCGCCCGTGCGGGTCAGCGGCCGCGCAGCCACGATTGCGCGCGCGATGCGGCGGGCGGCGCGCTCCTCGCCGTAATGGTGCAGCACGTCCGCAATGACCGATTCGGACGCCTCGTCCAGCATCTCGCCCGCGGTCGGGCCTTCGTCCCCCATCCGCATGTCGAGCGGGCCGTCGCGCAGGAAGCTGAAGCCGCGCTCGGGCTGGTCGAGCTGCATGGAGCTGACGCCGAGGTCCAGCACCACGCCGTCCACCGGCCCACCCGCGATCGCGTCGAGGTCCGAGAAGGTGCCGAGGCGCAGGTCCAGCCGCTCGCCGTAGTTGCCCGCCCAAGCCTCAGCCATGCGGAGGGTCGAGGGATCGCGGTCGATGGCAATCACCCGCTCCGCCCCCGCCTCCAGCAGCCCGCGCGTATACCCCCCGGCGCCGAAGGTGCCGTCCACCCACAGGCCGGTGACCGGGGCCACCGCGTCGAGCAGCGGCCCGAGCAGCACCGGCAGATGCGGCGCGGCCACCGCTAGTCCTCCCGTTCGGGCTGCGGCAGCAGAGCGCGGGGGTCGAAGCCCGGCTCCAGCGAGGCGAAGAACGCCTCCACGTCCTGCTCGGCCTCGGCATGGCCTTCGGCGCTCCAGACCTTGAGGTAGTCGCCCGAGGCCACGAACACGGCGCGGTCCTCGAGCCCGATCTTCTCGCGCAGCTTCTGCGGCAGTACGAGACGGCCCTCCTGGTCGATCTCGGCCTCCTCGGACGAGCCGTGCATCAGCTTCTCGAGCGCGCGGCGCTCGATCGAGCCGCGCTGCATGTTGTCGATCTGGGCGTCGATCTGGTCGATCGCCTTCATCGTGTAGAACTCGAGATGGCGCCAGTCGGAAAGGCCGTAGACAATCACCAGCTTCGGGCGCTCGCCGGGGTTCCAGTCGGGATCGCCGGTCTCGAAGACCCTGCGGAACTTGGCCGGGATCGACATGCGGCCCTTGCCGTCGATCCTGACTTCCTCGCGGCCTCTGAACTTCCGCGCCACCGCATGCCCTCGTCACCGTCCGCCCGGTCCGGGGTGCCCGGACAAGGAAAGGGCGGACCGGGCCGCTGCCACTGCCCGATCCGCCGCCCTCGTTCCCATCGCTGGGGCCCGGTTGATCCGGGCGGGTCCGGCCCGTCGCGCCACCTGGGGGAGGTGCTGCTCGCACGCGGGAAACCGGCCTTTTGCGAGAAGCGGGTGCCTGTATGAAGCTGCCTCGCCTCGGGGTCTTGCTGCCCCTTGAACTCCCGTCCTCGTGAGGAAGGGATGCCATGGGATTTCATGGGAAGCAACGGAAAATTTTGGGTCAGGGTTGAAGCTGCCTGAGGGTCGCTGCGGCACGCAAGGGGAACACCGATGAGGTTTGGGCCTTGGATAACCAGTTGTTGTGACCGGGCCACCTCTGCCTACCAGAACTTGAAGTGTTCACTGTGGCAGATTTGTCCCAGATTCTCCCGTGCCAGCATCTTCCACTCGCCACGGCCTGCGGTGGCCGCACCCCAGCCTTCGGGCGGCCGCGCGCGGTTCCCTCTGAATCACGCGCAGTCACGCCGCCGTGTGCGGTTGATCCCGTGATTTCCCGCCACCCCCGCCCGCGTCCCGCCCTTGCCCAAGGCTACCCGTGGCGCTAGGGGATTCGGCACTTCGGTTCCGGGTCCAGGCCCGGTGAAAAAGGGAATGCGGTGCGGCCACCCGGCCAAAACCGCGACTGCCCCCGCAACTGTGAGCGGAGAGCGACCCCGGTCGACGCCACTGCCGCGACGGAACGCGGCGGGAAGGCACGGGAGAGCCGAGACCCGCGAGTCAGGAGACCTGCCGAGGTCGATCACCCAGTCCGGGCGCGAGGGGCGCCGGGGACGACGGACCTCTCCGTAGCGGTGGCACCCTCGATGCGTCCGGGCGCGAGTCCGGGCGTTTGCCGCGACCCATGGCGCCCAAGCGGCGCCGTCATGGACAGGACCCGCCATGAGCCGAATCACCCTCGCCGCCGCGATCTCTCTCGCAACCGCTCCCGCGCTTGCGCAGGACATGCCCGAGGCGCTGCCGCCCATCGTCATCTCCGGCGGCCTGACGCCCGTCCCGCAGGACGAATACGGCCGCGCCGCCACGGTCCTCTCCGGCGAGGCGCTGCGCGCCACCGGGGCCGCCACCGTGGCCGAGGCGCTGACCGTGGTGCCGGGCCTCACCGTCAACGCCACCGACCTCAGCGACTCTCTGGTCCGCATCCGCGGCCACCGCGCCGACCTGACGCTGATCCTCATCGACGGGGTGGAGCAGATCGCCGACCTTGGCGGCACCCGCCTCGGCGGCCTCGACCTCGCGGACATCGACCGCATCGAGGTGCTGCGCGGCCCGCAGGCGGCCAGCATGGGCGCGGGCGCCGCGGCGGGCGTGCTGGCGATCTGGACCCGCCGCGGGGCCGAAGGGCTGCACTACGGCGGCGCGGTCGAGGCTGGCGGCGCGACCGGCGCCTCCGTCTGGGCCTCGCAGCGCGGGCTGCGCGGCGGACTCTCCATCGCCGCCGCCTGGCGCGACGACCGCGGCTGGGACGTCTCGGGCGACGGCGGCGAGAAGGACGGGCTCGAGCGCCGGACCCTCCGCCTCTCGGGCGACTTCGCGGCGACGGACGACATCACCATGGGCTTCAGCCTTCGCGCCGCGCGCGACGACTACCGCTTCGACACCACGAACTTCGCGCCGACCTCCGAGGCCGACTACATCCTCGACGACGACTTCCCGCACGGCCGCAGCGAGCAGCGCCAAGGGCAGCTCTGGGCCGAGTGGCGCATGGCCGGGGGCAGCGTCCTCCACCGTCTCGGTTACGACCTCGCGACCGATGAGCGCGAGAGCGTCGTCTCCCCCTTCTACACCGGCCGCACCGAGACCGAGCGCCGGGCGCTCCGCTACCGCCTCACCACCGCCCTCGACGGCGAGCCGGTCGAACTGTCCACGCAAGTCCTCAGCGTCATGGCCGAGCGGGTCGAGGACGACAGCCCGATCGAGCCGCTCTTCCAGCGGGCGACGAACTCGCTCGCCCTCGAATACCGCGGCGAGGTCCGGCCCGGCGTCAGCGTGCAAGTGGCCTTGCGGCGCGACTTCAACGACAGCTACCGCGACGCGACCTCGTGGAACGCAGCGCTCGCCTGGGTGCTGCCCGAGAGCGGCGTCAAGCTGCACGCCTCGGCCGGGGACGGCACGCGCAAGCCCGCCTTCTACGAACTCTACGGCGACGGCGGCGCTTTCACCCTGCCGAACCCCGGCCTCGCGCCCGAGCGCAACCGCAGCGTGGATGTGGGCGTGACCGTCCCCTTCGCAGACGACCGCGGCAGCTTCGACGTGACGGTCTTCCGCGAACGCCTGACCGACCGCATCGTCTACGAGATGGTGACCCCCACCCAGGGCATCCATGTCAACGATGCGGGCACCAGCCCGAGGCAGGGCGTCGAGGCGTCGCTGGGCTGGCGTGCCACGGATCAGCTGTCGCTGCGCGGCCACGCCACGCTGATCTCGTCGCGCAACGCCGCGGGTGAGCGTGAGCTGCGCGTCCCGCAGCGCGAGGTGGGCCTCGGCGCCACCTGGACCACCGCGGACGGGCGCGGCAGCCTCAGTGGCGACCTGCGCCATGTCGCAGGCGTCATGGACACCGACTGGGCGACATTCACGACGGTGGCGCTCGATTCCTACACGCTGCTCGACGTCTCCGGCCGCTGGACCGTGGCCGAGGGCGTCGCCCTGACCGCGCGGGTCGACAACCTCACCGACGCGGACCACAGCGACGCCTGGGGCTATGCCGGGCGCGGGCGGACGGCTTATGTCGGGCTTTCGGCGGATTTCTGAAGCGGTGCTGGCGGGGGTGCTCGCCCTCGTCGCGCCCGCCGCGGCCGAGCCGCCTGAGCGGGTGGTGTCGATGAACCTCTGCACCGACCAGCTGGCGCTGATGCTGGCCGCGCCGGGGCAGCTCGTCTCCGTCACCGCCTTCGCGCAGGACCCGCGGCAGTCGGCCATGGCGGCCGAAGCCGCGGCGCTGCCAGCCAACCATGCGCGGGCCGAGGAGGTTTACGCGCTCGCCCCCGACCTGGTGCTAGCCTCCGACTTCACCGCCCCCGCGACTCTGGCGATGCTGCGCCGCCTCGGCATCGCGGTCGAGACCTTCCCGGCGGCCACCTCGCTCGATGACGTGGCCGCCGCGATTCGCAAGATGGGCTCGGCGCTCGGCCGCGAGGCCGAGGCCGAGGCAATGGCCGCGCGGTTCGAGACCGACGTCGCCGCGCTCCGCGCCGATGCCGCCGCAGCCCCCCGTCATCCCCGCGCGCTGCTCTACGAGGCCAACGGCTACGCCCAGGGGTCCGACACCCTCGCCGGCGAAATCCTCGCCGCCGCCGGTTTCGCCAATGCCGCCGACGAGGTGGGGTTGGCCGCAGGTGGCATGCTCTCCCTCGAACAACTGGCGATGCTCGCCCCCGAGGCCGTCATCCTGCCCGAGCCGCCGCCCGGCACCGCCCGCGGCTACGAGCTGCTGGCGCATCCGGTGGTGCAGGCCCTCGGCGCACAGGCGGTGCCGCAGAGCGACCGAGACTGGACCTGCGCCACGCCGCATGTCCTGCGCGCCGCCGCGCGCCTCGCCGAAGCGCGGCGCAAGCTGCCATGACCCGCCTCGCCGCCGCCCTGATCGTCCTCGTGGCCGCGCTCTTCTCCGCCAGCCTCGTCACCGGCCCCGCCTCCATCGGCGCGGCCGAGGGTCTGCGCGCGCTGATCCTCGGCGGCGACGGCCCGGTGCCAATGGTCATGCGCGAAATCCGCCTGCCGCGCGCGATCCTTGGCGCGACGATCGGCGCCGGTCTCGGCCTCGCGGGCGCGGCGCTGCAGGGCTACCTTCGCAATCCGCTGGCCGAGCCGGGCCTCATCGGCGTCACCGGCACCGCCACGCTGGGCGCGGTGCTGGCGATCCATGGCGGGCTCTCGGCGCTGACGCCGCTCGCCACCCCGGCCGCGGCGCTGATCGGCGCGGGCCTCGGCGTCGCGCTGCTGATGAGCCTCGCGGCCGGGCAGGGCGGCGCGCTCATGCTGATCCTCGCCGGGATCGCGCTCGCGCAGCTTGCGGCGGCGCTCTCGGCCCTGGTCCTGAACCTCTCGCCGAACCCTTATGCGGCGCAGGAGATCGTGTTCTGGATGATGGGCTCGCTCGCCGACCGCTCGATGCTGCATGTGGCGCTCGCGCTGCCGGCGATGGCGGTCGGCTGGGTGCTGCTGCTGACCACGGGCCGCGCGCTCGACGCGCTGACGCTGGGCGAGGATGCGGCCGCGGGGATGGGCGTGAACCTCGCGCGGCTCCGGTGGCAGATCGTGCTGGGCACCGCGGCGGCGGTCGGCGGCGGGGCGGCGGTCGCGGGCGGGATCGGCTTCGTCGGCCTCGTGGTGCCGCACCTCTTGCGGCCGCTGACCGGCGCGCGGCCGGCGGCGCTGCTGTGGTCCTCGGCCCTCGGCGGCGCGGCGCTGCTCCTTGCCGCCGACATCGCGGTCCGCGTGACCTTCCCCGAGCGCGACCTCAAGCTCGGCGTCGTCACCGCGCTGATCGGGGTGCCGCTGTTCCTGCACATGCTGGCCCGCGCCCGGCGCGAGGGCGGGCCATGACGCTTCTCACGCTCGACCGGCTGACGGTGAGCCTGCGCGGGCGGCGGGTGCTGTCGGACTTGTCGCTGGATGTGCGCGAGGGCGAGTTCGTGGGCCTCCTCGGCCCCAACGGCGCCGGCAAGACGACGCTGATGCGCGCCGCCCTCGGACTCGTGCCGTTCGAGGGGACCAGCAGCCTCGCCGCCCTGCCGCCCCGCCTGCGCGCCCGCCGCGCCGCCTGGCTGCCGCAGGCGCGCGAGATCGCCTGGCCGATCAGCGTCGAGCGCCTCGTCGCCCTCGGCCGCACCCCCCACGCGCCCGGCCCTGCCGACCGCGCCGCGGTGGAGGCCGCGCTCGCCCGCATGGACCTCGGCGCCCTCCGCCACCGCACCGCCACCCGCCTCTCCGGCGGCGAGCAGGCCCGCGTCCTGATCGCCCGCGCGCTTGCGCAGGAGACGCCGCTGCTGGTGGCCGACGAGCCGACCGCGGGCCTCGACCCGGCGCATCAGCTGGCCGCGATGGCGAGTTTCGCCGGGCTGGCCGCCGAGGGGCGGGGGGTGCTGGTCTCGCTCCACGATCTCGGCCTCGCGGCGCAGAGCTGCACGCGGGTGGTGGTGCTGGCCCCCGGCGGCGTGGGTGTTGCGGCGGATGGCCCGCCCGAGGCGGTGCTGACGCCCGATCTGCTGGCGCGGGTGTTCGGGATCGAGGCGGTGCGCGTGGAGACGCCGCGCGGGCCGATGCTGCAACCCGTGGCGGTGGTGGGGCGATGAGGGTGCTCGGGCCGCAGGCACCGTCAGGCACCGCAGCGCGCTTGGCCGCGACCGACGGGCGGCCGATGGTGCGCCGCGCGGCGCGGCGCTCGTGGCCTGCGGGCCTCGTCGTTTCGGCCGTGGGACACGTGGCGCTGCTGACCGGCGCGGCCTTCGCCGGGGCGATCTTCCGCGCCCCGCCGGAGCCCTCGCCGCCGCCGCCGATGGCCGTCGCCACGCTCGACGCGCACAGCTTCGAGCGGCTCGCCGCCTTGGCGCGAGGGCCGGGGCCTGCTGTGCCGGAGGACGTTGCGATCCTCGCCGCGCCCGAAGCCGATCCGCCGTCGCACGGCCGGGTGCCAGAAACCGAGCCCGAGCCCGATATGCCGAAGCCTCTGGAAGCGCCGCCGCGCCCGTCCAGCGAAGCACCGCCGCAGATGCCGGAGGCGGCCCCGGCGGCCCCCTTGCCGCCGATGCTGTCCGAAGCGCCGCCGCCTCTCGCGGGCAATGCGACCGCGCCCGTCTTCCCCGCGCCGCCGCTGCCCTCGCAGGATACGGCCCCTCCAACGGCTCCCTTGAGCGAACTCGGCACGACGGAGGCCGACACGCCGCCCGAGCCTCCGCCCGCTGCTCAGAGCTTCGATGCCCCGCGTCCCGCCCCGCGCCCGCCCGCCATCCTTCGCGCCGCCGCAGAAGCAGCCGAAGCGGAAGACCGGAAGGCCGCGCCTCAGCGACGGCAAGAACCGGCGCGGAAACAAGCGGCGTCCCCCCGTGCCGCCGCCCCGTCCCGCGCTCCGGCAGCGCAAACCGGCGGGCCCGGTGGTGGCCAGCCCTCGGGGCAGGCAAGCGCTCAGCCCGGGGCCGCCGCCGAAGCCCAGGCAATGGCCGCCTGGCGCAGCGCCCTCGCGCAGGCGATCGCGCGGGCGGCGCCGCAGGGCCAGCCCGGCGCGGGCGAGGGGACGCTTGCCGTAACGGTCGCGCGCGACGGGCGGCTGCTCTCCGTCGATCTCGCCCGCAGTTCAGGCAGCCCCGCCCTCGACCGCGCCGCGGTGCAGGGCGCGCGGCGGGCGCGGCTTCCCGCCGCCCCCGCGGGGGCGGTGCAGCCCGCCTATGCCTTCACCCTGCGCTTCCGCTGAAGGCTCCGCACCGGCTCCGCCTCGATGGCAGGCGCCGCCAGCCCGCAGGCCTGCCGCCACTGGGCGATGAAGGCCTCGACCGTCATGTGCGCCGGCACCTCGCCGGCTATCCGCGCCAGCCTCTCGGCGTCGCCCGCGACCGCGGCCAGCACCTCGGCCAGATCGTCCGGGTCGCCCACCCGGAACTGCAGCCCCCAGCCGGCGGTCTTCTCCAGCATGCCGCCGATGTCCGAGGCGATCACCGGACGCCGCGCGGCCTTGGCCTCCTCGATCACCACCGGGCTGTTCTCCCACCAGACCGAGGGCACCAGAACCCAGCCCTGGCGGCGCATGATGGCGACCGCGTCGGCGGCGCGGTAACGGCCCTTGAAGTCGACATTCGCGGGCAGCGGCAGGTCAGGCCACAGCGCCGCGAAGCGCTCGGCGGTCACGCCATGGACCTCGATCCTGAGCGGCGCCGCGTCCTCGTCCGCCTCCAGCAGCGCCGCGGCGCGGACCAGCACGTCGAGGCCCTTGGTGGGCGTGGCGTTGCCGAAGAAGGCGAAGCGGCGGCTGAGGCGCGCCGCGGTCGCTGCGTCGAGCGCCGGGCCGCGCTCGGCCTCCAGCCCGTTCTCGATCACCGCGATCCGGCCCGGCGCGATGCCCCAGGCCTCGAAACGGTCGCGCAGGAAGCGGCTGGGCGAGATCAGCACGTCCATCAGACCCAAGAGTTCCTTCATGCGCGCCTCGCGCAGAAGGAAGTTCAGCGGCCCGTGCTCGGTCATGCAGGCCGAGCATTCGACGGCGCCCGCGGCGTAGCAGAGCTCGCCCGAGGTCTTCACCATCTGCCCGTGATTGGCGCAGATGGCGATCAGCTCGTGCAGGGTGAAGACGAACTTCGCCTGCGGCTTCAGCGCGCGCAGGCGGCGGATCGTGCCCGCGCCGATGTTCCACATGTGGTGGAAATGGTAGAGGTCCGCGTCGATCCGGTCCAGGAGCCGCAGCACCTCGTCCTCGAAACCCGGGTCCTGCTGCTCCATGACATAGCCGGGCATCCCCTCGCCCCGCAGGCAGATGTCGCGCTCGTCGAAGAAGACCAGCCGCTGCGCCGCGCCCATCAGCCGGCTGGCGTCGCCGCCCACCGTGGCGCCGACGAACCAGGCGTCCTCGCCTTCCGCGCGCAGGTGCTGGAACTGCCGGTAGGCCGCGATCTCGCCGCCGCCGGGGCGCAGGCGGGGGTGGGAGTGCGAGACGATGCAGATCCGCGTCACAGGTGGTCCTCCTGCTCGACCAGGTCGAGCATCTCGGCGTCGAGCGCCGCGGGCGCATGGCCGCCGCTGCCGCCGCCGTCGGCGAGGCCGGGATAGAAGGTGACCACCGCGCTGCGCGCCACGTCGAGGCGGCCGCCATGCTCCAGCACCCGCAGCGCCGCGTCGATGACCCCGTCGGGCGTCAGTAGGCCCGTGGGCGAGGCGGCGAGGGCGGCGGCGAAGAGGGCGCCGGAAACGGTGGCGACCGAGGCCGGGCCGCGGAGCCGGGCCCAGCTCGGCGCCTCCGGCTCAGCGCCGAGGCCGCCCACCGGATCATGCGCCAGCACCGTGCCGCGGCCGGGGCGGCGCTCGGGGAGGCCCAGTTGCAGGATCGCCGAGGCCCGGCCCCAGATCACCGGCGTGCCCGCCGCGGGGGCGATCTCGCTCAGCGTGGCGGTGTCGATGGCGATGCCGACCGCGAGGCGCTCGCCCGCCTCGTTCGCCGCCGCGCTGAGCGCCTGCCGGGCGGCGGCGTCGAGATGGCCCACAGGCACCACGTCGATCGGCCCGTCAACGGCTGCCGCGACCCGGCGCAGCGTGTCGCGCAACTCCCAGGGCGCGACATCGGCGGCGAGCAGCAGCAGCGTGTCGCCGGTGCCGGCCGCCGCATCCGCCGCCGCGGCGGCCTCGAGGTCGCTCGGCCGCGCCGCCATCCGCGGCGCGAGGGCGGCCATCAGATCGGCCTCGTCGTCGGGATCGCGCAGCATCCCGCGCAGGGTGCCGAGCGCGTCCGCCGCATCGGCATCGCTCACCACCTCGGCCGAGCGGCCGAAGACCAGCCCGGTCGGCCCGGCATTGCCGAGGATGATGAGGCGGGCCTCGGGATCATGGGAGGCAGGGACGCGGAAGGCGCAGAAGAAGCCGTCGCGCCCGGTGTAGCGATAGCGCTCGCGGTAGCCGGCGAGGTCCTCGCGCGGCAGGCTCTCGGGCACCAGATGAACGGGTCGGAGCAAGCGGCCGGCGGAGACCAGGCCCAGCAGCGGCTGATCGACCCGGCGGGCGGACAGGCACCAGCCTATGCCCATGCCGACGCCGGAGGGCGCGACCATCAGCCGCTCGAGGTTGACGGCCATCGCCGGCGTCTCGGCGGGAAAGGTCCGCAACTCGGACTGCACGCGGGCGATGGCCGCCTCGCCCACCGCGCGCGCGGGCGGCGCGAGGCGGCGCAGCGCGATTGTCCGCAGATAGGCCGAAAAGATCTCGTCCACGCCCGAGGCAACCAGCCGCGCCTCGTCCTCATGGAGGCGGTGGCTGGCGACGATCACGGGCTCGTCGCCCGGCACCGGCGCGATTGACAGCGAGGCGTCCTCGCCCATGCGCCCAAGGGTGCGGCGTGGCCAGGCGATCACGAAGCCCAGCAGCGCCTCGCTCGACAGATCGCGGCGGCGGAAGCGGGTGACGTGGAGGACGTCGATGCCCGCCCCGTCGGCAAGCGCAAGCCGCGGCTCGAGTTCCAGCCGCTCGCTCCAGCCGGCGAGGCAGAGCGCGCCGCGGGCGTCGACGAAGGCGAAATCGATGTTCACGCGGCGGCGGTCCTTGATGCGCGGGTCACAGCGGGATCAGCGCGAACTGCCGCAGCGACAGCTGCATCTGCGGCCGGCGGAGGTGCAGGATCACCTTGCGGTAGGCGCCAGCGGCCGCGTCCTGCGGCAGGTCGAGCTGCGTGACCGCGAGCCCCCCGGCGATCAGCATCTCCTGCGGCGGCTGGTCATGGTAGGTGCCATCTGGATCGATGACGCGCAGGAAGATATCGGCCGCCACCGGCTCGCGGCAGTCGATCCCGACTTCGGCGAAGCAGACCGTGGCCGCGGCGGCCGTGTCGGGCAGCCGGCCCTCCAGCGTCATCCAGGCGGGCGCGTCGGTCTCGAGGTCGATGCCGTCGGTTCGCGGGCGCCGGAAGGCGAGATTGGCGCGCGAGCCGGCCGGCAGGCAGATGTCGAAATCCGGGCCGAGATCGCGATGCCCCTCGATCAGGCTGGCGTCCCGCACCGAGGCCGCCGCGCTCGCCAGCAGGTCCACGCGGGTCTTCGCAACGCGATCGAGCATGGCGGCAGCGGCGCGATAGGTGGTGATCGCGTGATCGAGGAGGGACATGATCGGACTCCGGGCGGGCTTGGGGCGGTCTAATCCGTTTGGGCAGGGGTCGCTACCCCGTCACCCAATCTTCATAAGGTTTGACGGGTAATTGCTATCGGCGGTTGTGCGCCTTTTCCGCGATCCAGGCGCGAAGACCGCTGGTTGCGACGGTCCAGTCGCGCGCCCGTGCCGCTGCGTCCCGCGACAGCGCGGCAAGCGCCCCACGGTCCGAGTCGAGCCGCAGGATCGCCGCCACCATCGAATCGACGC
This sequence comes from Paracoccus sp. S-4012, assembly GCF_009674885.1. Taxonomy (GTDB): domain Bacteria; phylum Pseudomonadota; class Alphaproteobacteria; order Rhodobacterales; family Rhodobacteraceae; genus Paracoccus. The sequence continues at coordinate 54,114 of NZ_WKKA01000010.1, forward strand.
AGCCCTCCTCCGGGACAAGGATCCCGGTCTCGCCACCCCTCACCGCCTCGGCCACCGCGCCGACATCGGTCACGACCGGCACGCAGCCGAGACGCTGCGCCTCCAGCACCACGAGCGGCAGGCCCTCGTAGCGCGAGGGCAGGACCAGGATGTCGGCCGCCGTGAAGGCCGCGGTCAGGGCGGCAGGGGTCGAGAGCGGGCCGGGCAGCCGCGTCTCGGGCGACAGCGGACCGATCGGCCGGTCGGCGTTGACCACCGCCCGGCCCGCGAGCGTCAGCGCCATGCCGCGGCCCGCCTCCGACAGCCGCGAGAAGATCGCGGCGACCCGGTCGATGCCCTTCTGCTCGTCCAGGCGGCCGAGATAGAGGACCGAGAGTGGCGCCCCCGCCCCCGGATCGCGCCGCAGGGCCAGAGCGTCGGCAACCTCGGCCCCGGTCATCGGATAGCCCGGCGCGTTCACGACCGGGATCAGCTTCTCCGCCGGAACCCCATGCGCGGCGAGCCAGTCGGCCATCCCCTGCGAGCAGGTGGCGACGGCGTCATAGGCGTGCTCATAGGCCAAGGTCAGGATCGGCGGGCCATAGGCGCGGCCGTAGTCGCTGACCTCCAGCACATGCTGGTGATCCACCATCAGCGTGCCGCCCCGCCGCAGCGCGCCCGCGACCTTGTGGGTGGCGGGCGAATGGGCGTTAACCACCACGTCCATCGGCCTCAGCAGCCCCTCGAGCGCGGCCCGTTCCTCGGGATTGCCCCAGCTGGTCTCGGCGGTGCCGAGATACTCGGCCCCGGCCCAGTCGGCGGCGCTCGGATCGGAGAGAAACGAGATCGTGGCGAACTCCGGCGGCCGCGCGCCATGCTCGAGCCGGGCCGGGCGGCCGCCGGTGACGACGAGGTGGCAGCGGTGGCCTTCGACGGCGAACTCGCGCGCAACGGCGCGGGCGACTTTCTCGACGCCGCCCTGATCGAAGATCGAGACGGTGAAGGCGATGTCGAGCCCGCCGCCCGCGCCCCGCAGCAGCGGCAGCACCGGCCCCCCCGAAGCCGTGAGGCGCGGCGCGTCATGGGCGCGCGTGCGCGGCCAGGCGCCGCCGGGCGCGCGCCAGTCCCAGGCGGTGTCGAGCGCGCTGCGGAAGCGGCTGCGGGCCAGGGCGGACAGCAGCGCCCCGGCGCCGGGGCGGGCGTCGTCCTCGCCCCCTCCGCCGCCCGGCAGGGTGAGCGTCAGGCGCTCGGCACCACCCTCCGCGGCAAGGGCGCGCAGCGTCGCATCGCCCGAGGGATCACCGGCGTTCAGCGCCTCGCGCAACGCTCCGTCCCCGCCGCGCGCAGCGGCGATCAGCGTGGCGAGCGGCAGGACCAGCAGATCAGCGGTCCCGCCGCCGTCCCACCCCTCGGCCTGTCCCAGCCCGACCTGCTCGCCCGCCCCCTCGCACCGGACCGCCACCGCGGCCAGTTCCGGCGCCGCCAGAAGCCGCCGCTCGACGGCCCAGAGGAGGCCGTGGAGCAGCCCGGCCTCGCGCAGCCGATCCGTGAGTCCCGTCGCCCCCAGAACCGTCATCGCGGGCGCATGATGGCGCAGCGGCGCGGCGGCGTGGCGGAGGACCATCGCCTCGAAGGCGTCGGCGCCGATCTCGCGCAGCTGCGAGGGATCGGTGCCCAGCGCCACCTCGCCGAGCCCGACGAAGGCGAAGCGCGGAAAGGCCTCGTGCTCGCGTGTAAGGGCCGACTGCGCCGAGAACAGCCACCGGTGCTTGCGCGCGATCTGGCGGCGCAACTGCGCGTCCAGGTCGTGCGAGCCCGCCAGCATCGAGGACGGGCGCTTGCGGTATTCCAGCAGCGGCCGCCCGGCCGGCCGCCCCGAAAAGCCCACCCGCTGCGCTGAGAGGAAAAAGTCCCAGTCCTCGTAGCCCTCGCGCAGGGTCTCGTCGAAACGGACGCCCCCGGCGAAGACGCGGGCGCGGATCAGGCTGCCGGCCTCGGAATGGTTGACCAGCATGTGCATCAGCGGGCTGGGCACCTGGTCGGTGGCGTAGTGGGCGTCCTGCCCGAAGAAGTCGAAGGCCGGGTAGAACCAGTCAGCCTCGGGATGCGCCTCCAGCAGCGCCGCGAAGGCACGCCCGGCCCCGCGGGCGAGGCGGTTGTCGGCGTCGAGCAGGAAGATCGCATCGGGCGCGCCCGCCATCGCCGCGGCGATCCCGGCATTCCGCGCCGCGCTGAGGCCGCGGTTCGGCTGGTGGAGCACGGCCATCCGATCCGGCCCGAGCAGCGCCGCCCAGGCGGCGAGCGCCGCCCGCGTCTCGTCGAAGCGGCAGCCGTCATCGACAGCCACGATCCCGGCAAGCGTCCCCTCGTCCAGCAGCGCCGCGGCCGAGGCGATGGCGTCGTCCAGCAGCACCGGGTGGCCCATCACCGGGATCACCGCGACGACGCGCGGCTGGGTCATTCCGGCGCGCTCCGGCTCAGGCGGAAGGCGCGGAACAGCGCCCAGGCGCTCTCGTTCGTCGCCTCGCCGGCGACGCAGGTTGCGAGCAGCAGGTCGCAGCTGCGCCCCATGCGCGCGGCGGAGGGCTGCGGCGGGGCGTGGACCTCGCCCCAACTGCCGGGCGCGAGGTAGGTCCAAGGCCCGAGGAACTGCTGCCAGTTGTCACTGGTGGCCTGGCCGGGCGCGGCGAACCCCATGGCGAAGCCCAGCACGCCACTGCGCGGATGCGCGGCATGGACCACGGCCGAGGCGCGCTGCACGCCCGCGACCGGCACCCGCGCCAGCCGCGCGCAGACCGGCCCGGCGGTCGAGGGATGGACGAGGACCGCATTTTCCTTGGCCCAGAAGTCGGTGGCGACATGGTCCCTCGCGGCGCGCGGGCGGGCGATCAGCGCCGGGCGCGGCAGGTCCGCGGGCAGCAGCCGCTCATGCACAAGCCCTGCGACCGCGGGCGCCGTGGGCGCCATGCTCCCCGCAGTGCCGGTGATGCCCTTCCAGACGCGCAGCGCCAGCGTGCAGCCGTCGCCGCCCTCAAGCCCGTGCGCCGCGAAATCGGGATCGGGCACCGGATGGCCGAGGCCGATGATGGTCCCCTCCGGCAGCCCCTCGGCCAGAAGCACCCCGTCCTGGGGGTCCACCGGCAGCGGCGTTTCGGCCGCGAAGCGCAGCCAGCCGTCGGCGCGCTCGACCGAGGTCGCGGCGAGCGCGAGGGGATGCAGGTGCCCTTCGGAATCCTCGATCGCGACGACGACCTCGCCGGCCTCCTCGGGCGTCAGCTCCGGCAGCAGCAGGTCCACCGCCGCCAGGCCGGAGACATCCACGGGCAACGCCTGCCGGAGCGTCGCCGACCCCTCAGGGACGGTTGCCGTCGCGGGTCCCGGCGGCCAGTCGAGCGCCAGCGACGCCTGCGGCCCGCCCAGCGCCCAGGCCAGCCCTTCGAGGGCCTTGAAGCGCCGGTTGAGCGCCTCCTGCTCGCGCCTGAGCAGCGCCGCGCTCCGCCGCGCCGCGCCCGCGTCGGCGAGCGCCGCCTCGAGCCGCGCGCCCATCCCCGCGACGAGGGCCGCGGGATCGCCGTTCCAGACGACGCGCGGCAGATGACCAAGACCCGCGGCCTCCAGTGCCGCCTGCGCGTCGGCGTCCGCGCCCGGCGCGACCAGACAGAGGCGCGCCCGCCCGTCGCCGCCCGCTTGCGCCGCCGGGACGACCTCCAGCCCCGGCAGCGCCGCCGCGGCTGCGGCAAGGTCGATCCCGTCCGCAGCGAGCACGCGGAGGGGCGGCGTCACAGCCTTGGGCGGGGTCTTGTCATGGCTTTCGCCTCGGCTGCGCAACATCGGTCCGGTTCTTCCATAGATGCGCTGCCAGCGCGTAGATGTCGGACGGCGTGAGCTCGTCGCCACCGGGATCGCCACTCGCGCCCGAGCCTTCGCGCGGGCGGAACAGCGGGCCCGGACTGTCAGGAAAGTACCGCGCCTGCAACCACTGATAGCTGGGCTCATAATGGGCTGCAATCTCCGCCGCCTGCGCGTCGCCGATGCGGAAACGGTCAGGACCCTGCCAGCGGCGCAGCGCCGGGATCAGGCCGGCGCGGGCCTCGTTCATGCGCCCGTCGCTCATCCGCGGCAGATGCGCGTTCATCCCGCGCAGGAACAGCAGCGACCGGCGGGAGAGCGACTCGTTGCGGCGCTCGATCCGGGGCGGGCTGAAGCCTTCGAGCCCGGCGGCGGCGAAGAAATCCGCAACCAGATCGCCACCGGCGTAATGCCCGTCCTCCATCCGGCGCAGGATCAAGGCCTCGTCGCCGAAGACACTGGCCCAACGTTGCGTGATCGCCGCCCAGTCCGCGGTGCGCAGCAGCGAGGGCGGCAGCGGGTCGGGGAAGGACCAGGTCGCACCGCTGGCGACGGCGGTGGAATACCAGCTCTCGAAATACGAGACCGGCTCGCGGATATACATCACCACCCGGATCTCGCGGGCGAGCGAGGCCAGCAGCTTCCGCAGCCGGACGACCTCGCGGCGGCGCAGGAGGCGCGAGCTCATGTGCTCGTTCGACAGGATGACCGTATGCGCGCCGCTGGCCTCGATCTCGGCCGCAAGGTCGTCGCGCAGGCGGGCGCGAAAGTCGGGCAGGCCGGCGGGCTCGGCGATCCCGGCGATGACGCGCATCTCCTCGATCCCGCGCTCGTCATCGAGGCCGTAGGCGGTCAGCGCGATGTGGTTGAAGGCGCCCGGCGTCTTCGGAAACAGCACCCCGTGCGCGGCGAGTTCCGGCCGCGCCTTCTCCAGCGTCCGCTGGATCGTGGTGGTGCCGGTCTTCTCGGCGCCGATGTGCAGATGGATTCGTTCGGTGCGCATCAGCCGAGGGCAACCACCGCCGGACGGCGCGCGGCCGCCTCCTGCATCCTTCCCGTCAAGCTGCCCCCCGCGTTGCTGGTACCTGTCTCCAAGCACCAGACATCGCGGGGGTCAAGCCGACGGACAGATCTAGCCCGCCTCCGAGAGCAGCGCCGTGTTGCCTCCGGCGGCGGTCGTGTCGATGCAGAGGTGCCGCTCGACTGCCATCCGGGGGCCGATGTCGGCGGCGGTCAGCAGCGGCAGGATCGCGCCCTCGCGCGCGGCGAGGGCGCGGCGCAGGGCGGGGGCGCGCTCGCCCTCGCCGCGGAAGGCGACGGCGGCGATGCCGGGGAGGGTCGTCAGCGCCGCCGCGGACAGGAGGCCGTCGATGGCGTGCGGGCCGCGCGCGCCGGGGGTCACCTGCAGCGCGGGCGATCCGGCAGCGGTGGCGGCGGCGGCCTGTCCGGCGGCATCGGCGGCGGTCGGGCCGAGGCAGAGGACCGCGCCGCGGCCGTGGCGGGCAAGGCGGTTCAGCTCGCCGGTGGGGCCGGGCAGAACCTCGGCACCGCCGGCCGGCCGGGCCGGCGGAAGGGCAGCGAGGCGGCGGGCGACCTCCGCGGGGTCCGCGGCTGGCGCCGGCGAAGGCGCGGGCTCGGGCGGCGGCGGCGCGGCCCTGGTGAAGGCCGCGACATAATCCGGGCCGCCCGCCTTGGGCCCCGTGCCGGAGAGGCCTTCGCCACCGAAGGGCTGCACCCCCACCACGGCGCCGATCTGGTTGCGATTGACGTATATGTTGCCACAGCGGACCCGCCCAGCAGTCGCCTCGACGCGGCCGCCCATGCGGCTGTGGAGCGCGAAGGTCAGGCCGTAGCCGCTCGCGTTGACGGCCTCGATCACGCGGCCGATCTCGTCGGCCGCGAAGGTGGCGACGTGGAGGACGGGGCCGAAGACCTCGCGCTCGATGGCTTCGATGCCGGAGACCCGGATCATCGCCGGCGCGACGAAATGGCCCTCGGGCGGAGCGGCAAGCTCGTGGATCACGCGGCCCTCGGCGCGGGCGCGGGCGACGTGTGCGAGGATGCCCTGCCGCGCGCGGTCGTCGATCACCGGGCCGACATCGGTCGCGGCGTCCCAAGGATCGCCGAGGCGCAGCTCGTCCATCGCGCCCTTCAGCATCGCCAGCATCCCCTCGGCCACGTCCTCTTGCAGATAGAGGCAGCGCAGCGCCGAGCAGCGTTGACCGGCCGACTGGAAGGCCGAGGCGAGGACGTCGCGGACGACCTGCTCGGGCAGGGCGGTGCTGTCCACGATCATGGCGTTGATGCCGCCGGTCTCGGCGATCAGCGGGGCGGAGGGCGCGAGGCCCTCGGCCATGCGGCGGTTGATCGCCTGCGCGGTGGCGGTCGAGCCGGTGAAGACCACGCCCGCGACGCGCGGATCGCCGGCCAAGACGGCACCGAGGTCGCCGCCGGGTCCCGGCAGCAGTTGCAGCGCGGTGTGCGGGATGCCCGCCTCGTGCAGCAGCCGCACGGCGCGGTGGGCGACAAGCGGCGTGGTCTCGGCGGGCTTCGCGAGCACGGCGTTGCCGGCGACGAGCGCGCCGGCGATCTGGCCGGTGAAGATGGCGAGGGGGAAGTTCCAGGGGCTGATGGCGGTGACGATGCCGAGGGGCGGCGCACCGCCAAGTTCGCGGCCGCGGGCGGCGTAGTAGCGCAGGAAGTCCACCGCCTCGCGCACCTCCCCGAGCGCGTCGAGCGGGGTTTTGCCCGCCTCGCGCGCGAGGATGGCGCAGAGTTCGCCGCTGTGGGTCTCGTAGAGGTCGGAGGCGGCTTCCAGCACCGCGGCGCGGGTCTGGGCGGGCGCATCCCACGGGACGGCGGCGGCGACCGCCGCCTCGGCCTCGGCGGGCGTCGCCTCGCGCACTATGCCGGGCTGGTCCTCAGGCCGCGCCGGGTTCGCCACCGGCTGCGCCTCGCCGCCACTCGCCTCCGTCGCCGTCAGCGGCCCCGCCTCCCACGACGCCCCGGCGAAGCGCGCCCGCGCCGCCTCGAACGCCGCGAGGTCGGCCGGTTCCTGCAAGTCCGCTCCGGCCGAGTTCCGCCGCTCCGGCAGGTAGAGCTCCGGCGCGGGCACCACGGTACGGTTCCCGCCCTGCGCCTCGAGCCGCGCCCAGGGGTCGGCTGCCACCGCCTCCGGCGCGATGCGCGGGTCCACCACCTGGTTGACGAAGCTGGAGTTCGCCCCGTTCTCGAGCATCCGCCGGGCGAGATAGGCCAGCAAATCCTTGTGCGGCCCGACCGGCGCGTAGATGCGGCAGCGGGTGCTCTCGGACTCGCGCAGGATCTCGTGCAGCGCCTCGCCCATGCCGTGCAGCCGCTGGAACTCGAAACCGCGCCGGTCGCCGGTCATGGCGAGGATCGCGGCGACGGTGTGCGCGTTATGGGTGGCGAACTGCGGATAGATGCGGTCGCGCATCGCCAGCAGCTTGCCCGCGCAGCCGAGGAACGCCACGTCCGACGCCGCCTTGCGGGTGAAGACCGGAAAGCCGTCCACCCCGTCCACCTGCGCGCGCTTGATCTCGGTGTCCCAGTAGGCGCCCTTCACGAGCCGCACCATGATCCGCCGGTCGTGCCGCTCCGCAAGCGCGTGGAGCCAGTCGAGCACCGCCGGCGCGCGCTTGCCATAGGCCTGCACCACCACGCCGAAGCCGTCCCAGCCGGCGAGGGCCGGGTCGGGCAGCACCGCCTCGATCACGTCGAGCGACAGTTCCAGCCGGTTCTGCTCCTCGGCGTCGATGTTGAAGCCCATGCGCGCCTCGCGGGCGGCGCGGGCGAGGCGGGTGACGATCGGGACCAGCTCGGCCATGACGCGGTCGCGCTGCGCGGTGACGTAGCGCGGATGCAGGGCCGAGAGCTTGATCGAGATGCCGGGGTTGTCGCGGATGTCGCCGGCCTTCGCCTCGGTGGCGAGGCGCGCGATGGCGGCGCTGTAGGCAGCGTCGAAATGCGCAGCATCGGCGGCGGTCATCGCGGCCTCGCCCAGCATGTCGTAGCTGTAGGTGTAGCCGCGCCGCGCCTCGGCCCGGCCGCGGCGCAGCGCCTCGTCCATGTCGCGGCCGAGGACGAAGGCGTCGCCCATCTCGCGCATCGCCCGCGTCACCGCGGCGCGGATCACCGGGGCGCCGAGGCGCTTGACCGCGGCGCGCAGCCCATCGTCGCCGCCCAGCACGCCACGGGTCAGGGCCAGCCCCTCGGTCGCCGCGTTGACCAGCCGCGAGGGCGATCCGCCCCGGTGCCGGGTCCAGTCGCCCTCACCGATCTTGTCGGCGATCAGCGCGTCGGCGGTGGCGCGGTCGGGCACCCGCAGCAGCGCCTCGGCCAGCGTCATCAGCGCCACCCCCTCGCGGGTCGAGAGGCCGTATTCGGCGAGGAACATTTCCATCAGGCCGGGGCGGGCGGAGGCGCGGATGGCGGTGACCAGCTCCGCGCCGTGGCGGGCGGCGGCGGCGCGCTGCGCGGGGTCGGGGGCGAAGGGGGCAAGGCGGTCGAGGAGGGTTGCCTCGTCGGCGCGCAGATCGGCGCGGAGGGCAGAGCGGTCGAGCGGGGTGGTGGTGGTGTGGAACATGGGCGCGGGCACCTTCGGGCGGGACGCCGGCAGTCTAGCGCAAGTCGGAGCGGGCAGGGGGCCTGTCGTTGTGCCGGGCACAGGCTTGTGGTCCGATGTTTACGCAGGTTGCAGGAGAGCCGCCCGTGAAAGAGCCGCGCCGCCGGAACATCGACCGCACCGATCTCCGCATCCTGCGCGAGCTGGCGCGCGACGGCCGGCTGCCGGTGACGGAGCTTGCGACCCGCATCGGGTTGTCGAAATCCCCGACCCAGGCCCGCCTCGCCCGGCTGGTCGCGGACGGCGTGATCCGCGGCTTCCGCGCCGATCTCGACCCTGCCGCGCTCGGGCGCGAGCATGTGGCCTTCGTCGAGGTGAAGCTGAAGGACACCTCGGAGGCGGCGCTCCGGGCCTTCAACGCCCGCGTCCGCGAGGTGCCGGAGATCGAGCAGTGCCACATGATCGCCGGGGCGTTCGACTATCTCCTGAAGGTGCGGACGACCGATATCCGCGAGTATCGCGCGGTGCTGGGCGAGACGATCTCGAGCCTGCCGCATGTCGAGAGCACCTCGACGCATGTGAGCATGGAGGCGGTGAAGGATCAGCTGGCGTAAGGGGGGAGGCGAACGCTGCCGCGCGAGGGATCGGGGCGCGTGACCCGATCCCGCTCGGTCGGTTGACGAAGCGAAACGGAGGGTCCGCGCACGCACGAAGGTGGGCGCAATCGCGCCCGCCTGTGGGGCGGGCGGGCGCGGACCCGTCCGCTTTGGCGGACGGGCGGGAGGTAGCGGCGGCGTCGGCCGGGTCTTCGGGCTCCGCTACCCCCGCGCGCCCTCGCCCCGCGCATAGGCGTCCTCATACCGCACGATGTCGTCCTCGCCGAGATAGGCCCCCGTCTGCACCTCGATCAGCACCATCGGCAGCCGCCCGGGATTCTCCAGCCGGTGCACCGCGCCCAGCGGCACGTAGATCGACTGGTTCTCGGTCATCAGCGTCACCTGCTCGTCCACCGTCACCTTCGCGGTGCCGCTGACCACGATCCAGTGCTCGGCCCGGTGCATGTGGCTCTGCAGCGAGAGGCTGGCGCCGGGCTTCACCACGATGCGCTTGACCTGGAAGCGGTCGCCCAAGGCCAGCGTCTCGAACCAGCCCCAGGGGCGGTGGTCGGTGCGGAAAGCCTCGGCCTGCTTGGCGCCCTTCTGCTTCAGCGCGGCGACGGCGCGGCGGACCTCCTGCGCGCGGTTCATGGGCGCGACCAGCACCGCGTCGCCGGTCGCCACGACCATCGTGTCGGTGAGGCCAATGCCGACCACCTCGACATCCTCGGCCTCCGACCGCAGCAGCACGTCGCCGCAGTCGATCGCCGTCGCGCGGCCCCCGGCCACGGTCCCGCCCCCGGCCTCGCGCCAGACCGCGTCCCAGCCACCGAGGTCCGACCAGTGGCCCGCAAAGCGCACGACCGAGAGGTTGTCGGCCCGCTCCATCACCGCGTAATCGATCGAGAGGTCCGGCAGCCCGGCCCACGGGGCGCTTGCGAGGCGGGTGAAGCCGAGGTCGGCGCGCGCGCCTTCGAGGCTGGCTGCGACGGGGTCGAGAAACTCGGGCGCATGGGTGCGGAAGGCCTCGATCATCGTCCGGGCGGTGAAGAGGAAGATGCCCGCATTCCAGAGATAGCGGCCCTCGGCCAGCATGGCCGCGGCGGCGGGCGCGTCGGGCTTCTCGACGAAGCGGGCGAGGGGGGCGGGGCCGTCGCCGGGCGGGCCGTCGAGTTCGAGCCATCCATAGCCGGTCTCGGCGCGCGTGGGCTGGATGCCGAAGGTCACGATCCGTCCCCCGCGGGCCGCCTCCGCACCCTCGGCCACGGCGCGCGTGAAGGCCTCGGCATCGGGGACGACGTGGTCCGAGGGGGCGACCAGCAGCAGCCGGTCGGGGTCCTCGCGCGCGACCAGCAGCGCGGCGGCGAGGATCGCGGGGGCGGTGTTGCGCGCCTCGGGCTCGATCAGGATGGCGTCGGGGGTCAGGCCCGCGGCCTCCAGCTGCTCGGTCACGATGAAGCGGAACTCGGCATTCGTCATCACCACCGGCGCGGCGTAGCCCTGCCCCGAGAGCCGCGAGGCCGAGGCCTGGAACAGCGACTGCGGCCCCAGAAGCGGCGCGAACTGCTTCGGGAACGCCTTGCGCGACACCGGCCAGAGCCGCGTCCCCGAGCCGCCTGCCAGCAGCACCGGCGTGATCCGTCCGCTTCCGTTTCCGGCCATGTCCATCCCCAGCAATGATCCACGGCCTCGGGCCGCGATGAATCCTTGATTGCCATCTTAACGGGCGTGCGACGGGTGCAGTAAAGCCCCGTCAGCCGGCCATGTCGCGGACCCGTGCAGCCAGCCGCTCGGTCGAGGGATCGTGCCCCGGCACGTCCTCACCCTCTAGCAGCGCCACGAGGCTCGCCGCCAACTCCTTGCCCAGCTCCACCCCCCACTGGTCGAAGCTGTTGATCCCCAGCACGACCCCCTCCACGAAGACCCGATGCTCGTAGAGCGCGACCAGCTGGCCCAGCGTGAAGGGGTTCAGCTCGTCCATCAGCAGCAGCACCGAGGGGCGGTTGCCGGGAAAGACCCGGTGGCGCGCCTGCCGCTCGGCCTCGGCGGCGGGCAGGCCCTTCCCGGCCAGCAGCGCCCGCGCCGCGTCGAGCGGGCGCCCGCGCATCAGCGCCTCGGCCTGCGCGAGGCAGTTGGCGGCCAGCAGCAGGTGGTGGCGCGCAAGCTGCGGCTCGTGGCCGCGGGCTGTGAGGATGAACTCGCAGGGGACGACCTGGGTGCCCTGGTGGATCAGCTGGAAGAAGGCGTGCTGGCCGTTGGTCCCCGGCTCGCCCCAGACCACCGGGCCGGAGGGGCGGGTCAGGTCGCCCCCGTCCATCGCCACGCGCTTGCCGTTGCTCTCCATCTCGAGCTGCTGGAGATAGGCGGGCAGACGCGCGAGCCGCTGGTCGTAGGGGATCACGGCGCGGGTGGGGTAGCCGCAGAGCTGGCGGTGCCAGATGCCGGTGAGGCCGAGGATGACGGGCAGGTTCGCGTCGAGCGGCGCTTCGCGGAAGTGCCGATCCATCGCCCGCGCGCCGTCCAGCAGGCGGTCGAACGGGTCGGGGCCGACGCCCAGCATCAGCGACAGCCCGATCGGCCCCCACATCGAATAACGCCCGCCGACCCAGTCCTCGAAGCCGAACACGCGCGCCTCGGGGATGCCGAACGCCGCGGTGCGGTCGAGGGCCGAGGAGACGGCGGCGAAATGCGCGGCCGGGTCGGGAACGGCTGCGGCAAGCCACGCCCGCGCGCTTGCGGCATTGGTCATGGTCTCGAGCGTGGTGAAGGTCTTGGAGGCGATGACCACCAGCGTCGTCGCGGGGTGGAGGCCCCGCACCGTATCGGCAAAGTCGGCGCTGTCCACATTCGAGACGAAATGCAGCCGCGGCCCATCCAGCCACGGCGAAAGCGCCCGCGCCGCCATTGCCGGCCCAAGGTCCGAGCCGCCGATGCCGATATTGACCACATCCGTCACCCGCCCACCGCTGACGGTGAACCCGCCGCCGCGCACGGCTTCGGCGAAGGCCCGCATCCGGGCGAGCGTGGCGTGGACGCCCGGCACCACGTCGGTGCCGTCCACCTCGATCCGCTCCTCCGGCCCGGCGCGAAGTGCCGTGTGCAGCACCGCCCGTCCCTCGGTCTCGTTGATCGTCTCGCCCGAAAACATCGCCTCGCGCCGCGCCTCCACCCCGGCGGCGCGGGCGAGTGCGAGCAGCAGATCGCGGGCCCGGTCGTCGATCGCGGTCTTGGACCAGTCGAGGAGCAGCCCGTCAGCCTCGGTCGAGAAGCGCGCGGCGCGGTCCCGGTCGGCGGCGAACAGCGCGTCGATCCGGGTGTCTTCGGTTGCCCGGCGGTGGTCGGTGAGGGCCTGCCATTCGGTTTCAAGCATCAAGGGCTCCGGCGAGGGGAAGAGGCGCCGCCATCGACTATCATCGGCGCGGGTTGCGTTGTCATGCTCCCGCTTTGCAGCAGCTTCGTGACGAAAGGGAACGCCGCCCCCGGACAAGGGTTCAGCCGAGCGCCTTCGCCAGCCGCGTCAGCCGCACGCGCTTGAGCATCTCGCGCCGTGTCATGGCCGCGCCCGCGGCCTTGGCGCGGGCATGGACCGCGTCCACGATGCGCTCGACCGCTTCCGGCTCGGCCCGCCAGAGCGACAGCAGCATCTCGTCCGGGTGCCGCGCCTCGATCCCGACCGCCGCCATGGCGCCGCGCGGGAAATCGCGCAGGTTCGCCGTCACGATCAGCGTCGCGCCGGAGGCCAGCGCCGCCTCGACCACATGCCGGTCGGCCGGATCGGGCAGGTCGAGGCCGCGCGCGCGCTCGCCATCGTCGGGCGCGAGCGCATCGGGGAAGCGGTCGGCCATCAGCGCCGCTTCCACGCGCGCGATACGCTCGCCCTCGGGGCCGAGGCGGGCGGCGGCGTGGGTCCATTCGGCGAGGATGCGCGGCGACCAGCGCGGCGCGATCAGCCCGGCCTCGGCCGCGCCGATGAGGATTTCGCGCAGCACGGTCGGATAGAGGACGCAGGCATCGAGGACCGCGCGCATCAGCCGTCGAGCCGGAACGACAGCGCCTTGAGGTAGCCTGACTCGGCCAGTTGCGGCAGCACCGGGTGGTCGGGCCCGGCGAAGCCAGTGCGGATGAGCTGCATCCGCCGCCCGCCGCGGCCGATGCCGCGGGCGCAGGCGTTGCGGAAGAGGTCGAGGCCCGCGGCATGGCTGCAGGAGCAGAGGATCAGGTCGCCGCCCGGCGCCACCAACGGGGCGGCGAGGCGGGCCACGCGCTCATAGGCGCGCAGGCCCGCTTCGAGCGCGGGCTTCGCAGGCGCGAAGGCCGGCGGGTCGCAGATGACAAGGCCGAAGCGCCTGCCCTCGGCGGCCAGCGCCTCCATCGCCGCGAAGGCGTCCTGCTGGCGGGTCTCGAGCCGGTCCGCGGCGCCCATCGCCGCCGCGCCCTGCCGCGCGAGGTCCAGCGCCGCGGCCGAGCCGTCCACGCAGAGCGCGCGCGTCGCCCCCGCCGCCAGCGCGGCGAGGCCGAAGCCGCCGACATGGGCGAACACGTCCAGCACCTCGCGCCCGCGCGCGAGCCGCTGGGCAAAGGCGTGGTTCGGCCGCTGGTCGAAGAAGAGGCCGGTCTTCTGCCCGCCCGTCAGGTCGGCCAGATAGATCGCGCCGTTCATCGGCACCTCGATCGGCGCGTCGGGGGCGGTCCCGGCCAGCACCTCGGTCCGCTCCGCCAGCCCTTCGAGTCCGCGGGTCCGGCCGGAGCCGTTCAGGATCACCGTGCGGACGCCCGTGACCTCGACCAGGGCCGCGGCGATGTCGGCGGCCATCGCGTCGGCCCAAGCGGCGTTCGGCTGCATGACGGCGGCCTCGCCGAAGCGATCCACGATCAGGCCAGGGAGGCCGTCGGCCTCGGCATGGACGAGGCGGTAGAAGGGCGCGTCGTAGAGGGTCTCGCGCAAGGCCAAAGCACGCCGCAGCCGGGCGGCGATCCAGCCGCCGTCGATCTCGGCCGCGGGATCGGCGTCCATCATCCGCGCGACGATCTTCGACGCCGGGTTGACCGTCACCACGCCCAGGGGGCGGCGCTCGTCGTCCTCCAGCACGGCGAAAACGCCGGGCAGCAGGGCCTTGGTGCGGCGGTCGAGGACCAGCTCGTCGGCGAAGACCCAGGGAAAGCCGTGGCGGATGGCGCGGGGGTTCGACTTCGGGCGCAGGCGGATGGTGGGCAGCAAGGGGCGGCTCCTCGGCTAAGGGCGCCGGTCTCGCACCGCCTCGCGCCGCGGGCAAGCGGCCTCAGGCCTCTTTCGGGCGCATCGTCAGCCAGATCAGCGCGCCGCCGGCCAGCACGAGGAACGGCAGCATCGCCATGTTCACCGCGCTCCACCCCGCCTGCGGGGTCGCTGCGGCGCAGTTGAGCAGCCCGCCGGAACTGAGCGAGGCGAGGAACACGCCGCCGAAGACGACGAAATCGTTGATCCCCTGGATACGCTCGCGCTCCTCGGGATTCTGGGCGCCGGTCAGCATCGCCGTCGCGCCGATATAGCCGAAGTTCCAGCCGATCCCCAGCAGCACCAATGCGCCGAGGAAATGCGTGATCTCCACCCCCGAGAGCGCCACCGCACCCGCGGCGGCAAGGATGACGAGGCCCGTGCCCACGACGCGGGGTGCGCCGAAGCGGGCGATGACGTGGCCGGTGACGAAGCTCGGCAGATACATGGCGAGGATATGGGCCGAGACGACGCCCGAGACGGTCTGCTCGGAAAAGCCGCAGCCGACCATCGCCAGCGGCGTCGAGGTCATCACGAGGTTCATCAGCGCATAGCTGACCATGCCGCAGATCATCGCCACAAGGACCACGGGGCGCCGGGTGAGGTCGCGCAGCCCCACCAGGCGGGGCGCACCGGCCGCCGCGACGGGGCGCGGCCGCACCGGGATGTCGAGCTGCGAGAAGAGGAGCGGCCCGAGGACCAGGTTCAGCGCGACGATCCCGGCATAGGTGGCGAGGAACGGGATCGCCGTCAGCCCGGCCGTTGCGCTGACCATCAGCGGCCCGGTGATCGCCGAGACGAGGCCGCCGGCGAGGACGTAGCTGATCGCCTTCGGCTGCATCTCGGGCGAGGCGGTGTCGGTAGCGGCGAAGCGGTAGAAGCCCTGCGCGGCCATGTAGACGCCGCTCATGGTCATTCCGGCCATGAAGACCCAGAAGTTGCCTTGCCAGAGGCCCCAGGTCGAGAGCGCCGCCCCGACCGCCGCGATCAGCGCCGCGGCGACGAAGCCCATCTGGCGCCCGTGGACCTGCATGAAGCCCGCGAGCGGCCGGGCCGAGAGGGTCGAGCCGAGAATCATCATCGACAGCGGCAGGGTGGCGAGGCAGGGGTTCGGCGCGATGGACTGCCCGGCCAGCCCGCCGGCGATGAACTGCACCGACATCTGCGCGCCGAGGAAGGACTGCGCCAGCACCAGCACGATGATGTTGCGCCACATGCGGCGCGGCTGGAACGTGTCGGTCATAGTCGCGGCGGTCATGGGTCTTCACTCTGGACGGCGCGCGACGGTGGACCGGCGCCGCGACGGGCGCAAGGCGTCAGCCAGCCGCGAGCGCCCGTGCGATACGCGCGCCGAGGCGGGCGTTGTGCAGGACCAGTGCGACGTTGGAGTCGAGCGAGCGGCCCCCGGTCAGCTCGAAGATCCGCTGGAGCAGGAAGGGGGTCACGTCCTTCCTGACCACGCCCTGTACCTCGGCCTCGGAGAGAGCACGGGCAACGATGGGGTCGATCTCGGCCGGCGCGATCTCGGCCTCCGGCGGGATCGGATTCGCCACCAACTGCCCCCCGGCGAGGCCGAGGCGGCGGCGCATCCGGTGCGCGGCGGCGATCTCCTCCGCCGTGTCGAGGCGAAGCGGCGCGGCGAGGCCCGAGTCGCGGGACCAGAAGGCCGGGAAGGCGTCCTGCCCGACCGCGATCACCGGGACGCCGAGGGTCTCCAGCGTTTCGAGGGTCTTCGGCAGATCGAGGATCGCCTTCGCCCCTGCCGCGATTACGGTCACGGGCGTGCGCGCGAGCTCATGCAGGTCGGCCGAGACGTCGAGGCTGGTCTCGGCCCCACGGTGGACCCCGCCGATGCCGCCGGTGGCGAAGACCTCGATCCCCGCCAGATGCGCGCAGATCATCGTTGCGGCGACAGTCGTGGCGCCCGGCCGCCCGGTGGCCAGCGCCACGGCCAGATCGGCGCGGCTGAGCTTCATCACCTCGGCCTGCGGCAGCCGCGCGAGGCGTTCCAGTTGCGCGTCGGTCAGCCCGACATGGATGCGCCCGTCCATCACAGCGATGGTCGCGGGGGTGGCGCCTTCCTCGCGGATGGTGGCCTCGACCGAACGGGCCATCTCGAGGTTCTGCGGCCAAGGCATCCCGTGGGTGACGATGGTCGATTCGAGCGCCACCACGGGGCGGCGTTCGGCCAGCGCGGCGGCGATCTCGGGCGAGGGATCGAGCGGGGGAGTGGTCACGCGGGGTCTCCTGCGACATGGGCGGCGGCGGCCCGGAGGGCGGTGTGGAGGGCGTCGGCGCGGCTGGCGCCGTTCAGTTCGGCGTTGAGATGGGCGGCGAGGAGCGCGTCGCCCGCACCGGTGACGCGGACGGCGGCAACGTCCGGGGGAGCTTCGCTAAGGGGCGGCGCATTCCGGGCGGCATCGGCAGCGCGGCGGGGGCCGTCGGTGACGATGGCGCGGGCCGCGCCCTGGGCGATCAGCGCCTCGGCTGCCGCCGTGGCGTCGGCGAAGGCGCGGCCGCAGAGCGCCTCGGCCTCGGCGCGGTTGGCGTGGAGGACGGCGCCCGCGCGTCCGAGCAGCGGCGCGAGGCGCGGAGCCTTCGCGGGACTGGCCGGGACGAGGCGCAGAGGCGCGTCGGCGAGCGCCGGATGCGCCGCCAAGGCCGCGACCTGCTCGGGCGTCAGGTTGGAATCGACCAGCACCACCCCCCGCCACGGCGAAGGTAGCCGCCCGTCATCCAGCGCCGCGAACAGCGCCTCTCCCGCCGCCGCGAGCGTCCCGGCATCCGCAACCGCGGCCACGAGGCCGTCCGCGTCCTCGACCGCCACATAGGTATCCGTCGCCGCGAGCCGCGCCAGCCCGGCCGTACCGACCCCCGCTGCCGTCAAAGCCGCTTCCAGCGCCTGCCCCTCCACATCCTCGCCCACTGCCGCGAGCAACTCCACCGTGAGTCCACGGCGCGCGAGCGCCATCGCCACATTCGCCGCGACGCCGCCCGGCGCGCGGCGGATGCGCCCCGGTGCGTCGTCTCCGCGCGCCAGCACGCGGTCCGCCCGCGCGATCAGGTCCCAATGCGCGGCCCCGATGCAGAGGACGCGCGCGGGTGCCATCACCCGCCGGTGTGGCTCATGTGGCGGCTGACCTGGCCCGCGACCCGCTGGCGGGAATAGTCGAAGTCGTGCCCCTTGGGCTTGCGGGCAATCGCCGCCCGGATCGCGGTCCGCACCGGCGCGTCGTCGGCCGGGTCGGCGCGCAGCGGCGCGCGCAGATCGGCGCGGTCCTCCTGTCCGAGGCACATGAAAAGCTCGCCGGTGCAGGTCACGCGCACGCGGTTGCAGCTTTCGCAGAAGTTGTGCGTGAGCGGCGTGATGAAGCCGATCCGCTGGCCGGTCTCCTCCAGCCGGACGTAGCGCGCCGGCCCGCCGGTGCGTTCCGCCGTGTCGATCAGCGTGAAGCGCTCCGCCAGCCGCGCGCGCAGGTCGGAGAGCGGCCAGTACTGGTCCAGCCGCAGTTCTTCGCCCATCTCGCCCATCGGCATGACCTCGATGAAGGTCAGGTCGTGCCCCTCGCGGCCGCACCAGTCCACGAGGCGGAACAGCTCGTCCTCGTTGAAGCCCTTGAGCGCCACGGCGTTGATCTTGACGCGCAGCCCCGCAGCCTTCGCGGCCTCGATCCCGTCCAGCACCTGCGGCAGCCGCCCCCAGCGGGTGATGGCGGCGAACTTCTCCGGGTCGAGCGTGTCGAGCGAGACGTTGATCCGCCTGACGCCGAGATCGGCCAAGCCTTGCGCGAAGCGGGCCAGCTGGCTGCCGTTGGTGGTCAGCG
This sequence comes from Paracoccus sp. S-4012, assembly GCF_009674885.1. Classification (GTDB taxonomy): domain Bacteria; phylum Pseudomonadota; class Alphaproteobacteria; order Rhodobacterales; family Rhodobacteraceae; genus Paracoccus. Next base: position 72,201 of record NZ_WKKA01000010.1, read on the forward strand.
TCAGCTCGTCGAGGCCGTTCCCCAGCCGCTGCCCCATCGCCTCGAAGAAGGACATGATGTTGCGCCGCACCAGCGGCTCGCCGCCGGTGACGCGCAGCTTGCGCACGCCGAGATCGATGAAGGCGCCGCAGAGCCGCTCCAGCTCCTCCAGCGTCAGCAGCTCCGTCTTGGGGAGGAACTGCATGTGTTCGGCCATGCAGTAGGTGCAGCGGAAGTCGCAGCGGTCGGTCACCGAGACCCGCAGGTAGGTGATCGGGCGCGCGAAGGGGTCGATGAGCGGGGTGCTGGGCATCCGTCAAGGATAGGGGTGCGCGTCCTCCGGCACAAGGATCGGCGCCGGGCCGCCGTTTCCGCGCAGGCGCGTGGGACGGGGGCGCGGGGCCGTGCTAGGCTGCGCCGAACCGTCAAAACGAGGGACCGACCCATGCGCCTGACGCCGCTCGCCCTGCTGCCCGCCCTGGCCCTGCTCGGCGCCTGCGAAACGCAGACTGCCGCCACGACCCCGCCACCGGCCGGCCCGCCGGTGACGGAGGCGGACGGCCCGACCGTGGTGCCCGCCGCCGTCACCGATCCGGCCGCCGCGGCCGCCGCGCGCGCCGATGCCCCGGCGGCGCCTGCCGCGGGCAGCCTCGGCACGACGATCGCCTCGCTCGGCGCGGCGGGCGAGGGCGGGTTGTGGCTCAAGACGCCGCTTGTCAGCCGCGAGATGGCGGGGCGGGTTGTGAATACGGCGAACGGGCAGTCGGCCAACGTGACTTTGCGCCCGCTGGGGGGGCAGGGGGGCAGCCAGGCGTCGCTGGGGCTGATGCAGGCGGTGGGGGCCGGGCTGACCGACCTGCCGGAGCTTGAGGTGTTTGCGGCGGGCTAGAGGCTCTCGAGGAATCGCAGCCGGTTGCCGAACGGGTCGGTGACGGTCATCTCGCGGCCCCAAGGCTGCTGCTCGATGCCGGGGCGGCAATGCGGGTGGTCGCGGGCGAGCAGCGCCTGCTGGAAATTGCCGAGGCCGGCGCAGCGCAGCAGCACCGTCGCGCCGGGGGAGGCATCGCCGTAATGGCCGGAGAGGTGCAGCACCGCGCCGCCGAGGGTGATGCCGAGATAGAGCGGCGCGCCGGGGTGGAAGCGGTGCTCGAAGGTGACGGTGAAGCCGAGGAAGTCGAGGTAGAAGCCGCGGGCGAGGGCCTCGTCGAAGATGCGCAGAACCGGGGCGGTCTCGGTGATGATGAGCGCGGGCATGGGGGACCTGGTCAGCGGCGGCGATGATGCAAGAGGTGGTGCAGAGCAATCTTACCGGAGGCTGACGGCCCCGCTACCTCCCGCCCGTCCGCCAGAGCGGACGGGTCCGCGCCCACCTTCGTGCGTGCGCCGACCCTCTCTTGCGACAACGTCACCGGACCAAGCGGGATTGGGACCCTGAGCCCAATCCCTCGCGCGGCGGTCGCCCCGGACAGGCCGCGTGAGAGATGGTCGAGACCCCGTTTCGGCCAATCTGCAGCATGACGCCGTCCAGGCCCTGCTGAACGCACCCCCACCTTACCCCGCCGCCGCCGGGAACCCCGCCATCCGCAGCACCGCCCCGATCTCGTCCAGGATCGCCGGATCGTCGATCGTCGCCGGAGCCTTGTAGTCCTCGCCGCCGGCGATCTTGGCCATCGTCGCGCGCAGGATCTTGCCCGAGCGGGTTTTCGGCAGCCGCTCGACCACCACCGCGCTCTTGAAGGCCGCGACCGGGCCGATGCGGTCGCGGACCAGTTCCACCACGTCCTTCGTCACCTGTTCGGGCGAGGTCTGCGCGCCCTTCTTGAGGCACAGGAAGCCCAGCGGCGTCTGCCCCTTGAGGCTGTCGGTCACGCCCACCACGGCGCATTCCGCCACCGCCGGATGGCTGGCCAGCACCTCCTCCATCGCCCCGGTCGAGAGGCGGTGCCCGGCGACGTTGATCACATCGTCGGTCCGCGCCATGATGTAGAGGTAGCCGTCTTCGTCCACATAGCCCGCATCGCCGGTCTCGTAATGGCCGGGGAAGGTGGTCAGATACGCCTTGCGGAACCGCTCTTCGGCGTTCCAGAGGCCGGGCAGGTTGCCCGGCGGCAGCGGCAGCTCGATCGCGATGGCGCCGAGCGTGCCGGGAGCGACCTCGTGACCGCCCTCGTCCAGCACCTTCACCTTGTAGCCGGGCATCGGCACCGAGGGGCTGCCCTTCTTGACCGGCAGATGCTCCAGCCCGAAGGGGTTGGCGGCGATGGCCCAGCCGGTCTCGGTCTGCCACCAGTGGTCAAGGACGGGGACGCCCAGCTTCTCCTCGACCCAGGTGACGGTGTCCGGGTCGGCGCGCTCACCCGCCAGGAACACCGCCTGCAGCGAGCGCAGGTTGTAGTCGCCGATCAGCGCGCCCTCGGGGTCCTCGCGGCGCACGGCGCGGATCGCGGTGGGCGCGGTGAAGAAGCTTTTGACCCTGTGGTTCTGGATCACGCGCCAGAAGGTGCCGGCGTCGGGGGTGCCCACCGGCTTGCCTTCGAAGACGACGGTGGTGGCGCCGGCCAGCAGCGGGCCGTAGCAGATGTAGCTGTGGCCCACGACCCAGCCCACGTCCGAGGCGGTCCAGAACACGTCGCCGGCGCCGATGGCGTAGATGTTGGGCATGCTCCAGGCGAGCGCCACCATGTAGCCGCCGGTATGGCGCACGACGCCCTTGGGCTGGCCGGTCGTGCCCGAGGTGTAGAGGATGTAGAGCGGGTGGTTCCCCGCGACGGGCACGCATTCGGCCGGCTCGACGCCATACTGGAAGCTGTGCCAGGCGACGTCGCGGCCCTCGATGAGCTTCGCCACCTCCTGCTCGCGCTGCAGGATCACGCAGAAGTCGGGCTTGTGGCTGGCCAGTTCGATCGCGCGGTCGAGGAGCGGCTTGTACTGGACCACCCGCCCCGGCTCGATCCCGCAGGAGGCGGCGATGATCGCCTTGGGGGTGCAGTCGTCGATGCGGACCGCCAGCTCCTGCGCGGCGAAGCCGCCGAACACGACCGAGTGGATCGCGCCCAGCCGCGCGCAGGCGAGCATCGCCTCGAGCGCCTCGGGCACCATCGGCATGTAGATGACGACCCGGTCGCCCTTCGCCACGCCCTTCGCCCGCAGCGCCCCGGCGAGGCTGGCCACCCGCGCCTGAAGCTCGGCATAGGTGATGCCCCGGGTCGAGCGCGTTATCGGGCTGTCGTGGATGATCGCCAGCTGCTCGCCACGCCCGGCTTCGACATGGCGGTCGACGCAGTTCCAGCAGGCGTTCAGCTCGGCATCGGCGAACCATTCGTAGAAGGGGGCGGCGTCGTCCTTCAGCGCCTTTTCGGGCGCGCGCGTCCAGTCCACCGCCTGCGCGGCGTCGAGCCAGAACCGCTCGGGGTCGGCCTGCCAGCCCTCGTAGATCTCGCGATAGCCCATGCTCCTGACCTCCCCTGATCCGGCGGCTCCCCTTAGCCTGTCCAGCCTGCGCGCATGTTGACGTGAATCAGTTCAGCAATGTTTCCGTGCCGCGCCTCACGCATACTGGCTCACCGGCGTTCCGGCGAGGACCGCGATGTTCAGCAGCCCCCGCGTCGTGATCGACGGCGTCACCACATGCGCCTTGTTGCCCATGCCCATCAGGATCGGCCCGACCTCCAGCCCGTTGGCCTTGATCTTCAGCACGTTGCGGACGCCCGACGCCGCGTCGGTGTTGGCGAAGATCAGCACGTTCGCCGCCCCCTCCAGCTTCGAGTTGGGGAAGATCCGCGCCCGCACCTCGGGGTCGAGCGCGGCGTCGGTATGCATCTCGCCATCATAGGTGAAATCGGCCTCGCGCACCTCGAGGATCTGCAGCGCGGCCCGCATCTTGCGCCCCGATTCGGTGTCGAGATTGCCGAACTGGCTGTGGCTGCAGAGCGCGACCTGCGGCGTCAGGCCGAAGCGGCGGACGTGGCGCGCGGCGCCGATGGCGGCCTCGGCGACCTCGGCCGGGGTCGGGTCATGGTTGACCTGCGTGTCGGCGATGAACAGCGGCCCGTCCTCGAGGATCATCAGGCTCAGCGCGCCGATGGGCCGCAGGCCGTCGCGGGCGAGGATCTGGCGGATGAACTTCAGATGCCAGGAATACTGCCCGAAGGTGCCGCAGATCAGGCTGTCGGCTTCGCCACGGTTCACCATGACCGCGCCGATGGCGGTGGAGTTGGTCCGCATGATCGAGCGCGCGGTGTCGGGCGTCACCCCGCGCCGCGCCATCAGCCGGTGATAGGTCTCCCAGTAGTCGCGGTAGCGGGGATCGTTCTCGGGGTTCACGATCTCGAAGTCGCGCACCGGGCGGATCGGCAGCCCGGCGCGCTCGGCCCGGCTCTCGATCACCTCCGGGCGGCCGATGAGGATCGGCACGTCGGTCGTTTCTTCCAGCATGGCGTTGGCGGCGCGCAGCACGCGCTCGTCCTCGCCCTCGCAGAAGGCGATCCGCCGCGTGGCCTTCGCTGCCGCCTCGAACACCGGCCGCATGATGAGCGCCGAGCGGAACACCGAGCCGTCCAGCTTCTGCTTGTAGGCGACGAGATCGGGCAGCGGCCGCGTGGCCACGCCCGAGTCCATCGCCGCGCGGGCCACGGCCGAGGCGACGACCCCGATCAGCCGCGGATCGAAGGGTTTGGGGATCAGGTAGTCGCGGCCGAAGCTCAGCCGCTCGCCCCGGTAGGCGGCCGCGGCCTCGGCGCTCGTGGTGGCGCGGGCGAGCGCGGCGATGCCCTCGATGCAGGCGATCTGCATGGCGTCGTTGATCTGCGTGGCGCCCACGTCGAGGGCGCCGCGGAAGATGAAGGGGAAGCAGAGGACGTTGTTGACCTGGTTCGGATAGTCCGACCGCCCCGTGGCGATGATCGCGTCCGGGGCGACGGTGCGGACGTCCTCGGGCAGGATCTCGGGCGTCGGATTGGCGAGCGCGAAGATGATCGGCTGCGGGCTCATGCGCGCCACCATCTCGGGCGTCAGCACCCGCGGGGCGGAGAGGCCGAGGAACAGGTCGGCGCCCTCGATCACGTCATCAAGGCTGCGCGACCCGCCCGGCTGCGCGAAAGCCGCCTTCTGCGGCGTGATGTCCGCCTCGCGCCCTTCATGGACCAGGCCGTGCAGGTCGCAGAGCCAGACGTTCTCGCGCCGCACGCCCAGCTTCAGCAGCATGTTGAGGCAGGCGATCCCCGCCGCCCCGCCGCCGGTCGAGACCACCTTGATCTCGTCGAAGCGCTTCCCCGCGATCAGCAGCGCGTTGGTCGCCGCCGCGCCGACGACGATGGCGGTGCCGTGCTGGTCGTCGTGGAACACCGGGATGTTCATCCGCTCGCGGCAGATCTTCTCCACCACGAAGCAGTCGGGGGCCTTGATGTCCTCGAGGTTGATGGCGCCGAAGGACGGCTCGAGCGCGCAGACCAGCTCCGCCAGCCGCTCGGGGTCGCGCTCGGCGATCTCGAGGTCGAAGCAGTCGATGTTGGCGAATTTCTTGAACAGGACCGCCTTGCCCTCCATCACTGGCTTCGAGGCCAGCGGCCCGATGTCGCCGAGGCCGAGGACCGCGGTGCCGTTCGAGACCACCGCGACCAGGTTGCCGCGGGTGGTGTAGCGATGCGCGCAGGCGGGGTCGGCCTGGATTTCGAGGCAGGCCTCGGCCACGCCGGGCGAATAGGCGCGGGCGAGATCGCGGCCATTGGCGAGCGGCTTCGTCGCCCGCACCTCCAGCTTTCCGGGCCGCGGATGCTCGTGATAGTCGAGCGCCGCCTGCCGCGCGCTGTCCTGCCGCCGCTCGTCCATCCCGTGCCTCTCGCGTTTCCCCTCGCCCCACCGCTAGCGCATTCGCGCGGCGCGGGAAACGGGGCAGGCGGCTTGCGCGGCCCTCCGCCGGGCGCGATGATGCGGGCCACCCGCCACGAAAGGACGCCGCCCATGTCGCTTCTCGATGCCGCCCGCGAGGTGCGCGAGCGGGCCTATGCGCCCTATTCGCGCTTCAAGGTGGGGGCGGCCGTGCGCGGCGCGTCGGGCGCGGTCTATCGCGGCTGCAATGTCGAGAACGTGGCCTATCCCGAGGGCACCTGCGCCGAGGCCGGGGCCATCGCCGCGATGGTGGCGGCGGGCGAGACGGAGCTGATCGAGGTCGCGGTGATCGCCGACGCGCCGGAGCCGGTCCCGCCCTGCGGCGGCTGCCGCCAGAAGCTGGCCGAGTTCGGCCGCGGCGCGACCCCGGTGCTGCTGGCCACGACCTCGGGCCGGACGCTCGCGACCACGGTGGCCGAGCTGCTGCCCGGCCGCTTCGAGGTGGCGCATATGGCGGGCGTCGAGCCATGAGCGACCCGCGCCCGGTCATCGCCGCGGTGCGCGACGGGCGGGGGCTCTCGGACGAGGGCGCCGGGCTGCTCGCGCACGGGCTGGCGGATGGAAGCGTCAGCGACGCACAGGCGGGGGCCTTCGCGATGGCGGTGCTGACCCGTGGCATCGGCGAGGCGGGGCGCGTGGCGCTGACCCGCGCCATGCGCGATTCGGGGCGGGTCATGGTCTGGGACCGGCCGGGGCCGGTGGTGGACAAGCACTCGACCGGCGGCATCGGCGACACCGTGTCGCTGATCCTCGCCCCGATCCTCGTCGCCTGCGGGGCTTACGTTCCCATGATCTCGGGCCGCGGCCTCGGCCATACCGGCGGCACCCTCGACAAGCTCGAGGCGATCCCCGGCTTCCGCACGGCGCTGAGCGAGGACGAGTTCCGCCGCATCGTGGGTGATGTCGGATGCGCCATCGTCGCGGCCTCCGCCGACCTCGCCCCGGCCGACCGCCGCCTCTACGCCATCCGCGATGAGGCGGCGGCGGTCGAGAGCCTTGACCTCATCACCGCCTCGATCCTGTCGAAGAAGCTCGCCGCCGGGCTCGACGCGCTCGTGCTGGACGTGAAGGCCGGGTCGGGCGCGTTCCTGAAGACGCCCGAGGAGGCGCAGGCGCTCGCCCGGTCGCTGGTTTCCACGGCGAACGGGGCGGGCTGCCGGACCTCGGCGCTCATCACCGACATGGACCAGCCGCTCGCCCGCGCGGCCGGGAACGGGCTGGAGGTGCGCGAGGCGATCGCCTGTCTGCGAGGCGCGCAGGGGGCGCTGCGCGAGCTGACGCTGGCGCTGTCGGCGGAATGCCTGGCGCTTGGCGGCGCCGCGCCGGAGTCGGAGGCGTGGGAGCTGGCACACGCGGCCCTCGACGGCGGGCGGGCGGCGGAGTGCTTCGCGGCGATGGTGGCGGCGCAGGGCGGGCCGGGGGATCTGCTGGAGCATCCTGACCGGCATCTGCCCGCGGCGCCGGTGATCCGCGACGTGCTGCCGGAGAGGCCGGGCAAGGTCGCTGCCATCGACGCGACGGCGCTTGGCCGGGCGGTGGTGGCGCTCGGCGGCGGGCGGGTGCGCGCGGGCGAGGCGGTCGATCCACGCGTCGGCTTCTCGGACCTGCGCCGCCTCGGCGAAGCGGCAGGGGAAGGGGAGCCGTTAGCCGTCGTCCATGCCGCGAGCGAGGACGCGGCTGAAGCCGCCGCCGCGGCGGTCCGCGCCGCCTATGTCATGGGCGGGGGCGCCGAGCCCGGCCCGCTGGTGCGCGAGCGGATCGCCCCTTGAACCGCCGCGCCTTCCTGATCGTCATGGACAGCCTCGGCATCGGCGGCGCGCCCGATGCGCATCGCTTCTTCAACGGCACCACGCCCGACACCGGCGCCAACACGCTGGCCCATATCGCGCGGGCCCGCAGGCTGCACATGCCCCATCTCGACCGCCTCGGCCTTGGTGCGGCGGTTCAGCTGGCGAGCGGCGCCGACGTCCCCGGCCTCGACGCCACGCCCGAGGGCCTCTGGGGCGCGGCCACCGAACACTCGCCCGGCAAGGACACACCCACCGGCCACTGGGAGCTCGCGGGCGTCCCCGTGCCGTGGGAGTGGACCACCTTCCCCGACACGCATCCCGCCTTCCCGCCGGAGCTTTCCGCCGCCATCGCGAAGGCGGCGGGCACCGAAGGCATCCTTGGCGACTGCCGCGCCTCCGGGACCGAGATCCTCGACCGCCTTGGCGCCGAGCATCTGCGCAGCGGCCGGCCCATCGCCTACACCTCCGCCGACAGCGTGGTGCAGATCGCCGCGCATGAGGAGGCCTTCGGCCTGCAACGCCTGCTCGACCTCTGCGCCGCGGTCGCCCCCATCGTCCACGACTTGCGCGTCGGCCGCGTCATCGCGCGCCCCTTCACCGGCGAGCCGGGCAGCTTCACCCGCACCCACAACCGCCGCGACTACGCCCTGCCGCCGCCCGAGCCGACGCTGCTCGACATGGCCCTCGCCGCTGGCCGGGTGACCCATGCCGTCGGCAAGATCGGCGACATCTTCAGCCATCGCGGCACCGCGGCCGAGCACAAGGGCCGCTCCGACGCCGACCTCGCCGGCCACCTGCTGCGCCTCGCGGGCGAGGCCGAGCCCGGCAGCCTCACCTTCGCCAATTTCGTCGAGTTCGACAGCCTCTGGGGCCACCGCCGCGACGTGGAGGGCTACGCGCGTCAGCTCGAATGGTTCGACGGGATCGCCGGCGCGTTCCTCGCCCGCCTGCGCCCCGGCGACCTCGCGATCTTCACCGCCGATCACGGCAACGACCCGACCTGGCCCGGCACCGACCACACGCGCGAGCGGGTGCCGGTCCTCGGCTGGGGCATCGGTCAGCGCGCCGTGGGCCTCGTCGATTTCACCGATGTCGGCGCCTCGGCGGGCGACTGGCTCGGCCTTACCCTCCCGCGCGGAAGGAGCTTCCTGTGATCCCCAAACTCGAGCTGCACCTGCACCTCGAAGGCGCCGCTCCCCCCGCCTTCATCCGCGGGCTGGCGGCCGAGAAGGGCGTCGACCTCTCGGCGATCTTCGATCCCAGCGGCGCTTATACCTACACCGATTTTCCCGACTTCCTCCGCGTCTACGAGGCCGCGACCTCCGTGATCCGCGGCCCGGAGGACTACGCCCGCCTGCTCGCCGTGGTGCTGGAAACCGCCGCCGCCGAAGGCGCCGTCTATCTCGAAACCTTCGTCTCGCCCGAGTTCTGCGGCGGCGCCGACCGCGCCGCCTGGCGCGACCATGTGGCGGCCATGGCCGAGGTCGCGGCCCGCCTCGCGCCCGAGATCGAGAGCCGCGCGATCATTACCCCCATCCGCCATTTCGGCCCCGAGCGCGCCCGCAAGACCGCCCTCTGCGCGGCCGAAACCGCGTCGGAGGACCGCAGCGGCTGGGTTGCAGGCTTCGGCCTCGGCGGTGCCGAGACCTACGGCGAACCCGGTGATTTCGCTTGGTCCTTCGACTGCGCGCGCGAGGCGGGCCTCGGGCTCACCTGCCACGCGGGCGAGTGGCGCGGCCCGGAATCGGTCCGCGCGGCGTGGCGCGACCTGGGCGTGAGCCGCATCGGCCACGGCGTCCGCGCCGTCGAGGACCCGGCCCTCGTGCGCGACCTCGCGGAAGCCGGCGTGACGCTTGAAGTCTGCCCCGGCTCCAACGTCGCCCTCGGCCTCTATCCGTCGGTCGCCGCGCATCCGATCGCCCGCCTCGCCGATGCCGGCGTCCGCGTCACCGTCTCGACCGACGACCCACCCTTCTTCCACACCACGCTCCGGCGGGAATACGACGCGCTGGCCACCGCCTTTGGCTGGACGGAGGACGACTTCCGCCGCATGAACCTCTGGGCGGCGGAGGCGGCGTTCTGCGACGAGGCCACGCGCGCGCGGATCAAGGAGAAACTGGGATGCAGCACCTGACGCTCGTCACCCACCCGCTGGTCCAGCACAAGCTGACCATCATGCGCGACCGCGAGACCTCGACCGCGGGCTTTCGGCGGCTGCTGCGCGAGATCAGCCTGCTGCTCGCCTACGAGGTCACGCGCGAGCTGGACCTGACCACGACCCGGATCGAGACCCCGCTCTGCCCCATGGACGCGCCCACGATCCAGGGCAAGAAGCTGGCGCTGATCTCGATCCTGCGGGCCGGGAACGGGCTTTTGGATGGCATCCTCGAGCTGATCCCGGCGGCCCGCGTGGGCTTCATTGGCCTCTACCGCGACCCCGAGACGCTGCAGCCGGTGCAGTATTATTCCAAGGTGCCCGCGAATCTCGACCTGCGCATGGTGATCGTGGTCGACCCGATGCTGGCCACGGGCAACAGTTCGGTCGCGGCGATCGACCTGCTGAAGCGGGCAGGGGCAAAAAACCTGCGCTTTCTGTGCCTGCTGGCCGCGCCCGAGGGTGTGGCGCGGATGCGCGAGGCGCATCCCGACGTGCCGATCTTCACCGCTGCGCTCGACGAGCGGCTGGACGACCACGGTTACATCGTGCCGGGTCTGGGCGATGCGGGCGACCGGATGTTTGGGACCAAGTGAGCGGGCGTTAACCCGGCCTTAGGCCGCGCCGGGTTAGGACCGTCTCCGGGATGCGAATCGCGGGGGCGGGATGCTGCGGGTGCTGGCCGGAATGGGGGCATGGCTGCTGCTGGCCGCAGGCGGCCCGGCGGAGGCGCCCCCGAGCGATTTCGCGGGACGGCAGTATATCGACAGCACCGGCTGCGTGTTCCTGCGCGAGGGCCCCGGCTGGACGCCGCGCCTCGATCCGGGGGGCGAGGCGGTTTGCGGTTATCCGCCGACGCGACTCGCGCGGGACGACGGCCCCCCGACCCTGGCCGAGAACGATCCGCGGCTTGTCCCGCCGGGTATGGACCCGGTGGAGGCAAGGCTGCTGGCGGAGGTCGCGGGTGTCATGGGCGACGCAGTTCCGCCTGCGCTCGCGGCGGAGGCGCCCCCTGCCACGGGCGATCTCGGCGCGCAGATCGCTGCCGGGCTGGACCTCGCACCGCGCCTGGCAGCTGCCTCTGCCACGCCGCCGGCGCGGTCGCGCGACAGTCGCCTCTGCGAAATGATCGGCGCCACGCCTGCCGGACCGGAGATCGGCGCGCGCGATCTTCTCGGTTATTGCGGTGCGGCGGCAATCGACGCTGCGGCCCGGCGGCCGCTGCCGGTCGAAGCCGTGGCGAATGCGCCCGCGGTCGCTCCGCCGCGGCAATCCGCCGATGCAGGCCAGGCGGGCAGGGCCGACCGGCGCCAATCGCGAAGCGGGCGGGCGCCGTCCGGCACCGGCGGAGTCGCCTTGCCGGAACCCGCGTCGCTGACGGCAGGCGGGAGATCCCCTCCCGCGGTGCCCATGATCCCTGCCGGTGCGCGCTATTTTGTGCTGTCCCGCCACGCCGACGACACCTCGTTGCGCGCGGCTGCGGCGCGTCTCGTGTCCGAAGGCTTCCCCGCGGCCATCGCCGCCCGCCGCGGCGGGACCGGCCGCGACCTGATGGCCGGGCCGTTCCCCGACCGCGAGGCCATGGTGCGGGCGCTCGACGGGTTGCGGCGCGCGGGCTATCGCGACCCGGTTCCGCGGTGAGGGAGGTGGGGCAGGGCTATCCCTCGCAGATCGCCGTGATCGCCCGCCACTCGGCCTCGCTCACCGGCAGCGTCACCGGCAGGCTGGTGCGGAAGGGGTTGGCCTCGATCAGCCCCAGGGTCGCCTCGCCCGAGGGGTCGAGGTCGCGGGCATAGGGCTCGCTCGGGACGCCTGCACGCGAGAAGCGGGCGAGGATCGGGTCGTCATCTGGCCGCGGCTCGCCCTCGGCCAGCACCGCCGCGCCGTAGCCGCGCAGCGCATCCGGGGGCAGCGCGCCGCGGGTCAGGAGCTGCAGCACCCGGCCGGTCCCGGCATGGCGCAGCGCCGGCAGCAGCGGGTCCTGCGTCTCGGCCGCGGCATCGGCGGCGAAGATATGCCCGACCACCACCGCGACGGCCTGTCCCGGCTCCACGGCACGCGCCTCGGCCCGTTCGATCAGCGCCTGTCCCAGCACCACGATCCCGCCCGGCAGCCCCCGCGCGCCGTCGAGGCCCTCGGGCAACACCTCGATGCGATGACCGGGCCCGAGCAGCCGGGCCGAAAGCCGCGCCAGCACCTCCTGCCCCGCCGGACGGCCGCAGGCCGGGCCGGTCAGGCGGGCCATGTCGTCGAGCACCATCCCTCCGATGGCCGCGCGCTGCGCCGGGGGGGCGATGCGGGCGGCGTAATCCACGAGGCCTTCCGGCAGCCACCAGAACGCCGCCCCGGCCACCAGAAGGCCGAGGATCGCGAGGCCGGTCCCGCGCAGCCGCCCCGGATGCGGCCGCGCACGCTCGATCGCGCGATGGACCTTGTCGATGGCGGCGATCATGTCCGGGTCGCCGATTTCCAGTTCCTCGTCGGTGCCGCCGGGATGAGGCGCATAGAGGGCCGGGGCCGAGCCAGGGTTCATCCGCGTGACCGCCGGCAGCGACCAGTGCGAGAGGGGCGTGTCCGAGCGCGGGTCGCTGAGGACCAGCGTGGCGTCGCCGAAGCTGACGATGACCTCGCGCCGCTGCGCGTGCGGCGCGGGCCGCCAGGTGCCCGCCGCCTCCAGCCGCTCGTACTGCGCCAGCGCCGTCATGCTCTCCGCGATCCGTCCCCGCCCGAGTGTCAGCTTAGGCGCGGGCCGGGCGCGGGATCAATCGTCCGCGTCCGGCAGGCTGATGCCGCGCTCCTGCCCGAGAGCGCGCATGCGGGTCTGCAGCTTCTCGAAGGCGCGGACCTCGATCTGGCGGATGCGCTCGCGGCTGACGTCGTAGCGGCCCGAGAGTTCCTCCAGCGTCAGCGGGTCGTCGCGCAGCCGCCGCTCGATCAGAATGTCGCGCTCGCGCTCGTTCAGCGCGTCCATCGCGTCGATCATCAGCGTCCGGCGCTGCTCCAGCTCGTCCTGCTCGGCATATTCAGCCGCCTGGTCGGCATCCTCGTCCTCGAGCCAGTCCTGCCACTGCGCCGCGCCCTCTTCGCTGCCGACCTGCGCGTTCAGCGATGCGTCCGAGCCGGCGAGCCGGCGGTTCATCTCGACCACCTCGCGCTCGGTAACGTTCAGCTCGGTCGCGATCCGGGCCACGTTCTCGGGCCGCAGGTCGCCGTCCTCCAGCGCGCCGATCTTGTTCTTGGCCTTGCGCAGGTTGAAGAACAGCTTCTTCTGCGCCGAGGTGGTGCCCATCTTCACGAGGCTCCACGAGCGTAGGATGTATTCCTGGATCGAGGCGCGGATCCACCACATCGCATAGGTCGAGAGGCGGAAGCCCTTCTCCGGGTCGAATCGCTTCACCGCCTGCATCAGGCCGACGTTCGCCTCGGACACGACCTCCGCCTGCGGCAGGCCGTAGCCGCGATAACCCATCGCGATCTTGGCCGCGAGGCGCAGGTGCGAGGTGACGAGGCGGTGCGCGGCCTCGGCGTCCTCGTGGTCCACCCAGGCCTTGGCCAGCATGTATTCCTCCTCCGGCTCCAGCAGGGGAAACTTGCGGATCTCCTGCAGATAGCGGTTGAGGCCCTGTTCGGGGCTGGGCGCGGGAAGGTTGGTGTAACTGGCCATCGGACTTTGGGGATGCAGGGGCTGTCAGGAACGCGCCGCCGGGGCCGCGGTTCCGCGGAGGGCGGCGAGGAGGGCAGCCATGTCATCGGGCAGCGGGCTCTCGAAGGCAAGCCGCTCGGCCGTGACGGGGTGGAGGAAGCCGAGGGTGGCGGCGTGCAGCGCCTGGCGCGGGAAGGCGGCGCAGGCAGCGGCCGCCTCGGGGCCGAGCGCGCGGGCCGAGGCGCGCCGGGTGCCGCCATAGACCGGATCGCCGATCAGCCCGAGGCCGGCATGGGCCATGTGGACGCGGATCTGGTGCGTGCGTCCGGTCTCCAGCCGGCACTCGGCCATCAGCGCCGCGGACGGCTCGCCGAAGCGTTCAAGGGCGCGGACCCGCGTGACCGCATGGCGGCCGCGGCTGAAGCTGACCGCCTGCCGCTGGCGGTCGGTCGGGTGGCGGCCGAGGAGCGTGGCGATCTTCAGCACGCCGCCCGCCTCGAAGCTGGCGCCCGGCGTGCCGGCGAGCCTCGCGTCGGCCGCGTCGAGGGCGCCGTAGGCCAGCGCGAGATAGCGGCGCTCGACGCTGTGGGCGGCGAACTGCGCGGCGAGGCCCTGATGCGCGCGGTCGGTCTTCGCCGCGACCAGCAGGCCCGAGGTGTCCTTGTCGATCCGGTGCACGATCCCCGGCCGCGCCGCCCCGCCGATGCCTGAGAGGCTGTCGCCGCAATGCGCCAGCAGCGCGTTGACCAGCGTGCCCGACCCCGCGCCGGGGGCGGGGTGGACGACCATGCCCGCGGGCTTGTCGATGACGATGAGTTCCTCGTCCTCGTAGGCGATGTTGAGCGGGATGGCCTCGGGCAGCGCCTCGGAGGGCGCGGGCGGGCCGAGGGTCACGGTGTAGTCGCCCGGCTGCGCGCGCGCCTTGCCGTCCGTCGCCAGTCCCTGCGGCCCGGTCACGGCGCCGTCGGAGATCAGCCGGGCGAGGCGCGAGCGCGACAGGCCCTCGCCCTCTGGCGCGGCTTCGGCCAGCGCCTTATCAAGCCGCGCGGGCGGCCCTTCGGGGACGGTGATGACGAGGCGGTCGGGCAGGGGGCGGATCATGGACGAGCGTCTAGCAGAGCCGCCCCTGCCGCCGGAAGCCGTGCCGCATCTGCGCTTCCTCAAGGTGCTGGTCGCGGTGCTCGCCGGGACGATGTCGCTGGGGATGGTGGCGATCGTCGCGCTTTTGTGGCTGCGCCTCCCGCCCGTGGCGGAGGTGCCGCAACTGCCCGAGGCCATCGCGCTACCCGAGGGTGCGCGCCCCGCTGCCGTGACCTTCGCCCGCGACTGGACGGTGGTGGTGACGGAAACCGGCGAGGTCCTGCTCTACGACCGCGGCGGCGCGCTGCGCCAGCAGGTCACGCCGCGGCCCTGAGGTCAGCGGCCCGGGGCGTTGTCGCCCATCGCGCCGGAGGGCGGCGCCTCGGCTTCGGACACCGGGTCACCCCTGCGGGCCTCCGTCGCGCGGGATGCGCCCGCATCGCCCATCGCCTGGGAGGCGGGTGCCTCGACTTCCGACACCGGTTCGACGGCAGGTGCAGCGGGGGCCGCCCCTGCCGGGTCCAGCCGGTCAAGCCGCGCCCGCAGCTCCGTCGCCTCGGTGCGGGACTTCACCGCCATCTCGCGCACCACCTCGAACTCCTCGCGCGTGACGAAGTCGCGCTCGGCCAGCCAGCGGTCGATCCAGCCCTTCACGGCCGTCTCGGCCTCGTTCTTGGCGCCCTGGGCCACGCCCATCGCGTTGTTCATCAGCTTCGACAGGTCGTCGAGGAAGCGGTTCTGGCTGGTCATCGGCGGCCTCCTTGCGGTCGGGGCGCGATACGGCCCCGATGCGGTTCGATCAATAGCAGCGGAACGCGTCGCAGTGATAGCTGAACGACCGCCCGCGCGAATCAACGCCGTGGGTGAAGGTGCGGTTGCCGATGGTCTGGCTGGTCCATTCCCAGGTCGAGCCGTCCGCCGCCTTGCCCACGGTCTTGGTCAGCACCCCGCTGCGCTGGCTGCGCTGCGACCAACTTTCGCCGGTGTCGGGGTTGTGGCCTTTGGTCGTGGTGAACGGGCCCTGGATCTCGACCGCGGAGATGGTGCCGTCCGGCTCGCGGCAGGTGAACTTCGTCGGCGTACCCTCGCAACTGCCGGCGGACGCCGCGAACGGCGCCAGCGTCAGGGCGAGAAGGAGTGCGATCCGCATGGTGTCCCCCGTTATCGTTGCGCCCATGATAGCGCGCCCCGCGCCCTCGCGGAACCTTGCCGCGTCACGGCCCGCGCACTAGTTACCGCGCCATGCTCGACAACCGCCCCCAGCTTCCGCCCGAGATCGCCCGCCGCCGGACCTTCGCGATCATCGCGCATCCCGACGCCGGCAAGACCACGCTGACCGAGAAGTTCCTCCTCTTCGGCGGCGCGATCCAGATGGCCGGACAGGTCCGCGCCAAGGGCGAGGCGCGGCGCACGCGCTCGGACTATCTGAAGATGGAGCAGGACCGGGGGATTTCCGTGTCCGCATCGGCGATGTCGTTCGATTTCGACCGCTGGCGCTTCAACCTCGTGGACACGCCCGGCCACAGCGACTTCTCCGAGGACACCTACCGCACACTGACCGCGGTGGACGCGGCGATCATGGTCATCGACGGCGCCAAGGGGGTCGAGAGCCAGACGCGCAAGCTGTTCGAGGTCTGCCGAATGCGCGACCTGCCGATCCTGACCTTCTGCAACAAGATGGACCGCGAGAGCCGCGACACCTTCGAGATCATCGACGAGATTCAGGAAAGCCTCGCCATCGATGTGGCGCCCGCCTCCTGGCCCATCGGCACGGGGCGCGATTTCCTCGGCTGCTACGACCTGCTGCACGACCGGCTGGAGCTGATGGACCGCGCCGACCGCAACCGCGTGGCGCAGTCGGTGCGGCTCTCGGGCCTCGATGACCCGAAACTGGCCGACCATGTCCCCGAGGGCCTGCTCGCGAAGCTGCGCGAGGAGGTCGAGATGGCGCGCGAGTTGCTGCCCAGTTTTGACCGCAAGTCCTTCCTCGAGGGACACCTGACGCCGATCTGGTTCGGCAGCGCCATCAACAGCTTCGGCGTCAAGGAGCTGATGCAGGGCATGGGCGAGCACGGCCCCGAGCCGCAGCCCCAGTCCGCCGCCGAGCGACAGATCGCGCCGGAGGAGGAGGCCGTCACCGGCTTCGTCTTCAAGGTGCAGGCCAACATGGACCCGAAGCACCGCGACCGCGTGGCCTTCGTGCGCCTCGCCTCGGGTCATTTCGAGCGTGGCATGAAGCTGACGCATGTGCGCAGCAAGAAGCCGATGGCGGTGACGAACCCGGTCCTGTTCCTCGCCGCCGACCGGGAACTGGCGGACGAGGCTTGGGCCGGCGACATCATCGGCATCCCCAACCACGGCCAGCTCCGCATCGGCGACGGCCTGACCGAGGGCGAGGCGCTGCGCTTCACCGGCATCCCCAGCTTCGCGCCGGAGCTTCTGCAGACCGTCCGCGCCGGCGACCCGATGAAGGCCAAGCACCTCGAAAAGGCGCTGCTGCAGTTCGCCGAGGAGGGCGCGGCCAAGGTGTTCCGCCCGATGATCGGCTCGGGTTTCATCGTCGGCGTTGTGGGCGCCTTGCAGTTCGACGTGCTGGCGAGCCGGATCGAGCAGGAATACGGCCTGCCGGTCCGCTTCGAGCCGTCGCAGTTCACCTCCGCCCGCTGGGTCAGCGGTCCGCAGGAGAAGCTCGAGGCCTTCGCGCAGGGCAACAAGGGGCACATGGCGAGCGACCACGACGGCGACCCGGTGTATCTGACGCGGCTGCAATGGGACATCGACCGGGTGGTGCGGGATCACCCGGAGCTGAAGCTGACGGCGACGAAGGAGATGATGGTGTGACCCGGCCCAACCGGGTCGGGCCGGACGGGAGCTTCTCGACCGCGCCCGCCCGCGGAACGCTGATGGGCAATCGGGGCGTGTTGCATGATGAACGCGGCGCGTGGACCGGCCGGAAATGGGCGCACTGGAACTGGGTTAGCTGCGCGCTCGGCTTCAACGGCAGAAAGCGCCACATCAACGCGCCCGGCCGCTACACCGAACTATTCTTTTACGACGAGGCAGTGTCCTTCGCCGCCGGGCACCGCCCTTGCGCCACCTGCCGCCGCGACCGCTACCGCGAGGTGACGGTCCGTTACCACCGGCTGCACGGCACGTCCTCCCCGGCCGAAATTGACGCCCACCTGAACGTCTCGCGCTGCCGCCGGGGCGGTCACCAACTGCGCCGCGAGGCCGAGGCCAAAACTCTGCCTGCGGGCTGCTTCGTCTGGAGGGACGCGCGCATCTTGCTGATCCTGCGCGACGTCGCCCTGCCGTATGGTCCGGACGGCTACGGCCCTCCGGAGGTCCGGCCGGAAGGGCCGATCACCATCCTGACCCCTTGGCCGTTGATCAGCCTGTTCGCAGATGGCCTGTCCCCCGAGTTGCATCCGTCAGTCGCCGCGATGGTTTGAGCGGGGCCTTCGTGACACGTGAGCTTTGGTATAGTCTCACCGTGACCGGAGGTCCGCGATGCCCCCATCCGCCCGTCACGACGCCTGGCAGGCCGGCGACAGCTACGAAGCCTACATGGGCCGGTGGAGCCGTCCCATTGCGGCCCGGTTTCTCGACTGGCTGGGCCTGCCGGGCGGGCTCGACTGGCTCGATCTCGGCTGCGGGACCGGCGCGCTGACGCAGGCGATCCTTCGCCAGTCCGATCCGGCGGGCGTCCTCGCAATCGATCCGTCCGAGGGGTTCATCGCCACGGCCCGGCGGGCGTTGGATGATCCGCGGGTGGAGTTCCGGTTGGGCGATGCCGCGGCCTTGGCGACGCTGCCCGAAGCCAGCCGTGACGCCGCCGTGGCGGGGCTTTCGCTGAACTTCATTCCCGACCGCGTGGCAGCCTTGCGCGAGATGCGGCGGATCGTGCAGCCGGGCGGAACCGTTGCCTTCTACGTCTGGGATTATCCCGGCGGCGGCATGGGCTTTATGCGCGCCTTCTGGGACGCGGCGGCCGCCCTCGACCCCGCCGCCCGCGACCTGACCGAGAATCGACGCTTTCCGTTCTGCACCCGGGAGGGCCTCGCCGCGCTCGCCCGAGATGCGGGGCTGGAGCCGGAGGTGATCGCGATGGAATCTCCCTCCGTGTTCCGTAATTTTGACGACTTCTGGCACCCCTTCACCCTCGGCGCAGGTCCGGCGCCGGGCTACTGCATGAGCCTTTCGCCAGACGCGCGCGAGCGGCTGCGGGCGCGGCTCTCCGAGACGCTGCCCCGGCAGGCGGACGGGTCCATCGCGCTCGGCACGCGCGCCTGGGCGGTCCGGGCGCGGGTTTGAGGCGACTCACGGCCCCTCCCGCCCATCCAGCACCATCTGCCACAGTTCCAGATCCAGCCACCGCCCGAACTTCTGCCCCACCTGCGGCATCACCCCCACGCGGCGGAACCCGATCGCCTCGTGGAACGCGACCGACGCCCGGTTCTCGGCCGAGATCGCCCCCACCATGACGTGGAAGCCGCGCCCCCGCGCATGGTCCGTCAGCGCCGCCATCAGCGCCCGGCCGAGGCCGCGGCCGTGGAACGGCTCGGCCAGTTGCACCGTGTGCTCGACCGTCAGCGCATAGCCGTCGCCGCCGCGGAAGAAGCCGTAGCTGGCGAAGCCGGCGAAGCGGCCCTCGGCCTCGGCCACCAGCACCCCGAAGCCCGCGCGCTGCCGATACGCGATCCAGTCGGCGCGGTCCTCGGGCGTGACCGGGACCGAGCGGAAGGTGATCGTGGTGCCGGTGATCGCCTCGTTGACGAGGGCGGCGAGGGCGGGGGCGTCCCGCGGCTCGGCGTCGCGGATCACAGGGCGGCGGTGACGATCACCTCGACGTGGTAGTCGGGCGTCGCCAGCTTCGCCTCGCCCGTCGCCCGCGCCGGCGTCTGCCCCGCGGGCACCCAGGCCTCCCACACCGCGTTCATGGCGTCGAAATCGGCCATGTCGGCGAGCCAGATCTGGGCCGAAAGCATGCGGGTCTTGTCGGTCCCGGCGGCGGCCAGCGCCATGTCCACGGCGGCGAGGCAGGTCTCGGTCTGGCCGGTGATGTCGCGCGCGGGGTCGCCGACCTGACCGGCGAGCCAGACGATGCCGTTGTGGATCACCGCCTGCGACATGCGCGGGCCGGGGTTGATGCGTCTGATGTCGCTCATGGTTCGCTCCTATAGCAGACGGTAGAAGAACAGCGCGCTCATGCCGAAGCCCACGGCGGCGATGAGCGCCCGCAGCACGCCCTTGGGCAGCCGCCGCGCGAGCGGCGCGCCAAGGTAGCCGCCGGCCGTGTTGCCGACCATCATGACCAGCGCCGGCCCCCACCAGATCAGCCCGCCGAAGGCCAGCACCGCGGCCGAGATCGCCGACAGCGCGAAGCTGAGCCAGGTCTTCAGCCCGTTCATCAGGTGCAGGTTGGTCATCCCCCAGAGCGAGAACAGCGCCAGCAGCACGATCCCGAGGCCGCCGTTGAAATAGCCGCCATAGATCGCCACCGGCAGCAGCGTGCCGACCCCGAACGCCGTCACGCCCGAAGAATGGCGCGCGGCGAAGTCGCGGACGCGGTCGCCCCAGAGGAACACCGCGGTCGCCATCAGCAGCAGGAAGGGGACGATGAGGCGGAAGGCCGCGTTCGAGGAGACGATCAGCAGGCCCGAGCCAATGACGCTGCCGACCAGCATCCAGCCGGTAAGCCGCAGCAGCTGGCGGCGGTCGAAGGCCAGCACCTCGCGCCGGAAGCCGAGCGCGCCGGAGAGATAGCCCGGCATCGCGGCGAAGGTGGCCGAGGCGTTGGCCGCGACCTCGGGGATGCCGGTGAAGACGAGCGCCGGGAAGGTGATGAAGGTGCCGCCGCCAGCGACGGTGTTCAGCATCCCGCCGACGAAGCCGGCACCGAAGAGCAGCAGCGCATCGGCCCAGGTCACGGGCGGCCTTCAGGGGTGGGGGACAAGGAATGCGCTCCGCGGCGAGGTGTCGCGGGCAGGCATGGCGCTTTGCGCGCCGGGGCGCAAGGCCGCGCCCGCTTGAGCTTCGCGGCGGCAGCGCGCAGGTTCCGCGCCATGCCGGACGCCTTCAACCTCGCCGAACACGTCCTCGCCGCCGGGTCCGCCGCGCCCGACAGGCTGGCGCTGGCCGTCGTCTCCGCCTCGGGGGCCGAGCGGTGGTCCTACGCGCGGCTGACCGCCGCCGTGCGCGGAGCAGCCACTGGGCTGTCGGGCCTCGGCCTCGCGCCGGGCGACCGGGTGCTGCTCAGGATCGGCAACGAGCCGGCCTTTCCGGTCGCCTATCTGGCCTGCATCGCGGCGGGGCTGGTGCCGGTGCCGACCTCGGCCCTGCTGACGGTCCCGGAAGTGACCCGCATCGCCCGCGATATCGCGCCGGCGCTGTGCATCGCCGGCGAGGGGGTGCCTCTGCCGACGGGGCGCTGGCAGGTGCTGGATGCCGCCGAGCTCGGCCCGATGGCCGCCCTGCCGCCCGCCGCATGGGAGCGCGGCGATCCAGACCGGCTGGCCTATGTCGTCTACACCTCCGGCACCTCGGGTCAGCCGCGGGCGGTGATGCACGCGCACCGGGCGATCCTCGCGCGGGCGATGATGTTCGAGGGCTGGTATGGGCTGCGCGCGGGCGACCGGCTGATGCATGCCGGGGCGTTCAACTGGACCTTCACGCTCGGCACCGGACTGATGGACCCCTGGACGGTGGGCGCCACGGCGCTGATCCCGGCCGAGGGGACGCCGATCGAGGCGCTGCCGCTGCTGGCGCGGCGGCACGGGGCCACGATCCTCGCGGGGGCGCCGGGCGTGTTCCGGCGAATGCTGCGCGCCGAGTGGGCGCCGCTTCCGGCGCTGCGCCACGGCCTCGCGGCGGGCGAGCGGCTGGACCCAGGCCTGCGGCGCGACTGGCGCGCGCGCACCGGCAGCGACCTGCACGAGGCGCTGGGGATGTCGGAATGCTCGACCTTCCTCTCCGGCAGCCCCGCGCACCCCGCGCCCGAGGCAAGCGCGGGCTATCCACAGCCGGGGCGGCGAGTGGCGGTGCTGGACGACGCCGGGCAGCCGCTGCCGCCGGGCGAGGCAGGGGTGCTGGCGGTCCATCGCAGCGATCCGGGGCTGTTTCTCGGCTATCTCGGCCAGCCGGGGGAGACCGCCGCGCGGTTCCGGGGCGAGTGGTTCCTCACCGGCGATCTCGCCGCGGTGGCGGACGACGGCGCGATCACCACGCTCGGCCGCGCCGACGACATGATGAACGCGGGCGGATACCGGGTCGCGCCGGGCGAGGTCGAGGACGTGCTGGCCGCGGTGCCGGGCGCGGGCGATGTCGCAGCGGCGGAGCTGGCGACCGCCAGCGGCGCGGGCGTGATCGCGGGCTTCTGGACCGGCCCGGCAGACGAGGCGGAGCTGCGCGCGGCGGTGGAGGCGGCGCTGGCCCGCTACAAGCAGCCGCGTGTGTTGGTCCCCGCCGAGACGCTGCCGCGGACCCCCACGGGCAAGATCAACCGCCGCGCGTTGCGCCGGGAATGGCGGATCGGGCCGGAAGGGGTGGAGCGGGTGAAGGGAATCGAACCCTCGTCGTAAGCTTGGGAAGCTTCTGCTCTACCATTGAGCTACACCCGCGTGAGGTCGCAGGTAGCGCGAAGCGCGGTTCCCGGTCAAGGTGCCGCGCGCCTCAGCGCAGCCCCATCGCGGCCAGTTCCCGCATCAGCTTGGGCGGCAGCGATGGCTCGGCCGCGCGGTCCTTGGGCAGGTCGGCGGGGGCGTCCTCGCCGCGCAGGTAGCGCCAGCCCTGGAAGGGGCGGCGGGGAACGGCGGCGACCGGCACCACCTCGCGGTCCAGGATCAGGGCGCAGCGGCGGATGCCGTCGGGGCCGATCCGCTCCTCCAGCCCGATCAGGCGCTGGCGGGCGGCCATGATGCCCTTGAAGACCCAGTAGATCGAGCCGCCCTCCAGCAGCTCGGCCTGACGGGTCGGCCACATGCGCGTGACGTGAACCGCCGGGCCGTCGCCGAAGCGGCTCTGCCAGGCGGTCAGTTCGGCGGGCGTCGGGCAGCCGACGCAGAGCTTCATCAGGTTGAGGGGATGCGGCATGGGCGCAAGATATGGCGGCCGGGCGCGAGCGGCAAGCGCCGGAGCGGGGGCTTCGCGCCCCCGCACCCCCGCGGGATATTTGAGGACAGAAGAAGCCGGCGTTGCCCGGGTGCGCGGGTCCGGGCTATCACCGGACCTGTCCTTGTCCAGGAGCCCGCATGTCCGCCTTCGCCGCGCCGATCGCCGAGCAGATCTGGGACATGAAGTACCGTCTCAAGGATGCGTCGGGCACGCCTCTGGAGACGAGCGTCGAGGACAGTTGGCGCCGGGTGGCCCGCGCGCTCGCATCCGTCGAGCGCGACCCTGCCCGCTGGGAGGAGCGCTTCTTCGACGCGCTGCGCGATTTCCGCTTCCTGCCCGCCGGGCGCATCCTCGCCGGGGCGGGCACCGGGCGCAGCGTCACGCTCTTCAACTGCTTCGTCATGGGGACGATCCCCGACAGCCTCGAGGGCATCTTTCAGGCGCTGAAGGAGGCCGCTTTGACGATGCAGCAGGGCGGCGGCATCGGCTACGATTTCTCGACCATCCGCCCCAAGGGGGCCGAGGTCCGGGGCGTGTCCGCCGACGCCTCGGGGCCGCTGAGCTTCATGGATGTCTGGGACGCCATGTGCCGCACGATCATGTCGGCCGGCTCGCGCCGCGGGGCGATGATGGCCACCATGCGCTGCGACCACCCCGACATCGAGGAATTCATCGCCGCCAAGCAGGACGCGGCCCGGCTGCGGATGTTCAACCTCTCGGTCCTCGTGACCGATGCCTTCATGGCCGCGGTCGAGGCCGATGCGCCCTGGGAACTGGTCTTCGGCGGCCGCGTCTGGCGCACCCTGCCGGCGCGGGCGCTGTGGCACCGAATCATGCGCGCCACCTACGACTATGCCGAGCCGGGCGTGATCTTCATCGACCGCATCAACGCGATGAACAACCTCGCCTATGCCGAGACGATCGCGGCGACCAACCCCTGCGGCGAGCAGCCGCTGCCGCCCTATGGCGCCTGCCTGCTGGGCTCGGTGAACCTCGCGCGGCTGGTGCGGGACCCCTACGGGCCAGGCGCCGGGATCGAGGCGGGCGAGCTGGCCGAACTGGTCCGCACGGCGGTGCGGATGATGGACAATACCGTGGATGCGAGCCGCTTCCCGCTGCCCGAGCAGGCGGCCGAGGCGCAGGCCAAGCGGCGGATCGGGCTCGGCGTCACGGGACTTGCCGATGCGCTGACGATGTGCGGGCTGGTCTATGGCAGCCCGGAGGCGGTGGCGCAAACGGAGAACTGGATGCGCGCGGTGGCGCGGGCGGCGTATCTGGCCTCCGCGGCGCTCGCGGCCGAGAAGGGGGCCTTCCCGCTCCATGAC
Organism: Paracoccus sp. S-4012; assembly: GCF_009674885.1. Lineage (GTDB taxonomy): Bacteria > Pseudomonadota > Alphaproteobacteria > Rhodobacterales > Rhodobacteraceae > Paracoccus. Next base: position 96,171 of record NZ_WKKA01000010.1, read on the forward strand.
GAGGCGGCGTTCCTCTCCTCGGGCTTCATGGCCGGGATGGACGCGGATGTGCGCGAGGCGGTGGCGCGCGACGGCATCCGCAACGCGCTGCTGACGAGCGTGGCGCCGACCGGGACGATCAGCCTCTATGCCGGCAACGTCTCGTCGGGTATCGAGCCGGTCTTCGCCGCCAGCTACACCCGCAAGGTCCTCCAGCCGGACGGTTCGCGGACCGAGGAGGAGGTCGTCGATTTTGCCGTGGCTGAGTGGCGGCGGCAGGGGAAGGAGGGGCTGCCCCCGGCCTATGCCGACGCGCAGGGCCTCCCGCCCGAGGCGCATGTCGCCATGCAGGCGGCGGCGCAGCGGTGGGTGGACAGCTCGATCTCGAAGACCATCAACGTGCCGGCGGAGATCTCCTTCGAGTCCTTCGAGGGCGTCTACCGCGCGGCCTTCGAGGCGGGCTGCAAGGGCTGCACGACCTACCGCCCGAACGAGGTGACGGGATCGGTGCTCGCGGTCGCCAGCGAGGCGCCCGAGCCGGTCTCGCTGGCCGAGCCGCTGGACCGGCCAGCGGCGCTGGACGGGGCGACCTACAAGCTGAAATGGCCGGGCTCCGAGCATGCGATCTACATCACCATCAACGACGTCATCCATGGCGGGCGGCGGCGGCCCTTTGAGGTCTTCATCAACTCCAAGAACATGGAGCATTACGCCTGGACCGTGGCGCTGACGCGGATGATCTCGGCCGTGTTCCGCCGCGGCGGCGAGGTGAGCTTCGTGGTCGAGGAGTTGAAGGCGGTCTTCGACCCGCGGGGCGGGGCCTGGATGGGGGGCCGCTACGTGCCCTCGATCCTCGCCGCGATCGGCGGCGTAATCGAGCAGCACATGGTGGCGATCGGCTTTATCGCGGGCGAGGGGCTGGGGCTGAAGGCGGACCCGGAGGCGACCGGCCGCAACGGCATGGCGGCACCCGCCGGCCGCGTCTGCCCGATGTGCGGCACGCCGGGGATGCGGATGATCGAGGGCTGCATGACCTGCCCGGCGTGTGGGCATAGCAGCTGCGGTTGAGCCGGCGGCGGCAGAAGAAGTTTTGAACTGACCACCATAACATGGCCATCTGACCCGTTCAGATGACCATTCGACTAGCAAGTCGTGCCACTACGGGATCGCAATAGGCGATACCTCGTGTTGCGCAGCTTCCTCTGCCGAAGATGCGCGTCATCGGCGAACTGTTCGCTCGAGAACCCAAGGAGAACATAACTATCTATGGTGTTGCTGGTTGGTCCAAGCGCATACATATTGACTCATAGAGCGAGTTGATTGAGGGAGGCAGTTGGACGAGCTCGAAGGGAAGGAGTTCGACATGCCCCTTGATGATACCGCACCTGGACTGGACGCGCTTCTGCTCGGCACGGCGCTTGAGCTCGAGCTCAGTGACCGAGACCATCGCGTCGCCGAGAAGCGCTACCAACTGATCCCGGAACACCTGCAACGGCCTGCCAGCCGACTTCGTCCCTACATGGATGACGCCTTCGTAAACGCCCAAGGCTCACGAGCGATCGGCGCAACGATCATCGACGGAGCAACGGACGACCGGTTCGATCTCGATGCCATCTTAGAATTCAGGCGGCCCCGCGATTGGCCGATTTCGGATGTGCTGGACGAGTTGTTCACGGCTGTTGATTTCCACCCGGAACTGACCCGGGTTTTCCATCGAGAAGTGACCCACCTTCAGTTATGCGGATGGGTTCATGTCTGGGTCAAGGCCTGGGCGCTCTCCGTCTTCTTTCGGGTTG
>NZ_WKKA01000011.1 GCF_009674885.1 Paracoccus sp. S-4012
TGATGGTCGAGGCCTTCGCCCAGATCGACAAGGAGGAGATCGACCCCATCCTCAGCATCACGGCCAAGGCCGCCTGATCATGATCTCAGGCCATCTCACGATTTACACCACGTTGACGGACGTGACCTCGATGCGGCCCGAAAAGCCGTCTGAAGAGCCGTCCAAGTAGCCGTCCATCGCGACGTCCAATCCCGTGAGCACCCAAGGATCAGTCGCATGCCTCGGTCAGCAACGGCAGGAGGGGACCGGGGAGGCGCTTACTGACAAGCAGCGTCAACGTCGCCGCCTCGTCGTGCGCGAGCCGTTACTCTGCCACGCCCACGCGGGCGTCAGCTTGGCTCACCGGTACTGAACTCCGGCGCGTAGTGGGCGGTCCAGTACCGCGGGCCGAGCCCCCGGTCGGGTCCGATCATGGAAAATCCACCGTCGACTGGCAGATCGCAGCCATTCACCCAGCTGGCGTCATCTGAAATGGCAAAGGCCACAACATTGGCAACCTCTGGCATCCGGCCGACCCGTCCCAGCGGGACGACTTCAGCACCGGCTTTATCAGCCAGATCGCGATTGTTGTCGGTCATCGCCTCCATTGGCGGTGACCAGGTCCATCCCGGAGACACCGTCACGACACGGATGCCCCTATTGCCAAGCGCAACGGCGGCCAACCGCGTGTAATGCATCAGGCCCGCCTTGCCGACGGAATACGGCCCCCGAAAGCCGTTGCCGAACTTGCCTGCCACGCTTCCGATGTTGACGACAACCGAGTTGGGGCGCGTCATCAACGGCACTGCCTTGTCGACAAGAACCGCCGCCCCGACAACATTGACGTTCAGCGCGGCGAGCCAGTCCTCGCGGCGGGTCGAGATGCCGTTATCAAGGTAGGAGCAGGCGTTGTTGACCACGGCGTCAAGATGCCCGTGAACCTCACGAATTTCATCGAGGCAGCCATCGATCTCGGCGTCTGAAGTTATGTCCATACGTCGGTAGACGGCTCGTGCGCCTAGTTCCGTCGCAATGGCCTCGCCGAGGTCGTCCTCGATTCCGGTGACGACTACATATGCCCCGCGGGCGTGAAGGCCGCGTGCGATATACTCGCCGATGCTGCGGGTCGCGCCCGTTACGAGGACTACCTTTTCGTCAAGATCTCTCATTGTTCTACCCTGTCTGGATGCCTGTCGACCGACTGCCAACCCAACTTCAGAGGCACCGACGATGCTGGTTTCTTGTGAGGACAAAGTTGCTCATCAGTAAACAAACAACGCCTTCCCGGAGGTCCCGCACCCCTAGCGGAGCAACGATCGCCGTGCGTGAGTTGTATCGCGAGCTCGCCCCGGACCAGCCGCCGGAGTGCCACCGCTTTGTGTGAGAGTGCCGAGGCCCGCTGAAGGGCTACGTGATGTCCCCGAGGGGCCAGTTGAGCGGACAGGCCGCTGAGAGTCACTATCAGTACGCTTTGCCCCGCGCAGAGATCGGCCACAGCTTCTCCACTCGCGAATTTCGGACACCGACATACCAGTCATGAAGATTGCAGGTCGGATCGCAGTGGCCGGGAACTAATCTCAGTTTATCGTTGACCTTTAAGACATTGTCCGGATCATCGATGGTCCCGTGTTCATCGCTGCACTCGACATACTTGACGTCATTCCGCCCGTAGATAACCGGGAGACCGCTATCCACTGACTGTGCCTTCAGGCCTGCATCGCAAATGGCCCGGGATGGCTGCACGTGGCTCATAACACTTGTCAAGAGGAACAACGCGTTTTCCCACGCGGACTCATCAATACGATTCCCGTCCTTGTCTCGAACACGGCCGTAGTCGGCATCCATAAAAGCGTAGGAACCGCACTGAAGTTCATTATAAATCCCAGAAGTGGATTCAAAGTAGTATGATCCGGTACCGCCTCCAGAAACCAATGACGGCTTAAGTCCGATCTGTTCCAAAGCGTCGACTGCCGTCCTAACCTTCGCAGCCGCTATCTCAAACTTGGCTTTGCGGGTCTCGTACACCTCGATGTGCTGCAACATTCCCTCATAGGCTTGCAAACCAGAGAATCTTAGGCCCGCGGCACCATCAATCGCCTTTGCAATATCTAAGAGGTCCTGCGTGGAGGTAACGCCACACCTTCCTGCGCCGCAGTCCAGCTCAACGAAGCATTCAATTGTTGTCCCGTGCGCCTGCGCGGCAGCAGATAGGGCCGCGACATTCGCAATATCATCCACACAGACGGTCACCTGCGCACCCCACTGTGGCAGGCGCGCCAAGCGATTGATCTTTTCCCGATCTCTCACCTGATTACTGATGAGGATATCGCCGACCCCGGCGCGAGCAAAAACCTCAGCTTCGCTGACCTTCTGGCAGGCAACCCCGACCGCCCCACCCAGCTCCTGCTGAAGCCTTAGAACATCCACCGACTTATGCATCTTGCCGTGTGCGCGGTGTCGCATCCCATGAGCTTTCGCGTAGGCGCCCATCTTCGCAATATTGCGCTCTAAGGCGTCGAGATCGAGAATCAAGCTAGGTGTCTGAACTTCCGACTCGTGCATGCCAGGCAATGCAGGCACATCGAAACCAACCTCAAGACCATCGAAGGCACTTGCTGAATCCATGGGTACATCACTCCCGAAACACCTCAGCGCGCAACACTCAGGGCATCGCTAAAAACACCGGCATGGCCCGTCCATGCACGCTGCTGGATCATGCTCCCGAAGGGAGCTCACTCGCCAGATGAAACAAGCAGTCGCCCCGTTTAGTCCTCCCGGGGATCCTCTTGCACATGACGATTCCTTCTCTTTGGAAGTAGCTGATAGTGGGCTCGAGCCATGGAGTCTCCGGAGAGTGAATCCGACCTGCAGCTTGCCCGGAAATCACCTCGTCGCCCGGCTCCACCAGTGGCTCGAAAATGCCATCCTCTGTAGCATACACGTAGTAGTCAGGTCCTTTCAACTCCAGGAGCCGCGTGGGCCGATCGACAGGAATGAAGTCTTCCTGCGGCAGGATTCCTGCATGAACCAACAGGTTGTTAATCCCCCTGCAACCGATTCGAAGCCCGCCAGCATGAACCGAGCCTGCGCCGCCAAGTTCCGTATTGATCGCTAACTTACCACATCTCTCGGCAGCTCCCCATAACGAGCTCTCACCGCCGGTGCCGTTGCCCCCTGCCGAGACGTATCCATAGGGAGCGCCGAATGCCTTGAGCATACCGAGGAGGGGGCCAAGCTTCGCTGGATCGGACGGTCGAACTGTAAGAGTCGAGGGGACGTACATCAAAGAGCTGCCGCCTGAATGCAGGTCGCAGATGTAGTCGGACATGGGCACCAGGACGGTCTCGTAGAAGTAGGCGATCTGCTCGGTAACACTGCCGGAGGGGTCACCTGGAAAGGCCCGATTGAGATTGCCACCGTCAATCGGAGAAGTGCGCAAACCGGCTTTGCCAGCCGGAAAGTTCGCCATCGGCGTGATTATAACTCTGCCCGAGATGCGGTCCGGACTTAATCCCCTCGCAAGGTTGCAAAGTGCTACTTGTCCCTCATATTCATCACCGTGATTTCCAGATACAAGCAGTGCCGTCGGGCCCTCGCCGTTCCGGACAACAACAATGGGGATCGGAATGAAGCCAAATGCCGACTCGTGCACTGAATTAAAAAGGCGGATGAACCCGGTGTGCTTCCCGTCGGTTTCGAAGGGAACCTCGGAGAAGAGGCGACTCGGCGACGTTGATGACATCAATTTCTCCCTGGACATGAGGTAGAGATGACCGGTCCCGCGATACAATGACGCCGGGCACCTTTCTGAATCGGCCGAGCCACGGATTCCGAGCCCGCAGCAACTAGGTGATGCGCTGAACCAACTCGTCCATCCCTTTGACAGTTCCCGTGAGCGGCCCTCCATCCCACATACCGTCGATCACTCCGTCTGACACTAACCCCGCGCGCTGCACTTTTTCCGTGCCCGTTCTCTCAAACTCGGTAACCGTTCGGATGTAGCGCGGCATCGCATACGAGGGGAGCTCGGCTACCAGATAGCGCAGAAGATCGTCAACGCGTTCTTTTCCGCCGAGCCAGATCACAGCAATAGCCACATCGTCGTCACCCAGGTCCGATTTGATCGCGTAAGCCACGCACTCCTCGACCAGCTTCGACGAGTGTACGACATCCTCAAGCTCGAGAGTTGAAATGTTTTCGCCACGACGGCGGATGGCTTCCTTTTTTCGATCCACGAAGTAATACCATCCGGCTTGATCCTGCTTGAGTAGATCGCCTGAATGAAACCACCAGTTACGCCATGACTTAAGCGTCTCCTCGGGCATGTTAAGGTAACCGCCAGGCGCTACCCACATCGTCTTTGGGCGGATAATCAGTTCACCGACCGAGCCCAAAGCGACCGGAGCATCCAAATCGTCGACCAGCATCACCTCGAAATCATCAATCGGCCGACCGCAGGATCCTGCCGGAGCTCGACCCTGAGTATCCGTCCATAGTACGATGCCCATATCAGAAAGCCCGTACGCCGATACGGTCTGAAAACCAAAGCGCGCGCTCAACTCCCTGATTTGGGCTGCTGTGCCGGGTACGGCTAGTACTAGCCTGAGACGATGCTCGCGTTCTATCGGCTCCGGCTCTCGAGCCAGAAGTACCGCAATCATTGAACCGAGGAAGCTCAACGTCGTCGCATTGTAGTCAACGACCTCTCGCCAGAATCTCGAGGCGCTGAATCGCCGACTGATAACGACTTCGCAGCCCGCGTAAATGGTGGCGCAAGTGGCGGAGATCAGTGCATTGCTATGAAAGAGCGGCAAGCATGTGTAAACAACGTCGTCGTCGGTAAACCCCTGCTGCTCCGCATTGATCCTTGCAGTGGCGCCGACGTGTGGTGCGGTGCCCAGAATACCCTTTGAGGGGCCGGTGGTGCCTGACGTAAACGAGATGATAACCGGCTGCATCGGATCGGGTGACGCCGGCGGCACTTCGATAGGAGCGGCATCGAGAAACGGATGAAACTCTGATGTCTCGACGGAGCAAGCCTCATCCATGCGGCCCCATTGTGGCAGAGCAATCGTCCTAGCATCCGTCACCAACGCTTGAGCGAGCGCCTCATCCATAGAAGATCGACGATCTTCTTCGACGAACACAATTTTGGGCCGGCTGCGGCCGAGCATGCCCGAGAGAATCCGCCCCTTCAGCTCCGGGTTGAGCGGCACTCCCGCAGCACCGAGATACTTGGCGGCAAACCAAAGAAACACAAACTCTTCACGATTTCGCAGGCTGATTCCGACCGTGTCGCCCTCGCCTATTCCGAAAGTTTTCAGCGCCGAAGCGAATCGCAAGATCTGATACCAAGCTTCACTGAAGGTGAAACTTCTGCCATCCACCATCGAAAGCCACCGCCGGTGTGGCTGGCGTACGGCACGCTCGCTCAATATATCCAGCACAGGAGTATCCACAGTTCACCTCACATGGGATTCGGACGCCCGGCGACTGCCTAGCTGATTGGCTCAGCACAGGGCCACAACATTCCATTTACAGGTAACCAGACAAGTCTTGCTCGTCGTGCGGACCCCATGGCTCGCCCGGACCGAGTCACAAACGCAATCCCCTCGTCCAATCGAAGGCCGACAATTTCATAAGGGCCTCCAGCAAGCATTTTTTTGGGTACTCCGCGAACGACGCTGACAGCTGAAATGACCGTGCCAAGGCCCCCCACCGGCTGCCAAGAAAATGCTGATGAAGCGCAACTCGGACAGTTTACGCGAGGGAACCAGCACCAGGCTCCGCATCCCCGACACTTGGGAAATAAAACCTTGGCCGCATCACCCACGCCTTCACCCCGCATCTGTGAGATCTGAGAAGGAAGTACCATTGCGCTCAGTGTCCGCCGACCAACAAAACTCCGCTGGAACGTGGCCCGAACTGGGATGCAAGGCCGACCGTCATTACGAGAGCATTGTTCGCGTCTTCAACCTGGTTCTCCCCAGCGCGCCCACTAACCTGCCTGACTGCTTCAATTACAGGAACGAAGCCACCGACCACTCCAGCTTGGCCGCATGCCAGCATACCCCCGCCCGTGTTGACCGGCAGATCGCCGTCGCGCGAAATATCCAACTCTCGGAGGAAAACGCTACCTTGACCGGTCTCACAGAAGCCAGCGGCCTCATACTGCATCAACGTCAAGAAGGGCGTATCATCATAGCACTGGAACATGTCGATATCGGAATGATCGATGCCACATTCTCGCAGTAGACGCGCGACTCGGGCCGGCCAGTCTGAACGAAAGATTTCGCGCGGATGATCAATACATGAGAAGTCGTGCCCGTGTTGTTCGCCGCCGCCGCGAATGTAGGCCACCCTTTCAGATGTCGCCCGCGCATTGGACGCGTTCGTCAGAAGAACCGCAGCCGCCCCAAAGCCGGAGTGTAGGCAGTCGAAGAGCTTCAGCCCGCCTGCAATCTGGCGTGACGCGTCATATTCGGCACGTGTCAGCTCAGACCGAAACATCGCCAGTGGATTTCGGCTACCATACCTCCTCTGTTCACTCGCTATCTTGAACAATATCTCGGCGTCGAGGTTAAACTCTCGCGAATAGGCGTCTTGAAGAAGCGCCAGCAATGTGGTCGAGCTGGCCGCCCCTACGGGCGCCAAGAAGTCCCGCAGGCTCTTGTTGTTCTCTGCCAAGAGGGTCTGCAAATTCTCGGTTGATAACGCATCAACACCACAGCAAAGGACATACTCCGACTCGCCCGATTCTATGGCGCGTGCCGCTCTGAGAACTGCAGACAAGCCGCTTACTCCACCTAGATCTGGGCTGTCGATCCATTTCGGTGTGAGTCCGAGAGAAACTGCAGTGTCGCCTGCACGATCAGGTAAAGCAGTGTAAGATGACAGGGCAAACCCATCAATCTTCGACTTCTCGACGCCGGTTCTTCTCAAAACTGCCGACACCACGTCGGATAGCATAAGCTCGCTGGTCCTGACCTCGGTCTTCGTGACGCCAGACTCGGCAAAATCCACCACGGCAACGTTTTCGAATGTTAGCTCAGAAGTCGTTGTCATCTGCTTCCCTCTGCCGACCACCTGAGCTGCCGATCGCGGAATCGAGTGTATACAAAATCGCTGACGACCGCCCCCAAGCATACAAGTATCAAGGCCATGTACAGTCCGTGAATATCAAAAAGGTTGTACGAGTTAATCAGAGCCCCACCGAGCCCGTTCCCAGCAGTCGTCAGGACCTCGCCAAAGAAAACTCCGATAATTGCGCCCAGGAGTGCGAACCTTCCGGCAGCCAGGATAGCTGGAAGCGCATTGGGGAGATAGACCACCAGTAGTTCTGCCCCGCGTGACACCCCAAGGGAACGAGCTGACCAGACGAGTTCCTTTTCCGTCCTCAGCACTCTTTCTGCCGTCGCAACGATGACAGGAAATACCGCCTCTATAAAACCCAACCCGATTATCGAAGGGTTCCCTCTCCCGAGTATAAGAAATAGAGCCGGGATAAAAGCTACTTTTGGTACGGGGAACAAGAGCTTAACAATCGGATAGACAGCCGACCGCACGACCGGTGACCGCCCGATCAGTAAACCGATGAGGGTTCCAACAACCATTGCGGCCGAGAACGCGACGGCAACTCGTAGTACCGTGACGCCGATCAGAGGAAGATGGGCGCCGAATCGACCCTCCAAGAAGAACGCGCGGTATATTGCGCTGGGCGGCGGCAATATGAGTGGCGAGACCCCAATCACAGAACTAAGAAGCTGCCAACAAGCGAGAATCACCAACGCAGGAAAAACTATCTGCCGCACGATCCCGCTTATCAGCGTATCCCGAGACGGTTTGAGCTTACTCATCGAGTGTTGACCATTCCTTGAGGTGCGCGTCCCATGGAAAAAGAAGCCTGCCGAATAGGTAGAACAGGGAATCAAGACCTACCCCGATAAAAGTTGCCACCAATGCAGCTCCCCACACCGTTTGGTAGTCCCCGATGGCGTATGCATTGAACAGGAAGGCGCCTATCCCTCCATTCCGAATCAACAGCTCCGTGCCAATAGTCGCAAACAACGAAGTTGGAAGAGCGATCCTCAACGCCGTTAGCAAGCGAGGCGCTACCGCAGGGATTGTGACTGACCAGGCGAGACGAGAACCGTGACAGCCGAGTGACCGTGCTGCCCATATCTGCTTTTCATCGACTTCGATGAAGGCATGATACATCAGCATGCTCGCTGGGACCATCGCGGCAAGCATAACAATGCCGGACATCGTCAACAGACCCACACCAAGCCAGCCCGCAAAAATCAGGATGAGGATCGCGTTTGGCATCGGGTAGATGAACCCCAGGACGGGCTGTACTACTCCCGCCAAGAACCGAGATCTTGCCATCAGGAGGCCCAAAAGGAGGGAGAATATTGTTGCCGCGCCGAAGCCTATACCCCACCGCTGTCCCGAGATTAGCAAAGCTTGTGTAAGCTGCCCGCTCCTCAACTGTTCGTAGACCCGGCCGAGTACCCCGCTAAGGCTGGGCAGCTGACTGTCGTACCCGAAGCGCGGAAACCACTCTAGGAACGCGAGTACAATTATGCATGAAGCTAGGCTAATCGCCAGCGGCGGAATTACAGGGAGCAATCTCTGTTCAGTCCGCATCATCGGCATCTTGGTGTAGGGCTGCTGAAAGGCGATCGTAAAGTCGGACATATTCCGGATCAGCCAGCACGTCCGATCTGGCCCTTGGGCGAGACCAAGGTATACGGACCTCGTCGATTATCCGGCCGGGTTCGGAGGCCATCACCAGGACCCGATCCGACATGAAGATCGCCTCATCAATTGAGTGCGTCACGAGGAGTACAGATATCGAGAGATCGCTGATAAGCTTGGACACCTCCAACTGCAGGTTGGCTCGTGTTTGCGCGTCGAGCGCGCCGAGCGGCTCGTCCATCAGCAATAGGCGCGGGCCCGTTACTAGGCTTCGCGCGATTGCGACGCGCTGCTGCATCCCGCCGGAGAGCTGACGCGGGAAGTAGTCACCGCGGTTGTCGAGCCGAACCATTGAAAGCATCTCTTGGGCCCTGGACCTGGCCTCGGACTTGGGCACTCCCTGCGTTCTCAGCCCAAACTCGACGTTTTGCCTCACCGTTTTCCAAGGGAATAGCGCAAAACTCTGAAAAACGATCCCCCGGTCGGCGCCGGGTCCGTTGATCGGAGCATTGCTGGCTTCTATGATCCCGTGGCTAGGCCTGATGAAGCCGCCGATCATATATAGTAACGTTGATTTCCCGCACCCAGACGGCCCAATCAGACCGACCACTTCACGCTGTCCGACGTTGAAGCTAACGTCACGTATGGCAGCGATCGATCGACGCAGCCGACGATCGTGGAAGATTTTTGTAACCGAAGAGACGGACAAGATAGCGGACTTAGTGGTGTGCACGAGCTAAAGCCTCCGGAACGTCCTCTCGCAAGCAATAGCCCGCACAACTCACGCACTATGCACCGCGACCCATGCTCTAGGCGGCGAATGGTCCCGCACGACCCGTTCGCCGCCCCCGAAATCTGAGCTATTCTAGACTTGAAAACTCCGGGTCCACGAGGCTAGCCGCGTCGATTTGCTGCTTGTGAAGACCGACGTCGTGGAAAAATTCAAACGCTTTGTTGAGTGCCTCAACATTCAACTTCTGAGCCGGCGGCCGCTTGTAGTCCTCCTCAGTGTACATGTACGCATCAAGAACATTGATATCCAGCCCCGTACTCTTTGCCGTTGCGGCGTTCGCCCTTTCTCTATTAGCCGGATCAAGCAACCAATCCTGAATGCTGGCGAGGTCGCGTGCAAAGCTCTTTGCGGCCTCGGGGTGCTGCTCTGTATAAGATCTGTTCATCATCGGCATAATGACTGGAAAATCGTCTACAACGTCCGCAATGCTGACCAGCGGCTTGAAGTTCCCTGTCATCATTGCAGCGGCATAAAAGGGCTGTGCAAGCTCCCCTACCGCCGCTTGGCCTGCCAACAAGGAATCCGCCATCAACGGGTAAGGAATCTGAACGGTGTTGTAGTCCTGACCCTCTTTAAGCCCTGCATCCTCAAGCGCGAGACGGAACACATAGTATGCGGTCCCGCCTGTGTTGCTCGCGGCACGCGTTTTTCCTGCAACGTCAGCCAGTGTTTCGATTCCGCTGTCAAGCGGTGTGACCAAAGTTGTGGAGAAGCCAGAACTCGATTCTACAATCCAGGCGCCAAGGATAATTGGGTCGAAGCCTCTCTCGATCGCGGCTCCTATCGTCAGAGGATTGGCAGAAGCCGCGTCGATAATGCCAGCATGCATAGCCTGGATGGTAGGGGCCACGCTTTCATACTGACTCCAGACAATTTCGTAGTCCTTCCCCGCTCCCTGAAGGAGCTCCGGGTACTCCATCGCTGCGTAAAAGACATCATTGGCCGGAACCTGCCAGGCCACGCGAATGACAGGAATATCATCGGCGGCCGCCGGGCTTGAGCCCAAGGTAAGCAGCGACAGCGCTCCCGCGACAGACGCTAACACATGCATCCGTGTCATAAGTCTTGTTCTCCCCGCTGATTTTGCTGGCACAGGTTCGGATCTCCACCTGATGCTGCGCCAGGAGCCCCCACCCCGTGGCTCCTACCCTTTGGGCTAACAGAAAATATTTCAAGCCTCAATGGTTTTCGTGCGCAGTCTGTACTCCCCTATCATGGAGGAAAACGACCGTAGATGAGGGAGATCTTCGGCTGTCCACGGCTGTCGGCATGGTGTCCGAAGCCGTCGATGGGGCATTGTCATGTGTGGACGGCTCCTGTGACGCAAGGGTGTTTACAGGGCTGGGATGATCGATGCGGGTTCGGTCATGTGTCCGGCCTGTCGGCGCGGCACGCTGGCCGCTGGCCCTGATGATGTCCGCATGCCGGGCTCCCGATCAGAGGAGCGGACTCGAAGTCCGGACAACGCCCCGGGGTGTGCCTGGCTGCGGCTACCGTTCGATCCTCATCCTGCTTCCGGTCCCTGCATCACACCGGCCGGGTTACCCCGACCGGATCGGGTCAGACCCTGAAATGAGCCTGATAGGTGCCGCCGCGCGCCATGAGAGCCCAGACGATCCGAGCGGTCTTGTTGGCGACGGCGACCGTGACCAGCCGTGCCGGCTTGCGGGCGAGGAGTGCGCGGAGCCAGGGTCCTGACGCGGTGTCATTGCGCGCCGCGCGCCGCACGACCGAGGTCGCCCCGACGACCAGCAGGTGCCTGAGATAGCCGTTGCCCTTGCGCGAGATCGATCCCAGCCGTGGCTTGCCGCCGGTGGAGTTCTGGCGCGGCACCAGTCCCAAGAAGGCGGCAAGATCCCGGCCGGAGCGAAATGCCGCCGGGTTCTCGATGCTGGCGGCGAGGGCGGTTGCGGTGAGGACGCCCACCCCCGGAATGGTTTCCAGCCGCTGGCTGGTTTCATCGGCCCGGTGCCAGGCGATCAGCTTGCGCTCGAGTGCCCGGATCCCCTGGCCAAGGCTTTCCAACTGGGCGGCGAATACCTGGAGGGTCGAGCGCAGCAGTTCGGGCAGCCCGGCCATGGCCTCGTCCTCCTTCAGCCGTTGCAGGGCATTCAGGGTATTGCGCGGTCCCAGTGCGACGACGATCCCGAACTCGGCCAGTTGTGCCCGCGCGGCATTGAGCAGCATGGTTGTGGAGAGGCGCGCAATAAGGACCCCGTTTCCGGGGTGATCGGCTTCCAAAAGGGACCCCCTCGGCGATGGGGTTCACAGTGCACTCGAGGTTTTCGGGAGCCGAGTTTGGGATGCTGGTTGTGGAGACGATTGCCAAGATCCGCCGGGCACATTTTGTTCAGGGCAAGCCGATCAAGCAGATCTGCCGCGAGCTGAAGCTGTCGCGGAAGGTTGTCCGGAAGGTTCTGCGGTCGGAGGAGACCGCCTTCGAGTACAGGCGCAGCGTCCAGCCGCAGCCGAAGCTCGGCGCGTGACGGGACGAGCTCGACCGGCTGCTGGCGGCGAATGCCGCGCGGAGCAGCCGGGAGCGGGTGACGCTGCTGCGGGTCTTCGAGGACCTCCGCGGTCTGGGCTACGAGGGCGGGTATGACGCCGTCCGGCGCTACGCCGCGGCCTGGCGACGGGCGGGAAGCACGGGGACGTCGGCGGCCTTCGTTCCGCTGAGCTTCGATCCGGGCGAGGCTATCAGTTCGACTGGAGCCACGAGGTCGTGCTGATCGACGGCGTCACCGTGACGGTGAAGGTGGCGCATATGCGGCTCTGCCACAGCCGGATGCCGTTCGTTCGAGCGTATCCCCGCGAGACCCAGGAGATGGTGTTCGACGCCCACGACCGGGCCTTCGCCTTCTACAAGGGTGCCTGCACGCGGGGCATCTACGATAACATGAAGACGGCGGTGGACGCGATCTTCGTGGGCAAGGAGCGCGCCTACAACCGGCGGTTCCAGCAGATGTGCAGCCATTATCTCGTCGATCCGGTGGCCTGCACACCGGCCTCGGGCTGGGAGAAGGGACAGGTCGAGAACCAGGTCGGCACGATCCGCGAGCGGCTGTTCTCGCCGCGGGTGCGGGTGAAGAGCATGGAAGAACTCAACGACTGGCTCGTCGACCAGTGCGTCGCCCAGGCGAAGCTCCAGGCCCATCCGGAGATCGGTGGCAAGACCGTCTGGGAGGTCTTCGAGGAAGAAAGGGCGAGCCTCGTGCCGTATCGCGGCCGCTTCGACGGGTTCCACGCCGTCCAGGCCTCGGTCTCGAAGACCTGCCTGGTGCGTTTCGACAACAACAAGTACTCCGTCCAGGCGAGCGCCGTCGGCCGCCCGGTGGAGGTGCGCGCCTATGCCGACCGCATCGAGCTGCGCCAGGACGGGCGTGTCGTCGGCGAGCATGCCCGCGCCTTCGGCCGGGGCGGAGTAGTCTACAACCCGTGGCACTACGTGCCGGTACTGGCTCGCAAGCCCGGCGCCCTGCGCAACGGCGCGCCGTTCAAGCACTGGGTGCCGCCGGCCGGCATCGAGCGGGTGCGCCGCAAGCTTCGTGCCGCGCCGGACGGCGACCGCCAGATGGTGGAGATCCTCGGCGCCGTGCTGACCGACGGCTTGCCCTCGGTCGAGGCCGCCTGCGCCGAGGCGCTGAGCGAGGGCGTCCATTCCGCTGACGTCATCCTCAACATCCTGGCCCGGCGCCGCGATCCGGGACCGCCGGTCACGATCATGACGCCCGAGGCGCTGCGGCTGGCCTGCGCGCCGGTCGCCGACTGCACCCGCTACGACAGCCTCAGGAGGGCGATCTGATGGAGCGTTCCCAAGTCCTCGAAGCCATGGGCGAGCTCAAGCTCTTCGGCATGCGCGGCGCCTACGACGAGATCGTCACCACCGCCGTGAAGCGGCAGCACGAGCCGCAGCGGGTAATCGGCGACCTCCTCGAGGCCGAGATCAACGAGAAGAAGGCGCGCTCGATCAAGTACCCGATGACGATCGCCAAGCTGCCGCTGGCCAAGGACATCGACGACTTCAACTTCGACGCGGCCGTGGTGAACGAGACCCTGCTGCGCGACCTCGCCGGCGGCGGCTTCCTCGAGCAGCAGCGCAACGTCGTGCTGATCGGCGGCACCGGCACCGGCAAGAGCCACGCCGCCATTGCCATCGCGCGCGCCTGCATCCGCCGCGGCGCCCGCGGCCGCTTCTTCAACGTCGTCGACCTCGTCAACAAGCTCGAGGCCGAGACCCGCGCCGGCCGCCAGGGCCGCATCGCCGATCATCTCACCCGCCTCGACTTCGTCGTCCTCGCCGAGCTCGGCTACCTGCCCTTCGCCCAGTCCGGCGGCCAGCTGCTCTTTCACCTGATCAGCCGCCTCTACGAGCGCACCTCGGTCATCGTCACGACGAACCTCGCCTTCGGGGAGTGGCCCAGCGTCTTCGGCGACGCCAAGATGACCACCGCGCTCCTCGACAGGCTCACCCACCACTGCGACATCGTCGAGACCGGCAACGAGAGCTGGCGCTTCAAGAACCGCGCCTGATCCCACAGCGCCCCCCCCCCCCCCCGGAGCAGAACCCGGCCCGTCTCCGCCACCCGCACCGCTCCGCCGGGCCGGGTTCTGCTCCTCGCCCAGCCGGGGTCCCTTGTCGACGCCGATAGGGGGTCCCGTTTCCGTGCTGGTTGACAGCTCGAGGAAGCCGGGGAAGTAGCTGCCCTTGCGCAGCTTCGGGATGCGCAGCTCGACCGTGCCGGCCCGCGTCTCCCAGTCCCGGTCGCGGTAGCCGTTGCGCTGCGCCCGGCGCGCGGGGTCCTTCTCCCCGTAGGCCGCGCCTGTCACGGCGCCGACCTCCAGCTCCATCAGCCGTTCGGCCGCGAAGCCGATCATCTCGCGCAGCAGATCCGCGTCAGGGGCCTTCTCCACGAGATCGCGGAAGTTCATCATGTCGGTGGTCATCGGTGAAAGCTCCGGTCCAGGTTGGTGTCAGCAACCAGACCCTACCGGAACAGCGCCGGTGACCACCTCCGACAGGACTACACCACGCTGGGGGACAGCATCGGTGGAGGCGCCAAACTGACGGGTTGCGCCCGCCTCTTGTGGTGGTTCAAACTTGCGGCGCGATCGATTTCACCGAGGTGCCGCGCATCGAAAGCGGAGCCCCGCGCCATGACGCAACGCCGCAGCCATATGAAAGCCCGTCTTGGGGCGCTGTCCATGATCGCCTTCCTGGTTGCGACACAGGCGGGCGCTCAGGCAAGTGGGAGCGATTTCCCGACTGCGAAGGAGATCTGGCGGCATCTGTACCCGCCGCCCGACCAGACCTCCGAGCCCGAGCCCGAGCCCATGGCTGCACCTGCTCCGACCCCCAAGCCCACACCACCCGCTTCGGCCGCACCCCGACCAAGCGCGCCTGCTACCGAGACCTCGCCAAGTGCACCTGCTGCTGCGTCCCGGCCGAGTGTGCCCCAGGCCACCACGATCGTACCGTCCCGCACGCTGGCTCAGGCGCGGGTCGTGATCCACTATCCCGAACGCGGCGGATACGAGCGATCCGAGGAGTTGGTCCGCCTCCTGCGTGCCGCAGGCACCGCCGAGGTCGAGACCCGCCCGGTCCGTTATTCGGTCGAACGGCAGAGCGTCCGCTATTTCCACGCAGCCGACCGGGACGTGTCGGGCATCATCGGCGACATGGTAGGCGGAGGCGGTCGGGCGACTGTGTCCGACTTTACCCATTTCCAACCGTCGCCCAGGAACGGCACCGTTGAGATTTGGTTGCCCTAGTCTCTGTTCTTCCTTCTGTGTGACTTTAGCGGCGGCACGGCACCGCGGCCGCCCTCAGAGCGCGTATCCCCGACTGCGCTTCGCCCTCAGCAGGATCAAGAAGGCGGCCTCTGCCTGTTGAGGCTCGTTGAACCACTCCGTCCGGCTCCGGCCCGAGGTCCCGATCCGCCCCCTGTGGCGGACCACCCCGCACTCGCCGGGATCCGGCGTCGATGAGCAGCACCATGTTCTTCGGCGTGATCAGCGCGGTGCTAATCGCGGAGGCGGCCACGGCGATGATCCTCTACGGATGGATCCGCGTTGCGCGAGAAAACAGCTTCGACTGGCACTCCGCGGGGGCGATGATCACGGGCTGCGGGATCAGGATCATCTCGATGCTGATCTACCGTGCGGCCTGAAGGCGCGGCTCACCTGGTGGCAGATGCCCGCCGCGTCCTCGTTCGGGAGCCGGAACAGGGCTTCGATCATTGGTCGTCGTCCTCCTCATGCGTGCCGTCGCGCTTGGCGCAGTCGGTCAGCGTCTCGTGGATGTCCTCGGCCAGGCTGACCCTCTGCTCGAAGGTCAGCCGGGCGATGATGCGCTCCTCCGTCGGCGGCCGCGGGTCGTCCTCGGCGCAGAGGCCAGCACTGCGCTCGGCCGTGTGGTGGAGCAGGAAGCGGCGGGGGTGCGCGGCGAGGGTCATGCGGACGCCGACACGGACGCTCGCGCACGCTTCTGGATGATCCCTACGGGCGCAGCTTCAACCACGGACAGATTCGGCGCTGTTCCGAGGTTCAAACCTTGTTTTGCGTTTGTCCGACCTGTGTTCCGGTGATATGTGCTTGATTCTAAGGGGTCCGCCTCGGATTGCAAATCCGTGAAGACCGGTTCGATTCCGGTACCCACCTCCAAGACCTCCCAAGCGCATGATCTATCGTTCCCTGACCACCCTTGCCGGCGCGGCGCTCGACCCGCTGGCGCGGCGGGGAGGGTGGCGGGCGCGGTTCGGGCGTGACCTCGAGGGGCTGCCGCGGGGCGCGATCTGGCTGCATGGCGCGTCGGTCGGCGAGATCGCCTCGGCCGCGAGCCTCGCCGCCGCGCTGTCGCGGGAGTTTGCGGTCATCGCGACGGCCAACACGCCGACCGGGCGCGATGCCGCGCTGGCGCAGGGACTGCCCGCCGTTCTCGCCCCGCTCGACCTGCCCCGCGCCCACGACCGCTTCCTCGACACCCTCGTGCCCTGCGTGGCGGTGACGCTGGAGAGCGAGTTCTGGCCCAATCGCTCGGCCGCCCTCGCCGCGCGCGGGATACCTCAGGTGCTGGCCGGGGCGCGGCTTTCGGCGCGTTCGGCGGCACGGTGGAGGCGGCTCGGGGGGCTGCTGCGGCCGATGCTCGCGCGGTTCGATGCGGTCTCGGCGCAGGACGAGGGCAGCGAGGCGCGGCTGCTGGCGCTCGGCCTGCCGCGGCGCGTGCTGCTGCCGCGGGTGAACCTGAAGCTGCAATCCGCCCTCGCCCGTCCGGTGCTGCCGCATCCGCCGACGCGGCTGCTGACGCTGCTCGCCGCCTCGACCCATGCGGGCGAGGAGGCGCCGGTCCTCGCCGCCTGCCTGGCCCTGCGCGCGCAGGGTCTGCCGCTGCGCCTCATCCTCGCCCCGCGTCACCCACAGCGGTTCGACGAGGTGGCCCGGCTGATGACGGCGGCCGGCCTGCCCCCGGCGCGCCGCTCGCAGGGGGCGGATGCGAGCGCCGGGACCCTGCTCGCCGACAGCATGGGCGAGATGGACCTCTGGTATGCCGCCGCCGGGCTCGTCTTCACCGGCGGCTCGCTGGTTCCGCTGGGCGGCCATACGCCCTGGGAGCCCGCGGCGCAGGCCTGCGCCCTGCTGCACGGCCCCCATGTCGCGAATTTCACCGCCGCCTACGACATGCTTGACGCAGCGGGCGCCTCGGCCCATGTGACCGCCGGGACCATGGCCGGCATGATCGGCCGACTGATGGCTGATTCGGCTGCCCTGGCCCGGATGGGGGCGGGGGCGCGGGCAGTTCTGGCGTCGCAGGCCGGGGATTTGGCCCCTCTACTGGGGGCGATCCGTAGACTTGGACAGGAAACGCCCTTGCCGCAGCGCAACTGAATGCCGAGAATGGCATATGTGAGTGGGGGGAAAGCCGATGATCCGTTATGCGCTGCGCTGCAGCGAGGGGCACGAGTTCGAAGGCTGGTTCCGCTCCTCGCAGATCTTCGAGAGCCAGCGTGACGACGGTCTCGTCACCTGCACCCGCTGCGGCATCACGGCGGTCGATCGCGCGCTGATGGCCCCGGCCCTGCCATCGCGCCGCGCCAAGGCCGTCCCGGATCGCCCCGCACCAGAAGCGGAGGCGCCCGCGCCCGACCCGGCGGAAATCGCCCGCTCGATCGCCGAGCTTCGCGCCCATGTCGAGGCGAACTCGAACTATGTCGGCATGCGCTTCGTCAGCGAGGCTCGCGCCATGCACGAGGGCCACGCCCCGCATCGCCCGATCCACGGCGAGGCGAAGCCGGAGGAGGCCCGCCAGATGATCGAGGACGGGTTGCCGGTCGCGCCGCTGCCGTTCCTGCCGAAGCAGCGGATGAACTGAGGGGTTCGGGCGGACAGGCCGGACGCGCTCGCGGCGGCCTACTCCCGCCCGTCGAACCGCACGAAATCCATCACGCTTCCCTCGCCGGGGCTGACCGCAGCCCAGTCGTCTCCCTGGAAATCCACGACCAGCGTCGCCGCCGTCGGATAGCGGCGGAAGTCGGAGGTCAGCGGCGGGCGGGCGGGAAGGCCGGCTGCGAAGGCGGCGATGCCGGGGTTGTGGCCGATCATCATGACCGTCGGCGCGGTGGCCGTGCGCAGGATGGCGAGCATCTGCGCCGGTTCGGCGTGGTAGAGGCTGCGCTCGAAACGGATCGCCGGGAGGACGGCGAGGGCGGCGCGCTCGACCTCTTCCCAGGTCTCGCGGGTGCGGGCCGCGGTCGAGCAGAGGACCTCCTCCGGCTCGTAGCCGCGACTCGCCAGCCAGTCGCCGAGCTCGCGGGCCGAGCGGCGGCCGCGGGCGTTCAGCGGCCGGTCGTGGTCGGGCAGCGACGGGTCGTCCCAGTCGGATTTCGCGTGGCGGGTGAGGATCAGGCGGCGGCGGCCCGGTGGGGTCATCGGTGGAACTGCCTCATGTGATAGGCCGACTGCCCGGGGAGCCTGCCATAGCCTTGACCCGCGGGGCAAGCGCGGCGCGCGAGGCAACCGGCGGTCATGCAGTCGGCCCCGCCGGGCCGGTCGAGCTGGCCGTGGCAGGCGGCGAGGTCGTATCCCGCGGGGCCGAGGGCACCGACCGGGCAGGCGCTCAGGCAGGGGCGGTCGGGGCAGGTCTCGCAGGGGGCCGGCCGGGCCGGCGGCGCCGGGCAGGGGGCGTCCAGCAGCACCGCGCCGCGGAAGCTGGCCCAGAGGCCCATCCAGGCATGGACCAGCATGCCGACGGGCGACACCCAAGCGCGGCCCGATGCCACAGCCCAGGCCTGAAACGGCGGATAAGGCGGGCCGTCCGAGGGCAGCACCGCCCGTCCGTCCCAACCGGCTGCAAGCGCCCCGATCACCCGCGCCGACCAGCGGTCCACCGGGTTGGGCTCGCCGTCCTGCCATTCGGGGCTGGCCACCAGCACCTCCCAGAAGCGCGCCCCGTCCGGCGCCAGCAGGACCGCTGTGCCGCCCGCCTCCGGGGCGAAGCCCGCGACGAAAAGCCCGTCAGGCGGCGAAGGGGTCAGAGCCCGCTGCCCCCTTGGCGCAGCCCGTGCGGCTTCACCCGCGGCTCGGTCGAGCGGATCAGGCTGCCCGCGCCCAGTTCGGTGAACAGCTCCAGCAGCCCGGCATGGGGCACCCGGCCGTCCAGGATCACCACCGCGCGCACTCCCTCGTCGAGCGCGGCGAGCGCGGTCTCGGTCTTGGGGATCATGCCGCCCGCGATCGTGCCGTCCTCGATCATGGCGCGGACCTGGTCGGGGTTCATCTGCGTCAGCACCTGCCCCGAGGCGTCCTTGACCCCCGCGACATCGGTCAACAGCAGCAGCCGGTCGGCCTTCAGCGCCCCGGCGATGGCACCGGCGGCGGTGTCGCCGTTCACGTTGAAGGTCTCGTTGTCGGCCATGCCGGTCGCCACCGGGGCGATCACCGGAATCAGCCCGGCGTTGTAGAGGTCGCGGATGATCTGGACGTTCATCTCGATCGGTCGCCCGACGAAGCCCAGTTCGGGGTCGTCGGCCTCGCAGACCATCATGTCGTCGTCCTTGCCGGAGATGCCGACCGCCCTCCCCCCCGCGTCGTTGATCGCCTGCACGATGCGCTTGTTGACGAGGCCCGAGAGGACCATCTCGACCACCTCGACGGTCTCGCGCGTGGTGACGCGCTTGCCGCGCACGAAGCGGCTCTCGATCCCGAGCCGGCCGAGCAGGTCGTTGATCATCGGCCCGCCGCCATGGACCACGACCGGATGGATGCCGACATGCTTCATCAGCACGATGTCGCGCGCGAACTCGGCCATGGCCTCGTCGTCGCCCATGGCGTTGCCGCCGAACTTCACCACCACCACGGCGCCCGCATAACGCTGGATATGGGGCAGCGCCTCGGAGAGCGTGCGGGCGGTCGTCGTCCAGTCGCGGTCCATGTGCTGAGCCTTCATCCTCGCATCCCTCGGGTCCGGGCCGCGACGCTATGGCGCGCGGCCTGGGGGTGCAACCGTCACTCGATCCCGGCGATGATGGCGCGCAGGGCGGGGATGCCCTCACCCTTCTCCGACGAGGTCACGACCAGCTGCGGGAAGGCCGCCGGGTGGCGCTGCAGCGCCTCGGCCACCTGGGCGAGTGTGTCCTCCATCGCCTTCGGGCCGATCTTGTCGGCCTTGGTCAGCACCACCTGGAACGGCACCGCCGAGCGGTCGAGCAGCGTCATGATCTCGTGGTCCACGTCCTTGACGCCGTGACGCGAGTCGATCAGCGCGAAGGCGCGGCGCAGCGTCGGGCGGCCGGAGAGATAGGCCTTCAGCAGCTCCTGCCAGCGGCGCACCACCGGCAAGGGCGCCTTGGCGAAGCCGTAGCCGGGCAGGTCCACGAGGTAGCTGCGGGTGCCGAGGTCGAAATAGTTGATCTCCTGCGTGCGGCCCGGCGTGTTCGAGGCCCGGGCGATGCCCTTGCGGCCGGTCAGCGCGTTGATGAGGCTGGACTTGCCCACGTTCGAGCGGCCGGCGAAGCAGACCTCGGGCCGGTCGGCGGGCGGCAGCCCGTCCATCGCGACGACGCCCTTCACGAAGTCCACCGGCCCGGCAAACAGCAGCCGCCCGGCCTCGGCCTCCTCCGTCGAGGGTTCGGGCGCGGGGAGAAAATCGAGCTTCACAGCACCTCCACCGGATCGCCCGGGGCGATTTCGCCGCCTTCCAGCACCTCGACATAGACGCCGAAGTTGCGGTGCATGAACTGTGCCTCGATCTCGGCCGGCATGTCGCCGTCGAGGCGGCCGGCCTTGGTGTCGGCCGAGGTCGCGGCGCAACGCTCGATCCGCTCGCGGACCCGGACCGTCGTGGGGCCGATGCGGAGCGTCATCAGGCGCATGTCGTGTTCGGCGTAGGGCTCCCAGCCGTCCACCCAGAGGTTCGCGCGCCAGCGGTCGGTGCCGAGGGGGCGGCAGAGGCGGCCCTCGAGGTCGGCGAGGCTGGAGAGGGACAGGAGCGAGATGAAGGGCTCGCGCTTGTCGGTCAGCGGCTGAGGGGCCGTCACCAGACGCGCGGCGGGGGCCTTGCCGCTGTCAGCCCAGAGGGGGGCGAGCCAGTCGAGAAGCGCGGCCTCGTCGCGCGCGGGGTCCAGCGACAGCGGCGGGCGCTCCGGATGCGTCAGATGCAGCCGTCCATCCTCGCCCCAGCCGCCGCGGACGCCCTGCAGGGCGGCGGACGCCGCGCCGCGGAGCATCGCCGACTTGGGCAGCCACTTCGTCAGCGCATCCCCTTCTAGGTGATGGAGCGAATCGGCGTGCAGCACGCCCCATTCGCGGTCGCCGGGCAGCGTCCGGCCGGGTTCCAGCCTGACCCGATCCAGCCGCTCGCCGCCGATCGACTTCACCGGGAAGCGGTGGATCTCGGCCAGCCGCCCCGCCGCGGCGGTCATTTCTTCGGCTTGTCCGCCGCCTTCTGGCGCCGGAAGCTCGAGGTGATGTTGCCGAACAGGTCCGGCCGGTGCCCGTGCGAGGACATGATCCAGTATTGCTGGATGATCGTGATGGTGTTGTTCGCGATCCAGTAGAGGACCAGCCCGGAGGCGAAGCCGCCGAGCATGAACATGAAGATCCACGGCATATAGGCGAAGATCATCTTCTGCGTCGGGTCGGTCGGCGTCGGGTTCAGCTTCTGCTGCAGCCACATCGAGATGCCGAGCACAATGGCGAGCGCCGGCAGCGCGACCATGTGCAGCATCGTGCCCGGCGCGGGTGTGGCCCAGGGCAGCAGCCCGAACAGGTTCAGCAGCGACGAGGGGTCGGGCGCGCTCAGGTCGCGGATCCAGCCGATCCAGGGCGCGTGGCGCAGCTCGATGGTGACGAAGATCACCTTGTAGAGCGCAAAGAAGATCGGGATCTGCAGCAGCACCGGCAGGCAGCCCGCGGCGGGGTTGACCTTCTGCGTCTTGTAGAGGGCCATCACCTCCTGCTGGAACTTCATCCGGTCGTCGCCGGTGCGCTCCTTGATCGCCTCCATCTCGGGCTGAAGCTCCTTCATCCGCGCCATCGAGATGTAGGACTTCCGCGCCAGCGGGAAGACCAGCAGCTTCAGCACCACCGTCAGCGCGATGATCGACCAGCCCACGTTGCCGATCATGCCGTTGAGCCAGTGCAGCAGCGAGAAGATCGGCTTCGTGAGGAAGAAGAACCAGCCCCAGTCCACGGCGTCCACGAAGCCCTGGATGCCGGGCGTTTCCTGGTAGCCGCGCAGCACGTCCACGACCTTCGCCCCGGCAAACAGATAGCTCGCCTGATCGGTGCGGGCGCCGGGCTCGACCGTCAGCAGCGGCATCCGCGCCTCGGTCTGGTAGATGTCGGCGCCCGGCGCGTATTTCACCACCGAGGTGAAGCCCTGCCCCGGCGCCGGGGCGAGGGTCGTCATCCAGTACTTGTCGGTGAAGCCGATCCAGCCGTTGGCCGCGACCTGCACGATCTCGGCCGGGCCTTCCATGCCCTGCGGGTCGAGGTCGGCAATGGCCTTGTATTTCAGCTCCTCGAGCGAGCCGTCGGCCATGCCCACCGCGCCCTCGTGCAGCACGAAGAAGTTCTGCGTGTCGGGACGGCCATGCCGGGCGATGATGCCGTAGGGCGCGGCCGAGAAGGCGGCGTCGCCAAGGTTCTCGACCGACTGCGTGATGGTGAAGAGGTAGCGGTCGTCCACCGCGAAGATGCGGCGGAAGATCTGGCCGGCGCCGTTGTCCCAGGCGAGCGTCACGGGCGCGCCGGGGGCGAGTTCGGCGCCGCTCTCGAGTGACCAGAGGGTTGCCGGGCCGGGGACGAGCGCCGGATCGACGCCGGGGCCGGGGAGCCAGCCGTAGACGGCGTAATAGGGCTTCTGGGGCGGCACGTCGGGCTGGGCGTCGGGCGTCACCGGGGCGGCGACCGCAGGCTCGCGCGGGCCGAAGGTCGGCGACAGCAGGCGGACATGCGGCGAGTTCTCGTCGAGGGTCTCGCGGTAGCTGGTCAGCAGCAGGTCGTCGATCCGCCCACCGGCGAGCGAGATCGAGCCCGAGAGCGAGGGCGTGGCGATGGTCACGCGTTCTGCATTCGCGCTCGGGTCCGAGGACGGCGCGTCGAGGCCCGGCGTTGCCGCGGTCGTGGTCGTGGTCCCGTCAGGCGCGGGCGCGGCGGTGCCCGGCGCGGTGGCGACGGCCTCTGGCGCGGGCGCGGTGGCCGGGGGCGGCGGCGCAAAGAGCGTGTACCACAGCACGACCACCAGGAACGACAGCACGGTCGCCAGGATGAGATTGCGGTTGTTGTCGTCCATGCTGGATGCGGGGCCTGTCGGGGGGAGGGGGGAAATCCGCGCCGTTCAACAGAAGGGGGGACGTGAGGTCAAGCGCATTCGCCCCCGCCCTCCCCCAGGTCAACCGGGGCGAAGGTCGGGTATCGGCGGCTCGGCCAGGGCTTGGCGCGTCCCCGCGGCGCCCATGAGCGCCGCGAAGTCGAAGAGCGACGGGTCCGCCAGATGCGAGGGCCGCACGTTCATCAGCGCCCGGAACATCACCTGACGGCGGCCGGGCGTGCGCGCCTCCCACTCGTCCAGCAGCCGCTTCACCTGCACCCGCTGCAAGCCGTCCTGACTGCCGCAGAGGTCGCAGGGGATGATCGGATAGCCCATCGTGCGGGCGAAACGGTCGCAATCGGCCTCGGCAACGAAGGCCAGCGGCCGCAGCACCGTCAGGTCGCCGTCCTCGTTCAGCAGCTTCGGCGGCATCGCCGCGAGCCTGCCGCCGTGAAAGAGGTTCATGAAGAAGGTCTCGAGGATGTCGTCGCGGTGATGGCCGAGGACCACCGCCGCGCAGCCCTCCTCGCGGGCGATGCGGTAGAGGTTGCCGCGCCGCAGCCGCGAGCAGAGCGAGCACATGGTCCCGCCGGGCGCGATCTTGTCGGTGACGATGGAATAGGTGTCCTGGTACTCGATCCGGTGCGCGACCCCGCGCTCGGTCAGGAACTGCGGCAGCACCGTCGCCGGGAAGCCCGGCTGGCCCTGATCGAGGTTGCAGGCCAGAAGCTCCACCGGCAGCAGCCCGCGCCATTGCAGCTCGTGCAGGACGGCCAGCAGCGTGTAGCTGTCCTTGCCGCCCGAGAGGCAGACCAGCCAGCGGTCGCCCTCGCGGATCATGCCGTAGGTGTCGATCGCCGCGCGCACCTCGCGCACGAGGCGTTTGCGGAGCTTGCGGAACTCGGTCGAGGACGGGGCGCCGCGGAACAGCGGGTGAATCTCGTCCGCGTCGATGTAGGCGAGGTCGTTCATCGCGGTGCCCTCTCGCGCGGTCTCGGGACGGGGTCGTAGCCGTGGCCGCCCCAGGGATTACAGCGGGCGAGGCGACGCAGCGTCAGCCAGCCCCCGCGGAGGCCGCCATGCGTGGCGAGCGCCTCGAGCGCATAGGCCGAGCAGGTCGGCTGGAAGCGGCAGCCATGGCCGAGCCAGGGCGACAGAAGCAGCCGGTAGGCGTGGACGGGCAGCGACAGGATGCGCGCGAGCAGGGTCATCGCCCGCCCCCGTGGACCCGCGCCATGGCGGCCTCGAGGTCGGCGGTCAGCGCCGCGAAGTCGCGCGTTACTGTGGCGCCGGGCCGGCCGACGAGGACGTAGTCCCAGCCGGGCCGGGCCAGACGCGGCAGCACCTCGCGGGCGACGGCGCGCAGCCGGCGCTTGGCGCGGTTTCGGGTCACGGCGTTGCCGATCTTCTTCGAGCAGGTGAAGCCCACCCGCACCGCCTCGCCGCCCTCCGGCCCGCGGTCACGGGCCTGCAGCAGGAAACCGGGCGTGCCGTGCCGCCGGGCCGAGGCCGCCTTGAGGAAGTCGGCGCGCCGGGCCATGATCTCCAGACGCGGAAGCCCCGCCGGCTCGGGCGCGGGCGGGGTCATGCCGTCAGGCTCGGGCGTGCACGGCGCCGCGAGGCGGGCCATGCCGGCTGGGCTCAGGCGCTGAGGACGCGGCGGCCCTTGGCGCGACGCGCGGACAGGACCCGGCGGCCGCCCTTGGTCGCCATCCGCGCCCGGAAACCGTGCCGGCGGGCGCGAACCAGGTTCGAGGGCTGGAAAGTGCGTTTCATCGGTCTTACTCCGGGGTATCACGGTGTCTGCGGCTGCGCGGCACATCAGGGCCGGCCCAGGCAATGGGGGGGCGAATTGCGAAGCCCGGCAGATAGCGGCGCCCCCGGACCAAGTCAAGCCGCGCGCACGAGGGAGGACACCTTGGCTGTTTTCGACGAGACGAACGACGACCCGATGCTGCGCCGCGCCTTTGCCATCGCCCGTGCAACCCGCGACGCCGGAAACCCGGCCTATGGCGCCATCCTCGTCGGGCCCGACGGCTCCCTGCTGATGGAGCAGGGAAACACCTATGCCGAGGGCAAGGACATGACCGCCCATGCCGAGCGCCTACTGGCAACGCGCGCGAGCCGCCGCTGGCGGCCGGATTTCCTCGCCGGCTGCACGCTCTACAGTTCGGCCGAGCCCTGCGCCATGTGTGCCGGCGCGATCTACTGGGCCGGCATCGGCCGTGTCGTCTTCGGGCAGAGCGTGGCGGACCTCGGGCGCCGGGGCGGGGGCGATGTCGACAACCCCACGCTCCCCCTGCCCTGCCGGACCGTCTTCGATGCCGGGCCGAACCGGGTCGTCGTTCGCGGACCGTTGCTGGAAGACGAGGCGGCGGCGCTTCAGCCGGGGTTCCGGGCTGGCGGGCAAGCCGGTTGAGGCCACAGACCCGCCGGGAACCATGGCGCCACCTCGCGGTTTCGTGAGGGGCAGCCGATCACCAGAATCGCTAAGTCGCGGGCGGCGACCCGGCGGCGTTCATACCGGACGAAATGAAGCTCAACACACTATCAGGCCGATTCGCCATCCTCACGCTGCTGTTCGTGGTGCTGGCCGAGGTCTTCATCCTGCTGCCCGCGGTGGCGAACTTCCGCCTCGATTATTTCGAGGCGAGCCTCGAGCGTGCGCAGATCGCGAGCCTCGCGCTGCTCGCCAGCGACGCCGCCATCGCCGCCGACCTCGAGCGGGAACTGCTGCAGAACGCGGGCGTCTACAACGTCGTCCTGCGCCGCGATGACGTGCGCCAGCTGGTCCTCTCGTCGCCCATTCCGGGCCCGGTGGCCGCGACCTACGACCTGCGCGAGGTCTCGTTCTGGGGCAGCATCCGCGACGCCCTGGCGCGGTTGGCCGATCCCGAGCCGCGGGTGATCCGCGTGATCGGCGCCCCGGTGATGGGCGCCGGGCAGCTGATCGAGATCACGCTCTCCACGGCGCCGCTCCGGCAGGGGATGATCGACGCGGGCGCGCGGGTGCTGGCGATCTCGGCCCTTTTCTCGATCCTGACGGCGCTCCTGTTGAACCTCGCGGCGCAGCGCCTGATCCTCGTTCCGATGCGCCGCGTCATCTCGCACATGTCGGATTTCGCCGAGGCCCCGGGCGACAGCCGCGCCATCATCCGCCCCACCGCGCGCACGGTCGAGCTGCGCGAGGCCGAGACCGCCCTCGAGATCATGCAGACCCGCGTGACCAGCTCGCTGCGGCAGCGCGAGCGGCTGGCCAATCTCGGCGAGGCGGTGGCGAAGATCAGCCATGACCTGCGCAACATCCTGACCACCAGCCAGATCTTCGCCGACCGGCTGGAGGACAGCGCCGACCCCGCGGTGCGCCGCGCCGCGCCGAAGCTGGTCAACTCGATCAGCCGCGCCGTGAACCTCTGCGAGACGACGCTCGCCTACGGCAAGGCCGAGGAGCCGGCGCCCTCGCTCAGCCGCTTCAGCGCCGCAGGGCTGATCGCCGAGGTTGTGGAGGCCGAAAGCCTCGCCGCGGGCGACGCGCCGGTGGAGTTCGTGACCGACGTCGCCCCCGGCCTCAAGATCCGCGCCGACCGGGACCAGCTCTACCGGGTGCTGGCGAACCTCGCCCGCAACGCCCGCCAGGCGATCGAGGCGACGGCGCGGCCCGGCACCGTCGAGATCGGCGCCTCCGAGGACGAGGCGCTGTGGTGCCTGCGCGTCGGCGACACCGGCCCCGGCCTGCCCGAGAAGGCGCGCGACGCGCTCTTCAAGCCCTTCGCCGCGGGCGGCCGCAAGGGCGGCACCGGCCTCGGCCTCGCCATCGCCGCCGACCTCGTGCGCGGCCATGGCGGCCGGCTGGAGCTGTTCCGCAGCGACGAGACCGGGACCGAGTTCCGCCTCTATCTGCCGCGCGACCTGCAGGACTTCGCGCCCGACCGCTGACTTTCCCGCTTGCATGTGCCGCGCGCGCGCCCTAGATCACGCGCCACGACGGACCCGTAGCTCAGCTGGATAGAGCACCAGACTACGAATCTGGGGGTCGGGCGTTCGAATCGCTCCGGGTCCGCCATTTAGCCTATTGCTCCCCTTGAAGTTTTACGTGAGGGTAGTCGGCCTTTTAAGGGCCGGCTTGCAGCCGGTTTGCAAACGCTGTTCGGGCTGTTCTCGAAGGCAAGAATCGCGGCCCGGGACAGACAAAGGGTCTTAGCCAGATACTTCTAAAGAATCCGTGTTGCAGACTGCAGCGATCGCGGGCGTCACGGTCGGCTTCCACCATTTCCGTCAGCGGCTCGCGCGGTCCGGTGATCGCCGCAGGGGCGCCGTGCTGGATGAAGGTGTTAAGGTGGGTCACTTCCTTGGTCGTGATCTTCAGCAGGGTCGGGATCATCGCCGGATCGGCGGCGAGATAGTCGATCCGCTAGCCATCCATGGCCCAGGCCTTGGTGAAGGCGAAACAGCTGATCGTCCGCTCGCGCATTCCCGGCAGCGACGCGATCGAGATGCGGCGGTTACCATCGAAGACGATTTCCTCATAGACCTCGTCTGAGACCACGATGAGGTCGTGTTCGATGGCGAGCGCGGCTAGTTCGTCCAGCTCCTCGCGTGAGTAGACGCGCCCGGTCGGATTGCAGGATTCACGAGCGCAATCGCCTTGGTGCGCTGAGTGATCCTCAGCTCGATGAGGTCGGATCGGATGCGGAAACCTGCGGCCGCGTCCAAGGGGGCGGTAACTACCCGGCCTCCGGCGAGTTCGATCTTGCCGATGTGCTGCGGGTAATAGGGCTCGAGCAGGATCGCCTCGTCACCCTCGTCGATCAGGGCCATAAAGGCGGCGAAACTGGCCTGCGTCAGGCCGTTCGTCACCAGGATGCCGTCGGGCCCGACGGCGATGCCGTTGTCGCGGCGTAGTTTCTGATCCAATGCAGCCCGAAGTTCAGGCAGCCCGGCAAGGTCGCTGTAGTGGACATGGCCGGCTCGCAGCGCGGCGATGGTCGCTTCCCTGATATGCTCGGGAGTGTCGTGGCTGGGCTTTCCCAGTTCCAGATGGATCAGGTCGCCCGCCATCTCCGCGG
The DNA here is from genome assembly GCF_009674885.1 of Paracoccus sp. S-4012. GTDB lineage: Bacteria > Pseudomonadota > Alphaproteobacteria > Rhodobacterales > Rhodobacteraceae > Paracoccus. The sequence continues at coordinate 28,340 of NZ_WKKA01000011.1, forward strand.
CGCGGCGGACCATGCCGAAATCCTTCTTCGAGGTGGCGGTCACTCGGCGGGCGAAGTGGGGCATGGCGGTCCTCTCGGTGTGCTTGCCGGCGCGGGTCCGGCCAGTAGGGTCTCAGTTCACAAGTCGGAGCGGAGGGCGAGATGATGGCAAGGACGGATCCGGTGATGGACCGGGATTTCTCGCTCGACTCGGTTCAGGGGCTCGACGCGCTGTTCGCGCGGCGCCGTTCGGCGGCAGAGGCCGCCCTCTCGCGCTGTTCTGCGACCCGCGTGGCCTACGGACCGCAAACTGCTCACCGGATGACTCTGATGGCTCCGTCCGGCGCGCGTGGTCCGGCGCCGGTGCAGATGTTCATTCACGGCGGGTTCTGGAAGTCGCTGGACGCCGACAGCTTTGCCTTTCTGGCCCCCGCCTTCGTGGAACATGGCGCGCTGCTCGCGCTGATCGACTATCCGTTGATCCCCTCGGTTCGGATGGCGGATCTGATAGCGGCGTGCGCGGAGGGCTTGCGGTGGCTCCATGCCAACGTCGCCGCGCATGGCGGCGACCCGGAGCGGCTGCACATCTCCGGTCATTCCGCCGGAGGGCATGTGGTCGCCGAATTGCTCGACATGCCGGCGCTGAGCCCGATGATCCGGGGCGTGACCGCGATCAGCGGCATCTATGACCTGGAGCCGGTCACGCGCTCGTTCCAGAACGCGGACCTGGGCCTGACCGCGGAGGAGGTGGCCCGCTTCAGCCCGCTCAGCCGCGAGATCAGCCCGGACGCGCCCTTGCTGGTGGCCGTGGGAGGCGCCGAGACGGCGGAGTTCCTGCGCCAGTCGCGCGCCTTCGCCGCGCGCTGCGACGCGCCGTGCCTCGAGGTTCCCGGCGCGAACCACATCACGGTCCTGCTGGACGAACTGGCGGTTCCGGGCACCGGCTTTCACCGGGAGGTGCTGAGGCGGATGGGCCTGCCCGGCTGAAGATCCGGGCGGCGCCCCGCCCGAATCGGTGTTGTTTGCGCGGCCGACGTTACTGCCCGCTGACCTCCGCCAGTGCGGCGTCCACCCGTGCCATGTCCCACTGGTCGAGCGTCGTCAGCTCGCCGTCCGCCACCCCCCAGATCAGGTAGGGGCCGGTGACGTCGCCGTTCTCGTCGAACTTGATGGGGCCTGTCGCGCCCTCGTAGGTGATGGGTTCACCGGCCGCGATCAACTCTTTGGCTTTCGCGAAGCCCTCGGGGCCCGGATAGATGGTGGTGCCCTGCCCGCCCGTGACCTCGCGCACGGCATCGCGAATGGCCGTGCCGTCCGGCGCACCGGCCTTCTCCAGCGCCAGCAGCGCGACCGCCGTCGCGTCATACATGGTGTGAAGGCCCGGCCCCTCCGGCGGCGAGCCCTTCTCGGCGGTCCAGGCGGCGTTGAAGGCCTCGACTGACGGGCCTTCGGTCTGAGCGTTGTCGATGCCCACCGCCTCCGTCAGGTGCTGCGCGCCGACGGCTTCGACATATTCCCGCGCCCGCATCGCGTTCGAGAGCAGCAACTGCTTGCTGCCGCCGAAGGCCAGCCACTCGCGCGTGATCGTGGCGCCATCGGCCGGGAAGGCCACCAGGAACAGCGCATCCGGCTTGCCCTTCAGCGCGGCGCTGACCTCGGCCCGGTAGGACGCCTGCTCCTGATTGTAGCCGACGACATCCGTGACCTCGATCCCCTGCGCCTCGGCCGCCGCGGTGAAGTTCTTTGCCATGGCGTTGCCGTAGTCCGAGTTCACGTAGATGATCGCGACGGACCCGTAGCCTTTCTCCTTCGCGATCTTGGCCATGACGACCGCCTGCGGGCGGTCTGTGGGCAGCGTGCGGAAGAAGTAGCCCTGCGTTCCGCCCTCCTCCGCAAGCTCGGTGAAGGTTGGCGCCGAGGAACAGCACGAGATCTGCGTGACCTTGCTGGGCACCGAGACCGAGGTCAGGATCGGCAGGCTGACGCCCGAGGCGATCGCGCCGAGGATGACCGGCGAGCGGTCGATGGAGACGAGCGTCTTCGCGGCATCGACGCCGACATTGGGCTGGCCCTGATCGTCGCGCAGGACGAAATTCAGCTTGCAGCCCGCCGCGCCGCCGGCCTCGTTGAAGTGGTCGACCGCAAGGCGACCGGCATCGCCGATGGCCGAACCGATGGCCGCGTTCGGGCCGGTGATCGAAAGCACCGCGCCGATGTTGATGGTGCAGTCCTGCGCCGCCGCCGACTGCGCCGCCGCGATCGCGGTGGCTGCCGCAAGGCAGGCCAAAAGCCTCTGTCGGATCATGGTTGTTGTCCTCCTCCTCCTGTGGACCAGTTCCTGTCCTTTGCAACCGGCGGCGCATTGCTCCGCCCGAAGCGCGCTCCTCCCGCGCGCTCGCCGATCATGCCCTGCGGCCGGAACAGCAGCGTGGAGACGATCACCAGCCCGATCAGCATGGTCTGGATCGCCCCGGCCTGCGCGTGGAACCCGACGGGAACCAGCCGCGAGATCAGCAGCCCGCTCATCGTCCAGAGGCCCCAGACCGTCACCGCGCCGACCAGCGCACCGGCGTTGTTGCCGCTGCCGCCCACGATCAGCATGGCCCAGATCTGGAAGGTCAGGATCGGCAGGAAGTCGAGCGGGCTGACAAAGCCGATGAAGCCGACGTAGAGGCCTCCCGCGAGGCCGGTCAGCATGCAGCCGAGCACGAAGGCCTGCAGCCGGATCGCGGCGATGTTCTTGCCCAGCGCACGTGCCGCGACCTCGTCCTCGCGCAGCGCGTTCAGCAGCCGGCCCCAGGGCGAACGCACCACCGCCTCAAGCGCGAGATAGATGATGCCGACGGTCGCCAGCATGGCGGCCAGGAAGACGAGGCCGTAGAGGTCGGGATCGTCGAAGCGGTCAGCGAACGGCCGCGGCAGGCCGACGAGCCCGTTGGCGCCGCCGGTGAGCGACTCGAAGTTCAGCGCGACGAGCTGGATCGAGATGGCGATGCCGAAGGTCGTGATCGCGAGGTATTCCCCCCGCAGCCGCAGCGTGGCGAGGCCGACGATGAGGGCGGCGATTCCCGACAGCACCATCCCGCCAAACAGCGCGAGTGGAAACGGCAGCCCGAAGCCGCCGATCAGCGCGGCGCGGTCGGGTCCGGCGAGGATGGCCGTCCCGTAGGCGCCCACGGCGTAGAAACCGACGATCCCGGCGTTGAAGAGCCCGGTATAGCCCCATTGCAGGTTCAGCCCCAGAACAACGATCGCGTAGATCGACGCCACGGTCAGGAAGAACACCAGATAGATGGCCAGACCAGTCATCGCGCGACTCCGAGGGCGCCGAAGAGGCCGCCGGGCCGGATGAACAGCACCGCCAGCAGGATCAGGAACGGCACCGCCGGCTTGTATTCCGGCGGAATGATCAGGACCGACAGCGACTCGGCCAGCCCGACGATCATGCCGCCCATGAGCGCGCCGGTGACGTTGCCCAGACCGCCCAGGATCGCCGCGGTGAACAGGGGCAGGATCAGGTGGAAGCCTATCTCGGGCCGGAGTTGCACGCTCAGCCCGTAGAGAACCCCCGCGATCGCCGCCATCGAGCCGCCGATGATCCAGGTCCAGCGCGTGACCCGCGCCACATCGACGCCGTTCACCCGCGTCAGGTCCGGGTTCTCGGCCAGTGCCCGCATCGACAGTCCGAGCGTCGTGCGCTGCAAGAACAGGTGCAGCGCCAGCCACAGCGCCGCCGTCAGGCCGAAGGTGAACACCTGATCGGGCAGCAGCATCAGCCCCGGCAGCACCTCCACCGCGAAGGTCAGCTCGTTAGAATAATACTGCGCCGAGCCACCGAAGATCAGCAGCACCGCCATCCGCACCAGCAGCGCGACGCCGAAGGAGGCGAAGACCAGCGTCATCGACTCGCTGCGCCGCGCCCGGAGCGGGCGGAAGACGGCGGCATCAGCGGCGAGCGCCAAGGCCGAACTTGCCGCCATCGCAACGACGATCCCGATAAGCAGCGGTAGCCCGAAGGAGAACGGCGCGATCGCCCCGACCAGCGGCGGCAGCACGGCCACGACCGCGAGGGCCACATAAGCGCCCCAGGTGATCAACTCGGCATGGGCGAAGTTGGCGAAGCGCAGGATGCCCATCGTCAGCGTCAGCCCGATCGCGCCCAGCGCGATGATCGAGCCGTTCAGCAGCCCGTCAGCTATGGCTTGCAGCATGACCCCTCCGGTGGCCGCCGCCCAGATAGACGCGCCGCATCTCGGGATCCTGCGCCAGCTGGTCCGAGCGCCCGTCGATCGCGTTGCGCCCGTCCGCCAGCACATAGGTGCGGTCTGAAATTCGCATCGCCGCCTTCACGTTCTGCTCGACCATCAGAATCGTGGTGCCCGCGGCCGAGAGCGCCACGAGATGCTCGAACACCTCGCCGACGAGGCGCGGAGAGAGGCCAGCGCTCGGCTCGTCCAGCATCAGGATCGCGGGCTGGATCAGCATGGCGCGGGCCACCGCCAGCATCTGCCTCTGCCCGCCCGACAGCGCCCCGGCCCGGTGGCGGCGGTGCCGCGCCAGATCGGGGAAGCGGATCAAGGCCTCGTCGATCCGCGACGAAGCCAGATCGCGCGACAGCGACGACGCGCCGAGGCGCAGGTTCTCGGCCACCGTGAGGCTCGCGAACACGTTCCCGAGTTGCGGGACATAGGCCAGGCCGACCGACTCGAGGCAGTGGGTGGCGATCCCAGTGGCAGGTTTGCCGTCTATCGTGACGGTGCCGCCGATCACCGGGATCAGCCCGGCGACGGCCTTCAGCAGCGTGGACTTTCCGGCGCCGTTCGGACCGACCACGGTGACGAATTCGCCCGCCTCGACGCGCAGATCGACGCCGTGCAGGATCGGCAGGTCGCGGCGGTAGCCCGCCACGAGCGCCTCGACCAGCAGGCGCGGCACGGGCGCGCTCATGCCGCCTCGCCGCCCAGATAGGCGTCGATCACGTCGTCGCGGGCCATGATCTCGGCCGGCGGCCCCTCGGCGATCTTGCGGCCTGCCGCCATGACCACCAGCCGGTCGGCCAGGGCGGTGATGAAATCCATGTTGTGTTCGATGATCAGGAAGGTCATGCCGCGCCGGTTCAGCTCGGCGATCCGGTCGGTGATGATCTCCAGCAGTGCCGGGTTCACGCCCGCCCCCGGCTCGTCCAGCAGCACGATCCGCGGCCGCGACATCAGCGCCCGCGCCAGCTCCACCAGCTTCTGCTGCCCGCCCGAGATCGCGCCCGCAGGCTGATCGGCGACGCGCGCGAGGTTGCAGAACTCGATGATCGCGTCCGCCTCGTCCCGCAGCCGCCGCTCGGTCGCGGCGACTGCGCCGCGGCGGACCCAGTTGTTCCAGAAACGCTCGCCCGGCTGGTTCTTCGCCGCCAGAATTACGTTGTCGCGCACGCTGAGGCGGGCGAATGGGCGGGCAATCTGGAAAGTGCGCGCCAGTCCCGCGGCGAAGATGCTATGCGGCGGCAAGCCCGCGACCGGCTGCCCGTCGAGGCGGATGTCGCCTGTGTCGGGGACAAGCTCGCCGCAGACGGTGTTGAAGAGCGTGGTCTTGCCCGCGCCGTTCGGCCCGATCAGACCCGTGATCCGCCCCGCCTCGACCTCGAAGCTGACGTTATCCACCGCGCGCAGCCCGGAAAAACTGCGGCTCACCCCCGAGAGGCTGAGCACCCCCCCGGCGCCAACGAACTCATCGGATTGCATCAGTCTGGGACTCTCGGGTGCGACATTGACGCACAGGCTAGATTTGATCATATGATCACGTCAAGCACCAAGGGGCAGGCCATGATCGAGCGCAGGACCATCAACTCGGGCTCGGTGTTCGAGGAACTGGCCGGTTACTCGCGCGCGGTGATCCAGGGCGACTGGGTCTTCGTCTCGGGCACCGCCGGTTACGACTTCCAGACGCGCGAGATCTCGCCCGACCCGGCCGAGCAGGCGCGCCAGTCCCTCAGGACCATCGCCGCCACGCTCGAGCAGGCGGGCGCGAGCCTTTCCGACATCGTCCAGGTCCGGGTGTTCCTGTCCGACCGCGCCCATGTCGAACCGGTCTCGCGCGTCCTCGGGGCCACCTTCTCCGATCCGCGGCCGACCAACACCACCATCATCTGCGGCTTCGCGATGGAGGAGATGAAGGTGGAACTGGAGGTCACGGCACTGAAACGCGGCGCGTCGGGACAGAACCCGAGCCCCTCCGCTCGGCGGTGACAGTAGGGGCGCACGGATGATCGTAGAGGCGCCTCCGACGCTCTGGCACGCGACGACGGCGGCCGCGCCCGTTCGCCCGGCCGCGGCCGGAGAGATGGAGGCCGATCTCGCCATCGTCGGCGGCGGCTTTGCAGGCCTCTCGTCCGCGCTCCATGCGGCCGAAGCGGGCCTCTCCGTGATCCTTCTGGAAGGCGCGACTCTTGCCTGGGGGGCGAGCGGCCGCAACGCCGGTTTCGTGGTGCCGAACTTTGCCAAGGTGGACCCGGAGGACGTCGTTGCGCGACTGGGCGATGAGCGCGGCCGGCGGCTCGTGGGCTTCGCTGCCGGCTCGGCCGATCTGGTCTTCGGACTCATTCGCCGGCACGGCATTGCCTGCGACGCGCTGCAGTCCGGCTGGATACAACCCGCGCCGACGGCAGCCGCCCTGAGCAGGACGCATGAGCGCGCGCGGCAATGGGCTGGGCTTGGCCGACCGGCCGAGCCTCTGGGCAAGGCGGAAGTCACGGCGCTGACGGGTGCGCAAGGTTATCTCGGCGGCTGGATCGACCGTTCCGGCGGCGTGCTGAACCCGGTGGCCTATGCCCGCGGCCTTGCCGACGCGGCAGAGGCGGCAGGGGCGCGGGTCCATGAGAACAGCGCCGTCATCTCGATATCGGGTGACGGCCACGGCTGGAAACTTGGCACGGGCGGGGCGATAGTCCGCGCGCGACGGGTGGTCCTCGCCACCAACGCTTATGGCGCGGCAATCGCATCCGCCGCGGCGCGCTCGTTCTTCCCGCTCCGCGTGTTCCAGATCGCGACCGAACCGCTCCCCGCATCGGTGCGCGAGCGAGTGCTGCCGGGGGGCCAGTGCGTCTCGGACACCCGGCGCAATCTCTTCACGTTCCGCTTTGACGCCCAGAACCGGCTCATTTCGGGCGGGATGCATGTCCTCTCGGCCGGGGCCGAGACGAGGGTTCCGCGCGAGATCCATGCGCGGCTCGCCCGCCTGCTCGACCTGCCAGACCTTCCGCCCATCGCCTTCGCATGGTCGGGTCAGGCGGCGGTGATGCCGGATTTCTTGCCGTGCGTGATCGAACTCGGGTCAGGCCTGATCGCACCCTTCGCCTGCAACGGCCGCGGCATCGCCATGACCACGGCCCTCGGGCCCGAACTCGCCGCATGGGCAGCAGGACGCCCGTTGGGGGAGTTGGCACTGCCCTCAGCTGCACCACAGCCGATCCCGCTCCACGGCCTGATGCGCCACGCGCCGAACGCGCTCCTGCCATGGAGCCGACTTCGTGACCGATGGGACGAGCGGTCATCGGCTGAAAATTAAACGAAAATCGGGTCACCAAGCGCCGCTTCGGCTTGGCAGCGCAAAGTTTACGGCTCGATCCGAAAGCAGCGTTCCAGATGCCAGTTGCCGCTTTTTCTGAACAGCAACTACAACATCACCAGATTGCAAATCTGGGGGTCGGGCGTTCGAAACGCTCGGGTCCGCCATTTAGCTCCTTGTTTTCAGCGCACGGGGCCGTGGCAATTCAGGCTTGCTTGACGGCCAGCCTTTCCCCCGCCTGTGCATCGGGCTACCGCAAACCCCCCGAAGGGGTCAGCGGTAACCGCAGTTCCAAGCCTGCCGCTACAGAGACGCGCGGGGCCGCGCGCCTACTCCGCCCCGATCACCGCCTGCGCGGACACCGCGCAGAACACGCCCTCGCTCGCCTCGCATGCCTCACCTTCCGCCAGCGGCGCAATCTCCGCGGCGTCCTCGCCGATCTCCACCCGCCAGCGGTGGACATAGGCCGACGCCTCTGCCCCCGGCACATAGGGCTCGACCGCGAGCGACGTCGCGCCGCAGCGGATCGCGTGGATCTCGGTCTCCGCTTCGGTCAGGACCCGGCCCAGCACCGCGGCCCGGCCGAGGCATTCCTCGGCCGTCTCGGCGGGGGCGAGGGACAGGTGCGGCGGGCCGCCTGCCGCGGCGGTCAGGACGATCAGGATCGGCTTCAGCATCGTCACGCCTCGCCCACGACCTTGTCCAGCACGGGTGTCAGCCGTGCCACCGTGCCGTCCACATCCTTGAGCTTGTCGATCCCGAAGAGGCCGAGGCGGAAGGTGCGGAACTCCGGCCCCTCGCCGACCTGCAGCGGCACCCCTGCGGCGATCTGCGCACCCTCGGCGAGGAAGGGGCGGCCGCTCTGGATTTCCGCGTCGTCGGTGTAGCTCACCACCACGCCCGGCGCGCCGAAGCCCTCGGCCGCGACCGAGCGGACGCCGCGCCGCGCCAGTTCCTCGCGCACCGCGCGGCCGAGCCGCCACTGGGCGTCCCGCGCCTCGGCAAAGCCCATGTCGCGCGTCTCGGCCATCGCGTCGCGCATGACCAGCAGCGCGTCGGTCGGCAGGGTCGCGTGATAGGCGTGTCCGCCGCCCTCGTAGGCGGCCATGATCGCGCGCCATTTCTTCAGGTCGAGCGCGAAGCTGTCCGAGGTGGTCGCCTCCAGCCGCTCGAGCGCGGCCTTCGAGAACATCACCAGCCCGGCCGAGGGCGGCGCGCTCCACCCCTTCTGCGGGGCCGAGATCAGGACGTCCACACCCGTGGCCTTCATCTCCACCCAGACCGCGCCCGAGGCGATGGCGTCGAGGACCATCAGCGCGCCGACCTCATGCGCGGCCTCGGCGAGCGCGGTGATATAGTCGTCTGGCAGGATCAGCCCGGCCGAGGTCTCGACATGGGGGGCGAAGACCGCGTCGGGGCGGGTCTCGCGGATTTTCGCCACCACCTCCTCTACCGGTGGCGGCGCGTAGGCGGCGCGGGGCTCGTTGCCGGCGGGGCGGGCCATCATGACGGTGGTCTCGCGGGCGTTGCCGGCGGCCTCGAAGATCTGCGTCCAGCGGTAGCTGAACCAGCCGTTGCGGACGATCAGCGCATGCGCGCCGCGGCCGAACTGGCGCGCGACCGCCTCCATCGCGCAGGTACCGCCGCCCGGGACCACGGCCACGCCCTCGGCGCCATAGGCCTCGCGCGCGATCCCGGAGATGTCGCGCATGACCTGCTGGAAGCGCTGCGACATGTGGTTGAGGCTGCGGTCGGTGAAGACCACCGAGAACTCCATCAGCCCGCCGGGGTCGAGGTTGGGGTGGATCGGTCCGGTCGCGGGCAGGGTCATGGGGCATCTCCAGATGGCGTCCCGCCCCGCCTAGCACGAAGCGCGGGCGGATGCAGCCCGGCGCCCCCCCTTGCGGCCCGCCCCCCCGGGCACCTACCTTGGTGCAAACAATATCGGATTTTTCGATGCGTATCGGCATCCTCAAATGCGGCGTGGCACCTGACGACCTGCGCGACCGGCACGGCGACTACGACACCATGTTCGAGCGCCTGCTCGCCGGGCGCGGCTTCACCTTCGGCAGCTGGCACGTCGAGGAGATGGAGTTCCCCGACGACGTGCACGAGGCGGACGGCTGGCTGCTGACCGGCTCGAAGCATGGCGTCTATGACGACCTGCCGTTCATCCCGAAGCTCGAACAGTTCGTCCGCCGCGCCTATCTCGCGCATGTGCCGCTGGTCGGCATCTGCTTCGGGCACCAGCTGATCGCGCAGGCGCTCGGCGGGCGGGTGTTGAAGCATGGCGACGGCTGGGCGGTCGGCGCGCATGACTATGCGTTTGGCGGCACGACGCTGACGCTCAACTGCTGGCACCAGGACCAGGTGGCGGAGGCCCCGGCCGACGCGCAGCTGGCAGCGGCGAGCCCGTTCTGCCCGAATGCCGCGCTGATCTACGGCGACCGCGCCTTCACGGTGCAGGCGCATCCCGAGTTCTCGGACGGCTTCATCGACGGGCTGATCGAGCACCGCGGGGCGGGCCTCGTGCCCGAGGAACTGCTCGACCAAGCCCGCGCCCGCCGCGGCGATGCCGATGGCGGCGCGGCCGTGGCCGACCGGATCGCGGCCTTCCTCAAGCAGCCCCGCGCCATGAGGGGGGCCGCCTGATGTATCTCCCGCCCGCCTTCCGCGAGGACCGGCCGGAGGTCATGGCCGCGTTGATCGCCGCGCATCCGCTGGCGCTGCTGGTCACGCACGGGTCCGGCGGGCTGCAGGCGAACCCGGTGCCGATGCTGCTGCGCGGGGACGTGCTGACGGCGCATCTCGCTCGCGCCAACCTGCAGCTCGACGACCTGCGACAGGGGACCGAGACGCTGGCGGTCTTTCAGGGGCCGCAAACCTATGTGACGCCATCGTGGTATGCCTCGAAGGCCGAGCATGGCCGCGTCGTGCCGACCTGGAACTATCTCACCGTGCAGGTTCACGGCACGCCGCGGGTCATTGACGATGCCAACTGGCTGCTGGCGCAGGTGACGGACCTGACCGACGGGCAGGAGGCGGGACGCGCCGACCCGTGGAAGGTGACGGACGCGCCGGAAAAATTCATCGCGGCGCAGCTGCGCGGGATCGTCGGCCTCGAGCTTTCGATCACCCGCATGGACGGCAAGTGGAAGGCCAGCCAGAACCGCAACGACGCCGACCGCGCCGGCGTGATCCGCAACCTCGCGGCGGAGGGCAGCCCCTTCGCCTCAGCGGTCCCGCCTCCCCAGGGGGCTTGATCCGCCACCACCTGACCACCGAAGCACACAAGGGCCGACGCGCCCGGAAAGCGACAACCATGAGCCCCCCGACCCGCCGCCCCAATCCCCCGCAGAACGGGAGGGCCGCGTGATGGCCGACTGGCTCGCGAAGGTTCCACAGGCCGCCCGCGACTATGTCGAGGGCAGGCGTCTCGACGAGGTCGAGTGCGTCGTCCCCGACATCGCGGGCGTGGCGCGCGGCAAGGCCATGCCCGCCTCCAAGTTCGCCCGGCAGGAGAGCTTCTACCTGCCGAACTCGATCTTCCTGCAGACCATCACCGGCCACTGGGCCGACAACCCGCAGGGCGCCTTCACCGAGCCCGACATGATCTGCGTGCCAGATTTCTCGGCCACCACGGCCTCGCCCTGGACGCATGACTGGACGCTTCAGGTCATCCACGACGCCTACGACCAGCAGGGCAATCCGGTGACGGCCGCGCCGCGCAATGTGCTGAAACGCGTCGTCGGCCTCTACGAGGCCGAGGGGTGGCGGCCGATCGTCGCGCCGGAGATGGAGTTCTTCCTCGTCGCGCGCAACATCGACCCGAACCAGCCGATCGAGCCGCCGATGGGCCGCTCGGGCCGCCGGGCGGCTGCCAAGCAGGCCTATTCGGTCAGCGCCGTCGATGAATACGGCAAGGTGATCGACGACATCTACGACTTCGCCGAGGCGCAGGGCTTCGAGATCGACGGCATCCTGCAGGAGGGCGGCGCGGGCCAGGTCGAGATCAACCTCGCCCATGGCGACCCGGTCCACCTCGCCGACCAGATCTTCTTCTTCAAGCGCATGATCCGCGAGGCCGCGCTGCGCCACGACTGCTTCGCCACCTTCATGGCCAAGCCCATCGAGGGCGAGCCCGGCTCGGCCATGCACATCCACCATTCGGTGCTGTCGGCCACGGACGGCAGCAACATCTTCTCGGACGAGCAGGGCCGCGAGACGCCCGGGTTCCAGCACTTCATCGCGGGCATGCAGAACCACCTGCCCGCTGCGATCGCGCTGCTGGCGCCCTACGTCAACAGCTACCGCCGCTACGTCCCCGACTTCGCCGCGCCCATCAATCTCGAATGGGGCCGCGACAACCGCACCACGGGGCTCAGGGTGCCGATTTCCTCCCCCGAGGCGCGGCGGCTGGAGAACCGGCTCGCGGGCATGGACTGCAACCCCTATCTGGGCCTCGCCGCCAGCCTCGCCTGCGGCTGGCTGGGGCTGAAGGACAAGCTCGCGCCGCGCTCGGAATGCCTTGGCGACGCCTACATGTCCGAGGACGAGTTGCCCACCAATCTCGGCGACGCCCTCGACCTGATGCGCGAGAGCGAGGCAATGCGAGAGGTTCTCGGCTCCGGCTTCGTGGATGTCTACCAGAGCGTGAAACGCGACGAATACAAGGAGTTCCTGCAGGTCATCAGCCCGTGGGAGCGCGAGCATCTGCTGCTGAACGTATGAACCTGCTGCACGCAAACGACCGCCGCGGCGCGTATCCGGCAAGCTGGTATGCCGAGACCCGCGACCCGCTGCCGCCCTTCCCGGAGCTGAGGGGCGACACGCGGGCCGATGTCTGCGTGGTCGGCGGCGGCTACACCGGGCTGTCGGCGGCGCTGCATCTGGCGCGTGCCGGGCGCGACGTGGTGCTGCTCGAGGCGCATCGGGTGGGCTTCGGCGCGTCGGGGCGGAACGGCGGGCAGGTCGGCTCGGGTCAGCGGCTGGACGTGGCGGAGCTGGAGAAGCTCGCCGGGCGGGAGGCAGCGCGGGCGCTCTGGAGCATGGCCGAGGAGGCGCGGCACCTGACCATCGGCCTCGCGGCCGAGGCGGGCGTGCCCTTCACCCCCGGCATCGCCCATTGCGCCCGCACCCCGGCCGAGGTCGCCCATGCCCGCGAGAACGCCGAACGCATGGCCCGTGACTATGGCTACGACCTGATCGAGCCGCTGGACCGCGAGGGCCTCCGCGCGCTCGTCCCCTCCGACGCCTATATCGGCGGCGACATCGACCGCGGCGCCGGGCACCTGCATCCGCTGAACCTCTCCCTCGGCGTCGCGCGTCTCGCGTCCGAGGCGGGCGCGCGGCTGCACGAGCTGAGCGAGGTCCACGCCATCCGCCACGCGCGGGCGGCGGGCGAGAAGACCCTCGTTCTGACCGGCCGCGGCCGCGTCCTCTGCGACCACCTGATATTGGCCGGCAATGGCTATCTCGGCCATCTTGACACGCGCGTGGCCGCACGAGTCATGCCGATCAACAACTACATCATCGCGACCGAGCCGCTGGGCAACCTGGCCGAAACGGTGCTCAGGGCCGACATCGCCGCGCACGACACCCGATTCGTGGTGAACTACTGGCGCCTGACACCCGACCGCCGCCTGCTCTTCGGGGGCGGCGAGACGGTGAGCTACCGTTTCCCCAAGGACATGGCCGCGATCGTCCGCAGGCCGATGCTGGAGGTCTATCCGCAGCTTGCGGAGGTGGCGATCACCCATGCCTGGGGCGGAACGCTGGCCATCACCATGAGCCGGATGCCCTGGTTCGGCCGCCCGGCCCCGAACTGCCTCACCGCCGGGGGCTATTCCGGCCACGGCGTCGCGCTCGCGCTGCACGCCGGCCGCCTGATGGCCGAGGCGATTCGCGGCGAGGCCGAGGGGTTCGACGCCATGGCGGTGCTCCCCTCGCGCCCCTTCCCCGGCGGCGCGGCCTTCCGCTGGCCGCTGCTGGTCGCGGGCATGAGCTGGTATTCGCTGCGCGACCGTCTCGGCTGGTAGATCAACCGGCGATTCACGCGCGGCTGCTATCCCGGTCTGGACCCCGATTCGCGGTGCGCGCCATGAACCCAGACACTGCCCCGCACCGCGCCTTCCGCATCGCCGGCCAGCCGGTCGCAACCCTCCGGCCCAGCGGCCGCCTCGGCTGGCCGACGATCCGCCCGCCCTGCCGAGCAGGGCCGCAGCGCCTCCACCCGCCTCCTGACCGCGATCGAGCGGCTGGTGGCCGAGGAGTTGCGCCACTGCGCCGCCGGTTCGGAAACGGTGAAAGCGAACCTCAGATGTAGCGGGGAAAATCGATCTTCGGACAGCGATTCTCGATCACCGTGACGCCCTCGGCCCGCGCCTTCGCCGCCGCCTCCGCATGGCTGACGCCCAGCTGCATCCAGATCGTCCGCAGCCCCGGCAGCGAGGCCAGCGCCTCGTCCACCACCGCGGGAACGGCGTCGGACCGGCGGAAGATGTCCACCATGTCCACCGCGATTTCACCGGGAATCGCCGCGAGGCTACCATAGCACTGCTCGCCCAGGATCTCCTGCCCTTCATGCCCCGGATTGACCGGCACCACCTTGAACCCCTTCGCCTGCAGGTAGCGCGCCACGCCCCAGGACGGCCGCTCGGGCTTGGGCGAGAGGCCGACCACGGCGATCACCTTCGTGCTGCGGGCGATCTCGGCGATGGTCTCGTCGATGCTGCGGGTCATGATGTCCCTTCCGTCCAAACGCTGGTCACAAAGAAAAAGCGCCCGGTCCAGGACCGGGCGCAAGTGGCGGAACGAGGGACAGTGATCCGAACACGACCGTTCCGAGGTCATGTTCGAGACCATAATGCCACATCATCCGGGAAGTTCCCACCGATTCACGCAAAGGTGATTTCCCCGTGCGGAATGCAGCTAGAGGCCGAGTTCGACGAAGGTCTCCTTTGCCGCCATCAGCATGCGCCGCGGATCCGCCATGAAGGCGTCCCGTGCGGCGGGCGAGCTGAGCAGGTAGAGCCGCTGGCCGACGATCACGAAATAACGCGGATCGCCCCTGACGGCCTGGTGGTCTACCGCCAGCATCTTGGGGCAGAGGCCGCGCAGGCCAGGGGCATAGTCGCGCGGATTGGCCTCGAACGCCGCCCGATTCTCCTCGCTGGCGAAGTGCCAGTCCTGCCCGGCCCATTCGGTGCGAATGTCGCTGCGCCCCGGCACGGCCTGACCCTGCGTGCGGTAGGCGACCACGTCCATCCCGTCGAGGGCCCAGTTCGCCGCGGCCGCCCCCGGTAGCAGCAGCAGCATCAGGGCAAGGAGCGGGGCGAGGATCGAGCGCATCGGCGGGGCGTCCGGCAATGGTGGGGCTGGCCCCCGATGTGGCGCGAACCGGCCGCCCGTGCAACGCGCGCGGCCGCGTTCTGGCGGGGTTGTGATCCGGCCCCGTCACTCCACCGTCGCGGCGTAGAGGGCCACCGCAGCCGCGTTCGAGACGTTGAGCGAGCCGAATCCGCCCGGCGAGGGGATGCGCGCCAGATGATCGCAGGCCGCCCGCGTGCCCTCGCGCAGCCCCGGCCCCTCGGCCCCGAGCACGAGGCAGACCGCGGCGCCGCGCGGCCCGCTCGCCAGAACCTCGCCCAAGGATCGCTCCGCCTCGCCGTCGAGGCCGATCAGCGTGAACCCCATTCCCGCCAGGTCGCGCAGCGCATCGCCGAGATTCGGCACCCGCAGATAGGGCTGCCGCTCGAGCGCGCCAGAGGCCGTCTTCGCCAGGGCCCCCGTCTCCGGCGCCGCATGACGCGCCGGCGCGATCACCGCCCGCGCCCCGAACACCTCGGCCGAGCGCAGGATCGCCCCCGCATTATGCGGGTCCGTCACCCGGTCGAGGGCGACCACGACCGGCCGCAGCCCCGCCGCCCCCTCGCGCAGCGCGACCTCGCTGAGGCTCCCCCAGTGCAGCGGCTTCACCTCGAGCGCCGCCCCCTGATGCACGCTGTCGGGGGCGAGCGGCACGGCCTTGTCGAAGCTCCGCGCATCCACGACCTCGGCCGGCATCGGCAGATCGCCCAGCCTGTCGGCCGCGTTCTTCGTCACGACAAGCCGCAGCTTCTCGCGCCGCGGGTTCGAGAGCGCATCGCGCACCGCATGCAGCCCGAAAAGCCACAGCGTCTCGGCCGCCGCCGCCCGCCGCCCGCGCTCCTTCTCGATCACCCAGGCTGGCTTCTTCGCCGGCTCGGCCATCCCCATCCCCTTCTTCTGTCCGCAAATATCCCACGGGGGTGCGGGGGTGTGAAACCCCCGCCGCCGAGGCCGCCGCGATGCCTTGACGGCGCGCCCCGGCGCCGCTAATCAGCCGCCCTGTGCCGCGATGCGGTCACGGGCGACGAGCTGCAAGGTGCGGCAGCGGACTGTAACTCCGCCGGGGAGACCCATGCCTGGTTCGATTCCAGGGTCGCCCACCATCCCCCTCACAACTCCATCCCATCCAGCACCGCATCGCAACGCGCGCAGGTCGCCGGGTGCGAGTGGCTGCCCACGTCCGGCAGGACCTTCCAGCAGCGCTCGCATTTGCCGCCCGGCGCTTCCTCGAAGACGACGCCGACACCCGGCACCTCGGGCAGGCGGAAAGCCTCGGCCGGGGCGGGATCGGCGGTCAGCGAGAGATCGCTGGTGATGCAGATATCGGCGAAATCGACGCTCTTCAGCACGGCCAGCACCTGCGGATCGTCGACATGCACCACGGGCGCCGCCTCGAGGCTGGCGCCGATGGTCTTGTCGGCGCGTTTCAACTCGAGGGCGGCCGTCACCACCCGCCGCGCGCGGCGGACGGCCTCCCATTTCGCCGCCAAGGCCTCGTCGCGCCAGTCGGCGGGCGTCTGCGGGAAGTCGTGCAGATGGACGCTGTCCTCCGCGGAGGGGAAGCGCGAGAGCCAGACGTCCTCGGCCGTGAAGGGCAGGATCGGCGCCAGCCACAGGGTCAGGCGGCGAAAGACCTCGTCCATCACCGTCCGCACTGCGCGGCGCCGGAGGCTGCCCGGCGCGTCGCAGTAGAGCGCGTCCTTGCGGATGTCGAACCAGAAGGCCGAGAGGTCGCCCGTCGCGAATGCGAAGAGCCGCTGGAACACGCCCTGGAAGTCGTAGGCCGCGTAACCCTCGCGCACCTCGGCATCCAGTTCCGCGAGACGGTGCAGCACCCATCGTTCCAGCCCCGGCATCTCGGCCGGCGCCACCCGCTCGGCCTCCGAAAACCCGCCGAGCGCGCCGAGCATGAAGCGCAGCGTGTTCCGCAGCCGGCGGTAGCTGTCGGCGGTGCCCTTGAGGATCTCCGGCCCGATCCGCTGGTCGGCGGTATAGTCCGCCTGCGCCACCCAGAGGCGCAGGATGTCGGCGCCGTATTGCTGGATGACCTCGGCAGGAACGGTGGTGTTGCCGAGCGACTTGGACATCTTCATGCCCTTCGCGTCCAGCGTGAAGCCATGCGTCAGCACGCCGCGATAGGGGGCGCGGCCCTTGGTGGCGCAGGCCTGCAGCAGCGAGGACTGGAACCAGCCGCGGTGCTGGTCGGTGCCTTCGAGATAGAGGTCGGCGATCCCGTCCGGGCTGCCGTCGGCGCGGTCGCGCAGCACGAAGGCGTGGGTCGAGCCCGAGTCGAACCAGACGTCGAGCACGTCCGTGACCTGATCCCACTCGGCAGAGTTGTAGAGGCCGTCCAGCACCCGCTCCTTGAAGCCGGGGCGATACCAGGCGTCGGCGCCTTCGGCCTCGAAGGCCGCGATGATGCGGGCGTTCACGCGCTCGTCGCGGAGCAGGAAATCGGGGGCGTCCGGGCGCGCCCCGGCGCGGGTGAAGCAGGTCAGCGGCACGCCCCAGGCGCGCTGCCGGCTCAGCACCCAGTCGGGGCGGTTCTCGACCATGCTGAAGATGCGGTTGCGGCCCGAGGGCGGGGTCCACTGCACCAGCCGGTCGATGGAGGCGAGCGCACGCTGGCGGATGGTGTCGCCGCAGTCGCTCATGCCGTCCGCGAGCGGGTTGTCGATGGCCGCGAACCACTGCGGCGTGTTGCGGTAGATGACCGGCGCCTTGGACCGCCACGAATGCGGATAGCTGTGCTTCAGCTTGCCCTTGGCGAGCAGCGCGCCCTGCTGGGCGAGGGCCTTGATGTTGCTGACATTGGCCGGGCCTTCCTTGCCCTCGGGCGTCAGGATCGCCTCCCCGCCGAAGACCGGCAAGTCGGCGCGGTAGCTGCCGTCCGGCTCGACGTTATACGTCATCGGCAGGCCGTGTTTCTGGGCGAGGATGTAGTCGTCCTCGCCGTGGCTCGGGGCGGTGTGGACGAAGCCGGTGCCCGCGTCCTCGGTGACGTGCTCGCCGGGGAGGAGGGGGACGTCGTAGTCCCATTCGCCCTGCCCGCCCTCGATGCCGCGGTAGGGGTGGGCGAGGGTCAAGCCCGCCAGTTCCTCGGCCGACACGTCACGGACACGGTGCCATTGCCCCAGCTCCAGCTTGGCGGCGGTGAATACCTGCGCGGCCAGCGCATCGGCCAAGAGACACCTTTGCCCGTCCTCTACCTCATAAAGGCCGTAAGCAATCTCCGGGCCATAGGCGACCGCTCGGTTTTGCGGAATGGTCCAAGGAGTGGTGGTCCAGATCACCACCGACGCGCCGACAAGATCTCCCAAGCCTTCCGACACCTGCTCAATCGTCGGAATGGACGGGTCTGCCGTGCCCCCCTTCCCTTGCGCCAGCACCGAAAACTTCACCCACACCTGATGGCTCGTATGGTCGTGATACTCGACCTCCGCCTCGGCCAGCGCGGTCTTCTCCACCGGCGACCACATCACCGGCTTGCTGCCCTGATAGAGGCTCCCGTTCATCACCAGCTTCATGAACTCGGCCGCGATCACCGCCTCGGCGTGGTAGTCCATCGTCAGGTACGGATCGTCCCAGTTGCCGATCACGCCGAGGCGCTTGAACTCCTCGCGCTGCACCTCGACCCAGCCTTCGGCGAAGCGGCGGCATTCCTGGCGGAACTCGACCGTGTCCACGGCGTCCTTGTCGCGGCCCTGAGCGCGGTATTGCTCCTCGATCTTCCACTCGATCGGCAGCCCGTGGCAGTCCCAGCCGGGGACATAGCGCGCATCGCGGCCCATCATCTGCTGGCTGCGGGTGATGAAGTCTTTCAGCACCTTGTTCAGCGCATGGCCGATATGCAGGTGGCCGTTCGCGTAGGGCGGGCCGTCGTGGAGGATGAAGGGCTCGCGACCCTCCCCCTTCGCCCGCAGCCGGTCGTAGATGCCAAGCGCCTCCCAGCGGTCCAGCCAGCCCGGCTCGCGCTGCGGCAGGCCGGCGCGC
This sequence comes from Paracoccus sp. S-4012, assembly GCF_009674885.1. Taxonomy (GTDB): domain Bacteria; phylum Pseudomonadota; class Alphaproteobacteria; order Rhodobacterales; family Rhodobacteraceae; genus Paracoccus. Next base: position 47,237 of record NZ_WKKA01000011.1, read on the forward strand.
ATCGGGAAATCGGTCTCGGGCAGAAAGACGGTGTCGCGGTAGTCGGGCACGGTCGGGGCGGCGGTGTCGGCGCTCATCGGGGCGGTCCTTGGCTCTCGGGGCGAGTGGCAGGCGGGGGCGACCCGGCGGCGGAGGAACTCACGCCGCCGGGCGGGTAATTCGCGCGATGTGCCGATGGCCCAACATCCGCGCGCTTATAGGCAGACCCGCCCGCCCGGACAAGCCGCGACGCCATGCCCGCTTGCAAGCCCGCACCCGGACCCCGACATTGGCGGCATGTCCATCCCGCCGCGCTTCCCCATCACGCCCGAGCAGATCGACCGCGTCGTCGCCGTCTTCTACGCCGCCGTCCGCCGCCACGAGAGCCTGGGGCCCATCTTCGCCGGCCATGTCACCGACTGGCCCGAGCACGAGGACAAGATCGCCCGCTTCTGGCGCAACGCGATCCTCAGCGAGCGCGCCTATGACGGCAACCCGATGCTGGTCCACCGCCGCGCCGGCGATGTGCGGCCCGAGCATTTCCCCGTCTGGCTCGCCCTCTTCGACGAGACCCTGCGCCGCACCCTCCCCTCCGAGAGCGCCGCCGCCTGGTCGGCCCTCGCCCATCGCATCGGGCAGTCGCTGAGCTTCGGCGTGAGCCTCGCCGAGGGGCCGCCGCGGCTGCGCTGACGGGCCGCCCGCGCCACAAGGCTGTGGACGGTTCCGGCTGGCCGCTTCCCCTGTGCCGCGGGCGGCTCTAGGGTGCCGCGCGTCGCGGACAGCGGGCGGAACGGGCAATGGCGCATATCATCGTCGTCGGCAACGAGAAGGGGGGGTCGGGGAAATCGACCACCTCGATGCATGTTGCGACGGCGCTTGCACGGATGGGCCACCGGGTCGGCGCCCTCGACCTCGATGTGCGGCAGCGCAGCTTTGGCCGCTACATCGAGAACCGCGAGGCCTTCCTCGCCCGCGAGGGGCTGACCCTGCCCACCCCCCGCCTCGGCAAGCTCGAGGCGCGCAGCACCGACGACACCGACCCGCTGAGCCGGGCGATGGAGGAGCTGGAGGCGACAAGCGACTTCATCCTGCTCGACTGCCCCGGCTCGCACACGCGGCTGAGCCAGATGGCCCATACGCTGGCCGACACGCTGGTCACGCCGATGAACGACAGCTTCATCGACTTCGACCTGCTGGCGCGGCTGACACCCGAGGGCAAGGTGCTCGGCCCCTCGATCTATGCCGAGATGGTCTGGTCGGCGCGCCAGATGCGCGGCCAGGCGGGGGCGGGGGCGATCGACTGGCTGGTGCTGCGAAATCGCCTCGGCACGACCGAGATGCACAACAAGCGCAAGGTCGGCGCGGCGCTCCAGAACCTCTCCAAACGCATCGGCTTCCGCGTGGCGCCGGGCTTCTCCGAGCGGGTGATCTTCCGCGAGCTGTTCCCGCGCGGGCTGACGCTGCTCGACCTCAAGGATATCGGCACGGCGCAGCTTTCCATGTCCAACATCGCCGCGCGTCAGGAACTGCGCGATCTCGTGACGGAGCTGAAGCTGCCGGGCGTCACGGTGGATTTCTGACGCCCCTGCCGGGGGTTTTCCACCCCCGGACCCCCGGAGGATATTTTCGGACAGAAGAACCTGTTGGCCTGCCCGCGCGTTGGTTCCGGTCATACCTGAAGGAACCTCCGCCATGGCCTCGCGCGCGATCTGGAAAGGCCAACTGCGCCTCTCGCTCGTCTCGATCCCGATCGAGATCCATTCGGCCACCCAGTCGGGCCGGCAGATCAGCTTCCGCCAGATCCACGGGCCGACCGGCAAGCCGATCCGCTACGAGAAGACCGTGCCCGGCGTCGGGCCGGTCAAGTCCGAGGACATCCTGAAGGGCTACGAGATTGGCGACAACGAATACATGCTGCTCAAGCCCGAGGAGATCGACGCGATCAAGCTGGAGACGAAGAAGACCTTCGAGCTGGTGCAGTTTGTCGGCTCCTCCGAGATCCCGCCGCTCTACTTCGAGAAGCCCTATTACATGGTCCCGACCGACGATCTGGCCGAGGACGCCTACCGGGTGGTGCGCGACGCCCTGCGCCGGACCGACACCATCGGCCTTGGCCAGCTGACCCTGCGCGGGCGCGAGAACCTCTGCGCGGTGAAGCCCTGCGGCGACGGGCTGCTGATGGAGACGCTCTACTACGCCGACGAGATCCGCAGCGCCGAGCCGCTGTTCTCCGAGATCGGCGACGAGGAGCCGGACGACGACCTGCTGGCGGTCGCGACGCAGCTGATCAAGAAGAAGACCGCCCCCTTCAACGCCGAGGCCTTCACCGACCACTACGACAAGGCGTTGCGTGCGCTGATCGAGGAGAAGCGCAAGTCGGGCACGGTGAAGCGGGCGCGGACCGACGATGACGAGGCGCCGGCGCGGGGCACGAACGTCATCGACCTCATGGCGGCGCTGAAGGCGAGTTTGAAGGGCTCGGATGGCGGCGATGACGAGAAGCCGGCGCGCGGCAAGGCCAAGCCCTCCACCCCGCGCCCCAAGGCCAAGCCGCCCGAGGCGGAGGATGAGAAGCCCGCCCGCAAGACCCCTGCCCGCAAGCCCGCGGCCAAGAAGACCGCCTGATGCGCTCGCTTGCGACCTACCGGTCCAAGCGCGACTTCGAGGCGACGCCCGAGCCGTCGCAGGGCGCGCGCCCGCGTGGCTTGGGGCTGCACTATTCGATGCAATGCCACGACGCGACCCGTCTGCATTACGACCTGCGGCTGGAGTGGAAGGGCGTGCTGCTCAGCTGGGCGGTGACGCGCGGCCCTTCGCTCGACCCGGCCGACAAGCGGCTGGCAGTCAGGACCGAGGACCACCCGCTCGACTACCTGACCTTCGAGGGGACAATCCCGGAGGGGAACTATGGCGCCGGGATCGTGATGCTCTGGGATATCGGCGCCTGGACCCCCGTGGATGACGTGGACCGCGGCTTGGAGAAGGGCCATCTGCGCCTTCGCCTGCACGGGCGGCGGCTCACGGGCGAATGGCATCTGGTGCGCCTCAAGGGCCGCCCCGAGGATCGCGGGCGCGAGAACTGGCTGATGATCAAGCAGGAGGACGAGGCCGCGCACCGGCCCGACCCGGTGGAGCGCTACACCACCTCCGTGACCTCGAACCGCACCCATGCCCAGATCGCCGGCGACGGCGAGCCGGTGCCCTTCGGTCCCAGGCGCACGGCATCGGCGCCGGAGTTCGAGGCGCCGATGCTGCCGACGCTTGTCCGCGAGCCGGTCGGCGGCAAGGGATGGTGGCATGAGCTGAAGTTCGACGGCTATCGCGGGCTGGTGCAGATCGGGGCCGAGGGCGCGCGCATCCGCACCCGTTCGGGCCTGGACTGGTCCGACCGCTTCGCGCCGCTGCTGCCGGCCTTCGAGGAGCTGCCCGCGAAAACCGCGCTGATTGACGGCGAGATCATGGCTGGCGCCGACCTCGGCGGCTTCGGCGCGCTGCAGGACGCGATCTCGGCCGGCGGGCCGTTCCGCTTCTACGCCTTCGACCTGCCCTGGCTCGACGGCCGCGACCTCCGCGACCGCAGCCTGCGCGACCGGCGCCGCGCGCTTGAGAAGCTGCTCGCGGACGCGCCGCCCCTCGGCCTTATCCAGCTTTCACCGGTGATCGAGGGCGACGGCGGCGAGGTGCTGGACCCGATCTGCGAGGCGGGTGGCGAGGGGATCGTCAGCAAGAGCATCAGCGCGCCCTGGCGTTCGGGCCGCACGACGTCATGGGTCAAGGTCAAATGCGAACGCCGGGCGGAGTTCGTGATCCTCGGCTACCAGAAAAGCGACAAGCGCGGCCGGGCCTTCAGTTCCCTGCTGCTCGGGACGCGCGAGAGCAAGGCCTGGGTCTATCGCGGCAAGGTCGGCACCGGCTTCGACGCTGAGACGCAAGCGGACCTGTCGGCGCGGATGGAGGCCTTGGAAACCGAAAAGATGCCGCTCGCCGCCCGGCCGCCGGGGCTCAAGGGCGTCGTCTGGCTCCAGCCAGAACTGGTTGCCGAAATCCGCTACGGCGAGGTCACGGGTGACGGCCAGCTGCGCCACGCCTCCTTCCTCGCGCTGCGCGGCGACAAGCCCGCGCGGGAGGTGGCAATGGACCCGCCGGAGGAGGACACCGTGGTCAAGGTCAGCGATGGCGAGCGCGTCAAGGTCGCGGGCGTCGGCATCTCCAGCCCCGAGCGGCGGGTGTTCCCGCCCGACGGCGCGACCAAGCTCGACCTCGCGCGCTACTACGAGGCGGTGGCCGAGCGGATGCTGAAGGTCGCGGCGGACCGGCCGCTGTCGCTGGTGCGACTGCCGGATGGTCTGGGCGGGCAGGCGTTTTTCCAGAAGCACCTGCGGAAGGGCTGGCCTGCCGGGCTGAAGCCGGTGCCGATCGAGACCTCGGACGGGGTCGAGGACTACATGTATGTCACGAGCGCCGCGGGCCTCGTCGGGGGCGTGCAGATGGGCACCGTCGAGTTCCACATCTGGGGCAGCCGCCGGGACCGGCTCGACCGGACCGACCGGCTGGTCTTCGACCTCGACCCGGACGAGGGCCTGGGTTGGCCCGAGGTGCGGCAGGCGGCGATGGACCTGCGCGACCTTCTCGACGGCCTCGGCCTGCCGAGCTGGCCGATGGTGACGGGCGGCAAGGGCATCCATGTGGTGATCGAGATCCGGCGCACGGTCGCCTGGGACACGGCGAAGCTCTTCACCCACACCGTCGCCTCGCATCTGGCCGAGACCCAGCCGGAACGCTTCGTCGCCAACATGTCCAAGGCCAAGCGCACCGGCCGCATCTTCGTGGACTACCTCAGAAACGAGCGCGGCTCGACTGCCATCGCCCCCTTCTCGGTCCGCGCCCGCCCCGGCGGGACGGTCGCCTTTCCGCTGAGCTGGCAGCGGCTGGCGGAGACGGAAGCCGCCAACGCCTGGGGCATGGAGCGCGCGCTAGAGGAGGGCGACTGGGACGCGGTTGGCGTGCCGAAGCCGGTGAGGCTCGAGGCCGCCATCAAGCGGATGGCGAAGGAATGGGGCTGAACGCCCCCTCTTCTTCTGTCTGAAAATATCCGCCGGGGTCCGGGGGCGGCAGCCCCCGGCTTTCAGCGCCGCCGGTCGCGGCGGCTGCTCATCGGCTGGAACGCGACCCCCACATGCGCCTCGCAATAGGGCTTGCCCTGCTGCGAGGGCAGGCCGCAGAACCAGAACTTCTCGGTCGCCGGGTCGCCGATCGGCCATTTGCAGGTCCGCTCGGTCAACTCCATCAGCGTGAGCTTGCGCGACCGCTTCTCGACCTCGCGGACCGAGGCGAGGGCCTCGGGGCTGATCTCGTTGGCCGAGGGCTGCGGCGGCAGCGGCTGGCCGGCGGGCACGATCGGGCGGCGCGGGGTGAAGACGGCGACGGGCGTCTCCTCCACCTCCTCCGGTTCGGCCTCGGGCTCCTCGGCCTCCGGCTCCGCCTCGACGACGATCTCCGGCTCGGCCTCGACCACCGGGGCGGGCGCGGGCTCCGTCGCGGCCTCTGCCACCGGCTCCTCGTTGCGGTTCGAGAGGCCCAGACGATGGACCTTGCCGATGACAGCGTTGCGGGTGACGCCGCCCAGTTCCTTGGCGATCTGGCTCGCGGACTGGCCTTCGCCCCACATCCGCTTCAGCGTCTCGACCCGCTCTTCGGTCCAGGACATCCTTGTCCACCCTTGCATGTTCGTGGCTGGCCCGGTCTACATCCGGGAATGCCGAGACATATCCCTCGCAGTCCATGACTTCAAGAACACCCCCCGCCACAACCCGCCGCGGCATGGGCGCGCGCCGCTTCGGCCGCGTCAACTGGCTCGGCCTGTGGACCCTCGCGCTGCGCGAGGTCCGCCGCTTCATGGCCGTCTGGCAGCAGACGATCTTCGCGCCGCTGATGACCGCCGGCCTCTTCGTGCTGGTCTTCGCGCTCGCCCTCGGGCGCGACCGGGGCGAGGTGATGGGGCTGCCCTACCTGACCTTCCTGGCGCCAGGCATCCTGATGATGACGGTGATCCAGAACGCCTTCGCCAACACCTCGTCCTCGATCATCAGCTCGAAGATGCAGGGCAATATCGTCGACACGCTGATGCCGCCCCTCTCGGCGGGCGAGATCCTTGCGGGCTACCTCGCCGGCGGCGTGGCGCGGGCGGGGCTGGTGGCGGCCGTGATCACGGCGGGGATGGCGCTGGCACTGGGCCTGCGGGTGGCGCATCCGCTCTGGGCCGTCGCCTTCGTGCTGCTCGGGGCGCTGCTGATGGGCGGCCTGGGGATGCTCGCCGCGATCATCGCGCAGAAGTTCGATCACATGGCGGCGATCACCAACTTCATCGTGACGCCGCTGAGCTTCCTCTCCGGCACCTTCTACTCGGTCGAGACCCTGCCGGGCGCCTTCCGCGCCTTCAGCTATGTGAACCCGGTCTTCTACCTGATCGACGGCGCCCGCTACGGCTTCACCGGCGTCTCGGATGCCGACCCGCGCCTCGGCCTTCTCGTCTGCGTCGTGGCCACGTCACTGGTCGCCGGACTGGACTGGCACTGGCTGCGGATCGGCTACCGCATGAAACCCTAGGCGCGGATCATCAGCAGCCACGCGCGCCCGGCGCCCTGCCAGCCGTCATGCACCACCTTCCGCCGGGCCGCGACCGCGTAGCCCGCCGCGGCGTAGACGGCGCGGGCGGCGGTGTTGCTGTCGGCGACGATCAGGCTCATGCCGCGGGGGCCGCGCTCGCGCTCGGCGAAGCGCAGCAGCGCCGCGCCGACGCCGTGGCGGCGATGGCCGGGGGCGGTGGCGAGGATGTGGACATGGCCGGTGCCGGCGGCCTCGTCCTCCAGCTCCTGCAGCGGCACGAAGACCGGCGGCATGTCTCGCGGCATCGGCTCGGGCCTGTCCGGCAGGCGATAGGCATAGAGGCACCCCGCCGGCACGCCGTCGCGCTCGGCCACGAAGGCGCGGCGCCACGACACCGACGCGGTGTCGCCCGCCACGCGCGCGAGGCCGACCGCCTCGGGCGCCTGCCCAGGCCCGGCCATGCCCGCCCAATGGTGACGCGGCAGGCCCTCGCCCGCGGCATCGACCAGCGGCATCAGGAACGCGGCGTCCTCTCGGACCGCCGGGCGGATCGCGAGGGCCATGACCTCCCCCCTTCCGGGCCCGCGCAGTCTAGCACGCAGGCCGCCCGCGCGTCTTGTGCCCTCCGCCGCGCCGCGCTACCGCGTTGACTTCACCCCCGCCGTCGCCATCCTGCGGCCGCAGCCGCCGTCCTGCCCGAGAGTCCCGATGAGCACGCATCTGCTGCCGACCTACAATCGCGCCGACATCGCCTTCACCAAGGGCGAGGGCAGCTGGGCCATCGCCGAGGACGGCACCCGGTACCTCGACCTCGGCGCGGGGATCGCCGTCAACAGCCTCGGCCATGCCAACCCCGAACTGGTGCAGGCGCTGACCGGGCAGGCGCAGAAGATCTGGCACGTCTCGAACGTCTACCGCATCCCCGAGCAGGAGCGGCTGGCCGACCTCATGGTCGAGCACAGCTTCGCCGACATGGTGTTCTTCACCAACTCCGGCACCGAGGCGGCGGAACTGGCGATCAAGATGGTCCGCAAGTACTGGACCGAGCAGGGCGACCCCGACCGCATCGAGATCCTGACCTTCGAGGGCGCCTTCCACGGCCGCTCGACCGGCGCCATCGCCGCGGCCGGGTCCGAGAAGATGGTCAAGGGCTTCGGCCCGCTGATGCCCGGCTTCCGGCCTCTTCCCTGGGGCGATCTCGACGCGCTGAAGGCCGCGATCAGCGACCGCACCGCCGCCGTGATGATCGAGCCGGTGCAGGGCGAGGGCGGCATCCGCCCGCTGCCGGACGAGGACCTTCGCGCCATCCGGGCGCTCTGCGACGAGACCGGGGCGCTGCTGGTCCTCGACGAGGTGCAGTGCGGGATGGGCCGCACGGGGCGCCTCTGGGCCTATGAATGGGCGGGGATCGAGCCGGACGTGATGATGGTCGCCAAGGGCATTGGCGGCGGCTTCCCGCTGGGCGCGGTGCTGGCCACCGATGCGGTCGGCGGGGTCATGACCGCGGGCAGCCACGGCTCGACCTACGGCGGCAACCCGCTGGCCTGCGCCGTGGGCGCGCGGGTAATGGAGATCATCGCCGACGAGGGCTTCCTGGCCGAGGTGCGCCGCAAGGGCGCGCTGATGCGCCAGAAGCTCGAGGGCCTGGTCGCGAGCCACCCGGAGGTGTTCGAATCGGTGCGCGGGCAGGGCCTGATCCTCGGCCTGCGCTGCCATGTGCCCCCCGCCGATCTGGTCCGCGCGGGCTATGCCGAGCAGCTGCTGACGGTCGCCGCCTCCGACAACGTTGTCCGCCTGGTCCCGCCGCTGACGATCACCGACGACGAGATCGCCGAGGCGGTTGCGCGGCTGGACCGCGTCGCGACGCGGGTCGAGGATGGCGGCTGAGCCGCTTGCCGTGACCGCGACGGCGTGAAACAGGGACGGGAATGCAGGGACATGCGACCTCGATCATGAGCGATGCCGCCAGCGAAGCGCGGGGTTCCCTTGTCGCGCAGGCCGTCTCATGAACGCCGCGCCGCCCGCCTCTGTCGAGCCCCCTCCAGCCATCGCTTTCACGGCCTTGTGCCCGATCTGCGCCAAGCCGCGGCGGTTCGAGGCGGCGGACGACTTCTTCGCCCCGCGGGACGCTCTCACCGCCCCGGATTGCGAACTGAACGGCTGCGTCACGCGCGAGCGGGCGCTCGCGGCAACGCTGTTCTCGGTCTATCCGCGCGGCGAGGTGCGTCGAATGCGGGTTCATGAGGCAGCGCCGGGGGGACGGGGCATCTCGCTCTGGCTGCACCAGAACGTGGGCGGCCTCGTGCTGACCGGCTACTTTCCCGACCAGCCCTTCGGCGACATGGTGGGCCATGTGCGCAACGAGGACCTCGAGGCGCAGACCTTCGAGGACGAGTGCTTCGATCTGGTGGTGCATCTCGACGTGATGGAGCACCTGTTCCACCCCTTCCGGGCGCTGACGGAGATCTACCGCACGCTGCGCCCCGGCGGCCTGTGCCTCTTCACCGCGCCGACCTATGGCGGCCGCGAGACGTCCGAGCAGGTCGCCTTCCTCGAGGACGGCGCGGTCAGGATCGTGGGCGAGCCGGAATACCACGGCAACCCGCAGGGCGACGGCTCGCTGGTCACATGGCGCTACGGCTACGACCTGCCGCTGCTGATCGCGCGGCAGACCGGCTTCGACGTGGAGGTCCGTCGCTGGCAGTCGCCGTCCATCGCCGTGATGGGGCGCATGACCGAGGTCTATCTCCTGCGCCGGCCCCTTCGCACCGCTGAAACGGACACCAGAGACAGCGAATGACCCATTTCCTCGACATCCACACCACCGCCAAATCCGACCTCCGCGCCATGATCGACGCCGCCCGGCGCATCAAGGAGGCGCGGGGCGATGTGCCGAAGGGGACGCCGGACCGCGACCAGCCGCTCAAGAACCGCATGGTGGCGCTGATCTTCGAGAAGCCCTCGACCCGGACCCGGATCAGCTTCGATCTCGGCGTGCGGCAGATGGGGGGCGAGACGATGGTGCTCAGCGGCGCCGACCTGCAGCTCGGGCATGGCGAGACGGTGGCCGACACCGCGCGGGTGCTGAGCCGCTTCGTGGACCTCATCATGATCCGCACCTTCGAGGAGGCGACGCTGCACGAGATGGCCGAGCACGCGACGGTGCCGGTCATCAACGGGCTGACCAACCGCACCCATCCCTGCCAGATCATGGCCGACGTGCTGACCTATGAGGAGCATCGCGGGCCGATCGCCGGGCGCAAGGTGGTTTGGTCGGGCGACGGCAACAACGTCTGCGCCTCGCTGATCCATGCCGCCGGGCAGTTCGGCTTCGACTTCACCTTCACCGGCCCGCAGCCGCTCGACCCCGAGCGTGAATGGATCGACTTCGCTCGCTGCCAGGGCGTCGCGGCCGAGACCGAGCGCGACCCGGCGAAGGCGGTGGAGGGGGCGGACCTGGTCGTGACAGACACCTGGGTCTCGATGCACGACCCGCAGTCCGCCCGCGAGCGGCGGCACAACCAGCTGCGCCCCTATCAGGTCAACGAGGCGCTGATGGCGCGCGCGAAACCCGACGCGCTCTTCATGCACTGCCTGCCCGCACATCGCGACGACGAGGTGACGAGCGCGGTGATGGACGGGCCGCAGTCGGTCGTCTGGGACGAGGCCGAGAACCGCCTCCACGCGCAGAAGGCGGTCATGCGGTGGTGCCTCGGGGTCTGACCCCGCCCGCTCAGCGCGAGCGGATCAGCCCCATGATGTCCATGGTCTGGTGCAGGATCGGCCGGGCGATGGCGTCCGCGCGCTCGGCGCCTTGGCCGAGGATGCGGTCGATCTCGGCCGGGTCGGCCATGTAGTCCTGCATCCGCTTCGTGATCGGGCCCAGCACCTCGACGGCGACCTCCGCAAGCGCCGGCTTGAATGCGCCGAAGCCCTGCCCCTCGAAGCGCGCCAGCAGCGCGGCGGGCGTCTCATCGGACAGGGCGGCATAGATGTTGACGAGGTTCTTCGCCTCGGGCCGGTCCTTCAGCCCCTCCATGCTGCCGGGCAGCGGCTCGGCATCGGTCCGGGCCTTGCGGATCTTCTGGGCGATGGCGTCGGCGTCGTCAGTCAGGTTGATACGGCTGGCGTCCGAGGGATCGGACTTGGACATCTTCCTGGAGCCGTCGCGCAGGCTCATCACCCGCGTCGCGACGCCCTCGATCAGCGGCTGCACCTCGGGGAAGAAATCGACGCTGTAATCGTGGTTGAACTTGGCGGCGATGTCGCGCGTCAGCTCCAGATGCTGCTTCTGGTCCTCGCCCACCGGCACCGCGTCGGCGTGATAGACGAGGATGTCGGCCGCCATCAGCGAGGGATAGGCCAGCAGGCCGAGGCTGACATTCTCGCTGTTGCGGCCCGCCTTGTCCTTGAACTGCGTCATCCGGTACATCCAGCCGACCCGCGCCACGGTGTTGAACAGCCATGCCATTTCCGCATGCGCGGGCACCTGGCTCTGGTTGAAGAGGATCGACCTGGCCGGATCAACGCCCGAGGCCATGAAGGCCGCCGCGGCCTCCCGCGTCTGCCGCGTCAGCACCGCCGGCTCCTGCCAGACGGTGATCGCGTGCAGGTCCACGATGCAGTAGATCGTCTCGGGGCCGGTCCCCTGGAACTCCGCGAACCGCTTCAGCGCGCCGAGATAGTTGCCGAGCGTCAGCCCGCCCGAGGGCTGGATGCCGGAGAAGATGCGTCTGATCGGGGGGCGTGCTTCGGTCATGGCTGCCTGTCGCGCGGGGGAACGGGTCGCGGAGCGATAGCCCCCGCGGCCGGCGGGCGCAACCGCGCCTGCCGGCCGGCCTCAGGCCGCCTTGATCGTCGTCGCCGAAGCCAGCAGCGCGTGCAGCGCCACCGGGTCGGTATTGGCCCTGAGCGTGTCGCGCAGCTCGGCGCTGCGCATGGTCCGCGACACCAGGGCGAGCGCCTTGAGGTGATCCACCCCGCCCGAGGAGGGCGCGAGCAGCGTGAAGACCAGATCGACCGGCTGCCGGTCCACTGCATCGAAATCGAGCGGCCGGTCGAGGCGGATGAACAGCCCCTGCACCTTCTCCACCCCGTGCAGCCGGGCATGGGGCAGCGCCACGCCCTGCCCCACCCCGGTCGGGCCGAGGGCCTCCCGCTCCTGCAGCGCGTCCAGGGTGGTGGCGGCGGGCAGGCCATAGACCGTCTGCGCCAGTTCCGCGATTTCGTGGAACAGCCGCTTCTTGCTGGCAACCTGCGCCACGGAACGCACCGCGGCGGGCGGGAGAATCTCGGCGATCTGCATGTCGGTCACTTCTGCCGCCCGGCGCGCGGGCGGACGCCTCAGTTGCTGATGTTGCGCGGGTCGATCCAGCCCACGTTGCCGTCGTCGCGGCGATGGACGACGTTGACGCCGCCGTGCTTCTCGTTGCGGAAGACCAGCAGCGGCATGCCGGACAGCTCCATCTGCATGACCGCATCGCCGACCGAGAGCGTCGGCACCCGCGTCTCCATCTCGGCCACGATGATCGGCTGCAGGCCCTGGTCGTCCTCGGCCTCGTGCCAGTCGTCCTCGTCGCCGGTCAGCACATACGAACCGGCGGCGCTGAACTCAACGGGTTCGGCGCGGCCCTGGTGGTGGTCCTTCAGCCGGCGCTTGTAGCGGCGCAACTGCTTGTCCATCTTCTCGCGGCAGGCCTCGAAGGCGGCATAGATCTCGGGCGCCTGCCCCTTGGCCTGGACCGTCAGCCCGGTCGAGAGGTGCACCACGGCGTCGCAGATGAAGTTGAACGCGTCCTTCGAGAAGATGACCGTCAGGTCGGTCGGCCGCTGCGCGTATTTCTCGACCGTCTCGCCGATCTCCGAACGGACATGGGTGGTGAGCGCGTCACCGATGTCGATTTGCTTGCCGCTGATCTGGGTGCGCATTTCGGGTGTGTTCTCCATCTCTCAGCCGTCGCCGGCCGCTGCGGGACCGCCCATCCGGCCCGCGTCCGGCGCGGGTGGGAATCCGGTGGCGGAGGGGGAAGATGCGGCGTGACGCAATCGCGGCGACATGGCCCCATGAGGCCGCGAACCCCCTGCAGTGTCAACGGCCTTCGCGGGGCCGGGTTTCACTGGATCCGGAAATCCTCGCCCAGATAGACGCGGCGCACGTCCGGGTCGTCCACCACCTCGGCCACGGTCCCGGCCATCAGCATCCGCCCGTCATGCAGGATCACCGCGCGGTCCACGATGCCCAGCGTCTCGCGCACGTTGTGGTCGGTGATGAGGACGCCGATGCCGCGATCCTTCAGCGCCGCGACCAGCACCCGGATCTCGCCCACGGCGATCGGGTCCACCCCGGCGAAGGGCTCGTCGAGCAGCAGGTAGCGCGGGTCGGCGGCGAGGCAGCGGGCGATCTCGACCCGCCGGCGCTCGCCGCCCGAGAGGGCGAGGGCGGGGGCGTGGCGCAGGTGGCCGATCGAGAAGTCGCCCAGCAGCTCTTCCAGCCGGTCGCGGCGGTGATGGCGCTCGGGCTCGGCCACTTCGAGCACGGCCATGATGTTCTGCTCGACCGAGAGGCCGCGGAAGATCGACATCTCCTGTGGCAGGTAGCCGATCCCGAGGCGAGCGCGGCGGAACATCGGCAGGCCCGAGGCGTCGCGGCCGTCGATGCGGACCTCGCCCGCGTCGGGCGTGACGAGGCCCGCGACGCAGTAGAAGCAGGTGGTCTTGCCCGAGCCGTTGGGCCCCAGCAACGCCACCACCTCGCCGCGCGCCAGATCGAGCGAAACGTCGTGGATCACCGGGCGACGGCGGTAGGATTTTCTCAGGCCCCGGACCGCGAGGCCCAGCGGCACCGGCGCGGCGGCGTCGGCCTGCGTCACTGGCTACCGCCGGGCTGCAGCACGCTGCGGACGCGGCCCTCGACCTGCGCGGTGCCAGAGGCGAGGTTCACGACCATTCGCTCGGCCGAGAGCACGTTCTGCCCCTGCGTCAGCACCACGTCGCCGGTCAGCGTGACGGTGCCCGATTCCACGTCATAGGACGCCGCTTCCGCCTCGGCCGCATCGGGGCCGCTGACCAGCGTGACCCCGCCCGAGGCCTCGAGGCTGCTGATCCGGCTCATGTCGCCCTCGGCGTAGCGGACCGAGACGCTGTCGGCGGTCAGCCGCATCTCGCCCTGGGCAATCGCCACGTTGCCGTTGAAGACCGCGCTGCCGTCCGCCTGGTTGACCGAGAGCGCGTCGGCCGCGACCTCGACCGGCGCGTCGGTGTCCGCGCGGATGCTGCCGAAGCCGGTGGCCTGCTGCGCGTAGGCGGGCGCGGCGAGGAGGAAGGCGGCGGCGAGCAGGGGGCGGAGCATGGCGGACCTCGGCGGCGGGTTCAGGGGCGGTATATCAGCCGCACCCCGCCGGTGAAATCCAGAAGGTAGTCGGGGTCCTGGCTATCGTCGGCAGGGGCGAGGCGGGCGCGGTCGGCCTCGATCTCGCCGAAGGGCGCGGTGGCCTGCACGCCGCCCGTCGCCTCGACCGCCGAACGGTCGGTGGCGGCCGCGACCTGCGGGGCGTCGAGTGTCCAGCCGGAGTTGAGGCTCAGCGCCACGCCGCCGTCGAGCGTGATCGCCTCGTCGCCCACCGTGAGCTGCGGCGCCGTCAGCTGCGCCGCGAGCCCGTCCGCCGCCCGCCAGTCGACGCGCAGCCGCCGCGCCCCGGTGAGGCCGCCCGCGGCATCCGGCGCCGCGCTGTCGGCCGCGACGGTGAGCCGTGCGCCGTCCTCGGTCACGGTGGCCCAGCGGGGCGCCGTGATCTGCGGGTCGCGGGCGCGCGCCTCGGCGTCCACGCGGGCATAAGGGATGCCGCGGCCCTCCTCCGGGTGGCGCGAGAGCAGGAACAGCGTCGAGAGCACGGCGAGCGCGGCGAGCGGCAGCAGCACCCTGAGCCAGGCCACGACGACCGAGCGCAGGCCCACCGAAGCCATCAGGCGAATCCGGCCCGCAGCAGGTCGTGGATATGCAGGATGCCCGCCGGCCGCCCGTCCCCGACCACGAAGAGAGTGGTGATCTTGCGCCCCTGCATCTCCGCCAGGGCGGACTCCGCCAGGGCATCGGGCGCAATGGTGCGGGGACTGCGGGTCATCACCTCGTCGGCGCGGCGGGTGAGCAGCCCGTCCATGTGGCGGCGCAGGTCGCCGTCGGTGATGATGCCGGTCAGCCGCCCGTCGGCATCGGTTACGCCGGTCACGCCGAAGCCCTCGCGGCTGATGGTCAGCAGCGCCTCGCTCATCGGCGCGTCCTCGGCGACCAGCGGCAGCGCCTCGTGCATCAGGTCGCCCACCTTCGCCAGCCGCGCGCCCAGCTTGCCGCCGGGATGGAACGTGCGGAAATGCTCGGGCGTGAAGCGGCGATGCTCCATCAGCGCGATGGCGAGCGCATCGCCGAGGGCGAGCGTCATGGTGGTCGAGGTCGTCGGCACGATGCCGTTGCCGCAGGCCTCCGGCGCCGAGGGCAGCAGCAGCGCCACATCGGCCTGCCGCAGCAGCGTGGAGCCGGCGCGCCCGGCGACCCCGATCAGCGGGATGCGGAAGCGGCGGGTATGGGCGACGATATCCGCGATCTCGGTCGTCTCGCCGGAGTTCGACAGCACCATCGCCACATCCGCCTCGGTCAGCATCCCGAGGTCGCCGTGGCTGGCCTCGGCCGGGTGGACGAAGAACGCCGGGGTGCCGGTCGAGGCGAGGGTGGCCGCGATCTTGCGCCCGACATGGCCGGACTTGCCCATGCCCGAGACGATCACACGCCCTTGGGCCGCGAGGATCGTCTCGACCGCCTGCTCGAAGGCCGGGCCGAGGCTGTCCTCGAGTAGCGCCAAGGCTTCAGCCTCGGTGCGGATCACGCGCCGCGCGGTGTCGAGATAGCTCATGGCCGCCGATCTAGTGGCGGAAGATGTCGGTTTCATCCCCCCAGCCCATCAGGTCGAGCCGCGCGCGCACCGGCAGGAAGTCGAAGCAGGCCCGCGCCAGTTCCAGCCGCCCCTCGCGGGCCAGCCGGTCCTGGAGCTCGGCCTTCAGCCGGTGCAGGTGCAGCACGTCCGAGGCGGCATAGTCGAGCTGCGCCTCGGTCAGCACCTCGGCGCCCCAGTCGGAGGTCTGCTGGTGCTTGGAGATGTCGACGCCGATCTCGGCCAGCAGGTATTTCAGCCCGTGGCGGTCGGTGAAGGTGCGGATCAGCTTCGAGGCGATCTTGGTGCACCAGACCGGCCGCGCGAGGACGCCGAAGGTCTTGTCTAGCACGGCGATGTCGAAGCGGCCGAAGTGGAAGAGCTTTTCCACCTCCGGGTCGGCCAGCATCCGCACGAGGTTCGGCGCCGGCTGCGGATTGCGCGCGATCTGCACCAGATGCGCGTTCCCGTCGCCGGAGGAGAGCTGCACGAGGCAGAGCCGGTCGCGGCGCGGGTCTAGGCCCATGGTCTCGGTGTCGATGGCGACCACGGGCCCGAGGTCGAGGCCGTCGGGCAGGTCGTGCTGGTGGAGGTGGTTGGTCATGGGGGCCTCGCTGCTGGCCGCAGCCCCTACGCTCGCGGCTCCGGTGGGTCAATCATGCCGCGCAGGGGATCTTCACGGGCGCTGTCGCAACAGAGGGCGGCGTCCGCCCTGGCGGACGCGAAGCGTCCGCCGTGGGGAGGGCGGACGCTGACCGATCCGCGGGGCGGATCGGTCGTCCCGTGGCTGACGGTGCGCGCAAATGGGCACAGGGTCCCATTTGCAGACGCGGGACGGGAATGCTGCCGGCGGGCGGGCGAGACCGTCGCGCGAAGGGTCAGGAATGGGCGTGCCGTAACCTCACCCCAGCCCCAGCACATCCGCCATGTCGTAGCTGCCCGGCCCCTTGTCCTGCCCCCAGAGCGCAGCGGCCACGGCGCCGCGGGCAAAGATCGCCCGGTCGGTGGCGATGTGGCGCAGCACCAGCCGCTCGCCCGGTGACGCGAAGATCACGTCATGCTCGCCCACCACGTCGCCGCCACGGATCGCCGCGAAGCCGATGGAGCCGGGCTGCCGCGCGCCGGTCATACCCTCGCGCGCCGGCACGCGCAGCTCCGCAAGCGGCCTGCCGCGCCCCTCAGCCGCCGCCTCGCCCAGCATCAGCGCGGTGCCCGAGGGCGCGTCCACCTTCATGCGGTGATGCGCCTCGACCACCTCGATGTCCCAGTCCTCGCCCAGGACCGCCGCCACCCGCCGGGTCAATCCGACCAGCAGGTTCACGCCGAGGCTCATGTTCCCAGCCCGGATGATTGGCGCATGCCGCGCCGCCGGTTTCAGCCGCTCGATCTGCTCGGCCGTGAAGCCGGTCGTCCCGATCACATGCACCGCCCGCGCCTGCGCGGCGAGTTCGGCGAAGCCGAGGCTCGCCTCGGGCGTGGTGAAGTCGAGGATGCCCTGCGCCCGCGCAATCGCCGCCACCGCGTCGCCGGTCACGGTCACGCCATTGGCCGCGCCCCCCATCGCCTCGCCGAGGTCGCGCCCGACCCACGGATGCCCCTCGCGCACGATGGCGCCGACCAGCCGCGCGCGCCCGTCTGCGGCGAGCGTCTCGACCAGCATCCGCCCCATGCGGCCCGAGACGCCCGTGACCACCATGCCCGGAAGCTCTGCGCCTGCCATCGATCCCTCCGCCGCTGCCGCGTCCGGGCTTACCCCGTTGCGGCGGTCCCGGCGAGACCCTAGATCGGACCCATGTCACGCTCGCGCTTTCCCCAAGGTTCCGGTCCCTCGCAGCGCCAGCTGCGCGTGGGCGAACTGGTCCGCCGCCGCCTCTCGGAGGTGCTGCAGCGCGCCGATGTCCATGACCCGGAGCTGAACCGCCACTCGATCACCGTGGGCGAGGTGCGGTTGTCGCCCGACCTGAAGGTGGCGACCGCCTATGTCCTGCCGCTGGGCGGACAGGACGCCGAAGCCGCGCTGGCCGACCTGCGCCGCAACACGGCCGAGCTGCGGCATCTGGTGGCCAAGGGGCTCGACCTGAAATACGCCCCCGCCCTGCGCTTCGCGCTGGACGAGACCTTCGACCGTCTCGACGACACCCGCCGCATCTTCGCCGACGAGCGCGTGCGCCGCGATGTCGAGGCGGCGGAGGACGGCGACGAGGAGCCCGACTGGGACGAGGTCCACGCGCAGGAGGATGGCGATGGCGGACGGGATCGGCCTTAGGCTGCGCCGCCGCCTCGGCATCGCCGCGGGCTGGCTGGTCGCGCTGAGCCTGCCAGCCGCGGCCGAGGGCCTCTGCGAGCGGACCGAGTTCGAGGGCGTGGGCTACGTCCTCTGCACCGTCGCGGCCGAGGACGAGCCGCGCCTGCGCCTCTGGCTCGACGGCCCGGACGGGCAGCCGCTGAGGCATTTCGACGGCATCCGCCGGATATTGCCGCCCGGCGAGGTGCTGGGCTTCGCCATGAACGCGGGCATGTATCACGCCGATTTCAGTCCCGTGGGGCTGCTGGTGATGGACGGCGAGAACCGCGGCGCGCTCGTCACCGGGGGTGGCGGCGGCAACTTCGGCCTGCTGCCCAACGGCGTCTTCTGTACCGGCGGCGGGCGGCCCTTCCAGGTGATCGAGAGCCGCGCCTTCGCGCAGGCGCAGCCCGAATGCCGCCTCGCCACCCAGTCGGGGCCGATGCTGGTGATCGACGGCGATCTGCACCCGCGCTTCCTGCCCGATTCCGACAGCCGCTACATCCGCAATGGCGTCGGCGTCTCGGATGACGGCCGCACGGCGTGGTTCGCCATCTCCTCCTCGGCCGTCACCTTCCACCAGTTCGGCCGCTTCTTCCGCGACGCCCTCGGCGCCCGCGACGCCCTCTATTTCGACGGCTCGATCTCGCGCCTCTACGCGCCCGAGGTCGGCCGCGCCGACTGGGGCCGCAGCCTGGGGCCGATCATCGGATTCGTGGCGGGCTGAGCCGCCGCGTGCTAGATTTCCCGTGCCTGTCCGCGGGGAGGCTGGCTTGTTTGTGAAGACCATTGCGCCCGAGGAGGCGGAGGGCGAGATCGCCGCGCTCTACGAGGCCGAGCGCGCCTCGATGGGCCGCGTGATGGAGGCGACGCGCTGCTGGTCGGCGCGGCCCGATATCATCCTGCCGGTCGAGGCGCTGCTGCACCAGATCCGCGACGGCTTCTCGCTCGGCCTGCTGGACTTCCGGCTCATCACCTTTGTCGCGGCGCGCTTCGTCCCGTCGAGCTACTGCGCACAGGTCTATTTCCGCGCGCTCTCGGGGATGATCGGGCGCGAGCAGGCGGTCGCGGTGCTGCGCGACTACCGCAACGCGGGCCTGAGCGCGCAACAGGTCGAGATGCTGGCCTATGCCGAGCAGATCACCCGCGACGCCTCGAAGATCACCCAGCGCGACATCGCGCGGCTGCGGGAGGTCGGCTTCAGCGACCTCAACATCGCTGACATCGCCCTCGCGGCATCGTTCCGCAATTTCCTCAGCCGCTATTTCGACGCGGTCGGCGCCACGGCCGAGGCGGAGTTCCTCGACGCCGATCCCGAGGTCCGGGCGGCATTGACCGGACACCGCCCATAAAATGCGAACGGGCCGCCCCGATGGAGCGGCCCGCGAGCTACCAAGAGATGGTCCGGTGAGGGATGGCTGACGCCTCCCAGCCGGTGGTGCGCCCCCTCGGGGCTGCCCTCAGGCGCGCGCGCCTCCGACTGTTCCGACACCTCTCTCCAACATCACTCTCGACACTGGACCACCTCCTTTCAAAATCGACGCCCCGGTATCAGGCGACAGGGACAAGGTGGCATCGCCGCGGAATAAATCAACGGCTTTCTGCGCGGGGTCGCATGAGAATGACGACAATCATGCGGAACGGCACCAGTGCGACGGCGGCGAGCGCCAGCTTCACCATCCAGTCGGCGGTGCCGAGCGAGATCCAGAGCGGCACCATCGGCCCCGCCCCGAGCAGCGGCACGAGCCCGTTCGCCCAGGCGACTTCGGCCGCCGGCCCAAGCGCCGTGAACCCGGCCGCGAAGGCGAGCGAGAAGAAGATCGTGGTGTCGAGGGTGGAGCCGAAGAGCGTCGAGACCAGCGGCGCCTTCCACCAGCTTCCGTTCCTCAGCCGGTCGAACACCATCACGTCCAGCATCTGCGCCGCGAGAAAGGCCGTGCCGGAGGCGAGCGCGATGCGGAAGGTCGTGGCGCCCATCAGCGCGGCGACGAGCGACCAGACCACGCCCGCGGCAAAGCCCGCCAGCACCACACGGCGCGCGGCGGCGGCCCCGGCCAGGCGGTTCGTCACATCCGTCACGAGAAAGGCGAAGGGATAGGTCAGCGCGCCCCAGGTCAGCGCCTCGCCGAGGCGGAACTGGACGAGGATGTTCGAGGCGGTGACGACTGCGGCCATGGCAAGAATGGCCGGCAGCAGCGGAAAAGGGCGGGTCATGCTGGCTCCGTTTTGACAAGGTGGCGGAGGAACTCGGCCCCGGTGCCGGGGCAAGGGGGGCGGTTAGGACGCCCCTGCCCCGGAGTCAACGCCGGCCCTCGTGCCCGCGATCCCGTCTTCCGGCTCGCGCACGCGGTATTCCACCACCTCGGTCCGCTGCAGGAACAGGAAGTTGTCGTCCGAGATCATCGTCAGCCGGATGCCCTGCCCGTCATCCCAGACCGCGATCCCCTCGAGGTTGTCGTATTGCAGCGGCCGGGTCTCCAGCAGCGTCTCGGCCCCGGTCAGCCCGCCCTCGCCCAGATCGAAGCGGCGCACGCGGTTGCTGAAGCCGCGGATGCCGTGGAAGCGGCGCTCGAGCAGGTAGAAGCGCCCGTCCGGGCCGATATCGGCGCCGACCGGCAGCCAGTCGTCGAGCCGCGGCAGCGAGAAGGGCTGATCCCAGACGCCGTCCCGGTAGCGCCAGACCGGGAAGGGCCGCGAGCGGCCGCCGCTGCGCTCGGGCAGGGTCCAGATCGTGCCGTCCGCGTCGATGGCGAGCGCCTCGAGCGAGGCGTTGCGCGGAAGCTCCTTGAACCCCGCCGGGATCGGCAGGACCTCGGCCGGGCTGTCGGGGGTCGGGTGGCGGGCAACGCGGGTGGAGCCCTCGAAGCTGATCCAGATGCTGCCGTCCTTGCCGACCGCCAGCCCCTCGGCATCGCCGATCAGGCCCGGCGGCAGCGGCTCGCCCTTGCTGCTCTGGAGCCGGGCCGATCCGGCGACCGTGAGGCCGCGGATGCGCCCGTCCGGCTCGCGCAGCACGCTGCCCCACCAGAGGGTCGCGCGGTCCGACAGCGCCGTGTAGCTGGCGCCGTCGGGACCGATGTCGAGACCCGAGAAGCCGCCGAAATCCGGGTGATCGACCTGCCAGACATGGGTGCCCAGATGCTCGACCACCGGCGCCGCCGGGGCCGGGGTGGCGACCGCGAGCGCGATCAGCGCCGCGGCGAGGCTCAGCGCGCGAGGCCCACGTTGGTGCAGACGCCCGGCAGTTCGCTCAGCCGGTAGCTGCGCGGGTGGCGGTAGTTCGGATCGGCGGGTCCGGGCGGCGGCGGGTTCAGCCGGTCGCGAATCATCTGCTCGGCGGCGTCGCAATGGTCCCCCGCAGGCACCTCGGCCTGTCCCTCGCAACCGCGCGACCCTGAGGGGCAACGCAGGCGCACGTGGAAATGATAGTCGTGATCATTGATCGTCTGGATCTTGCGCAGATACGAGCGGTCGCCCCGCTCGGCCCGGCAGAGTTGCACCTTTGCCACGGGATCGACGAACACCCGCTGCACCCGCGGATCGGAGGCCGCGGCCTTCAGCAGCGTGGCATGGGCGGCCGACCAGAGGCGGCTCAGCTCGACCCCGTTCGACGCGACGACGGATTGCGAGCTGAGGCTCTCGCGCTGCGAGCGGCTGAGCCCGAGATTGGTCGCCGGCAGCATCCAGATGTCGGCGTCGAGGCCGAGCTGGTGGCTCGCGTGGCCGGTCAGCATCGGCCCGCCGCGCGGCTGGCTCATGTCGCCGACATAGATGCCGTGCCAGCCGACCTGCCGCGCCACCGCGCCGAGGCGCTGGATCACGTCGATCAGCTCAGGGTGGCCCCAGTTGCGATTGCGGCTTAGCCGCATCGCCTGCCAGGTCGGCCCGGTCTCGGGCAGCTGCACGAGGCCGCTGGCGCAGCCCTTGGAGTAGAAACCAATGACCTGCGCCGGTCCCGCGGTCGGACCGGGGACGCCGCCGAAGACGTCCTTGGCCAGCGGATCGGCGGCGGCGGGAAGCGCGAGGCTCAGCGCCGCGGCGGCGGCGGCGATCAGGCGGCGGATCATGTCCCTGTCTCTCCTTCTGCTTGCACCCAGGCTAACAGCAGAAGCGAGGCGAGAAACATCACGATCAGCGGAGAGATGCCCATGCGCTGACTCCCGGTCGCCGCCGTGACCGCGGCGATGGAGAGCGGCGCGAGGAAGGCCGTGGCCTTGCCCGAGAGCGCGTAGAGGCCGAAGACCTCGGTCGCGCGCTCGGGCGTGGTGTGGCGGACGGTGAGGGTGCGGCCGGCCGACTGGACGACGCCCCCCGCACCGCCGATCAGCGCGCCGCAGGCGAAGAACAGCGCGTCGGGCACCATCGAGCCGGGCGACAGCGGGATGCCGAAGACCTGTTCGCGGTTCATGCCGATGACGATGGAGCAAACGGCGATGAGGATCAGTGTCGCGGCGACGGTCACGGGCTTTGGTCCGAAGCGGCGGTCGGCGTGACCCCCGGCCCAGGTGATCGCCGCCGCGGCAATTGCGGAGACGATGCCAAAGACCCCGATCCAGGTGATCGGCCAGCCCAGCACCGTCGCGGCATAGATGCCGCCGAAGCTGTAGAGCCCGTTCAGCGCGTCCCGCGACAGCATCGAGGAACCGAGCCAAGCGAGCAGGCTCGGCCGCTTCGGCAACCCGCCGATCAGGCGGCGCAGGTCGGCCCATGCCGCCGCCGCAGAGAAGCCGCGCGGCTGCCCCGGCGTCTCGCGGACCCAGAGGAAGAACGGCACCATGAAGAGGACATACCAGAGCGCGGTGAACGGCCCGGCGAAGCGGGTGCCCTCGCGCGCCTCGGCGTCGAGGCCGAAGGCAGGCGCGAGGCCGATGAGCGTCCTGCCGCCCGCGCCCTCGGCGAAGAACAGCAGCATCAGGATCAGCGCGACGAGCCCGCCGACATAGCCGAAGGCCGCGCCGGTGCCGGAGATGCGCCCGATCTCGTGCCGCGGGCCGAGGCCGGGCAGCAGCGCGTTGGTGAAGATGGTGGTGAACTCCATCCCGATCACGCCGATCCCGAACAGGATCACCGCCCGCCACAGCGCCGGATCGTCGGGCGCGAGGAACCAACAGCCTGCCGCGCCGATGACGTAGAGGATCGAGAAGGCGCGTATCCACGGCATCCGCCGCCCGCTGTTGTCGGCCACCGCCCCGAGGATCGGCGCCATGACCGCGATCGCCGCCCCCGCGAGGCCGAGGCCGGTGCCCCAGAGGCTCTGCGCCTGCGCCGCCGCGGCCTCGGGGGCCGCGCCGCCGGCCTCGAAGCTCGCGGTGGCGACCTGCGCGAAATAGGGCGCGAAGATGAAGGTCAGCAGCAGCGTCGCATAGGGCTGCGAGGCCCAGTCGAACCACCACCAGCCGAGGACGCGCTTGCGGTCCATGCCTCAGGCGTCCAGCAGGTCGGGATGCCCGGCCCCAGCCGCATCGGCTGGCAGGACCGGCGGCCAGGGCCGCCCGGCCTCGGCCGCGATCCAGTCCTGCACCCAGCCGGGCAGCTCGGGCGCGGGACCGTCGTGCCCCATTGCCTCCAGGACGCGGGAGGGCGGCACGATCCCCGCGGACGAGGTCACGGCCGAGCGCAGCAGCATGTGGTTGTGGCACTCGCCCCGGCGCCAGATCGACTGCTCCATGTAGAAGAACCGCGCGTCCCAGCCGATCATCCGCGAGACCATGGTGAAGCGGTCGAAGGCCCTGATCCGACGCCGGTAGCGCACCGACACACCGGCAACTGCGATCCCCCACGTCTCGCGGCGCAGCACGCCGATCAGCCCCATGCGCGTGGCCATCGGGATGCGCCCGAGGTCGTAGAGCGTCAGCGTCCGGCCGTTGTTCAGCTCCACCCAGGGGTCGAGGTCCCAGGGCCAGCAGATGTGGCGCGAGACATGGGTGGCGAGCGGCGCCAGCAGCGGCGCCCGGCGGGCCGCGGCCAGACTGGCGTGGAAGCGCAGGAAGGGATACATCGGGCCTCCGGGCTGCGGCATCGCGCCCCGCCTGCCCGTCCGGGCCGGCCGCGTCAACCGCCGACGCCGCGGGGGCGTGCCCCCGCACCCCCGGGATATTTGCGGACAGAAGAAGGGGGGCGGGCCCCGGTTGCGAAGCGGGCGGCACTCGCTTACCTCGGGGGCCGGAAACGGGAAGGGCCGACGATGGGAACCCTCTACGAGGCGCTGCAGATCCTGCTGAACGTGGTGTGGTGGATCATGATCGCCCACATCATCCTGTCATGGCTCATCAACTTCGACGTGCTGAACCTGCGCCAGCCGATCGTGGGGCAACTCTGGGACGGGCTCACGCGCCTGCTGGAGCCGATCTACGCGCCGGTCCGCAGCGTGCTGCCGAATACCGGCGGGCTCGACCTCGCGCCGCTCGTGGTGTTCATCGGCATCATCATCCTGCAGCGGGCGCTCGCCAACAACGCCGGCTGGTTCTACGGCTTCTGAGGCACTGACGGCCGGAGGGCGGGACTTGGGCGCCGAACGGCTGCTGCGCGAGATCTGGGGCTTCGACGCCTTCCGCTCGGGACAGGCCGAGATCGTGGAGGCGGTCGCCGCGGGCCGCGATGTGCTGGCGATCATGCCGACGGGCGGCGGCAAGTCGCTCTGCTTCCAGTTGCCCGCCCTGCTGCGCGAGGGCGTGACAGTGGTCATCTCGCCGCTGATCGCGCTGATGCGCGACCAGGTCCGGGGTCTGCGCGAGGCCGGGGTCGCGGCGGGGGCGCTGACCTCCGGCAATACCGAAGCCGAGAGCGAGGAGGTCTTCGCCGGCCTGCGCGAGGGGACGTTGAAACTCCTCTACATGGCGCCCGAGCGCCTCGCCTCCGGCGCCACGCTGCCGATGCTGCGGCGCGCGGGCGTCACCGCCATCGCCGTGGACGAGGCGCATTGCGTCAGTCAGTGGGGCCACGACTTCCGCCCCGACTACCTGCGGATCGGCGAGTTGAAGCGGGCGCTCGGTGTGCCCCTCGCCGCCTTCACCGCCACGGCGGATGCCGAGACGCGGGGCGAGATCGTCACCCGCCTGTTCGAGGGCGCGCAGCCGCAGACGTTCTTGCGCGGCTTCGACCGGCCGAACATCCACCTCGCCTTCGCGCCGAAGGACGGGCCGCGCCGCCAGATCCTCGACTTCGCCGCCGCCCGGCGGAGGCAGTCGGGCATCGTCTATTGCGCCACCCGCGCCAAGACCGAGACCGTGGCCGCCGCGCTGAACACCGCCGGCCAGCCCGCCATCGCCTATCACGGCGGCATGGAGGCGGACGCCCGGCGCGAGGCCGAGGCCCGGTTCCAGCGCGAGGACGGGCTGATCGTCGCCGCGACGGTTGCCTTCGGCATGGGCATCGACAAGCCCGACATCCGCTGGGTCGCCCATGCCGACCTGCCGAAGTCGATCGAGGCCTACTACCAGGAGATCGGCCGCGCCGGTCGCGACGGGGCGCCGGCCGAGACGCTGACCCTCTACGGCCAGGACGACATCCGGCTGCGCCGGACGCAGATCGACGAGGGGCTGGCCGAGGATGCCCGCAAGGGCGCCGACCACGCGCGGCTGAACGCGCTGCTGGGGCTGGCGGAGGCCACCGCTTGCCGCCGCCAGGTGCTGCTGGGCTACTTCGGCGAGGACGCGGCCCCTTGCGGCAATTGCGACCTCTGCGACGCGCCGCCCGCGACCTTCGACGCCACGCAGCCGGTCCGCATGGCGCTCTCGGCGATCCTGCGATCGGGCGAGCGCTTCGGGGCCGGGCATGTGATCGACATCCTCGTGGGCAGCGTGACCGACAAGATCCGGCAATGGGGCCACGACACGCTGCCGACCTTCGGCGTCGGCAAGGCGCTGTCGAAATCCGAATGGCAGGGCGTCGTCCGCCAGATGCTCGGCCGCGACCTGATCCGGCCCGACCCGGCACGGCATGGCGGCCTTGCCATCACCGAGGCCGCGCATCCGGTGCTGCGCGGCGAGGTGACGGTGGAACTGCGCCGGGAGACGCCCTCGCGCGCGCCGCGGCCCGAGCCGCGCGAGATGGTGGCGGAGGAAGACGCACCGCTGCTGGCCGCGCTGAAGGGCAAGCGCCGCGCGCTCGCCGAGGCGCAGCGCGTCCCGGCCTATGTCATCTTCCCCGACCGAACGCTGGTGGAGATCGCCGAGCGCCGTCCGCGGACCCTCGACGAGATGGCGACGATCTCCGGCGTCGGCGCGGTGAAGCTGGAACGCTACGGCACCGCCTTCCTCGAGGTCGTGACCGGCGGCGCGCCCGAGCCGATGCACCCCGCGCGGCGGCGGCTGGCCGGGCGGCCCGAGGGCGCGCTGGCCGACCGGCTGGAGGCGGCGCAGGCGGCGCTGATCCGGGGCGAGTGCGGGACGCTGAAATATCTCGCCTGCACGCGCGGGATGCTGGCGCAGGTGGCGAAGGCGCGGCCGCGGGACATGGCGGCGCTGGAGCGGATCGTCGGCGAGGCGCGGGCGGAGCGGTTCGGGGCGGCGTTTCTCGCGGAGATCGAAGCGGAGGCCTGACCCCTTCCCCCCGCCCCCGCCCCGACCTAACCTCTGCCGCGACATCACCACGGGAGGCCCCAATGGATTGGCTCAAGGCGAGCGCCACCGCGCAGGGCGAGGCGATCATGAACGGGGTGCTGGACCCCGTGGAGCAGGCCGAGGCCTATCTCGATGCCGCCCGCGCGCATCCCTATGGCGAGCGCATCTATGCCCGCCTGACGCCGGAGCGGGCGCGGGCCGAGGCGATCGCGGCACATGACCGGGCCAAGGCCGGGTTGCGGCAGGGGGCGCTCGACGGGGTGGCGCTGTCGTGGAAGGACAACGTGGACACCGCCGGGATCGCGACCGAGGCCGGCTCGAAGCTGCTCGAGGGGCGGTTGCCGGCGGCGGATGCGCCGATCCTCGCGCGTGCAACGCAGGCGGGGCTGGTCTGCCTCGGGAAGACGCATATGACGGAGCTGGCCTTCTCGGGCGTCGGGATCAATCCGGCGACCGCCAACGTGCCGAACGCCTATGACCCCGCGCTCGTCGCTGGGGGGTCGAGCGGCGGGGCGGCGGTCAGCGTGGCGCTCGGCCTCTGCGCGGCGGCGATCGGCACCGACACAGGCGGCTCCATCCGCCTGCCTGCCGCCTGGAACGGCGTGGTGGGGTTCAAGCCCACGGTTGGACAGCTGCCGGTGGACGGCCTGGTGCCGCTCTGCCCGCGCTACGACGCGCCCGGCCCCTTGGCCCGGACGGTCGAGGACTGCGCCGAGGTCTTCGCGGTAATGAAAGGCGAGACGGCCGTGGACCTGCGCGGCGCCGACATCCGCGGGTTGCGGCTGATGGTGCTGGACGGGCTGCCCTTCGAGGATGCCCGAGAGGCCCCGGTCGCGGCCTTCGAGGACGCGGTGGCGCGGCTGGCGAAGGCTGGCGCGGTGATCCTGCACGGCGCGCCCGAATCCGCGCGGGCGGCGATGCGCGACGGCTCGCCCCTCTACGCGGCCGAGGCCTGGGGCATCTGGCGGGAGCAGATCGAGGCCGCGCCGGACGTGATGCACCCGCCGACGCTCGCGCGCTTCCGCATCGGCGCGGAGATGAGCGGCGCGGATTACGCGGCGCTCGGCGCCGCCCTGGAGCGGCACCGGGCCGAATGGGCCGAGGCGGTCGCGGGCGTGGACGCGGTGATCCTGCCGACCTCGGCCATCACGCCGCCGCCGATCGAACGCTCGCTGACCGACCAGGCTTTCTTCACCAGCGAGAACCTGATGACGCTTCGCAACACCCGCATCGGCAACGTACTGGGCCTGCCCGGGATCAGCCTGCCGACCGGCCATCCAGCCTGCGGCATCATGGCAATGGGCGCGGCGAATGAGGACCGGCGGCTGCTGCGCGTGGCGGCGGCGATGGAGGCGGCGCTGGCGGTCTAGGCGGTGTTCGCGCTTCGTGCTAGCGTCGCCGAAAAGACGCGAGGGGCGGTCATGCGGGTGCTGGGGATCGATCCCGGTTTGCGGGCGACGGGCTGGGGCGTGGTCCTGGTCGAGGGGTCGCGCCTGCGGCATGTGGCGAACGGGATCGTGCGCTCGGAAGGGACCGACCTCGGGGTGCGGCTGCTGACGCTCTATCGCGGCTTGTGCGCGGTGATCGCCGAGCACGCGCCCGACGCCGCGGCGGTCGAGCAGACCTTCGTGAACAAGGACGCGGCCGGCACGCTGAAGCTGGGACAGGCGCGCGGCATTGCCATGCTGGCCCCGGCCGAGGCGGGCCTCAGCATCGGGGAATACGCGCCGAACGCGGTGAAGAAGGCGGTGGTGGGCGTGGGCCACGCTGGCAAGGGGCAGGTCGAATACATGGTGCGGTTCCAGTTGCCGGGCGTGGTGCTGGCGGGCGCGGACGCGGCCGATGCTTTGGCAATCGCCATCTGCCACGCGCATCACCTGCAGGGCGGCGCGGCCCGCGCGCGGGTGGTGGCGTGAGGCGGGTGGCGCGCGCAGGGCCGGGGGTTTTCCACCCCCGGACCCCCGAGGATATTTTTGGACAGAAGAAAGCGGAGAGGGGGGCATGATCGGGCGGCTTTCCGGGGTGATCCTGCACCGCGCCGCCGACCGGGTGCTGCTCGACGTGCGCGGCGTCGGCTACGAGGTGCATGTCTCCGAGCGCACTGCCGCCGCGCTGCCCCGCGTGGGCGAGGCGGCGGCGCTCTATACCGACCTTCAGGTGCGCGAGGACCTGCTGCAGCTCTTCGGCTTTCCCTCGCTGCTGGAGCGCGAGTGGCACCGGCTGCTGACCACGGTGCAGGGCGTGGGGGCGAAGGCGTCGCTGTCGATCCTCGGCACGCTCGGGGCCGAAGGTCTGGGGCGGGCGATCGCGCTCGGCGACGCGGCGTCGGTGCGGCGGGCGCCGGGGGTGGGCCCGAAGCTGGCGCAGCGGGTGGTGCTGGAGCTGAAGGACAAGGCGCCCGCGATCATGGCGATGGGCGGGGCGCTGACGGTGGACGTGGGCGCGGCGGTGGTCGAGGGCGACACGGGCCCGGCGGCGCCTGTCGCCGTGCCCCTTCCCAGCACGGCCGCGGCCTCGGCCGAGGCGCTCTCGGCCTTGCAGAACCTCGGCTACGGCGCCTCGGAGGCCGCCGCCGCGGTCGCCGGTGCGGCTGCGGCGGAACCGGAGGCGGCGACGCCCGCGTTGATCCGCGCGGCGCTCAAGTCACTGGCGCCGCAGGGCTGACGGGGGAGACAACGATGTCGGGCAACGCACGCACCTTCATCCTCATGGCGGTGATGACGGCCCTGCTGATGGGCCTCGGCGGGCTTCTCGGCGGGCGCGGCGGGCTGGTCTTCGCGCTGATCTTCGCGGCGGGCACGAACCTCTGGGCCTTCTGGAACAGCGACAAGGCGGTCCTGCGCCAGCATGGGGCGCAGCTGCTGAGCGACGCCAATGGCGGCGAGCTGGTGGCGATGGTGCGTCGGCTGGCGGACAACGCCGGGCTGCCGATGCCCAAGGTCTACCTGCTGCCGACCGAGCAGCCGAACGCCTTCGCCACGGGGCGCAACCCGCAGAACTCGGCCGTGGCGGTGACGCAGGGGCTGCTGCAGATCCTCGACCGCGAGGAACTGGCCGGGGTGATCGCGCATGAGCTCGCCCATATCCGTAGCCGCGACACGCTGCTAATGACCGTGACGGCGACGATGGCGGGGGCGATCGCGATGCTGGGGAACATGTTCCTGTTCACCGGCGCGCGGGGCGACGGGAACCGGGGCCTCGGCATCCTCGCCATGATCCTCGCCCCGATCGCGGCGGGGCTGGTGCAGATGGCGATCTCGCGGACGCGGGAATATCAGGCCGACGCCCTCGGGGCCGAGATCGCGGGGCACCCGCAGGGGCTGGCGGGCGCGCTCGCCAAGATTGCGTCAGCCGCGGGGCGGGTGATGAATGTTCCGGCCGAGCGCAACCCGGCGAGCGCGGCGATGTTCATCGTCAATCCGCTGGGGGCGCTCAGGCTGGACCGGATGTTTGCCACGCATCCGCCGACGGAGGAGCGGATCGCGCGGTTGATGGCGATGGGGAGCGGAGGCGCGATGCGGCGGTCGGGTGTGCCGGTGGTGGGGCGGTGAGGGTATCGGGCAAGAGGTGCGTGGAGACCACACACACTGCGCATCCTTCCGCGTCCGCAAAACTCCGCCGTAGGGTGCGTGGTCTCCACGCAGCATTCCCCCGGTGCCACACCGCATGAACCCCGTCCTCTCCCCCGAACGCCAGGAGGGCGACCCCGAGGATCGCGCCCTCCGGCCCCAGAAGCTCGACGAGTTCATCGGCCAGGCCGATGCCCGCGCCAATCTCAAGGTCTTCATCGAATCCGCCCGGCGCCGCGGACAGGCGATGGACCACACGCTGTTCCACGGCCCGCCCGGCCTCGGTAAGACCACCCTCGCGCAGATCATGGCGCGCGAACTGGGCGTCAACTTCCGCATGACCTCCGGCCCGGTCCTCGCCCGCGCAGGCGACCTCGCGGCGATCCTGACGAACCTCGAGGCGCGCGACGTCCTCTTCATCGACGAGATCCACCGCATGAACCCGGCGGTCGAGGAGATCCTCTACCCGGCGATGGAGGATTTCGAGCTTGACCTCGTGATCGGCGAGGGGCCCGCCGCCCGCACCGTCAGGATCGAGCTGCAACCCTTCACGCTGGTCGGCGCCACGACGCGCCTCGGGCTGCTGACGACGCCCCTGCGCGACCGCTTCGGCATCCCCACGCGCCTCGTCTTCTACACGCCCGAGGAACTGGAACTGATCGTCGCCCGCGGCGCGCGGCTCATGGGGATCGAGGCTGACCCGGAGGGCGTGACCGAGATCGCGCGCCGCTCGCGCGGGACGCCCCGGATCGCGGGGCGGCTGCTGCGCCGGGTGGTGGACTTCGCGCTCGTCGAGGGCGACGGCCGCCTCAGCCGCGCCATCGCCGACCGGGCGCTCACCCGGCTCGGGGTGGACCACCTCGGCCTCGACGCCGCCGACCGCCGCTACATGGCGCTGATGGCCGAGCATTATGGCGGAGGGCCGGTGGGCGTCGAGACCCTATCGGCGGCGCTGAGCGAGAGCCGCGACAGCATCGAGGAGGTGATCGAGCCCTATCTGCTGCAGCAGGGCTTGATCCAGCGCACGCCGCGCGGTCGTATGCTGGCGCAAGGGGGATGGCGGCATCTCGGGCTCGAGGTGCCGAAGGTGGTGCAGGCGGGACTGTTCGATGAATGATGATCTTGAAGCGCGGATACGGGCGAGCTTCGCCCGCCAGACGATCATGGAGACCTTCGGCGGGGAGTTGCTGGAGGTCGGGCGCGGAAGCGTGGTGATCGCCGCGCCCATCGCGCCGCATCTGCTGCAGCAGGCCGGGTCTGCCCATGCGGCGGTGGCCTTCGGCCTCGGCGACAGCGCCGCGGGCTATTCCGCGCTGACGACCATGCCCGAGGGCAGCGACGTGGTGACCGTCGAGATGAAGATCAATCTCCTCGCGCCCGCCGTCGGCAGCCGCCTGATCGCCACCGGCCGCGTGCTGCGCGCGGGCCGGCGGATCGTCACGGTGCAGTCGGAGGTCGAGGCCGAAGCCGCGGACGGCAGCCGCAAGCCGGTCGCCGTGATGCTGGGCACCATGGTCCCGGTGACGGCATGAGCGGCTGGCCCTTCTGGCTGAAGATCTTCGTGGTCGCGGTGCCCTTCGCCGTCACCATTGCCGCCTTCTCGCATGGCGTGATGGTCGCCGCGGTACCGGGCGTCCTTGTCTCCGGCTGGGCGTTTCACCGCGCCTTCATGTCGGATATTTGAACGGAAGCCCCGGCTCACCCCAGCCGGGCAGGCGGCGTCCAGCCGCGCAGAAGGTCGGCGGCGGCCACGCGCCCCTTGCCCTCGCGCTGCGCCTCCAGCACCTCGACCGCGCCGGTGCCGCAGGCGACGCGGAAGCCCGGCAGCACCTCGCCCGGCGCGCCCTCGCCCGAGGCCAGCCGTGAGCGGATGAGCTTCAGCCGCTCCTCGCCCGCGAGGCACCATGCACCGGGAAAGGGCGAGAGGCCGCGGATCAGGCGGTCGACGTCCTCCGCCGGGCGCGTCCAGTCGATCCGCGCCTCGGCCTTGTCGATCTTGGCGGCATAGGCGACGCCCGCTTCCGGCTGCGGCGCGGCGGGCAGTGGCAGGCGGTCCAGCGTCTCGACGATCAACGCCGCGCCCATCGCCGCCAGCCGGTCATGCAGGTCGGCGGTGGTGTCCTGTGGCCCGATGGCCGTGCGCGCCTCGGCCAGCACCGGCCCGGTATCCAGCCCGGCGTCCATCTGCATGATCGACACGCCCGTCTCGGCATCCCCCGCCATCACCGCCCGCTGGATCGGCGCCGCCCCCCGCCAGCGCGGCAGCAGCGAGGCGTGGATGTTGAGGCAGCCGAGCCGCGGCGCATCAAGGATCGCCTGCGGCAGGATCAGCCCGTAGGCGACGACGACCGCCACATCGGCGCCGAGTTCCGCAAAAGCCGCCTGGTCGTCGGCCGCCTTGAGGCTCACGGGCGTGCGGACCTCGATCCCCCGCGCCTCGGCCGCCGCAGCCACCGGCGTCGGCCGTGGCTTCTGCCCCCGCCCCGCGGCCCGCGGCGGCTGCGAATAGACGGCGACCACCTCATGCCGCAGGGCAATCGCCTCGAGCGCGGGCACTGAAAACTCCGGCGTGCCCATGAATATCACCCGCATCGCCGTTCCTTCTTCTGTCTTAAAATATCCCGCGGGGGTCCGGGGGCGCGAACCCCCCGGCCTTGCCTCAGGCCATGTCCCGCGCCAGTTCGCGCTTCATCTTCTCCATCTTCCGCGTGATCATCTGCCGCCGCATGGGGCCGATGTGGTCGATGAAGAGCCTGCCGTTCAGGTGGTCCAGCTCGTGCTGCGCGCAGGTGGCCCAGAGGCCGTCGAACTCCTGCACGTGACTGGCCCCGTCGAGACCGGTCCACCGCATCCGCACCTGCGCCGGGCGCGTCACCTCGGCGTAATGCTCAGGGATCGACAGGCAGCCTTCCTCGTAGGTGTTGCCCTCCTCCGAGGTCCATTCGATCTCGGGGTCGATCAGCACCATCGGTCGCGGCGGCGCCTCGGGGTCCTTGTTGCAGTCCATCACGAACAGCCGCGAGAGCACCCCCACCTGGGGCGCCGCGAGGCCGACGCCGGGGGCGTCATACATCGTCGCCAGCATGTCGGCGGCGAGCGCCTCGATCTCGGGCGTGACGCGGCCCACGGGGGCGCAGACCTTCTTCAGGCGGGGATCGGGGTGCAAAAGGATGGGGCGCAGGGTCATGGCCGCGATCTAGTCCCGCTCTTGGCGTTTCGCAACGACCCGGCCTAGGGTGCGCGGCGAAACCAGGGAGGGCCGCATGAGCGCGATGCCGGATTTCGACGAGATCATCGACCGCCGCGGCACCGGCTGCAGCAAATGGGATGCGATGGAGGCCGTCTACGGCGTCTCGCCCGACGACGGCATCCCGATGTGGGTCGCGGACATGGACTTCCGCCCGCCCGCCTCGGTCAGCCGCGCGCTGCGGGAGGTCGTGGAGCACGGCGTCTACGGCTATCCCGACGCGCATCCTGCCTACACCGAGGCGATCCGCTGGTGGATGCGCGAACGCCACGGCTGGCAGGTCGCGGCGGAGGACATCCTGACGGTCCACGGGCTCGTGAACGGCACAGCGCTGGCCGTCGACGCGTTCACCGCGCCGGGCGAGGCGGTGGTGCTGACGACGCCGGTCTACCACGCCTTCGCCCGCGTCATCCGCGCGCTCGGCCGCGAGGTGCGCGAACTGCCGCTGAGGATCGACGAGGCGGGTCTCTACTGCTTCGACTGGAAGGCGTGGGAGGGGATGCTGACCGGGTCCGAGCGGGTCTTCATCCTCTGCTCGCCCCATAACCCCGGCGGCCGGGTCTGGTCCGAAGACGAACTGCGCGCGGTCGCCGATTTCTGCCGCCGGCACGACATGATCCTCGTTTCGGACGAGATCCACCACGACCTCGTGCTGCCCGGCGCGCCCCGGCACCAGGTCATGGCGACCGTAGCGCCCGAGATCGCGGACCGGCTCGTCACGCTCACCGCCGCGACCAAGACCTTCAACATCGCGGGCGCTCATATCGGCAATGCGATCATCCCGGACCCGGAGCTTCGGCGTCGCTATGCCGGGCGCATGGCGGGCCTCGGCCTCAGCCCCGGCCTCTTCGGGCTGCCGATGGTCACGGCCGCCTACTCGCCCGAGGGCGCGGCATGGGTGGACGCGCTGACCGCCTACATCGACGGCAACCGCCGCATCTTCGACGAGGGGCTCGCGCCGATTCCCGGCCTGCGGTCGATGCCGCTGCAGGCGACCTATCTCGCCTGGGTCGATTTCGCCGCCACCGGCATGGCCCCGCCGGAGTTCACCGCGCGGGTCGAGCGCGTCGCCCGCATCGCCGCCAACCACGGCGGCAGCTTCGGCAAGGGCGGCGAGAGCTTCCTGCGCTTCAACCTCGCCAGCCCCCGCTCGCGGGTGGCCGAGGCGGTGTCGCGGCTGCAGGACGCCTTCGCCGACCTTCAGTAACGAAAAGGGCCGCCTCTTGCGGGGCGGCCCTTCCGTCGAGTGCAGGCGAAAGGCTCAGAAGCCGAGGCCCGCGTATTTGTTCTTGAAGCGCGAGACGCGCCCCCCGGTGTCCATCAGCTTGGCCGAGCCGCCGGTCCAGGCCGGATGCGAGGTCGGGTCGATGTCGAGGGTCATGGTGTCGCCCTCCTTCCCCCAGGTCGAGCGGACCTGGTAGGTGGTCCCGTCCGTCATCTGGACGGTGATCATGTGGTAGTCGGGGTGGATGTCGGCTTTCATCTCGGGCGACCTCAGGCGTTGGCGTCGGCCCGCGGGGCCTTCGGCTTGTAGTTGGTGACTTCGGCGATGCGCGCCGATTTCCCGCGCCGGTCGCGCAGGTAGTAGAGCTTGGCGCGGCGCACGCGGCCGCGGCGCACGACCTCGATCGAGTCGACGTTGGTCGAGTAGAGGGGGAACACCCGCTCCACGCCCTCGCCGAACGAGATCTTGCGGACGGTGAAGGAGGCGCCGATGCCGCTGCCGCCCTTGCGGGCGATGCAGACGCCTTCGTAGTTCTGCACGCGGGTGCGGGTGCCTTCGGTCACCTTGTAGCCGACGCGCAGGGTGTCGCCGGCCTTGAAGTCGGGAATGTCCTTGCCGAGCTGGGCGATCTGCTCAGCCTCGAGTTGGGCGATCAGGTTCATCGCATTGGTCCTTCACATGCTCGCGGCTGTCCCGCGATTGGTCTGATGCGCCCGAGAGCTGTCGGTCCTTCACCGGGTCCACATGCGTCTCCGCATATGCCCGCCACAGGTCGGGGCGGCGTTCCTTGGTCAGCCTTTCGGCTTCGTCCTGCCGCCAACGGGCAATGGCCGCGTGGTTGCCGGAAAGCAGGACCTCCGGAATCGCGCGGCCGTCCCAGAGGGCAGGCTTCGTGTACTGCGGATGCTCGAGCAGGCCGTGGGAAAAGGATTCCTCGGCCAGTGATTCCCGGTTCCCCAGCACGCGCGGTATAAGGCGCACCGTCGCGTCGAGCAAGACCTGCGCCGCCAGTTCGCCCCCGGTCAGGACATAGTCGCCGATTGAGACCTCCTCGATCCCGTGGGCGTCGATCACCCGCTGGTCCAGCCCCTCGAAGCGGCCGCAGACCAGCACCGCACCGGACCCGTCCGCAAGCGCCCGCGCGCGCCCCTGCGTGAAGGGCCGCCCGCGTGGGGAGAGATAGATCACCGGCAGCCCCGGCGTCGCGCCCCCGAGCGCATCCGCCATCACATCGGCGCGCATGACCATCCCCGCGCCGCCGCCCGCAGGCGTGTCGTCCACGTTGCGGTGGCGGCCGATGCCGAAGTCGCGCAGGCCGATGGTCCGCAGGCTCCACAGCCCGTCCCTCAGCGCCTTGCCGGTCAGCGACAGCCCGAGCACGCCCGGAAACGCCTCGGGAAACAGCGTCACCACCTCGGCCCGCCAGGGCGTCACTCGTCGCTCTCCGGCGGATCGGCCACGATCCGGCGTGCGGCGAGGTCCACGGTCGGCACCGCCTGCCGGGTGAAGGGCAGGAGCAACTGCCCCTTCGGCCCGGCGACCTCGAGGATGTCGCCGGCGCCGTGGTCGTAGATCGCCCGAACGGTGCCCAGGGGGGCCCCGCCGGGATCGAAGACCGGCAGCCCGATCAGGTCGGCGTGGTAGAACTCGTCATCGGGCAGCGAGGGCAGGCGCGCGCGGTCGGCCCAGAGGGTCGTGCCGCGCAGGCCCTCAGCCTCCTCGCGGGTGCCCACGCCCGAGAGCCGGGCGCCAAGGCCGCCGGCCACGGGCCGCGTCAGCGTCACCGTGAAGCGGCGCGCCCCGTCCTCGGTCGTGAGCGCGCCATAGGCGGCGATGTCCTCGGCCACGGCGCAGAAGCTTTTCAGCCGCACCTCGCCGCGGACCCCGAAGGCCCCGGCGATCGCGCCGACGCAGATGCGCTCCTCCACCGCGGCCTCCGTTCGGTCAGGGCGACTCGGTGCCGCTCTCGGCCTCGGCCGCGTCGAGCGCGGTCTGGTCGGTCGCAACGGTGTCCTCGGCCGGTGCATTGGCAGCCTCGGCGGCGGCGGCCTCGCGCGCGGCGCGCTTCTCGGCCCGATCCTTCGCGGCCTTGCCCGGCTCGCCCTTCTTGAGGTTCGCGCGGTCGGCCTTCTCCTTCACGCCCGCGGCCTCGAGGAAGCGCGACACGCGGTCGGTCGGCTGCGCGCCCTGGCCAAGCCAGTACTGCACCCGCTCCATGTCCATCTTCACCCGGTCCTCGCTGTCCTTGGCCAGCAGCGGGTTGTAGGTGCCCAGCTTCTCCAGGAAGCGGCCGTCGCGCGGCATGCGCGAATCGGTGGCCACGATGGCATAATGCGGGCGCTTCTTGCTGCCCCCGCGGGCGAGGCGGATCTTCATCGACATGAGCTGTTTCTCCTTGGTGTCAGTCGGTGTTCTGGAACTGCTCGTGATGCCGGATGACCTCGGCGATCACGAAGTTGAGGAACTTGCGGGCAAAGGCCGGGTCGAGATCGGCCTCGCGCGCGAGGCTCTCCAGCCGCGCGATCTGCGCCGCCTCGCGCGTGGGGTCCGAGGGCGGCAGCGCATGCTCGGCCTTCAGCCGGCCCACGGCCTGCGTGTGCTTGAACCGCTCGGCCAGCGTATAGACGAGGATCGCGTCCAGCCGGTCGATCGAGGCGCGATGCCCCCTCAGCAGCGCGGCGGCGCGGGCGGTGTCGTCACTCATGGCTCTTCGCCTTGACAGAAATATCCCGGGGGGAGCCGCGCCAAGCGCGGCGGGGGGCAGCGCCCCCCTGCCCCGGCGCCGCCGGCCTCACCGCTTGCCGCCCTTGAAGAGCCCCGACAACCCGCCCGGCAGGTTCATCCCCCCAAGCTGCCCGCCGAGGCCCCGCGGGTCCTGCAGCAGCTTCGTCGCCTCGGCCATCTTCGCCGGGTCGACATCGGCGAGGTCCGGCAGCCCGCCGCCCTTGCCCTGCATGGCGGCCATGGCCTGCTTCATCAGCCCGCCCTTGCCCATCTTGCCGAGCTTCTTCATCGTGTCGGCCATCTGCCGCTGCATCTTCAGCAGCTTGTTCAGCTCCGACACCTCAAGGCCCGCGCCCGCCGCGATGCGCTTCTTGCGGCTCGCCTGCAGCATCTCGGGATTGGCGCGCTCCTTCTTGGTCATCGAGTTGATGAGCGCGATCTGACGCCGGATCGCGGCGTCGTCCATGCCCGCCGCATCCGCTTGCTTCGCCATCCTCGCCATGCCCGGCATCATGCCCATGATGGACTGCAACCCGCCCATCTTCTGCATCTGCTCCAGCTGGTTTCTGAGGTCGTTCATGTTGAACAGGCCCTTCTGGAAGCGCTTCATCATGCGCTCGGCCTGCTCGACCTCCAGAACCTGCTGGGCCTTCTCGACCAGCGCCACGATGTCGCCCATGCCGAGGATGCGGCCGGCGATCCGCTCGGCCTCGAAGGGCTCGATGGCGTCCAGCTTCTCGCCAAGGCCCACGAAGCGGATCGGCTTGCCGGTGACGGCGCGCATCGAGAGCGCCGCGCCGCCGCGCCCGTCGCCGTCCATCCGCGTGAGGACGACGCCCGAGATGCCGACCTTGTCCTGGAACTCGCTCGCGACGTTCACCGCGTCCTGGCCGGTCAAACCGTCCACCACCAGCAGCGTCTCGCGCGGGTTCGCCACGTCGCGGACCTGCTGGACCTCGTCCATCAGCACTTCGTCGATGTGAAGGCGCCCGGCGGTGTCGAGCATGAAGACGTCATATCCGCCAAGCGACGCCTGCTGCTTCGCCCGCCGCGCGATCTGGACCGCGCTCTCGCCGGGCACGATCGGCAGCGTATCGACGCCGATCTGCGTGCCGAGGATCGCCAGTTGCTCCATCGCCGCCGGGCGGTTGGTGTCGAGCGACGCCATCAGCACCCGCTTCTTCTCGCGGTCCATCAGCCGTTTCGCCAGCTTGGCGGTGGTCGTCGTCTTGCCCGAGCCCTGCAACCCGACCATCAGGATCGGCGCCGGCGGGTTGTCGATCCGCAACGCCTCCGGCGGGTCCTCGCCCTGCAGCACCCGGATCAGCTCGTCATGGACGATCTTCACGACCTGCTGGCCCGGCGTGATCGACTTCGTCACCGCCGCGCCGGTCGCCTTCTGCGTCACCCGCTTGACGAAGTCGCGCGCCACCGGCAGCGAGACGTCGGCCTCGAGCAGCGCGGTGCGGACCTCGCGCATGGCGGCGGTCACGTCGGCCTCGGTCAGGGCGCCCTGCTTGGTCAGCCGGTCGAAGACGCCGCCGAGGCGGTCGGAGAGGTTCTCGAACATGGCGGCCCTCCTTCGGGCTTCCTGAATGCGGCGCCGCCCCCGTGGGCGCGACGCGCTGACGGGGGGCGATCCCCGGCCGGCGGGGACCGGAAGGGAGACCTTCCGGGAATCCGCTGGCAGGTAGCGGCGCACGGGGGGCGAGTCAAGGCTGGCGCAGCGGCCCTGTGGCGCTAGTCTGGCCGCAGCCCGAGGAGGAACCCATGAACGACCAGTCGCCCGTGCGCCCAATCAGCGCCTTCGACGTGCCGCGCCTCGAGGACCTGCCCGAGGACATCGCCGCCGTGATCGGCAAGGTG
Source organism: Paracoccus sp. S-4012 (assembly GCF_009674885.1). GTDB lineage: Bacteria > Pseudomonadota > Alphaproteobacteria > Rhodobacterales > Rhodobacteraceae > Paracoccus. The sequence goes on from NZ_WKKA01000011.1 coordinate 86,219, forward strand.
CAGGAGAAATCCGGCTTCGTGCCGAACGTCTTCCTCGCCCTCGCCCGCCGCCCCGACGAGTTCCGCGCCTTCTTCGCCTACCACGACGCGCTGATGGAGCGCGAGGGCGGCCTCAACAAGGCCGAGCGCGAGATGATCGTGGTGGCCACGAGCGCCGCGAACCAGTGCCAGTATTGCGTCGTCGCCCACGGCGCGATCCTCCGCATCCGCGCCAAGGACCCGCTGATCGCCGATCTCGTAGCGGTAAACTGGCGTAAGTCGCCGCTGTCGGCGCGGCAGCGGGCGATGCTGGACTTCGCGCTGAAGGTGACGGAGCGCGCGCAGGAGATCACCGAGGCCGACCGGCAGGCGCTGCGCGATGAGGGTTTCAGCGACGACGAAATCTGGGACATCGCCGCAATCGCGGCGTTCTTCGGCATGTCGAACCGGCTGGTGAACGCGTTCGACATCCCGCCGAATGCGGAGTTTCATGCGTTGGGGCGGTGAGAGGACGAGATGTGGAACTTGCGGGACACAGGTAAGCAACGATAATGGACCCGAGATTTCGTGATTTTTTCAGTAGACAAGTAGCTATGAGAGGATCTCGGCGGGGCCAGATGCTTAGAGGCCTGCTGAATTAGTGGAGGCGTGGGAACGGTTTCCCGGCCTGCCGATTGGGAAGCCTGGGTATCCAGACAGGTCCTGACGAGGGGTGAACAGTTCCGCCCGCCTCTTTCGACTTCACGGTGCCAGCAGCCGGGGCAGTCGGGCGAGATTGTTGGCCGCCATTGTCAGGATAAAGCGGGAGCGCACCCGCTCGATGCCGCGATGGACGGTCGGGGCCATGCCGCCCACGGTCTTGGCCCAGCCGAACGCCTCTTCGATCCGCTTCCGGTGCTTCAGGGACCGGGTGTAGCCCTCGTGCCGGGTGGTGCGCCCGTCGATCGCGGAGTATCGCGACTTCCGGGCGACATGCGGGGTGACGCAGGCCTGGCGCAGGTCAGCAATGAACGCGGCGGCGTCATATCCCTTGTCTGCCCCGAGGGTCAGCCTGCGGGTCGATCCCGGCGAGTGGCGATGAACCATGTCGAGCGCGGCACGCCGTTCAGCATGGCCGTCGGCCTGGGTCAGATCGCCCTGAACGAACAGGCCAGAACGGTTCTCCATCAGCGCATGGCCGATGAAGTACAGCTTGACCAGCGTGCCGTCGACCGAGAAATGCTCGTCCGACAGGAGCGGCGCGACCTCGCGGTGCGCCAGAATCGCCGCCATCACCTTCCGCGACATTTCGGTGGTCAGCAGCGGTCGCGGTTCTTGGTGAAGACGGTCCGCCATCGGCCCGGGGCTTCGCCCGTCCAGGGCTGAAATCTGTCCACTGGACAGATATCCGGGCGCCCTTCACCCCAGACAGGATCGTCAATCCCAAAGCCCCACGAACCAGCGGAACAGCAGGTCATACTGCATCTGCTCCATCAGCTGCGGCTCGGAGCGGACCGAGAACAGGATCTGGATCAGGCTCGCCCGGATCAGCCGTTCCGGAGCAATCGAAGGGCGGCCGAAATTGGTGTAGAGCGTCTCGAACTCGGCATCGAGGCTGGCCAGCGCGTCATTCACCACCTGCCTGATCTTGCGAGCGGATGCCGCGCCGGGATGCGCGCCTCCAGATCGACATAGCTGAACAGCGACCTGTTCGTCTCGTCCGTGCCGCGCATCATCACCCCGCCGTAGCCGTGCGGAGGATGAATCATGTTCCTCAGACCGCGCGATGGCCGACTTCTTCAGCAACCTGTTAGTATGAAAAGCGTTCTAACCTACATCGGTGACCTCGGCCGCATTGAGGAGAACTACGGCGACATCGACCAGCTCTTCGAGAGCGGTGAGCTCAATGAAGTCCAGGCATCCATTCGGCTGCGGCTCGGGTATCCTGAGCCACGCTTGAGCACCCGTAGTCCCAAGAGCATCAATCGGTACGGCGGCCCGACGCACAATCATCGGCCGAGTATCACTCCCGTCTACAACATGCCAGATTGCAGCCCGCGTACCTTGAAGGGACGGAAGAAGTATCTGTTGAGAGGACGCATCCGACGAAATCGAGAAACATCCGGCTGGTCAAAGCCGCCCGCCTGAGAGACTCAAACACGTGTCAAGCGTGCGGCTATCGAAAGCTGTTCCGGGGACAATAGATCATCGACGCGCATCATTTGAACCCGCTAGGCAATGCCGCAAATGAGATCGTTACCTGCCTGGATGACCTTGTCTGCCTCTGTCCTGACAGGTTGCTGAAGAAGTCGGCCATCGACGCGGTCTGAGGAACATGATTCATCTCCCGCACGGCTAGCCGCTGATGTCGAGCGTCTCGCCGGCGATTCGCGAGCGACCCCTTCCCTGGTTCAATCGCTTGATCCATTCTGCTGGCATGAGGCAGGCTGAACTCCCCACCACGGCTCAGCTCGTCGCCGCCGGCCTGCATCTGTTCGGCCGCGACGGGTTCGAGGCGGCCTCCACCCGCGCCATCGCGGCGCGCGCGGGGACGAACATCTCCTCCATCGCCTATCATTTCGGCGGCAAGGAGGGGCTGCGGATCGCCTGCGCCGATGCCGTGGCGGCGGCCATCGGGCAGGTGGCGCAGACGATCCCGGCCTATCCCGCCGCGATCGACCGCGAGCAGGCCCGGATGATCCTGCACCGGCTGCTGCGCCGGATCGTCACCTTTCTGGTGACGCCCGCGGCGTCGGATGCCGTCGGCTTCCTGCTGCGGGAGTTCGCGCAGCCCGGCAGCCCGGTGCTCGACCGGCTCCATGCCACGCTGGTCGAACCACGCCACCGGGCGCTCTGCCGGCTCTGGGGGGCGGCCACCGGCCGGAGAGCGAGGACACGCGCCTCGCGGTGTTCTCGCTCATCGGACAGACCGCCTATTTCCGGCTCGCGGCGCCGCTGGTGCAGCGGCGGATGGGCTGGCCAGGCTATTCGCGCCGCGAGGCGCGAGCAATCCAGCGGCGGCTTCTCGCCAATCTGGACGCGATGATGGACGCCGCCGATGGGTGAGTTCCTCTGCGCCTTGCCGCTACTCTCGGCCCTGATGGGCAGCTGCGCGCCGCCGCCGCCACTCGCCACGGGCTATGTCGAGGGCGAGTATGTGCAGGTGGCGCCGCTGGTCACGGCCCGGATCGGCAGCATCGCCGTGCAGCGGGGCGATCCCGTGGCGCCGGGGCAAGTTCTGGCGCAGGTCGAGACCGCGGATGCGCGGGCGGCCGTGGAGGCGGCCGAGGCGCGGCTGCAGCGGGCGGAATCCGAGCTTGCCGACCTGACACATGGCAGCCGCCCCGAGGAGCTTGCCGCCCTGGAAGCGGCGCTCGCGGCGGCGCGCGCCAATGCCGTCCGCGCCGCCGGGGATGCCCAGCGCGAGGACCGGCTGCAGGCGCGCGGCATCTCCTCGCAGGCGCAGACCGCGGCGTTGCGGGCTGCCGCCGAAGTCGCCCAGGCCGCCGTGGCCGAGGCCGAGGCGCGGCTCGAGGCCGCACGCCTTCCTGCCCGCGCCGACCGCATCGAGGCCGCCCGCGCGGCGGTTGCCGAGGCCCGCGCGGCGCGCGAGACCAGCCTCTGGCAACTCGCGCAGCGCAGCCTTCGGGCCGAGGGCGCGGGCGTCGTCACCGACATCATCCGCAATCCGGGCGAGATCGCCGGCCCCTCGGCCCCGGTCCTCGCCTACCTGCCCGAAGGCGCCGTCACGCTGCGGGTGTTCCTGCCCGAAGCCGCACTGTCTTCGGTCTCCGTCGGCACGCGCCTCGCGGTCGGATGCGACGGCTGCGAACCGCTGTCCGCCCGCGTCACCTGGATCGCCGACCACGCCGAGTTCACCCCGCCGGTCATCTACTCCCGCGAGACTCGCCAGAAGCTCGTCTACATGGTCGAGGCCGTGCCCGAGCCCGCCGGGGTGCTGAAGCCGGGCCAGATCGTCGAGGTGCGGATCGCGCCATGACCCCTCCGGCGCCCGAGGCTCCGGCCATTGCCGTCGAGGGGCTGACCAAATCCTTCGGCGGCCGCCGGGTCGTTGACCGCGTCGGCATGACCGTGGCTGCAGGCGAGATCGCGGGGTTCCTCGGTCCGAACGGATCGGGCAAGACCACCTGCATCCGCATGATGTGCGGGCTGCTGACGCCTGATGCGGGGCGCGGTACGGTGCTGGGGCTCGACCTCATGCGCGAGCAGCGCGCGATCCGGCTGCAGGTCGGCTACATGACGCAGCGCTTCTCGCTCTACGAGGACCTGTCAATCAGCCAGAACCTCGCCTTCGTCGCCGGCCTCTACGGCCTGCCGCGGCAGGCCGTCTCCGACACGCTGGCGGACCTGGGCATGACCTCGCGCCGCGACCAGCTGGCCGGGTCGCTGTCGGGCGGATGGAAGCAGCGGCTGGCGCTCGCGGCCTGCATCATGCACCGCCCGCGCCTCCTGCTGCTGGACGAGCCGACCGCCGGCGTCGATCCCAAGGCCCGGCGGGCCTTCTGGGACGAGATCCACGCCCGCGCGGCGCAGGGCATGACGGTGCTGGTCTCGACCCACTACATGGACGAGGCGGAACGCTGCCATCGCATCCACTACATCGCTTATGGCCGCCTCATCACCAGCGGCACGGTCGAGGAGGTGATCGCCGAGGCCGGCCTCGTCACCCGGACCGTCCAGACCGGCCGGCCCGCGGCGCTTGCCGAGGCGCTGCGCCGGTCGCCGGGGGTGGCGCAGGTCGAACCCTTCGGCGCCTCGCTGCACGTCACCGGCACCGATCCGGCGGCGCTCGACGCGGCGATCCTCGGCGCCGGGGCCACGCCGCTGCCGGCCGACACCAGCCTGGAGGACGTCTTCATCCGCCTGATGGAGCAGTCCGAGGACAATATCCGATGATCCTCTCGCCCGCCCGCATCCTCGCGCTGCTGCGCAAGGAGTTCATCCAGATGCGCCGCGACCGGATCACCTTCGCGATGATGCTGGTAGTACCGGTGATGCAGCTCATGCTGTTCGGCTTCGCGATCAACAACGACCCCAAGCTGATGCCCGCAGCGCTCGTCGCGCCGCCGGGCGACCCGTTCGCCCGCGCCATGGTCACGGCGCTCGAGAACACAGGCTACTATCGCTTCGTCGAGGCGGATGTGTCCGCGGCGCAGGCCGAGCGGATGCTGACCGACGGCCGCGTGTCCTTCGTCGTCACCATGGCGCCGGGCTTCGGCGCCGACCTGCTGGCCGGCGAGCGGGCGCAGGTGCTGATCGAGGCCGACGCGACCGATCCCGCCGCCGCCTCCGGCGCGATCTCGACACTCGAGACCGTGGCCGCGCAGGCGCTCACCCGCGAGCTGGGGCCGGGTCCGCCCGTCCGCGGCCCCGAGATCGTCGTCCACCGCCGCTTCAACCCCGAGGGCTCGAGCCAGCTCAACATCGTCCCCGCCCTCCTCGGGATCATCCTGCAGATGACCATGGTGATGATGACCGCCATGGCGCTGACCCGCGAGATCGAGCGCGGGACGATGGAGAACCTGCTGGCGATGCCCGCCACCCCGGCCGAGATCATGGTCGGCAAGATCACGCCCTTCCTCGCCGTCGGCGCGGTGCAGGTCGCCGTGGTCCTGATCGCCGCGCGGGCGATCTTCGGCGTTCCGTTCGAGGGCTCGTCCGGCCTGCTGCTGGCCGGGGTGTTCCTTTTCGTGCTGGTGCTGGTGCTGCTGGGCTACCTGATCTCGACTGTCTCGCGCACGCAGATGCAGGCAATGCAGCTGTCGATCTTCGTCTTCCTGCCCTCGATTTTGCTGTCAGGGTTCATGTTTCCCTTCCGCGGAATGCCGGGCTGGGCGCGGGTGATCGGCGAGGTGCTGCCCGTCACGCATTTCCTTCGGCTGGTCCGGGCGGTGATGCTGAAGGGCGCCGGCCTCGGCGAGGTACGGGCGCAGTTCATGGCGCTGGCGGCAATGGTGGTGGTGCTTGCACTACTGGCATTGACCCGGTTCAAGCGCACGCTCGACTGAGCAGCGGGGCGGATAGGTCCTTGCGACGGGTCCAGGCGGCCGCTGGCCCCGTCATGGCCGCCATTGCGCACCTGCGCAGCTCTGCCCTCCGCGTCGTCGGGGCGGACGCGATCATAGGTGAGCCGCGCCTGAGTGCGAACCCGCATCCATCCATCTTGGCGCACCAGCCCTGGCGAGGGCGGCGGCAGAGATCCTCCGGTGACGCCATTTCCGTCGTTAGGTGAGTTCTCTCCTGTTTCATTCTCGCCAACTTCTTCGGCGGCCTCTTCGTCTGCCTCTTCGCCCGCGCGAGCGCCTGCAAGGCAATCTCCCGCCACGCTTCGCCCCATGGCTGAACGGATGTTGTCGGCCGCGATGCAGAAACTTGTAGCAACCTGACCGCCGCTCGCCGGAACCGCGGCGATCGGGACCACCGCGACGAGCGCGGCGAGCATCCCGTATTCGGCGAGCGAGGCGCCGAGAGCTTGCCGAAGCAGTCTGCGCCATCCCGAGGTGCCGCGGGAGTCGCCGTCATTGTCCTTGCTTACTCCGAGCATTTTAGAAGTCCCTTGCCGCGGAAAGACCGATTGACCAATCGATCGCCTCACGTACCTCTCTCGTCGAAGAGATAGGTTCTGGATTCCAAAGCCGCTCAGACGCGGCACTTGTTCTGACCGAAGGCCAGTGAGCGATCGCCCTGCCCTACATGGCTGGTCACGTCCGTCAACGTGGTGTAAATCGTGAGATGGCCTGAGATCATGATCAGGCGGCCTTGGCCGTGATGCTGAGGATGGGGTCGATCTCCTCCTTGTCGATCTGGGCGAAGGCCTCGACCATCA
>NZ_WKKA01000012.1 GCF_009674885.1 Paracoccus sp. S-4012
GTGGACGTCGATGCCGATCACGCGTCGCATCTGCGCCTCCTTGTCAGCCTCAATGACGGGAGCGGCGTGGGGGACACGACACCTGCGGAGCCGCACGCGCAGCGCAACCGGGCGAGTCGCAGAGGCGGCCATCTACTGACGCCAGCTCGAGGCTCATCGAATACATCGGCCTGCCCGCAGCTTCGTGCTCCCGGAGCCTCTGTCCCGGATGCTCACAGCCTACGCCGCCAGCGCGAACCGACGGCCGGAATCTGGCCCCGGTCACCTCATACCGGTTACGAATGCCGTGGAAAGCCTCAACCGGGTGATCCGCAAGGCCATCAAGACCCCCGGCCCGCTCCCGTCCGAGAAAGCCGCCGAGAAGCTGATCTGCCTGGCCATCCGCGAGCACGAGAAAACCGCGCGAAACGTCAGAGGCTGGCGGACAGCGGTCAATCAGTCCGCCATCATGTTCGACGACCGCTTCAACCCGCTCGGCGGCGGAAGGCGGTCAAACGGAAACGAGCCGAAAGCCCATCCGCGGAATGTCGGACATTCCCCCTAGGCGCGGCCATGCGCCCACCAGATCGTTGGCCGCGGGCAGCCGGCCGGTAGGACATGGACAATCCCCTGATCACGCGCCGACCACACACCCTCGTGCACCGGGTCGGTTGCTCGGCAATCGTCGCCCAGGCTCGCATTATACCGATGCCATCACGAACTTCCCTCCCGAGTGGGCAGGGCCGAGTGAATAACCTGTGTCACAGGAGAAACAAAAAGATGATCGGGTTTCGACACTAGCCTCAGCCACTCTCGCGCGCCTCGAACGCGGCCTTCTGCCGGTCGGTCCAGCGCACGCGCAGATGCACCGCGTCCTCGCCGGTCCGCTCCTCCAGCACCACGCCCGCCTCGTGCAGCCAGGCGCGGCCGCGGCCGTCGGCGAAGGGCAGCGTCACCTCCGCCTCGGTCAGTGCGCCGCCGAGCGAGGCGGCGAGGCCGTCCGTCACCGCCGCCACCAGCCGTTCCATGCCGGTGCCCTCCAGGGCGCTGACGGCCACCACGCCGGGCCGCCGGGCGTCGGTCGTCTCGATCGCCTCGCGCTCGGCCGGGTCCAGCATGTCGATCTTGTTCCAGACCTCGATCAGCGGCACGTCCTCCTCGACCCCGAGGCTGGTGAGGATCGCCTTCACATCCGCCGACTGCGCCTCGGTCTCGGGATGGGCGATGTCGCGGACGTGGAGGATCAGGTCGGCCTCCAGCACCTCCTCGAGCGTGGCGCGGAAGGCCGCGACCAGCTCGGTCGGCAGGTCGGAGATGAAGCCCACCGTGTCCGACAGGATCACCTTGCGCCCGCCGCCGTCCGAGGCGGCGCCGGGCAGGCGGATCGCGCGCATGGTCGGGTCGAGCGTGGCGAACAGCATGTCCTTGGCCATCACCTCGGCCCCGGTCAGGCGGTTGAAGAGCGTCGACTTGCCCGCGTTCGTGTAGCCGGCGAGGGCGACGATGGGGTAAGGCACCTTCGCCCGCGCGGTCCGGTGCAGCGTCCGCGTCCGCACGACGCGGTCGAGTTGGCGGCGCAGGCGCACGACCTGATCGTCGATGGCGCGGCGGTCGGCCTCGAGCTGGGTCTCGCCGGGGCCGCCGACGAAGCCGAAGCCGCCGCGCTGCCGTTCGAGGTGGGTCCAAGCGCGGACCAGCCGCGTCCGCTGATAGCTGAGCGCCGCCAGTTCCACCTGCAACACGCCCTCGCGGGTCCGCGCGCGGTCGGCGAAAATCTCGAGGATCAGCCCGGTCCGGTCGAGGAGCTTCACGCCCCATTCCTTTTCGAGGTTGCGCTGCTGCACCGGCGTCACCGGCCCGTCCACCAGCACCAGCTCGATTTCACCTTCCTCCAGGTGCGTCTTCAGTTCGGCCAGCTTGCCCGTGCCGAACAGGTGCCCCGGATGCGGGTCGCGCAGCCGCACGACCTCGCCGCCGATCACCTCGATCGCCGGCAGCGCCTCGGCCAGCGCCACGGCTTCCGCCAGCGCGTGCTCAGGCTCGCGGCGGGTGGTGCGGGCGTGGCCGAGGTCGGGATGCAGCACCCAGGCGCGGGTGGGGCGGGCGGCGGTCTCGTGCGGGGCGGTGGCCAATCAGTCCTCGGCTTCGTAGAGCGAGATCGGCTGGCCCGGCATGATGGTCGAGATCGCGTGCTTGTAGACCAGCTGCGACTGCCCGTCGCGGCGCAGCAGCACGCAGAAATTGTCGAACCAGGTGATCACGCCCTGCAGCTTGACGCCGTTCACGAGAAAGATCGTGACCGGCACCTTGTTCTTGCGGACGTGATTGAGAAAGGCGTCCTGAAGATTCTGCTTGCTGTCCGCCATTGCACGCAACCTTCTTGTTTTTCGTTGATCGGGCTTGCTGTTCCGAGACTTATGACCGCCGCTGCGCCCTTGCAAGCGGCGTGGTGGGACGCCCGGCTCCTTCTCAGCGGCGCCAGTAGCCGCGCGACAACAGCGCGAGGACGGCCACGATCTCCAGCCGCCCGACCACCATCGCGCCCGCCAGCACCGCCTTGGTGAAGCCCGGCAGCCCCGCCCAGCCCTCCCATGGCGCGCCCGCGACCCCGGCGCCGCCTTCTAGCGTGGGGGCGAGGGGGACGGCGGTCATCAGCGCGCCGGTGTTGGTCAAGGCGGCCACTGCGAGGATCGTGGCGGTCTCGAACTCCACCCGCTGCAGCGTGACCAGCAGGACGGTGGCGGCGATGGAGCCGGCGAACAGCATGAAGAAGACGAAGGCGAGGAAGGCCCCTTCGCCCCGCAGCCGCCGCCAGATCGGCCCCCCGCCGGCGACCGAGGCGGGGTGGACGATGCGCTCCATCTCGCGGTTGGAATGGACGGCGAGGGCGGCGATGCGGAGCAGCTTGACCCCGCCCGCGGCCGTGGCCGCGCCGCCGCCGACCACCGCGAGGCCCGCCAGCAGCAGCCCCGGCGCGGTCAGCCCCGACCAGGTGACGGCGCCGCGCCAGTCGCTCGAGGTCCAGCCGGTCGTGGTCAGGTAGCTCAGCGCGGTGAAGACCGCGCCCCAGACTGCCGCGGCGCCGTTCGCGATGTTCTTGATGACGTTCGGCGTGGGGGTCGCCGGATCGGCCACGGCGACGCCGTGGCGCAGCAGCACCACCAGCCCGACCAGGGCAACGATTCCGAAGGCCAGCCGCAGCTCGGGGTCGTCGCGCAGCCGGGCCGTCGTGCGCAGCGCATCGCCCCCGGGCCAGAAACGGCGCGAGAGGCCGAGGCAGAGCACCGACAGCACCATCGCCTCGCCGAGCCAGCCGGTCCGCGCGCCGACCGGCCCGTGGACCGCGTAGATGCCCGAGGTCGAGACCGTCCCCATCGCCCGCATCAGCGCCGGGAAGCCGCCGTCCCCCGCCGCGCCGAGCCCCGCCCAGAGCGCCGCCGTTGCCCCGGCATAGAGCGGCAGGATCGCCGAGGCCGCGCGCGCCATGCGCCGCGTCTCGCCGGGGATCGCCGCGCGCCCCTGCGGCGGGGCGAGGGGCGGTGCGACCAGTTCGAAGCCGCCGACCTGCAGCGGCGCCTTGATCGCCACGGCGGCCGCGAGGACCATGAGCCCGCCAAGCCAGCCGACCAGCCCGCGCCAGAGATGCACCGGGGCGGGCAGCCGCGCCGGCTCGTAGAGGCTGGCGCCGGTCGTCGTCAGGCAAGACAGCATCTCCCACCAGGCGTTGAGCCAGCCGGTGTCGGGCAATGCCTGGGCCAGCGGCAAGGCGAGGGCGGCCGGGATCAGCGTGTAGGCCCCGGCGAGCGTCAGCAGGCCGCCATGGGTCCGCCGCCGCCCGGCGGACATCGTGGCGAGGCCCAGCAGTGCCGCGACAAGGCCGAGGATGGCCGCCGAGCGCAGGAAGATCGAGGCCAGCGGCCATTGGCCCATGACCGCCGCCTGCAGCGCCGGGACCAGCATCGCGCCGGCGCTGATCCCCAGCAGCAGGACGAACAGCGGGACGCGGGCGAGCTGCGCCATGTCAGAAGTAGTCGATGCCGACCTGCAGCAGCCGGTCCACCTCGCCCAGATCGCCCGTCAGCACGAGGAGGGTGACGAGATCGCCAGGCTCCAGCCGCAGGGTGGGGCGGGCCGCGACCACCTCGTCGCCGCGCCGCACGAGGCCGAAGAGCGCGCCCGCGGGCAGGCCGACGCTGCCGATGGTGCGGCCCGCGAGGCCGCTCCTCGGCAGCACCTGGGCCTCGATCACCTCGGCCGCGCCGTCGGCGATCAGCTGCACGTCGCGGACCCGGCCGCGGCGGACATGGCGCAGGATGGTCGAGACGGTGACGCCGCGCGGCTCGATCCAGGCGCCGACCGGCACCGCGTCCACGAGCGGCACGAGCGTCGGGTCGTTGATGACCGCCACCGTCAGCGGCGCGCCCATCTGGTGCGCGCGGACGGCGGCGAGGATGTTGGTGCGGTCGTCGCCGGTGATCGTCACGACCGCGTCCGCGCCGCCGACCCCGGCCTCGGACAGAAGGTCGGTCGAGAGGCCGCTGCCCTTCAGCACCACGGCGCGGTTCAGCGCGTCGGCCGCCGCCTCGCCGCGGCCCTGATCGGGCTCGATGATCGTGACCTGCGCGGGCGGGCTGCCCTGCTCCAGCATCTCGGCCAGCGCGACCGCCACCGGCCCGCCGCCGACGAGGATCACCCGGCGGGGACGCCGCAGCCGCCGGCCGAACAGCTCCAGCGTCCGCGCGGCATCGTCCTGATGCGCCATGAGATACACCCGGTCGCCCTCGAGGATCTGATCGTCCGGCTCCGGTGCAAACAGCTGCCCTTGCCGCTGCAGCCCCAGCACGACCGCGCGCAGGCGCGGGAACAACTCCGTCAGCTGCCGCAAGGGCGTATCGAGCGCGGCGGAACCCGCCTCCGGCACGATCCCGTAGAGCTGCGCCTGACCGTCGAGGAAGCTGCCGGTGTCGAAGGCCGCGGGGGCGGCGAGGCGCTCCAGTGCGGCCCGCGCCACCTCCCGCTCGGGGCTGATGACGTGGTCGATGGGCAGGCGGTCGGTGCGATACATGTCCTGCCAGATCGCGTCGAGATAGGCGGGCGAGCGCAGCCGGGCGATCTTCCTCGGCACCTCGAAGACCGCATGCGCCACCTCGCAGGCAACCATGTTGACCTCGTCAGAGGGCGTCACCGCCACCAGCAGGTCACAGTCGCGCGCCCCCGCCTGGTCCAGCACGTCCGGGTGACTGGCGAAGCCGGCGACGCCCTTCACGTCGAGGGCGTCGGTCGCGCGGCGGATCAGTTCGGGGTCGATGTCGATCAGGGTGACGTCATTGCCCTCGGCCGAGAGCTGGCGGCCGATCTGCCAGCCGACCCGGCCCGCGCCGCAGATGATGACCTTCATGCGCGTCTCCGCCCTGAGGCCCGTGCGTCACTTCGCCGCGACTTCATCCTCCACCCGCACGCCGCCGACAACCCCCAGCGACTTCAGCTTGCGGTGCAGCGCGCTGCGCTCCATGCCGACGAACTGCGCCGTGCGGCTGATATTGCCGCCGAAGCGGTTGATCTGCGCCAGCAGGTATTCCCGCTCGAACAGCTCCCGCGCCTCGCGCAAAGCCAGCGCGGTGATCTGCGGCCCCAGCGCCAGCGCGTCGCCATTGTCCGGCGTGGCCCCCTGCGGCTCCAGCTCCGAGGGGCGGATCGGGCCAAAGTCCTCGGCCAGGATGAGCACCCGCTCCATGACGTTGCGAAGCTGGCGGATGTTGCCGGGCCAGCGCATCGTCTGCAGCGCGGCCGCGGTCTCCTCCGGCAGCTCGCGCGCGGGCAGGCCCTGGGACTGGTTGAACTGCTCGATGAAATGCCGCGCCAGAACCGGGATGTCCTCGCGCCGGTCGCTCAAGGGCGGCACCGTCACCGGCACCACGTTGAGCCGGTCGTAGAGCTCCTGCCGGAAGCGCCCGGCGGCGATCTCGGCCGCGAGGTCGCGGTTCGAGGAGCTTACGACGCGCAGGTCCACCCGCACCCGGTCGCTGCCGCCGGCGCGGGTGAACTGCTGCTCGGTCAGCACGCGCAGGATCTTAGGCTGCGTGCCGAGCGGCATGTCGGCCACCTCGTCGAAATAGATCACCCCCCCATGCGCCTGCTCCAGCAGCCCCGGCTCGATCCCGCGCTCCGTCGTCTCGCGGCCGAACAGGACCTCCTCCATGCGGTCCGGCTCGATCGTGGCGCAGGGGACGGTGATGAAGGGCGCCTCGGCGCGGTTGGAATTGGCGTGCAGGTAGCGCGCCGCCAGCTCCTTGCCCGCGCCAGGCGCGCCCGAGAGCAGCACCCGCGCGTTCGACCGCGCCACCTTCTCCAGCTGCTCGCGCAGGCGCCGGAACGACGCCGAGCCGCCCAGCATCTCGGTGCTCGCCACCTCCTTGCGGCGCAGGCTCGCGTTCTCGCGCCGCAGCCGGGAGGTCTCCATGGCGCGGTTGATGACCACCATCAGCTGGTCGATGTTGAACGGCTTTTCGATGAAGTCGTAGGCGCCCTGCTTGATCGCGGCCACGGCGATTTCGATGTTGCCATGGCCCGAGATGATGACCACCGGCACGTCGGGGTTGTTGCGCTTGACGGTCTTGAGGATCTCGATCCCGTCCATGCGGCTGTCCTTGAGCCAGATGTCGAGGATCATCAGCCCCGGCGGCTCATCGTTGAGCGCCGCCAGGGCCGCGTCCGAATTGGCGGCAAGGCGCGTCGGAAAGCCCTCGTCGCGGAGGATGTCCGAGATCAGCTCACGGATGTCGCGTTCGTCATCGACGATCAGGATGTCGCTCATGGGGTTCCTGCCGGTTCATGTTCTTGTTGTTTTCGGGGACGGGGCGGGGCGACGAGGTGTGGTCCGCGCGGCAGCCGGATCTCGGCCACCGCACCCCGTGGCGGGTTGTCGCTGAGGGTCAGGCTGCCGCCATGCTCCTCGATGATCTTCTTGACGATCGGCAGCCCGAGGCCGGTGCCGCCGGATTTCAGCGTGACGTAGGGCTCGAAGAGGCGCGAGCGGTCTTCGGGCAGGCCCACGCCGTTGTCGGCGATGCGGATGACGGCGACGTCGGGCCGCGCGTCGAGCGTGACAACGATCCTCGGGGACCACCCGGGCTCCGGGTCTGCGGCCGCGCTCTCGGCCACCGACTCGCCCGCGTTCTTCATCAGGTTCGTCAGCGCCTGCCCGATCATGCCCGCATCGGCCTCGATCAGCACTGGATCGGCCGGGATCATCGCCTGAAGCCCATCCCCGAGGGCGTCGCGCTGCAGCAGAACCGCGTCGGCCAGCAACCGCGTGAGGTCGGTTTCGCGCCGGTCGGGGTCGGGCATCCGGGCGAAGCGGCTGAACTCGTCCACGATCCGGCGCAGATCGCCCGTCTGGCGGATGATGACGTCGGTATACTGGACCAGGGCCTCGCGGTCGGCCTCGCTGTCGGCGAGCTTCATGAACTTTCGCCGCACCCGCTCGGCCGAGAGCTGGATCGGCGTCAGCGGGTTCTTGATCTCGTGCGCGACCCGCCGGGCCACGTCGCCCCAGGCGGCCATGCGCTGCGCCGAGACCAGCTCGGTCACGTCGTCAAAGGCGACCACATAGCCCTCGGGCCTGCCCTCGGCGCCGCGGCGGACGGCCATGCGCACCAGCAGGCTCTCCATCCGGCCGTTGCGGGTCAGGCGGATCTCGTCCTGCACGCTGTCGGCGACGGCGGGCTTCAGCCGCGCGAAGAGGGCCGCGAACTCCGGCACAGCCACCGCGAGCGGCGCGTCGATGTCACCGCCGTCGATCCCCAGCAGCCGCGTGGCCGAGCGGTTGACGAAGTCGATGTCGCCGCCCGCGTCGAGGCCGATCACCCCCGACGTGACCGAGGACAGCACCGAATCGAACAGCCGCCGCTGCGCGTCCGACGCCTCGTAGGAGGCGACCAGCTCCTCGCGGCTGGCTTGGAGTTGCCGGGTCATGCGGTTGAAGGCCTGGCCCAGCGTCTGGATCTCGTCGCCGGTGTCGGGCTCGGGGATCTGCAGGCCGACATGCCCCGCCGCCACCGCATCCGCGGCGGAGGCCAGCCGCCCGATCGGCCGGCTCAGCCGCTCGGCGAAGACCAGCCCCAGCCAGATCGCGGCGGCGACGAGGAGGAGAGCGAAGCCCAGATACACGAGGCTGAACTCGAACAGCACCCGTCCGCGGGTCTGCTCGAGCTGCTGGTAGAAGGCCCCGGTTTCGCGCGTGCGATCGAGCAGGCCCAGAAGCTCGCCGTTCACATCGCGGGTGACGTAGAGGTAGCGCCCGCCCAGGGCCTGCAAGGGCAGCAGCGCGCGGTATTCGTTGTTGGGCCAGTCCTCGATCAGCGCGATCCCGTCGCCCCGCGCCTCGTTCATCGCCGGCTCGCCCGGCGGCTCGAACCAGAAGCGGTAGCTGCCCTCGCCGCGGGCGCGGATGTTGCCCGATTCGTCGATGATGTAAGCCTCGCGCAGCCCCCGCTGGATCTGCGCCTGCCCCTGCGCCAGCAGCTGCCTCAGCGCGCCGTCCTCGATCAGCGGGTCGGCCACCGCGGCGCGGTCGAGGAAGGCGCCGAGCGCGCGCACGTCCTGCGCGAGGTCGGCCTGATGCTCCGCCTGGTAGGCTTCGGCCGCCGAGAGGGCGGAGGCGACGACCTGCTGCACGCGCGACGAGAACCAGCCCTCGAGGCCGATGTTGACGGTCAGCCCGGCGAAGATCGCGACCAGCACCGTGGGCACGAGCGCGATGATGGTGAAGATGCTGACGAGCCGCAGATGCAAGCGCGAGCCCGCCGCCGACTGCCGGCGCGCGGTGATCATCCGCGTGAGACGGTAGCCGACGAGACCCGTGAGCAGGATCAGGTAGATCAGGTCGGACATCAGCACCAGGCGCAGCGCATTGCTCGCCGGGCCGCGGTCGAGGGGGCCAAGGACCGCCAGCGTCGCCAGGGCGAGGATCGGGCCGAGGATTACCAGCCCCAGCGTCGCCGCGTTCTGCACCCGGCGCAGCCGTCTGAGCCGCATAAGCCGCTCCCAGCTGCCGTTGGAGACCCGTCCTGCCACCGCTCGCCCTCGCGCCCCATTGCCTGGGACTGCCTGTTGCAGCGCGGCGACTCCCGCCACCGTGCCTGTGGCGGTTTTACATCAGGCGACGCCTCCGTGTCACGCCGATATTCAGCGCGTTCACCTTCTTGCGAAGCGTGTTGCGGTTGATGCCCAGCAGATCGGCCGCGCGAAGCTGGTTTCCGCCGGTGGCTTCGAGGGTCAGTTCGATCAGCGGCCGCTCGACCTCGGCGAGCACGCGGTCGTAAAGGCCCGCGGGCGGCAGCACCTCGCCATGCAGGTCGAAGTAGCGCCGCAGCTGCGCCTCGACGGCATCGGCGAGGCGGGTGACGGCGGGTCCGGTGGCGGGCGCGGGAGGGAGGCTTTCGGGCGCGTCGTCGAGCGCGGCGCGGACCTCGGCCTCGGTGATCTCGGCCGCCGTCGCCGTGAGGGCGAGGCGGGCGACGAGGTTTTCCAGCTCGCGAACGTTGCCAGGGAAGGCATGCGCCCTCAGCGCCGCCGCGGCGCTGTCCGACAGCTCGCGTGCGGGCAGCCCCTGCGCCGCGACCCGCGCCAGCAGATGCCGCGCGAGCGCCGGGATGTCGCCCGCCCGCGAGCGCAGCGGCGGGATCGTCAGCGTCGCGCCGGCGAGCCGCCAGTAGAGGTCGGCGCGCAGTCGCCCGGCGGCGATGGCCGCCTGCGGCTCGGGTTCGGTCGTCGCGACGACCCGCGGCGGCTCGGGCGCGGCGGCGAGCGTCTCCAGCAGCGCGGCGAGGCGCGCCTGCGCCGCCGGGTCCATGCCGGCCGGGTCCTCGACCAGCAGCGTGCCGCCCGTCGCCCCCGCCTGTCGCGCGCGCTCGAACGCCGCGTCGCTGGCGTCGGCGGGGCTGAGGACCGTCACGCCCCGGTCCCGGCGCGAGGACAGTTCGTGCAGGCTGCGCGCAAGCGTCGTGCGCCCCGCGCCCGCCTCGCCCGCGATCAGCACCGGCAGGTCCGCCTCCAGCAGCCGCGCCACCTGGCGGAACAGCGCCTGCATCGCGGGCGCATGGCCGACCAGCGGCAGGGTCGGGTCAGCCTGCGGCACGGCCTCGGGGGCGGCCGGCGACAGCCGCCTGCGGCGGTCGAGCGCGGCGCGCGCGCGACCCATCAGCTCGGGCAGATCGAACGGCTTCGGCAGGTAGTCGAAGGCATCCGCCGCCTGCGCCCGCACGGCCGTCACGATGGTATTCTGGGCCGAGATCACGATCACCGGCAGGTCCGGCCGCGCCTTCTTCAGCGCCGGGATCACGTCGATGCCGTTGCCGTCCGGCATCACCACATCGGTGATGACGAGGTCCGGCCGCGCCTCCTCGACCCATTTCGCAAGCTGCGCGAGGCTCCCGGTCGCATGGACCTTGCAGCCCGCCCGCGTCAGCGCCTGGGTCAGCACCGTGCGGATGGTGCGGTCGTCGTCGGCGATCAGAACCGTGCCGTCCATGCGTCCCTCCTCATGCCTTCGCCAGCGACAGCCGGAACACCGTGCGCCCCGGCCGGCTGTCCACGCCGACCCAGGCGCCGTGATCCGCCGCGATCTTGGCGACCAGAGCGAGGCCGAGGCCGGTGCCGTTCTCGCGCCCCGAGATGAAGGGCTCGAAGATGCGTTCGGCGATGTCCTCGGGCAGGCCGGGGCCGTTGTCCTCGACCTCGAGATGGATGGGCAGCGGCCGCGCCGGGTCGGAAAGGCGCAAGGCGCCGTCGTAGAAGCTCCGCAGCCGGATGGTGCCGCCGCGCGTGCGGTCCAGCGCCTCGGCGGCGTTGCGCATCAGGTTCAGCACCAGCTGCATCAGCTGGTCGGGATCGGCTGCGACGGGTGGCAGCGAGGGGTCGTAGTCGGGCACGATCCGCACGGCGCGGGCAAAGCTGAGTTCCGCCGAAAGCCGCGCGCGCTCCAGCACGTCATGCAGGTTGACGGCGGCGAGGGCGGGGGGCGAGGTGTCGCCGAAACGCTCGACCTGATCGAGCAGCGCGACGATGCGGCGGCTCTCGGCGACGATCAGTTCGGTGAGGTCGGCGAGGTCGCCGCGGCCCTCGGGCAGCTCCATCGCCAAGAGTTGCGCGGCGCCGCGGATGCCGGCGAGGGGGTTCTTGATCTCATGCGCCAGCATCTCCGCCATGCCGGTCGCGGCGCGCGCGGCCCCGCGGGCGGCGCGGGCGGGCGCGTCGCGGAACGGCTCCTCGGGGACCAGCACGACCGAAAGGCCGCCGCTCGGCGCGGGGGCGGCATGGATCGCCGCGCGCCGCGTCACCGGCGCGGCCGAGCGCGCGCCAAGCGTGATCCGCGCCGCGGGATGGATGATCGCGTCATGCCCCTCGGCCGCGCGGCGAGCGAGGTCGGTCAGCGGCGGCTCGACCGTCAGCCGCGCATCGCGGGCGAGCGCCGCCGCCGACTGGCCGAGGGCGGCGCGGCGCGAAAGGTTCAGCCATTCCTCCGCCGCGCCGTTCAGCGCCGCGAGGCGGCCCTCGGCGTCCAGCGCGAGCGCCGGCAGCGGCAGCGCCTCCCAGAGGTCGGCGAGGGGCGCGATCATCCGGTTTCCCCCGGCGCATCGGCGAAGCGCGCGGCGATCTCGCGCCGCGCCTCGGCGGGCGAGGGGGCCTGCACGAGGGGCGTGCGCGCCTCCGGGATGCCAGCGGCTTCAGCCCACCAGAACAGGTGCTTGCGGGCGACCCTTCCGCCAAGTTCGACCCCGTAGAAATCGAGGATGTCGTCGTAATGCTCCGTCACGGCAGCAGCCAGAGCGGCCCCGCGCGGAACCACGGGCGCCGCCGCCCCCCACAACTCATGCGCGATCTGCTGCAGCCGCCACGGCCGCCCCTGCGCCCCGCGGCCGACCATCACCGCCGCCGCGCCGGAGGCCGACAGCGCCGCGCGGGCCGATGCCGCGTCGGTCACGTCGCCATTCGCCACCAGCGGCGGCGCATCGGGCAGGCTCGCCACCGCCACCCCGACCGCCGCAATGGCATCCCAGTTTGCGCTGCCGGTGTAGAACTGCGCCCGCGTCCGCCCATGGACCGCCAGCATACGCACCCCCGCGGCCGCAGCCCGCGAGGCCAACGCGGGCGCGTTCAGGCAATCCGCGTCCCAGCCCAGCCGCATCTTCAGCGTCACCGGCAGCTGCGGCACCGCCTCGGCCACCGCCTCGATCAGCGACAGCGCCCGGTCGAGGTCGCGCATCAGCGCCGCCCCGGCGAGGCCGCCCGTCACCTTCTTCGCCGGGCAGCCCATGTTGATGTCCACGATCCGCGCGCCGAGATCGGCGACCCGCCGCGCCGTCTCGGCCATCACATCGGCCTCGCGCCCGGCGATCTGGACCGAGACCGGCACCGCGCCCTCGACCTCCGCCCGCGCCCTTGCAAGGGCCCGCGAGGAGGGCCGCCGCGACGCGATCTCGCTCGACGCGACCATTTCCGAGACCATCAGCCCGGCCCCGAACTTCGCCACCATGCGCCGGAACGGCAGGTCGGTGATCCCCGCCATCGGCGCGAGGATCACCGGGAAGGCGAGCGCCGCTGAGCCGAGGCGGATGGGTTGCACGGTCATGGTCGAGTCCTGCGGGCGAGGGGGCAACGGGCCAATGGGCAGTCGTGGGTCGGGGCCATCGCGGCGGGCTGGTTCTGGCGCTTTGCCGAGGGTTGGCGCAGTATGCCCAAAATCTGGGCAGCGCAACAGCGTCGCCGCCGCGCGCCGGGCGGTCGGCTTTGGCGGTTCCGCCGCCCGCACCGTCCGGTTAGTCTCGGGCCGGCTCAACTGGAGAAAACCCTCGTGTTCCTGTCGGTCTTCGATCTCTTCAAGGTCGGCGTCGGCCCGTCCTCGTCGCACACGATGGGGCCGATGGTCGCCGCCGCGCGCTTCCTTCAGGCGCTCCGCGGCCAGCCGTTCCGCGCCCATGGGCTGCGCGCGCGGCTGCACGGCTCGCTCGCCTTCACCGGCAAGGGTCACGCGACCGACCGGGCGGTGATCCTCGGCCTGATGGGCTTCACGCCCGCGACGATGGATTTCGAGGCCGCCGACGCCGCGCTGACCGCCAACCGCGAGACCGGCCGCGTCACGCCGGAGGGCCTCGGCGAACTGGCCTTCGACCCCGAGCGCGACCTGGTCTTCGACCGCGGCCCGGCCCTGCCGGGCCACGCGAACGGAATGGTGCTGGCCGCCGTGGACGCGCAGGGCGACGTGATCTTCCGCGAGGTCTACTACTCCATAGGCGGCGGCTTCGTGCTGACCGAGGCCGAACTCGCCGCCCGCGCCGACGACACGCGCAGCGACGACGTGCCCAAGGTGCCGTTCCCCTTTGCAAGCGCCGCCGAGATGCTGGCGATGGCCGCCGCCTCGGGGAAATCCATCGCCCGGATGAAGCACGAGAACGAGCGCGTGTTCCGCTCGGAAGCCGAGATCCGCGACGGCCTCGCCCGCATCTGGCAGGTGATGCGCGACTGCATGGACCGGGGGCTTGCGACCGGCGGCACGCTGCCCGGCGGCCTCGCGATTCGCAGGCGGGCGAAGGCGATCCACGAGGCGCTGCTGGCCGAGCGCGGCAGCAACCTCGCGCCGCCGCACCACATCAACGACTGGATGTCGACCTATGCGATGGCGGTGAACGAGGAGAACGCGGCCGGAGGTCAGGTCGTAACCGCGCCGACGAACGGGGCCGCGGGGGTGATCCCGGCGGTGATCCGCTACTGGCTCGACCATGTGCCCGGCGCGTCCGAGCGGCAGTTGCCGGAACTCCTGCTGACCGCCGCCGCGATCGGGGGGCTGGTCAAGCACAATGCCAGCATCTCGGGGGCGGAGGCGGGCTGTCAGGCGGAGGTCGGGTCGGCCGCAGCCATGGCGGCGGCGGGGCTTGCGGCGGTTCTCGGCGGCACGCCCGAGCAGGTGGAGAACGCGGCCGAGATCGCGCTGGAACACCACCTCGGCATGACCTGCGACCCGGTGCGCGGCCTGGTTCAGGTGCCCTGCATTGAAAGGAACGGCCTCGGTGCGATCAAGGCGGTGAGCGCGGCGAGCCTCGCGCTCCGGGGCGACGGGCAGCACTTCGTGCCGCTCGATGCGGCGATCGAGACCATGCGCCAGACGGGGCGGGACATGAGCGAGAAATACAAGGAGACCTCGCTCGGCGGCCTAGCGGTGAACGTGCCGAACTGCTGAGGGCTCCCCGGCGCGATATGCCCGGCTACAGCTCTCGTCGGTGTTGCCACGGATGATGTTAACGGCCCCCGCGGCAAGCGTCTCGCCACTCTCGGCATCGCGGATCGACAGGTTCATCGGCAGGGTCAGGTTCGAGACCTTCTGGACCTGCCCGCTGATTGCACAGGCCAGCCCGGCCCCCGCGCGGGCGCGGATGGCACTTCGGCGGACCAGTGGGCGCGAAGGCCGGGAGGGCGGCAAGGCCGAGACCGGAGCGCATGGCCTGAACGCCCGCCGGGCAGCGGTCCATACGACCATCGTATGAAGCCGAGAGGCTTTTCCCGACGGTCCTGCGGCGGCTAGGCTTTCCGGGGGAGGAACCTGAATGCGCGCCATCGCCGCCGTCGTTTCGGTCGCGTTCGGACTGGCCGCCGGAATGGCCGCCGCGGCGGAGGGCGAGGTGCGCGCCGCCGTGCTGCGCGTCGATGTCCCGGCGCAACCGCCGATCTCGCGCCTCGACGCCCGGCCCGACGATCTCGGCTTCGCTGGCGCCGCGCTCGCGACCGAGGACAACGCCACCACCGGCGGGTTCCTCAACCAGACCTTCACGACCGGCACCGTGGCGATCCCGCCGGAGGGGGCCGAGGCCGCCCTCGACGCGCTGCTGGCGCAAGGCATCCGCTTCATCGCCGTGCTGGCCGACGACGCCACCACCCTGCGCCTCGCCGACCGCGCCGGCGATGCGGCGCTGATCCTCAACGCCGGGGCCGAGGCCGACGCGCTCCGCAACGACGACTGCCGCGCCAACGTGATCCACGTCGCTCCCAGCCGGGCGATGAAGACCGACGCCCTGGCGCAGTTCCTGATGTGGAAACGCTGGCCGCGCTGGTTCCTGATCGAGGGCAGCCACCCCGAGGACACCGCGCTTGCCGACGCCTACCGACGCGCCGCCAGCAAGTTCGGCGCGAAGATCGTCGAGCAGCGGGTCTTCGAGGATACCGGCGGCGCGCGGCGCACCGACAGCGGCCATGTGCAGGTCCAGGCGCAGATGCCGGTCTTCACGCAGCGGGCGGCCGAGCATGACGTGGTCGTGACCGCCGACGAGCACGGCGTCTTTGCCGCCTATCTGCCCTTCCAGACCTGGGACCCGCGGCCCGTCACCGGCTCGGCCGGGCTGACGCCGGTCAGCTGGCACGCCTCGATGGAGGCTTGGGGGGCGACGCAGTTCCAGAACCGCTTCGAGGCCCTCGCCGGGCGGCCGATGCGGCCCGAGGATTACCAGACCTGGGTCGCCCTGCGGCTGCTGGGTGAAGCCGCGAGCCGCGCGCCCGCGCTCGACTTCCCGGCCCTGCGCGACTGGCTGCTGGGGCCGAATTTCGAGATCGGAGCCTTCAAGGGCCAGAAGCTGACCATCCGCGACTGGGACCATCAGCTGCGCCAGCCAATTCTGCTGGCCAGCCCCGCGCTCGTCCATTCGGTCTCGCCGCAGTCCGAGTATCTGCACCAGGTCAGCCAGCTCGACACGCTCGGCACCGACCGGCCCGAATCGACCTGCCAGTTCCAGTGAAAGGACTCCGATGCTGCGACGATCGCTGACCGCCGCCTGCGCGCTGCTTCTGCTCGGACCAGGCCCCGCCCTCGCCAACCGGGTCTTCGTCACCAACGAGAAAGGCAACGACGTGACGGTCCTTGACAGCGAGACGCTGGAGGTGATCGGCACCTATCCGGTCGGCGCGCGGCCGCGCGGCATCACCATCTCGCCCGACGGCAGCGAACTCTATGTCTGCGTTTCCGACGAGGACACGGTGAAGGTCTACGACCCCGAGTCGATGGAGGAGCTGCACCGGCTTCCCTCCGGTCCCGACCCGGAGCTCTTCGTGCTGCATCCCTCGGGCAACCCCCTCTACATCGCCAACGAGGACGACAATCTCGTGACCGTGGTGGACACCGAGACGCATCAGCTGCTGGCCGAGATCCCGGTGGGGGTGGAGCCCGAGGGCATGGGCGTCTCGCCCGACGGCAAGGTGGTGGTGAACACCTCCGAGACGACCAACATGGCGCATTTCATCGACACCGACACGCACCAGATCGTCGCCAACGTGCTCGTCGATCAGCGCCCGCGCTTCGCCGAGTTCACTGCGGACGGCACCAAGCTCTACGTCAGCGCCGAGATCGGCGGCACGGTGAGCGTGATCGACCCGGCCACGAAGGAGATCACCGACACCATCCGCTTCGAGATCCCCGGCGTGCTGCCCGAGGCGATCCAGCCGGTGGGGGTGCGGGCGACGAAGGATGGCTCGACGGTCTTCGTGGCGCTCGGGCCGGCGAACCGGGTCGCGGTGGTGGACGGAGTGACCGACGAGGTGGTGGACTATCTGCTGGTCGGCCAGCGGGTCTGGCAGATGGGCTTCACGCCGGATGAGTCGCTGCTCTTCACGACCAACGGCAACTCCAACGACGTGTCGGTGATCGACGTGGCGCGGCGCGAGGTCGTCAAGTCGATTCAGGTGGGCGAGCAGCCCTGGGGCGTGGTCGTCGCGCCGGACAAGCAGTGAGGGGATCGGCATGAGGCTTGAGCAACTGACGGGGACGCTGCTGGCGCTGACGATGACGGGTGCAGTCGCGACGGCGCAGACGCTGCCCGCGGCGCCGGTCGAGGGTGCGCCCGCGGCCGGTGCGCCTGCGGTGGCGGCGGGCGACGACGATGCCGCCGCGGCTCCGGTCGCCACCGTCGAGCACCACGACTACGGCCCCTCGGGCATCATGGTCCGCACCAACCGCGAGGATCTCCCCCCGCTCACCCTCGCCTCCGGCAAGCCGGTGGCCGAGGGGGAATACCAGCTCCGGTCCGGCGGCTTTTACCGTATCGAGATCGTGGCGGACGGCACGGCCGAGCTTGCCCTCTCCGGCGGCGACTTCTTCCGCGCCATCTGGATCAACGAGATCGTCATCGAGGACATCGAGATCCGCCCCATGGGCGTCCACAGCATCGAGTTCGACTCCGCCGGCACCGCGCTGATGAGCTTCGTGGCGATCCAGCCGGGGCGCTACACGCTCTCGATCCCCGGCAGCAGCGGCGAGACGCAGCGGGCGGTGTTCGTGATCCGGTGAGCGGAACCCCGCCCCCGGCCGCCCTCGAGATTGCGGGCGTCAGTCATGCCTTCGGGACCGTGCGGGCGCTCGACGGCGTGTCGCTGACCGTTCCGGCGGGGGCCTTCGTGGCGCTCCTCGGCGTCAACGGCGCGGGCAAGAGCACGCTCGTGAACCTCGCCACGCGCCTCTATGACGGCGGCGGCGGGTCGATCCGCATCGCCGGGCACGACCTGCGCCGCGATCCGGGCGCGGCGCTCGCCAGCTTGGGCGTGGTGTTCCAGTCCCGCGCGCTCGACGCCGACCTGACGGTGCGCCAGAACCTCGCCTATCACGCCGCGCTGCACGGGATCGGCCGCCGCGCCGCCGCCCCACGGATCGCCGAGGTGCTGGGGCTGGTTGGGCTGGCCGACCGCGCGGGCGTCAGTGTCTCGGCCCTCTCCGGCGGGCAGGTGCGCCGGGCCGAGATCGCGCGCGCGCTGATCCACCGGCCCGAGGTGATGATCCTCGACGAGCCCACGGTCGGCCTTGACGTCCGCAGCCGCGCCGAGGTGCTGGCGCTGACGCGGGGGCTGGCGGCGCGGCAGGGGGTCGGCGTCCTCTGGGCCACGCATCTCTTCGATGAGGTGGGCGAGGCGGACGCGCTCGTCCTGCTGCATCGCGGCCGTGTGCTCTGGCACGGACCGCCCGCCGCCCTCGCCCCGGACGGCGACGTGACCGGCGCCTTCCTGCGCCTCACCGGCGCGGCCGAGGCGGCATGATGACGGAAGCGGTGCCACGCGCCACACCCGCGCCCGCCACCCGCACGGGCTTGCCGCGCGGCGCCTGGGCCATCGCGTTCCAGGGCATCGCCGCGCGCGAGGCGCTGCGTTTCCTGCGCCAGCGGGGCCGGTTCCTCGCCGCGCTCGTGCGGCCGCTGGTCTGGCTCTTCATCTTCGCTGCGGGCTTCCGCTCGGTGCTCGGCCTGTCGATCACGCCGCCCTACCAGACCTATGTCCTCTACGAGGTCTATGTCGTCCCCGGCCTCGTCGCCATGATCCAGCTGTTCAACGGGATGCAGTCATCGCTGTCGATGGTCTATGACCGCGAGACCGGGGCGATGCGGACGCTGCTCGTCAGCCCCTTGCCGCGATGGTTCCTGCTCTTCTCGAAGCTCATGGCGGGCGTGCTGGTCTCGATCCTTCAGGCCTATGCCTTCCTCGCCATCGCCTGGTTCTGGGACGTGCGCCCTCCGGCGCTCGGCTATCTCGCGGTGCTGCCGGCGCTGATCTTTGCCGGGCTGATGCTGGGCGCGCTCGGGCTGCTGCTCAGCTCCGCCATCCGCCAGCTCGAGAACTTCGCGGGGGTGATGAACTTCGTCATCTTCCCGATGTTCTTCGCCTCGACCGCGCTCTACCCGCTCTGGCGGATGCGCGAGTCCTCGGTGCTGCTGCACGATATCTGCGCCGCCAACCCGTTCACCCACGCGGTCGAGCTGATCCGCTTCGCGCTCTACCTGCAGGTCAACTGGCTGTCGCTGGGCGTGGTCCTGGGCTGCCTCGCGCTGTTCTTCGGCGGCGCGGTCCTGATGTATGATCCGGGGCGCGGGCTATGGCCGCGCCGGAAGGGGGGAAGATGAGAGCCGTTATCGCCCTTGCCATCGGTCTGCTGGCGACGCCCGTGATGGGCGCGCAGGCGACCCGCGACTGGCCCTGCGTCCAGGTGCGCCAGCCGCATCTGTCCGTGGGCTCCATGTGGACCGGCCCGCTGCCCGACGAGGCGACCGCCGCGCTGGCCCGGCAGGACCGCGAGGTGGCGACTCTGGCCGATCGCCTCGCGCAGCGCCGCACCACGCCGCAGGAGGCGGAGGGCCTTGTGGCGGATTTCGCCGCGACGGCGGATGCCGCCCGGCTGACGGCGCTGTTTCAGGGCGTCTTCGACCGCATCGACGCCGAGCGCACGACGCTCATGGACGGCATCGCGCGCTTCGGCGCCGGGCAGGCGGGCCTCGCCGCGGAGATGGAGACGCGGCGGGCCCGGATGCAGGAGCTCGAAGCCGCCGCCAGCCCTGACTTCGACGCCATCGACGCCGAGGAGGCGGCGCTCGACTGGGACCGCCGCATCTTCGAGGAGCGCCAGCACATGCTGACCGCCGTCTGCGAGAGCCCGGTCCTGCTGGAGAAACGTCTCTACGAACTCAGCCGCATGATCCAGTCGCATCTGCCGCCTGAGTGACTGCGCCGGCCAGTCGCGCCGGGCGTCCGTCGAGCCACAGCTTGCGCGCCTTCAGCGCCTCGGCCTCGCGCGGGTCATGCGTGACCAGCACCAGCCCGGCGCCGGTTTCGGACAGCATCCCCTCGGTCAGCGCCAGCATCCGCGCGGCGGTGGCGGCATCGAGCGAGGCGTAGGGCTCGTCCATCATCAGCAGGTCGGGCCGCGCAGCGAAAGCGCGGGCAAGTGCCAGCCGCCGCTGCTGGCCGAGCGAGAGTTGCCGGGGGTAGCGATGGCCTAGGCCCTCGAGGCCAACGCGTGCGAGCCAGCGGTCGGCCTCCGCCGCGCCGATCCGCGCCGGGATGGTGAGGTTCGCGCGCGCGTCCCGCCACGGCAGCAGCAGCGGCTCCTGAAAGACCGGGGCGGTGCGCTCGGGCGCGTCGAGGCGGCCCTCGAAGTCGCGGTCGAGGCCGAGCAGGATCCGCAGCAGCGTCGATTTGCCGATGCCCGACGGCCCCAGGATCGCCAGCCGCTCGCCCCGCGCGACCTCCAGCACCAGCCGGCCGAGCACCCCGGTCTCCCCGAAGGAGCGCCGCTCCAGTTCAAGCCGCATCGCGCCGCCAGCGGCTTGCCCGCCGCTCCCACGGGCGCAGGACCAGCCCGTCGATCGCCAGCATCAGCACCACGAAGCCGAGCGCCCAGGCCAGAACCCCGGTCACGTCGAAGAGCGAGAAGCTCATGTGCAGCTTGAAACCGACCCCGGTGGAGCGGCCGAGGAACTCGACTACCAGCACGATCTTCCATATCAGCGAAATCCCCGCCCGCGCGGCGGAGGCGAGGTGCGGCACCAGTTGCGGCAGGATGACGTGGCGCCAGCGGTCGGCGAGCGGGAGGCGGAAGGCCTGCGCCATGTCGTCGAGCGCGGGCGAGAGCGCACGGGTGCCGTCCCGGATCATGACGGCGACCAGCGGCACCTTGTTCAGCGCCACGGCGGTGACGGCCGCGGTCTCGTTCAGGCCGATCCAGATGTAGCAAAGCACGATCACCACGAGCGCGGGCATGTTCAGCGCGATCACCAGCAGCGGGTTCAGCCAGCGGTCGGCCCCGGCGCGGCGGCCCATCAGCACGCCGATGCCGGTGCCCGCGATGAGCGCCAGCACGAAGCTGGCGACCACCCGTCCGAAGGTCGCCGACATGTGCCGCCAGAGCTCGCCCGTCCCGGCAAGGCGGACGATCTCGGCGCCGACCGCCCAGGGGGTGGGCAGGATGCGCGGCTGGTCCGCGATTACAGCCGCGACGGCCCAGAGCGCCAGCAGCCCGGCCACGGCGACGACGCCCTCCAGCCCCCACGGCCCCCGCCGGCGCGCGCGCGTGGCGGCCGCGGCGACCTCGTGGCGCGACAACGGAAGATCGTGGCCGTCAGTCACCGGTGTAGAACAACCCCTCGGGCAGGGCTTCGAGGCCGAGGGTCAACTCGGTCCCGCCGATCTCGGCCAGCACCGCGAACAGCTTGGCCGCGGCCGCGGGATCGACCGGACCCTCGGGCGGGATGCCCGCGCGCCAGCCCTCGCGCAGGGCCTCGAACTCGGCGTCGTTGGCGGCATTCATCAGCGGCCGGATTTCCTCCCACGCGGCGTCATCGGTGGCGAGGATCTCCTTGGCCGCGCGCGAGGCCCGTGCCAGCCCGTCCACGACCTCGGGCTTGTCGGCCACCGCGCGCTTCGAGATCGCATAACCCAGAAGGGGCGTGTCCGGGTCGAGGCCAAGCTCGGCCGCGGCATCGCTGATCGAGACCAGCTCACGCATCCCCGCGGCCTTCATCTTGGCCATGAAATGCCACAGGTTCACCGCGCCCTGCGCCTCGCCCGAGAGCCCCGCCTGCATGACGAGCGGCGCGGCGGCGAAGATCTGCTCGGTCTCGGCGGCGAGGTCGATGCCCTGATTCAGCCCCAGCGCCCGCAGGATCAGCCAGCTCTTGTCCACCGGATCGCCGGCGATGGCGATCTTCTGGCCGCGCAGGTCCACGAGGCTCTCGGCCGGGCTGTCGCCCGCGACCAGCAACCCGCCCACCGCGGTCGAATAGGGCACGAAGGTCAGGTCCAGCCCGGTTGCGTCCTGCTGCGCCGCCCAGAGCCAGTCGGTCACGATGGCGTCCACCTCGCCGCCCTGAATGGCGATATGGGTGGCGGGGTTGCCGGCGTAATCCTGAGTCTCGAGGCGGAAGCCGTTCTCGACATCAAGGCCGTGGTCGCGGATCACCGCCAGCTCCCAGCTGCTGGTCCCGCCCGCGAGCGTGCCGAGGCGGAGCGTCGGGAGGTCCTGCGCGGCGGCCGGCGCGGCCAGGCCGACGGCCAGCGCGGCCGCGGCGATGAGGCCGCAGACGCGGCCGAGAATCGGGCGGCCAAGGATCGGCATGGCGGAAATCTCCCTGCGGCTGGACAGCGGCACGGTCGCACCCGCTGCTGCCCCAACCAATACGACATAGGTCGGAGGAGCCAGCCTTGTCCGGGGTTTTCGCTTGATCGCCGGGCTGCGGCTTCTAGCCTTGAGGTTGCGCCGGCAGCGCGAGCAGTCCGGGGAGGAAGGGATGGCTCAGATCGGCACGGCCGAAAGGGCGGGCGAGAGCGGGGCATCGCCGCGCCGGATTCCTCCGCGGGTCGAGACGCTGCTGATCGTCGACGACCACCCGCTGATGTGCGACGCGCTTGCGCTGACGCTGAAGATGGCCTTCGGGCTGAAGCGCACACGATCGGCGCGCAGCCTCGCGGGCGCGGTCGAGCAGATCCGGTCCGAGGGGGCGCCGGGCGCCGTGATCCTCGATCTCAACCTGCCCGACTCGGGCGGGGCCCAGGGCATCGTCACCCTGCGGCGGCTGCTGCCGGACGTCCCGATCACGATGATCTCGGCCGAGATGGACGCCGAGAAGATCGGCGCCGCGCTCGATGCGGGGGCGCAGGGATTCGTGTCGAAGTCGCTCGCCCGCGACGCGCTGATCGACGCCTTCGAGCGGATCTGGGCCGGCGAGATCGTCGTGCCCGAGGACTACGACCCGCGCGCCCGCCCCGCCTCAGACGGCCGCGAGGAGCTGATGCGGCGCTGCGCCACGCTTACGCCGCAGCAGATGCGGATCCTGCGTCTGATCTGCCTCGGCAAGGCCAACAAGGAGATCAGCTACGAGCTTGGCATCGCCGAGGCGACGGTGAAGACGCACGTCACCGCCATCATGGCCAAGCTCGACGCGCGCAGGCGGACGCAGGCGGTGTTGCTGGCCAACACCGCGAGGCTGTTCGAAACACCCTGATGGGCGACCCGCCATCCTCGGCACGGCCGGCCGCGTCGGACCCGCCGCCGCTGGGACCGCGGGCCATGTCACTGCCGGCCGACCTGGCGCCAGAAGCGGCGGCGGCGCAGCTGGCGGGCTTTGCCGCCGCGTCCGATCCGTCGCTGCTGCTGCTTTTCGCGTCGCCTGCTGGCGTCCTCGGCCCGATCGCCTCGGCCCTCATGCCGATCCTGCCGCCGGGCTGCCGCGTCGCGGGCTGCTCGACGGCAGGCGAGCTGGTCCCGCAGGGATACAGCGACCGCAGCGTCGTCGCGGTGGCCTTCCCGCGCGCCGGCTTTGCGGTCGAGATGGTGCGCCTCGAACTTCTCGGCCGCTCGCAGGTCACGCGCTGGATGGCCGATATCCGTTCCGCCGCCGACCGCCTCAAGGTGCGCGGCTGCGGCGCGATGTTCGGCCTCGTGGTCGCGGACGGGCTGACGCGGCGCGAAGACGTGCTGGCGGCGACCCTCGACGCGGCACTACCGGGCGCGCCGGTCATCGGCGGCTTCGCGGGCAACGGCCTGCAATTCGCCGGGGTCGAGGTTCTGGCCGATGGCGAGGTCACGACCGATACCGCCGTCCTGTGCCTGCTGGCGACGGACCGGCCGGTCGAGGAGCTGGTCTTCGCGCATTTCTCCTCCACGGGGCGGCGGGGCGTGGTGACGGCGGCCGACCCGGCGGGGCATGCGATCCATGAGATCAACGCCGAGCCGGCCGCGGCGGAATACGCCCGTCTCGCCGGTCTCGATCCGGCCCGCCTGACGCCGCTGGAGTTCGCCCGCCACCCGTTGCTGCTGCGGGTGGGGCGGCGGCATCATGTGCGCTCGATCTCCGGCGTGCGCGCGGATGGGGGACTGCAACTCCTGGCCTCGATCGAGGTCGGCACCCTGCTGACCCTGGGGCGGGCCGAGGATCTGATCGAGGGTTTCGCCAAGGCGCTCGCCGGGCTGCCGCGCCCGCCCGAACTGGTCCTCGGCTTCGACTGCATCCTGCGGCGGCTGGCCCTCGAACAGGCGGGCTACGAAAAAGAGGTCGCGCGGCTGCATTCGCGCTATAACATCTGCGGCTTCAATACCTACGGTGAGCTGCATGACGGGATGCACGTCAACCAGACCTTCGTGGGAATCGCCTTCCTCGGCGCCGACTGAGGTGCCCGACCCGACGGAGCGTATCCGCAAGCTCGCCCGCGTGAACGAGGTCCTGATGGACCGGGTCGAGCGGCTGGAGGCGTCGAAGGGCTCCGCCCGGTCGATGTTCCTCGCCGCCGTGGCGCTGGAAAAGGAGGTCCATGCCCGCACCCGCGACCTCGAGCGGGCGCTCGACGACCTCAGTCACCGCAACCGCGAGCTGGCCCTCGCCCGGGCGGCGGCGGAGGAGGCGAATCGCTCCAAGACGCGCTTCCTGCGGGCGGCGAGCCACGATCTGCTGCAACCGATCGCGGCGGCGAAGCTGTTTCTCGGCGCGCTCGGCGATTCGGCGCTCGACCCTCCGCAGCAGGAGATCGTCGCCAAGCTGACGAGCGCCTTCCAGTCGATCGAGGAGCTGATGCAGGCGGTGCTGGAGATCAGCCGCCTCGATTCGCAACGGATCGAGCTCAGCTGCCGGCCGGTCGCGCTGCAGGACCTGTTCGCGCGCCTTGGCCGCGAATACGCCCCCCAGGCGGCGGCGCGCGGCCTCAAGCTGGTCTTCGCGCCGACCTCCGCCGTGGTGGTCAGCGACCCGACCTTCCTGCGCCGCATCACGCAGAACCTGCTTTCCAACGCGATCAAATACACTCGTCGCGGCGGCGTCGTGGTCGGTGCGCGGCGGCGCGGCTGCGGGGTCTGGCTCGAGGTGCGCGACAGCGGCGTGGGCATCGCCGAGGCGGACCGGACGCGCATCTTCGACGAGTTCCAGCGGGTGCCGGGCGAGGCCGGCGAGCCGGGGATGGGCCTCGGCCTGGCCATCGTCCGCCGCGCCTGCGCCAAGCTGGGCCACCCGATCCATCTCGAGAGCATGCCGGGGCGCGGGACGGTGTTCCGGGTCGGCCTGCCACGCGCCGAGGGGGCGGACCCGGCGGCCGCGGCCGAACCCGAGGCGGCGCCGACCGCCGCCCTGCGCGGCGCGACGGCAATCCTGGTCGAGAACGATGCCTCCCTGCAGCGGGCCTATGCGATGCTGCTGCGCGATCTGGGCGGCATGGTGGTGCACACCGCCGCCTCCACCGCCGAGGCCGAACGGCTGCTGACCTCCGAGCCGGGCCTCGCGCCCGACGTCATCCTCGCCGACTACCACCTCGACGGAGGCGATACCGGCCTCGTCACCATCGCCGCCCTGCGCGAGCGGCTGGGCGCGGTTCCCGCGGTCATGGTGACGGCCCATGCCGCGCCCGAGATCGCCCGCGCCTGCGCCGAGCTGGAGATCCCGATGCTGATGAAGCCGCTGACCGCGGGTGAGCTGCGCCGCGCCATCGAGCAGGCGATCTCGGCGCAGCGCTGAGGCCTGCGACCAAGGTTGGAGGGGCAGGGGGCTTGGCGGCGCGCGGCCTGCCATGCGACGCTGCCCGCATCCGAGCCGCGCGCGCCGAGAGGTCCCGATGCCGCGATCCGCCCTCCGCTGCCTCCTTGCCGTCGCCTTCCTCGCGGCCGCGCCGGCGGCCTTTGCCGGCCAGACGATGGACCTGGTCTTCGCCGAGCGCGACTTCTCCGCCCTGGGCCAGGGGCCGGTCCGCTGGCACCTGACCCGGACCGGGCCGGAGGTCGAGGGCTTCCAGCCGCTCGCCGACGGCCAGCTGACGCTCGCGCTTGGCGCCGACCCGGACATTGGCCGCCCCATGCTGGAGCTGCGCGAGAGCGGGGGCGGGCGCGAGCGGCTCATCGCCCGCTATCCGACCGCCGGCATGGACCCGGTGCTGGTCTATTTCCTCGAGACTGCGACCCGGCACATGGCCGCCCTCGCCGGCGGCAGCCCCTTCTACATCC
The DNA here is from genome assembly GCF_009674885.1 of Paracoccus sp. S-4012. Taxonomy (GTDB): domain Bacteria; phylum Pseudomonadota; class Alphaproteobacteria; order Rhodobacterales; family Rhodobacteraceae; genus Paracoccus. The sequence goes on from NZ_WKKA01000012.1 coordinate 25,754, forward strand.
GCAACCGCATCAAGGAGGCGCTGCGCCGCGGCGGGGCGGTGGTGGACAGCCCGGATGGCGGACGGATCGTGATCCTCTCGCCCTTCGCCGGGGACCGGAACGCCGACCGGATGCGGGGCTTCGACCGTCTGACGCTGCAGATCGGCCTCGCGCCGCAGCCGGGCGCGCCGATCCGCAGCCTCGAGGCCGAGGCGCCCGGCACCGGCTATGCCTTCAAGCTCGCGGGAGGGGGGCGATGATCCCCGCCGCCCTGCTGGCCGGCGGTCTGGCGCTGCTCGAGGCGACGCCCGCGGCCCAGACGGTGGCGGAGCGGGCCGCCGTGAACGACTATCCGACCGAGGCGCGGGCGGAATACGTCTTTGCCTGCATGGCCGCCAACGGCAACTCCCGCAAGGCGCTGACCGAATGCGCCTGCACCATCGACCACATCGCCACCGTCCTGCCCTATGAGGGCTATGTCGCCGCCGAGACGGTGCTGCGGATGCGCCAGACCACCGGCGAGCGCGCCACCGTCTTCCGCGACACGACCTTCGCCAACGAGTTCGTCGACCATCTGCGCCTCGCCGCGGCGGAAGCCGAAATCCTGTGCTTCACGCCCGGAAACTGAGCCGGCGCAGGCGCCTAATCCCTTTGTCCAGCTACCCGCAGGGGCGCGCCGTGTGTGACGCTTTGCACGATCATCCCGAGGGAGGAATCGATGCCGAGCGACGTCAAGATCCACCCCGCCGTGGACGGGGGCGTGAAACCGGGCCGCAGCGACTTCGCGGGCGGCGAACTGCGCTGTCATTGCGCCAGCAATCCGGTGCGCGTGCGGCTGAACGGCAACACCGCGCACAACCACGTCTGCGGCTGCACCAAGTGCTGGAAGCCGCAGGGCGCGGTCTTCTCGATGGTCGCCGTGATCCCGCGCGATCAGCTCGAGGTCGTGGCCGGGGAGGAGAAGCTGGAGGTGGTGAACAAGGACGCCGCGATCCAGCGCCACCGCTGCCGCGATTGCGGGGTGCACATGTTTGGCCGGATCGAGAACCGGAACCACCCGTTCTACGGACTCGACTTCGTCCATACCGAGCTTTCCCCGGATCAGGGCTGGTCGGCGCCCGAATTCGCGGCCTTCGTGTCCTCGATCATCGAGGGCGGCTACCCGCCCGACGGCATGTCCGCCGTCCGCGCGCGGCTGAAAGAACTGGGGCTGGAGCCCTATGACGCGCTCTCGCCGCCGCTGATGGACGCCATCGCTACGCATACCCGGAAACGGCAGGACGCGGTCCCCGCCGCGTGAGCCTGCACCCGCCGCTCACCAGGGCGGCCCCGCGGCCGCCTCGAAGGAAGCCAGCCACCGCGGCTGGGGTCAGTCGATCGTGATCGGCGTGGCCCCGGCCGGGGCGGAGATCCAGACGCGGCCCTTCCAGCTGGTGACGGGGCGGGTGTGGAAGGGCTCAGCCTTCGGCGGCGCGCGGGGGCGGACCGACGTGCCGAAGATCGTGGATTGGTACATGTCGGGCAAGATCGAGATCGACCCGATGATTACCCATATCCTGACACTGGACGAGATCAACAAGGAATTCGACCTGATGCATGCGGGCGAGTCGATCCGCTCGGTCGTGGTGTATTGACGCGGCGCGCGCGAACCTTTCGCGCGCCGGCACGTGAGGCATGAACCTCGTCAGCGCGAGCGGGCCTGGCGGGGTTCTCTGCCCCTCTTGACGAAGCAGCGATGGGGACCGACCTCGCGGGGAGAGTCGGGCGGGGGCGATCACCGCCCCCGTCTCATCTCCGCCTCTTGCTCCGCTTGTTGCCCCCGCGCTGACCCGCACGCCCTGCGGTCGAGCGCCCGGCGGATTTCACCGCAAGCTCCGCTGCTTCCTCCACCGCCTGCTGCCGCGCGAGGGGGTCGTCCGACACCGCCAGCTCCACCGCCTCCAGCCGCTTCACCTCGTCGCGCAGCCGCGCGGCCTCCTCGAACTCCAGGTTCTCGGCCGCCTTGCGCATCTGCGCCCGGAGCGCGTCGAGATGCGCCTGCAGGTTCGCGCCGACCAGCGGCTTGTCGATCTTGGTCGTGACACGCGACTGGTCGGTGTCGCCTTGCCAGAGGCCCGCCAGCACGTCGTCCACGTTCTTGCGGACCGTCTGCGGGGTGATTCCATGCGCCTCGTTATAGGCGTGCTGCTTGGCGCGCCTGCGCTCGGTCTCCTTCATCGCCCGCTCCATCGAGCCGGTGATGCGGTCGGCATACATGATGACGCGCCCGTCCACGTTGCGCGCCGCCCGGCCGATGGTCTGGATCAGCGAGGTCTCGGAACGCAGGAACCCCTCCTTGTCGGCGTCGAGAATGGCGACAAGACCGCATTCAGGAATATCAAGGCCTTCACGGAGCAAGTTGATGCCGACCAGAACGTCATAGGCCCCAAGGCGCAGGTCGCGCAGGATCTCGATGCGCTCGATCGTGTCGATGTCGGAGTGCATGTAGCGCACGCGGATGCCCTGCTCGTGCAGGTATTCGGTCAGGTCCTCGGCCATGCGCTTGGTGAGCGTCGTGACGAGGGTGCGGTAGCCCTGCTTGGCCACCTGCCGCACCTCGTCCAGCAGGTCGTCCACCTGCGTCTCGACGGGGCGGATCTCGATCACCGGGTCCAGAAGGCCGGTGGGACGGATCACCTGCTCGGTGAAGACGCCGCCGGTCTGGTTCAGCTCCCAGTCCGCGGGCGTGGCCGAGACGAAGACCGACTGCGGCCGCATGGCGTCCCATTCCTCGAACTTCAGCGGCCGGTTGTCCATGCAGCTGGGCAGGCGGAAGCCGTGCTCGGCCAGCGTGAACTTGCGCCGGAAGTCGCCGCGATACATGCCGCCGATCTGCGGCACGGAGACGTGCGACTCATCTGCGAAGACGATGGCGTGGTCGGGGATGAACTCGAACAGCGTCGGCGGCGGCTCGCCCGGCGCGCGGCCGGTGAGGTAGCGGGAATAGTTCTCGATGCCGTTGCAGACGCCGGTGGCCTCCAGCATCTCGAGGTCGAAATTGGTGCGCTGCTCCAGCCGCTGGGCTTCGAGCAGCTTGCCCTCGTCCTCCAGCTGCTTCAGGCGGACGCGAAGTTCCTCGCGTATTCCCTTGATCGCCTGGTTCATAGTCGGCCGCGGCGTGACGTAGTGGCTGTTGGCGTAGATGCGGATCTGCTTGTAGTCGCCAGTCTTCGCGCCGGTCAGCGGGTCGAACTCGGTGATAGTTTCAAGCTCGTTGCCGAAGAAGCTGAAGCGCCAGGCGCGGTCCTCGAGATGGGCGGGCCAGACTTCGACCACGTCGCCCTTCACGCGGAAGGCGCCGCGGATGAAGGCGGCGTCTAGGCGCTTGTATTGCTGCGCCACCAACTCGCGGATGAACTCGCGCTGGTCGTAGGACTGGCCGACGGCCATGTCCTGGGTCATGGCCGAGTAGGTCTCGACCGAGCCGATGCCGTAGATGCAGGAAACCGAGGCCACGATGATGACGTCGTCGCGCTCCAGCAGCGCCCGGGTGGCCGAGTGGCGCATCCGGTCGATCGCCTCGTTGATCTGCGATTCCTTCTCGATATAGGTGTCCGAGCGCGGGACATAGGCTTCGGGCTGGTAGTAGTCGTAGTAGCTGACGAAATACTCGACCGCGTTCTCGGGAAAGAAGCCCTTGAACTCGCCGTAAAGCTGGGCCGCGAGGGTCTTGTTGGGCGCGAGAATGATCGCCGGGCGCTGCGTCTCCTCGATCACCTTGGCCATGGTGTAGGTCTTGCCGGTGCCGGTGGCGCCCAGCAGCACCTGGTCGCGCTCGCCGTCCTTCACCCCCTCGGCCAGTTCGGCGATCGCCGTCGGCTGGTCGCCGGCGGGCTGGAACTCGCTCTGCATGACGAAACGCCGCCCGCCCTCCAGCTTCTCGCGCCGCGGGGGCAGGGGGATGAGGGTCGGGGCGTTGAGGTTGTTGTGGGCCATCTCAGGGCCAGAGATGGGGGATCATGGCCGCGCCGTCCAGTAGGGGCGGCAGGCCGGCGCCGCGGGGTCGCGGCGCCGGCTCATGGTCTCAGGCCGGGGGGCCGAAGACACCGCAGGCGATGCGGTCGCCGGCATCGCCCGAGGGCTGCGACTGGTAGTCGTCCTTGTCGCTGTGGATGACAAGCGCGCCGCCGTCGTCATCCATCACGTCGGCCAAGGTGATGCCATGGGCGAAGAACTCGCTCTCGAAGCGGCCGGTCTCGGCCACGATGATGTTCGGCAGATCCCCCGCATGGTAGCCGCCGGCGGTCAGCACGCCATGCTCACGGCCCCCCGCGAGATGGCCGCCGGCACCGCTAAAATCGCCCTCGCAATTGCCGGTCTCGTGGATGTGGACGGCGCGGACGCCGGGCTCCATGTCCATGACCGTCAGGTGAACCAGCATCGCACCCGACGCGGTGTCGCGAATGGCGACGGAGCCGACGGTTCTGCCCTCGGTGTCCCGGATCGTGGCGCCGACGGTGTCGCCTTCGACGCCCGGCACGGTGATCTCAGCCATCGGTGCGTCTCCGGCGGGGGCCTCGGCCGGGGTGGCGTCAGCCGACTGGCCGGCGGCATCTGCCGGGGCGGCGGCATCGGCAGGCTGCTCGGCCGCCGCGTCGGGGCGCGGTTCGGGAGGGGTGGCGTTCTGGCCGAAGGCCATCGGCGCGAACGCCGCGAGGCCGGTGGCGAGGGTCAGGGCGGCGAGCAGGCGCGGCTCGGCCGCGAGCGCGAGGCTGCAGACGGCGGCGCGGGGGAGTCGGGACATCGGTGGCCCTCCGGTTGAGGAGCGGCCAGCGCGGCCGCGGACAGGGGCACAACGCCCGCACTCCCTCCCCGTTCCCCCTGCGACCGCGGGGGCGCTTGAACGCGCCGCGCCACTGGCCGATAAGCGGGAACGACACCGCCCCGAGGTTTCCCATGCGCGCCCGCATCTACCAGCCCTCCCGCAACGCCATGCAGTCCGGCGCCCGGACCCGCGGCTGGGTGCTGGACTTCGAGCCCGCCGAGAAGCGCGAGATCGATCCGCTGATGGGCTGGACCTCGTCGGCCGACACCCAGCGCCAGGTCCGCCTGCGCTTCGAGACCCGCGAGCAGGCCGAGGCCTATGCCCGCGAGAACGGCATCACCTATGTGGTGCAGGAGGCCAACCGCAGGGCCGTGAACGTCCGCCCGCGGGGCTATGGCGAGAACTTCGCGCCGGATCGTCGGGTGCCGTGGACGCATTGACGGCGGTGCCCTCGGGCATCACCCGCGCCGACCCGATGGCGGCGGAGTTGACCGACCTCTTCGCCCGCCATCACGCCGAGATGCATGCCGACACCCCGCCCGAGTCGATCCACATGCTGCCGCGCGAGGCGCTCGCCGGCGCCGGGATCGCCTTCTACGTCATGCGCGACGAGAGAGGCGCACCGACCGGCATGGGCGCGATCAAGCGCCTGGACGACGCCCAGGGCGAGCTGAAGTCCATGCATGTCCTTGCCGAGCATCGCGGTCGCGGGCTCTCGCGGGCGCTGCTGGCGGGGCTGGTGGCGGCGGCGCGAGGGATGGGGATGCGCCGGCTCAGCCTCGAGACCGGTGCGCAGCCCTCGTTTGCAGCGGCGCGGGCGCTCTATCTCGGCGCGGGTTTCGTGGAGTGTCCGCCCTTCGGCGACTACCGCCTCGACCCGATGAGCGTCTACATGACCCGCGCGGTCTGAGCGCGCGGTTGCGCCCCGCCGCGGTTTCGCGGCATGACGCAATCCATGCGGCCCCGTAGCTCAACTGGATAGAGCAGGGACCTTCTAAGTCCAAGGTTGCAGGTTCGAGCCCTGCCGGGGCCGCCAGTCCGTCACAATCCGATCCAGCCCATGTCATACGCCTCCGGCCGCAACCCGGCCCGCAGGTACAAGGGATGCCGCGCGCTGCCGTCGCTGTTCACGGCAGGGCGCTGCACCGGCTTCGCGGCGGCATCGCGGAGCGCCGCCAGCACCTCGCGCAGGACGGGATGGAAGCGGCGGTGCAGCCGGCCATGGGCGGCGATGACCAGGTCCGCCTCGCCGGCCATCCCGGTCAGGGCTTCGAGGTTCCGGGGCGAGCAGGCGAGGGCCGGGTCACGCGGCAGGTCCTGCGGCCGCGTCGCGCGCCAGTCGAGGACGTTGCCCTTGAGGTATCGGCTGCCGCCCCAGGCCCGGGTGAAGTCGCATTCGCGGCGGCAGGTGGGATCGTCGAATCCGGCGTCGGCGGTCGAGGGGTTCATGCCGACCCAGAGGACCGTCAGCCCGCCGACCTCCCATTCGCGCCAGAGGCGCGGGCGGTAGCGGCTGCAGGCCGAGAACTCGGCCCCGGCGCGCGTCTCGGCGGCGAGGGCGTAGCGCACCCTCCCGCCCGGATCATGGGCGGCGGCGGCGGGACAGGACATGGCGGCTCTCCAAAGCAGAGGGGCCGGGAAATCCCCGGCCCCTCCGTCAGCGTCAGATGGATGCGATCACTCGCGGTTGCCCATGAACTGCAGCAGGAACATGAACAGGTTCAGGAAGTCGAGATAGAGCTGCAGCGCGCCCATGATCGCCGACTTGCCGAGGAAGTCGCTGTTGGAGCGCGACAGCTCCAGGTAGGTGCGCTTGATGTTCTGCGTGTCATAGGCGGTCAGGCCGGCGAAGATCAGCACGCCGATGACCGAGATCGCGAACTGCATCGCGCTCGACTGCAGGAAGATGTTCACGATCATCGCGACGATCAGGCCGATCAGGCCCATCATCAGGAACGTCCCCATGCCCGACAGGTCGCGCTTGGTCGTGTAGCCGTAGAGCGACAGGCCCGCGAAGGAGATCGCCGTCACCAGGAAGGTCTGCACGATCGAGTAGTCGGTGTAGACGAGGAAGATTGAGCTGATCGAGAGGCCCATCAGCGCCGCGAAGGCGTAGAAGAGGGTCGTCGCCGCGCCGGTCGAGAGGCGGTTCAGCGCCGCGCCGAAGGCGAAGACCATCAGGAGGGGCGCAAAGATGATGACCCATTTCAGCGGGCTGGCGTAGATCGCCACGCCGAACTGCGACAGCTGCCCCTCGGGCGTGACGGCAAGGCCGCTGACGGCCCAGGCGGCAAGCGCGGTGATGATCATGCCGACGGACATCAGCCCGTAGACCTTGTTCATGTAGGCGCGCAGGCCCTCGTCATAGACCACCCCGCGCGCGTCCGCCTGCGTCCGGCGGATCGTATTGTATTCAGCCATGCGGCCCTCCAGCAAATCGACGGGGCGGTGGGTCCGTCCCCTTGCGGTCCAATATCGTTTTTCGGCGCCGGCAATTCAATGCTTTCAAGGCCGATTCCGGCCCCGGTCACCCGGATTTCAGAGCTCGATCACGACCTTTCCGACCGCGCGGCGGTCGCGCAGCAGCGCGAAGCCTTCGGCAATGCGGTCGAGCGGCAGCCGGTGGCCGACATGCGGGCGCAGCTTGCCCCCGGCCACAAGGCCCAGCAGCTCGCCGGTCGAACGGCGCAGGAGCGCGGGGTCGAGGGACAGGTAGCCGCCCCAGAAGACCCCGTGGATGGCGAGGTTCTTCACCAGGGCATGGTTCAGCGGCAGCTGCGGCGGCTCGCCCGCCGCGAAGCCGATGACGAGGAAGCGCCCGCCCCGGTTCAGCGCCCCGAAGGCGGCGAGGCCAGGGGCGCCGCCGACCGGGTCATAGACCACATCGACGCCGCCCAGGCCGCGCAGCGCCGCCTTCAGCGCCTTGGGATCGGCACCGTCCAGCACCTCGGCCGCACCCGCGGCCTTGGCGGCCGCCTGCTTGGCCTCGCCATTCGCGACCGCGATCACCCGCGCGCCGAGGGCCGCGCCCAGCTCCACCGCCGTCAGCCCCACGCCGCCCCCGGCGCCGAGCACCACGAGCGTCTCGCCCGCGGCAAGCGCGGCCCGGTGGCCGAGCGCGATGTGGCTGGTGCCATAGGCGACCTGCAGGCCGGCCGCCTCGGGCCAGCCGATGCCCTCGGGCAGCGGCGTCAATGCAGCAGCGGGAAAGACCCCGGCCTCGGCCAGCGTGCCGGGGGTGCAGACAACGACACGGTCGCCTTCCGCGAAGCCGCTGCCGGGACCGGCGGCGAGAACCTCGCCCGCGCCCTCGATGCCGGGCGTGTAGGGCGGCGGCTGGCTGTCCTGGTAGCTGCCCTCGGCCGAGAGCAGGTCGGCGAAGTTCAGCGCCGCGGCGCGCATCCGCACGATGACCTGCCCCTCGCCCGGCTCATCCGGGGCGGGCAGCTCGGCCACTTCGGGGGCCGCGCCGACGGCAGTGATTCGCGCCGCCCGCACCAAAGATCGGGGGTGGAGCGCCCCGGCCCCGTCTCTACCCGTGCTTGTGACTTCGCCGGGGCGCGATGGACCTGTATATTTGGTCAGGTCGGGGTGTTTTCCGTGCTTTTCCACTCGTTTCTCCCAGTTCTCGGGGCTACGCCAAGCCTATCTGAGAGGATTGCATCAATGCCACATATTGTAGACACCCACGTCGGGAAACGCATCCGCCATCGCCGATGGATGATGGGCGTGACCCAGCAGCAGCTTGCCGAGACCATCGGCATCAAGTTCCAGCAGGTCCAGAAATACGAGACCGGCGCGAACCGCGTCTCGGCCTCGCGGCTGTGGGACATTTCCCGCGCCCTCGAGGTGCCGGTGTCGTTCTTCTTCGACGGCATCGAGAACGGCAACGCCGTCGAGGAGGGCGAGGCTGGCGAAGCCGTCCGCGACGTCCTCGCCGACAAGGAGGCGCTGCAGCTCATCCGCGCCTATTACACCATGCCGGAAGAGCAGCGCCGCCAGATCTTCGAACTGGCGCGGGTGCTCTCGCGCGCCGCCTGACGACCGCTCCCCCGCCCTCCATGCGCCGTCAATTACGGGCGGCACTGGCAAGGGCGGGCGGCAGCCGCTAGACCTCGGCCGCGACGGGAGGGCGGCAGAGGGGCGCGGGAATGACCGACGAGGCTGACGACATCGCCGCCACCGCGCGGGAGGCCGCGGATGCCGCGCGCGCCGAGACGCTGCCGCGTTTCCGCACCCGCGACCTCGGCGCCGACAACAAGCTCGAAGGCGGCTTCGATCCCGTGACCGAAGCCGACCGCGCCGCCGAGCGCGCGATCCGGGCCGTGCTGGCCCGCCGCCGGCCGGATGACGCCATCGTGGGCGAGGAATACGGGCCGACGCCCGGCCGCTCGGGCCTGACCTGGGTGCTGGACCCGGTGGACGGCACCCGCGCCTTCATCTCCGGCATCCCCAGCTGGGGCACGCTGATCGGCGTGACCGGCGCGGACGGGATGCCGATCCACGGCCTCGTGGACCAGCCCTGGACCGGCGAGCGGTTCGAGGGCGGCCGCGGTCCCGCGCGCCTGACCTCGCCGCGGGGCGAGACGCCGCTCGGGGTGCGCGGGACGACCGCGCTTGCCGACGCCACGCTGATGACCACCTTCCCCGAACTCGGCGGCCCCGGCGAGGCCGAGGCCTTCCGCCGCGTCTCGGCCCGCGCGCGGCTGACGCGCTACGGTCTCGACTGCTACGCCTATGCGCTGCTGGCCGCCGGCCATGTCGATCTGGTGATCGAGAGCGGGCTGCAGGCCTACGACATCGTCGCGCCCATGGCCGTGATCCTCGCCGCGGGCGGCATCGTCACCGCCTGGGACGGCGGCCCGGCCCAGGGCGGCGGGCGGGTGATCGCCGCGGCCACGCCGGAGTTGCACCGCGCGGCGATGGAGTTGCTCGCATGACCCTGGATCCGGCGCCCCCGGAGCAGAATGACCCGCTGCCGCCCTTGCAGGTCGCGGCGGTCGAGGCGGCGGTGGACGCGGGCGACGGCGCCAGCCTCAACGCGCTGCTGGAGCCGATGCACGGCGCCGATATCGCCGACATCATCGAGCAGCTGACCCCGGCCCGGCGCCGGGTCTTCCTCGGCCTCTACTCGGGCGAGATCGACGGCGAGATCCTGTCGGAGATCGACGAGGCGATCCGCGAGGACGTGATCGACGCCATGCCCCGCGAGGCCTTGGCCGAGGCCGTCCGCGAGATGGACACCGACGACGTCGTGGACCTCGTCGAGGACCTCGACCACGCCGACCGCACCGAGATCCTCGCCGCGCTTGACGACAGCGACCGGGTCGCGGTCGAGCATGCGCTGACCTGGCCAGAGCATTCCGCCGGCCGCCTCATGCAGTCCGAGGTCGTGGCCGCGCCCGAGCACTGGACCGTGGGCGAGACCATCGACTTCCTCCGCGCCGAGGAATGGCTGCCCGACCAGTTCTACCATGTGATTCTGGTCAACCCGAAGCGGAACCCGATCGCCTACGTCACTCTCGGGCGGCTGCTGAGCGCACAGCGCAGCGTCCGCCTCGCCGACATCGCCGAGCAGAGCTTCCGCACCATCGAGGCGGCCGAGGACGAGGCCGAGGTCGCCTATCTCTTCAACCAGTATCACCTCATCAGCGCGCCGGTGGTGGACGATCACGGCCGGCTCGTGGGTGTTATCACCATCGACGACGCCATGTCGGTCCTCGACGAGGAGGCGGAGGAGGACATCCTGCGGCTTGCCGGGGTGGGCGAGGAAAGCCGCGTCAGCGACACCGGCGTCCAGACCGCGCGCCGGCGCCTGCCGTGGCTGGTCGCCAACCTGTTCACCGCCTCGCTCTCGGCCATGGTCATCTCGCTCTTCGAGGGCACCATCGCGGCCCTCGTGACGCTCGCCGCCCTCATGCCCATCGTCGCCTCGACCGGAGGCATCGCCGGGACGCAGTCGCTGGCGGTCGCGGTGCGCGCCCTCGCCACCCGCGACCTGACCCCGCGCAACGCGCGGCGCGTGGTAAGGCGCGAACTGGTCGCGGGGCTTCTGAACGGCATCGTGCTGGCGCTGATTCTCGGCCTCGGGGGCACGCTGATCTTCGGCAACCCGCTGCTTGGCCTCGTTCTCGGCAGCGCGATGATCGTCAACCAGATCGTCGCCGCGCTCGGCGGGGTTCTGGTGCCGCTGACGATGAACCGCCTCGGTCTCGATCCGGCGCTGGCGTCGGGAACCTTCGTGACCACCCTGACCGACGTCATGGGCTTCTTTGCCTTCCTGGGGCTTGCGACATGGATACTGCTCTGACCGACGACGAGCGCCGCGCGGCCAAGCGGGCGCTGCGCCAGCAGGCCCTCGACGCGCGGGCAGGGCTCGCGGACCGGGCGGCCCGCGAGGCGGCGATCACGGCAGCGATTGCCGGGCTGGCGGCGCGCACCCCCGAGGCCGTGGTCGCCGCCTATGCCGCGATGGGCGACGAGTTTGACCCGCTGCCCGGCCTGCGCCACCATCGCGGCCCCATCGTCCTGCCGGTCGTGGTGCGCCCCCGGCAGCCGCTGGTCTTCCGCGAGTGGCGCGAGGGGGAAGCGATGGACGCGGGCGTCTTCGGCACCCGCCATCCGCCCGAATCGGCCCCGGTCCTGCGGCCGCAACTGGTCCTCTGTCCGCTCGCCGGCTTCGACGCCACCGGCAACCGTCTCGGCTATGGCGGCGGCTTCTACGACCGCACGCTCGCCGCCCTGCGCGCGGGCGGGCCGGTCACGGCGGTCGGACTCGCCTTCAACGTGCAAGAGGTCGGGGTGATTCCCGTCGAGCCCACGGACGAGCGCCTCGACGCCATCATCACCGAGGACGGATTGCGTCGATTTCGCGACGCCTGACCTGCGGGCCTGTGGACAACTTGCCGTCAACCCTCGCGTGAGCCGCTCGGCGCCGCACCGCCTTGCATGGGGAAGGACGCGTCCGGGCCAGCAAAGACAGGTGGATGCCGGTCAGTTGGCCCGTGGATGATCCTGTGGATAGTTCGGCCATCACCCGCCCCGCCGCCTGTCCCCAGCTTTTCAGGAGGCAGGGACAAAAACTGGTTGAGAACTGCCGCCAGATACGGCACCTTGTGTCAGAGGGCAGCGAAGCACACCAGATGTAGTGAGCCGCAGCCCCGGAACCAGAGGCGAGAAACGGGACGCAAACGGGGCCTCGCCCCGGCGGCTGCATCATGGCGATGCAGGCCGGCGCTCCGTTGGCGGAACGAGGGATGGGCACCGGGGGCGAACCCGGGTCCGGGAAAGACGAGGGGCAAGGAATGCGGATCGAGCGGCGCTTCACCACGGAAACCGGCGGGGCCTATGGCAGCCTCGCCTTCACCACCACGGTGTCGGAGATCCGCAACCCGGACGGCACGGTGGTCTTCCGCAACGACGCCGTCGAGGTGCCGCAGGGCTGGAGCCAGGTCGCCTCGGACGTGATCGCGCAGAAATACTTCCGCAAGGCCGGCGTGCCCGCGCGCCTCAAGCGCGTGCGCGAGAAGGGCGTGCCCGAGTTCCTGTGGCGCTCCGTCCCTGACGAGGCGGCGCTCGCCGCGCTGCCCGAGGGCGAGCGGCTGGTCGGCGAGACCTCGGCCCGGCAGGTCTTCGACCGCATGGCCGGCGCCTGGGCCTATTGGGGCTGGAAGGGGGGATATTTTTCGACAGAAGAAGACGCCCGCGCCTATTACGACGAGATGCGCGCGATGCTGGCGCGGCAGATGGGCGCGCCGAACTCGCCGCAGTGGTTCAACACCGGCCTGCACTGGGCCTATGGCATCGACGGGCCGGGTCAGGGGCATTTCTACGTCGATTTCCAGACCGGCAAGCTGACCGCCTCGACCTCGGCCTACGAGCATCCGCAACCGCATGCCTGCTTCATCCAGTCCGTCGCTGACGATCTGGTGAACGAGGGCGGCATCATGGACCTCTGGGTCCGCGAGGCGCGGCTGTTCAAATACGGCTCCGGCACCGGCACCAACTTCTCGTCGCTGCGCGGCGAGGGGGAGCGGCTCTCGGGCGGCGGCAAGTCCTCGGGGCTGATGGGGTTCCTCAAGATCGGCGACCGCGCGGCGGGGGCGATCAAGTCGGGCGGCACCACGCGCCGCGCCGCGAAGATGGTGATCTGCGACATGGATCACCCCGACATCGAGCAGTTCATCAACTGGAAGGTGATCGAGGAGCAGAAGGTCGCCTCCCTCGTCGCGGGCTCGAAGGCGCATGAGCAGAAGCTGAACTGGCTCTTCGCCGCGGTGAAGGGCTGGGACGGCTCGATCGAGAACGCGACCGACCCAACCAGGAACACGGCCCTGAAGAGCGCCATCCGCGCGGCCAAGAAGGCGATGATCCCCGAGACCTACATCAACCGCGTACTGCAATACGCGCGGCAGGGCTTCGACAGCATCGAGTTCCCGACCTACGACACCGACTGGGACTCGGAGGCCTACATCACCGTCTCGGGCCAGAACTCGAACAACTCGGTCCGCGTGACCGACGCCTTCCTCAAGGCAGTGCGCGAGGACCTGCCCTGGGAGCTGGTGCGCCGCACCGATGGCAAGGTCGCCAAGACCGTGCAGGCGCGCGAACTGTGGGAGCAGATCGGCCATGCCGCCTGGGCCTGCGCCGATCCCGGCATCCAGTTCCACGACACGGTGAACGCCTGGCACACCTGCCCCGGCGACGGGCCGATCCGGGCCTCGAACCCGTGCAGCGAATACATGTTCCTCGACGACACCGCCTGCAACCTGGCGTCGATGAACCTGCTGACCTTCCTCAAGGACGGCCGCTTCGACGCCGACGGCTATGTCCACGCCACGCGCCTCTGGACGGTGACGCTCGAGATCAGCGTGCTGATGGCGCAGTTTCCGTCGAAGGAGATCGCGCAGCGCAGCTACGACTACCGCACGCTCGGCCTCGGCTACGCCAATATCGGCGGGCTGCTGATGAACATGGGCCTCGGTTACGACTCGGCCGAAGGGCGGGCGCTCGGCGGCGCGCTTTCGGCGATCATGACGGGCGTCGCCTATGCGACCTCGGCCGAGATGGCGGGCGAGCTTGGAGCCTTCCCGCGCCATGCGCCGAACGCCGAGGCGATGCTGCGGGTGATCCGCAACCACCGCGCGGCGGCGCATGGGCTGGCCTATGAGGGGCTGAACGTGCCGGCCGTGGCGCTCGACGCGGCGAACTGCCCGGATCAGCGGCTGGTGGCGCTCGCGCGTTCGGCCTGGGACGAGGCGCTCGCCCTCGGGCAGGAGCACGGCTTCCGCAACGCGCAGGCGACGGTGATCGCACCCACGGGGACGATCGGCCTGGTGATGGACTGCGACACCACCGGGATCGAGCCGGACTTCGCCCTGGTGAAGTTCAAGAAGCTCGCCGGGGGCGGCTACTTCAAGATCATCAACCAGTCGGTCCCCGCAGCGCTGCGGACGCTGGGCTACGGCGAGGCCGAGATCGCCGAGATCGTGGCCTACGCGGTCGGCCACGCATCCTTGGGCAACTGCCCCGGCATCAACCCGACGAGCCTCTCCGGCCACGGCTTCGGCGCCGCCGAGATCGCCAAGGTCGAGGCCGCGCTCGCCTCCGCCTTCGACATCCGCTTCGTCTTCAACCAGTGGACGCTGGGCGAGGACTTCTGCCGCGGCACACTCGGCATCCCGGCCGAGCAGCTGTTCGACCCGTCCTTCGACCTGCTGCGCCACCTCGGCTTTACCAAGGCCCAGATCGACGCCGCGAACGACCATGTCTGCGGCACCATGACGATCGAAGGCGCGCCGCATCTGCGCCCCGAGCACTACGCGGTCTTCGACTGCGCCAACCCCTGCGGCAAGAAGGGCCGCCGGTTCCTCTCGGTGGACAGCCACATCCGCATGATGGCCGCGGCCCAGAGCTTCGTCTCGGGCGCGATCAGCAAGACGATCAACATGTCGAACACGGCGACCATCGCCGACACCTTGGCGGCCTATGAGCTGTCGTGGTCCCTCGGGATCAAGGCCAACGCGCTTTACCGCGACGGCTCGAAGCTGAGCCAGCCGCTCGCCGCGGCGCTGGTCGAGGACGACGAGGAGGCCGAGGAGGTGCTGGCCACCGGCACCCAGCAGGAGAAGGTCGCGGTCATCGCCGAGAAGATCGTCGAGAAGATCATCGTCAAGGAGATGGTCCGCAGCCACCGCGAGAAGCTGCCCGGCCGGCGCAAGGGCTACACCCAGAAGGCGCTGATCGGCGGCCACAAGGTCTATCTGCGCACCGGCGAATACGACGACGGCAGCTTGGGCGAAATCTTCATCGACATGCACAAGGAAGGCGCGGGCTTCCGGGCAATGATGAACAACTTCGCCATCGCCGTGTCCGTGGGCCTGCAATACGGCGTCCCGCTGGAGGAGTTCGTGGACGCCTTCACCTTCACCCGCTTCGAGCCGGCCGGGATGGTGCAGGGCAATGACAGCATCAAGAACGCGACCTCGATCCTCGACTACATCTTCCGCGAGCTGGCGGTCAGCTATCTCGACCGCACCGACCTCGCGCATGTGAAGCCGAACGGGACCAGCTTCGACTCGCTGGGTGGGGGCGAGGCCGAGGGGCGCAACATCGCGACGGTGAGCGAGGACAAGTCGCGCGGGCTGGAGATGCTGCGCCAGATCAGCTCCACGGGCTATCTGCGCAAGCGCCTGCCGCAGGAGCTGATGGTGCTGCAGGGCGGCGCCTCGGCGACGGCGATGCAGGCGGTGGCGATGCGCGGCATGTCGGAGGAGGGCGCGACCTACGAGGTCGGCGCGGCGGTGGCGACGGTCTCGATGGACGCCCGCGCCAAGGCCCGGATGCAGGGCTACGAGGGCGAGGCCTGCACGGAGTGCGGCAACTACACGCTGGTGCGGAACGGCACCTGCATGAAGTGCAACACTTGCGGCGGGACCAGCGGGTGCAGTTGAGATCCCCGGCAGCGGGGGAGAACAGGCGGGGCAACGCCTAGCGAGCAGCAGACTGGACCCGGGCCGCGAAGGCGTCCCGGGTCTCTTTCGTCCAGAAGCGCCCGCAGCCGCGCCTTGACACCCTCGCCGCCGCCTCTATAAGCGCCCACTTCATTGGTGTTGGTGGCCCCCGCGAGGGGATGCCTGTCGGTCCCTCGGGACAAAGGACAACGCCCTTCAACAACGAAGGAGATCAGCGCGTGACCAAACGCACCGCTGCCAAGTACAAGCTCGACCGCCGCATGGGCGAGAACATCTGGGGCCGCGCCAAGTCGCCGGTCAACCGCCGCGAATACGGTCCCGGCCAGCACGGCCAGCGTCGCAAGCAGAAGCTGTCGGACTTCGGCACCCAGCTGCGCGCCAAGCAGAAGCTCAAGGGCTACTATGGCGACCTGACCGAAAAGCAGTTCCGCCGCATCTATTCCGAGGCCGAGCGGGTCCGCGGCGACACCGGCGAGAACCTGATCGGCCTGCTGGAGCGTCGCCTCGACGCGGTCGTCTACCGCGCCAAGTTCGTGCCGACCGTCTGGGCCGCGCGCCAGTTCGTCAACCACGGCCATGTGACCGTGAACGGCGTGCGCGTGAACATCCCCTCCTACCGCTGCAAGGAAGGCGATGTGATCGCCGTCCGCGAACGCTCGCGGCAGATGGTGATGGTGCTCGAGGCGCAAGGGTCCGCCGAGCGCGACATCCCCGACTATCTCGAGGTGGACGGCAACAAGCTGACCGCCACCTTCGTCCGCACCCCGGCGCTGGGCGACGTGCCCTATCCGGTGCAGATGGAACCGAACCTGGTCGTCGAATTCTACGCCCAGAACTGATTGCGGCACATGCCGATTGAAAGGGCGCGCCTGCGAGGGCGCGCCCTTTTGTCACCTGACCGCGCACAGGCGCTCATGTCCGTCAAATGCTCCGGGCAGGGGCCCAGCACGGCCTCCTCAGCGGTCCTCGAGAGGGCTGACAAAGTCCCCAACGGCGAGAACCGCCGCTCCTCAGGTCGCCTCCAGCACCATGTTCAGCGGCGTCTGCGCGGCCCGGCGGACGTTCCGGAACCCGCCGGCGCGGATCACCTCGGCCAGCCGCCTTTCGCCCGCCTGCGCGCCAAGCGCGAGGCCGGTCTCCTGCGCCAGCGAGGTCGGCACGCAGATCATCGTCGAGGCCGAGTAGTAGAGCCGGCCGACCGGGTTGAGGTTGTCCTCCAGCGTGTCCCCGGCCATCGGCTCGACCACCATCCAGGTGCCGCCATCCTTCAGCGCCTTCCGGACATGCGTGGCGGCGCCCTTGGGGTCGCCCATGTCGTGCAGGCAGTCGAAGAAGGTCACGAGGTCGTAGTCCTCGCCCGCAAAATCCTGCGCCGTGCCGACCTCGAAGCGGACGTTCTCGACCCCGTGGGCCATCGCATGAGCGGTGGCAGCGGCGATCGAGGCCGGGTGGAAGTCGTAGCCGGTGAACTGCGAGCGCGGGTAGGCCTGCGCCATCAGGATCGTCGAGACGCCGTGGCCGCAGCCCACATCCGTCACCTTCGCCCCCGCCTCGAGCTTCGGCACCACGCCGTCGAGCGCGGGCAGCCACTCCTGCACGAGTGCGTTGACATAGCCCGGCCGGAACATCCGCGCGACGGCGCAGAACATGCAGCCGGCGAGGTCGCCCCAGGCAACGCCGCGGCCGGTCTTGAACGCCGCCTGCACCTTGGGCTGGTTCTCGAACATCGCCGCGGCAGTGTCGAAGCCGCCGAGCAGGTTCGCCGGGCTGTCGGGCTCGGCGAAGACGAAGGCCTGCTCGGGCGTGAGCGAGAAGCGCCCGTCCTCATGGGTGACGTAGCCGGAGGCCGCCTGTGCCGAGAGCCACTCGCGCACGTAGCGGGGCGCGCAGTCGGCGGCGCTGGCGAGTTCCTCCGGCGTTGCGGGGCCGATGCGCTTCAGGGTCTCGTAGAGGCCGAGCGCGTCGCCGATGCGGACCAGCGGCACGCTGACCGCGCCGCCGAGATCACCGAGGATGCGGCCCACGAGCTCGTTGAGGGTCGTCTCATTGAGTTGCTGTGCCATGATGTGCCTCACTGGCATGGACGGGGCGTGACGCTCCGTCTGCATGCCCAGGATGAGGCCGCCCGCCGCCTTGCACATGAGGCCGCAGTCCCGTCCGGGCCGCATGACCCCGCGTCGCCACGGGGCGGATGTCCCGTCACTGTGCCCGCTCGCCCAGAGCCATGACGATCGCCTGCGAGCGGCTGTGAACGCCGAGCTTGCCGAACACGGTCGAGAGCTGGTTGCGCACGGTCTTCTCGCTCTTGCCGAGGCGGCCGGCGATCGCGCGGTTGTCGAGGCCCTCGGTCACGAGGTCAAGCAGCGCGGCCTCCGCAGGGGTCAGGCCCGCCTCCCGGATCGCGCGCGGCTCCTCGCGCTCCTGCCCGAGAAAGGCGGCGAGTTCGCCGTGAAGCACCCGCCAGGCCGGCTCCTCCGGCAGCAGCACGTGGTTGCGGCTCTCCAGCGGCACGAAGCGGGCGCCGGGAATCGCCGCGGCGAGCCGCAGCCCCTCTTCGAAGGGCACCCGCAGGTCGCCCCGGCAATGCGCGATCAGCACCGGCAGGCGCAGCTGCGCGGCGAGCGCCGAGACGTCGATCCCTTGCATCTGCCGGAGCAGCTCTGCCGCGACCTCGGGCGCCGCCGTGATGCGCTCGAGATCGGCCCACCAGCGATGCTGCTCGGGGGTGCCGTCAGGGATGAACTGGCTGGTGAAGAACTGCCAGAAACCAGGGTTGTCCCGGCCCCAGCCGATGCGGATGAAGTTGACGAGCGTTTCGGCCTCCAGCCGCTCGGCATCGGTCCGCGCCCGCACCCGCCCGCCCCGGCCATAGGCATTGAGCAGCACGAGATGCGAGACGCGCTCGGGGTGCCGCAAGGCATGGGTGATGGCGAGCGCGCCCCCCTGCGAGAGGCCCAGCAGGATGAAGCGCGGCGCCTCGATCGTCGCGGCCACCGCCTCGAGATCGGCGTGCCAGGCGTCGATGGAGAGGTCCGCGACATGCCGGTCCGACAGCCCGCAGCCGCGCGGGTCATAGCGCACGAAGCGGTTGCGGGCCGAAAGCGCACGGACCCAGGGCTGCCAGACGGGGCTGTCGAGATCGTAATCGACATGGCTCAGCCAGTGTGCCGCCCGCAGGATCACCGGTCCCGTTCCACACGACGCCACGGCGATGCGCGTCCCGTCAGCCGAGGTGCAGAACCGTATGCTCTGGCTGAGCCTCATGGCCCGGATCATACCGCAACGCCGGGAGTCGCGACAGGGCGGAGGTGCGGCTTGGATCGGAGGCGCTGATGCACTCGTCCGCCAAGATGATGGCGCTCGCCCGCCGCCGGCTTAGGCCGTGGCCTGCATGGCGTGGGCGACGGCGCTCCGCCTGGCCGCGGGCGTCACCTTTTTTTGCCAGCAGCGTTCGGCGCCGAGACGGTGCGCGTGCCGCGGGCACGGCTCGTGTGCGAGGATGGCGGGACGGCGCTCGCAGGCGCTGCGCCGCTACCAGCGGCTGACGAAGCGGGCCGAGGCGCTGATCGCCGGCGCCTATCTCGCCGGAACGAACACCCGGAGAGTGCGCCGTGCCTTGGCGGCGCTGTTCGACGGCGCCTTGGGCAAGGATGTGGTCAGCCGCACCTGGCGCAAGGTTCGGACCGACTGGGAGGGCTGGAACGGCCGCGACCTCCAGGTGAGGACATCGTCCGGCTCATCCTGGACGGCACGGTCGAACGAAGATCGACCGCAGGCCGCCGCCATTCCCTGCTGGTGGCGGGCGGGGTGCGTCGAAACGGCCAGAAGGTGCTGCTGGCGCTCAGGAGCATGGACGGCGAGAGCACCGACGCCTGGGCCGCCTTCCTCGCGGACATGACCCGGCGCGGCCTGAACGCGCCCGAGTTCGTCATCGTCGACGGCGCGCCCGGGCTCGAGGCGGCAGTGGCGGCGCTCTGGCCCGACGCCCCCGTCCAGCGCTGCACGGTTCACAGCACCGCAACCTGCTGGCGCACGCGCCAAGGCGGCTGCACGACGAACTGACCAACGACTATCGCGACATGATCTACGCCGAGACTGCCGCCGACGTGGAGGCCGATCGAAAGGCGTTTCTGCGCAATGGCGGCTGAAGTGTCGAGCCGTCGCCGACAGCCTCGAGGAAGCCGGCGACCGGCTCTTCACCTTCACGCGCCTGCCGCCCGGCCAATGGAAATCGGCCCGCACCCCCAATGCCATCAAGCGTCTGCACGAGGAGTTCCGCCGCCGCATCAACACCCAGACCGTCAGAGACCGCGCCGATGCTGTTCTGGGCGCTGCTCGCCTCCGGGGAGATCGTCATGCGCAAGGTCGATGGCTGGGAGACGCTCGCCGAGCCTCTCGCCGCCAGTTCCATTGATCTCGCCGCATGATCACGTAACCTTCGACGCACCGGAGATCGCCGACCGCTAATTCCCACCCCCGGACAGCACCGGACGGTGCGCTGGCGATCGCCGTTCCGGTGACGGCCGGCGCGAGGTCCCCGGCCTGTGGATCGCCGATACCGCGGCGCGAAGTTCTGACTGTCGGTGATGACCGGACTGCGCCATCGCGGGCTGAAGGCACATCCTGATCGCCGTGGGGGGTGAAGGGCTTCCCGGAGGCGATCACCGCCGCCTTCCCGGAAGCCACGGTCCAGACCTGCATCGTCCATCTGGTCCGCCATTCGCTGAACTTCCGCTGGTGGAAGGACCGCAAGGCGATCGCCGCCCGGCTGAGGGAGGTCTGCGGCGCCGAGACCGCGGAGGCCGCCCTGGATGCCTTCGACGAGGCCTGGCGCTCGTGGGCCTTCTCGGCCTGCGCGTGGCTGCGGCTTCCTGCGCTCGCAACTCCTTCCCGTTGTAAGCGTGGGCTGGTCGGCGCCGGTTGCCCTTCTTCTGTGGCAGCCCGGCCCGGAGCTCGATGTCGCGCGCTTTCCTGGCGGCCAGAGCCGGGCGCGCCCAGAGATAGTCCTGCTCCTTCGCCAGCAAATTCCAGCAGAGCAGGCTTCGGCCGACCTTGCTGATCCAGAGGCTGGCGGACAGCGGTCAATCAGTCCGCCATCATGTTCGACGACCGCTTCAACCCGCTCGGCGGCTGAAGGCGGTCAGATGGAAACGGGAAGGGAGACCATCCATAGAATGTCGGACATTCCCGGGCGTAATCGTTGCGGCGGCAATCTCGCTCAACTCCAGGCCAGATGCAGCATTCGACCGTCTCCGACGAGGCCCCGAACCGGTGTGCCCGGTGCCGGCCAACGGGTGGCGGAGCGTCACGATCAGCCGCACCGTGAAGCTGCGCAGCTCCTCGGGATCTTCCGGCAGGATGGCGGGCTCGTCGAGCATGAGACGAGCGCATCCTGCAGGATTCCGTTGTGCGAATCCTCAACGATCAGGACCAGTCCCTTATCCGGCGGCCAGCGGCTGCCAGGTCCGCACGGTGTCCGCCAGTCGATCCTTTCGAGCAGCATCGACAGCTGCGCGGCCGACAGCGCGATCTTGCCGTCGTGCGTCGCAGGCCAGACGAAGCGCCCCCGTTCCAGCCGCTTCATGAACATGCACGCACCTTGCCCATTCGATCACTCCCTCACCTCGGCAGAGCGGTCAGACCGGACGGATACAGAACTCCCCGCATCACCCCCGCAGCGCCGCGATCACTCGCGCCCAACTGCGCGCACCCTTGTGGAAGCTCTCCAGGTCGTATTTCTCGTTCGGGCTGTGGATGCGGTCATCGTCGCGGGCGAAGCCGATCAGCAGCGAGTCCATTCCCAGCACCTCCTGGAAGGCCCCGGCGATCGGGATCGAGCCGCCCGAGCCGACGAAGGCCGCCTCGCGGCCCCATTCCTCGGTCAGCGCCCCGCGCGCGAGGGCGAAGGCGGGGTCGGAGGTGTCCATGTGCCCGGCGGGCGAGCCGCCATGGGGGTGGAACTCGACCGTGCAATCGGCGGGCAGATGCTCGCGGATGCGGGCGCGGAAGGCGGCGCGGATGGCGTCGGGGGCCTGCTGGCCCGTGAGACGGAAGCTGACCTTGGCGCGGGCCTCGGCCGGCAGCACGGTCTTGAAGCCCTCGCCGGTGTATCCGCCCGAGAGCCCGTTGATCTCGAAGGTGGGCCGCGCCCACATCATCTCGAGCCCGGTCCGCCCGCGCTCGCCGACCGGATGGTTCAGCCCGACCGCGCCGAGGAACTCTCCGGCATCGAAGCCGAGCGCGTCCCAGTCGGCGCGCAGCGCGTCCGGGATCTCCGGCACCGCGTCGTAGAAGCCCGGCAGCGTCACCCGCCCCTCTGCGTCCTTGATCGAGGCGAGGGCGTTCGCCAGCACCTGCAGCGGGTTCGCCGCCAGCCCGCCGAACATGCCAGAATGCAGGTCGCGGTCGGCGGCACGGAGCACGATCTCCTCGCCAACGAGGCCGCGCAGCTGCGTCGTGATGGCCGGGCGGCCGTCCGAATGCAACGCGGTGTCGCAGATCGCGGCGAGGTCGAGGCTCAGCTCCTCGCGATGCGCCGCGAGAAAGGCGTCGAGCGAGGGCGAGCCCGATTCCTCCTCGCCCTCGAGCAGGATCGAGACGCCCTCGGGCAGCGCGCCATGCACCTCGCGCCAGGCGCGGAAGGCCTCGACGAAGGTCATCAGCTGGCCCTTGTCGTCCGACGCGCCACGGCCGCGGATGACCCGACCCCGCGGCGTCTCCTCGACCTCGGGCTCGAAGGGCGGCCGGTCCCAGAGCGACAGAGGATCAACGGGTTGAACGTCATAATGGCCGTAGAACAGAACCCGGCGTCCGGCCCCGCGCGGGCCATGCGCGACCACCATCGGATGGCCGGGCGTCTCGACGAGGCGCGCCTCGAAACCGATCGAGGCGAGGTCCGCGACCAGCCACTCGGCGGCGCGGCGGCAGTCGCCCGCATGGGCCGGATCGGTCGAGATCGAGGGGATGCGGAGCAGCGCCTTGAGCCGCTCCAGGGCATCCGGCAACTGGTCGTCGAGCCGCTTCAGAACCTCGTCAAGCCTGGCGTCAGGGGTCATGTCCACTACTTTCCTGAGTGTTTTACTTGGGAAGAGATCCGGCAAGTTCAGGCACATGCGACAACTTCGGCCTGTCCTTTCACGGTCTTGACCTCTATCAAGGCGTGGCTCACGTCATCAGAGAATGGTGACGGCGGCAATGCAGGCAAGGAGACCCAAGATGGATTACAACGCCGCCCTGGACCTGGCCCTCGGACGCCTGCATGAGGAAGGCCGCTACCGCACCTTCATCGACATCGAGCGCCGCAAGGGCAAGTTCCCGCAGGCGGTGTGGAAGCGGCCCGACGGGACCGAGAAGGACATAACCGTCTGGTGTGGCAACGACTATCTCGGCATGGGCCAGCACCCGGCGGTCCTCGCTGCGATGCATGATGCGCTGGACGCGACAGGCGCCGGGTCGGGCGGGACGCGCAACATCTCGGGCACCACGGTCTATCACAAGCGGCTCGAGCGCGAGCTGGCGGACCTGCACCGCAAGGAGGCGGCGCTGGTCTTCAGCAGCGCCTACATCGCCAACGACGCGACGCTTTCGACGCTGCACAAGCTGTTTCCGGGCCTCATCATCTATTCCGACGCGCTGAACCACGCCTCGATGATCGAGGGGATCAAGCGCAACGGCGGCGCCAAGCGCATCTTCCGCCACAACGACGTGGCCCATCTGCGCGAGTTGATGGGCGCGGACGACCCCGCCGCGCCGAAGCTGATCGCCTTCGAGTCGATCTATTCGATGGATGGCGACTTCAGCCCCATCGAGGCGATCTGCGACCTCGCGGACGAGTTCGGAGCGCTGACCTATCTCGACGAGGTCCATGCCGTCGGCCTGTACGGCCCCCGCGGCGGCGGCGTGGCCGAGCGCGACGGGCTGACCGACCGCATCGACATCTTCAACGGCACGCTGGGCAAGGCCTTCGGCGTCTTCGGCGGCTACATCGCCGGTTCCGCCAAGATGTGCGACGCGATCCGCAGCTACGCGCCGGGCTTCATCTTCACGACCTCGCTGCCGCCTGCGGTGGCCGCGGGCGCGGCGGCCTCGATCGCCTTTCTCAAGACGGCCGAGGGCCAGCACCTGCGCGATGCGCAGCAACTCCACGCGCGCATCCTGAAGATGCGGCTCAAGGCGCTCGGCATGCCGATCATCGACCACGGCAGCCACATCGTGCCGGTCCATGTCGGCAACCCCGTCCACTGCAAGATGCTGTCGGACATGCTGCTCGACGAGTTCGGCATCTACGTCCAGCCGATCAACTTCCCCACCGTCCCCCGCGGGACCGAGCGGCTGCGCTTTACCCCCTCGCCGGTGCACGATCCCAAGCAGATCGACCACCTGGTGAAAGGCATGGATGCGCTCTGGGCACGCTGCGCGCTCAATCGCTCGGTGGCTGTCGCCTGACACGCGAATGCGGGGTGCAGCCGCTCCCGCGGGTGTGATAATCTGTCCTTAACCAAAAAACGCCAAGGTCCGATTCGGAACCGGCATGAGGGACAGAGGATTGAGCAGTCGCATGAACATGCGGGTAGACCCGGTGTTGGAGGGTGAGGTGCAGGCTGCGCCGGGATTCGACGATTTTGAACTGAGACTCGGCGACGTGATGCGGGGCGAGCGCGCGACGCTGGGCAAGAGCCTGCTGGACGTGCAGCGCGAGCTGCGGATTCGCGCCTCCTACATCGCCGCGATCGAGAACTGCGACATCTCCGCCTTCGAGACGCCGAGCTTCATTTCGGGCTATGTCCGCTCCTACGCGCGCTATCTCGGCATGGACGCCGACTGGACCTTCCGCCGCTTCTGCGAGGAGGCGGGCTTCCAGCCGGTGCATGGCATGGCGCCGCAGGCCTCGGGGCCGAAGCCGCAGCGCCGGCCCGCGGACGTGGCCGAGGCGCTCGCTAATCCGCGCCCGACCTTCCTGCCGCAGCCGGAATCGATCTGGTCGCAGGTCGAGCCGCGCGCCATCGGCTCGCTGCTGGTCCTCGCGGTGCTGGTCGCGGGACTGGGCTATGGCGGCTGGTCGGTGCTGCGCGAGGTGCAGAAGGTCAATCTCACGCCCGTGGACCGCGCGCCCGGCGTGATCGCTGCGCTCGACCCGGCGCAGGACGTGACGCTGGCCCCGCCCGATCCGGCGGCGGCCGAGCTTGCGGTGCAATTGCCGCAGCCCGAGGCGCTCGACCGGGTCTACCGGCCGCAGGCGCTCGAGGTGCCGGTGCTGACCAAGCGCGACACGCCGATCGCCGCGATCGACCCCGGCCTGACCGTCTCGGTGGCGGCGGAATCCGGGGCCGCGGCCGATACGACCTCGCCCGAGGGGGGTGCGGTGATGACCGCGCTGAGCCAGGCGATGGCCGCCGGCCCGCAACTGCCCGACGCGGGCGAGGCGGTCCGCACGCTCGCCCCCGACGCGCCCGAGGTCGAACTGCTGGCCGTGCGCCCGGCCTGGGTGCGCGTGACCTCGGGCGATGGCACCGTGATCCTCGAAAAGACCATGGATGCGGGCGAGCGTTTCGCGCTGCCGAAGCTCGAAGCCGCGCCGGTGCTGCGGACCGGGAACTCCGGCGGGGTCTATTTCGACATCGCCGGGCGCACCTACGGCCCCGCTGCGCCGGGCGCGCAGGTGGTGAGCAATGTCGAGCTCTCGCCCGCGGCGCTGACCGCGAACTATGCCGCGGCCGACCTCGACGCCGACCCGGAGCTGGCTTCGATGATCGCGCTCGCTTCGGCCGCGCCGCTCGCGCCCGATCCCGCGGACTGACATAGACCTCGGGGACCCGCGCGCCTATGTAGGGCCTGCCCGAGGAAGCCGAGGTCCGCGATGAGCCACAACCCGATCCGCCCCTGGCGCAACATCGAGCGTCGGCGCTCGCGCCAGATCATGGTCGGCAACGTCCCGGTCGGCGGCGACGCGCCGATCAGCGTGCAGACCATGACCAACACCGACGGCTCGGACGTGCGTGCGACGCTGGCGCAGGTCATCGCCGCGGCGGAGGCGGGCGCCGACATCGTCCGCATCTCGGCCCCCGACGAGGCGACCACGCGGGCCCTGCGCGAGGTCTGCCGCGAGAGCCCGGTGCCGATCGTGGCCGACATCCATTTCCACTACCGCCGCGCCATCGAGGCGGCCGAGGCCGGCGCCGCCTGCCTCAGGATCAACCCCGGCAACATCGGCGACGCCCGCCGCGTCCGCGAGGTGGTGCAGGCCGCCAAGGACCACGGCTGCTCGATCCGCATCGGCGTGAACGCGGGCTCCTTGGAGCGGCACCTGCTGGAGAAATACGGCGAGCCTTGCCCGGATGCGATGGTCGAGAGCGGGCTCGACCATATCAAGCTGCTGCAGGACAACGACTTCCACGAGTTCAAGATCAGCGTGAAGGCGAGCGACGTGTTCCTCGCCGCCGCCGCCTATCAGGCACTGGCCGAGGCAACCGATGCGCCGATCCACCTCGGCATCACCGAGGCGGGGGGTCTGCGCGGCGGCACTGTCAAGTCGGCGCTCGGCATGGGCAACCTGCTCTGGGGCGGGATCGGCGACACGATCCGCGTGAGCCTGAGCGCCGATCCGGTCGAGGAGGTGAAGGTCGGCTTCGAGATCCTGAAGTCCCTTGGCCTCCGCACCCGCGGCGTCCAGATCATTTCCTGCCCCAGCTGCGCCCGGCAGGGTTTCGATGTCATCAAGACCGTCGAGGAACTCGAGCGGCGGCTCGAGCACATTAAGACGCCGATCAGCCTCTCGATCATCGGCTGCGTGGTGAACGGGCCGGGCGAGGCGCTGATGACCGATCTCGGCTTCACCGGCGGCGGCGCCGGGTCGGGGATGGTCTACATGGCCGGACGGCAGAGCCACAAGCTCGGCAACGAGCGCATGATCGACCACATCGTCGAACTGGTCGAGCGCCGCGCGGAGGCGATCGAGGCCGCGCAGGCGCCCGTGGCCGCGGCGGAGTAGGGGCCTCAGCCCCCCGCCGCCTCGCGCACCGCATCCACCACCGTGGCGAGGCCCTGCGGCGGCACGCCGCGGATCATCTCGTCGCCGATGATGAAGGTCGGCGTCCCGGCGATCCGCAGCGCTTGGGCGAGCGCGCGGTTCGCCTCGATCACGGCCGTGACTTCATCCGCGTCCATCCGCGCGAGGATCGCCGCGCGGTCCAGCCCGAGATCGTCCGCGATGCCCCCGAGGCTGTCGTCGTTCATCGGCCCCTGCAGCGCGATCAGCCGCTCATGCGCCTGCTGGTAGGCGTCATCGCCCGCCACCTGCTTGACGGCGATGGCGAAGCGCGAGGCGGCCTCGCTCTCCGGCCCAAGGATCGGGAACTCCTTCACGATCAGCCGCACGTCGTCATCGGTCGCGATCAGGTCGGCGACCTGCGGTTGCACCTGCCGGCAGTAGCCGCAGCGATAGTCCATGAACTCGACCACGGTCAGCGACCCGTCGGGATTGCCACCGACCCAGGAGTGGCCGTCGGCGGTCAGCGCATCGCGGTGAATCGCGACCAATTCGCGGTCGCCCGCGGCCTCCGCCGCGGCCTGCCGGTGTTCGAGTATGGTGAAGGATTCGACCAGAACCTCCGGATTTTTCAGAATATATTCACGCACTGCCTCGCCGAAAGCGGCCTTCTCGGCCTCCGTCATGGCAGACGGATCGAAGGCGGCGGCGGGCGCGGCGAGGGCGCCCGACAGGGCGAGCGCGGCAAGGAGGGTGCGGGTCATGAGGGGCGTCCTTTCAGGGTCGCGCGAAACAGTGGGGCCTTGCAGGCTTGATGACAAGGCGCGCGCTTGACCGTGGCGAACACGCTTGTGATAGCGGCGCCTCGGACAAGGGGGCGGATGGATGCAGGCAGGTGCGACGATCCGGGCGGCGATGCTGGCGCTGCTGGTCCTGCTGTGCGCGGCGCCGCTGGCGGCAGCGGAAGCGCCGCGGCTGGATCTGGCGGCCTCCTCGCTCGCGGCCGAGGGCAAGGACCGGGGCGAGCCTCGGCCGCTCGCGCTGACCCTCGTGCCGGGCGGGGCGGTGCCGTACCGCGCCATGCTGCTCGACGGGCCGCCGCGGCTGGTCCTCGACCTGCAGGGCGTCGGCCTCTCCGCCGCTGAGCCGACGGCGCTGCCGGGAGCGGCGCTCGTGCCGGCGATCCGCTGGGGGGCGATCGCGGGCGACCGCGTGCGGATCGTGCTGGAGCTGCCCTCGCCGATGGCCATCGATCGCGCCGTCCTGACAGGCACCGGCCCCGCCGCACGGCTCTCGCTGCGGCTCGTGCCCGTCGCGCCCGAGGACTTCGCCCCCGAGGCGCGGGGCGATGCGTTGCCGCTGCTGTTCGATCTGCCCGATCCCGCGCCCCTGCCGCCCGCCATAGCGCGCGCGCCGGGAGCTCTGCGCGTCACGCTCGACCCCGGCCACGGCGGCTTCGACCCCGGCGCCGTGGCGGGCGGCATCACTGAGGCCGCGCTGATGCTGACCGTGGCGAACGAGATCGCCGCCGCCCTGCGCGCCAAGGGCGTCGAGGTCACGCTCACCCGCGACGGTGACCGTTTCGTGCCGCTCGAGCGGCGCATGACCGTCGCGCGCTCCGCCCATGCCGACCTGCTCATCTCGCTCCACGCCGACGTGCTGCCCGAGGGCGAGGCGGCGGGGGCGGCGGTGTTTCTCTGGGACCCGGAGGGCGACGACCGCGCGGCGGCGGAACTGGCGCTGCGTCACGACCGCGACGACCTGCTGGCCGGGCTCGACCTTGCCGGGGCCGATGACGAGGTCGCGGCGACGCTGATGGACATCGCCCGGCTCGACACCCAGCCGCGATCCGAGAACATCTCCAAGTTCCTGCTCAGCGAGTTCGCCCTCGGCCGCATCGCGATCCGCAACCGGCCCGTGAAGGGCGCGGCATTCAGCGTGCTGAAATCGCCCGACATCCCCTCGGTTCTGGTGGAGACCGGCTTTCTCAGCGACGCGGGCGACCGCGCGAACCTGCTCGACCCGCAATGGCGCGCGGGCCTCGCCGGGGCGGTTGCGCGCGCCGTGGTCGCCTGGGCCGAGGACGACGCCGCCCGGGCGCCGCTGCTGCGCCGCTGACCGAAGCTTGTTTTGACCTGAGGGGCGGCCGCGTCTATAGCGGCCCCCATTCCTCCGGGGACCGGTCGTTTGCTTCGTTTCGTGCTTTCCTTCCTCGGTGGCGTCTTCTCGTGGTTCGTCACCGCGCTCGCCTTCATCGTGCTGACCGTCGGCGGCGTCTTCTGGATGTATTCGCGCGACCTGCCGAGCCACGAGCAACTCGCCAGCTACAGTCCCAAGACCATCAGCCGCATCTACGACGGCGACGGCCACCTGATGGACGAGTTCGCCGAGGAGCGGCGCGTCTTCCAGTCCAGCGACGAGATGCCCGACCTGGTGAAACAGGCCTTCATCTCGGCCGAGGACAAGAACTTCTACGTCCACCGCGGCTATGACCCGCGCGGCATGGTCGGCGCGGCGCTGCAGGCGGCGCGCGGGGGCGCGGTGCGGGGGGCGTCGACCATCACCCAGCAGGTGATGAAGAACTTCCTGCTCAGCTCCGACCGCACGGTCGAGCGCAAGGTGAAGGAGTTGATCCTCGCCAGCCGACTCGAGCAGACGCTGACCAAGGACCAGATCCTCGAGCTTTACCTCAACGAGATCTTCCTCGGGCAGAACAGCTTCGGGGTCGCCGCCGCCTCGCAGACCTATTTCAACAAGACGTTGGACCAGCTCGCCCCGCATGAGGCGGCGATGCTGGCGGCGATGCCGCAGGCGCCCTCGCGCTCCACCGTCCGCGACAAGGAGCGCATCACCGAGCGGCGCAACTACGTCCTGCGCGAGATGATGCAGAACGGCTACATCACGCGCGAGACCTATGAGGCCGAGGCGCAGCTGCCGCTGAGGACCGTGCAGAACGGCGATTTTCCCTCCTTCCGCGAGGGCCTGCCGCCCCGCGACTATTTCACCGACGAGATCCGCCGCCAGCTTTCGGCGCAGTTCGGGCAGGAGGAGTTCTTCGGCGGCGGCCTGCAGATCCGCGCCACCGTGGAGCCGGAGTTGCAGGCCATCGCCGCCGAGGCGCTGCGCGAGGCGCTCGAGCAATATGACCGGGGCCTCGGCGTCTGGCGCGGGACGGGCGAGAGCCTCGCCCCCGAGGCGTTGGCCAACGAGGCCGCGTGGCGCGAGGCGCTGCGCGACGCCGAAGTGCCGCGCGACATTCCTGGCTGGCACGCAGCCGTGGTGCTGTTGCTCGGCGACAACGACGCCCGCATCGGCATCGAGGGGATCGAAGAGGACGAGGACGGCCACTGGATCCCGGCCCGCGACGTGGAATGGGCGCGCAAGCGCGGGCCGGACGGGCGGCTGGGACCACGGGCGCAGCGGGCCTCGGACCTGCTGGAGGTGGGCGACGTGGTGCTGGTCCGCGCCATGACCAGCGACGAGGACGGCAGCTTCATCCGCTGGACGCTGAGGCAGGTGCCGGCGGTGCAGGGCGGCTTCATGGCGATGGACGTCGAGACCGGCCGCGTCTACGCCATGCAGGGCGGCTTCAGCTACCAGTCCTCGGTCTTCAACCGCGCCACGCAGGCGCAGCGCCAGCCCGGCTCGTCCTTTAAGCCCTTCGTCTATGCCGCGGCCCTCGACAGCGGCTTCACGCCCGCGACGATCGTCGAGGACTCGCCCATCGTTCTGAACACGCCGCAGGGCCTCTGGGAGCCGAAGAACGCGGGCGGCGGTTTCTACGGGCCGACTACGCTCCGCACCGGGATCGAGCAGTCGCGCAACCTGATGACCATTCGCGTGGCGCAGGACATCGGCATGGACACGGTCGGCCGCTACGCCGAGAAGTTCGGCGTCTACGACCACCTCGGGCCGTATCTCGCGAACTCCCTCGGGGCGCAGGAGACGACGCTCTACAAGATGGTGGCCGCCTACGCGATGTTCGCCAATGGCGGCGAGCGGGTGGAGCCGACGCTGGTGGACCGGGTGCAGGACCGCCGCGGCCGCACGATCTACCGCCACGACCAGCGGGTCTGCGAGACCTGTGACCAGCCGGCGCTGCCCGCGGGCCTCGCCCCCGCGATCACGGCAGACCGCGAGCGGGTGATGGACGCGGTGACGGCCTACCAGCTGACCTCGATGCTGGAGGGCGCGGTGCAGCGCGGCTCGGGGCGCGGGGTCAGCCTGCCGGTGCCGGTGGCGGGCAAGACCGGGACCACGAACGACGCCAAGGACGTGTGGTTCATCGGCTATACCTCGAACATGGTCGCGGGCTGTTATCTCGGCTACGACCAGCCGCGCTCGCTCGGCCAGAACGCCTATGGCGGGACGCTCTGTGTGCCGGTTTTCAACGCCTTCATGCAGAAGGCGGTGGAGAAATTCGGCGGCACGAGGTTCAAGGTGCCCGAGGGCGGGCATTTCGTGAAGATCGACCGCCACACCGGCGCGCGCCTGTCCGCCGATGCCTCGGGTCCGAACGTCATCAGCGAGTTCTTCCGCGACGGTGCGTCGAGCGAGATCCGCCTCGTGACCGGCGGCTTCCAGGGCGACCCGAACGCGCCGCGCGCCTGGGACGCCCTGCCGCTGGAAGCCACGCCCGCGTCGGGCGGCGGGCAGGCGGTGACGACGTCGACCGGGCAGCGGCGGGTGATCCCGAAGCAGGCGGATTTCGGGACGCTCTCGGGCGGCGGGCTCTACTGACCGACAGCTGCAGAGCCGAGACTGGCCTGACGCCGCCGCTACCTCCCGCCCGTCCGCCAAAGCGGACGGGTCCGCGCCCGCCCGCCCCGCAGGCGGGCGTGTCCGCGCCCACCTTCGTGCGTGCGCGGACCCTCTGTCGGCCCACGTTACCGGACCAAGCGGGATTGAGTCACTCGCGCCCCAATCACTCGCGCGGCAGCCGAAGCCCGCTCTGATCAAGCACCTCGCGCTTGCCCGCCTCCAGCCCCCGCGCTATCACCCCCCGTCCGAACCGCCGCCCGCCGCCCGAGGAACCGCCCATGCGCGCCGAGACCGAAGCCACCGTCGAGTCGATCGAGAAGTCGCTGAAGCTGCTGGCGCAGCGCCTCGACTGGACCACGGCCCCGCATCGCCTCGAGGAGATGAACGCGATGATCGAGGATGGCGACCTGTGGTCGGACCCGGCCCGCGCGCAGAAGCTGATGCGCGACCGCCAGAAACTCTCGGACGCGATCGACACCTATCGCCGCATCAGCCAGGAGCTGAAGGATAACGTCGAGCTGATCGAGTTGGGCGAGGCCGAGGGCGACGGCGAGATCGTCGCGGACGCCGAGGCCTCGCTGAAGGCGGTGGCCGAGACCGCGGCGCAGAAGGAACTCGAGGCGCTGCTGAACGGCGAGGCGGACGGCAACGACACCTATCTGGAGGTCCATGCCGGCGCCGGCGGCACCGAGAGCGCCGACTGGGCCGCGATGCTGGCGCGGATGTATGTTCGCTGGGCCGAGAGCCACGGCTACACGGTCGAGCTGGTCTCCGAGACGCCGGGCGAGGAAGCCGGCATCCGCTCGGTCGCCTACAAGATCAGCGGCCCGAACGCCTATGGCTGGCTCAAGTCCGAGAGCGGCGTGCATCGGCTCGTCCGCATCTCGCCCTTCGACAG
The DNA here is from genome assembly GCF_009674885.1 of Paracoccus sp. S-4012. Lineage (GTDB taxonomy): Bacteria > Pseudomonadota > Alphaproteobacteria > Rhodobacterales > Rhodobacteraceae > Paracoccus. The sequence goes on from NZ_WKKA01000012.1 coordinate 58,153, forward strand.
CGCGGCGCGGCGGCACACCTCGTTCTCATCGGTCTGGGTCTATCCAGTGGTGGACGACAACATCGAGATCGACATCCCCGACCGCGACATCCGCATCGACACCTACCGCTCGTCCGGGGCAGGGGGGCAGCACGTCAACACCACCGACTCGGCGGTGCGGATCACCCACCTGCCGACCGGCATCGTCGTGACCTCCTCGATGAAGTCGCAGCACCAGAACCGCGAGGCGGCGATGAACGCCCTGCGCGCGCGCCTCTACCAGCTCGAGCTGGACCGCCGCAACGCCGCCATCAACGCCCAGCACGACGCCAAGGGCGACGCCGGCTGGGGCAACCAGATCCGCAGCTATGTGCTGCAACCCTATCAGATGGTGAAGGATCTGCGCACCGGGCACGAGACCTCGGACACGCAGGGGGTGCTGGACGGCGACATCGACGGCTTCATGGCCGCCACGCTGGCCTTGGATGTCGCGGGCAAGAGCCGCGCCGAGGCGAACGCCGAGGACTGACGGCTCACGCCTCCTCGCGTTCCGGCCAGAGCGCGTCGAGCGCCGCCTCCACCCCCCAGCCGAGCGCCGCGCCAGCCACGACGTCGAGCGCGTGATGCGCGGCGCGGGGGACCTGCACCGCCGCAATGGCAAGCGCTCCGGCCATCGCCGCCGCCCCGGCCTCCGGCGACACGCGGCCGATGGCCCGCGCGCAGGCGACCGCATTGGCGGCGTGGCCGGACGGAAACGAGTTCCACGGCCCCTCGTTCGGGCCGTCGAGGCCGGTCTCGTATTCGCCGTCCTCGAACAGCTTCGAGGGCCGGGTCCGCACGACCCAGGCCTTGACCGCGGATTTCGCCGCCGTGACCACCGTCAGCGCCGCCAGACAGCGCAGCCCGCCTTCGGCGAGGCGCGGCCGGTCGAGGACGATGCCCGCGGCCGTGGCGGCGATGGCGAGGGTGAAGGCCGGGGGCTGGTCGGCAATCTCGCTCAGGAACCCCGCGGCCCGCACCGCCGGATGGTGCCGATGCCGCCCGGCCTCGGCCGAGAGCGCGACATCCGCCGTCTCGATCGCGTCCACCAGGGCGGGCTTGTCGCCACGCCGGACCTCGCCGTTTCTCGCTTCCATTCCGCCCTCCCTGCCGCCCGCGACAACGCGCCGGCAGGGCGGCGGTTCACCGGCTCAGCACCAGCACGTCCATCACCGATTCCAGCATCGGATAGGGGAACAGGATGCGCCCGCTGTCGGGGCCGGTCATCTCGATCACGCCGGGATCGGCGGTGATCTGCGGACTGGCACCGGCGTCGATCTCCTCGGGCAGAGCGGCATAGTCAGGGGGCGTGTCGCCGGCGATGTAGCCGACGCCGAGCAGCACGAGCCCTTCCTCGGCCTCATGCACCTCGCCCCGCACCCGCTGCGAGCCGGTGAGCTTCTCGAACAGCACCCGCCCGCCCTCGGCCGTCACGCGGCAGCGGAAGGGATCGTAGGCGGTCATCGGGGTCAGCCCGCCAACCTTGATCGTGCGGCATCGCCAGTCACCGGCAAGGGCCTCCGGCGGCACCGGCTGCGGCGCGCCGGAAAGGGCCGCGACGAGCCCCTCGATGTCGTCCGCCGAGGCGCCGGCGAGGGCTTCGCGCAGCGCGTTGCCGTAGGCCTCCGGCAGCGCGGCGAGCCGCTCCGCGTCCTCGCCGCGCATCGTCGCGCCGTCGGGCAGCGTGGCGGCGGTGGTCCCGCCCGCGACGAGCAGCGCCATCGCGGCAAAGATCAGCCTCATGTTTCCTCTCCGCCCGAAGCTGGCGCCGCATGGGCCTTGAGCAATTCGATCGGCACGATCTCGAGGGCGCGCTCATGCGTGGCCTCCAGCACCACCTTCGGCGCCGCGAACTCCTCCGCCGCCTGCAGGAACCGCGCCGCGCAGACGCACCACCGGTCGCCGGGCTTCACGCCCGGAAAGCGCAGCTCCGGCCGTGGCGTGCTGAGGTCGTTGCCCAGATAGCGCGAGAAGGCCAGGAACTCGGCCGTGGCTATCACGCAGACCGTATGGCTGCCCCGGTCCTCCGCCCCCGTGTCGCAGCAGCCGTTGCGGTAAAAGCCGGTCAGCGGCTGCATCGAGCAGGAGGCGAGCACCCCGCCCAGCACGTTGCGCGAGGGGTCCATGTCAGGCCGAAACGGCGGGCGCGGTGCCCGCCCCCTGCGCCGCCGCCTGTGGCTGCGCGCGCTTTCCCAGGCGGTGGCTGAGGCCGGTGTCGAAGGGACAGCGGACCATCGCGTCGCGAACCGCGCCAGCGTAGGCCTCGAGCATCGAATCCACATAAGCCTCGACCTCGGGCATGTCCTCGGTGCGGCGGGGCAGGTCGGTAAGTTCGAAACTCAGGCCCTGTTCCCTGCCGACCGACGAGCCGACGCCGAACACGACCCGGCAGCCGCTCATCCAGGCGATGCGGGCGAAGGCGTCGGAGACGGGCAGCGGCTCGCCGAGAACCTCGACCTCGCGGTCCACCCGCCCGAAGGCGCCGTCGGGTACGAGCAGGCCCGCGCCGCCGCGTCGGAGGGCGCGGATCATAGGCAGCAACTGCTTTCCGGCATCCCGGGGGTTCTTCATGTCGTCGGCGCGGACGACGTGGTGGTCGGGAAAGGCCGCCAGGCAGGCGACGGTCAGGGCGCCGAGATGCGTGTTATGGACCGTGACCAGCAGCGTGCCGCGCGGGTCGGCCTTGCGGCGCACTTCGGAGAGGTCCATTGCGCGAAGCCGGCCCCCCTCAATCGAGACCTTTCCCATCGCCTCTTGGGCCAGGCTGGGGTTTGCCTTCGCCAGACCGTCAAGAAGCCTGGCGAGTGCCAGCATCCGTGCGGCCTGCCGCCACGCCTCCACGGTCGTCTCGTCCACGCCGACAGCCCGCGCCTCCGGCGCCTGCCAGATTCGCTCGACCTGTTCATCGAATGCAGGACCGATGTCCGGCAGCAAGAGGGCGAGCCGATCCTGCAGCGAATCCCAGTTCCGCACCAGACCGGCAGAGTCGACTATTCGCCTTCGAAGCGGCTCGAGGAATGCGTCCGCCGGCGGATGTTTCCGGGCCAGGTTGAGCAGCATGTGAACCGCGGCGGCGGTGAGCGCATCGGTGACATCCGGCGCGGGCGCATCGCCGGAATGGCCAGTAACGTGGCGGGCCATGGCGGCGGCGGCGTCGGCGGGCAGGCCCGCGGCCGCCTCGAAGCGCTTCGCCAGACGCCGCACCTCGGGCGGGTTCTCGCGCTCCCAGGCCTGGCGCCGGGCGATCCGCTCCTCGCGCGCTTGCCGCCGCGCCTCCGGCTCCGCCGGCGCAGCGGTCACGACCTCCCCGCGCGGCATCGGTTCGGTCTGCCTCGGCTCCTGCGACACGTGGCGATCTCCCGTCTGAAGGATGCGGCCTTGATAACCGTCGCCCCGCGCCCTTCCAAGCGCCTCATTCCACCGCCGCCGCGACCGCCGCGCCCAGCCGCGCCGCATCCCCGCGCACCAGGTCCGGCGCCGCATCGGCGATCACCGCCACGAGCCGCTCGACCATGGGCGCCTCCTCGGCGGGAAAATTCGACAGCACCCAGCCCGAGACCCGGTCCTTGTGGCCCGGATGGCCGATGCCGATCCGCAGCCGCGCATAGCCCTCGCCGACATGCTGATGGATCGAGCGCAACCCGTTGTGGCCCGCATGGCCGCCGCCCTGCTTCAGGCGCACGCGGCCGGGGGCGAGGTCCAGTTCGTCATGGATCACGATCACGTCGCCCGGCTCGATCTTCAGATAGCGCATTGCCTCGCTGACCGCCTGGCCCGAGAGGTTCATGAAGGTGCCGGGCTTGAGCAGCAGCACCCGCTCGTCCCCGAGGCGCCCCTCCGACGCCTGCCCCTGGAAGCGCGCGCGCCAGGGGCCGAAGCCGTGCGACGCGGCGATGGCGTCCACGGCCATGAAACCCACGTTGTGCCGGTGGCGCGCATATTGCGCGCCGGGATTGCCCAGACCCACGATCAGCTTCATCGCCGCCCATCCTTCCGTCGGTGCGCGACTTAAGCCGCGCGGTTGCCGATTGCCAACACTTGCAGAGGCCCGGCGGCGTTACTAAGACTCCGTCAACCTTTCGCGGCTAGGAAGGGGCAAAGGTCCGCCAGCCGCGTCGCCACACGGGCGACTGGCGAAGGGGCAGCGTGACAAGGGGCGTCGATGCAGGAACCGGCCGAATACTACATGAACACGCTCGTGCCGATGGTGGTCGAGCAGACCTCCCGGGGCGAGCGCGCCTACGACATCTTCTCGCGCCTCCTGAAGGAGCGGATCATCTTCCTCGCCGGCCCCGTCCATGACGGGATGGCCACACTCATCAGCGCGCAGCTGCTGTTCCTCGAGGCGGAGAACCCGTCCAAGGAGATCAGCATGTATATCAACAGCCCCGGCGGCGTCGTGACCGCGGGCCTGTCGATCTACGACACGATGCAGTATATCCGGCCCCGGATCTCCACGCTGGTGATCGGGCAGGCCGCCTCGATGGGGGCGCTGCTGCTGGCGGCGGGCGAGAAGGGGCAGCGCTATGCACTGCCCAACAGCCGCATCATGGTCCACCAGCCCTCCGGCGGCTTTCAGGGCACCGCGGCCGACATCCTGATCCACGCCGAGGAGACGGAAAAGCTCAAGCGCCGCCTCAACGAGGTCTATGTCCGCCACACCGGCCAGACGCTCGAGCATGTCGAGGAGGTGCTCGACCGCGACCGCTACATGTCAGCGCAGGACGCGAAGGACTGGGGCCTGATCGATGAGATCCTCGAGCCGCGCGGCAAGGCCGAGGCCGAGGAGAAGAAAAACTAGGTCGCATTCGACCTGACGGGGACCGGGCGGCGGCTTTGCGGGTTGTGACCCTGGGACGCCGCCCGTAACATGGTTCGGCTGGTCAGCCGCCGCAGGCGGCAGGCCCGCAGCACGGGAGGCGCGGAGGCGCGCGCCCGTGGGAGCGGAAGGAAGATCGAGATGGCCAGCAATTCGGGCAGCGACGGCAAGAACACGCTCTACTGCAGCTTCTGCGGCAAGAGCCAGCATGAGGTCCGCAAGCTGATCGCGGGGCCGACGGTGTTCATCTGCGACGAATGCGTCGAGCTGTGCATGGACATCATCCGCGAGGAGACGAAGTCCTCGGGGCTGAAGTCGGGCGAGGGCGTGCCGACCCCGCGCGAGATCTGCGCCGTGCTCGACGACTACGTCATCGGGCAGGAGCACGCCAAGCGCGTGCTCTCGGTCGCGGTCCACAACCATTACAAGCGCCTGAACCACGCCTCGAAGACCGATATCGAGCTGGCGAAGTCGAACATCCTGCTGATCGGCCCGACCGGCTGCGGCAAGACGCTGCTGGCGCAGACGCTGGCGCGGATCCTCGACGTGCCGTTCACGATGGCCGACGCCACCACGCTGACCGAAGCGGGCTATGTCGGCGAGGATGTCGAGAACATCATCCTCAAGCTGCTGCAAGCCAGCGAATACAACGTCGAGCGCGCGCAGCGCGGCATCGTCTATATCGACGAGGTCGACAAGATCACGCGCAAGTCCGACAACCCCTCGATCACCCGCGACGTCTCGGGCGAGGGGGTGCAGCAGGCGCTGCTGAAGATCATGGAGGGGACGGTGGCGAGCGTCCCGCCGCAGGGCGGTCGCAAGCATCCGCAGCAGGAATTCCTGCAGGTCGACACCACCAACATCCTCTTCATCTGCGGCGGCGCCTTCGCCGGGCTGGAGCGGATCATTCAGCAGCGCAACAAGGGCACCGCGATGGGCTTCGGCGCCACGGTCAAGGAGAACGACGACCGCGGGGTGGGCGAGACCTTCAAGGACCTCGAGCCCGAGGACCTGCTGAAGTTCGGCCTCATCCCCGAATTCGTCGGCAGGCTGCCGGTGATCGCCACGCTGACGGACCTCGACGAGGACGCGCTGATCATCATTCTGACGCAGCCGAAGAACGCGCTGGTCAAGCAGTATCAGCGCCTGTTCGAGCTGGAGGACACGCGCCTCACCTTCACCGACGACGCCCTGAAGGCGATCGCCCGGCGTGCGATCAAGCGCAAGACCGGGGCGCGCGGCCTGCGCTCGATCATGGAGGACATCCTGCTCGAGACCATGTTCGAGCTGCCGGGGATGGACAGCGTGAACGAGGTGGTGGTGAACGAGGAAGCGGTGGACAACCCCGCCGCCAAGCCGCTGCTTATCCACGCCGAGCAGAAGGCCGCAGCGTCGGCGGGATGAGCGTGGTGCGTGCAATGCACGCACCAAACGCCACCAAACCGTAGCCTGATGCTTTGGCGCGGGACCGCGAGCGCTAAAGCGCAGCCCTCGGGTGCGTGCACGGCACCCATACGCCTCTGCGCCCGTCGTCTCCGATGCGTGCTGAGCACGCATCCTACAGGCCCAGCACCCCGGCGGCGCGGCCTCGCTGGCGAGCTCAGCCGCACCGCCTTGCACTTCTTCTGTCTGAGAATATCCCGGGGGTGCGGGGGCAGCGCCCCCCCCCCCGCGACGTCAGAGCCCGAGCTTCCGCCCCACCATCTCGTTCACCGCCGCCGGGTTCGCCTTCCCCCCGGTCGCCTTCAGCACCTGGCCGGTGAACCACCCGGCGAGCTTCGGGTTCGCCTTCGCCTTCTCCACCTGACCCGGATTGGCGGCGATGATCTCGTCCACCGCCGCCTCGATGGCGCCAAGGTCGGTGACCTGCTTCATGCCGCGCGCCGCCGCGATTTCGGCCGGCTCGCCCCCTTCCGTCCAGAGGATCTCGAACAGGTCCTTGGCCATCTTGCCCGAGATCTCGCCCGAGGCGATCAGGTCCAGCACGCCGCCGAGCTGCGAGGCCGACACGGGACTTTCGCCGACGCCCAACCCCTCCTTGTTCAGCCGTCCGAAGAGCTCGTTGATGACCCAGTTCGCGGCCTGCTTGCCGTCGCGGCCCGCGGCCACCGACTCGAAGAAGTCGGCGTTCTCGACCTCGGCCGTCAGCACCCCGGCGTCGTATTCCGAAAGGCCGAGCCCGGTCACGAACCGCGCCTTCTTCTCGTCCGGCAGCTCCGGCATGCCGGCGGCGATGTCGTCCACCCAGGCCTGCTCGATCTCCAGCGGCAACAGGTCGGGATCGGGGAAATAGCGGTAGTCATGCGCCTCCTCCTTGGAGCGCATGGAGCGGGTCTCGCCGCGGTCGGGGTCGTAGAGGCGCGTTTCCTGCACGACCTTGCCGCCGTCTTCGATGATACCGATCTGGCGGCGGGCCTCGTATTCGATCGCGGCCTGGATGAACCGCAGCGAGTTCATGTTCTTGATCTCGCAGCGGGTGCCGAGGACCGTGAAATCCCCCGTCTCCCGGAAGCGCTCGTAGTCGCCGGGGCGGCAGACCGAGACGTTCACGTCGGCGCGCAGGTTGCCGTTCTGCATGTTGCCGTCGCAGGTGCCGAGATAGCGCATGATCTGGCGCAGCTTGGCGACATAGGCGGCCGCCTCCTCCGGGCCGCGGATATCGGGGCGGCTGACGATCTCCATCAGCGCGACGCCGGTGCGGTTCAGGTCCACGAAGGACAGCGCCGGGTCCATGTCGTGGATCGACTTGCCCGCGTCCTGCTCGACATGGATGCGCTCGATCCGCACGCGGCGGGCGATGCCGGGGGCCATGTCGACGATGATCTCGCCCTCGCCGACGAGCGGGTGGTAGAGCTGGCTGATCTGGTAGCCCTGCGGCAGGTCGGGGTAGAAATAGTTCTTGCGGTCGAATGCCGAGCGCAGGTTGATCTGCGCCTTTAGCCCCAGGCCGGTCAGCACCGCCTGGGCGATGCAGGCCTCGTTCACCACCGGCAGCATCCCCGGCATGGCGGCGTCGATGAAGCTGACATTGCTGTTCGGCTCGGCCCCGAAGGCGGTCGAGGCGCCGGAGAAGAGTTTCGCGCGCGTCGCGATCTGGGCGTGGACCTCAAGGCCGATCACCAGCTCCCAGTCATCGCGGGCACCGCGGATCACCTTGGGCGCGGGGGCGGCATAGGCGAGATGGTCGAGCATGGGATGGCCTCCGGGCGGGGAACCCCGATCTTCTAGGGGAGGGGCGGTGGCCCGGCAAGCGGCGGGAAATTGCCGACCGCCGGCGCGGCGTTGCGCGGTCCTCCGCCGGTCTCTTGGACGCTCGGAACCGTGAGATGGACTGCCGGGGCGGGAGCGGTAAGCAGTCGGCAACGGGACAGTGATCCGGAGCCTTTCGATGCGCCTCACCCGCCTTGCGCGCCTGGCGGCCCTGCCGCTGGCGTTGCTCGCCCTCGCGGCCTGCGAGTCCACCACCACGACCGCCGCGATCGCGCCGGCACCGCAGGCAGCGGCGCTGTCCGAGGCGCCGCCAGCCATGCGGTGGGGCAACACCAGGGGCGGCGATGCCTGGAGGCGCGAGGTGCTGGCGGCGCTCGACGCCGATGGCGTCAACCTGATCCAGCGGGTGCCCGGCGACGTGGCCAGCTTCTGCCCCGGTTTCGCCAGCGCCGAGCCGCATGAGCGCAAGGCCTTCTGGGCCGGGCTCCTCAGCTCGCTCGCCAAGCACGAGAGCACCTGGAACCCGCAGGCCAGGGGCGGCGGCGGCAAGTGGCTGGGGCTGATGCAGATCGCGCCCGCCACCTGGCGCGGGTATGGCTGCACCGGCGAAATCCTCGACGGCGGCGACAACCTGAGCTGCGCGGTCAGGATCATGAACAAGCAGGTGGGCCGCGACGGCGTGATCGCCGGGGGCGGCAAGCATGGCGTCGGCCGCGACTGGGCGCCGATGCGCTCGGCCTCGAAGCGCGCCGACATCGCCGGCTGGACCAAGGCGCAGTCCTACTGCCAGGGCTGACACCGGCCTCTCCTCCCGGTGCGGGGATCGGCACCGTCATGTGGTCGACCGCGGCGCTGCTGATTCGCGGCGTCTAGCCGCCCGGCACGGCGACGCCGCCCTGATCCAGCAGCCGCCCGATCATCGGCCAGAAGAAATCCCGGCCCGCATAGCCCTCGATCCGGCCCAGCTCGATGCCGTCGCGCAACAGCACGAAGGTCGGCGTCAGCACCGGCATCCGGTCGAGGGCGAGGCCGTCGGGGAACGGCCCGTCGATGTCCACAATCGCCAGCGGCGCGGCCTTCCCATCGGGGTTGCGGGCATAGGCGGGCAGGATCTCGCGCTTCCATTGCGCGCAGTAGATGCAGCCCGCGCGGTCGAGCATCAGCAGGCGGATGCCCTCGTCCACCGGCGCTTCGGCGGCGGCGGGGAAGGCGAGGAGGGCGGCGGCGAGGAGGGCGGGCCGAAACATGCGCCCGAGGCTAGCACCCGCGGCGCGGACGGCAAGCCGGTGGACAGCTGCGGCGCCCGCCACTACTCCGGCGGGGTCATTCCCCCGGGTCCGACCATGCATGACCTCGCCCCCGCCCTCGCCACTGGCGACCGCCGCGCCCTCGCCCGCGCGATCACGCTGATCGAGAGCACGCGCCCCGACCACCGGGCCGCGGCGGTGGCGCTGCTGGCCGCGCTGCCCCGGCGCGAGGCGCTGCGGATCGGGCTTTCGGGCACGCCCGGCGTCGGCAAATCCACCTTCATCGAGGCCTTCGGGCTGATGCTGGTGGGGCAGGGGCTGCGCGTCGCCGTCCTCGCCGTGGACCCGTCCTCGGCCCGCTCCGGCGGCTCGATCCTGGGCGACAAGACGCGGATGGAGCACCTCTCGCGCGAGCCGCGGGCCTTCATCCGCCCCTCGCCCAGCCGGGCCGAACTTGGCGGCGTCGCCCGGCGGACGCGTGAGACGGTGCGCCTCTGCGAGGCGGCGGGCTTCGACGTGGTGCTGGTCGAGACGGTGGGCGTCGGCCAGTCCGAGACGCTGGTCGCGGACATGACCGACCTCTTCGTGCTGCTGCTCGCCCCCGCGGGCGGCGACGAGTTGCAGGGGGTCAAGCGGGGCATCATGGAGATGGCCGACCTGATCCTCGTCAACAAGGCCGATGGCGAGCTGCTGGCGACGGCGCGGCGGACGGTCTCCGACTATGCCGGGGCGCTGCGGCTGCTCAGGCGCCGGCCGCAGGATCCGAAGGGGTTCCCGAAGGCAATGCCGGTTTCGGCGACCGAAGGGACCGGGCTGGCGGAGGCCTGGGGCGAGATGCAGGCCCTGACCGACTGGCGCCGCGAGCACGGGCATTTCGACGCCCACCGGGCCGAGCAGGCGCGCCGCTGGTTCGAGGCCGAGGTGCGCGCCGGGCTGCTGGCGCGGCTGGCGACCGGACCGGCGCGGGCCGCGATGGCGCGGCTGGGCGCGGCGGTGGAGGCCGGCGAGGCCGATCCAGTGGCAGCGGCGGCGGAGATGCTGGGGCAGATGGCGGACTTGTCGGAATAGCCGCCCGATTCGACGCCGCCTCGGCCTCGCGAATCGGGCAGGATGGGGGCAAGTTGCACGCATGGAGCGGACCCCGATGCTCGACCTTCCCGACCCCGAACGGCTCTATGCCGCGCTTGTCGCCCGCGACGCCTCGATGGAGGGGCGGGCGCTCGTCGGCGTCACCACCACTGGCATCTTCTGCCGCCTGACCTGCCCGGCGCGCAAGCCGCGGCCCGAGCACTGCCGCTGGTTCGACGGTGCGGCCGCGGCGGTCGCGGCGGGCTTCCGCCCCTGCCGCCGCTGCCATCCGCTTGGCCCGCAGGCCGAGGGAGACGCTACGGTGCAGCGCCTGCTCGCCGCGCTGCGCGATGATCCCGGCCGCCGCTGGACCGAGGGCGATGTCGCGGCGATGGGCCTTGATCCCTCCACGGCCCGCCGCGCCTTCCGGCGGCATTTCGGCGTGACCTTCCTCGACCTCGCCCGGCAGGCGCGGCTGCGCGAGGGGGTGCGGGGGCTGAAGGCGGGCGAGGCGGTGATCGGGGCGCAGCTCGACGCGGGTTTCGACAGCGCCTCGGGCTTCCGCAACGCCTTCGCGCGGCTGTTCGGGCAGCCGCCCGCGGCGATGCGGGGCGCGGCGGGGCTGCTGGCCGACTGGCTCGACACGCCGCTGGGCGGGATGATCGCGGTGGCGGATGATGACGCGCTGCACCTGCTGGAGTTCGTGGACCGTCACGCCCTGACCGCCTCGCTGCGCCGCGTCCCCGGCGCCGTCGCCCTCGGCCGCAACGCGATCATCGACCGCGCCGAGGCGGAGCTTGCCGCCTTCTTCGCCGCCCGCGAGGCGCGCTTCACCGTCCCCCTCGCGCTCCACGGCACCGCCTTCGAGCGTGAGGTCTGGGAGCGGCTGCGGACCATTCCGCCGGGCGAGACGTGGAGCTACGGCGCCCTCGCGCAGGCGATTGCGCGCCCGGCGGCCACGCGCGCCGTCGCCCGCGCCAACAGCCGCAACCACATCGCCATCATCGTGCCCTGCCACCGGGTCATCGGCGCGGACGGCAGCCTGACCGGCTACGCGGGCGGCCTCTGGCGCAAGGAGGCGCTGATCGGGATCGAGGCGCGGCTGCGCGCCGGGGCTTAGGCGGGCGCGAGCGGTCCGCCCGACGCCCCGCCCCGAGGCCCCCCGCGCGGGATCAGGCGCGAGAAGCGCGGCGCGCTCGCCACGGGGAGCTGGCGGCGCAGGAGCCAGAGGGGCAGGGCGGCGGGCTGGCGCAGGGCGGCGGGCTGGCGCAGGGCGGCGTGGTAAAGTTCGAACAGCCCCTCTCGCGTGTAGGGCGACCAGTGACAGACCCGCACCGCCGGGTCGGAGATGCGAAAGCCCATGCCGCGGAGCGCCGTGAGCGTGCCCGGCTGGTCGATCTGCAGGTCGAGCCAGTTCTCGCGCGGGCGGCCCAGGCCGAAGCCGACGCCGCGCTGCAGCCCGGCCGAGATCACCAGCTCCATCCCGAACTCGTAGATGTCGTTCTCGCGGCTGGTGACGTTGATGACCTCGGCCATCATCCCCGCAGGGCTCGCGGCGGCGATCTCGGCCCGCGGCCGTAACTCGGCGGCGGCGAGCAGGATCACCCGCCCGACCGCGCCGGGCGCCACGCGGGCAAGCGCCGCGAGCGCCACCCGCGCGCCCAGCGAATGGCCGATGATGGCCACCGGCCGCCGCGCCGTCAGGGCGAGCGCGTCGATATGCGACGCGAGTTCCGCGCCCGCCCGCGCCGCCTGCGCGTAGGCGGTCCGCAGCGAGCCGCGGGCGTTCCAGCCGAAGGCCACGGCCAGCCCCTCGGCCAGCCCGTCGGGCTGGCGGAACCCAAGCGCGCGCGGCCAGGAGATCGCGTGGCGCGAGCCCGGCGCCGGGTCGAGCGCCAGGATGTCGACATGCGGGTCGTGGAAGGGCGAGCCGGGCGAGAAGCGGAAGCCGTGGACCATGACGACCACCGGCGCGCCGACGGGCAGCGCCGCAGCCGCGGCCCAGAGACGCTCGGGCGGGGTCTGCCCCTCATTGACGATCACGAGTGCCATTTGTTTCGGACTGCCGCGGGATGCCGATGCCGCCGCTGTGCCAGACGGTTGCGACACCCGCATGTCTCAAGGGTTGCAGGAAAACGACGCCGCATCGCCGGGCAAAGTTCCCGCAGACGCGGCGATCTCCTGCGACTTGTCGCAATCCGGGCGAGGCGGTAGGGACGGGCCTTCTCCTGCCGGAGCCGCCGATGTCCGACTCGTCCGCCCGCGACCTCCATCCTCGCACCCGCGCCGTCCATGCGGGCGCGCGCCGCAGCCAGTATGGCGAGCTCGCCGAGGCGATCTTCCTGACGCAGGGCTTCCAGTATCCGAGCGCCGAGGAGGCCGAGGCGCGCTTCATCCAGAGCGGCCCGGACGAGTTCATCTACGCCCGCTACGGCAACCCGACGAGCCGCATGTTCGAGGACCGGATCGCCGCGCTCGAGGGGACCGAGGACGCCTTCGCCACCGCTTCCGGGATGGCCGCGGTCAACGGCGCGTTGTTCTCGATGCTGCGGCCCGGGGACCGGGTGGTGGCGGCGCGGGCGCTGTTCGGGTCCTGCCTCTACATCCTTGAACTGCTCGACGCATTCGGGGTCACGGTGGACTATGTGGACGGCGCCGACCTGGACCAGTGGCGTGCGGCGCTCGCCACCGCGGCCAAGGTCGTGTTCTTCGAGACGCTGGCCAACCCGACGCTGGAGATCGTGGATCTGCCTGCGGTGGCCGAGCTTGGCCATGCGGCGGGGGCGACGGTCGTGGTGGACAACGTCTTCGCGACGCCGGTCTTCTCGCGCGCGGTGGAGCAGGGGGCCGATGTCGTGGTCTATTCGGCCACCAAGCATATCGACGGCTCGGGCCGCGCCTTGGGCGGCGTGATCTGCGGCACGCGGCAGTTCGTCCGCAAGGTGGCCGAGCCCTACATCAAGCACACCGGCGGCGCGATCAGCCCGTTCAACGCCTGGATCATGCTGAACGGCCTCGTGACGATGGACCTCCGGGTGCGGGCGCAGGCCGAGAGCGCGCGGGCCATCGCCGAGGCCCTGCACGGGCGCGACAGCGTGCGGGTGATCTATCCGGGCCTGCCGGACCATCCCCAACACGAGACCGCGATGCGCGTGATGGGGAGCGGCGGGACGATGATCGCGCTCGACCTCGGGAGCAAGGAGGCCGCGTTCCGGGCGCTCGACCGGCTGCGGGTATGGTCGATCTCGAACAATCTCGGCGACGCCCGCTCGATCGTCACGCATCCGGCGACGACGACGCATCAGCGGCTGCCCGAGGAGGCGCGCGCGCGGCTCGGGATCGGGCCGGGGCTGATCCGCCTCTCGGTCGGGCTGGAGGACACCGGGGACCTGATCGCCGATCTGGAGCAGGCGCTCGGCTGAAGGACTCGCTTCCGGCGGCAGCAGGCCCCATATCTGCCGCAACGTCACGCCGGAGGCCCCGCATGAACGACGCCCGCAAGGTCGCCCCCGCCTATCCCGAACTCAGCCGCGAATACCCGGCCGATTTCCGCGTCGACGAGGCCTATCGCGCAACGCTGCCCGACATCCAGAACGGCCCGGCGAGCCTGATCGTCGGCGCCAACGCCCCGATCCAGCATGTCGGCATCTCGAACTTCCGCCTGCCGATCCGCTACCAGACGCGCGAAGGGGGCGAGCTGACGCTGGAGACCTCCGTCACCGGCACGGTCAGCCTCGAGGCCGACCGCAAGGGCATCAACATGAGCCGCATCATGCGGTCCTTCTACGCCCATGCCGAGAAGGAATGCTCGCTCGCGGTGCTGCAGGCGGCGCTGGACGACTACCGCGGCGACCACGAATCGCTCGGCGCGCGAATCATGATGCGGCTGAGCTACCCGATGAAGGTCGGCTCGCTGCGTTCGGGGTTGGAGGGCTGGCAGTATTACGACGTGGCCATGGAGCTGGTCGAACAGGGCGAGCGGCGGATGCGGATTATGCATCTCGACTACGTCTATTCCTCGACCTGCCCCTGCTCGCTGGAACTGAGCGAGCATGCGCGGGGCGGCCGGGGGCAGCTTGCGACGCCGCATTCGCAGCGGTCGGTGGCGCGGCTCTCGGTGGTGATGCAAGGGCCCGACCGGCTGTGGTTCGAGGACATGATCGAGCTCTGCCGCCGCGCCGTCGCCACCGAGACGCAGGTTATGGTCAAGCGCGAGGACGAGCAGGCCTTTGCCGAGCTGAACGCCGCCAATCCGATCTTCGTCGAGGACGCCGTGCGGGCCTTCGCGGCCGAGCTGCTGGCCGAGCCCCGCGTCGGCGACTTCCGGGTGATCGCCAGCCATCAGGAATCGCTGCACAGCCACGACGCGGTGAGCCTGCTCTCCGAAGGCCCGACCTTCGCCCAGGTGAGCCTCGATCCGATGACCTTCGCGAGCCTGCGCGCCTGAAAATCACCCGGCGGGTTGACGCGCCGCCGCCTCGCCCTACCTTGCCCATGTGGACCGGGCCCCTCTGGCGATCGACGCATCGTGATGTCGGACCACGATGCTGCGGCATCGTTCGGGCCTGACCGTTTCTCCACGTCACCCGTTCGCGCGCCGCGTCAACGCGAGAGAGGTGAAACGTGGAAATCCTGCTGACATTGTTCCTGGGCCAGCCGCTGTGGCTGTGGCTCCTGTTCCTCACGATGGTCGTGGTCCTGCTGGTGCTAGACCTCGGCGTGCTGAACCGCGGCAACAAGGAAATCGGGGTGCGCCGCAGCCTCATGCTGTCGGGCATGTATGTCGCCGTGGGCCTCGCCTTCGGCGGCTTCGTCTGGTGGCAGATGGGGGCCGAGCGCGCCCTCGAATACACCACCGGCTTCGTGATCGAGAAGTCGCTGGCGATGGACAACATCTTCGTCATCGCCATGATCTTCGGCGCCCTCGCCATCCCGCGCCACCTTCAGCACCGGGTGCTGTTCTGGGGCATCCTGGGCGTGATCGTGCTGCGCGGGCTGATGATCGCCGTCGGCGCCACGCTGGTCGCGCGCTACGAATGGGTGCTGCTGATCTTCGCGGCGTTCCTGATCTTCACCGGCATCCGCATGCTGATGGACGGCGATCACGAGGAGGACCTGTCCCAGAACCGGGCGTTCCAATGGCTGCGGCGCAACCTGCGCGTGACGAACCGCCTGCACGGCGACCGTTTCTTCGTCCGACGCCAGACCCGCGAGGGGAGCCTGCTCTTCGCCACGCCGCTGTTCCTGGCGCTGGCGATGGTCGAGATCGCCGACGTGATCTTCGCGGTGGACAGCGTGCCGGCGATCTTCGCCATCACCACCGACCCCTACATCGTCTACACCTCCAACATCTTCGCGATCCTCGGCTTGCGCGCGCTCTACTTCGCGCTCGCCGCGATCCTGCACCGCTTCGCTTATCTCAAGCAGGCGCTGGCCGTGCTGCTGGTGTTCATTGGCGGCAAGGTGATCGCGGCCGAGATGCTGGGGATCGAGAAGGTGCCGGCGCTGTTCTCGCTCTCCGTGACCTTCCTTATCCTCGGGGCGGGGATCGGCTGGTCGCTGTGGAAGACACGCCCCGGCGCCCAAGACAGAGGGGCTGTGGCGAACAAGGGGTGAACACGCCCTTTCCCTGCGCCGCGTCCCGGCCTATGTTGGGACCATGAGCGGATTTGACGAAAGCGATGCCTTCGAGGCCGCTGTCGCGGCGGCGGCCTCCCCGCGCGTGCCGCTCTCGCAGCGGGCGATGGGGATGGGGCCGGCCTCCGCGCCGCCCGCCTATCTCGACGGGCTGAACGAGGCGCAGCTGCAGGCGGTCGAGGCGCTCGACGGGCCGGTGCTGATGCTGGCGGGCGCCGGGACCGGCAAGACCCGCGCGCTGACGACGCGGATCGCGCATCTGATCTCGCTCGGCCGCGCGCGGCCGGGGGAAATCCTCGCCGTCACCTTCACCAACAAGGCCGCGCGCGAGATGAAGTCGCGCATCGCCCGACTGCTGGGAGAGACGGTCGAGGGGATGCCCTGGCTCGGCACCTTCCACTCAGTCAGCGTCAAGATCCTGCGCCGCCACGCGGAACTCATCGGCGCGGGCGGGCTGCACCTGAAGCCCAGCTTCACCATCCTGGACACCGACGACCAGATCCGGCTGCTGAAGCAGCTGATCGCGGCCGGGAACATCGACGAGAAGCGCTGGCCCGCGCGGATGCTGGCCGGGCTGATCGACGGCTGGAAGAACCGCGCCCTGACGCCCTCGCGCGTTCCGGCGCAGGAGGCCCACGCCTATGACGGCCGCGGGGCCGCCCTCTACGCGGCCTATCAGGAGCGGCTGATCGCGCTCAACGCGGTCGATTTCGGCGACCTGCTGCTGCACTGCGTGACGATCTTCCAGGCGCATCCGGACATCCTGCGCCGCTGGCAGGAGCGGTTCCGCTACATCCTCGTGGACGAATACCAGGACACCAACGTCGCCCAGTATCTCTGGCTGCGGCTGCTGGCACAGGGGCACCGCAACATCTGCTGCGTGGGCGACGACGATCAGTCGATCTACGGCTGGCGCGGCGCCGAAGTCGGCAACATCCTGCGCTTCGAGCAGGATTTTCCGGGCGCGCAGGTGATCCGGCTGGAGCAGAACTACCGCTCGACGCCCGAGATCCTCGCCGCGGCCTCGGGGCTGATCGAGGCCAACAAGGGGCGTCTGGGAAAAACCCTCTGGACCGAGGCCGCGGGCGGCGAGAAGGTGCGGCTGATCGGCCACTGGGACAGCGAGGCCGAGGCGCGCTGGATCGGCGAGGAGATCGAGGCCTTTCACGGCGGCCACCGCGCGAGCGTCGGCCGCCGGGCCCTGAACGACATCGCCATCCTCGTGCGTGCCACCCACCAGATGCGCGCCTTCGAGGACCGCTTCATGTCGATCGGCCTGCCCTATCGCGTGATCGGCGGCCCTCGCTTCTACGAGCGGCAGGAAATCCGCGACGCAATGGCCTACTTCCGGCTGGCGGTGAGCCTGGCGGATGACCTGGCGTTCGAGCGGATCGTGAACGTGCCGAAGCGGGGCCTGGGCGAGAAGGCGGTGCAGACGATCCAGATCGAGGCCCGCGCCCGCAGCCTGACGCTGCTGGAGGGTGCTGCGGCCGCCGTCCAGTCGGAGGCGCTGAAGGGCAAGGCCGCGGCGGGCCTGCGCGAGTTCGTGCAGGGCATGGGCCGCTGGCATGCCGATGCGCTCGATTCGCGCGTGAACCATGTCGAGCTGGCCGAGCGCATCCTCGACGAATCCGGCTACACGGCCATGTGGCAGAACGACCGCTCGCCCGACGCGCCGGGCCGGCTCGAGAACCTCAAGGAGCTGGTGAAGGCGCTCGAGGAATTCGAGAACCTGCAGGGGTTTCTCGAGCATGTCGCGCTCGTGATGGAGGCCTCCGAGGGCGAGCAGGCCGACGAGGTCTCGATCATGACGTTGCATGCGGCCAAGGGGCTGGAGTTTCCGGTCGTGTTCCTGCCGGGCTGGGAGGACGGGCTGTTTCCGTCGCAGCGCAGCATGGACGAGACCGGGCTCAAGGGCCTCGAGGAGGAGCGGCGGCTGGCCTATGTCGGCCTGACCCGCGCCGAGGAACTGGCGACGATCAGCTTCGCCGGCAACCGGCGCATGTATGGGCAATGGCAGTCCTCGCTGCCCTCCCGCTTCATCGACGAACTGCCCGAGGAGCATGTCGAGGTCCTGACGCCCCCCGGCCTCTACGGCGGCGGCTACGGCGCCGCGGCCGGCGCGGGGCTGGGCCCGACCGTCTCGACCATGCACGAGCGCGCGGCACGCGCGGACGTCTACAACTCGCCCGGCTGGAAGCGCATGCAGGAGCGCGCGGGCAGCCACGCGCAGCCGGTCTACCGGCAGCCGGTGGTGATCGACGCGGAGCCCGCGGCTCGCTTCGCGGTCGGCGACCGCGTGAGCCACCAGAAGTTCGGCGAGGGCGAGATCATGGGCATCGCCGAGGACACCCTTACGGTGCAGTTCGACGCCGGGTTCAAGACGGTGAAGGCCGCCTATGTGCAGGCAGCCGGGGCAGGGGTGGCGGACGACGTGCCGTTCTGAGGCGGGCGGACGACTCGTAGGGTGCGTGCTCCGCACGCACCGCGCGCGCAATCCACGGAAACGATGGTGCGTCCCGAGGACGCACCCCACATGAAATGGGGCGGCGCCATCAGCGCCGCCCCATTTCGTTCTCGCAAGGCTCCCCGATCAATCCGCCGTCAGCAGCGGCGTCTCGTCCTTCGTCAGCCTCGGCGTCCCCGGGCCGGTGATGTCGAAGACGGGCTTGTCGTCCTCGATCCGCACCCGGACCACGCCGCCCTTGGTAAGCCGCCCGAAGAGCAGCTCCTCCGCCAGCGGCTTCTTGATCGTCTCCTGGATCACGCGGCCGAGCGGCCGCGCGCCCATGCGGTCGTCGTAGCCCTTCTCGGCCAGCCATTCGGCGGCCTCGCGGGTCAGCTCGATATGCACGCCGCGGTCGATCAGCTGCGCCTCGAGCTGCAGGACGAACTTCTCGACCACCTGCACAATCACCTCGCGCGAGAGCGGCGCGAACGAGATCACCGCGTCGAGGCGGTTGCGGAACTCGGGCGTGAAGGTGCGCTCGATCGCCGCCGTGTCCTCGCCCTCGCGCCGCTCGCGGCCGAAGCCGATCGCCGCCTTGGCCTGGTCGGCGGCGCCCGCATTGGTGGTCATGATGAGGATCACGTTGCGGAAATCCACCTGCCGGCCGTTATGGTCGGTCAGCTTCCCGTGGTCCATCACCTGCAGCAGGATGTTGTAGACATCCGGATGCGCCTTCTCGATCTCGTCGAGCAGCAGCACCGAATGGGGGTGCTGGTCCACGCCGTCCGTCAGCAGCCCGCCCTGGTCGAAGCCGACATATCCGGGCGGCGCGCCGATCAGGCGGCTGACCGCGTGCTTCTCCATGTATTCGGACATGTCGAACCGCAGCAGCTCCACGCCGAGCGTCGAGGCGAGTTGCTTGGCCACCTCCGTCTTGCCGACCCCGGTCGGGCCCGCGAAGAGGTAGTTGCCAATCGGCTTCTCGGGTTCGCGCAGACCGGCCCGCGCCAGCTTGATCGAGGCGGCGAGCGCCTCGATCGCCGCGTCCTGGCCGAAGACGACGCGCTTCAGCGTCGCCTCGAGGTCGCGCAGCACCTCGGCGTCGTCCTTCGACACGCTTTTCGGAGGGATGCGGGCGATCTTCGCCACCACCGCCTCGATATCCTTCGCGCCGATGGTCTTGCGCCGCTTGCTCTCGGACACGAGATGCTGGGCCGCGCCGGCCTCGTCGATCACGTCGATCGCCTTGTCGGGCAGCTTGCGGTCGTGGATGTAGCGCGCCGACAGTTCCACCGCCGTCTTGATCGCATCCGTGGTGTAGCGCAGGTCGTGGTGCTTCTCGAAGGTGGGCTTGAGGCCCATCAGGATCTTGACCGTGTCGGCCACCGTCGGCTCGTTCACGTCGATCTTCTGGAACCGGCGGCTGAGGGCGCGGTCCTTCTCGAAATGCTGGCGGAACTCCTTGTAGGTCGTCGAGCCCATGCAGCGCAGCTTGCCGCCCGCGAGCGCGGGCTTCAGCAGGTTCGAGGCGTCCATCGCCCCGCCGCTCGTCGCGCCGGCGCCGATGACGGTATGGATCTCGTCGATGAAGAGGATCGCGTCGGGATGCTCCTCGAGTTCCTTCACGACCGCCTTCAGCCGCTCCTCGAAGTCGCCGCGATAGCGGGTTCCGGCCAGCAGCGCGCCCATGTCGAGCGAGAAGATCGTGGCGCCCTTGAGCACCTCGGGCGTCTCGCCGCGGGTGATCTTCAGCGCCAGCCCCTCGGCGATGGCGGTCTTGCCGACGCCGGGATCGCCGACCAGCAGCGGGTTGTTCTTGCGCCGGCGGCAGAGGACCTGGATGCAGCGCTCGACCTCGGATTCGCGGCCGATCAGCGGGTCCACGTCGCCCTTCTGGGCCTTGCGGTTCAGATCCACGCAATACTTGCCGAGCGCGCTGTCGTCCTTGGTGGACGCGGCCTGCGCCTGAGCCTCGCGCGGGGTCTCCTCCGGGCGGTCGTTGCCCTGGACCGAGCGGCGCTCGTTGAAGTCGGGGTTCTTGGCGATGCCATGGGCGATGAAGTTGACGGCGTCGTAGCGCGTCATCTCCAGCTCCTGCAGGAAGAAGGCGGCATTGCTCTCGCGCTCGGCGAAGACCGCCACGAGGACGTTCGCGCCCGTCACCTCGGTGCGGCCGGAGCTTTGGACATGGATCGCGGCGCGCTGGATCACGCGCTGGAATGCGGCGGTGGGAACGGCCTCCGAGCCCTCGACGTCGGTCACGAGGGTCGAGAGGTCGTCCTGGATGAATTCGGTGAGCATCTGGCGCAGCTCGGCCAGGTCCACGTTGCAGGCGCGCATGACCTTCACCGCCTCCGGCTCCTCGGTCAGCGCGAGCAGGAGATGCTCGAGCGTCGCGAGTTCGTGGCGATGCTGGTTGGCGATCGCGAGGGCGGCGTGGATGGCCTGTTCCAGGGTATTCGAGAAGGACGGCACGGGCCTCAAGCTCCTGTCAGTCGCCGGCGGGTCTGGACCTGCGGTCCACCTGGCCAGACTGTCATGCTAGGTTTAAGATTTGGTGGAGGCGCGCAGTCTGGCAAGAGGTTTCTTGAGTTGCGCCCCGAAAACCGGCGGGATTGATGCAGATGTGATGCTCTGGGCGCGGCTCTTCAAGGGCACGGCTCAGAACGCGTCCTTCATGGCCCGGAGGCGGGCGAAGACCTCGGCCGGAGGCGCGCCTTCCATGCCGATCGCGGGGCCGAGTCGGTCGGCGCGCAGGAAGGGGTTGGTCTCGCGCTCGCGGGCGAGGGTCCCGGGCGCGCAGGGCTCGTCGCCCGCGGCCACCGCCTCGGCGCGGGCGCGGATGGCAGCGTTCCCCGGCTCGACCGAGAGCGCGAAGGCGGCGTTGCCGGCGCAGTAATCGTGGCCCGAGCAGATCAGCGTCTCGGGAGGCAGCGCGTCGAGGCGCTGCAGGCTGGCCCACATGGTCGCGGCACCGGCCTCGAAGAGCCGGCCGCAGCCCATCGCCATCAGGCTGTCGCCGGTGGCGGCCATGCCGGCTTCGGGCAGGTGAAACGCGATGTGGCCGGTGGTGTGGCCGGCGGCGTCGATGACATGGGCCTCCATCCCGGCCAGAATGATCCGGTCGCCGGGCGCGACGGCGCGGTCGAGCTTCGGCAGCCGATGCGCGTCCCGCGCCGCGCCGCAGACGCGGGCGCCGGTCTCGGCCACCAGTTCCGCCACGCCCTGGATGTGGTCGTCGTGGTGATGCGTCAGCGCGATCTCGTCGAGGGTCCAGCCGCGCTCCTTCAGCGCCTGCAGGATCGGCCGCGCCTCGGGGGCGTCGAAGACGACGGTGCGACCCTCGTGATGGACCGCCCAGGCGTAGTTGTCCCTGAGGCAGCGGATGGTCATGAGTTCGGGCATGGCGCGGCTCTCCGTGGCGGGACAGGGGGGAGCCTATTTCCTCGCGGCGCAGGAGGCAAACGGCCACGCCTCTTGACGCACCGACGGCAACGCGGCCCTCTGGCCGCAGCCATGCATCAGGACGTGATCGACCTGCGAAGCTTCTACTACAGCCGCGCGCTCGGCCGCGTGGTGCAGCGGACACTGCGCGACCGGCTGCTGTCCGCCTGGCCGGCGGGTTCCACCGCGGGAATGACGGTCGCGGGCTACGGCTTCGCGGTGCCGGTGCTGCGGCCCTATCTCGGCACCGCGCGGCGCGTCGTGGCGCTGATGCCGGGGGCGCAGGGGGCGATGCGCTGGCCGGCGGGGCAGGCGAACCACACCGCGCTCTGCGATGCCGATGCCTGGCCGCTGGACACGGGCGCGGTCGACCGGCTGGTGCTGCTGCACGGGCTGGAGGCGGCCGACAGCCCGGCGGCGCTGCTGGCCGAGGCCTGGCGCGTCCTCGGGCCCGGCGGGCGGATGGTGGCGATGGTGCCGAACCGCACCGGGCTCTGGGCGCGCTCGGTCTCGACGCCCTTCGGCACCGGGCGCAGCTACACCGCAGGCCAGCTCGAGGCTCAGGCCCGCGCCGCCGGCTTCGTGGTCGAGCGCATGGGCGCGGCGCTCTACATCCCGCCCTCGGACCGGCGCTTCTGGCTGCGCTCGGCCCAGATCTGGGAGCGGACGGGGGCGAGGATCGCCTCGGTCCTCGTGGCCGGGCTGGTGCTGGCCGAGTTCTCCAAGCAGGTCCATGCGCCGACGCCTCCCGGCGCGAAGGTGTATGTGCCGAGCCCGCTGGAGGTCCTCGGGGGAATCGCCCGGCCGCGGCCGGCGCCGAAACGCGCGCCGCCGGTGGGGCGAACCCACTGACGGCGCGGGCCAGAGAGCGATTCACGCGCGGCCGGGCGGCTGCGTGACCGACGCCACGCGCGCCCCGCGATCATACCGGCCCGATTGAGGCCGCGGGGCGGTTGCGGGGTGCCGCATGTGCTGCTAGAGACGCGCCAGATTTCGGCATGGGAGGCCCTTGGCGGCCGCCTCAGTCCTGCGTTTGCCAGGCCCCCCGACCTCACGGGGCGCGGCCCGGTTGCCGCGGGACCATGCGCTAAACCGGAAGGACGACCGTGGCCCAATCCGCTTCGATTACCCGCACCGTCGCGGCCCGCTATGCACAGGCCGTGTTCGACATCGCCAGGGCCGAGGGCGCCCTGGACGATCTTTCGCGCGAGGTCGACGTGCTGGCCGAGGCCATCGAGGGCAGCGAGGATCTGCGCGGCGTCCTGACCTCGCCGGTCCTCTCGCGCGAGGAGCAGTCGGGTGCCGTGAGCGCCGTGGCCGACGCCATGAAGCTCGGCCCGCTGCTGAAGAACACGGTGGCGCTGATGGGCGAGAACCGCCGCCTTTTCGCGCTGCCGCAGCTGCTGACGGCGCTGCGCGGGCTGATGGCCGAGGCGCGGGGCGAGGTGACGGCGCAGGTCGTCTCGGCCCAGGCGCTGAGCGCCGCGCAGGCCGAGCGGCTGACCCGCAGCCTCAGCGAGAAATCGGGCAAGACCGTCAAGCTGGATACCACCGTCGATGAAGGGCTCATCGGCGGCATGATCGTGCAACTGGGCTCGCAGATGATCGACACCTCGGTCCGCAGCAAGCTCACTTCCCTCAAGAATACGATGAAAGAGGTCGGATAATGGCACTCCAGGCCGCCGAGATTTCGGCAATCCTCCGCGACCAGATCCGCAACTTCGGCCAGGATGCCGAAGTCGCCGAGGTCGGACAGGTGCTGTCGGTCGGCGACGGGATCGCGCGCATCTACGGCCTCGACAACGTCCAGGCCGGCGAGATGGTCGAGTTTCCGGGCGGCATCCGCGGCATGGTGCTGAACCTCGAGACCGACAACGTCGGCGCCGTGATCTTCGGCGACGACCGCTCGATCAAGGAAGGCGACACCGTCAAGCGCACGCGCTCGATCGTGGACGTGCCGGTCGGCCGGGCGCTGCTCGGCCGCGTGGTGGACGCGCTCGGCAACCCGATCGACGGCAAGGGCCCGATCGAGGCGACCGAGCGCCGGGTGGCGGACGTGAAGGCGCCGGGCATCATGCCGCGCAAGTCGGTGCACGAGCCGATGGCGACCGGCCTCAAGTCCGTCGACGCCATGATCCCGATCGGCCGCGGCCAGCGGGAACTCATCATCGGCGACCGCCAGACCGGCAAGACCGCGATCGCGCTCGACACGATCCTCAACCAGATGAACTACAACGGCCGCGAGGCCGATGGCATGAAGACGCTGCACTGCTTCTACGTGGCCATCGGCCAGAAGCGGTCCACCGTCGCGCAGCTGGTCAAGCGTCTCGAGGAAACCGGCGCCATGGCCTACACCACGGTCATCGCCGCGACCGCCTCCGAGCCCGCGCCGATGCAGTATCTGGCGCCCTATTCGGCCACCGCGATGGCGGAATATTTCCGCGACAACGGCATGGATGCGCTGATCATCTATGACGACCTGTCGAAGCAGGCCGTGGCCTACCGCCAGATGTCGCTGCTGCTGCGCCGCCCGCCGGGGCGCGAGGCCTATCCGGGCGACGTGTTCTACCTGCATTCCCGCCTGCTGGAGCGTTCGGCGAAGCTGAACGAGGAACATGGCGCGGGCTCGCTGACGGCGCTGCCGGTCATCGAGACGCAGGCGGGCGACGTGTCGGCCTACATCCCGACCAACGTGATCTCGATCACCGACGGCCAGATCTTCCTCGAGACCGATCTGTTCTTCCAGGGCGTCCGACCGGCAGTGAACACCGGCCTCTCGGTCAGCCGGGTGGGCTCGGCCGCGCAGACCAATGCGATGAAGTCGGTCGCCGGCCCCGTGAAGCTGGAGCTGGCGCAGTACCGCGAGATGGCGGCCTTCGCGCAGTTCGGCTCGGACCTCGATGCCGCGACGCAGCGGCTGCTGAACCGCGGCGCGCGCCTGACCGAGCTGATGAAGCAGCCGCAGTATTCGCCGCTGACCAACGCCGAGATCGTGGCGGTGATCTATGCGGGCACCAACGGCTACCTCGACAACATCCCGGTCGCCCAGGTCGGCCGCTGGGAAACCGGGCTGCTCTCGTTCCTGCGCAACCAGCATGGCGAGACGCTGGACTGGCTGACCCGGTCGGACCCCAAGATCAAGGGCGAGGCCGAGACGCGGCTCAAGCAGGTCGTCGACGCCTACGCCAAGAGCTTCGCGGGCTGAGGACGGAGCCATGCCCAGCCTCAAGGACCTGAAGAACCGGATCGGAAGCGTCAAGAACACGCGGAAGATCACCAAGGCGATGCAGATGGTCGCCGCCGCCAAGCTGCGCCGCGCGCAGGAGGCGGCGGAGGCCGCGCGCCCCTATGCCACCCGCATGAACGCGGTGATCGCCGGGCTGACCGGCGCGGCCGCCGGGTCGGACAGCGCCCCGCGGCTGCTGGCCGGGACCGGGTCGGAGCAGCGCCACCTGCTGGTGGTGCTGACCTCCGAGCGCGGCCTCGCCGGCGGCTTCAACAGCTCGATCGTCAAGATCGCCCGCTACCAGGCCGACAAGCTCCGCGCCGAAGGCAAGGACGTCGCGATCATCACCGTGGGCCGCAAGGGCCGCGAGCAGATGAAGCGCGACTACTCCGACC
This sequence comes from Paracoccus sp. S-4012, assembly GCF_009674885.1. GTDB lineage: Bacteria > Pseudomonadota > Alphaproteobacteria > Rhodobacterales > Rhodobacteraceae > Paracoccus. The sequence goes on from NZ_WKKA01000012.1 coordinate 83,666, forward strand.
GCTTCGTGAAGCATGTGGACATGGGCGAGGTGAAGGCGATCGACTACGCCATCGCCCGCGACATCGCCGACGACATCCTCGACCGCTTCGAGGCCGGCGACTTCGACGTGGCGACGCTGTTCTACAACCGCTTCCAGAGCGTGATCGCCCAGATCCCGACCGCCCGGCAGATCATCCCCGCGGTGCTGGACGAGGCCGAGACCGAGATCGAGACCGAGACCGGCGGCGCATCGAACCTCTACGACTACGAGCCGGGCGAGGAAGCGATCCTTGCGGAGCTTCTGCCGCGCTCGATCGCCACGCAGATCTTCGCCGCGCTGCTGGAGAACGCCGCCTCCGAGCAGGGCGCGCGGATGACGGCGATGGACAACGCCACCCGCAACGCCGGTGACATGATCGACCGCCTGACCACGCAGTACAACCGCTCGCGCCAGGCCGCGATCACGACCGAACTCATCGAAATCATCGCGGGCGCCGAGGCGCTCTGACCGCACGCACGAAGGGACAAGAACAATGGCCGAGCCCGCACGCAACATCCTTGCCGACGAGCCGTCGCGCGCCGGCGCCAGGGGCAAGATCACCCAGGTCATCGGCGCCGTCGTGGACGTTCAGTTCGACGACCACCTGCCGGCGATCCTCAACGCCCTCGAGACCGAGAACCACGGCCGCCGGCTGGTGCTGGAAGTGGCCCAGCACCTGGGTGAGAACACCGTCCGCACCATTGCGATGGACGCGACCGAGGGCCTCGTCCGCGGCGCGGTCGTGACGGACACGGGCGGGCCGATCATGGTGCCGGTGGGTGAGGCGACGCTCGGGCGGATCCTCAACGTCGTGGGCGAGCCCGTGGACGAGCGCGGCCCGGTCGTGGCCGAGGAGAAGCGGTCCATCCACCAGCCGGCACCCGACTTCGCCGCGCAGGCGACCAGCTCGGAAATCCTCGTGACCGGCATCAAGGTCGTGGACCTGCTGGCGCCCTATTCCAAGGGCGGCAAGATCGGCCTCTTCGGCGGCGCCGGGGTCGGCAAGACCGTGCTCATCATGGAACTGATCAACAACATCGCCAAGGTGCATTCGGGCTATTCCGTGTTCGCCGGCGTGGGCGAGCGGACCCGCGAGGGCAACGACCTCTATCACGAGATGGTGGACTCGGGCGTCATCAACGAGACCGACCTCGAGAAGTCGCAGGTGGCCCTCGTCTACGGCCAGATGAACGAGCCGCCGGGCGCGCGGATGCGCGTGGCGCTGACCGGCCTGACGCTGGCCGAGCAGTTCCGCGACGCCACCGGCACCGACGTGCTGTTCTTCGTCGACAACATCTTCCGCTTCACCCAGGCGGGCTCCGAGGTGTCGGCGCTTCTGGGCCGCATCCCCTCCGCCGTGGGCTACCAGCCGACGCTGGCGACCGACATGGGCGCCATGCAGGAGCGGATCACCTCGACCAAGGCCGGCTCGATCACCTCGATCCAGGCCGTCTACGTCCCGGCCGACGACCTCACCGACCCCGCGCCCGCGACGACCTTCGCCCACCTCGACGCCACGACCGTTCTGTCGCGCGCGATCTCGGAGCTCGGCATCTACCCGGCCGTGGACCCGCTCGACTCCAACAGCCGGATTCTCGACCCGGCCGTGGTCGGCGAGGAGCATTATCAGGTCGCGCGCGACGTGCAGGGCGTGCTGCAGCGCTACAAGTCGCTGCAGGACATCATCGCCATCCTCGGGATGGACGAGCTTTCCGAGGAGGACAAGCTGACCGTCGCTCGCGCCCGGAAGATCCAGCGGTTCCTGTCGCAGCCCTTCGACGTCGCCAAGGTCTTCACCGGCTCGGACGGGGTGCAGGTGCCGCTCGCCGACACGATCTCGTCCTTCAAGGCGGTCGTGGCGGGCGAGTATGACCACCTTCCGGAAGCCGCCTTCTACATGGTCGGCGGCATCGAGGACGTGAAGGCGAAAGCCCAGCGCCTCGCGGCCAGCGCCTGAGGAGAGAGGCATGGCCGACACGATGCAGTTCGACCTCGTCTCGCCGGAACGGAGCCTTGTCTCCGTCCCGGTGCGTGAGGTGCGCCTGCCGGGCACCGAAGGCGACCTGACCGCGATGCCGGGCCATGCGCCCTCGATCGTCACGCTGCGGCCTGGCCTGGTCACGGTGGTGGACGCCTCGGGCACGGCGACCGAGTTCGCGGTGACCGGCGGCTTCGCCGAGATCGCCGGCGACTCGGTCAGCCTGCTGGCCGAGCGCGGCCATCCGCGGGCCGAGATCACGCAGGAGGTCTACAACGAGATGCTGGCCGACGCCCACCGCCGCAAGCGCGCGGTGGACGAGCGCGAGGATGTCGGCCACGACGCGATCACGGCCGCGGCGAAGCTGCTGGCCGACATGCAGGCGCTCGGCACGCATATCGGGCTGGACCCGGACCAAGCGACGGTCCCCGACTGAAGGCCGCCGCAGAACGCTTCAAGGCCCCGGAGATCGCCGGGGCCTTTTTGCATCCCGGCTTCGCCTTGTGGAAATATCCTCGGGGGTGCGGGGGCAGACAGCCCCCGCTGCGGCGTCAGCCGCCGAGCACCGCCGCCAGCATCCCCCGCGCGACCTCGCGCGGGTGGATCAGCGCCATGCGATCCTCGCCCGGAAAGAACCGCGCCCTCAGCGCCGTGGGCATCGCCGGCGGCGTCTCGATCGCCACCCGCGGCCCCAGCTTTGCGCCCTCCGCCTGCCAGCTGCGGACAAGCGCGATCTGCGCCGCCTTGCTGGCGCCATAGGTGCCGAAGAAGGGCTGGCCGCCGCGGGGATCGTCGGGGAACAGCGCGGTGCCCCGGCGCGCGCGCAGGAGCGGCTCGACCACCGCGATCAGTTGCGCGACGGCGGTGACGTTGGTGGCCAGGCTGCGGGTCCAGTCCTTCTGGTCCACATGCCCGGCCGGGGTCAGCGCGGCCGCATGGATCGCCGTATGCGCCCAGAGGTCGAGCCCGCCCCAGCGTTCGCGCAGGCTGCGGCCGAGGTGGGTCATCGCGCCCGGATCGGTCACGTCCAGCGGCGCGAGCGTGGCGCTGCCGCCGGCGGCGCGGATGCGGTCGTCGAGTTCCTCCAGCCCGCCGGCGGTCCGCGCCACGGCGATCACATGCCAGCCGCGGGCGCCGAGCGCCTCGGCGAGCGCCGCGCCGAGGCCGCGCGACGCGCCGGTGACGAGGGCGAGCTTCTGGTCGGGGGAGGGGGCGTTCTCGGTCATGGCCAGCCCATGCCACTGCCCGCCGCCGCTCGCAAGCAGGCGAATGGTTCGCCACAAGGATGACCGTCGTGACGTCCGCGCAGCGATGCCGTCGCATAGCCTCATGGCTGATCTTGACCGGACCTTCTAGGCTCGCGCCGATCCCCCGCGCCGCGCGGTGGTTGAGCGGCTGCGCGGCGGCCAGTTCGCCCTTAGCCCGGACCGCACCGAGGCCCACCCTGTCCGCCACGAGGAGATGGGCTTCGCGGCGGGCTGGGGCACGACGATCGAGCAGCTGGCCGAACTGGTCGAGTGATCCGCCCGGAGGGGCCGCGGGTCTGCCGTCTCAGCGGTAACCCGCGGCCTGCAACTCGAACAGCTCGCGGTAGCGTCCCGGCCGTGCGGCGAGGGCCTCGTGCGTGCCCTCGTCCTCCACCCGGCCGTCGGCCAGCACCACGATCCGGTCGGCCATGCGGACCGAGCTGAAGCGGTGCGAGATCAGGACCGCGGTGCGCCCGGCCGACAGCTCGTTGAAACGGTCGAAGACCTCGACCTCAGCGCGGGCGTCGAGGGCCGCGGTCGGCTCGTCGAGGATCAGCACCTGCGAATCGCGCATGTAGGCCCGCGCGATGGCGATCTTCTGCCACTCGCCGCCCGAGAGCTCGACCCCGTGCCAGAAGCGCTTGCCGATCATCTGGCCGTAGCCCTCGGGCAGCTTGGCGATCACTCCCTCGGCCATGCCGGCCCGCGCCGCCCGCGCGACCCGGCCGGCGTCCTCGCGCGCCTCGATCCGGCCCACGGCGATGTTGTCGCCGGCGGTCATCGAGTAGCGCACGAAGTCCTGGAAGATGACGCCGATCTGCGCTCGCAGCGCGTCGGGGTCGAAGTCCCGCAGGTCAGTGCCGTCGAGCGTGATGCGCCCCTCGTCGGGGTCGTACAGGCGGGTCAGCAGCTTCACGATGGTGGTCTTGCCGGCCCCGTTCTCGCCCACGAGCGCTAGCGTCTCGCCGGCGCGGATCTCGAAGCTGAGGTGGCGGACGGCCCAGCGGTCGGAGCCGGGGTAGCGGAAGCCGACGCCCTCGAAGCGGAAGCCGCGGCGGATCGGCTGCGGCACCGGCACCGGGTTCGCGGGCAGCGGCAGGCGGGGGCGGGCGGCAAGGAAATCGAACAGGTCGTCCAGATACATGGCCTGCGAGGTCGTGGTCGAGAAGCCGGTCAGCAGCCCCTCGATCAGCGCCCGCAGCCGGAGGAACGAGCCGGAGAGGAAGGTCAGGTCGCCGATGGTCAGAGCGCCCGTGAGCGTCCGCACGACGATCCAGAGATAGGCGATGTAATAGCCCGCCGTCCCGATCGCCGTCAGCAGCCCGAGCCAGCCGGTCTGCCGCTTCTGGATTTCGCGGTTCTCGGCCAGGAACCGGCGCGAGAGCGCGATGTAGCGGTCGCGCAGGAACGGGGCAAGGCCGAAGAGCTTCACCTCCTTCGCCGTATCAGCGGAGGCGGCGATCATCCGCAGGTAGTCGCGCTCGCGCGTCTCGGGGGTGCGGCGCCAGTTCATGCGGTAAAGTTCAGCGTTGAAATGCGCCTCGCCGAGGAAGGCGGGGACGAGCGCCACGATCAGCAGCACCACGAGCCACGGGTTGTAGAGCATCAGCCCGGCGCCGAAGCTGAGGACGGTCACGAGGTCCTGCGCCTGCGTCATCACCTGCGACAGCAGCGGGATTCGCCCCATCGTCTGACGGCGGGCGCGGTCGAGGCGGTCCTGAAAACCCGAATCCTCGAAGTCGGCGAGGTCGAGGGTCGCCGCGTGGTCCATCATCCGGGTCGAGAGGTCGATCACCAGCCGCTCCTGCAGCAGGCTGTCGCAGAGCCGCACGAGACGGTTGGCCACGTCCGAGGCGATGGCGAGGGCGAATTCGGCGGCGATGAGCCACAAGACCGGCGCCAGCTCGCCCGATGCCCGCCACGCGTCGAGGGTCTCGGGCGCGCCGGGCAGGGCGGTGAGGCGCACCACCTCGTCGATGATGAGCTTGGCGATCCACAGCGCCGTGACCGGCATCAGCGCGCGGGCGAGCCGCAGCGCAACGAGGGCCAGCGTCAGGCCGGGGCTGGTCAGCCAGACGAGCCTCAGGAAGGGCGGCACGTTGCGCAGCGCGGCGAAACGCTCGCGCACGCCCTGCGGCTGGCGGCGCCGGGGTGCGTGGGGGTTCATGGACGCGCGGTCTCCATCCGCGCCCCATAGCGCAGCGCGGCGGCGGGGGGAACGCGGCGCGCGGGCCTTCCCGCGCGTCACCGACGCCAGGGGCGGCAGGCTTGGTCCTTGACCGGCGGCCCTCCCGCGCGCTACCGCCCAGCATCGGCCGTCCCCTGCGTGCCGGGCATGTGGTCACGAGCGACGAGGGAACAGATGGGCGGATTGCTGGCCCTGGCGCGCGGCATCGACCGCATCAACACATTCATCGGCCGAAACGTGTCCTGGCTGATCCTGGTGGCGATCCTCGTCAGCGCGATCAACGCGATCATGCGCAAGGCGTTCAACATGTCGTCGAACGCCTGGCTGGAGCTGCAGTGGTATCTCTACGGCGCGGCCTTCCTCGGGGCGGCGGCCTATACGCTGCTCGAGAACGAGCACATCCGCATCGACATCCTCTACGGCGCCCGTTCGCGCCGGACGCAGCACTGGATCGACCTGATCGGGCACGTCTTCTTCCTGATGCCATTCGTGCTGCTGATGGTCTGGCTGCTCTGGCCCTGGGCCCTGCGCTCGATCAATTCGGGCGAGCGGTCCATGAACGCGGGCGGGCTGATCCTGTGGCCGGCGAAGCTGATGCTGCTGGTCGGCTTCGTCCTGCTGATGTTCCAGGGAATATCCGAGATCATCAAGAAGATTGCCGTCATGCGGGGGATCATCGAGGACCCGACGCCTTTCGTATCGGCCCATGAGGCGGCCATCCTCGAGGCGGAGAAGCTGGCCGAGGAGCTCAGCGCCGAACTGCCGCCGCAGGAAGCCGTCTTCGCCGATCCCGACCACCCGCTCACCGACCTCGATATCGACCATCCGCGCGATCACAACGACCCGACGTCGGGCGGCGGTTCGACCCGGATCGCCGAGGACGACGACGGCCCCCGCAACGACGACGACCGCGACGGGGAGCCGCGCGCATGATCCTGCACTTCATCGCGGAAAACCTGGCGCCGATCATGTTCGCGTCGCTGGTCGTGTTCCTGCTGTTCGGCTACCCGGTCGCCTTCGCGCTGGCCGCGAACGGGTTGCTGTTCTTCTTCATCGGGGTCGAGCTGGCGCCGCTCTCGGGCGGGACGATCTTCCTCAACTGGAACCTGCTCGGGACCATGCCCGACCGCCTCTGGGGGGTGATGTCGAACGAGACGCTGCTGGCAATCCCGTTCTTCACCTTCATGGGCGTGATCCTCGAGAAATCGGGCATGGCCGAGGACCTGCTCGACACCGTGGGCCAGCTCTTCGGGCCGATCCGCGGCGGCCTCGCCTATGCGGTGATCCTCGTCGGCGCGCTGTTGGCGGCGACCACGGGGGTCGTCGCGGCCTCGGTCATCGCGATGGGGCTCATCTCGCTGCCGATCATGCTGCGCTACGGCTATGACCGGCGGATCGCTTCGGGGACCATCGCGGCCTCGGGGACGCTGGCGCAGATCATCCCGCCGTCGCTGGTGCTGATCGTGCTGGCCGACCAGCTCGGTCGGTCGGTCGGCGACATGTACAAGGGCGCGCTGATCCCGGGCCTGATCCTGACCGGCTTCTACCTGAGCTACATCTTCGTGCTCACCATCATCCGGCCGCACTGGCTGCCGGCGCTGCCGAAGGAGGCGCGGACGCTCGGGTCGGGCGTGACCTCGCTGATCGTGGCACTGGCCGCAGGCTTTGCCATCTCCTGGGCGGTCTGGCGCTGGTACTATCCGCAGATCGGCGCCGACGCCGACATCCTCGCGGCGGTCGTGGGGGTGCTCGTCGTCTACGGCTTCGCGGTGCTCGACAAGGCCCTCGGCTGGGGCGTCATGTCGCGGCTGGCGCAGCAGTTCGTGATCGTGCTGATCCCGCCGCTGGCGCTGATCTTCCTCGTCCTCGGCACCATCTTCCTCGGCATCGCGACGCCGACCGAGGGCGGCGCGATGGGCGCGGTGGGCGCGCTGATCCTGGCGGCGATGAAGCGGCGGCTGAGCTTTGGCGTGGTGCGCCAGGCGCTGCTGTCCACGACGCGGCTCTCGGCCTTCGTGATGTTCATCCTGATCGGCGCGCGGGTCTTCTCGCTGACCTTCTACGGGGTGAACGGGCATCTCTGGGTCGAGCATCTGCTGACCTCGCTGCCGGGCGGCGAATACGGCTTCCTGATCGCCGTGTCGGTGCTGGTGTTCCTGCTGGCGTTCTTCCTCGACTTCTTCGAACTCGCCTTCATCATCGTCCCGCTGCTCGCCCCGGCGGCCGAGACGCTGGGGATCGACCTGATCTGGTTCGGCGTGATCCTCGCGGTGAACATGCAGACGAGCTTCATGCACCCGCCCTTCGGCTTCTCGCTGTTCTTCCTGCGCTCGGTCGCGCCGAAGGCGGCTTATGTCGACGCGGTGACGAAGAAGCGGATCGCGCCCGTGACGACGGGGCAGATCTACTGGGGCGCGGTGCCCTATGTGGGCATCCAGCTGGTGATGATCGCGGTGGTGATCCTCTTCCCCGGCATGGTGATGCACTACAAGGGGCCGGAGGTGAACATGGACAACGTGGTCTTCGAGGTGCCCGGCGGCGGCCTCGGAGGCCTCGGCGGCGGTCTGGGGGGCCTCGGGGGCCTGAGCCTCGGCGGCCCCGGTGCCCCGCCGGGCGGTTCGCCGCCGGGCGGTCTCGGGGGCCTCGGCACGCCGGACCTCGGCGCCCCGGCACCCGCCCCGGCAGCGCCTTCGCCGGGCGTGGGCGGGCTCGGTGTGCCGAATTTCGGCGGACCTGCGCCCGCGCCCGCAGCGCCTTCGGCGGGCGGCGACCGCCTCGGCATCCCGGACTTCGGCACCCCGGCCCCGGCGAACTGACCCGATCCTTCGGACGACGTCTCCATGATCCGCTCGCTCGTCAGTGGCATCGCGCGCAGCGGAACTCTCGACCTGCCACCGGTTTTTCCTCCACCTGCGCTCAGAGTCCGGCCAACGATGCCCTGCCTACCAACTTTGGACCACCCGAGGTTGGAGTTTTCGGGCTTTGTCATGACGGCGGGCTGGTGGGGCGGTCGGGAAAGTGCAGGGCGCTTGGGGCGGATGCCTTCATCGTTCTCAGCTCCACGCCCAGCCGGGAAAGCGTAGCCGAAAACTCCAGCTTCAAACGGTCCAGTTCTCAGGGGGCAGAGCAGGGGACTGGGAGGACGTCTTCGTCCGGCTCGCGGAGGCCATGCTCGACAACGTCGTGCTGAAGGACCTCCTGGGAAAGAGCTGACGACGCCAATGGCGCGGCGGGATGCGGCGCTCCGGGCGATGCGGGATCATGACGTCTCGCAGCGCCGAGCCTGCGCCCTGGTTGGTGTCGA
>NZ_WKKA01000013.1 GCF_009674885.1 Paracoccus sp. S-4012
CGGCTTCCTGTTCCTTGATCATCCCGATGATCTGCGCATCGGTGAAGCGGCTTTTCCTCATCTCGTCTGCTCCTTCAGGTCGGGCAGACTCTACATCACGGCGAGGGAGCTTACGGGGGGCAGGTCACCCGCCGCAGCTCGCTGACGATGCTCTCCAGACGCCGCTGCGCCTCTTGCGCATCCGCAAGCGCCGCCTCGGTCTCGGCAAGCCGAGCCCGCAGGCGGGCGTTCTCTTCGGCGAGGGCGGCGGCGGGCATGGGCCCGATCAGGACACAGGCTTGCGCCGATGACCATGCCGAACGCGCGCGTGAGTCATTCGGCCGCAGGTCAGCCCGCGAGTTGCGGGCGCCGGGTCGCTTCCGGCCGGACGAGCCGCCAGTCGATCCCCTCGAACAGGGCCGCGAACTGCGCCGGCGACATCCGCATCACGCCGTCCCGCGCCTGCGGCCACACGAAGGCGCCGCCCTCCAGGCGCTTGTGCACCAGCACCATGCCCGTCCGGTCCCAGATCAGGACCTTGATCCGGTCGGCCCGCTTGGCGCGGAACACGAAGGCCGCGCCGCAGAACGGATCCAGCCCATCATCTCCTGGACCGCCAGGGCGAGGCCATCCATGCCCTTCCGGAAGTCCACCGGCCGGGTCGCCACGTAGACCCGAAGCTGCCCGTGCGCGGCGATCATCGCGACGCCGTCCGCACCGCCCGGAGCACCTGCGACAGTCGGACCTCGTCCACATCGGCGCCGATGCGGATGCTGACCCCGTCGACCACCAACTCGATCGTGCTCGCCGACTTGTGTCCGACGGCAGTGATCGTGGGGGGAGGCGCCTCCACCACCAGCGCGGCAAACGACGCTTCGTTCATCGACGAAGCCGGGATCGCCAGCTTCCCGGCGGCCAGCTTCCGGCGCCAGTCGTAGACCTGCCAGCGCGTCACGCCATGACGGCGCGCGACATCCACCACCTTCGCCCCGGGCATCAGGCTCTCCGCGGCGATCCGGGCACGCTCCACCTCGCTCCGCAGGCGCCGACCGCGCCCCTCGATCACGTCGATGCGGCCCGAAAAGCCGTCTGAAGAGCCGTCCAAGTAGCCGTCCATCGCGACGTCCAATCCCGTGAGCACCCAAGGATCAGTCGCATGCCTCGGTCAGCAACGGCAGGAGGGGGCCGGGGAGGCGCTTACCTCGTAAGTAACTGACTTTAAGGAAGGAATCTGGTTGCGGGGACAGTCAACCGCCGTAGCCTACCTCGATTGATGTGTTGGGTGTGACGATATCAGCCGCTTCGATCGCGCTCGCCACCACCTCCGTGATCGTCACCGCGTCGGCGCCACGATCGACCGCTCCCCCCCTCGTCAGCCGGCAGAGAGCCAGGCGTTGAACCGTTCGGTCAGCTCTGTTTCGTGGTCCACCCAGAACTCGTAGGACGACCCGAGCGCATTCCTCATGTTCTCGGGATTGGTGGGCATGTGCGGCGCCATCTCCGTCTTGCCGTCATGGTAGAGCCCGACGAGTTCAGCCGAGGATTTCCGCGCCGGTCCGTAGCCGATCCACTGCGCCTGATCGGCCAGCCGCTGCGTGCCGGTGGCGAACTTGATGAACTCGAGCGCCGCCTCCGGGTTCGGCGCGCCCTTGGGAATAGCGAAGAGGTTGTATTCGTAGACCTGTCCGTCCCAGACGATCTCGAACGGCTTGTCCTCGGTCACCGCGGCGTTGAAGATCCGGCCGTTGTAGGCGGCGGTCATGACCACCTCGCCATCGGCCAGCAGCTGCGGCGGCTGGGCGCCCGCCTCCCACCAGACGACATCGTTCTTGATCGTGTCGAGCTTGGCGAAGGCGCGGTCGATCCCCTCGGGGGTGGAGAGCACCTCATAGACGACCTCCGCCGGCACCCCGTCGCCCATCAGCGCCATCTCCAGCATCGCCTTGGGCACCCGCTTCAGCCCACGCTTGCCGGGGAATTTCTCCGTGTCGAAGAAGTCCGCGATGGTCTGCGGGCCGCCCTCCGGGAAGCGTGTGGCATCATAGGCGAAGATGGTCGAGAACACGATCGAGCCGACCGCGCATTCATGGAGCCCCTGCGGCAGGAAGTCCTCGGTTGCGGGCGTGCCGTCCGGGGCGGGCGGCAGGACGGCCGGGTCGATCTCCTCGAGCATCCCCTCGTCGCAGAGCCGGATAGCGTCGGCATATTCGACATCCACCACGTCGGTCGTGACGTTGTTCGCCTCGACCTGCGCCTTGATCGGGATCGCCGGGTTGTCGGTGTCGATCGAGACGACGGTGATGCCGGTCGCCGCGTGGAAGGGCTTGTGATAGGCTTCGACCTGGCTGCGGGCATAGGTGCCGCCCCAAGACATCACGGTGATCTGCTGGGCCGAGCCGGCGGTGACGAGGAGTGCCAGCGCGGTAGTGAGACCGAGGGTCTTCTTCATGGCATGCTTCCCCTGCTGGATGCTGTTTGCGTTGTGATTCGCCGCTTGCCGCGGCTGGCTTCAGGTGTCGGCAGTTGCGGGCTCCCGTGCACGGCCGCGGCCTTGGCGCCGACGATCAGGTGCTCGGGGCCGTAGGGAAAGCCGGTGATATTGCGGCTGCCGGTCTCGGTGATGACAAGGATGTCGTGCTCGCGATAGCCGCCGGCGCCGGGCAGATGATCGGGAATCGTGATCATCGGCTCCATGCTGACGACCATGCCGGGCTGCAGCACCGTCTCGCAGTCCTCCCGCAGTTCCAACCCGGCCTCGCGGCCGTAGTAATGGCAGAGCACGCCGAAGCTGTGCCCATAACCGAAGCTGCGATATTGCAGCAGATCGGCGCTCGCGTAGAGCTCGTTCAACTCCCGCGCCACCTCGCTGCAGCGTCGACCAGGAATCAGCAACTCCTTGCCCCGATCGTGGACGCGGCAGTTGAACTCCCAGAGCCGCAGGTTTTCTTCGGTCGCGGTCTCCGCGAACAGCGTGTGCTCAAGCGCGACATAGTAGCCAGAGACCATCGGGAAGCAGTTGAGCGACAGGATATCGCCGCGCTCGATCCGCCGCGAGGTGACCGGGTTGTGCGCGCCGTCGGTGTTGATGCCCGACTGGAACCAGGTCCAGGTATCCATCAGCTCGGCATGCGGCCAGGTTCGGGCGATCTCGCGCACCATCGTCGCGGTCGAATGCAGCGCCACCTCGTATTCGGGCACACCGACCGCGACGGCCTCGACCACGGCCGCGCCGCCGAGATCGGCGATCCGCGCCATCTTCTCGATGTGCTCGATCTCCTCCGGTGACTTCATCATCCGCAGCCGCATCGCGGGCCGGGCGATTTCGACGAACTCCATGTCCGGGAACTCGGCCTTCAGCAGATCCCTCTGATCACTTCGAAGACGGCTTGGGCATTCGGCACCGCGTCACCTGGACGTAGTCTTGCTTCAGTGTCTTCCGAACGCCTCCAACATGCCGTTATCCGGTATGTGACTCGCGGCGCCGTGCTCGTCCCGCTGTTCACTAGTGGAACGGCCTTATGGTGAGCCATCCGGGACGTGGGGCGCCGGGAGCGAGCCGCGGAAACGACCGAGCTTCAGCCGCTTATCGAAAGAAAAGCCAGCACTCCGGCCGGCTGGCGGAAGCTGTCCCGGTAAACGGTGTGCACCCAATCTGTCATCAGCGCGCGAGCGTCTTGCGCAAGCCTTGTTTGTGCCCGCGCAGGTCATAGGCCGGCGGCTGACCGCTTAGGTCGGCGGCGATTTCCTTTAGTGCCGCCTTCTGCAGCTTGCCCGTTGAGGTTGTAGGCAGGCTGTCAACAAAAAGCACGTAAGCTGGAACCTTGTAGTAGGCCAGTTCGCCCGCGGCGTGGGACAGAAGTTCCCTAGACATGGCCGCTTCGTCCGGCACCGCAGATTTCAGCGTCACTACAGCCAGCACCTCCTCGTCCCGGATCGGATCCGGCGCCGCTACCACCGCCACCTGGGCGACCTGCGGGTGCGAAGCCAGTGCGCCCTCGACTTCGATCGCGGCGATGTTCTCGCCCGAGCGGCGGATGATGTTCTTCTTGCGCTCGACGAAGTTCAGGCTGCCGTCCCGCCCCATCCGCATGACGTCGCCCGTGTGGAACCAGCCGCCCTCCCAGGCGCGGGCGTTTGCCTCCGGGTCGTTTGTCGCCGTCCATGTCCGGCAGACGGGATATGCCATGCCGCTGCAGGCACCGGTGCAAGGAAGACCGGGTCAGATGCGGGATCGTGGGCTGCAGGGCGTAGAGGCAGTCATCCAGCGGCAGCAGGCTGTGCGTCGGAAGGCGACGATCATGACCTCGTCCTCAGCACTGAGCACGGATGACTTCGGGGACGAAGGCCCCATAGGCCGGTCGGACACGTGGTCCCGCTTGCGCCATTTCTGCACGGTCGTCGGGCTGATCGAGTATCGCCGGGCCAGCGTCCTTACGCTTTTTTCACTCCGCTGTATCGCTCGACGGACCGCCTCCGGCGTTCGGGCGCTGCCGTGTAGAACCTGTCCCACATCGCCTCCATCAAAGAGGCGTTCGGTGTATCACCTCTTCGCGGGACCATACACCTAGCAGGCGCTCGATTCCAAACATGGAGGCGCAACCGCCAACACACACACGGACCTGCTTATGGTGCTGGCGTCGCGCCGACAACTGCCATCCAGGCCGGATGGCAGGCCCGACCTTCGGAAGCATCTGAAGTCATTCCTGGCCAGAATTCGCCCCATCACGGCTGCCTCGCCCGCACCTCAGATCATGCCGAGCTCCCGCATCGTGTTTGCGATCTTCTCGCGATCAGCGCCGCTCACGTCACGAAGCGGGGGGCGCACCCGGCCGCCGGGCACGCCGCGCGCGTCTAGGGCGGCCTTCAGGATCGCGGGACCCGAGCCGAACCGGCCGGTCAGTTCTGGAGTATACCATTCCCGCATCAGGACGCGGTCCTTGAGGCCGCATTCGCGCGCCGCCTCGATGTCGCCGGCCCAGAGGTGGTCGTAGAAACCAGGTTGCGTCCGTCCCAGCACGCCTCCTGCCCCCATGGTGCCGTCGCCGCCATGCAGGCGCAGGATCGTGAGGCCCAGTTCGTTCATCGGGAAGCCGAAGACCCGGACCCTGTCCTTGAGTGCAAAGAATGTTTCCGCGAAACGCGTGAAGTCCGGCGTGGACTGCTTGATGGCCACCACGGCGTCGATCTCGGCCAAGCGCTCCAACAGCGAGAGTGGCATGTCGATGCCGGTTCCCGGCGGCCAGTTGTAAACACAGATGGGCATGCTCGCCGCGCGACCGACTGTGGTGTAGAAGTCGACGATCTCGTCGTCGTTCGGTCGCAGGTACGGCGGCGCGGTGAGGAGGATGCCGTCGAGGCCGGCAGCCTTCGCATGCTTGGCCAAGGCGATGCTCTCGCCCGGTGTGAAGCTTGAGCAGCCGCCAATCAGCGGCAGCTTGCCGCCAAGTTGGGCCCCGGCCAGTTCGAACAGGCGGGCACGCTCGGCCGGACTCATGCTGGTCCATTCCCCGGTCGTGCCAGCCAGCACCAGCCCGTGCATGCCCTCGCCGTGCAGCCATTCCAGCAGCATGCCAAGACCCGGCTCGTCGAACGACAGGTCCTCGGCGAAGGGCGTAGTGATCGCGGGAAGGTAGCCTTGCCAGTTCACGCGGGATCGCTTGTCTTCTACCACTTGTGTTCTCCAGATGGCTGTTCGGGCGCTGCAGCGACGAAACCGCGGGCTGCCCGCCGGCTACCCGCCATGGGCCGGCGCGCCTCGAGGGCACGCCGGCATCGGTTTCAGACTGTGATTACTCGCCGAACTTGGCATTACGGAGCAGCGGGAAGCCATCGCCCGTCAGCTGAACGCCCGTCAGATCGGCGCGATGCGCGAAGATCGGGGCCTGGTGGTAGAGGTAGATGAGCGGCAGGTCCTCCATGACCTGCTCCGCCGCCTGCTGGAAGAGCGCAATCCGCTCCTGCGGGTCTACCGCGGCGCGGGTCGCCTCCAGCAGCCGATCCATCTCCGGGCTATTGTATTTGCCCACATTTCGGCCACCCGCCGAATGCAGCACCTGCGCGGCGACCGCGTCCAGATCGTTCGAGAACTGACCTCCGATCGGCCCCCAGGCCTCGAACTGGCCGTCCGACGTCAGCTGCAGCGTGGTGGCGAAATCGACCACGTTCAGTTTCGTGTCGAACCCTGCTTCCGAGGTCATCCCTTGGATCATTTCGGCCACCCGGACCGACAGCGGCCGGTTCGGGATCAGCAGCGTGATGGGCACCGGCTGGGTCACTCCGGCTTCCGCCAGCAGCGCCTTGGCGCCGTCGACGTCGCGCGGCGTGATCGGATGGTCGGTGTTGTAGAACTGCGAATCCGGGGCCGCGAACTGGTTCGCGGCCAGGTAGTAACCCGAGAACACCACATCCACGATCGCCTGCCGGTCGATCGCCTTCTCGAAGGCGCGGCGCACGCGCACGTCCTGGAACGGGCCGGGCGCCTCTAGGTTGAACATCAGCGCCTGCGAGTTGGCGGCGTAGTTCTGAAACATGGCAAGATTGGGGTCGGCCTTGACCGACTCAGCGAGCGCCGGGTCGAGCTTCTCGATGATGTCCACGTCGCCCGACTGCAGGTTCGCCAGCCGAACGCCGTCGGCGGGGATGATACGGAAGATCACGCGGTCAAACGCGTAGTCGTCCGCAAAGCGGTAGTTCGGGTCCTTCTCGAGCGTGATGCGGTCCTGGGCGACGCGGTCCACGTATTTGTAGGGCCCGACGCAGACCGGGGCGCGGCCGATGTTGTCGCCCTCGCGCTCGAGCGCAGTGGGCGACATGTAGATGCCGTTGCGCTCGGCCAAGGTCCCCAGCAGCTGCACGGCCGGCTGCGCCACGCGGATGATCACCGTCTGCGGGTCCGGCGTCTCGATCTCGGTGATGGCGAGCAGGTCGGAATGGCGTTGCGTTCCCGGCGCGCGGGCGCGGTCGAGGTTGACCTTGACGGCGGCGGAATCGAACGGCGTGCCGTCCTGGAAGGTCACGCCGCTGGCCAGCTTCAGCGTCAGGGCCAGGCCGTCGTCGGACCAGTCCCAGCTCTCGGCGAGGCCCGGCTGGATGTTGAGCTGCGGGTCGGTATAGAGCAGCCGCTCGCACATTGTGGTCAGGACGGTGATGCCGGTGGCGGTCGTGTTCGAGACCGGGTCGAGCGCGTCGGGGTCATCCGATAGCGCAAAGCGCAAGTCGGCGGCACTGGCGGCGCCGGCCAGCAGGCTGCCGGCCATCAACGCCGAAATCAGAAGCTTCTTGGACATCGTTCAGGCCCTCCCCGGCCCAGCTGTCAGTTCACGACGGACGTCAGCACCAGATCGCTCTGCGGATCGGTGATCTGCTGCAGCTCGACGAAATTCCCGTCCGGGTCGCGGCAGTAGCACAGCCGCATCGGCCCGACGTCGATCGGCGCCGCGTTGAAGGCGATCCCAGCCTCAGCGAGGCGAGCGTGGTCGGCGATCACGTCGTCGCTGTCGAGACAGATGTGCGAATAGCCGCCCTGCGACAGGGCGCGGTCGTCGGTCCGCTGCGACTCGGGCGCCTTGTATTCGAATATCTCGAGAAAGGCGTTGCCGGCCTTGAGCAGGACCGAGCGCGCTGTGGAATCGGGAACGCCGGTGATGGTCCCGGCGAAGGCCGACATCTCGGTGCCGGATTCCCAGCCGAACGAGAAGACCTCCTCAAAGCCGAGAAGGTCGCGGTAGAACGCCAGCAGCCGGTCGAGATCGGCGGTGGTGATCGAAGGATGGTGGATGCCGCGCAGCATGGTCGTCACTCCTCAGGCCAGGGCGGTCGCCTCGATCTCGACGAGGAGATCGGGCGAGAAGAGGCGGGCGACCTGCACCAGCGTGCTCGCCGGGCGGTGGCCAAGGGCGTTGAACGGTCCGACGATCTCGCCCCAGTTGGCGAGCGTGGCGTCGATGTCGGTCGTGTAGACGCGGATGCCGGCCACGTTCTCGTAGGTCATGCCGGCGTCTGCCAGCACGCGGCCGAGGTTCTCCAGCACCAGCTTCAGCTGCGCCTTCATGTCGCCCGAATGCTGCGGGGCGCCGTCAGGCCCGGTCGCGCACTGGCCCGAGAGGGTCAGCATGCGGCTGGCGCCGCTGACCTCGGTCGCATGGGCGAAGCCGAAGCCGTCCTGCCAGTTCCACGGGTTGATCGAACGGGTGTTCATCACGTGCTCCTTCCTGTTGGCGAGATGCGCCGGGGCGAACCGGGATACGGCTCGGCCCCGCGGTAGCCGGTCGGGTCGGCCGCCGGGCGGCCCAACTTCTCTTTGCGGCAAATCGCCACAGGACCGCCACCGCATCAATGACATGCAACCGCGCCAATCGTTGCGCTGAGCGCAACGCATCACTAAGACCCGTCTGCGGAGGAAGCCTGCATGTCCGAAACCGGCCTGCGCTATCTGCTGGAGGCCCTGCGCGCGGGGTCCATGCGTGCGGCGGGCGACCGGCTCGACGTCGCCGCCTCGTCCATCAGCCGCCAGATCGCCCAGCTCGAGGAACACTACGGCGCCGCCCTCGTCGAGAAGGGCCGGCGCGGCATACGCCTGACACGCGCGGGCGAGATCGTGGTGGAGCACTATCGCAACCAGCTCGCCGACCGCGAGGCGCTGCACGCGCGGCTGGCGGACCTGCGGGCGGTTCGCACAGGTGAGGTGACGCTGGCGGTCGGCGAGGGTTTCCTGGGCCGCAGCCTCACCGACATGATCACCCGCTTCCGCCAGGACCATCCCGGCATCCAGCTGAGCATCATCGTGGGAACCAGCCAGGACATCGCGCGGATGGTCGCCGAGGACGAGGCGCATCTGGGGCTGGTCTTCCAGATCCCGCACGATCCGAAGCTGCAGGTGCGCAACGTGATCGCCCAACCGCTGATGGTCATCGCGGCGCCCGACCACCCCCTGGCCGAGGCCGCGCAGGTGTCGATCGCCGACCTGCACGATTATCCGCTCTGCCTGATGGAGCGCAGCTTCCGCATCCGCCAGATCCTCGCCGAAGCCGAGGCCGGCAGCGGCCGCTATCTCGCGCCGGCGGTCACGACCAACTCGATCTTCATGATGCTGGACCTCGCCCGCACCGGCGGCGCGCTGACGATCCTGCCACGGCTGTCGGTCTGGAGCGAGTTGCAGCGGGGCGCCCTGGTCGCGATCCCGATTGCCGGCGTGGAGATGGAGCGCACGAGCGTCAGCCTGATCCTCCGCGCCGGGCGCAAGCTCGAAGGCGCACCGGCGCGGTTCCTCGCCGCGCAGGAACGGCTGTTGCGGCAGTGGGCGCAGACGCAGCCGGACGCCGGCCGTCTGTGAGGCGCTTGCGCCGGGCGCCGGAAGCGGATTTGATCGAAGATCATAGCCCAAGGGAGACCGCCGTGATTGCCAGAGATCTGCCGGAACAGACGCCCATCAATCCCGCGGCCGACGCCTATGCCGAGACCGCCCTGCTCCGCTCCTCGGGCGTTCCTCGCATCGCCGACATCCCCTTCGGCGCCGATCCCGAGCAGCGGCTGGACGTCTACCTCCCCCATGCGCGGCCGCAGCCGGGCGCCGGTTGGCCGGTCTTCGTCTTCTGGCATGGCGGCGGCTTCACCCACGGCCACAAGGAGTGGTGCGGCTTCATGGCGCCGGCGGTGACGGCGCTGCCGGCGATCCTCGTCTCGGCCAATTACCGCCTCATTCCCCGGGCCCATTCCGAGCAGCAGATGGACGACGCGCGCGCGGCGATCCGCTGGGTCATGGACAACATCGGGCAGTTCGGCGGCGATCGGCGGCGGCTGGTGATCGGCGGCCATTCCGCCGGCGGCAACATCGCCGCACGGCTGGAACTGGATGCCGGTCGGCGCCGCGCCGCGGGCATCCCCGACGGCGCGATCAAGGCCGTGCTGCCGATGAGCGGCAGCTACGCCACGCGAACCGGAAGCCTGCATCCCGATCCCGCGCGGCGGCTTCCCTCCGACAGCCCGGACTGCGCCGCCGAGTTCGACCACAGCAGCGCCGCCCCGTTCACGGTGTGCTGGGGCACCAAGGAGCGCGATCCCTTCCCGCAGAACGGCGCCGCCTTCGCGGACCTGCTGGAAAGCCGCGGCATGGAGGTGCGGCGCCTGCCGATCGAGGGCGCGGACCATTTCGCCGTCCACCTCGCAGCGGGCGACCGCGACAACCTCTATTTCCAGGCCGTCGCGGCGGCGCTTGCCCGTAGCGGCGCCGAGGTCCTGGCGTAATGGCCATCGTGCAGATCACCCTCGTCCGCGGACGCAGCCCGGAGCAGAAGGCGGCGATCGCCGCTGCCATAAATGCGGCGATGGTCAATATCGCGGGATCGCCTGCGGACCATATCAACATCGTCTTCCACGAGATCGAGCGGGACAACTGGGCGATCGCCGGGCAGATGCTGCCGGACTATGTCCGCAACACCGGGAAAGGCTGATCACCGCCCGCGCCCGCTCCGCAACGACATCAGCGTCCCAAGCGCGATGATCGCCATGCCGGCCAGCGCCTGCGCGTTCGGCACCTCGCTGAACACGAGGTAGCCCAACACGCCGGCGAAGATCGCGCGCGAGAAATCCACCGGCGCGATGACCGATGCCTCGCCGACCCGAAGCGCGCCGATCATGCTGGTGTTGCCGAGAACGCTCAGCAGCCCGGTCGCCACCAGCAGCATCAGCGTGGCGGGCTCCGGAGTCTGCCAGCTCCAGATCGCCAGCGGCGCGAGGATCAGCGTCCCGATCGCCGTCTGGTTCAACAGCAGCACCTCGGCCGGGTCCGTCTGCGCCAGCCTCCGGGTCAGGATCGCCCCGGCCGCCGCCGCCGCCGCCGACACGACTCCGGCCGCGAGGCCAAGGACGGAAATCTGCTGCCCGGCCGTCGGATCCGACAGGATCAGCACCCCGCTGAAGCCGACAAGGACGGCCGCCCAGCGCCAGATGCCTGTCGCTTCGGCAAGGAACAGCCCGGCGAAGAGCGTGACGAACATCGCCTTGGAGAAGCTGATCGAGGTCGAGACGGCGAGCGGCAGTTGCGCCACGGCGTAGAAGCCGGTCAGCATGCTGAGCATCAGCGCCAGTGACCGCAGCAGGTGCGTCCACCGCCGCTCGCCCTGCATCAGCAGCGGCCCGAGCCGGCGAACGGCGCGACCGCTGATGAAGGCGAACTGCGTCGCCACCGAGAAGAACATGATGACGAACAGAGGGACCTCCGGGGCCACCGCCTTGATGATCATGACCATCAGCGAATAGATCAGCGCATTGACGAGCATCAG
This sequence comes from Paracoccus sp. S-4012, assembly GCF_009674885.1. Lineage (GTDB taxonomy): Bacteria > Pseudomonadota > Alphaproteobacteria > Rhodobacterales > Rhodobacteraceae > Paracoccus. The sequence continues at coordinate 11,259 of NZ_WKKA01000013.1, forward strand.
CATCGCTCCGCGAGCGTTCCCGGCCAGCTGCTCCCACCATCTTTGCATCCTGCCCCGCATGCCGCTCCCGGTTCCTGTTGACAGACCGTGGCTGATCTTTGATCATAAATCGGTGACATGACAGGGCACATGCATGACCCTCGACGCAACCGAATTCGAGATCCTCCGCCACAAGACCACCGCCGCGGCCGAGGAGATGGGCCTGACCCTGCAGCGCAGCGCCCGAACGATCTACGTAAAGGAGGTCTCGGACTTCGCCACAGCGATCGCCGGTCTCGACGGCAAGGCCTTCGCCTATCCCGAGATGCTCGGCGTCTCGGCCTTCGTGGACCTCGACCTGCGTCCGACCCTGGCAGCGTTCCCGGACCTTGCGCCGGGCGACGTGATCCTCAGCAACCTGCCTTACGCCAACGGGGCGCTCTCGACCCATCTGCCCGACCTGCAGTTGGTGCGGCCCTTCTTTCATGGCGAGCGGCTGATCGGCTACGGCTGGAGCATGGCGCACACCTCCGACATAGGCGGCGGCGTTCCCAGCTCCATCTCGCCGCGGTTCAGCGACATCTACCAGGAAGGCCTGCAGATCCCGCCTGTGCGGCTGCTGCATCAGGGCCGGATGGATGACGGCGTGCTGGCCATCTATCGCGCCAACTGCCGCTCGCCGCGAACCAACATGGGCGACGTGCGCGCGATGCTCTCGGCCCTCGAGACGGGCGAGCGCCGAATTGCCGCCATCGCAGCGGCTCACGGGGACGACGCGGTGATCGGCTTCCAGACGCAGCTGGCGGACTATGCCTGCGAGAAGGCGCGGCCGATCCTCGACCTCATCCCCGAGGGAAGCTTCGACTACTGGGACTACCTGGACCACGATTTCGTGTCGAACATCCCGGTCCGGCTGCGCTGCCGCCTGACGCGCGAAGGGTCCCGCATCCATTTGGATTTCACCGGCACCGACCCGCAGCTCGCCTCGGCCTTCAACCTGCCGACCGCAGGGCTGCGCAATCCCTATCTCACCATCCGCCTCCTGCATCTGCTGACCAGCCACGACCCTACCGCACCTTACAACCACGGCCTGCTGCGTGACATCGAGGCGGATGCGCCGGCGGGCAGCGTGCTCAACCCGCAGTATCCGGCTGCCTGCGGGGTGCGCCATGCGACGGTGATGCGCCTCATCGACACGGTGTCGGGCGCGCTGCACCTGGCCAATCCGGCGCTCGCCCCGGTGGCGGGCGGCGGCACCGTGCTTCCGGTGGTTCTGGTGGACCACGACCCGGTGACGGGCGAGGCCCGGCCGATGGTGATCCAGTCGATCGTCTGCGGCTCGGGCGCGCGCGACGGTTCGGACGGGGTGGATGGCCGCGAGGCGGGGCTGTCAAACACGCGCAATTCGCCGATCGAGCGGACCGAGGACGAAGCCCCCGTGTTGGTCGAGCACTACGGCCTGCGCTGCAATTCCGGCGGACCCGGCCGATGGCGGGGCGGCTGCGGGCTGGTCTACACCATCCGCATGCTCAAGGACGACCTCAGCGTGCTGGCGCGCGGGCTGGAGCGGTTCCGCTTCGCCCCCTGGGGCGGGGCCGGCGGGCGCCCGGCCCCGAACTGCCGGGTTGTCGTCAACATCGGCCGCGAGGACGAGCGCGAGCTGATGCGCATCGACATGCTGCCGCTTCGCAAGGGCGACACGATCACCTTCATGACCCCCGGTGGCGGCGGCTTCGGCGATCCGTTCAGCCGCCCGCCCGAGGCGGTGCTGGCGGACGTGCTGTCGGGCTTCGTCTCGATCGAGGCCGCAGCCTGCGACTACGGCGTGGCGATCCGCGGCGAGGCGGTGGATGCGAAGGCGACAACCGCGTTTCGGGATGGGCGGGAGGGCATCCGGTCTGACGATATCGACGCCGGCAGCTTCCGCGAGAACTGGGACGCCGTCTTGACCGACGCTCTCGTGTGCCGGATGATCAAGGCGCTCGAGCCGCTGCCGCCGACCGCCCGCGCGCGTCGCCGCCGACGCCTTTACGAAGCTGCCCTTCCGGCCCTGGCATCCGACGAGCCGCTGCACCTGCCGGACCCCGCGTCCGCCCGCGCGGCCTTCGAGCGCGAGATCGCAGCCCTGGAACGCGAGGTGCACGCATGAGTGCGAACTGGCGGCTCGGCATCGACGTCGGCGGCACCTTCAATGACCTGGTCGCGGTCCGTGAGGGAGACGGCCTGCGGATCGACTACAAGCAGCCCAGCGTTCCCGCCGACCCGTCTAAAGCGGTCGAGGCGGGCCTGCGAGGCCTGATGGAGAAGGCCGGAGTCGTTCCGGGGCAGGTCAGCCGCATCATGCACGGCACCACGCTGGCGCTGAACACGATCCTGCAGCGGCGCGGCGCGCGTCTCGCGATGGTTGTCTCGCGGGGCAACGGCGACGTGCTGGAGATCGCGCGCTCGCGCGTGGCCTCGGCCTTCGACTTCACGCTGAAGCGCGAAACGCCGCTGATCCCCCGCAACCGGGTCTACGAGATCGACGCGCGGATCATGGCTGACGGTTGCATCGACGCGCGGCCGGACGCGGCGGCGCTCGACGCCCTGGCCGAGCGGATCGCGGCGACGCGCGTGGATGCGGTGGCGGTGATGCTGCTCAACTCCTACCGCCACCCGGAGCTGGAGGCGGAGGTGGCGCAGGCGATCCGGCAGCGCCTCCCCGGCCTGGCAGTGACGGCAAGCGCCGCGGTCTGGCCGGAGTTGCGCGAATACGAGCGTGCGATGCTCGCCGCGCTGAACGCCTATGTCCAACCGTTGATGGAAAGCTACCTCGACCGGCTGGCGCAACGCCTGGCGGCGCTGGGCCTGACCGCACCGCTGTTCATCACCACCAACAACGGCGGCTCCGTCGCGCTGGCCTCGGCCCGGGCGCGGCCGATCGAGGCGGCGCTGTCGGGCCCCTCCTCCGGCGTGACCGCGGCCATCCGCGAGGCACCCGCGCGCCTGCGCGACCGGCTGGTGACGCTGGACATGGGCGGCACCTCGACCGACATGGCGGTCGTGCTGGACGCGTTGCCCGAATACACGAACGAGGCGAGGATCGGGGACTTCCCGGTGATCCTGCCGGTTGTCGCGGTGACGGCGATCGGCGCCGGTGGCGGATCGCAGATCATGATCGACGCGCAGGGCGTGATGAAGGTCGGGCCGGAAAGCGCCGGCTCCGATCCGGGGCCGGTCTGCTACGGGCGGGGAGGCGAGACGCCGACCGTGACCGACTGCTACCTGACCACGGGCATCCTCGCCGCGGATGCCTTCCTCGGGGGCCGGATGCCGCTTGACGCGCAATCGGCGGCCGCGGCGCTGTCGCAACTCGGCGCAGGGTTCGGGATCGACGGCGCCGGCGCAGGCGCGAGGACGGCGGCCGCGGCGCTGCGCGTGGCGACGGCGATGATGGCGGTCGAGCTGTCGAAGCTGCTCGCGCGGCGCGGGCTGGATCACCGGGACTTCACTCTGGTCGCCTTCGGCGGGGCCGGGGCGACGCATGCGACGATGCTGGCGGCCGAAGCGGGATTGCCCCAAGTCCTGATCCCGCGCACTCCGGGAACCTTCTGCGCCCTCGGCGCGGCCCTTGCCGATGTCCGCCGCGACTATGCCCGCTCGCTCGCGGCCATGCTGACGGCTGATGGCGAGGGATACGGGCCGATCGCATTGGTTCTGGATGAACTGGTGACCGAGGCGTCGGACTGGGCGCGGGCTGAGGCGGACGGTAACGGCGCCCTGCCGCTGCACTTCCAGGTGATGGCCGAGATGCGGTTCGGGGATCAGGCCCATGCGCTTGAGGTCTTCGTTCCCGAGGATCAGCGCGAGCAACTCGATGGCCCGGCGCTGCTCGAGCTGTTCCATCAGGAACACGCGCGCCTCTACGGCTTCTCCAGCCGTGACGACGCGGTGCGCGTCTCGACCCTGCGGGTATCGGTCTCTGCCCCGAGCGGCGAGTTGCCCGATCCGCCGATGGTCATGTCCGTGTCCGCTCCCCCGCAAAGCCGCCCGGTATTCAACGCCGGCCAGTGGGTCGAGGCCGAGGTCCGCCGCCGGTCCGGTCTCGCCGCTGGCAACGTGATCGCCGGTCCGGCGATCATCGAGCAGGACGACACCACCGTCTGGATCGTCCCCGGCTGGAGCGCGCGGGTCGAGCCGGACGGCAACCTCCTCATCTCCCCCGATCAAGAAGACGAGCGATGATCTTTCACAAGGTTGACGATTTCACCGACGCCTACGCCAACGCGCCCCACATCGCCGGCGGCGACCGCTGGCCGGACGAATGGGTGAAGCCTGCGGCCGACTACCGCGCGGCGATGACGGCGGCCGGCCGGTTCCGCGGCGGCATCTCCTACGGCCCGCATGAGCGGCACGCGCTTGACCTGTTCCTGCCGGACGGCGCTCCGCGCGGCCTGGTGGTCTTCATCCACGGCGGCTACTGGAAAAGCCTCGATCGCAGCTACTGGTCGCATTTCGCCTATGGCGCGGTGCAGCGCGGGTTCGCCGTGGCGATGCCGTCCTACCAGCTCTGCCCCGAGGTCCGCATCACCGACATCGGCCGCCAGATCGCCGCCGCGATCGCCTGCGCGGCCGGGGAAGTTCCGGGACAGATCGCAGTCACCGGCCACTCGGCCGGCGGTCACCTGACCGCGCGCATGGTCAGCAGCGGCACGCCCCTTCCCGCCGCGGTCCTCGACCGGATCAGGGTGGCCGTGCCGATCTCCGGCCTGCACGACCTGCGCCCGCTCATGCGGTCGGAGCTGAATGCCGACCTGCGGGTCGACGAGGCCGAGGCCCTGGCCGAGAGCCCCGCCCTGCTGCGGCCGGTAGGCCATGCCCGGATCTGCGCCTGGGTCGGCGGCGCGGAACGGAGCGAGTTCCTGCGCCAGAACGAGCTGCTCGCCAACGTCTGGACCGGCCTCGGCGCCGCGACCTGCGCCTATGCCGAGCCCGACCGGCACCACTTCGACGTGCTGGACGGCCTGACCGATCCCAACCACGCGCTGACGCGGATCGTGACCGACGTGTGAACGACGGCGCGCGCCCGTCAGGGCGTGCCCAGCATCCGCTGCCGCACCTGCCGCGTCCACGGCACGGCGGGGTCGCCCGCGCGCAGGTGGACCTCGAAGTGGTCCAAACCCGGCTCGATCAGGGTCTCGACCTTCTGCCCGCCCGCCGCGAGGGCCGCAGCGAATGCGGCGCCCGCCTCGTGAACATAGGGCTTCTCGGCTCCGCCCCAGCAGATCAGGAACGGGTGCCGCGCGCCCTGCGCCGTCACCAGCTCGACCGGGCTGTCGGGATCATCGGCACCGACGCGCAGCGCCGGATCGGCCTCCAGATCGCCGAGCCGCCGCTGGAAGTTGCCGCTGATCGGAAAGACCCCTTGGATGTCGCTGTCGGACAGCCCCGCGGTTTCGCGGCGATCATGCCGCAACGCCATCTCCGCCGCCGCCTGCGCGCCCGCGGAATGGCCGCCGAGGTAGATCCGGCGCGGATCGGCCCCGAACCGCAGTGCCTGATCCCGCATCAGCTTCAGGGCCGCGAAACAGTCGTCCAGGATATCCCGATGCGCCGTTCCGGGGGCGAGCCGGTAGCTGGCGGAAACGAGGATCGCCGGAAAGCCGGTGACGGCCTCGGCCATGAGGCTGCACCACTCCTTGTAGCCGTGGGTGAAGTTGCCGCCGTGAAAGAACAGCAGGACCGGCAGGTCCCTGCCCGAGGGGGGCGTCCAAACATCCACCTTTTGCCAGTAGTCGGGACCGTAGACCACATCTGCGATCAGCCGCATCCGCCCTGCCTCGGCCCGCGCGGCCGCGGCCGCATGCAGTTCGAGGCAGCGGGCGGCGTAGGCATCGGCGTCGGGATTGATCGGGGATTGCGGCGGAAGCGCGAGCATGGGCGCCGAACCTCTCGTCCTGAAAAGTGAAGCAGCGAGCCGAAGCTGCCGATTGACTCCAATGCGAGTCTCTCGCAGCCTTTTCTGATCTATGATCATATAATAATCGACAGGGAACACGAGATGCCTCTGACCAAAGCTGTTGCGGCTCTCCTCCTGAGCTGCTGCCTGTCGGCGGGCGCGGCAGGTGCCGCCGATCTGCGCATCGCGCTGGCAGACGACCCGGACGCGCTCGACCCGGTGTCGAACTCCGCCCAGACGGGGATCACCGTCCTCAACACCATGTGCGAGCGGCTGATGACCACCGACCCGCAGCTCAACGTCGTGCCCAGTCTGGCCGAGAGCTGGAGCTGGTCGGAGGACGGTCTCGCGCTGACGCTCAACCTCGTCCGCGATGCCAGTTTCCAGGACGGGACCCCGTTCGACTCGGCCGCGGTCAAGCGCAATATCGAGCGGGCGATGGTTCCCGGCACGCAGCGCTATTCGGACGTGTCGAGCATCTCGGCGATCGAAACCCCGGACCCGCATACGGTCGTGATCCGGGTGTCGGAGCCTGCGGCGCAGCTGGTGGGCAAGCTGGCCGAGCGAATCGGCATCATCCTGTCGCCCGCGGCGCTGGACCGCGAGGGCGACAACATCGGCCGGGCGCCGGTCTGCATCGGCCCCTACAAGTTCGTCAGCCGCGTGGCGCAGGACAACCTCGTCCTCGAGAAGGACCCGGAGTATCGGCTGGCCGACCAGTTCGCCTTCGACCGGATCATCTTCCGCATCATCCCCGACGACTCGGTCCGCTTCGCCAACCTGCAGTCGGGCGACGTGGATCTGGCCGAGAAGATCGACCCGGCGATGTATGAGACGATCGAAGGTGACGAGGGGCTGGACCTGATCCAGTCGAGCGCGCCCAACAACCAGGCGCTGATGTTCAACCTGGCCAACGAAGGCCCGCTCCAAGACGTGCGGGTCCGCCGCGCGCTCGAGCTGTCGCTGGACCGGCAGGCGATCGTGGATGTGGCGTTTGCGGGCCGGTACCTGGCGGCGAACCAGTTCGTCGATCCGGGCTCGCCCTTCTACAATGCCGACCATCCGATTCCCCCGCGCGACGTGGAGGCGGCGAAAGCCCTCCTCGCGGAGGCCGGGCATACCGCGCCGGTGCCGCTCCGCATCCTGGTGCCGAACCGGACCCTGCCGGTGCGGGTGGCCGAGATGCTGCAGCTGATGTCCAGCGAGGCCGGCTTCGACACGAAGCTGGACGTCGTCGATTTCGCCACCACCCTGCAGTTGACGGCGGACGGCGATTTCGAGTCCTGGGGACCGATCGGCCCGCAGTTCGCCAACGACCTCGACACGCTGGTGCAGCCCGTCCTGCACAGCACCGGCGGGCGCAACGTTGGGAAATACGACAACCCCGACCTCGACGCCGTCCTCGACGACACGCGCTCGGCCACCGACCCCGAGGCGCGCAAGGCGCTGTTCCAGAAGGCGGCGGCGATCGTGGCAGCGGACGTGCCGCTGATCTACCTCTACCATCAGGCGCCGATCTTCGGCTTCCGTTCGGACCTCGAGGGCCTGCACCTGACGGGCGACGGGTTCCTTGAGCTGAAGGGCGTGACGCTCGGGAGTTGATCGCTCGCCGGGGCGGCGGGTCACCTGCCGCCCCTCAGGCGTCGGGGAGCCGGAAGTGGCTGAGGGGCACCGGCTTGACCGGCGTGCGAACCCGCGGCGGCCCCACCTCCTCGAGGCTGCGGCCCGTCACCTCGGCGGTGATCTCGGCCAGGCTTCGGCCGCAATAGCGCGCCTGGCAAGCGCCCATTCCCGGCCGCGCCAGCAGCTTCACCGCGTCGCTGGTCCCGAGGAAGGGATTTCCGCCGAGCGTGGCCCCGATCTCCCCTCGGGTGGTGCCTTCGCAGCGGCAGATGATCGTGTCCGGCCCCTGCAGGCTGCGGAGCAGCCCCTCGGGCGGCGTCGACAGCTCCGCCAGAAGGGCGGCAAAACGGCGGCATTGAGCGGACGCACGGCGGGCGCGGCGCAGATCCGGGGCCGAGACGGTCAGGCCGAGATCGCCAAGAGCGGTCAGCGCGGCCAGCCTGCCCTCCGCGACCGCCGTATGCGCGCCGCCGATCCCGGCGATCTCTCCCGCAACATGGAGGGCGGGGACACTGGCGCGCATACCGTCATCATGGGCGACCACCCAGCCGCCCTGCCACGGAGCCCATCGCATCTCCGCCCCGGCCAGACGGGCGAGTTCCGCCGAAGCGGTGAAGCCGTAGCCGATCCCGACCGTATCGCAACCGACCCGCTCCTCGGCGCCTTCAGGCCGGCCGTCGCCGCTGATGCGCGACACGCGAGCGGTCTCGACTCCGTCCCGGCCTTGTGCGGCGACCACGGCCGAGCCGAACCGGATCGGCACCCCGGCGCGCAGCAGACGGCCGAGCGCAGCCGCGGCCTGCATGAGAAGCCGCGAGAAGCCCAGTCCCGTCAGAGGACGCCGCAACATGGCGAACACCCGCGACTTCCGCTGGCTGAAGATCACCGCCACCGGGGGTTTCCCGAAGGCCAGCATCTGGTCCGCCACGATCAGCAGCAGCGGATGCGAGCCTGCCAGCACCACCCGCTCGCCGGGCAGCACGCGCTGCGACTTCATGAAGGCCTGCACCGCCCCTGCCCCCATCACCCCCGGCAGGGTCCAGCCGGGGAACGGCACCGGCATGTCGTAGCATCCGGTGGCGAGGATCAGCCGTTCCGCGACGATCTCGTCGAGACCGGTACTGCTGGTAGTGGCGAGGCGGAAATGGTCGCTGCCGGACTGCCCCGGCGTCAGCAGGCCCCAGACCGAGGTGTCCGGCCGCCAGTCGATGCCCGTCAGGGCACGGGTTTCGTTGGCTGCCACGACCCCCTCGACGTAGCCGGCGCCAAACCGCTCCGCCCCGGCCGAAAACCCGCGCGGTGCCTGACGAAAGATTTGTCCGCCGGGAGCCTCCTGCTCGTCGATCACGACCGCTCGCGCGCCCGCTGCCGCGCATTCCCGCGCCGCGGCCAAGCCTCCGGGACCGGCCCCGACGATTGCAACCTGGTAGATCGCTTCGGTCACGCCTTTGCCCCCAGTCCGGTCGAGACGACCATCCCGGCCTCGACGGCGGTCACGCAGGCCCGAACCGTCAGCGGCTCCTCGCCCGGCCGGGCGACCTCGATCCGGCAGTCGAAACAGGTGCCCATGCCGCAATAGGGCGCCCGGCCGGAGCCGTCGGGCATGCGCCGGAACACCCGGACCCCGCGGGCGAGCATCATGCCAGCGAGGGATTCGCCCGCAACGGCGCTCACTGCCTCGCCGTCCAGGGTCAGCGTCACGCGCGCGGCGGCGGCGTCAGGTTCCACGAGCCGAGCCATCTCACGCCCCCATGAACATGTTGATGTGCCCGAATCGGTCGGGCGCGTAGATCGAGACATCCATCGAGGTCCGGCCGGCGTCGATCATCTCGGCCAGCAGCGCCGCATAGGTCAGGCCGAGCGTGAAGGCCGAGCCGCCCGTCGCGACGAAGAAGCCCGGCGCCTCGGGCATCTCGCCCAGCAATGGCAGCTGGTCGGCCGTCACCCCGACGATTCCGGTCCAGCTCCGCAGCAGGGTGCGTTGCGCAAGCGCGGGGACCACCGTCAGCGCGGCGGCGAGGTTGCCGCGAATGGACTCGAGCCGCGGCGCCGGGGGCCGCAGGGTGTCGAAAGCGCCCTCCGCGCGCTCGAACCGCGCTGACCAGCCGCCGCCGATCAGCAGGTTGCCTTCGCGCATCTGCTTCAGCGACAGCCGCCGGCCGACATGCTGGATCAGCAGCGGGATGAAGGGCACGGCGGCGTCGGTGGCGTTCATGCTGAGGGCGACCGGGAACACGGGCAGGTGCAGCCCGGCGAGGGCCGCGACCTCGCGCGACCACGCGCCGGCGGCGTTGACGACCGTGCGCGCGCGATCGATCCGGGCTCCTCCGTCGCCGGCCGGCCCGCTCTCGATCCGCCAGACCCCGCCATCCCGGCGCAGTCCGGTCACGGGCGACCAGGTGCGGATCTCGGCCCTAGCTCGCAGCGCGGCCCGCGCCAGGGCCGCGGTGATCAGCCGCGGATTGCCATGGCCCTCGACCGGGCAATGCGTGGCGGCGATCACCTTCGGCCCGAGATAGGGGGCCATGCTCCGCAGTTCGTCGCCATCGATGATGCGGGTCGGCAGGCCGCCCTCGCCCTCGAGCGCCAGCTTGCTCTCTAGCAGGGCGATCTGCTCGGCATTCTCCGCGACCATCAGGCCGCCGTGCTGTACGACATCGAGGTCGGTCTCGCCGAGCGCCTCGGTGATTCCGCCCCAGCGGGTGATCGCGTCCCGGATCAGCGGCAGGATCGTCGCCGCCTGCCGCGTCATCGCCTCGCCATGCGAGACCAGGCGCTGCTCGATCTGGAAGTGGAGGCTGCCGGCGTTCTGGCCGGAGGCCGCGCGGTTCAGCTCCTGCCGGTCAAGGACCAGCACGCGCGCGCCGCGCTGCGACAGGTAGAAGGCGGTGGCAACGCCGACAAGGCCGCCGCCGATGATGGCGGCATCCCAAGGTTGATCGGTCACGTCGCCTCCTGCAGCTTGCGTGCGGTCAGGCCGCTGGTTGCGCCCACGTCGATCCGGTGCACCTTCTCAGACCGACAGGACCATCCCGTCACGAGCAATCTCGACGCGGCCTTGGAAGTTCGCTGCGATGCGTCGCCGATATTCTTCGAACACATCCGACCGAACCGCCTCCTCGCCGTAATAGACCCGCGACATGCGCCGCGCCGCGGGCGCGGCGAGCAGCGGCGGGAGGTGGGTAGCGACCACGCATTTCACGCCCGCTGCAGCGGCGGATTCGCCAAGCCAGCTGGGCGTGGTGTGAGGATGGGTATGCTCCCTGCCGGCCTCGGCGAGGCTGGTCGAGCGGGTGAGCTTGCCGCCGGTGACGAGATCGGCATCGGGCTTTGCACATTCGTTCACCAGGATGTCGGCGCCCCGTGCCATCTCTTGCAGAGCAGGCGTCGGGTGGCAGTCGCCGGTCACCACGACCGCGCCATGCTCGCTGTCGATGCGGTAGGCGAGGCTCTTGACGCCGAACTTTTGGAAATGCGGCACCGCAACGGCGGTCACGCGCCAGCGGTCTGTCTCCGCGACCAGCCCTTCGCCTATATCCTCGGCGGTGAAGGGCGGCTCGGGCAGCGGGCGGCCGGGAACGTCGTCGGGCCAGGTGCCGGCAAGCCCGCGGGCGAACTCGACATCCGTATAGTGCCCGTCGAACACCATCGCCCGCGCCATGCGTGACGTGCCTTCCGGGCCCATGACTGGGAGGACCCGCTGGCGACTCGCCACCCAGTTCGAGATCATGAAGTAGCCGAAGCTGGCGATGTGGTCGAAATGCAAGTGGGTCAGGAACATCGCATCGACCTCGGTCGGGTCGATTCCCGCCCGAACCAGATTCTCCATCACCAGACGGCCGCAGTCGAACTGGAGCACTTCGCTGTCGACCAGGACCGCGGCAGACGCGCCGCCCCGGTCAGAATCGACGAGCGCTGAGCCTGAGCCCGTAATGACGAGATGCATCCCCCGACTTAGGGCACGATCTTCGTTGATCAGCGGCTTCGCCAGCACTCTTCCTCCGTTGGAACGCAGCGGCTCACTGCCGCATCACCAGATGGCCCGGCGCGACCTCGTCGTAGACGCGCTGCGGCGGGATGAAGTCGACCGACCGCAGGGGGGTCGCGAGCTCGCCAGAGGCCACGCCGCCGCGATGCGCGCGCTGCGCAGGATCGGGCACCGGCACCGCGTCGATCAGCCGGCGCGTATAAGGATGCTGCGGGTTGTCGAAGATCGCGGCGCGCGGTCCGATCTCGACGATTTCGCCCAGATACATGACCGCGACGCGGTGGCTGATCCGCTCGACCACGGCCATGTCATGGCTGATGAAGAGATAGGCCAGACCCATGCTCGCCTGCAGGTCCAGCATGAGGTTGACCACCTGCGCCTTGATCGACACATCGAGCGCCGAGACCGCCTCGTCGGCGATGATCAGCTTCGGTTCGAGCGCGAGCGCGCGGGCGATGCAGATGCGCTGCCGCTGGCCGCCGGAGAACTCGTGCGGATAGCGCGCGGCCATCTCGGGCGCGAGCCCGACGCGCCGCAACAGCTCCGCCACGCGCGTCCGCCGCTCGGCAGCGGTGCCGATCCGGTGCGAGACCAGCGGCTCCGCCACCGCGGCCCCGACCGTCAGCCGGGGGTTGAGGCTGGCGAAGGGGTCCTGGAAGATCATCTGCGCGACGCGGCGCATCTCGCGAAGCCGGTTGCGGCCAGCCCCGAGCACGTCGGTCCCGTCGAGACGCAGGGTTCCGCCGCTGGGCGTCGTCAGCCGCAGGATCGAACGGCCGGTGGTGGACTTGCCGCAGCCCGACTCGCCCACGAGCGACAGCGTCTCACCCGGCTGGATCGAGAACGAGACATTCTCCACTGCGTGGACGCGGTGCGTGGGTTTGCGGAACGGCCGCCCCGGCATTGTAAAGCGGGTGGTGAGGTTCTTGACCTCCAGCAGCGGCGCGGCCTCGCGATGTACGGTGTCCGGCATCTCGGGCGCGGGCTGGATGATGCCGGTCGCCGGCTCGACCAGAGGGAAGAACTGCGGCAATTCCTGCGCGCCCATCGCCCCCAGCACCGGCACCGCCGCCAGAAGCGCCCGCGTATAGGGCTGGCGCGGCGCCGCGAAGATCTGCGTCGTCGACCCCTCCTCGACCAGGTCGCCCCGCAGCATGACCACGGTGCGGTCCGCCATCTGCGCGACCACCCCCATGTCATGGGTGATGAAGAGGACCGACATGCCCTCCTCGTCCTGGAGGGACTTGATCAGGTCGAGGACCTGGCCCTGGACGGTCACGTCGAGCGCCGTGGTCGGCTCGTCGGCGATCAGCAGGCGCGGCTCGCAGGCGAGCGCCATCGCGATCATCACGCGCTGCCGCATCCCGCCCGACATCTCGTGCGGGTATTGCGCGAGGCGGGTGGCGGCGCCGGGAATCCGCACCTTGTCCAGCAGTTCCACGGCGCGCCGGTCCAGCTCCTTCGCCGACATCCGCGGGTCGAGGCGCAGCAGCGCCTCGCCGAGCTGGTCGCGGATGGTGAAGGCGGGGTTCAGCGAGGTCATCGGTTCCTGGAAGATCATCGCGATCTCCCGGCCGCGGACACGGCGCATCTCCTCACTGGAGAGCGTCGTCAGCTCGCGTCCGGCCAGCTGGACCGAGCCGCTGATCCGCGTGCCAGTGGGGTTCAGAAGCCGCATGATCGAGAGCGAGGTGACGCTCTTGCCGGAACCGCTCTCGCCCACGATGGCGACGGTCTCGCGCGGGCCGACGTCGAACGAGATGTTGCGGATGACCTCGGTCCAGCCGTCGTCGGTGAGAAACGACGTGGACAGGTTCCTGACCGACAGGACCGGATCGACCGCCGGGCGGTCGCCGGCCTCGCCAGCGGCAAAGGTGGCGAGCTGTGCGCTCATGGCTCCGACCTCCGTGCCGCCTCGGCGGCCATCGGCACAACCACGGCGCGGCCGAGCGCATGCGCGCGCTGCGGCGACCAGCCGGTTAGCGGATCGGGCCGCTCCTGCACGTCCTTGAAGGGTTGCTCGAGGAGGATGGAGAGGCTGTCGGGAAAGCGGTTGCCGATCCAGTTCCAGCCCATCGAGAGGTCGGCCTCGGCCGGGCAGCCGCCGGGATAGGCGCGGCCGGGGATGTAGTCGGGGTTGGCCTTGGCCCAGTTGCGCTCGAACAGCTCGAAGGGCTGGCGGCGGGCGGGCGTCCAGGCGGGCACGTTCTCGGACGCCCAGGCGAACACGTATTCGAGTTCGTTGTCGGCGTGGCAGTCGAGGCAGAAGTCCACACCGGTCCGCTCCATCGCGTCGCGCACCGCCGCCACCTCCGGCGCCGGGTTGTCCGCGCTCCACTCGCGGTTGAGGTTCAGCCCGTCCGCATTGGCGCGGGTGTGGCCCCGCATCCAGCCGTCCGGGTTGACGTTGGGCACCACCTGCAGGGTCGCCGCGGAAAGCAGCGCGCGGGCGTCGGCGTCAGGGGTCAGCAGGCGCTCGAGCATTCCCTCAAGGAAGAACGCGCCCTGCGTCTCGCTCGGATGCTGGCGGGCGATCACCCAGAAGTTCAGCGGCCCGCTGCCGAGGCGCAGCATCTCGATCCGGCGGCCCTCGGTGCTCTGCCCGATCGCCTCGCGCGTGACGCCCGGCGCAGCGGCGCAACGGTCGAGGAAGGCCGCCTCCCGTTCCGGCGGATAGGGCGCGAACTTCGCATAGTGCGTCACCTCGTGCCGGGGCACGTGCCAGAAGCGGAAGGCGCGGCCGTCGAAATGATGTGCGAGCCGGGTCCAGTTCTCGCCGTCGGCGCTGGCCACCGGCCCGGCGCCAAGCCACTGGTGCGCCTGGTTCTCACGGTTCGGCAGCCGCAGCTTGAGCGAGTCGGAGGCATTCTCGATCGTGAAGCGCCGCAGAACGCCCGCGGGCCCGGTGACGCGAAAATTATACCAGCACAGGAAGTCCGTCCCTGTGTCGGCAGGCACGCGCAACCGGATGTCGCCCGGATCGCTGGCGTCGACGACTTCGACCCGGCCCGTCGGAAAATCGGCCTCGATCTTCATGTCAGTTCCGTTCCTGTTGTCTGGCTGCATCATCAGCTCAGGCGACGCGGCGGCCGTCATGCCTTGACGTCCATTGCGTCCTGAAGGCCGTCGCCCAGCAGGTTGAAGCCGAGAACGGTCAGGAAGATCGCGAGGCCCGGCCAGATGGCGGTCCAGGGCGCGATCGACAGCGACGAGCTGGCCGCGTTCAGCATCGAGCCCCAGCTCGGCGCCGGCGGCTGCTGGCCGAGGCCGAGGAAGGCGAGGGCCGCCTCGGCGATGATCGCGGTGGCGATGGCGAGCGTCGCCTGAACCACGAGTTGAGGCGTGATGTTGATGAAGACATGCCTGGCGAGGATGGCGGCGTTGCCGGTGCCGATGGCATGTGACGCCTCGATATACTCCTCGACCTTTACCACCATCGTCTGCCCTCGCGCCACCCGCGCGAAGACCGGCGCGGTGGAGATGCCGATGGCGATCATGGCGTTGGTCAGGCTCGGGCCGAGGAAGGCCGCGAGCGCGATGGCCAGGATCAGGAAGGGGATCGCGAGGAACGCGTCGATGACCCGCATCGCGACCGTGTCCACCGCGCCGCCGACATAGCCCGCGATCATGCCGAAGGGCACGCCGATGACGAAGGCGATGGCGACCGAGATCACGCCCGCCATCAGCGAGGCGCGGGCGCCGTAGATCACGCGCGAAAACACGTCGCGCCCAAGCTCGTCGGTGCCGAACCAGTGCGCCGCCGAGGGCGGCTTACGGACCGCGGCCCAGTCGGCGGCCGTCGGCTCGTAGGGCGCAATCAGCGGCGCCGCGACGGCGATCAGGATGAAAGCCAGCACGATCGCCGCGCCGACCATCGCCGGCTTGTGCGCCATGAAGCGGCGCAGCACCCGCGACTTGATCCGGCGGCGGCGCGGCAGGGGGGCGGCGGAAACCTCTGTCACAGCGACCGGCTCCTCAGTTTGGGGTTGGCCCAGAAGTACAGAACGTCCGCCAGCAGGTTCAGCATGACGAAGACGAAGCCCGAGAGCAGCGTGACCGCCTGAACGGCCGAGTATTCCCGGTTGAAGACCGCATCCACGACCATCTTGCCGACGCCGGGGATGGAGAACACCTGCTCGGTCAGGACCGCCCCCGCCATCAGCGTGCCGAACTGCAGCGTGGCGAGCGTGATGATCGGCACCATCGCGTTGCGGAGGGCGTGCTTGGTGATCACGATCCGCTCGACCAGGCCCTTGGCGCGGGCGGTGCGGATGTAGTCCTGCTGCAAGACGGTCAGCATCGCGCTGCGGGTATGGCGCATCATCGCCGCGGCCAGCGCCGTGCCGAGGACCGTGGCCGGCATGATGATCGACTTCAGCCCGGCGACCGGGTCAACGAAGGGGCTGACGTAGCCGCCGGCGGGCAGCCAACCGAGAGTGACGGCGAACAGCAGGATCATCATGATCCCGAGCCAGAAGTTCGGCACCGAGATGCCGATCAGCGAGACGATCGTGACCAGATGGTCCCAGCCCCGGCCACGCCAGATCGCCGCCATGATCCCGGCCGGGATGCCGATCAGCAGCGAGATCGCCAGCGCGGCCGTCGCAAGCGTCAGCGTCACGGGAATCTTGGAAATCAGCATCGGGCCGATCTCCTCCCGCGTTCGGTAGGAAATGCCGAAGTCGCCCTGCAGCGCGTTGGTGATCCAGCGCAGATACTGCACCGGCAGCGGGTCGTCGAGGCCATGCTCGGCCCGGATGCGGGCGATGGTCTCGGCCGTCGCCTCGCCGCCGGCGATCACCAGCGCGGCGTCGCCCGGCAGCAGCATTTGCAGGCTGAACACCAGTATGGAGATGATAATGAGCGTCGGCACGGCTACCAGCAGCCGCATGGCCAGAAACCCCAGCATCCACCCCTCCCCGGCGCTGCACCATCCCCGCAGCGGTGATCACTGTCATGATCGCCGGCTGGACGATCTTTGACATATGATCACAAATATGATCGAATCAACCCTGTCGAGTCAACGGGCAAGTTGGGGCGGCCCGCCGCGGGCCGAAGATCTCCCCGGAATGCTTCCCGGTCGTGCAGCGAAGGGATATCGGGTGAACAGCGAAACCAACCGGCCGACGCTCATGCCGGACTTCGAGAGGGTCAGCACCGAAACCGTGCAGAGCCGGGTTCACGGCCGGCTGCGCGAGTTGCTGATGCTCGGCCGCTTCGCGCCGGGGCATCCGCTCAAAATCGCCGACCTCGCCGAGGCGATGGGCACCTCGGCGCAGCCGGTGCGCGAGAGCATCCGCCAGCTGGTGGCCGAACGCGCCCTCGAGGCCCTGCCCAACCGCAGCGCGCGCGTTCCGGGGATGACGCTCGAGCGGCTGGAGGACCTGCGCCGGGTCCGCTTGGCGATCGAGGGGCTGGCCGCCGAACTTGCGACCGAGCGCGCCACGGCGGAAGACATCGACGCCCTGCGGGCGCTGATGGCGGTCGGGATCGAGGCCGACAACTCGGGCGCCATCGACACCACCGTCCAGATGAACAAGCGGTTCCACTTTGCGCTCTACGCCATCGCCGGCTCGAGCACGCTGCTGCCCTTTATCGAGAGCCTGTGGCTGCAGATCGGGCCGATCATGCGGCAGTCGGCGGCGATCTTCGACGGCCGCGGCGGCCGCGGCAACGAGATGCACGCGCGCATGGTCGAAGGTCTGGACAGGCGCGACAAGGAGGCGGTCCGGGAGGCCCTGGCCGACGACATCAGCCGCAGCTTCAACCTGCTGGCGAAGGACCTCGCCCGGACCGCAGAGCGGCCTGCCGGGTAGTCTGGACCCGGGCCGCTCTCCTCCACCGCTCTCCGCAACAGGACGACCGCATATGGGCCAGCCCTCCGCCCCACGCATAGACATCCGTATCCACAGCGACGAAGCCTTCGCAGGCGGGCGCTCGTTCGACGAGACCGGCCCGTATCGGGTCCTGAACGGGCGCGTCCATCTGAGGATCGACGCCGATCAGATCGCCGCAGACGGGTTCTACGACCGTAACGCCATCCAGAGGGTCGGCGAAGGGCGGCTGGCCGCCAGCGGCGACATTTTCCTGCTGATGCCCGCCGGGCCGGGCCGCGGCAACGGGACGCTGCTGCATGAATTCGTGAACCGCGGGAACAAGCGCGCCTTGCAGTTCTTCAACAACGGGCTTCCGGGCAACCGGCCGCGGGCCGAAGCCGACGCCGGAAACGGCTGGCTCATGCAGCAGGGCTACACCCTCGCCGCGATCGCATGGCAGGGGGACGTCCTGCGCGGCGACCAGCGCCTGACGGCCGAACTGCCGGGCTTTATCGACGACCGCCCCACCCGCATCGCGGCCGAGTTCATCGTCGAGAACGAGACCACCCGCTTCCTGCCGCTCTCCACCAAGATCGGCACCCGCAGCTATCCCGCGGCATCCATGGACACGACCGCAGCGCGCCTGACCCGACGCCGCTACCAGGC
The DNA here is from genome assembly GCF_009674885.1 of Paracoccus sp. S-4012. GTDB lineage: Bacteria > Pseudomonadota > Alphaproteobacteria > Rhodobacterales > Rhodobacteraceae > Paracoccus. The sequence goes on from NZ_WKKA01000013.1 coordinate 29,269, forward strand.
CTCTGAGCGCGAAGAGATTTCGTCCGGCGCCTGGGCCTTCGAGCGCATCGACGGCGACCCGAGCGGCCTCGCCGCCGGCGACCTGATGGCGATGGAGCAGGCCATCGTGCCCTGCCGCCGGCACATCCACCTTTTGGACGGCTTCCGCCCCGGCTGGATCTACGAGCTCGAATACGACGCTTGCGATGCGCTGGCGCTGGACATGGGCTTTCTGCTGGTCTCGGAAACCGTGGCCTTCCTGCGCCACCACGAAGGCCCGGAGAACCCGCTGGCGGGGGCGGTCCGACATACCATCGGCTGGGGCCGGTCGCAGTCCGGACGCGCGATCCGGGATTTCATCTGGCGCGGGTTCAACACCGACCATCGCGGGCGGCGCGTGTTCGACGGCATGCTGCCGCATATCTCGGGCGCCGGCAAAACCAACATGAACCGCTTCAGCAACCTGGTCGTCGCCGCTTCCCGGCAGCACGAGGACCACCTCCACCCCTCGGATCTCTTTCCGTTCTCCTACGCCCGAACCCGCGACCACCTGTCCGGCGCGGAGGACGCGATCCTGCGTCGGCCGGCGACCGACCCGCTGGTGATCCACACGCAGACCTCGTCGGAATACTGGCACCGCCGTGGCTCGCTGGTGCACACCGACACGAGGGGCAACGACCTTCCGCAGCCTGACCGGGTCCGCATCTATCTCTGGTCAAGCTCGCAGCACTGGTCGGACACCCGGCCGGCGCGGCCGGTTCGCGGCGCGTGCCGGGACCACCAGAACAACATTGTCACCGATCCGTTCTTCCCCGGCACGTTGACCCTCATGCGTGACTGGATCGTCGACGACCGCGAACCGCCCCCCTCGCTGGTGCCGAGCCGCTCGGACGGCAGCCTGGTGACCGTCGCCGAGTATCGCGCCGCCTTTCCAGCGATCCCCGGCGTGATCCTGCCCGCCGAGGCCAATCGCCTGCGGCTGGTCGATTATGGACCGGCCTTCCCGGACGGCGGGGCACCGGTGTTGCCGCTTGGCGTCACCGGCGACGAATACGCCGTCCTCGTGCCCGCCCCCGACGCACTCGGCAACGATCTGCCCGGTCTGCACTCGCCTCTTGTAGCGGCACCTCTGGCGACCGCGACTGGCTGGAGCATGCGAACCCGGGGACACGGGCACGGAACGCTGTTTTCCTTCATGGGCACCCTGATTCCGCTACCCGAGACGGTCGAAGAGGCAGTGCTGACCGGCGACCCGAGGCCCGCAATCGTGGCGCTCTACCCAACCACAGAAATCTACAGTGCCGCTGTTCGTGCGGCCGCCGAGCAGCTGCTGAGCCAGCGTTTCGTCAACGAGGTGGGCTGTCGCAGGTTCATCGAGCTCGCAGACGGCTATGCTGGATCGCTGAACCTCCACCGCCTATGACGCGGCCGAGATACTCGGCAGGCTGCAATCCCGGTCGCTACGGCTCGCTACGTCCTGCATCGCACACGCACGGCTATCGGTGTGGCATACTGCCGACTGCGAACCTCCGCGGCGAGCGCCGTCCGGCCGACCTGAATTCCTGCAGCGGCGGCACATCGTGCGCCGGCAACGTCATAGAGCCTCTCCTGTCGGACATCTTGCCACACCGACTTTGATGATCTTCACCAGCCAGCCGGCTTAACCTGCTGTCCACGAAACCGGCAGCAGGCCAGCCAGGCTATGGAGCCCCTCGCCCCTCCAGCAATCAGTTCTTCTGACACCGCTGGAGCGCGAAACCGCCCTCGCCTGCCTGAGCGGGAGGCACTGCCGGCCGACTATCTCGCGGCGGCCTGGCAAGCCGGCGAGCCTCTCGTTGAAGGCTGTCCCGACCGCAGAGTGCTGTTCGCACTCAATCTTTATGGCCGCAATTCGCAAGATTTGTGGCGCGAAGACCGGAGACAGGCCGAAATTGAGTGGGCCCGCATCGATCGGTCGTATCAACACGATGTGACTGCTCCGCGGGAATGCAGCTGACCTCCGCAGCCTCCGGGTGAGGCGGTCTCAGGCCGAGTCCACTACCACTGCGAAAGTGCTGCTAAGGCGAGGCGACCGCACTGCATCCGGTCGGTCTCGCGACGCGTTAGCCACCGTTCCGCCTTACAGCCTCAAGGAAGTCTGCCATGACCCGTCGGATGACCTCTGGCCGGGTGGGAAGATCGTCGAGCGTCCGGCGATAGTCGTCGATCTCGCGGATCATCTCTCGAGACATCCGGATCGTTACGGGCTCAGTGTCAGCTACTGGTCGGCCCATCTTTTTTTGCATCGGCACGAAATTCCTCACCTGAGGGTTGACTTCACGCCTACACGGTAACAATATGGGCGAGCCGACGCAAGGCTTGCACCCCTCGCGCCGGCTCTGACCACCACGATCCTTGGGAGATCACGATGGCTAACGACATGCCTAACATGCCTCTGCACGCCGCTGAAGTGGCCGGCTTCACGACCCCGCTCGCGTCTTGCTTCTCCGCCTTGCTGACCGCCCTTGCGAACTTCGTCAGCGCCGAGAGCGACCTGTCTGATGTGGATTACTGGGATCCCGCCTTTTCGTGCTGGCGGCACGACGCCGAGTCTGCACAGGACAAGGTCGTCGACGCTCTGCGGAGCGTCCATGACGCCGGCGTGAAGCGGCCCGAAGATGTTCCGATGCGGCGGCTTGCCCTTCTCCTCGACGGCATGATGGGCTCCGACGATCGCCGCGACTTCGATCGCCTGCACCGGCTGACCTCTTCGAACGCCGCCCTGTTCCGGTGTGCTGGCAGCAGCACGACGGCGCGCCGGGCCGACAACATGCTGGTCGCTGGCCTTGCGCTCGTCGACGAACTCGCGGGACTCGATCTCTACCGCGGCTCCTCTCCCGAGGATGATCGGGCTGATCGCTCTCGCGGCGGCGAACTGCTGCCGGCGCCGACCTGAGCCTCGACGGCTGACGCGAGCGGCCCCGCACACCTTCGGGGGCTGGGTCGTCCCCGGCCAGCCCGAAGTTCCTCGCACCCGCAAATCCGAGCTGAGGGTCAGGTCGTCGCTGCCAGGACGGCAGCCCACCCTGCCCTCATGCTTTCACCCATTCCAGGGAGGCACGCGCATGCCCCACGCTCATGACAACAGCATTATCATTTCCGGCGAGGCTCTGCCGGTCATCGACATGCCGATCCACGACCACTGGCGCGAAGCGGCCGACAGGCGTGGCTTCGACATCACCGCGCGTGTCGCCGACCGCTACGCCCTCGCGCTCACCTGTCGCCAGTGCGGCAAGCTCTCGCGCACGCGGCTGTTCGTGCTGATGCACCATCAGCCCCGTTGCTCCCACTGCATCGAAGCGGCCTGGCGGCAGGAGGCGGCAGCGGCCGGTCTCACCTTCCAGCGCCGCGACCCGGCCAGCACCGCTTATGCTTGGTATCGCCTCCCGTGCGGGCATGACGCGCGGCGCCAGATCGGCCTGATTACGCGTGTCGCCGCAGGCGAGACCGGACTGCGCTGCGCGACGTGCCAAGAAGCCGTGGAGGCAGCCGAGGCCCGGGCCGTTGGGTGGGAACTCGTGGGCCCGGATCCGGCGGGTGACACGAACTATCGCGAATACCGGCATATCTCTTGTAGCCACCAGCAGCGGATCGCCCGCGGCAATGTCAAGAGCCAGCGCTTCGACTGCGCCGGATGCGGGGTCACGTGGACTGCAGCGCCGAGCTTCATCTACCTTTTCCGCGTGCTCCTGCCCAGCGGAATGCGGGTTCTGAAGCTGGGCTTTTCCAAGAACCCTAGGTCCCGCTTGCAGCATCAGCTGCTCGGCGATGGCGATCTCGCCTGCCATGTCCTGCGCGTCGTTGCGATGCCCAGCGGTCACGACGCGATCCGCACAGAGAAGGGCCTCCACACCAGCCTGCGTCGCCGCTTCCCCGACGCCGTCATTGACGCGAAGGACTTCGCCGGCGCGCTGACGGTCGTGACCGAGGTCTACGCCGAGTGGCTCGAAGCCGAGATTCAGCAGCTGCTCGATGGCATCGAAGATGACTCCGATGACGACGGCGCCTGAACGGGCAGCCTGGGGCCGGGGCGCGGCGGCATTGGTTCCTCGCGTCCCGGAGGTCTCCGGAACGGCGGAGGCCAGGCACGTCCCCCTTCAACTCCGCCGCCGTCGAACACTCCGCCCACCGGCACCTTACTGGTGGGCCCCCATCCAATCTGTGAGGCCGCCAGATGACCATGCCGCACTGGACCGATCTTGCCACAGAAGCCCTCGCTCGGATCCGCATGGCCGCGGATGGCGGCGCTGAGCCCCCCGACTCACCTGACTGGCTTGAGGAGGCTGACTGGATCCAGCCGAGGCAACTTGCGCCCTTGCGAACGCCCTCTGCAGGGGTGTCCGGCGACGAGCGCCGCCCCGGCAACGCCCTGCAGGGTGATGCCGTGCGGGCCGCAAACGATCACGTTCGGCCGGCGCCGCCGATGCCAATCGACCGGGTGCTCGTCCTGCTTCGGCTCTGCGCAGGTCTCGGCAGCGCCACAAGGCTGGATGCGATAATTCAGCCGCACGCGGTCACGGTTCTCGATCACGGCGACATCCCGCAGGAGTTGGTGCGCGAACTGCTGGTCGATGGGCTGCTGCCGGAGGGGGTTGTCACCACTTCGAAAAATCCCCTGCGGCCTCACGCCCCGGGCGACGGGCTGAACCTGTTCTCGCTCAGGACCGCGACCGAGCGTTACTATCGCGGTAGCACGGAAAGCCAGCTCACGGCGTTGCTGGGTCGCGCCAGCCCGGTGTTGCTGCTGGTCACCGATCCGGAAGACATCGCCGTCGAACTCCGCTCCGCTTTGCCCGCGGCGATCACTGTTCCGCCGGTGAACCAAGAAATCCTCCGATTCCTGCTCGGCATCACGCGCAACGGCGACGATCTGCCTGACGACCGCGACGAGTTCCTCCGCCTCCTTCCAGCTGATACTGATCTGGGAAAGTTGAGCGCGCCGGCACTCCTTCTGGCGCTGCGCGAACCCTCGACCGAAGCGGTCGTCGAGCGCCTCCGCGCCATGGTCTCGGCCGACGAATTGACCGATCGGAAGCAGGCTCGGCGCCCTACGCTCGACGACATCGAGGGGCTGGGGGAGGCCGAGAGAATGGCACGGCGTATGGTCGCCGACCTTCTCGCTTGGAAAGCGGGTGAGGTCGCGTGGTCGGAGCTCCAGCGGTCGCTACTGCTCTTTGGCCCGCCGGGAACCGGCAAGAGCTTTCTTGCGGCCGCGATGGCCAACAGCGCCGGCATCGCGCTGGTGCGGGGCAGCCTCGCTCAGTGGCAAGCGGCAGGGCACTTGGGCCGAATGCTCGCTGCCATGAGGTCCACCTTCAGGGAAGCGCAGGATTCGGCGCCAGCCGTCCTCGTGATCGACGAGATCGATTCTGTAGGCAGCCGCACCAGCGACGATCAGCACAATGAAGCCTACCGACGCCAAGTGATCAACGCAGTCTTGGAAGAGTTTGACGGCCTGAAGCAAACGGAGGGCGTGCTCGTGGTCGGCACATGCAACGCCCCTGAAACCATCGATCCTGCACTGCTGCGTCCTGGCCGGATGGATGCCATCGTCGAAGTGCCGCTTCCGGGCCGCGCCGCGCTCGCGCGGATGATGCGCGACGGTTATCCGGGGCAGATCTCCGATAGTGATCTCGCTCGCCTGGCGCGTGCGGCCTCGGGACACACCGCCGCCGCGATCGACGGCGGATTGCGCGGTGCGCGTGCTGCGGCCCGAGCAGAGCGGCGGCCGGTCCGACCCGACGACGTTCTGGAAGCGCTTGGGAACCGGCACGAGGCTGATGCCTCGATCTATCACCGAACTGCGATCCACGAATGCGGGCACGCGATTGTCGCGACCGCGCTGGGCGTCAGCCGCGTCATGCGGGTGGTCCTCGGGCCCGCAGGAGGGGAGACGTTGTCGGAACCCCGTCCCCGGAGCGGACTTCTCCGGGAGATCGAAGCAGACCTCGACCGCTGCATGGCAGGTCGGGCGGCGGAGCGGCTTGTCTGTGGCAACATATCCGCAGGTTCAGGCGGGCCTTCGAACTCGGATATCGCCGAGGCAACCCGCATTGCCGCGTCGATCGACATGCGCCAGGGACTGGGCGCTGAGGGCCCGCTGTGGCTGGGTCGCAACCTGGACGGCTACCTCGAGAGCGCGGAGCGCCGCGCGCGGGTTCGGGCGCGGATCGAGCAGGCGGAGGAACGGGCCTGCGTGGTCCTGCAGCGCAATCGCGCACTGCTCGAGGCGATGGCCGAGGCGCTGACCGCGGCCGGATCGCTCGAGGGCGAAGAACTCGAAACATGGACGCGGCAGGTGGACCCTGGCGACGGCGCCAATCCTCAGGAATGATGCCGATCGGCAAGCGGGTCGACAGGACGAATCCGCTCGCCCCGCCACCCGTGTATGCGCCTCAACACACACCGCCCTGGGTTGCACAGCCTCCGCGGCGCATGTAAGGGTTACTTGCCGAAAATGTAAGCATCCTTTTCCACGAGTTCTGCATGCCGCTTGAACGACTTATCGAGGATCGCATGCGGTTTCACGGCTTCAACAAAACATCTCTCGCCGAGAGAAGTGGGCTCTCGCGGCCGACACTGCGGCACATCATGAACGGAAGAGGCACCATTTCCAGTCTCGCCCAGGTGCTTCCACCCCTGGCCTGCACCTGGGCGTGGTGTCCGCCGGCAAGCACGCGTCCCGGTGCTGCGCTGGCCGAGTTACGTCGGCGACGCAGGCTGACGCAGGCCCAGGTTTCCGCCCGGCTGCTCTTGAGCCGACCTGTCATCATTGGCATCGAGAAGCACATGCGTGGGGAAGTGGCTTCGCTCCTAGGCTATACGAAACTTCTCGGAATGCCTGCTCCAATCGCCCCGATCAGTTCGAAGCGCCGGCTGATCCCCGCCTCCAACGCCCCGGAGCGAGACCGCGTCATGACTCCCCCTGCCTTGGCGCGGGCCATCTGCGGACACTTCGCGCCGCAGATGCACGGGCTGATCCTGGACCCTGCGAGAGGCGATGGCGCGTTCTACGACCATTTTCCCGGTCACCTCGCCAAAGACTGGTGCGAGATCACGGATGGAAGCGATTTCCTGGCCTGGAAAGGTCGAGCGGACTGGATCGTCACCAACCCGCCATGGTCCCGTCTGGCCGAATTCATGGTGCAAGCGATGAAAACTTCGGACAATATCATTTTCGTGGCGCCGCTCCCCAATCTGACCACAAAGGCCCGGCTCCGGTCAATCCACGAGGCCGGCTTCGGGATCGCCGAGTTGCTGCAGTTCGAAACGCCGCGGGAATGGCCGCAATCGGGATTTCAGCTCGTCGCGGCCTGGATCAGGCGAGGACACGCGGGAGCTTGCCAATTCACGAGCCTCGAGGCCAGCGCCTCGAACTCGTGGCTACGCGCCGCCTGACATGGAGGATCGACGTGCATCCGGCGTCACGTCCTCGACGGGGCTCAGGGTGGTCTATCATTTTCGGCCCTGAGCTGTGGTTTATGACGTCGCAAGCGCTGCATCGCACCTACCCCGAACCGGTCGTTCAGGCACTTCCAGCGAGACAGGCTACGTGATGCCGGCGGCGGACGAAGCTATCGGTCAGGTCGTGCCTCATTCCCAATCGAATAAGGGGATAAAGGAGCCCCCGATCCGCCCTCCCGAGGCGAGCACAGTTGCGGTCCGGTCAGCCTCGGGTCCCTCGTCCAGCAGGTAGAGAATGACGTTCGTATCGAGGAAATTAACGGGCATTCGCGTCGTTTCGGGTCAATCTCTGCGAAGCAGGCAGGCGCCCCCGGAGGCTGCGCAGACGCTCCAGCACCTCTTCCGCGGAAGGTTCGCGTCGGACCGCAAGGCCCCTCTCCGCCGCCACCAGTTCGATCTTGTCGCCCTCCTTCAATCCTAACGTCCGCACCAGTTCTGAAGGCAGCCTCACCGCGAGCGAGTTTCCCCATTTCGACACTTGCATGGCATAATCTCCGATCAGCGTATCCTTGGCTCTATATGTATATCATTGCGCCCTGCCCCAAGCTGACCAGATAATGCGCTGGCCACCCAGAGGCGCATCCCGAGGCTCGTCCTAGCCTAATGAACTTGCTTTCGGGCTTCCAGGATGAGCCTGCCGGAAGCGGTGCCCGCAGTCACTTCCGTGGTTACTCCGGAGTCCTCAGGCAGCAAGTCTCCGCGCCCGGTGACCGAAATACACCTAACTCGATCAAGCCTCAAGGATCGAGTCGCAGCTGCCTCCCGGTCATCGTGCACCTGGCGGCCTTGGACCGGCCCTGCAGCCAGCCAGAATGCCGGCTCGGCCGTGCTCCCGTTTCAGTCCTTGGCTCCGAATCCTGGCCGCGCCGAAGATACTGATTTCCTGGCACTCGGTGCTTGAGGCCGATCCCGCCTTAGGACATTCTGTCTGCACCTCTCGGAGATGACGATGATCCGCAGAAGCGCAGAGACGCTGAATGTTCATCGGCGAAACGCCTCCGGCCGACGCGCTCTGCGCTCGGATGCCCTGGGCCGTGACTGCACTACGTATTTCATCGACCCTTCCCGCAATCTTGACCCCGATCAACGCGACCGGGCGCGGAAGCTGATCAGGGCCAAGATGGCTGAGCGGGTCGCCGCGGCCAAGGTAGCGATCGATCAGACCCACCGGCGCCGAGCTGCCACGACGCGCGGCGAGCGTGAGGCGATCGCGATCCTGGACCGGGTGCGGGCTTGGGCTGGAGGCGATTATCACGCTCTCGAATGGTATCAATCGATGCCCATCGCGGCGCTGGGCTGCCGAACCGGAGAGGCTCTCGTCGAGGCCGACGAGAGCGCTGCTCTCAACGACTACCTCGATCGCCTGGCTCTGGGAGCCTACGCGTGACCTGCAGGCTGTTGCGGTCCCTCCGCTTGATCTCCGGCCAAGTTCTTGGCCCGTCCACACTACCTGATCCACCGGGCATAGCCGAGCGCGCCCATGATCGTGACGTCGAGCCTGGCGGCCAGCTCCCTCAGCCGCGCAGCGGTGACTACGGCGAGCGGAATGCCCTCCGCCGCGCTCACGGGCAGTCAGGGCGTCGCGCTCGACTGGCAGCAGCACTGCGTCGGTGGCCGCGGGTTCGACCACAATGCGTCCGCCGGCTGCAACGCTCGCCGCGCCGACTTGCCCGGTAAGGTGAATGGGTTGCCGCGCCATGATCGGCCCCTATCGGACGGTCGACTACGTTGCCTTGCGGCAGTGCGGCTTCTCCAAACCGGCCGTTCATGTTTGCCGCAGCACACCAGAACAGCCGATCTCCGCAGCAAGTGAAACGATCGCGCGCCAGCGAGAGCAATGCTGGCCCCCCTGTCCAGAACGGGCGGAGCGTTCGCGCCGCTCGAGCGCGCATCTGGACAGGGCTGAAAGCCCGCGCCGATTCCATCGGAGATGCCGCCGCTCGCTTCTGTCGAGCCCGCACATTAGTAAAAAGGGCGGTTCAATGAGTTCGAAAAGGGTACTTTCCCGACCACCGGCCCGGAACCCGTGCGGACATCATCGATGGCGTCGCGCGCGAGATCATCGCAGCTGTTTCCCGAGCCCCCTCAAGCCCGGCACACGGCCGACAGGCGCTTACCGCGCCTCATCCATCCGCCGTCACGCGGCGGTAGCTGAGGTCGAGCCGGATGCGCATTCCGTCTGCCGCGAAGGTTCTCTCGAGCGTGCCGTCCATCTGGTCCCTCAGAGCGACCTCACACATCGCGGTTCCGAAACCCTGGCCCTGCACGGCCTGCTCCGAGGTCCGCTTGAAGCTCTCGGTCCAGTTGATGATCAGCCGGTGCCCCAAACGATCGCTGGTGATCGAGAGGCGACCGTCGCCTGATGCTAACGTGCCATATTTCACGGAGTTCGTGCAGAGTTCGTAGAAGACCAGTGCCAGCGGCGTGACTGCCGAACGGCTTACGATGATATCGTCGACCTTCACGCCCGCCGGAATTGATCCCGCGAACGGCTGCAGGATCGATTCGAGAAGCGCTTTCAGAGGCCTTTCCCCTGATGCCCTTGCCCCCTCAGCGATCGCAGGCGCTGCCATAGAATGTGCCGACGCCAGGGCAAGAAGGCGCCCGCGCATGAGGCCCACGAACTCGTCAACACTGGAAGACTGATCCGCGCAAAGCCTGAGGAGACCGCTGGCGATCGCGAAGCTGTTGCCAACGCGGTGCTTCATTTCCGACAGCAGTAGGCGCTGCTGCTCGGCCGCACGGTGCTGGTCGGTGATGTCCCGGGCGATCTTCGACGCGCCGACGACTTCCCCGTCCCTGTCCCGGATCGGCGAAATGGTCACTGAAATCGGGAACAGCTCGCCGTTCTTCTTTTTTCGCAGCGTCTCGAAATGCTGGATGCGTTCGCCCCGGCGCAGACGCTCGATGAAGTCCACCTCTTCATGCTGGCGGTCTTCCGGGATAACAATGGTGATCGGCTTGCCCAGGACCTCCACTGCCGCATAGCCGAAGATGCGTTCGGCTGCGGGGTTCCAGCTGAGGATTATGCTGTTGAGATCCTTCGCCACGATCGCATCATCCGAGCCTTCGATGATGGCTGAGAAATGCTGCTGCAGGTTTTCGTCCAGGACCGACATGGAAAACTTCCCAGTGAGGACCGCCTCAAAAGGGCGGCCCTACGTTGATGGAGGTAACAGAGGCATCCATGGACAAGACAGATGGGCTGGCACACCGTTCGAGAAGGACCGACACATCGCCCGCAGCGCAAGGAAATTCGGGCGGAGCTTCCAGCAGCACGTCATGCTCACGCGCCTGGCGTTCCTCCGTCAGATCAATGGCGTCGCCTGAGCTATCTGCTGGGCCGGGGCGACGCAAGCTTCCACAAGCCTCGGGTCTCTGACATTTGTGAAACCAGTTAGCCCGTCCGGCTGTTGTCCCCGATGCAGCCGGAAGCGGCCTGAGAGGCGACGACTTCACATGCCGCACCGCGATCTTCTGGAAACCATGCTCAAGCGACAGGAGGTGCTTGCGGATTTCGCCGATCTGGCGCTGCAGTCCGAGGATCTCGACGAGGTGCTGCAGGAAGCCTGCCGGCTGGTGGCCAAGGCGATGGGCACCGAGCGCGCCAAGGTGCTGGAGATGGAGGCGGGCGATGAAAGCCTCCTGGTGCGGGCCGGAGTGGGCTGGGCTGCGGGTGTCGTCGGGCATGTGCGCCTTCCGATGGACGAGCATTCCTCGGAAGCCTTCGCAATCAACGCAGGCGAGCCGGTTATCACCCCGGACATCGCCCATGAGGAGCGCTTCGATGTTCCGCGCTTCATGAAGGACGCCAGCATCGTGGCGCTGGTGAACGTGCCGATCTTTCTCCCCCGCCAGCGGCCTATGGGCTCCTGCAGGTGGACGACACCCGGCCGAGGGATTTCGACCAGCACGACAGTGCGTTCCTGCGCACCTATGCCGGCATCCTGGGGCCCATCGTTGATCGACTGCTCAAGCTTGGGGACCTGAGGTCCACCGAGGAGCGCTTTCGCCTCACCGTCGAGGCGGCCACGGACTATGCCATCTTCGTCACTGACGTCGAGGACCGGATCACTGACTGGCTTCCCGGCGCCGCCGCCGTCTTCGGCTGGAGCGCCGAGGAAGCACAGGGGCAGAGTGCGGCCATGCTGTTCACGCCCGAGGACCGGGCCGCGGGCGTACCCGAATGGGAGGTGGAGACCGCACTGCGGGACGGGAGCGCACCCGATGTGCGCTGGCACCTGTGCAAGGATGGCTCGCGCGTCTTCATCGAAGGGACGCGGCGCAGCCTCAACAAGATCGCGGGGAACGGCTTCCTGAAGATCGGCCAGGACGTGACCGAAGGGCGTCTGACGGAGGAGCGGCTGCGGGCAGGCGAGGAACGCCTGCGCCTGTTGAGCGAACTGGTGCCGGCGCTGCTCTGGCAGACGGATGGCAACGGGGATGGGGTGACGTTCAATGCCCGCGCGCTGGACTACCTTGGACGGTCTGCGGAGCAGGTGCAGGCGGGCGACTGGCTCGCGGGGGTCCATCCCGAAGACCAGGGAGCGGCCGAGCGCGTCTGGGGCCGGCCGGCCGGCGGCAACGGCACAGCGCCCCCTAGGAAGGCTGTCGCTACCGGATCCTTGCTCTCGACCGGACAGCCACTGCAAGCCGTATTGTCGAGGGCGGCCCGCCTTGTGCCGGGCTGGTCCAGAGATCTGCGAACGCGGAAAGTTCAGCGCTGGACCAAGGAAATCAGAGAACTTCATGCCACACCATCCTGGCGGCACCGGACTCATGCCGGGCGCTGGCGGTCCGCTCACCGAATCTTCATGCACCATTGTGCTTGCCGCTTTTCGCCGCTGCGGATGCCGAATATTCTGGGACAGGTGTTAGACATCAAGGTGGCGGAGCCCCGATGGACAACTTCGCGTTCGACGTGGCCGGGTCTGCGGCGTGGCGCCGCGATGTGGACGCGCGTCTGGCCGAGATCGCCGCCGGTTTCGGGCTCCGGTCTCCGTCTCTAGGACAGGCGATGTGCCACGCGGCACTGGCGCCGGGCAAGAGGTTCCGTGCCCTGGTGCTGCTGATCGCGGGCGAGGCGACGGGCGGCGTCGGCCCGGCGCTGATCGATGCCGCCTGCGCGGTCGAGTTGGTTCACACGGCCTCGCTCGTGTTCGACGACCTGCCGTGCATGGACGACGCCCGGAGGCGCCGCGGACGCCCGGCCACGCATCTGGTCCACGGCGAATGCCGCGCGATCCTCGCCGGGATCGCCCTTGTGACCGAGGCGATGCTGCTTCTCGCCACGGCGCGGGGGACCGATGCGGAAACGCGCGCGCGCCTCGTCGCGATCCTGGCCGAAGCGGTCGGGCCGCGTGGACTGAGTGCGGGGCAGGATCTGGACGTCAATGCGCCGAAAGATGTGGCCGCGGTCGAGCGCGAGCAGGATCTCAAGACCGGCGCGCTCTTCGCCGCGGGCTTCCGGATGTTCGGCGTGATCCAGCGCCTCGACACGCCCGAGGTCGACATGCTGGTCAAACTCGGCAAGACGCTGGGGCGGGCGTTCCAGTCCTATGACGACCTGATGGATGTCCGGGGCGACGCCTTCGCCCTCGGCAAGGACACCGGGCGCGATCATCTGGCGCGTGACGGTGGCCGCGGGGTCCTCGCGGTGCGGAGCCTGCCGCAGGCCGAGGCGCATTACGCCGGTCTTCGGGCGGAACTCGATTTGCTGCTCGATGGCTGCGGCTTCAACACGTTGCCGCTCTCCGCGCATATCGCAGAGGTGCTGCCGGTCCGCGCGGATTGTGCTGCCTGAGGACGGCTCAGGCCCGCGGGCGAGTCCACAAGCCGTCGCGTGATGCTGTTGGCGGGGCGATGCGCGACGCGGCGGCATCGCCCAGTCCCCGCAGCGCCAGTCCCGTCTTGGCGAGACCGGAGGTGCTGATCCGCCGCCGGTAGGCCTCCGGTCCGCCGTGCCGGATCCGCGTGCCGATCGCGCGGTAGATCCGGGCCGCCGCCGCAATCGACCAGGCGCAGCGCGGCGGCAGCGCGGGAAGCCCGGCGAAGGCCGAGGCGTAGTAGGGCTCGGCGGCATCGAGGAGGCGCAGGATGACCGCATGCAGCGCCGGCGAGGGGATCTCGCCGCAGATCTCGGCTCCCGCCGCGTCAAGCCACTCGCGCGGATGATAGACGCGTCCGATCCGGGCGTCTTCGACCACGTCGCGAGCGATGTTGGTCAACTGGAACGCCAGCCCGAGGTCGCAGGCGCGGTCCAGCACCTCAGGGTCGCGGACTCCCATGACCCGCGCCATCATCACGCCGACCACGCCCGCGACGTGGTAGGCGTAGTCGAGCGTGTCATTCAGCGTGCGGTAGTCCCGCCCCGCCACGTCCATCGCGAAGCCGTCGATCAGGTCCATCGGCCAGCGCTCGGGGAAGTCGTGCCGCCGGGCCACGGCGCGCAGCGCGGCAAAGGGGGGACTGAGAGGGCCGCTGCCGTGGAGCGCGACGAGGGTCTCGGCCTTCAGCCGCGCGAGCCGCGCCGCGGGGTCTCCCATCGCCTCCGGCGAGCCGCCGAGGGTCTGCCCGTCCACCACGTCGTCGGCGTGGCGGCACCAGGCGTAGAGCATCACCGTGTCCTCGCGGATGCCCGGAGGCATCAGCCGCGCCGCCGCTGCGAAGCTCTGCGAGCCCGCGGCGATGGCGGCCTGCAATTCGGCGACCGGCGCGCTCATGCCGCGCCCGCGTCGGCCAGCATCACGCCGGCGGTCGCCTTGGCCGAGCCGACAACGCCGGGGATACCGGCGCCCGGATGGGTGCCGGCACCCACGATGTAGAAGTTGCGGATCGCCCGGTCGCGGTTATGGGGGCGAAACCAGGCCGATTGCGTCAGGATCGGCTCGACCGAGAAGGCGCTGCCGTGATGAGCGTTCAGTTCCGAGGCGAAATCGGCGGGCGAGAAGATGCGCTTGACCCGCAGGTTGGCGCGAAGGCCGGGGATCAGCCGTTCCTCGAGGCTGGAGAGGATGCGGTCGGCATAGGCCTCGCCCTCGGCCGCCCAGTCGACAGCGGCACGGCCGAGATGGGGGACCGGCGCGAGGACGTAGTGCGTAGACATGCCCGGCGGCGCGAGGCTCGGGTCGGTGACGCTGGGCGAGTGCAGGTAGAGCGAGAAATCCTTGGCCAGCGTGGCGCCGCGGAAGATCTCGTTGAGCAGTTCGCGGTAGCGGGGGCCGAAGAGGACGGTGTGATGCGCCAAGCCCTCAGGCGGCTTTGACAGGCCAAAATGCACCACGAAGAGCGACATCGACCACCGCTGCCGGCCCAGCAGCGCGGCCTTGGTCCGCCCGCGCCGGGTGCCGCCCAGCAGGTCGCGGTAGCTGTGCATCACATCGGCATTGCTGGCGACCATGTCGGCGTCGATCCGGGTTCCGTCTGCCAGAGTGACGCCCACCGCGCGCGGGCCCTCCACCTCGACCCGTGCCACCCGTGCGTTCAAGAGCAGCACCCCGCCCAGCCGCTCGAACAGCGCCACCATGCCGGAGACGAGCGCGTTCGTCCCGCCCTGCGCGAACCAGACCCCGCCGCGCCGTTCGAGCGCGTGGATCAGCGCGTAGATCGAGCTGGTCGAGAACGGATTGCCGCCCACGAGCAGCGTGTGGAACGAGAAGGCCTGCCGCAGGTGCGGGTCCTTGATGAACCGCGCGACTATGCCGTGGACCGAGCGATAGGCCTCCAGCTTCACCAGTGCCGGCGCGGCCCGCAGCATCTGGCCGAGCTTCAAGAACGGCACCGTACCGAGGCGCAGGTAGCCCTCCTCGTAGACGCGCTCGGCATAGTCGTGGAAGCGGCGGTAGCCGTCGAGGTCGGCCGGGTTGAAGGCGGCGATCTCGCGCTCGAGGGCGGCCGCGTCGTTGGTGTAGTCGAAGCGCCTCCCGTCGGACCAGAGCAGCCGGTAGAAGGGGCTGACCGGCAGCAGCGTCACGTCCTGCTCCATCACCTGTCCCGAGAGCGACCAGAGTTCGCGCAGCGCGTCCGGGTCGGTGATGACCGTCGGCCCGGCGTCGAAGACATGGCCCTGCTCACGCCAGACATAGGCGCGGCCGCCGGGCTTGTCGCGGCCTTCGAGCAGCGTGGTGGCGATGCCGGCCGACTGCAGGCGGATGGCGAGCGCGAGGCCGCCGAAGCCCGCGCCGATGACGATGGCCCTCATGACGCCGCCGCCAGCAGCGGCCTTTCGCGCAGGCAGGGAAGCGCGTCGCGGATCGGGATGGGCGGCTTGCCGGTGACGATCCGCAAGCGGTCGAGGCGGGTGAGGCGGCCGGCGTAGAAGCGCTCGATCAGCGGCTCGGGCAGGCGGTAGAAGCGGGAGAGCACGCGGTGCCGGTCCTCGGGCGCGCAGCCGCGGAAGAGCATCCGGTTGAGCAGGCGCAGGAAGCGGTCGTCACGCGCACGGGAGAGCGCGTGGGCGCGGACTGCGGCGAACACCGCGTCGGTGGTCAGACGCGTGGCGGGCACGCAATCCGCCACCTGCGCCGCGACCGGCAGGGAGTAGCCGGTGACCGGGTGGAACAGCCCGGCGCGCAGGCCGAACGGGACGGCGCCGCTCTCCGCCTCGGACCAGAAGGACGCCGCATCGTGGGCGAGCGCGATCGGCAGCACCCCGCGCTCGCGCCGCACCTCGCGCCCGCGCCAGCCGTGGGCTTCGGCATAGCCGCCGACCGACACGGCGATGGCCTCCTCGTCCAGCGCCGCGCCGTCGCTGTAGCGGGTGTCCTCGATCAGCAGCCGCGTGGGCGAGAACGGCAGCAGATAGACGAAGCGGTAGCCGTCCTGCTGCGTGACGGTGGCGTCCATGATGACGGGCCGGGCGACCCCGTGCGGCGCGTCCATCTCGAACTCGATGCCGACGAACTTCTGGAAGCCGGTCACCAGATGCCGGGAGGGCATCGCCCCGCGCCCGTCGATCACGCAGGCGGCCTCGATCCGCTCGCCATTGCCGACCGTCACCCCGGAGCCGTCCAGTGCCGCAATCTCCGCACCCCAGCGAAGCGTCACGCCCGGCGTCGCCGCAAGGAGCAACGAGAGGCCCTCTCCACCGACCGACGCGTATCCGGCGCGCAGAACGCGGGCGTGGTCGGGGAACCGCACCTCCTGCCCCTGCCATCGGCAGCGGATCGCCGGGGCGAGCCGGCGGTGCCAGTCGGGCGAGATGTCGGGATCGTGGAACGACCAGGTATGCGCGTTCGACGGCCCCGTGGCCCTGTCGAGCATCAGGATGCGCGTGCCCGGCCGCGCCTCGGCGACGGCGATGGCGATCAGAGCATTGGCGAGGCCCGCGCCGGCGAGGATCAGGTCGGGCCTCATGCGGCGAGCCTGCGGGGAAGCCGGGCCTCGACCAGATCGGCGGCGCGGGTGACACCGCCCGCCGCGGCGATCTCGGCAGCCGGGACGGCGAGAGCCGCGCGATACGAGGGATCGGACAGCACCGCGGCCAGCCCCTCGCGAATCGCGGCGCGGCTGGCGCGGCGGCGGGGCAGGACGCGCGCCGCGCCGTGGAAGGCGAGACGCGCGGCGGTCCCGGGCTGCTCGAAGGCCAGCGGGATCGCCACCATCGGCACCTGCGCGGCGGCGCAGTCCAGCACCGTGTTCAGCCCCGCATGGGTCACGCAGGCCGCGGCGTGCGCCAGCACCGCGCGCTGCGGAAAGAAGTCGCGCACCGTCGGCGCACCGGGCAGGCCCCCCGCCTCGGCCTCCGTCAGGCCGCCGCCATGCGCGAGCGCCAGGACGACGCCGAGATCTGCAGCCGCCTCGGCCATGGCGGCGAACAGCGCGCGGCGGCCGCCCTGCAGCGTGCCGAGCGAGGCGAAGACCAGCGGCCCACGCCCGGTCTCCGCCTCGAACGCGCCGGCCTCCTCCGTGCGGAGAGGGCCAACCGCCCGTGCGCCCGGCCCCGAGGCATGCGGGAAGTCGAGCGAGGGCACGAACTGGCGCAGGTCGAGCGCCTCCGAGATCCACTCGTGGATGTGCCGCCGCATCGGCAGGCGGTGGGCGCGGCAGCCCTCGGCCAGCGCCCGCGATTGCAGCGTCATCAGCGCGTCCGCCACCCGCCAGCCGCCGCGGTTGCGCTTGCGGCCGGCCTCGCCCTCCAGGAAGGGCCAGTTCACGAAGGGCGGCGGGATCGCCTCGTCGCGGTCCAGCGGCAGGGCCGAGGCGAGCGTGATCCGGGGAACGCCCGCCGCCTCGGCCGCGAGGCTGGCGCCCGGCTCGGCCTGGTCGGCCACGACGAGATCCGAGGCAAGCCGGCCGAGCGCCTCCGGCCCCCGTCGCACGAAGCCGCGCGTTGCCGCGGCGGTGGCGAGCAGCGTGCGGACAAGGCCCGCGCCGCGCAGATCGGCCTCGCGTGTGCCGAGGCCCTCGAAGCGCAGGCCCTCCCGCGCGGCCAGGGCCCGCAGCCCCTCAGCCCCCACCATGCGGCAGTCGTGGCCGCGCGCGGCGAGGGTGCGGGCGAGCGCGCCGTGGACCGCCGCGTGGCTGGGCAGGGCCGGCAGGCAGAACGCGATCAGGGCCATCCGCCCCGGCTCAATTCTGGCCCCGATCGGCGGGCCACGCATCCCGGTGTTGCGGCTGGCGGCCGGCCAGCGCGCCCGAGGCCTTCAGCCGCGCCTTCAGATCCTCGACCGGCGGGGCATAGACGAAGCCGAAGGACACGCAGTCGTCGCGCCCCTCGACCGCGTGATGCAGCCGGTGCGCCTGATAGAGCCGGCGGAAATAGCCGCGCCGCGGCACATGGCGGAACGGACAGCGCTGATGCACCAGCCCGTCATGGACGATGAAATAGATCACCCCATAGACGCTCATCCCCACGGCGACCCACCACAGCCAGGGCCACCAGCGGCCGCCGAGCAGGAACAGCAGGATCGCGAGCGCGGCAAAAACGACGGCGTAGAGGTCGTTCTTCTCGAACGGGCCGTGGCGCTCCTCGTGATGCGACTTGTGCCAGCCCCAGCCCAGCGGGCCATGCATGATCCAGCGATGGACCGAATAGGCCATGCCCTCCATCGCTGCCACGGTGAGCGCGACGATCAGGACCGGCCCCAGCAAGCTCATGCCTTGCCCCGCGGCCGGGTCGCGGGCAGGCGCCACCACGGCACCGAGGGACGCAGGTGGTGTTCGTGGTGGTAGCCGCCGAAGTGAAAGCAGGTCAGCAGCGACACCGGATCGCTGACGCGGGTGGAGCGCGCGTTGTGGCGGTCGGGAAAGGCGTCGGCGCCGTGCCGGTGCGGCAGCCAGGTGCCGAAGACGAACAACTGCACCGATGCGAGGATCGAGGGCACCGACCAGAACGCGACATAGGGCCAGCGCGGCCCCAGCAGAAGCGCATAGAGGATCACGGTTCCGCCGAGCACCCAGAACTCACGCCAGCCGAAGTAGGTCCGGACGAAAGACGCGTACCAGCGCACCGGGCCACCATGGCCAAAATCGGGATCGTCGTCGGTGCCGGCGTGGCGGTGATGGGCCATGTGCTTGACGATCAGCTTGCGCCAGGAAAACCCCGCATAGAGCATCAGCGCCAGCGAGCCGATGGCGGCGTTGACGTGCGGATGACCGGGCGCGACCGCCCCGTGCATCGCGTCGTGGGCGATGATGAACAACATCACCGACAGCCAGGTCAGCCCGATCAGGCACAGCCCCGCGAGCATCGGGTGGGCCACGGCATCCAGATGCCAAACGGCGAAGACGTGCAAGGCCAGCCATGCGCAGAGTGCCGTCCCGGCGAGGGCGACGCTGATGACGAGGGATCGTCGCACCGCGTCGCGCAAGCCCTGTCCCCCAACTTCGTGTAACGCCTGTGACAGACTATATCACGACGCGACCCCTTTCCAGTCTCCGCAGCGCCGCGGCGGGTATGGCCGCTCACTCGGCGAGGGCGGCCCGGCGCAGCGCGGCGAGGTCGCGCGAGCCGGTGCAGAACATGGCGATCCGCAGCTGCTCAATCGCTTCGGAAAGATGGGCGGCAAGCGCCGCCGCGCCCTCGCGTGCGGCAGGCAGCGCAGCGGCGGCCTGGCCGGCCAGATCCGCGCCGAGCCGCAGGGCGCGCGCCACGTCGAGGCCGTGCCGGATCCCGCCGGAGGCGATCAGCACCGTCCCCGGCCGCATCAGCGGCGCCACGGCGGTCAGTGCCTCGGCGGTGGGGATGCCCCAGTCGAAGAACGGCGTGGCGATGCGGCGCAGCCGGTCGTCGCCGCGCTCGGCCTCGACCCGCGCCCAGCTCGTGCCGCCGACACCGGCGACGTCGAGGATCGTCACGCCCGCATCCAGCAGCCGCCGCGCGACCGGTGCTGACAGCCCCGCCCCGACCTCCTTCACCCCCAGCGGCACCGGTAGCGCGCGGGCCAGCGCCTCGATGCGGGTCAGCAGGTCCGAGAAGTCGCGGTCGCCGCCGGGTTGGATCGCCTCCTGCAGCGGGTTCAGATGCAGCATCAGCGCGTCAGCCTCCAGCATCTCGACCGCGCGCCGCGCCTCGTCCGGCCCCATGCCTAGCCGCAGCTGGACGGCGCCGAGATTGCCTAGGATCGGCACCGCGGGGGCCTGCGCCCGCAACTCGCGCCCGAGCCCGCCGGCACCCCGCCCCTCCAGCGCGATGCGCTGCGATCCGACCGCGAGACCGAGTCCGAGCGCGCCGCAGGCCTCGGCGATGGCGAGGTTGATCGCCGCCGCCTCCGGCGTCCCGCCGGTCATTGCCGAGACCATCAGCGGGGCCGAGAGGCGGCGCCCGAGGAACGTCGTTTGCATGTCGATCGTGTCGAAGGACAGCTCCGGCAGCGCATTGTGCAGGAAGCGGACCGCGTCGAAGCCGCCGTCCCGGGTGCTTTGGACGCCGCATCCGGCGCCGACGATGGCCAGATGGCCGGATTTGCGCGCCTTGATGTCGTCCATGATCCCTCGCCGGCTCGGCTCAGTCCGCGCGGTAGGCGCGCAGGAAACCCTCGACCACATGCTCGAGAAAGGCGTCACGGTCGAGCGGGTAGTCGCGCGCGCCGCCGAGCTGGTCTTGGTGCAGGGCGCCGAGCAGCAGCGGCGAGGCCAGGGCCAGCGCAGCCATCCGCGTGTCGGCGGGCCGCATCTGCCCGCGCGCGACATGGGTGTCGAGACGCTCGGTGAGCGCAATGACGAAGGGCTCGAACATCCGTTCAATGAAGACGGGGCCGAGCAGGTCGTTCCGCATCCCCTCGACCACGCCCATCGCCAGCGCAGCTCTCCAGGCGCCTTGTGCCTCCTGCGCATCCGTAAGTGCCGCCTCGGTCTCGGCGAGCCGGGCCCGAAGACGGGCGTTCTCTTCGGCAAGGGCAGCTTCGGTCATGGTCCGATCAGGGCACAGGGTGGCGCCGGTGACCACGCCCGATCGCGCCTGTGAGTCAATCCGCCGCAGGTCAGCCCGCGAGCTCTGGACGCCGGGTCGCTTCCGGCCGGACCAGCCGCCAGTCGATCCCCTCAAACAGGGCGGAGAACTGCGCCGGCGACATCCGCATGACGCCGTCCTGCACCTGCGGCCACACGAAGCCGCCGCCCTCCAGACGCTTGTGCACCAGCACCATCCCGGTCCCGTCCCAGATCAGGACCTTGATCCGGTCGGCCCGCTTGGCGCGGAACACGAAGACCGAGCCGCAAAAGGGATCCAGCCCCATCATCTCCTGGACGGCCAGGGCGAGGCCATCCATGCCCTTGAAGTCCACCGGCCGGGTCGCCACGTAGACCCGAAGCTGCCCGTGCGCGGCGATCATCGCGCCGCCGCCCGCACCGCTCGGATGACCTGCGACAATCGGGCTTCGTCGACATCCGCGCCGATGCGGATGCTGACCCCGTCGACCACCAGCTCGATCCTGCCCGCCGACTTGTGCCCGGGAGCGGTGATCCCGGGGGGAGGCGCCTCCACCACCAGCGCGGCGAACGGCGCTTCACTAATCGCCAAGGCCGGGACCGCCAGCTTCCCGGAGCCCAGCTTCCGGCGCCAGTCGTAGACCTGCCAGCGCGTCACGCCATGACGCCGCGCGACATCCACCACCTTCGCCCCGGGCATCATGCTCTCCGGGGTGTGCTGTCAAACTATTGCAAACTAGTTTCAATGTTCGCAGTCGGGCGAGCTTTCAGGCCGCGCCGAGCTGGCGCCACTCGGCGAGAGCGGCGGTTCGGTTCCTTTTGAAATGGTGCCGACGGGAGAGGCTGCGATCCTGGTTGAAGTGGTTTGAGACGGAGGAGTGGACGGCGGCGAAGAGCTGAAGCGTCTTCATCCGTCGAAAGCGGAGCATGGCCCGTTCTCGTCGCCGGAACGGCAAGTGCGAGTTCTCGGCGCGATTGTTCGCATGCCAAGCCGAGTGCTGCCGGGCGCCCGCGCCGAGCTCCCGAAGCGCCGCACCGTAGGAGCGCAGCCGATCGATGACGATCCGTTCCGGCCGGCCGTATCTGCGCATCAGTTTCCTGAGGAATTTCAGTGCCGCCTTGCGATCCCGGGTCTTCGTAACCACGGATTCCAACACCTCACCTTCGTGGTCGACGGCGCGCCAGAGGTAGTGCTGGACGCCATTGATCTTCACGAAGACCTCGTCGAGGTGCCACTTCCATTGCGGGCCCGATCGCGTGGCCGAGGCCCGCTTTCGGCGGATCTCGGCGGCGAAGAGCGGACCGAACCTGTGCCACCAGAAGCGTACAGTTTCGTGGCTGACATCGATGCCGCGCTCGTGGAGCAGGTCCTCGACGTTGCGCAGCGAGAGCGGGAACCGGACGTAGAGCATCACGGCCAGCCGGATGATCTCGGGCGACGTCTTGAAGTACCGGAAGGGCGAGCGCTGGGTCATGCGGAGGAAGGTAGGTGCCCCCTCCCCTGCCCCGCAAGCCGGTTTCCTTGACAGCGCCTTGCGGATCAAGCCGGACGCAGATCCACGGTCCAGACCAGCCGCTCACAGTCGCGGAGGGGCTCGCCCTGGATGAGGAAAGCCTCGCCGTCGATCTCGATCCGGTCGCCGGTGCGGATGAAGGTGGCGAAATCGGAGCCGACATTCTCCACGCCGACCTTGGCGAAAACCGCCGTCAACGCTGCAAACGTCGCCGAGGCGAGCGGCCAGAACTGCCATGACTGGAACATCGCGTTCATCGGGAGCCTCCTCAGCTCAGCGCACGGACGAGATGCAGTCCGGCAAACAGACCGCCAATCGCAAGTACGAAGGACGCAGCTACGTAGAGGGCAGCCGCCCATAACTGCCCGCGCTCATAGAGCAGCGCCACATCGAGCGAAAATGCCGAGAAGGTCGTGAAGCCGCCGAGCAGACCGGTCGTGAGAAATGAGCGCCAGCTCTGTCCAGGATCTGCCTTGAGCGCGAACCAACCAATCAGCAGGCCCATGATAAACGAACCCGCGACATTGACGACGAGTGTGCCTAATGGAAATCCGGCGCCTGCCACCTTCAGAGCGGCAACATTGACGCCGTGCCGCAAAGCTCCGCCGATGCCGGCTCCAAGAAATACGATGAGATAGAAAGTCATCGATGACCCCGCTTGTTGTTTCAGCAGGGCGCCAGACGGGACGATCAGGATATAGCTCCTACCGCGCCGAAAGCGCCCGGTAGGAGTCATCAGCCTTGCGGCGGTTATCGGGGGAACCCCATCCCCATCAAAGATGCACGTTAGCAGCGCATCCGCGCTCTGTCACTGCGTAAGCAGCGCGCCGCGCAGGATCAGCTACCCATTCCCAGGTTCTTGCTGACTCGGGCCGCCTCGAACAGCCGTCGCAGCGCGAAGCTTCGGACGATGGAAACGCCGGTGAAGACCAGCCCCAGCTGCAGGTTTTGCGCGAGCGTCGTGTGCAGACCGAAAATCGGGAAGATCAGGATCTGCGTGATGACCGCGATGCCGTAGCCGACGATCACGTTGGCGATCGATTCAACCAGCGACATGAGCCCGTCGCCGTCGAGGATCGCGTCCTTGCCGGTATCGGCATGCCAGCGCCCCACGGCGACATCGACATAGGCCGGGCTGATCTCCATCGCGAAGACGCGGCGACCATTGGCTTCACCCGCCATGATCTGCGAACCGGAGCCCGAGAACGGTTCATAGCAAAGCCCACCCCGCGCCACATGCTGGCGCATCGGGATCCCGAAAGCGTCGAGCGGTTTCGGCGTGGGGTGGTCGGGCCGGTCGTCCTTGGCGAAGCTGGGCAGCGCCCACGTCGATGCGAGGATTTCCTCCGCCACCTTCGGCGGGCGGTTCGAGCGGCGCCAGCCCATGAAGCAGGGCTCGTGCTTCCAGAGGTAGTGCGACCGGGTCAGAACCCCGCGGTCCTTCACCCAGATGATCTGCTGATGGACGAAGGCCCCGGCCTTTTCCCAACAGGCTTCCAGCATCGCCTGGCGGCGCGAGGCGTGCCAGCGATACCAAGCCGCATCCTCGGTGATCGCCTCGGCGACGGCGGCACCGATGAAGCCGTCGTAGAGTTCCTCAGCCCCGCCTGCATAACCTTCGAAAATAACGAAAAAATCCGGCCGCAGCCAGATCGGGAGAACGCTTTCGCAAGGACAGGTGGCGGAGGGGATGGGCCTGAAAGACAACCTTCTCTGAAAGCGAGATTCTCATTTTTACTCAGTTATTTTCTTTATGCGCGCCGTCGTCCCTTTGTCGGATCATCTCTCCGCGCCCGGCTGCCAAAATTCCTAAGTTGCCGGCTTCCGCCCGGGTTAGGCTGTGGATCTCCAGATAGCGGCTTATCGCACACGCTGGACAGGCATAAGCGTTGGAAACATCTTCAGCTGTCTCATTTTTTGGCTTCATCATTCCGTGCGGGATTGCAGTCAATCTGCAAGCTAGCATCACTGTCGATTGTTTCTCCGGCTTCATCCATGAAGGTCAATCTGGCAATTGAAATTACGCCATCGGATTCTTCTACCACGAAAGGCTGAGAAACATGCTGACCCGCCTGCAACTGCTGCCCAGAGGTCTGGAAGGGCCGATCAACGCCAAGCTGCAGGCCCAATTCGTTCCCCAGTGACGACAGGCTGAAATAAAATGGCTAGCCATCCGGTGTCGTGCCGGGTCCGCTGACCTCTACATCGAGGGTTCCGTCTTCGATATAGATGGCGCACTGCCTTGGCGTGAGTTCATAGCTCTCAACGGCCGTATCAAGAAAGCCCCGGGCAGTTGGCTCGGCCGTTGCCACGGTTTGCGCAGAAGCGAAGGAGAGGGGCAAAAGAAAGAAAACCCCGGCAAGCGTCAGCTTCATGAATCTCTCTTTACAGTTCACGGGTAGGACCAACCATCATGTTCAACCTTGAAGATGCGCAGTGGCGTGCCGGGCTTCGTCGTATCTGCGCGCAGATAGTAAGTGGCGCGCTGCGGCTGACCAAAATTGGCGAAGTCCACATGTATGGTAATCATTCCACGCAACATCGGGTGATCGGCATCGGGCTGGGGTTCGCCGATGCTCCCGTCGAAATCCTGCGCGCCGTAAAGCGGGTGGGCACCGAGCTCGCCCGATGCAAGCAGGGCCACAATGTCGTCGGCAAAGTACTGATGCGCCAACGACGGATCAAAGGGGCTAGGATAATTGCCGTTTTCTGATTGGAACTGGCGTTCATAGACCTCACGAACCAGATCCTGCGCTTTCGCGACCGGATCGATGTTGGCGTCAGCCGCATACGGTTCCGCCATGGTCGGGGTTTGAGTAATCGCCTCGGCACCGTCAGGCGTAATATAGCGCTGCGCCACCCACCCGGCCTTGCTTAACGAAGTGTCGCGCATCAGGCACCAGCGCGGCGGCAGTGCGTCTACCTGCGCCTGTGTCATCGCCGAATAATGCTGGGCGTTATAGAACGGGACGCAGGTAATCTGTTGCATGCCGCGTTCGTCATGGGCAAAGGTTTCAACCACCGGATAATTGGTCCCTGGCCCCATGCGCCCGTTCAGCACATCGTTTGCGGCAACGCCGGTGACGCGCCAAGCATCAGGACCATGCCCGTCGATCTCGGCCTGGGCAGAGGTGGCGGCCACAAGCGCGCCAACCGCCACGGCACCGAGGCGCGCCATTCGCAATTGTTTCATCATGAACTCCTATTGGGAGGAAGCGGGCGATCGATCACCGCATTCGTCATCGGCGTCATGCAGTGCGGATTGAGCAGCGTTGGGCTAGCCTAGACAGGAAACCTAACTGTGTCTATACTGCATCCCAGAACTGACTGTAAGGACTGTGTTTTCCGGCGCAGCTTGGGGTTTCTGGCGCTGGTCGGTCCAAGATCGATGTCGTCAAGCGAGTTTGCGTGTCATACTTTTCGCCAAATCCGTCTTCATCCCGGGTGCCATGCTGGTCGGCGTGTCAGCCTGCAACACACCAGAAAATGGTGCCGAACGCTCGCATCGCGGGGCGGAGTGAATGGCTGAAATTCTTCTGCTATCAGCCATAAAATGTAACAAAACATCGCAATGAAGAACGCCCGGGCGGTTAAATGGAGTGCATCATGGTAGGCCCGACGATCCAATGAACACCAAAGGTCGAGCCAATATCAGTGCCGCATGCGGTCGCAGAAGGCACCGATATCTGCAAGTCTGAGCGCGATTCATAGATCCAGTCCTGCGCGAACCGCGCCTATCGGATAAGGTGTGGCAACGTCAAACGCGAAGCCTGAGCGCCTCACCAGTAAAGAAAGAGCCGATTTGGATAATGGTATTATTTTGTTTCAGGAGACTAATGATAGCGTCGCATCAAGGGGGCATCCTTTATGACAGAATATTGGCCGAAAACCTACCTTGCTCTGGCCATGGCAAGCGGGGTCTTCTGCGCCGGACCAGTTCACGCGGAACCTGCGGCTTTTTGCGGAAGCGGCGGTGCGCGTGACTGGGCTCAGGTTCGCCAGGCCCTGGTTGGCGATTGGCAGGTTATCCATCAGTCCGGCTTTGCCAGAGCTGGGGGCATGACGATGCCATTTAGCGCGGATGACAAGGTCGAAATCATGACATTGTCAGTCAACGAGGATCGATTGATTGGCAACCATCCAGGCATGCAGAACCCTCTGATATTCCACCATGCAGAGGAGGGACGCTGGAATGTCGATCGGGGCGATCCTTACAAGCCGGATCCGGTCATGACACCCGATGAGGTTGGCGTGATGTATGGCTGTGATCAGATGGAGATGCCGCGGCTGATTGGCACCTCGAGCGCGGTGATTGAAGGTATGAAAATGAACTTCACTTATCGGGTCCTGGCGGTTGATCGGACCACGCTTTATGGCGTGATGGAAGTGACTGGCACAGCTCGCGGCCACGAATTCTTGGCACGACGAACCGTATGGCTGCGGGCGGCGGGCAACTGATATTGAGTATCAGGGCGCAACGACGGTCGTACAGTCCCGGGTGAACGGCGCTGGCAAGGTCTTAGGCGTCTGATTTCACGGGTGGATGGTGCGATCCCCTTGCAGGAACGGAGAGCGGCCGGCCGGGTGTAGAGCCCCGCCGGCAGTGATGGATCCCGGCTTCATGCCAGCGGCTCCCAGCCCGAATGCTCGAAGTGCTCACCATAAGCATTGAGCGCGTGGACGATTTTCACGGCTCCATCCTGAGCCTCGCCGGATTCCAGCTCCGAAATGCCTTCGAGGACTTGCCCGAGCACCAGATGGAACTGCTCGTCGACCTCGGGGGCGAGCACGCAGGTGCCGACCATGAAATCGACCTGCGCCTGAACCCCGGCCGCAATCTCCTTCGCGGCGTCGGCGGCCAGCGTGCCGTCATGGATCGTGTCCAGGTTCGCCGCCATCGTGGCGCGGATCGCGTCCATACCCTTGTGCATGTTCTCGTCGCCCTGCCATCTGGCCCCTTCGTTCAGGGTGAGTTCGATGGTTGCGGCACCATTCCCGTGGTCATGGGTCTGGGCTGCGGCGGGTCCGGAGACGGTCCCCAGGGCGAGGGCCACGGACAGGGCGAGGGTGGCGAGCGACTTGCGATATTGCATGGCTTGTCTCCTGTTTTCATTATGAGCCGGCGGCTGCCGGTGCTTGCATGATTAAAGAATAGGGTGTCCGTCGATGCCGAGGAATTGGCGAACCAGGCAAGGTTGACTTGCACCGATGCACAGGGACGCGGGGCTCGTCCGCCCCGGCCGGCGCGCCGAACAGGTGGCCTGTCGCCAGCGACCGGATGCCCTCCGCCTCACGCAGCAGGAACACCGCATCGAGGCCGAGGCGGCGGGCCAATGCGGCACCCTCCACCTCGCCCAGCACCATCAGCGCGCTCGCCCAGGCGTCGGCCTCGGCACAGGTTCGTGCGACGACGGTGACGGAGGCGGGCGGGTCGAGCAAAGGTGCGCCGCGCTGAGGATCCATGGTGTGGGGCAGGTCCCGCTCTCCTGCCCGGACCCGGTGCCGGTAATCGCCCGTGGTCGCGACCGCGGCATCGCGCAGGACCAGCACTGAATGCGCCGCGCGTCGGTGCGGATCGGGCGTTTCGACGGCCACGGCCCACGCCTGCCCGTCCGGCCGCGAGCCAAAGGCGCGCATCTCACCGTCGATGCCGACCAACGCCGCACGAATGCCAAGCCGCTGCAGGGTCTCGGCCAGCCGGTCCACGCCGTAGCCCTTGGCGATGCCGTTCAGATCGAGCGTCGCCGGCGCGGCTTTCCGTGCGCGGCAGGCGGCGTGATCGAGTTCCAGCAGCTCGTGCGCGGGGCGGCGGGGAACGGAAAGCGCCTGCCGGATGCGGTCCGCGCCGGCGGGTGCCGGGCCGAAGCCCCAGGCCCCTACCGCGTCGCCCATGCCGATGTCGAACGCCCCGCCCGAGGCGCGGCCGACCTGCAGTCCCAAGCGCAGCACGGCCATGAGATGCGCGGGCACGGGCACCCACTCGCCTACCGGTGCCGCGTTCAAGCGCATCAGGTCGCTGTCGGCGCGCCAGGTGGACATCTGCGCGTCGATTTCGTCAACGGCAGCCTGCAGCGCGTGCTGCACAGCTGCCGGGTCAATGCCGTCAGCGAAGAACAGCGCCGACCAGCGGGTGCCCATCGTGGGACCGCTCAGCGCGCGGCGCGTCAGGTCAGTAGATGTCTTCGACATAGCGTCCCTCGGCTTTCAGCAGCGCGGGCGTCAGCCCCGCAGGAAGGAGGATATCGGCCAGCGCAGCGCTGACGCCCGCGGCCATTCCGCGCCCGCCGCAGACCATCACCCGCGCGCCCACGCCGACCAGCCGCGCGACCTCGGGTGCCTCGTTCCGCAGGGCGTCCTGGACATAGTGTGGCCGCTCGCCGCGTGAACTGGCGGTGAAAAGGCGGGAGAGGCGTCCTGCCCCGTGCCAGTCCGCCAGTTCCTCGCGGTAGAGGAAATCGCTTTCCGGGTGTCGCATCCCGAAGAACAGATGCACCGGACGGCGGCGCGCATTGGCGCGGATGAAGCCCGCAAGCGGTCCGATCCCGGTGCCCGCGCCGATCAGGATCAGCGGCTTTCCTGCTCGGTCCGCATGGAACCCCTGATTGCGGCGCAGGAAGGCCTGCACCGTCCCCCTGGGCTCCAACTCCGAAAGCTGCCCCGAGCAGAGGCCATCCGGCTGCTTGCGCACCACGATCTCAATGAAACCGTCGCGCGAGCCTGAGGCGAGAGAATAGAAGCGCGGCACGGACGAGTCTTCGGGCAGGATGCCCAGCAGGTCGCCCGCTCGATAGCGCGCGGATCCATGCCCGGTCAGCCGTTGCCACAGAGTCGGGGAAGGCCACGCAAAGCGCAGGATTGCGGTCGGCGCCTGCACCTCGGCGCCGTAATCGCGGCGCGAGATCAGGGTGAGGGGTTCGCTGGCGGGTGTCACCGGTTGGTGGACGAGTTCCAGCGGCATCCCCAGCGCCGCGCCGAGCGCATGTCCCCAGCGGGCAAAATCCTGCGGCGACTGGCGGTCGATGCTGTCAATTGGGAGAAGCTGCGGCCAGCCCTTCGCCTCGGCGGCTGCGGCCACCGCTTCGGCGAAGGCGCAGAAGGCCGGAAAGCTGCGGTCACCGAAGCTCAGCACCGCCAACGGCGCACCCGGCGCGCGGTCCAGCCGCGCCAGCCTGTCAAGGAAACCCTTGGCCGATTCTGGGGCGCAGCCCTCGCCATAGGTCGCGGCCAGGATGATGAACCGTGCGGCCTGCGGATAGCGCGTTGGGTCGAAGCCGGTCATCGGCGCGACATGGACGCGCTGCCCCGCCTGCGACAGCGCCGCGTGCAGGGTAGCGGCAAAGCCCCAGGTCGAGCCACCCTCGCTGCCGACCAGCAGGACCGTCTCGGCCTGTCGCGGCGGGGCATTGCCCCGGATGCGGGGCCGCGCGCGGTGCGAGGTCAGCCACAACAGCACGCCGGTTCCGACCATGACCGGGACGCCCAGCGCCATCAGCCCGAGCACCAGGCCCAGCACAGCCGCCCCTTGGCCGGTGTGCAGCATGAAGATGGTTTCTGACACCTGCTGCCACGCAGACAGATCGGCCCAAGCGAGCAACGCGCCGGTTCCCTGATCCAGATAGCCGGTGCCCTGGTCGGTCTTGAGCGTGTGGACATCGGCCGGATCATTCGGATCGGCCAGCGACAGGCTGCGGAAGGCGGCGACTGGCAGTTCCTGCAAGGCGCTTGCCCCGGCCAGGTCCATGCCGGTCTGGCCGCTGACCTCGGCCGGAAAGGCGGGGGTGCTGGCGCCGTCTGGCAGCAGATCGAAGGTCGAGGCCGACATCCACAGCCCCGTCGCCGCGGACAACACGAGGCCGACCACGGCGATCCGTGCGATTTCAACATGCAGCCGCCCGGTCAGAGACCCGCGCAGCGGGGCGAACCAGCGTCGCCAGCCGCCAACCCGGCGCGCGACCAGCGCCGCGCCCGAAAGCGCAAGCACCAGCATCGCGCCCGCGCCGACCGCCGCGACGATGCGCCCGGCGTCGCCTAGAAACAGCGAGCGGTGCAGGTTGGTCAGCCAGCGCTTCACCGGGGCGGGATCGGTGGGGGCGGCGTCCTGCCCGGTCACAGGGTCGATCACCGCGGCCTGCGGCGTACCCCCGTCGAACCAGTAGGCGGTGACCTGCCCCGACGGGGCGCGCCGGATCTGCTCCAGCCCCGGATGGCTGGCGGCAATGGAGCCGGCGAGATCGGCCACGGAGAGGCTGGCCTTGGCTTGCGGCGAAGACAGCCGCTCGGCCGCGGGATAGACAGACAGGATCGCCCCGGACAGCGCCAGCACGGTCAGCAGCAGCGTCGCAAGGATGCCCGGCCAGCGATGGAATGCGCGGATCATCTTGGTGCCTTATTTGTGCGAAACCCTGGCGATGTAGCGCGAGCCGGTGGCGCTCGCCCCGGCTGCGGTGAGCGGCAGTTCGACCTCGTTCGGGCTGTCCCGCATCTCCTCGACCGAGGCATCGACATGCAGCGTGTAGCCCGCGTCGAACAGCGCGTCGGCGAGATCGAGTGTGATTTCCAGCGTGCGGCCCGCGCCGACGCTGGCGCCGGTGATGCCGTCGACCTGCCGGGTGTCGCCGCCAGTCATGCGATACCAGCCCGAGAGGGAATCGTAGTACTTCGACTTCTCGCCGGCCATCCACAAGCTGCCCACATAGGCGCCCTGCGCGTCGGTGACATAAAGCGCGAGATAGGCGCCGTCGCCGCCGTAGTTGTTCAGCGTGGTGGTCAGGGTGACGGGCCGGGCCAGCGCGAGGCCGGGAAGGGTCAGCGCGGTGGAAAGGGCCAGGACGGCGGCAAGGGATTTCATGATCGGGGTTCCTTCAGGAAAATGCGAGCGGGCTTTCCCCGGCGCCGCTTGTGTTGGGCGCCGGGAAAGAGCAGCACTCAGTTCGCGGGTGCGGGTGCGGGTGCGGGTGCGGGTGCGGGTGCGGGTGCGGGTGCGGGTGCGGCTGGCGCCGGCGCGACGGGAGCGAACTCCTCCAGCTCCGCCTTGATGACGTCGAGGGTTGCCGGGTC
Organism: Paracoccus sp. S-4012; assembly: GCF_009674885.1. Lineage (GTDB taxonomy): Bacteria > Pseudomonadota > Alphaproteobacteria > Rhodobacterales > Rhodobacteraceae > Paracoccus. The sequence goes on from NZ_WKKA01000013.1 coordinate 60,690, forward strand.
GATCTTGGCCTCGATCGTGTTGCCGCCAATGTCGGTCACGTGGACCTCGTAGCAGCCGTCATCCAGCTCCGTGGAGGTGATGGTCCAGCCGTAGTCGGTGGCCAGTTGCGCCACGGCTTCCCACGACTGCATCTGCTCGGGCGTGACCACGCAGTCGTCGTCGGCAAAGGCGGCGCCAGCGGGAAGGACGGCCAGCACGGCAAGGGTCGCAAGCATCCGTTTCATTTCTGATTACTCCTGTGTTGCGGTTATCGGATGATGCGAATCTGCGCCCCGAGGCTGACAGGCCGCTGAACCGGCGCGGAAATCTTCGTCAGCTTGCCGTCAGCAACGGAAAAGGCCCGGCCTTTGGGGGCCGGGCCTTCGGTTCGGAGTGTAGGGAACTCAGCGCAGGCTCATCCGCCGCAGCGTTCCGTCGCGCAGGACGAACTGGTGCCACAGCGCCGCCAGAGCGTGCAGCCCGGCGAGGAGCAGGATGATGCTGCCGGCGCTTTCGTGGAACTCGGCGATTGCGCCGGGCCGCCCTTGAATCAGGGCGGTCAAGGCGGGAAGGTGCAGACCGAGGAGCTGCACCTGAACCCCCATCTGCGAGGCGACATACCAGCCGGTGACCGGCAGCGCGATCAGCAGGGCATAAAGCAGCCCGTGCCCTGCGGCAGCGACGACCGCGAGAGGGGCGACCGCCTCCCTGCCTGCGCGCCGCCGCCCGTCAAGCGCAGCAGCAGGCGCGGGAGGACGAGGGCCAGCACCGCCAGCCCCAGCGTGAAATGCAGAAGCGGCGGGTTCTGGACGACTTCGCGGCCGCCCTCGGCGGTGGCCCAGGCGCCCAACACGGCGGCGGCCGTCACCCAGTGGATGACGACCAGCGCCTTCGGATAGCGAGCGATGGTTTCGGTCATGACGTCGTCTCCGGCGGGGCGGGGGTTGTGAGGTGGTGCAGCGGCGGTTGCGGGCTCATTTCACGACGACCGCCGGCGGCGCGGCGTTGCCGAGGAGCCCGCCGGGCGGCGGCAGGTTGGCGGGCGGTGCCGTCAGCGGGGCGCCCTGACCACGCTCGTGCACCTGACGCGGCCCGTGGTCGTCGTCATCGTCATCATCCCGGCCCTCACCGCGCCGGTCTTTACGCTTCATCTCGACGACCTCGAGGGTTGCGGGGTCGAGCTTGGCCTTGAACGCCGCGCCCTGCGCATCGTTACCCCTGACCTCATAGCAGCCATCGTCAATCTTGATCCGGCCGACCTGCCAGCCGCGCGCCTTGACTGCGTCCTGCACCGCCTGGCGCGGCTGCCACCGCTCCATCGGCACCTGGCAGTCATCATCATCGGCATGGGCCGCGCCTGCCATGCCAAAGGCAGCAAGCAGGGCACCCAGCAGCATGTGCTTTTTCATCGCATTTGCCCTTTGTCCTTGTTCAGGCATCATCTGCCGCAAGTGATCGCACGTGTTCCTGACGACCAGCTTAAGCGCGCGGCACCGTCGCTTCAGGCTGCCGACAGGTTGGGCAGCGAAGCTTGCGGGGCAGCGGGCAGGCTTCAGCAAGGGGACTTCATGCGGATCCTTCTGGTCGAGGACGACACCATCCTGGGCGCCGCGGTGCGCGACCACATCGCCGCCGACGGGCATTCTGCCGACTGGGTCGGGCGGCTGGACCGCGCGGCCGAGCATCTGGATGCGGCGCCCTACGACCTGATCCTGCTGGACCTGATGCTGCCCGACGGACGCGGCATCGCCTTCCTGCGCGGCCTGCGGCGACGCGGCGACGTGACGCCGGTGATCATCCTGACCGCGCTCGACCAGATCTCGGACCGGATCGAGGGGCTGAACGCGGGCGCCGACGATTACCTGACCAAGCCTTTCGACCTGGCCGAGCTTTCCGCCCGGCTGGCGGCCGTCGCGCGGCGCTACAGCGGCAATCCCAACCCGCTGGTCGATCTCGGCGAGTTGCAGGTCGATCTGACCGCGCGGGAATGGGCGCTGTTCGAGGCCTTCGTGCAGCGGCCCGGCCAGATGCTCTCGAAAGCCCAGCTCGAGGACCGGCTCTACGCCTTCGGCTCCGAGGTAGAGAGCAACACCATCGAGGTCCATGTCAGCCGCCTGCGCAAGAAGCTGGGCGCCGAGGTGGTCGAGACCGTGCGCGGGGTCGGCTACCGCCTCGGGGACCGGCGGTGAGAGGACCGGCCAGCCTTCAGGGGCGGCTGTCGCTGTGGCTGACACTCGGGGCCGTTCTACTCTGGGCCGTGGCGGCGGCATGGACCGCCGTGCATCTGCGCCACGAGATGGACGAGGTCTTCGACAGCGCCCTCGAGGAAGCGGCCCAGCGCCTGCTGCCGCTGGCGGTGCGCGACATCATCGCGCGGGAGAAGGACGACAGCCCCGACCAGGGCGTGGCCACCCTGCGCGAGCATGACGAGTATTTCACCTATCTGGTGCGGGACGCCGAAGGACAGGTGCTCCTGCATTCGCATCGGGCCGACCCGGCAGTGTTTCCCCCCTTCTCGCGCCTGGGCTTTGCCGACACCGCGACGCATCGCATCTATTCCGACGCCGCCCTTCGGGGCACGATCACCATCTCCGTCGCCGAACCGCTGGCCCATCGCGCGCATGTGGCGCGCGAGGCGCTGGTCGGGCTGGCGCTGCCACTGGCATTGATCATTCCGGCCAGCCTGTTCGGCGTCTGGGCCGCCGTCCGCGCCGCCATGACCCCCATCCGGCGCTTCCGGGAGGGGATCGAGGCCCGCGGTCGCGGCGATCTGTCGCCGATTCCGGCCGAGGGCCTCCCCTCGGAGTTCCAACCCAACGCGCGCGCGGTGAACCTCCTACTGGACCGCTTGCGCCGCGCGCTGGAGGCCGAGCGCAGCTTTACCGCCAACTCGGCGCACGAGTTGCGAACCCCCGTCGCCGGTGCGCTGGCGCAGGTGCAGCGGCTGATCGTCGAGGCGCCCGACGAGGACACCCGCAGCCGCGCCCGTCAAGTCGAGGCCGCCCTGCAGCGGCTGGCGCGGCTGTCGGAAAAGCTGATGCAGCTTGCCCGTGCCGAGGGCGGCAGGCTGCAAGCGGAAACGCCGGTCGATATCGCAGGGGTTCTGCGGATGCTGGTGGCCGACATGCGGCGCGAGGCTCGGGACCGGATCGAACTGACGCAGCCGGACGCGGCGGTGATGGCGTCGATCGACCCGGACGCCTTCGCGATCCTCGCCCGCAACCTGATCGAGAACGCCATGCGGCATGGCGCGCGGGAGGCGCCTGTGCAGGTCTCGCTCTCGCTGGACGGCGTGCTGCGCGTGGTCAATACGGGGCCGGTGGTGCCCGCCGACGTGCTCGGACGTCTTGCGCGGCCCTTCGAGCGCGGCCCGACCGATGCGCAGGGGAGTGGGCTGGGGCTGGCCATCGTCGCTGCGATCGCCGCCGGCACGGGTGGGCGGCTCGACCTGATCTCTCCCGCGACCGGCCGGGCGGACGGGTTCGAGGCAAGGTTCTCGATGAGCCGCGCGGAGATGCGGTAGGATGCGATCCGGAAGGTGGCTGGTGTGAAACGACTCTCATCCTTCGATCTCTCGTTGGCTCTGTCGCTCGCGGCGGTGCTGGGGCTGGTGCTGGCGTCGGCGGGGCTGTGGCTGGGCGGCGGGCGGCTGGGCTCTCTGGTGACGCCGGGGCTGGTCCTCGTCTATCTGACCGGCGGGCTGCCAGCGGCGTGGCGGGCCCTCGGGGCACTGTGGAACGAGCGGGTGCTGGACATCGACCTGCTGATGGTCGTCGCCGCCGTCGCCGCGGCCGCGGTCGGCGCGCCCTATGAGGGCGCGGTGCTGCTGACGCTGTTCAGCGTGGCCGGAACGCTCGAATCCCGCGCGCTCGGCCGTGCCCGCCGCGCCATCGAGGCGCTGATGGCGCTGCGCCCGGAAACCGCCTTGCGCAAGGGACCGGACGGCACCGTCGCGGAGGTCGCGGCCGCCGATCTGGCCGTGGGCGACACGGTGATCCTGCGCCCCGGTGCCCGCGTTCCGGCGGATGGCGAGATCGCGCAAGGCCGCGGCGGCGTCGACGAGGCCCATATCACCGGCGAGTCCATGCCGGTGTCCAAGACGCCCGGCGCCCCGGTGTTCGAGGGCACCGTCAACCTTGAAGGCATCCTCGAGGTCGTCGTCACCCGCACGATCGGGGACAGCACCATCGCCCGCATGATCCGGCTGGTGACCGAGGCGCAGGCGGCCAAGGCGCCGTCCGAACGGTTCAGCGACTGGTTCGGCCAGCGTTATACCATCGCGGTGCTGGTCGGCGCGGTGCTGGCCTTTGCCGCCTTCTGGTGGCTGGGGCATGGATGGGACGCCGCCCTCTACAAGGCAGCGACGCTGCTGGTCGCGGCCAGCCCCTGCGCCATCGTCATCTCGGTTCCGGCGGCGATCCTGTCAGCGCTGTCGGCGGCGGCGCGCGGCGGCGTGCTGTTCAAGGGCGGCGCCGCGCTCGAGACGCTGGCCGCGGTCGATACCTTCGCCTTCGACAAGACCGGCACGCTCACCACGGGCGATGCCACGGTCACGCAGATCGTGGCGCTCGACGGTGACGCGGACAGGTTCCTCGCGCTTCTGGCGGGTCTCGAGGCACAGTCCGAGCACCACATCGCCGCCGCAATCCGACGCGCGGCCGTGGCTCGCGGCGTCGAGGGCGCGGAGATCGCGGAAGTCACCAGCCGCGCAGGCAAGGGGATCGTCGGCCGGGACGACCACGGCACGCTCTGGGCCGGCAACCCCTATCTCGCCGGGGAAATGGGCGCGGACCTCCGCCACCCGGCTTTGGCGGCGCTCGATTCCGGCGCCCAGACGGTCGTCTACCTGGGGCGCGGATCGCAGGTGCTCGGTGCGGCCGCCGTCGCCGACGAGGCGCGCGCCAGCGCCGCGCCCGCCCTCGCGGCGTTGCGGGACGGCGGCGTGAAGCGGATCGTCATGATGACGGGCGACCGCCGTCCGGTCGCGCTGCGGATCGGGTCGGAACTGGGCCTCGCGCCGGACGAGATCGAGGCCGACATGCTGCCCGAGGACAAGGTGCGGGCGGTGGCGGGGCTGGCCGATCAGGGGCGCGTCGCCTTCGTCGGCGACGGGGTGAACGATGCCGCGGCGCTGGCCCGCGCCGATGTCGGGATCGCCATGGGCGCTGCAGGCTCGGACGTGGCCCTGCAGGCCGCGGACGTGGCGCTGCTGTCGGAGGATCTGGAGCGGCTTGCGGCCGCCCGCCGCCTGTCGCAGCGCACCGCCAGGATCATCCGCCAGAACCTGACCGTGGCCCTTGGTGCGATGGCCGTGCTGGTCACCGGCGGGCTGTTCTTCAACCTGCCGCTGCCGCTGGCGGTGATCGGCCATGAGGGCGGGACCGTGCTGGTGGTGCTGAACGGGCTGCGCCTGCTGTCGGACCCGATCCGGCGGACCGCGCCCACGCGCGCAGTCCCCGGCCGTGCTCCGCTTCACGAGCTTCCTTCGCGCGGCGGGCATGCCCCTGCGACTTCTGTCCGCTCGGGATAACCACGGGAACCCCGCTGAGGTCGGAACGCTCAGGCACATCGCGGTTGCTCACGCCCCGCTTCAGGCGGCGCCTTCGAGCAGCGGCGCCTCCTGCGCCAGCGCCTCGGCCATGAAGTCGAGGAAGGCGCGGATGCGCGCGGTCCGGCGCAGGTCCTCGTGGGTCAGCAGCCACAGGTCGAGCGTGAAACTCTCGGGCAGCGGCGCGACCCGCGTCAACCCGGGATCGAGGTCCGCAATCCCGCACGGCAGGGTGGCGAGGCCGATGCCGGCCCTGGCGGCGGCGATGGCGGCGGCCACCGAGTTGACGCGGAAAGCGGGACGGACGCCGGGCAGGAACTCGGCGAATGCGCGCACCAGCGGCGCGTGCTCGGCGTCGAAGCCGATCCACGGCTGCTCGGCCAGCGGCGCCGTCGCCTCGGCCGCGGCCGCTCCATAGACCGCGAAGGCCAGCCGCCCCACCCGGCGGCCGACGAGCGTCTCGGGCGGCTGATTGCCGACCCGCAGCGCCACGTCGGCCTCGCGCCGCGTCAGGTTCAGCGTGGCGTTGCCGACGGTCAACTCGACCTCGATGCCCGGATAGGCGCGGAGAAAGGCCAGCAGGTGCCGCGGCAGCAGGCCCTGCGCCAGCATGTCCACGGTGGTGATCCGCACCACCCCGCTCAAGCGCAGGTCCTGCCCGGTAACCCGGCGGTCAAGGGCGGCGATCTCCGCCTCCACGCGGAGCGCGCTCTCCTGCATCGCCTCGCCGGCGGCGGTCAGGGCATAGCCGTTCGGCAGCCGGTCGAAGAGCCGCACGCCAAGGGTCTCCTCGAAGGCGCCGATGCGGCGGAAGACGGTCGAATGGTTCACGCCGATCTCGCGCGCGGCCCCGGACAGCGTGCCCGCGCGCGCCACCGCCAGAAACAGCCGCAGATCGTCCCAGTTGTCGATCCGTGCATCCATGCAATGCCGCCTTTCGGATTTCTCGGATCGCTCCGCCATGACATGCAACATAGCTGGCGATTGAAGCAATGGCCAAGGCAGCGGCTGTGCGTTCCTGCAAGGGCAGCTTTCGGGTTTCCCCAATCGCAACCTCGGACGGAAGTCATAGGTCATTGGCTGAAGGCAGGGACGAGCCCCTCCAGATGCTGAAAGGAAACGACCATGACCCAGAAAACCGTTCTTCGCAGTGACGAGCTGTCCTGCCCGTCCTGCGTGCCGAAGATCGAGAAGGCCCTGCGTGGTCTGCCCGGCGTCGAAAAAGCCGAAGTCCGCTTCAACACCGGCAAGATCGAGGTCGAGCACGACCCGGCGCAGTCGGACGTGGAGGCGCTGGTCCAAGCGATCCGCGGCACCGGCTACGAGGCGCGGCCATCGGCCTTCTGACCGCATCTCGATCCCCGCCGCGCCGCGACCCGGCGCGGCGGTCTGTTGTCTGGATGAGAAGGATGAACGAGATGGAACGACTATCTGCAACCATGAAGTCCGCCTTGGCGCATCCGGCGCAGCGGCGCCTGTGGCTGACCGCCGGCAGCGGTATGCTGATCGCGGTCGGGCTGATTGCGCGTTACGGCTTCGGCATGATCGACCTGTGGGCCGGGCTGATGGTGGCCGCGGCGCTGCTGGCCGGCTCGGACATCGCCCTGCGCGCCTGGCGGGCGCTGAAGGTCAGGCATCTGAGCATCGAGCTTCTGGTGACGATCGCCGCCGCGGGTGCGCTGGTGATCGGCGAATACTGGGAGGCGGCCGCCGTCACCTTCCTCTTCATGCTCGGTGCCTGGCTGGAGATGCGGACCATGGGCCAGACCCGCGGCGCGCTGAAGGAACTGCTCGACGCCGCACCCGCCACCGCGACGGTGCTGCGCGAGGGCGAACCCATCGAGATCCCGGCCCACACGGTTCAGTTGGGTGAAACCGTGCTGGTCAAGGCCGGCCAGCGCATCCCCGTGGACGGCGAAGTCACCGAGGGCACCGCGGCCGTCAGCGAGGCCGCCATCACCGGCGAGCCGATGCCCGCCGAGAAGGCGCCGGGCAGCCGCGTCCATGCCGGCACCATCGCCGAGAACGGGTTGCTGCGCATCCGGGCCACCAATGTCGGCGCCGACACCACGCTGGCCCGCATCATCCAGCGCGTCGAGGAGGCGCAGGAGGAGAAAGCCCCCAGCCAGCGGATGATCGAGCGTTTCGCGCAATGGTATACGCCTGCGATCATCGGGCTCGCAGTCGTGGCGTTCGCCTTCACGCAGGACATCCGGCTGGCGCTGACGCTGCTGGTCGTGGGCTGCCCCGGCGCGCTGGTGATCTCGACGCCGGTGTCCATCGTCGCCGGGATCGGCCGAGCGGCGCGCGGCGGCATCCTGATCAAGGGCGGGCAGCACCTGGAAAGCGCGGGCCGGATCGACACGATCGCGCTCGACAAGACCGGGACGCTGACCGAAGGCAAGCCGCGCCTCGCCACCGTGATCGCGCTTGACGGCACGGCGGAAGACGAGCTCCTGCGCCTCGCCGCGACCGCCGAGGCCGGCTCGGACCACCCGCTCGGCAGCCCCATCGTCGAGGCAGGACGGAGGCACGGCCCGCTGCCCACGCCCGAGACGCTGGACGAGCACGCCGGGATGGGCATCAGCGCGTGCGTCGACGGGCGTGAGGTCGCTGCCGGCAACCGCCGCCTGATGGAGAAGCTCGGCATCCCCTTGGGCGCCGATGGGGAGGCCGGGCTGAAGCGCCTGCTCTCGGCCGGGCAGACGCCGATCCTGGTGGCGGCGGACGGGCGGCTCATCGGCCTCCTGGGCATGTCCGACATGGCCCGCGAGGGCGCGGCGGACGCCATCGCCCGCCTGCGCGCCATCGGCATCCGCCGCGTTGTCATGCTGACCGGCGACCAGCGCGGCGCGGCCGAGGCCATCGCCCGCGAGGTCGGCATCGACGAGGTCCATGCGGGGTTGATGCCGGAGGACAAGCTGGCGCTGATCCGCGAGATGAAGGCAGGGGGCGCCCATGTTGCGATGGTCGGCGACGGCATCAACGACGCCCCGGCGCTCGCCGCGGCCGACACCAGCATCGCCATGGGCGCCGCCGGCAGCGATGTGGCGATCGAGACCGCCGACATTGCGCTCCTGAAGGACGATCTGGGCAAGATCCCCGAGGCGATGGCGATCTCGCGCGCGACGCTCGGCAACATGCGCCAGAACCTGGTGATCGCGCTGATGACGGTGGCCGGTCTGCTCGCCGGGGTGTTCTCGGGCGACATCCACATGGCGGGAGGGATGCTGGTGCACCAGCTTTCGGTGCTGATCGTGATCGCCAACGGCATGCGCCTGCTGCGCGTGCCGGCAAGATACCGGCCGGGCGCCAGCCGCAAGGGACGAGCGGCTACCGGGTCAGCGACCGCCCCCGCCCGAAGCTGAGCTACAGCTCAAGCCACGAGTCCCCGCGCAGATGCGCGGGGACTGATTCACGTCTCTGCGAGATTGCCGGACGCTTTTTTCCGATCTGGACGAAGCGGGTTTCCCACGAGGTGCCAACATGAACGAGAAATCTGACGCGCGTGCATGGAAGGAGGTTCTCGAATTCTGGTTTCCAGAGCAGAGCACCTACAACCTTGACGCCGACACTCATCGAGAACAGTGGTTCTGGCGGATGCGCGGCGGGGCCGACAGCGAGATCATCGCCAGATTTTCCGATCTCACAGCCGAGGGGGCCAAGGGCGATCTCGATCACTGGGCGGGCAATGCCGAAGGCAGGCTCGCGCTCATCATCGTGCTCGACCAGTTCTCGCGTTCGCTCTGGCGGGGCGAGAGCCGAGCCTTCGAGCAGGATCGCGCCGCACTGGCGCTGGCCATGGAGGGCCTCGCACACGGCCACTACGCCGGTCTCGCCAGCCCGTGGCTCAAGATCGTCTTCGGCCTGCCACTGGGCCACTGCGAGGGCCCCGATCATCTGGAGCGTCTGGATCTTCTCATCAGGCTCCGCGAGGACATCGCCGCGCAAGCCCCGGCAGAACTGCGGCCGATATACCTGTCGCTCGTGACGCAGGCCCACGATGTGCGGAAGGTGATCGCGGCTTTCGGGCGGCACCCGCACCGCAATCAGGCACTCGGCCGCCAGTCAACCCCGGCGGAGGAAGCATACATTGCCGAGGGGAGGTTTCCGCATCTGCGGGCGTTTGAAGAGTGACGATCTGACACGGCGCTGAGCGATCGCGCTGACGGGTAGCGGGATACGAGCCCCGCTCAGCCACGTGCAGCCCTGCAGCATTCTTGACCTTCCAGCAGTGGGAAGGAGCAAGGTGAGCGTGGATGATCTCAGAACGATTCTCCGGAAGGATACGAGATGGCTGGCAAGACCGAACACACGCATCCGGCTGCGGCCGGAGAAGCCTCTCCGGCGGCAGTTCCTCACGATCATTCCGCGGACCGCCACGGGCATGCACAGGACGGCACCACGGACAACGCGCACCGGGTCAAGGATCCGGTCTGCGGCATGATGGTCGATCCCCATGCGACGCAGCACAAGACCGAGCACGCTGGCCGGCCGTACTACTTCTGTTCAGCAGGGTGCCGCGCGAAGTTCCTCGACCAGCCAGAGCGCTATCTCGATCCGGCGGCGGCGGTTGCAGCGGCCGAGCCGGTGCCCGAGGGAACGATCTACACCTGTCCCATGCACCCCGAGATCCGGCAGGTCGGACCGGGGTCGTGCCCGATCTGCGGCATGGCGCTGGAGCCGGTTCTGGTCAGCCTCGAGGCGGAGCCCAATCTCGAACTGATCGACATGCGGCGCCGGTTCTGGATCGGGCTCGTGCTGACAATCCCTGTGTTCATCCTGGAGATGGGCGGGCACTTCCTCGGCCTGGACCGCTACATTGACCAGCAGACCTCGAACTGGGTCCAACTGTTTTTCGCGACCCCGGTCGTCCTGTGGGCAGGATGGCCATTCTTCCGGCGCGGCTGGCAGTCGCTCGTCACCCGCAACCTCAACATGTTCACCCTGATCGCGATGGGCACCGGGGCGGCCTGGATCTACAGCGTCGTTGCGACGGTCGCGCCAGACATCTTCCCGGACGCCTTCCGCCAGCATGACGGGTCGGTCGCGGTCTATTTCGAGGCCGCGGCGGTCATCACCGTGCTCGTGCTGCTCGGTCAGGTGCTGGAACTCCGGGCGCGGGAAAGCACCAGCGGCGCAATCCGGGCGCTGCTCGATCTCGCCCCGAAAACCGCACGGGTAATCCGTGATGACGGCACCGAAGAAGAGGTGCAGCTCGACACCGTCCATGTCGGCGACCGCCTGCGGGTGCGGCCCGGCGAGAGGGTGCCCGTGGATGGCGAGGTGCTGGAAGGCCGCAGCGCTGTCGATGAATCGATGGTGACGGGCGAGTCCATGCCGGTGACCAAGGAGGTCGGCTCAAAGGCGATCGGCGGCACCATGAACCAGTCCGGCGCGCTGGTGATCGAGGCCCGCAAGGTCGGCCGCGACACCATGCTGTCGCAGATCGTCCAGCTCGTCGCCCAGGCGCAGCGGACCCGAGCTCCGATCCAGCGGCTGGCCGATCAGGTGTCGGGCTGGTTCGTGCCGGCCGTGATCGTGGTCGCGGTGCTCGCCTTCATCGCCTGGTCGATCTGGGGCCCGGAGCCGCGCTTCGCCTATGCGCTGGTCGTGGCGGTTTCGGTCCTCATCATCGCCTGCCCCTGCGCGCTTGGGCTGGCGACGCCGATGTCCATCATGTTCGGCGTCGGCCGCGGCGCGCAGAATGGCGTCCTGATCAAGAACGCCGAGGCGCTCGAGCATATGGAGAAGGTGGACACGATCATCGTGGACAAGACCGGTACGCTGACCGAGGGCCGGCCCGCCGTCACCGCCATCGTTCCGGCATCCGGCTGGGCCGAGGCGGACGTCCTGCGCCTTGCCGCCAGCGTCGAGCGGGCGAGCGAGCACCCGCTGGCGCTCGCCATCGTGCGGGCAGCAGAGGAGCGAAACATTCCGCTCGCGCCTGTCGCCGACTTCGACTCGCCGACCGGCAAGGGCGCACTCGGGGTGGTGGAAGGCAGGCGCATTCCGCTGGGCAATGCGAAGTTCCTCGCCGAAGAAGGGGTCGATGTGACGCCGCTGGCCGCGCAGGCTGACCGGCTGCGCCAAGACGGGGCGACCGCGATCTTCATGGGCGTGGACGGAGAGGTCGCCGCAATCTTCGCCATCGCGGATCCGGTCAAGGCCTCGACCCCGGAGGCGCTTGCCGCGCTGAAGGCCCAAGGCATCCGCGTGGTCATGCTCACCGGCGACAACTGGACGACGGCGAAGGCGGTCGCCCGACAGCTGGGCATCGACGAGGTCGAGGCGGAGGTCCTGCCGGACCAGAAGAGCGAGGTCGTGCAGCGGCACAAGGCGGCGGGCGAGGTGGTGGCGATGGCGGGGGACGGCGTCAACGATGCACCGGCGCTGGCTGCGGCGGATGTCGGCATCGCCATGGGCACCGGCACCGACGTGGCGATGGAGAGCGCGGGCGTCACGCTGCTGAAGGGCGATCTGACCGGCATTGTTCGGGCGCGGCGGCTGTCGCAGGCGGTGATGCGCAACATCCGCCAGAACCTGTTCTTCGCCTTCATCTACAACGCGCTCGGTATTCCGATCGCCGCGGGGGTGCTTTATCCGTTCTTCGGCATCCTGCTGTCGCCGATCATCGCGGCAGCCGCCATGGCGCTATCCTCGGTCAGCGTGATCGCGAATGCGTCTCGGCTGCGGGGCGTGAAGCTGTGATGTCCGGGTGGCATCGTGGGCCGTTCCCGCGAGCGCATCTGACAGGCGACATCATGCCGCGGGACGCCGGCGCATTCTCACCCGTTCGTGGGTCGCGCTCCGGACTAGCCGGTGAGATCATGGAGTCCACGAAGAAAGGTTTGACGATGCGGAACGATCACACCATCGGCCGGCGGGCCGTTCTCGCGGCCGCCGCCGCACTTCCGTTCCTGCTGTCGATGCCGGCCTGGGCGAGGGCCGAGGCTCTGCCGCTCGTGACCGTCACCAAGGATCCGTCCTGCGGCTGCTGCGGTCGCTGGATCGAGCATATCGAAGCCGCAGGGTTTCAGGTCCGGGTGGTGAACTCGGACGATGTGTTCAGCCTCAAGGAGCGGCTCGGCGTGCCGGCCGATCTGAGCTCCTGCCATACGGCCGAGGTGGACGGCTATGTGGTGGAGGGTCATGTGCCAGCTGCCGCGATCCGCCGCCTGCTGGCCGAGCGGCCCTCCGGGACGGGACTTGCCGTTCCCGGAATGCCTGCCGGCTCGCCCGGCATGGATTTTTCCGGCGTCGAACCCGAGCCCTATGAAGTGCTCCTGTTCGGCCCGATCACCCAGACCTTCGGGCGCTACCTCGGCGCGCAGGAAATCTGAGCCAGGCGCCTCCACATGACCGTTCACCTTGCCACCGATCCGATGCAGCACAAGCCGAGAGCGATGGGCCTTGCCCACGTCAGCGGCGCATCGCCCCGGCTCGACACCGAGAAGGCAGGTGGCTCATGAGCGGGCGCGCGAGAGTTGCGTTCGCGGCGGGATGCGGTCGATTGCGGCAGTTCGCAATCGGCATCCTGCTGCTTGCCATCAGCGCCCTTCGTGCCACTATCGAAAACCGGCGCCGAGTTGCTGTTCGAGCTGATCTCGCAATGCTACGAGCGCGGTTCGACCCTCATCACCAGTAATCTGCCCTTCGATGAATGGACCGAGACCTTCGGATCCGAGCGCCTCACCGGTGCGCTTCTCGACCGGCTGACCCACCATGTCAGCATCCTCGAGATGAACGGCGAGAGCTACCGCCTCGCAAACAGCACCGCCCGCAAACGGCGCTGACGCCTTCAACTCAATCCACCAGATTGGCCCAAGCGGCCATGCGCCAGCTATTTGGTGAGCGCGCGCGCCATGGCGCAACCCACTGCCAACCGGCCCGGTTTTACACCGCCGCCGTGGCCGACTTTTGCGCCGCCGTTGACAAGGAACCGCAGGCTGAGCCAGTCGCGAGTATTCTTACAGTCCCTCAATCTTGCGGGCCGCCGATTTCAATAGCGCGGGAGCGCGAACTGTCTTGGCGAGCCGTCTGGGAAACTTCGAGCGCTCGCGGACATTGCCGCACCAGCGCATTGCTCTGCGTCACGACGATCGCGGTTACGGCCGCCGACATAGCCTCTGGAAGGCCGATTGCGTGGGCCGATGCGAACGCAAGCGTGCCGGCCGTGCTCATCCGCAAGGAGTGCAGAAGCGTCCATCGATCAAGGGCAAGCCAGCGCGCCATCCGGCCACCATGCATCCGCAACGAGTTATCCGTTTTTAGGTGATAGCAGACTGTTCGCGTTGCGTCGCCTTGGAGGCAGGCCATGGGCCGAGGGCGGCATTCGGCTGCAAGGAGCGACGTCGAGGGTCGAGCAAGGCCCTCCCTACGCTGGCGAATCCGCAGGTGACAAGCTGGCCTAACGGTTAAGAGGAGGAGCGCCAGCTAATGTGCTCACTGGCGATCACCCGCTACTTCTTGGCGGCAAGGTCGACCAGGCCGCTCGACGCGAAGTCCTGGATCACGCTGCCCTTGCCGTGCAGCAGAACGATCAACTCGTCGCTGCCCAACTCCACATAGTGCAGACGAACGCCATCGACGTTCATCGCCCCAGCTAGGGTCATTCACCGTCCTTGATGATGGGCGGCATCAAATCTCCGGGGCTCCGTTGAGCCGTTTGTTGGTCGGCAAGCTTTTCTTGTCCGCTCCTCCCATCCGGCGGTATGTCAGTTCGTCGCCGCCCGGCGCCGCGCCCGCCTCGGCGCGCGCGTGCAGCGCTGCGTTCAGCGGCGAGCGGGCGCAGACCGGGTCCGTCGCCGCCGCATCGCCCGCGATCGCCATCGCCTGGCAGCGGCAGCCGCCGAAATCCAGGCCCTTGCGATCGCAGCTGGCGCAAGGCTCGGGGAGCCAGGCGGTGCCGCGAAAGGCGTTGAAGGCGGCGCCGTTGGTCCAGATGTCGGCGAGAGCGCGGTCGCGGACGTTCTCGAAGCTCAGTTGCGGGATCGTCTGCGCGGCGTGGCAGGGCAGCACCGTCCCGTCGGGCGTGACGTTGAGCCCCGTCGAGCCCCAGCCGCCCATGCAGGCCTTGGGGAACTGCGCGTGGTGGTCGGCGGGGACGTAGTCGATGACCATGCGCCCGCGCAGCGCCTCGCGCGCCTCGTTCACGACGCGGCGGGCGAAGGCCGCCTGCTCGCGGCTCGGCATCAGCGCGCGCCGGTTCAGGTCGGCCCAGCCGTGGAACTGGACCGTCGCGACCTCGATCCGCCGCGCGCCCATGGCCAGCGCCAGATCGATCATCTGCGGCAGGCTATCCATGTTCTGGCGATGGACCACGGCGTTCAGCGTCAGCGGGAATCCCACCTCGCCGATCCAGGCCGCGACCTGCATCTTGCGGTCCCAGGCGCCGGTCATGCCCCCGATGCGGTCGGCCATGTCGCGGCCAACGCCCTGCAGCGACAGCTGGACGTGATCGACGCCGGCGGCATCCAGTTCGCGCAGCCGTGCGAGGGTTAGTCCCAGACCCGAGGTGATGAGGTTGACGTAGAGCCCCGCCTCGCGTGCCGAGGCCGCGATCTGCGTCAGGTCGCGTCGCGAGGCGGGCTCGCCGCCCGAGATATGGACCTGCAGCACCCCCAGCGCGGCCGCCTGCCGGAAGACATCGGCCCATGCCCCGGCCGCCAGTTCCGACTGAGCCCGGACCAGATCGAGAGGGTTGGAGCAATAGGGGCAGGCCAGCGGGCAGCGGTGCGTGATCTCGGCCAGCATGGCGATCGGCAGGCCCGGCGTAACCGGGTTGCCCTGGAAGTCGCGTGGCAGTTCGGCGTTCATGGCAACCTCACGAAGACCATGCGGCGGTCGATCAGACCCTGCAGGAAGGCGCGCACATCGGCGTCGATCTGGTCCCGAGGCGCGCCGTAAGCCGCGGCGAGGTCGGCGACGATCCGGCCCAGCGTGCGTCCGTCTAGCGCCGACAGGATCGCATCGCCGATCGCAACCAGCTGAATCGCCCGTTCGGGGGCGAGCAGCACGCGCATGTCGCGGACCCGGTCATGGGCCAGCCGAACGCCGCGCGGGAGATAGGGCACGGTATCGTCGGTGAGCGGCGGGTCGGGGTCGGGGGCCACAAATCCCGGATCTCCCGGCTCCGCAGGGGCAACGCGGTTTTGGACCGTCATGGCAGCATCCCCCCGCCCGGCCGCCAGGCGCCGGGCGGGATGCGTCCCTCGACATAGCCGTGCCAGAGCGCGTCCAGCTGCGCCCAGAGCACATCCGTCTTGAAGATCAGCGCCGCCGCCGCCGCATCCTGCCGTTCAGCCGTATCGGCGTGGTCCAGCACCCAGTTCAGCCCGAAGTCCACGTCCTTGGGCGCCTCGGCCAGACGCTTGCGGAAATAGGCGAGGCTGGTCTCGTCGGCGAAATCATAGTGCTTCAGCAGACCCTCGATCCGCTCGGCATGGATCTTCGGGGCGAACATTTCGGTCAGGCTGGCGGCGACGGCGTCGAGCAGCGGCATGTCGCGGACGAAGCGGACATAGGCATCGACGGCAAAGCGCATAGCCGGCATCACGCCCGCGCCGCTTTCGACGTAATCGGGATCGAGTCCCACCGCCCTCGCCAGCGCCAGCCAGCGCCGGATGCCGCCGCCCTCCTCCACGCCGCCGTCGTGATCCTCGATCCGCGACCGCCAGCGGCGGCGCAGGTCGGCGTCGGTCACGCGCGACAGGAAGGCCGCGTCCTTCATCGGGATGCGGGACTGGTAGTGCCACCGGTTGATGACCCAGGCCCGCACCTCGTCCGGGCTGCATTCGCCACCGTGCAGGCGCCGGTGGAAGGGGTGGAGGTCGTGATACCGCTCCTCCCCGATGCGGCGCAGCCGGGCCTCGAAGGCCTCGCGCGAGGGGGCCGCGCCGGCGGCAGGAATGGGGGCGGGTGCGTTCACAGCGAGATCTCCATTCCGTCGCGGCCGATCTGCCAGCCCGCCGCCCTGACCTGCGCGGCCTCGGCGCTCGATGGGTCGCAGAGAGGGTTCGAGTTGTTGATATGAACATAGACGCGCCGTCCCGTCGGGACTTTGGCCAGCCGCTCGAGGCTGCCGTCGCCGTTGCCCACGGGCAGGTGTCCCATGCGCCGGCCGGTCTTCGCACCCAGGCCTGCGCGGATCATCTCGTCATCCGCCCACAGCGTCCCGTCGAAGAGCAGCAGGTCCGCGCCCGCGATCCGGTCGGTGAGCCAGCCGGGCAGGTCGGCGCAGCCGGGGATATGAAGCGCCCGGCGGCCGCCCGCCGTCAACTCCACCCCCACCGTCGTCTCGCCCACCAGTCCGGTGTCCACCTCGTCGCCCTCCAGATAGAGCGGCACCTTGCCGGGCACCGCGAACAGCGTGGCGGTCAAGCCCGACGCGAGTTCAAACGGCTCTTCCAGCGCCACGGTCCGGCGCGTGACCAGCGCCGGGTCGAGCGCGGCAAAGACCGGGTTCGCCGCCAGCACCTGCTGGATGGCGTCGGTCGCGAACAGGTCGAACTGCTGCTTTTCGCGCAGCGTCAGCAGCCCCGCCACATGGTCGATGTCGCCGTTCGTCACCAGCACGGACCGCAGCGGCGACTGCCGCGCACCGGTCGGGTGGAGCGCCGGCGTGGCCGCCATCTGCGCCCGGATGTCCGGCGAGGCGTTGACGACCGCCCAGGTCTCGCCATCGGCGCTGACCGCGATCGAGCTTTGCGTCATGGACGCGATGCGGCCTGCGCGCGCGGCGGCGCAGTTGCCGCAGCCGCAGTTCCACTGCGGGAGGCCGCCGCCCGCAACCGCGCCCAGGATGATGATCCGCATGGGTAACACCAAAATGGAGCGGCCCCGCCCGGCTCACGGGCAGGGCCGCCTCCGACTTGCCGCGTTCAGAACAGAACCGGTTCGTCCTCGGCCGGGGCATACATTTTGATTTCCATGCCGCAGGCGATTTCCTTCAGGGTGGGTTTGGTCCAGGCCATCGGGCGCTCCTTCCGTTGCAGCCGGTGTTCGGCCCTATCATTGCAGGGCTTCCCGACCGTCGCTGTCAACGCGACGAAGGTCACAGGGTTCCGAAGGAGGCGGGACCGTCCAGGTCGCCGCGAAGCAAGGTTCAGGATCGAAGCGGACTGCCCTGACCGGCGGTAGCGACGCCGGCATTGCTGACGACGATGCCCCCGTCGCGAGCGGGTCGTAGCGATTGGTGTCGGGCTCGATGCAGGCGTCCGACTGCAGCACAGCACGAGTTCGCGCAGTTGGCGGAACGGCGCACATCGCACCACCGGCCTTAGCGCGCGGCCGCGTCGCGCTCGAACCCGTGCGACGGGCGCCTCGCCGGTGGTTCCTGGACGCGCACGTCCGCCAGCTCCCCAGTCCAGCGCGCCGGATACGCCTCCAGTGCAGCCTATGCTCTCGAAGCTAGTGTCCGGCGATGGCGTGGCGCTTCACATAGGCGGCGCTGCGCTCGTATGGCCCTTCGTCCGGGCGTCAGGCTTCATCCAGGCCGAGCGCAGTGGAGGCGATTGAACGGCGCCAAGTCTGCCCGAGACCGGATGGTCTTAGCTACGGCCATGGCTGGGGCTCCTAAGGCGGCGTAAAGGTTCGCTTCAGCCTGGGCCGGCGGGAAGTTCCCGATCGTTCCTAGGAGACGGTGGCGATTGAACCAGTCGACCCATTCGATTGTGGCATTAGAGGCGCCACCGGCGGCGGGATCGCTCGAAGGCGAATATCTCAAGGCCTGGTCCCGCCGGGTGATCAGTGGCGAAGGCGTTAACACGGAGGGATGTTGCTGAGGGCTCACTCGCACGATCATAGGGTTGCATGCCGTCCTCCGGTCATGTCACAGTAGCTTGCCGCGAATGTAAGCATCCCGTTCCACGAGCTCGTGCATGCCGCTTGAACAACTTATCGAAGAACGGATGCGGCATTACGGGTTCAACAAATCATCTCTCGCGGCCAGAAGTGGAATTTCGCGGCCTACCCTTCGGCAGATCATGAGCGGAAAGGGTACCATCTCCAGTCTCGGGCAGGTGCTTTCGCCCTTGGGCTGCAGCTGGGCATGGTGCCCGCCGACCTGCACATTTCCGGGCGCTGCGCTGGCAGAACTGCGTCGGTGCAAGAGGCTGACGCAGGCTGAGGTATCGGGTCGCCTGCTCCTGAGCCGGCCAGTCATCATCGGCATCGAGAAGCGCATGCGCGGGGAACTGGCATCGTTGCTGTCCTATACGCGGTTGCTCGGCATGCCCGTTCCGATCGTCCCGATCAGTTCCAGGCGTCGGCTTATTCCGGCTTCCAACACCCCCGCGCGCGATCGCGTCATGACCCCCCCTGCCCTCGCGCGCGCCATCTGCGACCACTTCGCGCCGCATATGCACGGGCTGGTCCTCGACCCCGCCAAGGGCGAGGGCGCATTCTACGATCATCTCCCCGTCCATGTCGCCAGAGACTGGTGCGAGATCAGAGACGGACGGGACTTCCTGACCTGGCAAGGCCGGGCCGACTGGATCGTCACGAATCCGCCTTGGTCCCGCCTGGCCGAATTCATCGTACAAGCAATGAGAACCGCCGACAATATCGTGTTCGTGGCGCCCCTTCCCAATCTCACCACGAAGGCTCGGCTCCGGTCGATCAAGGAGGCCGGCTTCGGAATCGTCGAGCTGCTGCAGTTCGAAACGCCCCGTGAGTGGCCGCAATCCGGCTTTCAGCTCGTCGCCGCCCGAATCAGGCGAGGACACGCGGGAGCCTGTCAGTTTACGAGCCTCGAGATCAGCGCCCCGACCTCGCGGCTACGCGCTGCGTGACATGAAGTGTCGGCTGGACACGCACCCTGCGCCGCGTCGTGCTCGGGTGGCCCGAAGGCGAGGACGGCTCCGCCGCTAACGGCCCGAAGCTGCCGCTCACTTCAAGAGCCGATGCTTCGGCCACGTAGGCCAAAGCAGACGTTGGCGACGAGCATCTCATGGCCGTTACTTGGCTGGTTCCAACTCCGGGGAGCTAGGCGGACGGGCCTTCCTGCCATCCCTTGATCGCCCGAGTGAGCGTTGACAGCGCAAGCCTCCCTCTCGCCCGATAGTCCAGAAATGCAAACTCCTCGGCGAACATCGAGACATCTTGTCCGTCGACGACGAACTCATAGCGCCCGCTCTCGTTTTCAACTTTGGGATCATATTCTACGACACGCCAAGTCCCAAGAACTTCGCAGCCCCGGTGATGACGTCGCCTCCAGCCAGATCGAATGCGTATCCGCCATTTATCCACTCTTCGTGGCCGATGAAATTTATTGTGTAAATCCGCTCCATGAGGCTTAGAATAAATGATTCCGCTGACGGCGCAACCTCTCCCCGCAGCGGGTCCACGGTGAAGAATCAGCCTTTGGCGGACGATCGTCGCAAGTGTCGATCCGCGGTGCGTCTTCCCCGAAGCGGCTCCCCGCATCCGCTGCGGCATCTCAGGCGGAAAACTTTACGCTGCGGACGAAGTGGTCGCCCGCTGCTAACAGGTCGCTGAATTAGCAGGTCGCTGAATTAGTCGGCGTGCGGGAAGGGTTTTCTGTCGGTTGGATCGGCGGCCTTGCGCGGCCGGCCCGTTCCTACGGACCGCATGCGCCCCGGGTGCCGGTTTTCGGCGTCACACTGCCAGCAGCCGCGGCAGTCTGGCCAGGTTGTTGGCGGCCATCGTCAGGATGAAGCGGGATCGCACGCGTTCGATGCCGCGATAAACGGTCTGGGCCATGCCGCCGACGGTCTTGGCCCAGCCGAAAGCCTCCTCGATGCGCTTGCGGTGTTTTTGGGACAGCGCATGGCTCTCATGCCGGGTGGTGCGGCCGTCGATCGCTGGGTGTCGCGCTTTCCGGGCGACATGCGGGGTCACGCAGGCGAGCCGCAGGTCGGTGACAAACCCGGCCGCGTCATATCCCTTGTCTGCCCCAAGCGTCAGCCGCCGGGTCGATCCGGGGGAATGGCGGTGGATCATGTCCAGCGCGGCACGCCGTTCGGCACGGCCGTCGGCCCGGGTCAGGTCGCCCTGGACGATCAGGCCGCTGCGGTTCTCCATCAGCGCATGGCCGATGAAGCACAGCATCGCGCCGGTGCCCCAGTAGCGTCGGCCGGATTTCATCAGTCCAAACGGCAGACGGTTCTGCAGGAGGAACAGGTAGCTCGGTCCCAGCCCGAAGAGCACGACAGGGTGACGGTATAGCCGATACATCAGCTTGCCGAAGCGGCTCCGGGCGCGCTATTCGGCGACCGTCAGCGTCAGCACGTCGCCGATGCCGCGCTGGTTGAGGGGTTGCCGTGTTGCGCATGGTGGATGGAGTGGGTCCGGCGCCAGACGTCATAGGGCGTCAGCGTCAGCACTCCCAGGCACCGGCCGACCCAGTCCTGAACCCTACGGCTGTGAAAGAACGAGGCATGGCCGCAGTCATGCTGGATGCAGAATATCCGCATGAGGAAGAGGCCATTCAGGATCGCGATCCCGAGCGTCAGCCAGTAGCTGATCGACATCGACGTCCAGGCGAGCGCCCAGAGCAGCGCGAAGGTCACCAGCGTGACAAGAAGTTCGAGGACGCTGCGGCGCGTGGAAGGCTCGCGATATTACGCCAGGATCCGGACCCAGTCCTTGGCCGAACGCACCTGCGCGGCCGCTGTGTCGTCGAAAGATGTCGCCATCCACGCCCTCGAGCTTGAGCCACGTATGACCATCGGCCCGCACGGCGTTTCCTTGTGCGGCATCATCTGGGGCGGGTCCCTCACCCAGGCAAGGCGCAGTGAACGGCCGACTGATTGCCGGTGCCGGAGCGTCATCAGAGTGTCGGAATGATGAACAATTCATGAAGGTCGCACCCGGCCGCGCGAAGGCTTGATGATGTCGCCAGATACCTCGAGGCCGCAGGTCGTTCGTCCGACGGCGCATGGCGATCCATGCGTCAAATAGATGGCTTATATGCGGAGTAAGGCGTAGGGTTCCCCTTCGGTCCATCAGAGACCGGAAGTGGAAGGACTTCGAGCATGGCCAAGGGCATGAACAAGCGCCGTCGCGACGAAAAAAAGCCGAAGAAGGAAACGCCGAAAGTCACCGCTGCGGCACCCAGCATGAAGAACGTGGTTGCCGCGACGGTATCCAAGGCAAAGGCCAGTGACATGACCGGTAGCGGAGGTTCTCGCTGCCAGAAAAAACAGGCTCACCCGCTCCTGGTTGCAATACCCCCAGAACCCGGAATATCGAAGCGCTCGGTGCCGGCTGGGTCGTAACAGGCTTCTACCGCTGCCGGGCCTTGCGATTGGCATAGCGCTGGTCGCGGTCGGCCTTCCGCGCGGCCTCATCCTTGACGACCCGAGCAATCAGGCTGTCAGCCTTCTCCCGCGACGCGATTTTGGCTCGGGCTGCAACATTGGCGGCCCCATGATATGCGACTGCCTCGACGTGGATGCGCTCCTGCTCCCGCGCTTCGGACTTCATTCGATCCCGCTCTTCGCGCCGCTCGTCCCGAGCCGCGGCGAGCGCCACGCGTTCTTCCTGGCGGGCAAGGCGGGTGGGTTCGGCCGCTTCCCTTGTGGCGAGATGGGCGCGGAGGAGAGCAGCTTTCGCATCGGCAGCGGCACTGCGGCGGTCGGCAAGATCGTTGTCTCTGGCGGTTCTCAAAGCTGTATCCTGTGTGAGGTGTGCTGCCTGAAGGTCAGGCCTTTGCAGCGCGTCTTGATGCGACGGCGGCGGCCACCGTTGCGCGCTCGTTCAGATCCCTGGCCATACGGACGGTCTTCAGCCGCAAGGTGTTTTCCGCGCGGGCTTGGGTCACGGCGTCGAGCTCTTCGACCGGACGTTCTCGTTCCAGGAACTGCGATTGCAGCTCGGCAAAGGCGATCTCGGCCTGCTGGCGCGATGGGCTATGGGGCGGTGTCATGAAGGCCCAACTCCGAGAACTCGTCTCATCGGGCGGCAAGAGAAAAGGTCAGGCGGATCGCCTGACCTTCATTGACAGTCCCGCTGTCAGGAATGCAGGTGCATCCTGCGCAATGGAAGGCAGGCACCAGTTCAGGCAGCCTGAAGGTTGCAGGCCGACATCTTGCCCGATTTGCTGTCGCGCTCCATGTCGTAGCCGATCTTCTGGCCCTCAACGATTTCACGCATCCCGGACCGCTCGATGGCCGAGATATGGACGAATGCATCGGGGCCGCCGTTGTCAGGCTGAATGAAGCCGAAACCTTTGGTGGCGTTGAACCATTTTACTGTGCCGTTGGTCATGATGAACCCTTTCATAGGCATATTGACCGTCCGTGCCACATAGCGTCACGGACGAGGATAACGATTTTTGAAAGGGAGGTCTGTTCGGGGCGCGATGGAGATCGCGCAGCAACCAAAGCTCGGCAAGCAAATATCGATTTGCGACTGGTAGAGATAACGAGCTCCGATGTCAACCCTCGAAAGCCTCACCTGCTCTGACGCGAGTTGTTCCGCCTTGCCGTGAACCGCGGATTCTACTGCACGGACATTGGTGTATCCAGATGCGGGCGGCCTATTCCCTCGACACCCTCGACAACGAAGGCTCTAATCAAAACGAGCTCTTGTTCTTGCCGCCTGAAATCCGAGGCTACCTGCGCAAAGTCGGCCTTGCATCAGCCGGACATGAGGTTCACTCAAGCTGCTGTGACCCATTCATCAGATCAGGCAGTCCGGTCCTTGGCGGAGCTCGGATGGTCGGCGTTCTTCGACGGTCAGCTGGAGCCGATTGAAGCCGCTTTCGCAAGGATGCGCATCGCAACCGTTCATCGGACCAGGGTGACTGCAGAATCCGTGGCTGGGCCGGCGAGGCTGAAGCTTCCCGTCCACGCCAATACAGCGGATTATGCGGTCGGAGACTGGGTTTTGGTGGAGGCAGACACCCGGATGCTTGCGCGCCGGCTGGACCGGAAGACCTTGCTGCAGCGGCGCACCGAAGGCGGCGGCACCCGGCAGCTGCTTGCGGCGAACGTGGATACGCTCTTCATCGTCACCTCCTGCAACGACGACCTGAACGCCGCGCGTCTCGAGCGCTATCTGGTCCTGGCAAATGAAGCCGGCACGACGCCGGTGATTGTTCTGACCAAGGCTGACCAGGTAGCGGATGCCGCACCCTACCGCGATCAGGTGGCGGGCCTGCAGCGCGGGCTTGAGGTCGTGACGCTGAATGCCAAGGCTCCTGAGGCGGTGCTGAAGCTTGCCCCATGGTGCGGCGCCGGTCAGACCGTCGCCCTTCTCGGCTCGTCCGGGGTGGGAAAATCCTCGTTGCTGAACACGCTTTCGGGCAAGGGGCCGGAAGAGGCGCAGTTGACCGGGAGGATCCGCGAGGCGGATTCCAAGGGACGTCACACGACCACGTCGCGCTCGCTTCATGCCATAGCCGGTGGCGGTTGGGTGATCGACACGCCTGGCATCCGGACGCTGCATGTCAGCGAGATCGCCGCAGGACTGGACCTGCTGTTTGCCGAGATTGCCGAGCTTGCCCCCCTGTGCCGTTTCGGGGATTGCACCCACTCCCATGAGCCGGGCTGTGCGGTTCAGACAGCAGTAACAGCAGGAACGCTGGACCGGGCGCGGGTTGATCGCTGGCGCAAACTCCTGGAGGAGAACCGCAGCAATACCCCGGTCCAGTCGGGCCCGCGCGGGAACAAGACGACAAGAGCGCCGGGTAGACGGAGCTGAAGGGCGCAAGCAAAGACGGCCCTTAGCCGACCTTCGGGCTCACTTCGTGCTGCGTGACCGCACTCCCCAAAGCCGCCACTCGACTAGCGCCGCAGCGAACTCCTGACGAGACTCGCTGCTCTACGGGCCGGAGCATGCCTTGATGGATGGTCTTCCAACCCCCTATCCGCGTCCGGCACCTTCCGGCTATCATTCGGCGTGTTGGCATCGTAGTAAAGGAAAAAACGATTCAGGTCAGATAATGCCAACTCATTTTGCTGCTCTTCTCGCTCTCATGATCGCCGCCGGATGCACGGTCGGTTCTGGTGCCGTTGTCAAGGGAGCCGGACCAGACGATCTCCTGAAGCTTCGAGAAGGCCCTGGCCTCAACTACAACATCATAATCGGTCTGCCCGACGGAACGCGCCTCACCCGTCAGAACTGCGTGACGAATAGCGGTAAGGTCTGGTGCATGGTCTCGCTTACCGACAATCCAAGTATATCGGGTTACGTTTCAGCGGACTATCTGGGGCATCGCTGATAGCACCCTCCCGCCACAGTTGACTGCCGGTTGTAGATAACACTGGAGAGCAATGATCCTGATAACTGACGTTCGGGCTCGACGCAGAGCTGTTTCGAGGCATGATGTCCTCGCAAGCTGGCGCTCCGTCTGCTCCTCGTCACCGCAGGAGCAAACGCCGTCGGCGCAGAATCGTCCAGCCGGAGCGTTTCAGCGCGGCATCAGGAAGACCTCGCGAACAGCTGCATGGTCGCCGGCTTCAAGCGCATAGAGCGCGGCATTTGCGACCTCGTCCGTTCGGATGGCCTTGGGCTTGGCCTCATCGAAGAACTCCGTGTCCACCATGCCGGGCGCGATGACGGTGCAGCGCCCGCCCCACTCGCGCATTTCCTCGGCCAAATTGCCCGCATAGCCGTGGACGAACCATTTCGACGCGCCGTAGACCGATCCCTTGATATGGATGCGACCCGCCGCTGATCCGGTCATCAGCAGGTGACCTTGCCTTACCTTCAGGTGAGGCAGGGTCGCCTTCACGGTGAAGAGCAGGCCCATGATGTTGATCTCGATCATGGCCCGCCATTCATCCACGTCGCCGCCCTCGGTGCCTGGGGCGTCGAGGCCACGACCCGCATTGGCGAAGGCTGCATCGATGCCGCCGAATGTCTCGGCCATTCGCTCAAGCGCCGCCTGCTGATCGGAGAGCTGCGTCACGTCGCCCGGCAGCGAGATGGCATTGCCCGTTCCGAACTGATCGACGAGCGTCCCGAGCCGATCCGCACGTCTGGCGAACAGTCCCACCCGCCAGCCTCTCGAGACCGCGAGCCGGGCGGTAGCAGCGCCGATCCCGCTGGACGCGCCCGTGATGAACAGGGTCTTGCCGGTCATTCGCGTTCCTCCCGTCAGCCCCGGCGAGATGCTGGCATCTCGCTTGCGCTCGGTCTCCCCCAAGAGCCTGACTAACGACAATCTTGGCGGCTGCGCCAGAGCGGCTTCAGCGCTCAAGACGATTGGTCACCGAGGGCCGCAATCGAAACTTTCGAAGATTTCCTAACGAACATCAGCTAGGAAGGTCAGAGGACGCTTCGCAAGGAGCGAGTGCCCGCTTTGGCGTGATGCCGCAGCTACCATGCCCGACCACCAACAGACGGCTTGCCGCCCGACGCGGGGACGTCACGCCTCCCCCATGCTAACCTGTCCCGGTCGGCATGACCGAAGAAGGGTGGGCCGGGTGGACAGGAGGTATCCTCATGTCCACCGATCTTCTCCTTGCCCCGCGCCAAGCGCGCATCGCCTGGAATAAGGGCCGCATCATCGGCCAGAAGCGTCCACTATGCCGCGGTCCGCCTCGAGATGGGTGTGCAGTGAATCCCGATAGTTCCTCCATCTGACGCTAGAGTCCGGCCCAACGAGAGGACGGACCATGAAGAGATCGAAGTTCACCGAGGAGCAGGTCATCGGGATCCTGCGGGAACAGGAAGCCGGGCGAAGACGGCGGAGCTCTGCCGTCGCCACGGAATCAGCAGCGCCACGTTCTACGCCTGGAAGGCCAAGTTCGGCGGCATGGACGTATCCGACGCGAAGCGGCTGAAGGCGCTCGAGGACGAGAA
>NZ_WKKA01000014.1 GCF_009674885.1 Paracoccus sp. S-4012
ATGGTCGAGGCCTTCGCCCAGATCGACAAGGAGGAGATCGACCCCATCCTCAGCATCACGGCCAAGGCCGCCTGATCATGATCTCAGGCCATCTCACGATTTACACCACGTTGACGGACGTGACCTCAGATATTTGTGGACGTCGCCCAGGATGTCGTCGTCATTTGCGCGATCCCTCGAGAAATTAAACTCTTCCCGGCTGAAGATGTTGATGAGCGGGGTGGGCGTACTGACCATCTTCTGCCCGCGCCCGAACTTTTCAGGATCGTTGAAGAAGGCACGATCGATGACGCCACTGAGGTCGTTTTCCTCGGCGACGCGGGCGACGATGATGTCCATCCCCTCGCCGATGTTCATCGATCCGCGCCGCCTTCATGTCTGTAAAGGAAGCGCCGGCAGGCACCTCGATCAACGCGTCCGCTGGCCGGAGCGGTCGGACACAAACTTCACGAACAGAAGGGTGAGGATGTAGTCCTTGTAGAGCCAGGCATCCATGCCGCCCCGCAGCTGATCACAGCTCTCCCACATCGACCGGTAGATGTCGCTGTTCTTATGGCCATCAGCCGCCGTTCCAAATCGTGCCTTCCCCTGCGTTCACCAGGTCTCCTGGTGAACTCAGGCGGCGTGGCTTCTCACATACAGCCCGGGTGTTCGCTGAAATCGAGCACGAGGAAAAGCCTCGCTGGTCCTGATCGACAACATGCGATGGTGGGGGGCATGCAGTTCGGGCAAGGTGCCCCGCGCGGCGGCGCGCCGCTTGCGCAGTCCTGAAAACGCCGCAGCATCGCGGACCAGCTCCTCCGGGGTGAGTGAGAAAAATCCGGCGGTCTGCTCTTCTCATCGGAAAGTCTTGACAGCTCACGTTTTCGGCATGAACGTTCAGACCTGTCGGCTGGGTGCTGGGCGAGGACGTGCGGGAGGTATTCGACAAGCTTGACCGCAGACTCTCCCGGATCTTGTCCGAGGACGGCGACGCTTCGGTTAACGCACTGGCGTCGCGGCTTCAGATCAGTCCGCCGACAGTCCGCGCTCGGATGAAATCGCTTGTCGAAGGCAACCTGCTCAAGATCGTCGGTGTGCTGAACGTCTCGGAACGGCCGGAACTGATCAGCGCCATCATCGGTATCCATGCCAACGGCCGCGGCAGGTTGAGCGAGATCGCGCAGCGAATGTCGGAACTGCCGTTCGTGACCTCTGTCGGCATCGTCACCGGGCGCTACGACATCATCGCCGAGGTGCTGGTTGAGGGCGACATGGAGGAGCTTTACCGCGTCACCAGCGAGCTTCTGCCGGGGGTCGCCGAGCCGGGCGTGATTCATGGCAGCGAGACCTTCGTGGTGATGAAATCGCACAACCGGTGGCTCGGCGTGCCGAAAGGCGTCTGGGAGGAGGACGCCTGCGTGCCGGGTCCCGGCAAGAGCGGCAAGGGCAGCCGAGTCCGGTCCGCAGGAAGACAGGAGGGCGGAGCGTCTCCGGCCCTCGCAACAGGGGAGGAAGGAAGAAGATGACAAGCCTCAATGCGCTCGCGGGGGCCGCGATCGTCGCGGGCATGGCGGCGGTGGCGACGCCGGCCGCGGCGGGAACGCTTGACGACATTCTCGCGCGCGGCGAGTTGCGCGTGGCGGTGCAGACACAGGGCCCTCCGTTCTCGTTCATGGACAAGAACGGCCAGCGGACCGGCAGCGCCATCGAGCTGACCACGCTGATGGCCGAAGAAATGGGCGTGAAGGTCGTCTATCTCGATTTCGACTGGGACGGGCTTCTGCCGGCGCTGATGTCGGGCAAGGCCGACATTCTGGCAGCCGACATGACGCCGACACTTGCCCGCGCCACCAAGGTCGCCTTCACCAAGCCGTTCATGTATGTCGGCGCCGTCGCCTTCGCCAAGCAGGGCGGCGATATTGCTTCAGTCGATGATTGCCGCAAGCCCGGTGCAACCGTCGCGGTCCTGCTGGGTTCCACCGGCGAGAAGCTTGCGCCCACCGTGTTCCCCGAGGCCGAGATCAAGTCCTACAAGGGCGGCGGCACGCTGCTTCTGGACGCGGTTGCCTCGGGTCAGGCGAACTGCGGGCTGAACGACAACTCGGCGGTGAAGGCGCAGGCAGCCGCCTATCCCGAGGGCACCTTCACCATCTTCGAGGAATTGCTGTCCAAGGAGCCGCTGGCCTATGCGGTCCGCTATGACTCGATGGACCTGCTGACCTGGGGGAATCTGTTCATCGACACCGTCGAACTCGATGGCCGGCTCGAGGCCAACCTCGACTACTGGGTGAACTCGGACGCCTGGAAGGCCGATCACTGATCCTCGGGCGGCACCGCGGGCAGTCGTTTGCGGTGCCACCCCTTTCGGCAAGCCACGGTGAGCGATGCTGGGCGGACTGAACACGCGCGTGATGATGGAATACCTGCCCGAGATCTGGCAGGGATTCCTCGCGACGCTGTTCCTGTCGACCGTCGGCTTCGTCGGTGCGATGGCTTTGGGCGTGCTGGCCTGCGCGCTGACGATCCAGCCGCTGCGCTGGCTGCGCGCGCCGGCGGTGATCTATGTCGATACGATCCGGGCAACGCCGCTGCTGGCACAGCTCTACTTTCTCTATTTCGGGCTGCCCCGGCTGGGAATCGTCCTGCCCGAGATGCTGATCGGCATCATCGCGCTGTCGCTGAACTCGGGCGCTTACATGGCCGAGATCATCCGCTCGGGCATCCTGTCGATCCCGCGCGGCCAGGTCGAGGCGGGGATGAGCACGGGGCTGAGCTACATGCAGCGGATGCGCCTGATCGTGCTGCCACAGGCCTTGCGAACCACGGTGTCGCCGCTGATCGGGCAGGCCATCGTTCTGGTGAAGGATAGCTCGCTTCTGTCGCTGATCTCCGTGGTGGAACTGACGCGGGCAGGCCAGCGGATCGCCATAGACCGCTTCATGCCCGTCGAGGGGCTAGTGGCGACGGCGCTGGGGTATCTGATGCTATATTACGCGCTGAAATCGGCGGCCGGCGCATGGCAGGCGCGCAACAGCATTCCGGGCCGGGGATAGGCGCATGGTCTGGTTCTATCTCGAACGCATCTTCGGCTACTGGCCGGTCCTGCTGAAGGGCATGGGCATGACCATCGGGCTGTCGCTGCTGTCGCTGGTGATCGGGGTAGTGATCGGCTTCGGCTTCGGCATAATCCGCGCGGGTCACAACCGCTGGCTGTCCCGCGTCCTTGGTCTTTACATCGACTTCTTCCGCGGTACGCCCTTCCTGGTGCAGGTCTTCATCGCCTTCTTCATCCTGCCGGTGATCGGGATCGAGCTTTCGGCTTTCGCCGCTGGGGTGGTCGCGCTGTCGAACATGGCCGCCTGCTTCATCGGCGAGATCGTGGCGGCGGGGCTGAAGGCGGTGCCCTCCGGCCAGTCCGAAGCGGCGATCGCGTCCGGCATGACCCGCGCCCAGCAGATGCGGCTGGTGGTGATGCCGCAAGCGGTGCGGATCATCACCCCGTCGCTGGTCGGGCAGTTCGTGCTGCTCATCAAGGATTCCTCGGTCGTCTCAGCCATCGGGCTTCTCGACCTCACCCGCGCGGGCTGGCTGATCGTGCAGTCGGTGCCGAACGGCCTTTTGGTCTTCGGCATCGTAGGGCTTGGCTATTTCATCATCTGCTATCCGCTGATCCACTTGTCGCGGCGGCTCGAGCGGCGCAGTCAGGCCGCCTTCCTGTGACCTTGGGAAAAACGCACGCATGATCGAATTCTCCGGCGTCAACAAATGGTTCGGCTCGCTGCATGTCCTGCAGGACATCAGCCTGACCGTTGCCAAGGGCGAGGTGGTCGTGGTCTGTGGCCCCTCGGGTTCCGGCAAGAGCACGCTCATCCGCTGCATCAACGGGCTGGAGCCGTTCGAGTCCGGCCGGCTGCTGGTCGATGGCACTGACCTGTCGAACCGCAAGGCGCTTCTGAAGCTGCGGTCTGAGGTCGGCTTCGTCTTCCAGAGCTTCAATCTCTATCCCCACAAGACGGCGCTGGAGAACGTGACGCTGGCGCCCATCCACGTGCGGCGGCTGGGCCGGGCGCAGGCCGAGGAACGGGGCAGGGCGCTGCTGGAGAAGGTCGGGCTGGCCGACAAGATGGGCAGCTATCCGCATCAGCTTTCGGGCGGCCAGCAGCAGCGTGTGGCGATCGCGCGATCCTTGTGCATGCAACCAAAGATCATGCTCTTCGACGAGCCGACCTCGGCGCTGGACCCCGAGATGATCAACGAGGTGCTGGACGTGATGGTGGGCCTCGCGCGCGAGGGGATGACGATGATGGTCGTCACGCACGAGATGGGCTTTGCCCGCAAGGTCGCCGACCGGGTCATCTTCATGGACCGGGGCGCCATCGTGGAAACCGCGCCGCCGGAGCGCTTCTTCACCGCGCCCGCCCATGCCCGCACTCGAGACTTCCTAAGCAAGATACTGCAGCACTGAACGAAATGGTAAACCACGCCCCTGCGCCGCAGGACATCGCTGTGATCGGCGCGGGGCTCGTGGGCTCGGCCTGCGCGTTGGCGCTGGCGGAGGATGGCCACCGGGTCACGCTGTTCGATCCCGACCCGCCGGGCGCGGGCACCTCGTCCGGCAACGCGGGCGGGATCGTGACCGGGGCGGTAGTGCCGACGGCGACGTCGCAGGTTCTGCGGGCGCTGCCGTCCTATGTTCTGGACCGCAACGGCCCGGCCGTCCTTCGGCTTCGCCATGCCCTGCATGCGTTGCCGTGGCTGTGGCGGTTCGTCCGCGCTGGCCGCCCCGCCGAGGTCGCGCGGATCGCGGCGGCGCTGTGGCCGCTCGTGGAGGGCAGCCTCACGGCGCATCGGCAACTTGCCCGGCTGGCGGGTGCAGACGGCATGATCACCGACGAGGGCTGGCTGAAGGTCTATGCCTCCGACGCCGAGTTCGCCGCCACCGCGCCCGACCGGCTGCTGATGGACCGCTGCGGTGTGCGCTATCAGGTCCTCGATCAGGCCGAGGTGATGGCGCTGGAGCCGGGCCTGAATCCCGATCTCGCCCGGATCGGGATGCACCAGCCGGAAAGCGGCTTCGTGCGCGATCCGCGCGGACTGGCTCAGTCCTACGCCGATGCGGCCCTGTCCCGCGGCGCGCGGCATCTGTGCCAGCGGGTGCGCG
The DNA here is from genome assembly GCF_009674885.1 of Paracoccus sp. S-4012. Classification (GTDB taxonomy): domain Bacteria; phylum Pseudomonadota; class Alphaproteobacteria; order Rhodobacterales; family Rhodobacteraceae; genus Paracoccus. The sequence goes on from NZ_WKKA01000014.1 coordinate 5,144, forward strand.
GGCTGGTCCGCCGTCCAGGCGGCGTGACGATTCATGCCGACGCCGGGCCGCAGGATTTCGACCGGCTGGTGATCGCGGCGGGGGCTTGGTCGGCAACGCTCGCGCGGCAGCTGGGCGATCGGGTCAGCCTCGATACCGAGCGCGGCTATCACCTCGGCTTCGGGGCCCAGACCGCCGGCCTGCTTCGACGTCCCGTCGGGCTGCCGGCCTTGGGAATGGTGCTGTCGCCCATGCAGGGCGGGTTGCGACTTGTCAGCGGCGACGAACTGGCCGGGCTGACGGCTCCGCCGGATTTCCGTCGCATCCGAGGGCTGGTGCCGCAGGCGCGACGCGCGGTGCCGGGACTGAGCGAGCAGCCGGTGACAAGCGAATGGATGGGGTTCCGTCCCTCGACACCCGACTCGCTGCCGGTGATCGGGGTCTCGCCGCATGGGCCCGAGGTGATCCACGCCTTCGGCCACGGCCATCTGGGGCTGACGCTCGCGGCGATCACCGCGCTGATGGTGGCCGATGCCGTCGCGGGGCGTCCACCGCGTGTCGAGCCCCGCCCTTACGTTATCGGCAGGTTCCGATGAGCGGCTTCCCGATCACGCTTGCCACGCCGCGAGAACATCATGGTCCTATGCCGGAGGCGGTGGACGTGACCGTGATCGGCGGCGGCATCGTCGGCCTGATGGCGGCCTGGGCGTTGGCGCGCGAAGGGCAGACGGTCCTTCTGTGCGAGAAGGGCCGGATGGCGGGCGAGCAGTCGGGCCGCAACTGGGGCTGGGTGCGCCAGCAGGGCCGCGATCTGGCCGAGCTGCCGATGATGATCGAAGCGCTGCGGCTCTGGCGTGACCTGCCGTCGAGCCTGCGCGCGGCGACGGGCTTCCGCCAGACCGGCATCACCTACCTGGCCCGAACCGAGGTCCAGCTTGCCGCTTACCAGCGCTGGCTGGAGGGCGCCCGGCGATACGGCGTCGACACCGTGCTGCTGTCGCGCCGGCAGACCGAGGCGATGCTGCCGAATGCCGCAGGCTGGATCGGCGCGCTGCACACGCCCTCGGACGGACAGGCCGAGCCCCTGGCCGCCGTTCCGGCGCTGGCTCGCGCCGCCGCTGCCGATGGCGTCATCCTTCGCGAAGCCTGCGCCGTTCGCGGCCTGCACCTCACGGCGGGACATGTCGCCGGGGTGGAGACCGAAGCCGGTCCGGTGCGCTGCACGCGGGTGATCCTCGCCGCTGGCGCCTGGTCGGCGCTCTTTCTCGGCGCGCATGGCGTCAGCCTGCCGCAGCTTTCGGTGACCTCCAGCGTCAGTATCACCGAGGCGCTGCCAGAGCTGCTGCCCGGCGCTGCCGCCGACGACCGCTTCGCCCTCCGCAGGCGCAGCGACGGCGGCTACACGCTGACGCCGTGGTCGCGGCACGAGTTCTTCATCGGTCCTGCCGCCTTCCGCCACCTGCCGCCCTTCCTGCCGCAATTGCTGGCCGACCCTGGCAGCACCCGTTTCCGGCTGGCGGCGCCCACGGGCTACCCCGACGCATGGCGCACCGCGCGCCATTGGCGCGTCTCGTCCGTCAGTCCCTTCGAGACCTGCCGCATCCTCGACCCGCGGCCCGACACCCGCGAACTGACCAGGATCCGCCACCACTTCGCCCGCGCGTTCCCTGAGATCGGTCTGCCTCCGATCAGCCGGACCTGGGCCGGGATGATCGACGTCACACCAGACTCGCTGCCGGTGATCGATCATGCGCCGATCCCGGGGTTGGTCGTCGCGACCGGGATGAGCGGCCACGGGTTCGGCCTGGGCCCTGGCGTTGCCGGTCCATTGGCCGACCTGGCGATGGGCCGGGCGCCGCGCCACGAACTTTCGGCTTTCCGCTTCGGCAGGTTCCGACGGTTTCGTCAACGCCCAACGTCGGCGATCTGAAGCGGCCAGCTGTCGCAGGACACGGGTAGCCCGGGAATTGGACGGAGCGTCGATCAAGGTCGCGTCCGTCAAGCTGGTGTAAATTCTCGGGTGGCCTGAGGGCATGATCAAACGGCTTTTGTGGTTATGCTGAGAATGGGATCGATCGCCTCGGTGTCGATCTGGGCGAAGGCCTCGACCATCATGTAGCGGCTGGAGGTCAGCCAGTCGTCGTTCTGCTCGAACAGCACGGCGCCGATCAGGCGCATGATGGAGGCCTCGTTCGGGAAGATTCCGACGGCGTCAGCGCGTCGCTTCACCTCCTTGTTCAGGCGCTCGATCGAATTTGTGCTGTGAAGCTTCGTACAACGAGGAACGCCCTGCTCTGACCCCCGACCTTCATCCAGCTGAAACCAGAGCCGGCGGGTGACAATCGCCCGCTTGCGCGGAGGGAGCAATGGACGGTCGGCGGAACGTTTCCATCGCGTGTAGCCGATCGCTCCTTGCGGCGAGCTGGGCGGCGTAGGCTGCGGGGGTCTGGTAGCCGAGTACCGAATGGGCCGGGCCGCGTCATAGTCGGCCACCCAACTGGCGACGATGCGGCGGGCCTGATCGAGACCGAAGAACAGCGTCTCGTTCATCAGCTCGTCCCGCATCTTCGAGTTGAACGCTTCGCAGATGCCATTCTGCATGGGCTTGCCCGGGGCGATGAAATGCCAGGACACGGCGGCCTCCTCGCACCAGGCCGGCATGGCGTTCGAAGTGCACTCGGTCCCATGATCGCTGACGATCAGGCCTGGCTTGGCCCGCACGGGCGATCAGAGCCGTCAACTCGCGCGCGACACGACGCCCCGAGATCGAGGTGTCGACCACGGCGGCGAGGCATTCCTTCGTCACGTCGTCGATCACGTTGAAGATCCGGAACCGGCGGCCGTGGGCGAACTGGTCGTGGACGAAGTCGACCGACCAGCGTGCGTTCGGCACCGCCACCGTCAGCAGTAGTGCTCGGGTGCCGATCGCCTTCTTCCGTCCCCGCCGCCTGCGCACTGACAAGCCTTCCTCCCGGTAGAGCCGCTGGGTCTTCTTGCGGTTCACGGATGGCCCTCCCGCCTGAGCAGAACGTGCAGCCGCCGGTAACCGAAGCGGCGGCGCTCGGATGCCAGCGCCCGCAGGCGCTCGCGCAGAGCGTGATCGTCGGGGCGTCGGCTGCGGTAGCGGATCGAGGTCCGCTCTGCGCCGCCAGGCGTTCTCATCCTCGAGCGCCTTCAGCCGCTTTGCGTCGGACACGTCCATGCCGCCGAACCTGGCTTTCGAGGCATACAAGGCCGCGCTGCTGATCCCGTGCCGGCGGCAGACCTCCGCCGTCTTCGCTCCGGCTTCCTGCTCGCGCAGGATCCCGATCACCTGCTCCTCGCTGAACTTCGATCTCTTCATGGTCCGGTCCTCTCGTTGGGCCAGACTCTACCGTCAGGTGGAGGACTTATCGGAGGTCAGAGCACCTCGTCGAGGTCGCGGGCTCGGCTCCCGCGCCAGCTGGACGAACGGCGCCGGCGCTACAGCGGACGAGGAGAAGGGGCGGCCTTCATCGAGGGAAGCCCTTCGAAGGTGTCAGAGCTTGATGTCGGCGGGCGCGGCTGGTTCCTTCGGCGCCGGCGCCCACAAGGGGTCGGACAAGGTGCGAGCCATCAGGTTCATGTCCGTCAGCCACACGCCGAGCCGATAGTGTCCGTTCTTGTCATCGGTGATCCGGGTCGCGATCATGGGGCCGCAACCAGCCGCCAGTTCCGGCCGGAGAGGGTCCGGTGGATTGTCTGGCCAGAAGAGGCCGTCGACCAGGCTTCGATGGTCCAGCAGAGCTCCTGCGCCTGTGGGCGAGGTCTCCGGGATCCGCAACTGAGGCGGCTGTCCCATCCAGCTGAATCCCGCCATGCAGGCGTCGTCCGACGAGGTCATTGTCCACCGCAAGGCACCCGGATCATTGTCGGAACGTTCGGTGGGCTCGCCGTATTTCCGGACGAGAGCGGATACGATCGACTCGAGGCTGGTCTGCTCTTGGGTTACCACGAGCCGGCGATAGAGCGCCAGGACAGGGCCGTCAGGACGTCCGGGTGGATGCACGGCCAGAATGGTCTGGCTGTTATCCGAACTGATGTAGCCCGATACGGTTCCGAACCTGAGGTCGAGGTCTGGGTTTGGCACCTCCAGCCGCAAGCTGGTGCCGGGCTTGAAGAGACCCTCGGCTCCGGCCAGGAACGCGTCCGACGTCATCCCGAGCCGGAGGCCCGCGACGTCGACGTCTGCAGGTGGAACGACAGGCTCGCTCGACGGTTCGGCCAGGGCGTCCGGCTCACGCTCCGGCACTGCGTCGGAGGAAGTCGCCTCCTCCGCCCCGCTGTCCGACTCCACGTCCGGCGCGGGGCTCGGCGCCTCCGCAAGGGCTGCCGGTTCGGACAGGGCAGGTGCCTGCGCCGCACCGGTCCAGAGAACCGATTCCGGGTCATCGACGGGGTGAAGGCGGAGCGGAGCCTCCGCCACCCAGTCGAGCACCAGGATGTTCGGCCGATCCTCGGGAATCCTTCCGCTCAGAGTGGCATCAAAGGACATCAGGACGGAGCGCGAATCCGGGTCACGAGGCGTGGCCACTCGATCGAGAAGGGCCTCCCCCTCCGCGGGAGGCATCACGAAGGCGCCCGGCAGGGCCGACATGTCCACGTTGTACTCCGTGTCGCCGAATATACGGAGGTTGAGGCCGGCCAGCGGGCAACTCCGGTCACCCAGGGGAAAGCCTCCGGCGTCCATGTCGTAGCGGGACAGAGTGATCTGGCAGAAGATTCTGACCTGGAGAAGCTTCAGCGTTCCCTCGGCCTCGACCAGCGACGGCAGCCGGGTCCTCACCAGGTCTGTCAGCCGGGCGATGTCGAACTCGCTCAGCCGGCGCCCGAGTTCACTTGCGACACTCTGGCCGCCAGGCTGCATGACCCCATAGTCGGAGTAGTTCGGTTCGGAGCGCGTAGCCTCCGCTACGAGGTCGGCACGGTCCCGTCCGGGAAAGAGGGCCAGGGCTTCCAGGGCTTTGCGCTCGTCCGCGAGCCAGTCCGGCCTGTTCTTGATGGCGGCCAGGGCAGCGACGGCGGCGAGAGCCTGCTCTGTTGCGGTCGCATCGACCAGCGGAAGGCCGGTTTCCTTCCGCACGGGTATGTTCCCCGACACGAACACCGGGATTCGGCCGTCCAGTAGCGTCGTGCCGCGGGGTCCTTCCGACAGGTTCGAGGCGACGGCCGGGCCGGCGTCCGGATAGGTGTGGAGAACCCGGTCGAGATGGCCCGGAAGGTGAAGGCGCCAGTGGTGGACGTCCCGGAAGCTCAGCTTGAAGCCGCTGTTCAGAGTCCTCGGCGCGTCCCCGGCGATCTCCAGCTTCGCGCGGAAGGAGACGAGGAGCACGAGCCCCGAAGGGGGCTGCGAGCCTGCAGATGCAGCTCGAACTTCGGCCTCCAGGGCTTCGGCCGCTTCTGGCGCCAGCGGCAGCTCCGCCGGGAAGCCGGGCAGGCCACCTTCGACCCTGCCCGCCCGCCGGCCAAGTTGCACCGAGCGACAATCCTGGACATGGCTCGCAACATTCGGGTCAGGAAACGCCTGCGCCGCGAAATCGTACTCCTCGAAGTGAATCCGGCAGACCACCTGCACGTCGAGCGGACCGGCTGGCACATCTGCCAGGAGGTCCGGAAGCCGGGCCCGGACCTCCCCCATGATCCGCTGACGCTCAAAGCTCGAAATCAGGTTCGTGAGCGGGTAGAGGAGGAGACCGACGTCGCCGCCTTCCCGGAACCCAGCGACCATGTTGCGGCTCGTTTCGTCGACGGCCGCATCCATCAGCGATGCAGCGAAGTCCGGGTCGAGCGCGGCAAGGACCGACATCGCTTCCTCGTCATTCGAGGTCAGCTCCGGTATGGCGACCGCCGCTCTCAGCAGGACTTGCTTGTCCGCTTCCTCGATCAGGCGCGCCTGCTCGGGAACGGCGTCTCTGAGCTTGTCGCCGAAGAGGATGACCTCAGCGGCCGGCCCCTCGTCGAGGGCCAACTCGTTCTGGCCCCGGTCCACACCTGCCGGCTCCTGGGGTGAGGCCAGCGATCCCGGCCCAACCTGCGCCGTCAGTGCCACGCGGCCCGCACCGGCACCGGCCGCCGATGGCGATCCAGAGCCTGGCTGACCAGTGGCGATCTGGTCGATGCGAGCGGCCATGCTGCTTCCGAGGCAGCCGGGATCACTGCCGCAGGCGTCGCGCGACAGGATCCAGGTGCGCTGCTGCGACAGCAGTGCTTCGGCCTGCGCACCCGATGCCCCCTGCCGCGCGGCACGGAAGCGCGCGGACATCTCGCGATCCAGGGCAGCGAGCTCGTCCGACGCGCAGATCGCGAGTTCGGACGGTTCTCGAGCCTGCACACAATCGAAGCTTGGGCCCTGCCGAAGCCTTGAGTCGTTCGACGAAGGAAGCGGATCGGCGGGTCTGGCCGCATGCGCCGCGGCGAGCCGGTCGAGGGTAGCCCGATCGAGCCTGCCGGTGGACGGCAGGCCAGCCTGGGCCTGGAACCGCGCGATCTCCTTGCGTGTTCTGGGTCCCGGATCGCCGTCGGGAGCGCCTGGCGAATATCCCAGGTCGGCCAGCATCCGCTGGACGTCGGCAACACTGGTTCGCGAGGAGGGTTCCTCGGCCTGGTCGAGGCCCTGAAGCCCGCGTCCAATGGCCAGCAACGCGTCCGCCGCGTCAGGCAACTCGAGCGCCTGCGAGATGGCAGGCTGCGCTGACATCAGGGGCAGAAAACTTGCAGCGAAGATCGAGGCGAAGAGCGCAGGACGCGAGGCCATCACGAACTCCACGCAGGAACGTGGCCAACAATGATAGCTTACGCTGCGGAAAGTGGCCGGTCAACGCGCGCTGGATCGTTGGCCCGTCTGGAGGTCGAGTGCGGGAGCGGGTCTGCCTCGAACGATCCGGCCCGGGATCGTGGGCGACCGATGCGGAGCCAGCGCTGATCTGATAGCCCTGAGGCAACGGCCATTTGACCCTGCCGCCCGGCGCAGGAGTTTTGGTGCTGTTGCCCGCACTGCCACGGGCGGCCCTGGCGATAACCTCAGTGTCGGCGACGGGGGAATCCGCGGCAGAAAGGAATTCAGTCTCGGGTTTGACCTTGTGGTCGGCCATAAGGTCGAACTTATCATCGGTGGCGAAATCCCGTCAGACGGCCACCGCCGGAGGCTTACGATTGGGCAGCGCAGCCACACGACCTTGAGGCGGCGGCCGTGAAGATGGTCATTTGCCAGGCCGAGCGGTCGCTCAGAGCCTGCGGGCAACAATCTCTGCCGAGGAGCCGCCGCGAGCTCTCGCGGCGGTCTGTTGGTTTTTGGGCCGGCACTCACTTCGTGTCCTACAGCGGAGAATGCGTCAGGAGTCCTCCCAGCCGTGGAGGGAGAGGTTAAGACGGAGCAGGCTCCGAGGCGCGACTCGCATCACGCGGGATCAGGAGTTCTGGAGCTACGCGGGCCCGTGGTCCACCTCTACGATAACTCATTGATCTGTATCGCTCGGTTGCGCTGAAGCGTGGTCCATAACGGTTCTGATTTCATTTGGTTTTCTTGCGGGTTAGTAGCCCCCTACGGGCTGCCCAGCTTCTTGCCAGAACGGTGTTTTCATTGCGTTGTTGGTGGAAAGTGTTTCACAAGTTTGAGTGTGCGGGGACACCTGGGTTCGGACGTGCCTTCTCGACCCGGCTCGGAGCCCGACAGCACAAGGCCCGCCCGCTCCACGTCTTGGCGTTGGGCGCGCTCGACTTGACGTCGGAAGGCGAAGCGCGCGGCGACCTCGAACACGCTTGCTCCGGCCTTGGCCAGCTCGTGCGCGGAGGCTTTGCGGATGCCGTGCTGCGAACGCACGGCTGTGGCCTGCAGCCGGTTTCGTGGACGCCCGGTTACGGTAGCCCGGCGCGAGCCTCGAACTGAATCGGGCTGAGGTAGCCCAGTTTCGAGTGGCCGCTTTGGATTGTAGAACCTCTCGATGTAGTCGAACACCTCGGCCCTTGCGGCATCGCGGGTGCGGTAGGTCTTGCGGGCCGAGCGCTCGGTCTTGAGCGAAGAGAAGAAGCTCTCCATGGCCGAATTGTCCCAGCGTCTCCCGACCGGCTCATCGAGCAGGTCTATTGGCTGCCCTGGTCCGCATGATGCAGCAGCACGTCCGCGCCGCCACACTGCCACCATGAGGGCATCCATGACGAGCGATGCGTCGCGCTCGGCCTTCATCGACCAGCCCACGATGTGGCGTGAGAACAGGTCCAGCACGGCGGCCAGCCCCCGGCTGTCCAGAAGGAGGTGCAATCGGCCAGCCGCTTCTGGTTGGGTCTGTCCGCCTGGAAGTTCCGATCGAGGAGGGTGTCGGCGATGACGGACTGGTCTTTCGGCAGGCCGCGACGGCGAGGCCGCGCCTTGAAGCCATTCGTCTGCATCAGCCGCTCGATGCGGTGGAGGCCGTGACCTGCCACGGGATTTTTCCTCCACAGCGATTAGAGTCCGGCCAACGATGCTCTGCCTCCTGAGAACTGGACCGTTTGAAGCTGTAGTTATCGGCTACGCTTTCCCGGCTGGGCGAGGAGCTGAGAACGATGAAGGCATCGAGGTTCACGGAGGCGCAGAAGGCGTTCATCCTGAAGCAGGGCGAGGCAGGCACGCCGGTCGCCGAGATCTGCCGCAAGGCAGGGATCGGGCAGTCGACCTACTTCGCCTGGAAGAAGAAGTATGGCGGCCTGCTGCCGGACGAGATGCGGCGGCTGAAGCAGCTTGAGGACGAGAACGCGCGGCTGAAGCGGATCTTGGCGGACCTGACGCTGGACCGAGAAATGCTCCAGGATGTCGTCCGCCGAAAGCTTTGAAGCCGGAGCGGAAGCGCGAACTGGTCGGCGGGATGTGCGCAGACTGGGCGGTCTCGATCCGCAGGGCGTGTGGGGCCCTGCGGTTCGACCGCTCGAGCTACCACTACAAGTCCGGCCGCACCGATCCGGCAGAACTGAAGCGGCGGATCAAGGAGATCTTCGAAACCCGCGTGCGGCTCACGGCTATCGCCGCGTTCACGTCATCCTCAAACGCGAAGGTCACCCGGGACTTCTCGCGGCTCGGCAAGCCCACCGACAACGGCTTCATCGAGGCGTTCAACAGCAAGCTCAGGCCCGAATGCCTGAACGCCCACTGGTTCATGAGCCTTGCTGATGCGGTCGAAAAGCTGGAGAATTAGCGCAGACACTACAATGACGATCGAACCCATAGCGCCATCGATTAAAAAGCCCCAAGCGCACTGCACTTTCCCGACGGCGCCACCGGCTTGGATGACGTCGGCGCTGCGCGGACACACCGATGCGACGGTCTCGATGGCGAGGATCGCGTCGATCACCTCCTCGCCCTGGCCGCCGTGCTCCTCGGGAATCGCGATTCCCAGAAGTCCATTCTTGGCCATCAGTTTCGCGACGTCGTAGGGATAGGAGTCGGTCTGCGCGCGTATCAGCGCCCCGTCCGCCAAATGGCGTCGACTAACTTTTCGACCGCATCCCTGGACTGATTCTGTTCCTCGCTCAGCGAAAAGCTCATGTCGAACCTCTTTATCGTGCCATGGTACTTTCAACCAGCGCGAGCGTCGTGCAAAATGTCATTCCGTTACCCCGCTTCAACGCAGTGTCGATCCTTCGAGTGATCAGAGCGTGGTGCGGTCGCCGGTGAAATCGCGCGCGACATACATCGCTCCGTGGAACTGGCGTTCCATCTCCGGTTCATCCTCGGGTTTCATGCGCGAGAGGAGCGCCAGCGCCCGCGGCATGAAGAACCGTGTGGGCGAGGTGCAGATCTGTCCCGCATTGCGGAACTTTGCCGTTACTGCCAGCGCTGCGGCGGCTTCAGGGTGGGCGTCGTCGAAAACCACGACCGGGTTACGCCCGCCCAGCTCCATCGTCGCGGGCTTCATCGTCGCCCCAGCCTGCGCGGCGAGTCTCTTGCCGATCGGGACCGAGCCGGTGAAGGTCAACCTGCGGATCTCCGGCGCCGAGATCAGCCGGGCCGAGATCAGCTCCGGGTCGCCCAGCGCCAGCGCGACCGCTCCCTCGGGGACGCCAGCATCACCATGGTCGCGACGGGCGGTGCAGGGCCCGTCCATGCCGTCGATGTCGCTCGTCGCATCGGCATCCGCCGCATACTCAGCCCGATCGCCGCAGGCGCGGGCTCCTGCCTCGGCCTCCTCGCCGCCGCTGCCCGGACCGACCGTGGCCTCTCGCGCCGCGCTCTGCTGGCGGACGTGGATTGGCCTGACCTTCGCGCCGCGCTCGCCGAACAGCGCGAAGACGCAGCCGAGGAGCTTCGCTCCAGCGGTGTGGCGGACGCGGAATGGACGGTCGGCGTACACGCCCGTTACGCCGGCCAGGGCCACGAGATCGAGTTGCATTTTCCGTATTCCAGCCTCGAAGCCGACACGGCGGCCGGGATCGAACGCATGTTCACGGCCCGCTATCGCGAGATCTACGGCATGATAGTCCCGGACGGACGGATTGAGATCGTCGCCTGGCGCCTGACCGGCGCAGCGGCCAGTGACGTGCGCGCGCTTAATTGGGGCGACGGCACGCGCACCGGGACGCCGTCGGCGCCGCGCCAGCGCCCGATCTTCCTGCCGCAGTACAACCGCTTCGGTACCGTCGACGTGTTCGACCGCTACGACCTCGCCCCCGGCACCGTGCTGCGCGCGCCCCTTATCCTGCCGGAACGCGAATCCACCATCGTCGTCGCCTTCCCGGCCAGCGTCCGAGTGCTCGACGCCTCATCGAACTCGACAGTGGAGTCGGCGTATGAAGGCCACCGATCCGATCGCGCGGGAAATCCTCTGGACGCGCATCATCAGCATCGTGGACGAAGCCGCCGCGATTTTCTGCGGACAGCCTTCTCGTCGCTGGCGCGCGAGGCCAACGACTACGCCGTGGTCCTGACCGACGCCGAGGGCCCCTCGGTTGCGCAGTCGACGGTCAGCGAGGGGCTTCAGATCCCGATGCTGAAGCTGGTCGAGGCCGGCGTGCCGAACGGCACCATCGTCGATTTCATCCGAACCAATATCTGAGTCCCCGACGCGACGATGGGCGACATCCGGGGTGAGGTGGCCGCCTGCCACAAGGTTACCGAGCGCCTGCACGACCTGCTGACCGAGACGCGCGCCAGCTTTCCCGAGCTGAGTCACGAGATCCGCACCCGCTTCGAGGCCGTCATGCAGGCGGCCATCGCAACGACACCGCCGGGCCGGTACACCTACGAGATCGAGCATGACGGGCGCGGAGCGCGCGGCATGATCGGGCACCTGCTGCCGGTCGCCGTCATGGGCGCCTTGGCGGAGGCCGGACCGTGTCTGGGCACTCGGCTCGGGCAACTCGACGTTGACCACCGCCGGGCCACACCGTGGCGCCAGCTATGCGGGCGTCTATTTTTGGAATGCGGGGCAGGGGGCGTCGGGGGCGCGGGGCGGGCTTTCGGTCATCAGCTTCCCCTCGAACCTATCCAACTCGCCCATCGAGATGATCGAGGCCTCTGCCCCGATCCGCGTCCGCCACCGGCGAATCCAGCGCGGCAGCGGCGGCGCAGGACGGCGGCGAGGTGGCGACGGGCTGGACTTCGCCTTCCGCTTCGTGGGAGACAGCCCGACGACGGCGTCCTTCATCATGACGCAGATGCGCATCGGCCCGCCGGGCCTCGCGGGAGACGGAGCGGGACAGTCCGGCCTCGTCACCATCGACGGTGTGCGCCCGAATTTGACTGAGCACGTGATCCTCAACCCCGGCGCCGAGGTCGTGATTCAGACCGCGGGCGGCGGCGGTTTCGGCGCGGGGCCGGACTGATGCTGCACCTGACCGAAGCCGACGTCGCGCGCCGGCTCGACATGGACGTCGCCATCGCCGCCGTCCTGCGCGGGTTGACCGCAGAAGCCAATGGCGCAACCGCTGCGCATCCCAAGCAGGTGCTACCCTTTTGGTGAAACCGGTGCGGCGCTGCACATGCTGGGTGCGGTCGCTCCCGGCCTCGGCGTCTGCGGCGTCAAGGTGCGGACGCAGATCGGCGCCAACGCGCAGCCGCAGCTGCTAATCTTTGACAGTGCGACCGCGCCGCCGGTTCCCCTGATTGACGCCTACGCGCTCAGTTCGCTGCGCACCGGGGTGCTCGCCGCCGTGGCGACGTACGCCCTCGCGCATCCCGAGGCCTCGATCCTTGGGGTCGTCGGGTCGGGTAAGCAGGCCCGTGCGCTCGTCGCGGCTATCGCTCGTGTCCGCCGACTCTCCGAGGTCCGGCTGTGGAGCCCGACCGCGGATAACCGAACTCGCGCGGCTGCGGAGTTGTCCGAGGCGCTCGGCCTGATTGTGCGCGCTGTGAAAACGCCGGCGGGAGTCGTGCGGGACGCAGACATCGTGAGCCTCCCGGCCCGGGCACCTGAACCGCCCATCACCAGCGGGATGTTGGCGCGGCGCGCATCTCACCGCGATCGGGGTTACCGTTCCAGACCGTCGCGAACTGCCGCTCGACGTGTTCCCCCGCTGCGCGGCGGTCTGTGCCGATACCCCTGAGACCGTGCGCGCCTCGTCGGCCGACTTTGCTGCCTGGCTGTCGGATCCGGGCGGCGGCGTCTGGTCTCACTGGCCTCGCTGATCAAGTCCGGCGGCGGCCGGCCGTCGGGCGCGGGCCTGACTCTCTACAAGGGCATAGGCAGCGCAGTTGCCGACTTCGCCGTCCGCCTCGCCGTAACGGGTGCCTCGTTGACGTGATCGCCACAACGAAGCGCGTTGGGACCGGTGTATATGGCGCGGAGCCGAGACAGGCCCTCCAGACCGTCTGCTGCAAGGTCGGCTTCCCAAAGACGATCAGCGTCGACAGGGGCAGCGAGTTCTGCTCCCGCGACCTCGTCCGGGCTATGCCAGGCAGGTCGCCATGGATGTCAATCGGCTCGCAATCGGATCCCCCGATCGGCTCGCAAAAGGGACCTCTGTCGCGCGGGTAGCCGGCCCGAGGCGGCGTGGCCTGCTGCCGGTTCGTGGACACGAAGATAAGATCGTGATCAAGGGACCGGAGCCTGCCACCACCTTGAGCTCTCGGAGAGCGTGCTGCGGCGGTGGATCCGAGAGCTGGAGAATGCTCGGCTTGGTGCGCTCCCCGGGAACGGCCGTCCGCATGCCGAGCAAACCGAGATCGTCGTATTGAGAAAGGAGGTCGCCCGTCTCAAGGCGGAGCGTGACATCCTGAAAAAGGCGAATGCGTTCTTCGCGAGGGACGCGACATGAGGTGTCATTAGCACCGCCTTGTCTGGCCAGTGGCTGGCTATGTCCGGCGCTCAGCGTCTCGCGGTCGGGTTCAATGCCTGGCTCAAACGGCCGATGAGCGCTCGGGCCGCCTACGACGAGGAGCTTGGCTCGGCGATGTGCAAGAGCTTCAAGGACAACGACCCCAACGCAGAAGGGCGGGGCCCCGTGGCCCGCCCCCTTGTCGCTCCTTCCGGCTCCCGCGTCAGTTCGACGCGGGCGCCGCGGCCGGATCGGCCTCGAGCGTGACGGGCTCGCCGCTGGTCTCCGGCATCACCGCCGGATCGGCGCCGAGCGGCGCTCCGGGCGTGGTGGCGGCCGGGTCGGTCACGGTGCCGGTCATCGGCGTCGCGGCTGGGGCTGCCGTCCGCTCGCGGAAGACGTAGCCGGGTGCCGCATCGGCCGCCTCGCGGCTCAGGTCGGTCGAGAGCCGCTGGCCGTCGAAGTCGATCTTCAGGTTGGCCCAGTCGATGGCGACCTGCTTCTCGCCGATCCCGAGGAAGCCGCCCACGCCCACGATCGCCGCGGTGATCTGGCCGGTCTCATCCATGATGAGATCGTTGATCGAGCCAATATTCTCGCCGGTGGGCGATTCCACCGTGGCCCCGGTGATCCAGTCCACGCGCAGCTCGTTCGGCGCCTGGTCGCGGACCACCACATCGGCTCCGGAGGCGACGACAGCCGCGTCGGTGGTTGCGGTGGTCGTTGCGCTGTCGGTCGTGACCGTCGTGTCCGCGCCCGCGGGGGAAGTGGTCGTAACAGTGGTGCCGGTCGCGGGATCGGTCGCCGTGGTGGTCTCGGTGGAGGTGGTCTCCGTCGTGGTGGTGCCGGTTGTCGTCATGGAGCCGGTGGCCGCGGCACCGGAATCGACGGCATCGGCCGCGGCGGCGGCCTCGTCGCCCTCGGCCTCCATCTCGTCGCCGGCCTGTTCGGCATCGCTACCGGCCGGGGCGACGGCGTCGGTGGCGGCCTCGGCGGCGTCGCCGGCGGTTTCGGCGGTCGCGGCCGCGCCCTGATCCACGGCTTCGGCCACTTCGCCCGCGCCATTCTGGTCGGCGGGCACCGGGGTGCTGGTCTGGGCGAAGCCGAAGCCCGCGCCGAGCGGCAGCACGAGGGCTGTGGTGAGGAGGATCTTGCGCATCTGTATCTCCAGTCGTTGATCGCTGAACCGTGCGCGGTGAGAGGCTCCCGCGCGTTGGACACCCTTCAAACGACGCCTGAGCCGGTCTCGTTCCCTCGCGGTCCCGGCGATGGCCGGACTCCGCCGTCTGCTGCGGTTTGCCCTCGCGGCGCCGCGTGCTAAGGGGCCGCGACTCCTGCCCGTGCCCAAAGGTGCCCGATGCCCGCCATGACCGAACCGAAGCTCATCGCCGGCAACGCCAACAGGCCGCTGGCGCAGGCCATCGCAAGGCGCATGTCGCTGCACCGGGGCATGAATGTCAGCCTGGTCGACGCGCGGGTCGAGCGGTTCAACGACCAGGAAATCTTCGTCGAGGTGTTCGAGAACGTCCGCGGCGAGGACATGTACATCATCCAGCCGACCTCGAATCCGGCGAACGACAACCTGATGGAACTGCTCATCATGGCCGACGCGCTGCGCCGCTCGTCGGCGGCGCGCATCACCGCCGTGATCCCCTATTTCGGCTATGCCCGGCAGGACCGCCGCGCCAAGGCACGCACGCCGATCAGCGCCAAGCTGGTCGCCAACCTGCTGACCGAGGCCGGGGTGCAGCGGGTCCTGACGCTCGACCTGCACGCGACCCAGATCCAGGGCTTCTTCGACATCCCCGTGGACAACCTCTACGCCGCGCCGATCTTCGCGCTCGACCTGCTGCACCACTTCAACGGCGCCGACGACCTGATGGTGGTCTCGCCGGACGTGGGCGGCGTCGGCCGGGCGCGCGAACTGGCGCAGCGGATCGGGGCGCCGCTGGCGATCGTGGACAAGCGGCGCGAGACCCCCGGCGAGGTCGCCGAGATGACCATCATCGGCGAGGTCGAGGGCCGGCGCTGCATCATCGTGGACGACATCTGCGACACTGCGGGCACGCTGACCAAGGCCGCGCAGCTCCTCTGCGACCACGGCGCCTCCGAGGTCCATGCCTACATCACGCATGGCGTTCTCTCCGGCCCGGCGGTCGAGCGGATCGAGAAATCGGTGATGAAGTCGCTGGTCATCACTGATTCGATCGAGCCGACGCCGCAGGCGCGGGCCGCGCGCAACATCCGCATCGTGCCCACGGCGCCGATCTTCGCCCAGGCGATCATGAACATCTGGAACGGGACCAGCGTGTCGAGCCTGTTCGAGCTCGAGACGCTGCGCCCGATCTATGAGGGGCTCTACGCGGGCGCGTGAGGCTCAGGCGAGGCGGCTGCCGTCGCCGTTGAGAGGCCGCCGTGGCGTTCGGCATCGAGGGCCGCTGCGATGCGCCTGAGGCTGCCCGGCCGGTAGGGCTGGAAGCCGCGGCTCTCGGCCTCGGCCTGCCAGCGGCGGATCACAGAAGGGTGCAGTTCGCGCGGCGTCGCGGGGCCCACTCGATCCTTTGCGCGCAGGCGCATGACGCGGCTGAGGAGGCTGGCCGGGGTCGTCGTGTTGCGCAGCGGTCCCATGACCTCCTGCTCGTTGCGGATGGCCTGCAACTCGGCGTCGTCGAAGACCAGCCCGGCATCCTGCGCGCCCTCGATGATCCATGCCAGCCCGATGCTGGAGAGGGCGTGCACGTCTCCGCCACCCCCGACAGAGCCGTGATCGCCCGCGAACCACTTTTGCTGATAGGGTTCGGGGCTGCCGGACGGCGCGCTCTCGCGGTTCAACTCGTCGACGTTGTCCCATAATGTCGGCTGGAACGCCGGACGTGTCTCGTCCAGTGCGACGGCATGGCGCGCCGACTTCACCATGCTGCTGAGGCTCGCGTCGTGGAACCTGTATCTGCGCGCGGCCAGGTTTCTGATGAGGGGGAGACCCACCGGCACGCCGAGCGCCCCGACCGTGTCCCAGACGCCGAGATAGCTGACCGTCAGCAGCTTCGCGTCGCCATGGCCGTTCTCGCGCCGCCAGGCGATCTCCTTCGTGCTGGTCGCGATCCGCGGCGACAGTTCGAGGCGGAAGCGGTGGCTGTCCTCGCTGGATGGATGGGTGGCAGGGTCGTTCAGCGTGCGGTAGCGGCTCAAAGCCTCGGGTACCCGGTGCAGGAAGCGCCTCTCGACAATGCCGGTGGAACGAAGCAGCCCGGCCAGCGACCGGGCCGTGTAAGCCCCGCGCGAAAACCCGAGGATATGGATCTCGTCGCCGGGCTCATACATGAAGACGAGGTGCTGGTAGGCCTCCACGAGATTGGCAAACAGGCCCTTGCCGAAGGCGCCGCCGATCAGGCTGTCCAGCCGCCGGGCGATCCCGCGGCCGGTTCCGACGCCCGCGATATAGACCGGCACCTGCGCGGTTCCATCCGGCGCCTCGCCAAGCATCGCCTGCGCAAAGCGGATCACGTTGGTGGGGTGCAGGCTGTCCGAGCGGTTCCAGGTTCCGTCGCAGAGAATCACGATCCGCTTCATCCGGCAGAGTCCCTCTTCCCGTGCGGCAGGTTTCGCTCCCGAACTAAGTCTCCCCCTTGGTCCGGTGCGGGGCAAGCTGCCGCCAGCCGATATCGCGCCGGAAGAACCCCTCGGGCCAGTCCACCGCTTCGGCCAGCGCATAGGCCCGCCGCCCGGCCTCGGCCAGCGTCGCGCCGCGTCCCGTTGCAGCCAGCACCCGTCCGCCACCGGCGAGGATGCGGCCGCCGTCCTCCACCGTTCCGGCGTGGAACATGACCTCGGAACTGGTCTCGGGCAGTCCGTCCAGCCCCCGGATCTCGGTCCCCTTCTCCACCGCTCCGGGATAGCCCCGCGCGGCCAGCACCACCGTCAGCGCGTGGTCGTCGGCCCATTGCACCGCGACCTCCGCAAGCCGCCCCTCGGCGCTGGCATGGATCAGGTCGAGCGCCTGCGCGCCCAGCCGCATCATCAGCACCTGCGCCTCGGGGTCGCCGAAGCGGGTGTTGTATTCCACCAGCCGCGCGCGGCCGTCGGCGATCATCAAGCCGGCGTAGAGAACGCCCTGGAACGGCGTGCTACGGCGGGACATCTCGGCCAGCGTCGGGCGGATGATCTCGGCCATGACTTGGCGCTCGATCGCGGGCGTCAGCACCGGGGCGGGCGAGTAGGCGCCCATGCCGCCGGTGTTGGGGCCGGAGTCGCCCTCGCCCACGCGCTTGTGGTCCTGCGCGGTGCCGATGGGCAGCGCGGTCTCGCCGTCGCAGAGGACGAAGAAGCTCGCCTCCTCGCCGGCCATGAACTCCTCCAGCACAATGGAAGCGCCCGCCGCGCCGAAGCTGCCGCCGAGGGTGTCGTCGATGGCGGCGACGGCCTCGGCCTCGGTCATGGCCACCGTGACGCCCTTGCCGGCGGCGAGGCCGTCGGCCTTGACGACGATGGGGGCGCCGTGGGCCGCGACATGGGCGCGGGCGGATTCGGCCTCGGTGAAACGCGCCCAGGCGGCGGTGGGCGCGCCGCAGGCGTCGCACACCTCCTTGGTAAAGCTCTTCGAGGCCTCCAGCATCGCCGCCGCGCGGCTCGGGCCGAAGACCGCGAAGCCCGCCTCGCGCAGCGCGTCCGACACCCCCGCGGCCAGCGGCGCCTCGGGGCCGATCACTACCAGATCGACGGCGTTGGCCTCGGCGAACTCGGTCACGTCGCCGGGCGAGCAGATGTCGATGCTCGCGCAGCGCGCGATCCCCGCGATCCCCGCATTGCCGGGGGCGACGATCAGCCGGTCGCATTTCGGGTTCTGGCGGATCGCCCAGGCGAGCGCATGCTCGCGCCCGCCGCCGCCGAGGATCAGGATGTTCATGGCCACGTCCTTTTCGCCGCCGCATAGGCCAGCCGGCGCGGAGCCGCAACGCTTGCGCCCTCCCGCCCTGCGGGCGATGAACGCGCATGGACCTCTTCGAAGACGCCGCCCCGTCGAACGCCCCCGCGCTCTCCGTCTCCGAGATCTCGGGCGCGGTGAAGCGCGTGATCGAGGGCGAATTCGGCCGCGTCCGCGTGCGGGGCGAGGTCGGGCGGGTGTCGCGGCCGTCCTCGGGGCATCTCTATTTCGACCTGAAGGACGATAACGCCTGCATCGCGGCGGTCTGCTGGCGCACGCAGGCTGCGCGGCTGGCGCATCGGCCCGAGGAGGGGATGGAGATCATCGTCTCGGGCCGGCTGACGACCTTCCCCGGCGCGTCGAAATACCAGCTTCTGGTCGAATCGGTGGAGCCCGCGGGCCTTGGCGCGCTGATGGCGATGCTGGAGCAACGCCGAAAGGCGCTGGCCGCCGAGGGGCTCTTCGACGCCGCCCGCAAGCGGGCGTTGCCGTCGCTGCCGCGGGTGATCGGCGTCGTCACCTCGCCCTCGGGCGCGGTGATCCGCGACATCCTGCACCGGCTGCGCGACCGTTTTCCGGTGCATGTGGTGATCTGGCCGGTGGCGGTGCAGGGCGCCGCCTGCGCGCCGGAGGTCGCGGCGGCGATCGCGGGCTTCAACGCGCTTGGTCCCGGCGGGCCGGTGCCGCGCCCGGACCTCATCATCGTGGCGCGCGGCGGCGGCTCGGTCGAGGACCTCTGGGGCTTCAACGACGAGGCGGTGGTGCGCGCGGTCGCGGCGGGAACGATCCCGCTGATCTCGGCCGTCGGCCACGAGACCGACACCACGCTGATCGACCACGCCGCCGACCTGCGCGCGCCGACCCCGACCGCGGCAGCCGAGTTGGCGGTCCCGGTACGGTCGGAACTGGTCGCCCGGCTGGCCGAGATCCGGGCGCGTCAGGTGCGCGCCATGCAGACGCGGGTGGCGCTGCCGGGGCAGAGGCTGCGCGACCTCGCCCGCGCGATGGGACGCCCGCAGGCGCTGACCGAGGGGGCGCGGCAGCGATTCGACCTCACCGCGGCGCGGCTGGAACCGGCCCTGCGGGGCTTCACCCGCAGCCGCCGCGACCGGCTGAACGCGCTGCCGCTGCCGCCTGCGCTGTTGCGGCAAGGGGCGACCGCGGCGCGGCGGCGGCTCGAGGAGGGGGCGCGGCTGGAACCGGCGTTGCGGCGGCGCGCGCAGATCGCCCGGAGCGAACGGGACAGCGCCGCGGCAAAGCTGCGGCCGGCCATCGCCCGCCGCCTGCGCGAGATGGCGCGTGACCTCGACGCCGGGCGCCGACGCCTCGACGCGGGCCTCTCGCGCGCCCGCATGGCGGGGCTGCGCCGGAATGCCGAGTGCCGGGCGCAGCTCGACGGGCTGGGGAAGCGCCTCGCCGCGGCCGAGGCGCGGCAAACGCGGCTCCGGCGCGAGCGGCTGGACCGCCTCGATCGCCTGCGTCAGACGCTCGGCTATCGCGAGACGCTGAAGCGCGGCTTTGCGGTGGTGCATGGGCCGGAGGGGCTGGTGGCCTCGGCCGTTGCCGGTGCGGCGCTGGCGCGGCTGGAGATCGAGTTCCACGACGGCCGCCTCGGCGCGCGGCCGGAAGGGGCGCGGGCGAAACCCGCGGCGCGACCGCCGGGCGGGCAGGGGACGCTGTTCTAGCAACCGAAACCTTCTGCGAAGTTTCGAAGCGATCCTTCGCAGAAGGATCGGCGCGCGCGAGGGTTCCCCTCGGTCGCGCCCCCGCGTAATGTCCTGCGCGCCGAGCGGAGGGTCGCCCATGTCGTTCTTTTCCAAGCTGCGCGACCGCCTGACGCGGTCCTCGACGAAGATCGGCGAGGGGCTGGACGACCTCGTGGCCGAGGCGCCCGAAGCCGCGCCCGCACCGCCGCCTGCTCCTGAACCCGCCGCCGCCGCCAGGCCGGGCCTCATGGACCGCCTGCTCGGCCGCGAGACCGCCCCGGCGCCCCCGCCCGAGCCGCGCCGCGAGCTTGACGACGAGATGCTCGAGGGGCTCGAGGAGACCCTCATTGCCGCCGACATGGGCGTGGATACGGCGTTGCGCGTGACCGCCAACATCGCAGAGGGGCGCATGGGGCGGCGCGTGTCAGCGACCGAGTTGAAAGGCTGGCTCGCGGCCGAGATCGCGCGGATCATGGCGCCGGTGGCGCGGCCGCTGCCGCTCTATGCGAGGACGCCGCAGGTGGTGCTGGTTGTGGGCGTCAACGGCTCAGGCAAGACGACGACCATCGGCAAGCTGGCGGCGCAGCTGAACGCGGCGGGCAAGAAGGTCGTGATCGCAGCGGGCGACACCTTCCGCGCGGCGGCGGTCGAGCAGCTGCAGGTCTGGGGACAGCGCGCGGGCGTGCCGGTGATGACCGCGCCGCAGGGCTCCGACCCCGCCAGTCTCGCCTTCGACGCCATGACGCGGGCCGAGGCGGAGGGGGCGGATCTGCTGCTGATCGACACCGCCGGCCGCCTCCAGAACCGCGCCGACCTGATGGAGGAACTCGCCAAGATCGTCCGCGTGATCCGCAAGAAGGACCCGAGCGCGCCGCACAACACGGTGCTGGTCCTCGATGCCACCACGGGCCAGAACGCGCTGAGCCAGGTCGAGACCTTCCAGAAGATGGCTGATGTGACGGGCCTCGTGATGACCAAGCTCGACGGCACCGCGCGCGGCGGCGTGCTGGTCGCGCTCGCCGACCGCTTCGGGCTGCCGATCCACGCGATCGGCGTGGGCGAGCAGATCGACGACCTCGACGCCTTCGACCCGGACGAGTTCGCCCGCGCGCTCGTGGGTCTGGCGTGATCCAGCTGCCCGCGGCCCTCGGGCTTGCCGATGTGGCGGCGGTGGTGCTGCACCTCGCGGCATGGATCGGAGTGGGCTGGCTGGTCGCCAATCCGCAGGGCGGGCGCGTCTCGGTCGCCGTGCTGATGGAGGAGCACCGGCGCAACTGGATGCGCGAGTTCCTGACCCGGCAGCCGCGCATCATGGACGGCGCGCTGCTGGGCATGCTGTCGCAGAGCGCGTCGTTCTTCGCCTCGGCCACGATGATCGCCATCGGCGGCGGCCTGGCCCTGATCGGCAATCCCGAGACCGTCGCCCGCGCCGCCGAGGAGGTCGTGCCGGGGCTGCTGCCGGAACTGGTCTGGCAGATCAAGCTGGCGCTCGCGCTGCTGCTGGTGGTCAACGCTTTCCTGCGCTTCGTCTGGGCGCACCGGCTGTTCGGCTATTGCGCCGTGCTGATGGGCGCGGTGCCGAACGACGCCTCGCACCCCGAGGCGATGGGGCTGGCGATGAAGGCGGCCGAGATCAACATCCACGCGGCGCGGAACTTCAACGCCGGCCTGCGCGCGGTCTATTTCGCCATCGGCGCGCTGGCTTGGCTGGCGGGACCGCTGGCGCTGACGCTCGCCACCGCGGCGGTGCTGTGGACCACCTGGCGGCGTGAGTTCGCCTCGGGCTCGCGCCGCGCGCTGCTGCGGCGCTGACCCCTCAGGGCGCCGTGTGATCCGAGAGCGTGGTCGGCCCCTCGGGGTCGAAGCCGCCATTGGCGATCTGGTCTGAGGGCGGGATCGGGTAGTCGCCCGAGAAGCAGGCATCGCAATACTGCGGGCAAGCCCCGTCACGGCCCTGCGCCTCGCCCACGGCGCGATAGAGGCCGTCGAGCGAGATGAACGAGAGGCTGTCCACGCCGATCCAGTCGCGCATCTCCTCGGGCGACATCTGCGCCGCCAGCAGCTTGTCGCGATGAGGGGTATCGACGCCGTAGAAGCACGGCCATGCGGTCGGCGGGCTGGCGATGCGGAAGTGGACCTCCGCCGCGCCCGCGGCGATGATCATGTCCTTGATCTTGCGCGAGGTCGTCCCGCGCACCACCGAATCGTCCACCAGCACCACGCGCTTGCCCTTCACGAGCGCCCGGTTGACGTTCAGCTTCAGCCGCACGCCCATGTCGCGGATCTGCTCGGTCGGCTCGATGAAGGTGCGGCCCATGTACTGGTTGCGGATGATCCCCATGGCATAGGGGATGCCGCTCTCCTGGCTGTAGCCGATCGCGGCGGGCGTGCCGGAATCGGGCACCGGGCAGACCATGTCGGCCTCGACCGGAGCCTCGCGGGCCAGTTCGACGCCGATCTGGCGCCGGGTCTCGTAGACCGAGCGGCCGCCGATGATCGAATCGGGGCGCGAGAAATAGACATGCTCGAAGATGCAGAAACGGCTCTGCGCGGGCGCGAAGGGGCGGACGCTGGCGACCTCGCCGCCCGAGATCACCACCATCTCGCCCGGCTCGATCTCGCGCAGGAACTCGGCCCCGATGATGTCGAGGGCGCAGGTCTCGGAGGCGAGCACATGCGCGCCATCATGGAGCGTGCCGAGGACCAGGGGACGCACGCCCAGCGGGTCGCGCACACCGATCAGCTTGGTGCGGGTCATGGCGATGACACTGAAGGCGCCCTCGACGCGGCGCAGGGCGTCCTTCATCCGCTCGGGAATCGAAGTCTGGATCGACCGCGCCATCAGGTGGATGATGCATTCGGTGTCCGAACCGGAGGCGAAGATCGAGCCGCGCTCGATCAGTTCGCGGCGCAGCGCGGCGGCGTTGGTGATGTTGCCGTTATGCGCGATCGCGCAACCGCCCATCGCCAGCTCGCCGAAGAAGGGCTGCACGTCGCGGATCACCGGGGCCTTGGAGCCCGCGGTCGAATAGCGGACATGGCCGATGGCGAGCGCGCCGGGCAGCGTCTCCATCAGCGAGGCCTTGGTGAAGTTGTCGCGGACATAGCCGAAGCGATGCGCGCCGTTGAAGCCGCGCTCGGGGTCATAGGCGACGATGCCGCCGGCCTCCTGGCCGCGATGCTGCAGGGCGTGGAGGCCGAGGGCCACGAAGTTCGCGGCTTCGGGGACGCCGATGACGCCAAAGACCCCGCACTCCTCGTGCAGGCTGTCGTGATCGAGGGGCTGGGAAGGGAACGGCTGCATTGGCGGCGACTCCGGCCGAGCGGGCAAGGCGCGTATGTAGGGGCGCCGGGCGCGGAAGTCACTCCCCCACGCGGGATCAATTCGTGGCGGGGGCCGGTGCGGGGGCGTCGGGCGTGGTCGCCGCCGGCGCGGTCGTCGCGGCCGGCGGCGGCGCGGTGTCGAGCGTGCCGCCCGCGGGGCCACAGCTGCGGACCAGCTCCTCGTAGCGCGCCACGGCCCAGCCGGGCGCGTCCTGCGGGATCTGCTCGTTCATCTGGGTGCGCAGGCGCGAGAAGACCTCGGCCGAGCGCGAGTTCTCGACCACCGCGATGCCGGCATTCGCGGCCACGCGGTCATAGACGATGAACGCGACGGCGACGAGGAGGATGCCGCGGGCCACGCCGAACAGGAACCCCATGCCCTGATCGACGCCGCCGAGCGCGCTGCGCTGCACCACTGACGAGAAGAGTGGCGTGATGATCGAGAAGACCACGAGGGCGATGGCGAAGACCACGGCGAAGCCGGCGATGATGCCAAGCTCGCAGCTGTCGCCGAGGAACTGGTTGAGGACCGGCACCTGCGCGATCATCGGCCTCACGGCGCCCGCGAAGAGGAAGGCGATGATCGCGGCGGCGATCCATCCGGTGATCGCCATGGCCTCGCGCGCGAAGCCGCGGGAATAGGCGAGGATCGCCGACAGGATGATGACCGCGGCCACGATGCCGTCGATGAGCGTGAAGCCGTCCATACTCGCCTTCCTGAGCCTCTGTCCTCACCGGGCTCAGCCGGCGCCGAATGTCTCGCCCACGAAGCGGGTCAGATCCGCGTGGCGGGCGAGGGCCATGCCCTCCGCCGCCTCGACCTTCTGCGCCTCCGGCACGATCGCCCGCGAGAAACCAAGTTTCCGCGCCTCTTTCAACCTGTTTTCCGCCTGCGCTACTGGACGGAGCGCGCCCGAGAGGCTGACCTCGCCGAAACAGACGGCCTCCGGGGGCAATGCCACGTCCTCGCGGGCGCTGAGGAGGGCGGCGGCAATGGCGAGGTCGGCGGCAGGTTCGGTCACGCGCATGCCGCCCGCGACGTTGAGGAACACGTCCAGGCCCGCGAAGGGGATGGCGCAGCGCGCCTCGAGAACCGCGAGGATGGTCGAGACGCGGCCGGCGTCGAGGCCGACGACCGTGCGGCGCGGGCTGGCCAGGGTGGAGGGCGCGACGAGGGCCTGCACCTCGGTCAGCAGGGGCCGGGTGCCCTCGATGCCCGCAAAGACCGCCGCGCCCGCGACAGCCTCGCCGCGCTCGGAGAGAAACAGCGCCGAGGGGTTGGGGACTTCGGCGAGGCCGCCGCCGGTCATCTCGAAGACACCGATCTCGCCCGCCGGGCCGAAGCGGTTCTTGACGCTGCGGAGGATGCGGAACTGGTGGCCGCGCTCGCCCTCAAAGTAGATCACGGTGTCGACCATGTGCTCGACCACCCGCGGGCCGGCGATCTGGCCCTCCTTGGTGACATGGCCCACGAGAATGACGGCGACCCCGCGCGACTTGGCGAAGGTCACAAGCTCGTGCGCGGCGGCGCGGACCTGTCCGACCGAGCCCGGCGCGGCGTCGACGGTGTCAGCCCAGAGGGTCTGAATCGAATCGATCACCGCGACTTCGGGGCGCTCGGCGTCGAGCGTGGTGAGGATATCGCGCAGCGCGGTCTCGGCCCCGAGCCGCACCGGGGCGTCGGAGAGGCCGAGGCGCGCGGCGCGCATCCGCACCTGCGCCGTTGCCTCCTCGCCGGAGATATAGATCGCGGGCGCCCCGTTGCGCGCGAGGGCGGCCGTGGCCTGCAAGAGCAGCGTGGACTTGCCGATCCCCGGATCGCCACCCACGAGGATCGCCGAGCCGGGGACGAGCCCGCCGCCCAGCACCCGGTCGAACTCCTCGATTCCCGAGGCCCGGCGCGGCGGCGCGGGCTCGCTGCCCGCCAGCGGATGCAGCGGCACCGCCCGCCCCTTGGCGGCCCCGAGCGCCCGCCCCGGCCCGGCCGACAGCGGCGCCTCCTCGACGACGCTGTTCCACGCGCCGCAGGAATCGCAGCGCCCGGCCCACTTGCGATGGGCGGCGCCGCAGGCGGTGCAGGTGAAGGCGGGGGCAGGGGCGCGGGCCATGGCGGTCAGGTGTGGCCCAAGTGGCGGGCGGCGTCCATGCTGTGATGGAGGCACCGCAGAACGAGGACGCTGTCGCCGTCCACACGATAGAAGATGAGGTGGCTCTCGTGGACCAGCCGGCGCAAGCCGGCGCCCAGTTCGTCGTGGCTGCGTTCGATCAGAGGGTTGTCGCCGATACGACGAAGGGCGCTTTCCAGATCGCGCGCATACCGCTTCGCCTGCGTCGGTCCCCAAGTCGTTAGCCCCGTCCAGAAGATGTCGTCGAGATCGGCGAGGGCGGTCCCGGTCAGGACCACCTCAGCCATGTCGCGCGTTCCAGCGCTCCATGCCCCTGGCGATCACGTCATCCATGTCGAGCGGGCCCGCGATCCCGCTCTCCTCGCCCTCGCGGATCAGGGTGCGCAGCCGCTCCAGCCGCTGCTCGTCCTCTTCGAGCCGACGCAGGCCCGCGCGAACCACCTCGCTGGCGGAGGCGTAGCGTCCCTCGGCGACGAGGCCGGCGATGAAACTTTCCCAATGAGCGCCGAGCGACACGCTGGTGTTGGCCATCAGTTTCCTCCGCGTGGTATTTCTTGGTATATGCGTGCGGGAGGACAGCCTGCAAGCCTTCCGCCTCGCACCGCGGCATGCCAGAACCGCACTCATCCATCTGAGCGGAGGCGATCATGACATTCGGCAAGGGCAGCCACCTGCATCTGATCGACGGATCGGCCTTCATCTTCCGCGCCTATCACGCGCTGCCGCCGCTCACGCGCAAGACGGACGGGCTGCCGGTGGGGGCGGTGGCGGGCTTCTGCAACATGCTGTGGAAGTATCTGGAGGAAGCCAGGGGCGACGAAGCGCCGACCCATGCGGCGGTGGTGTTCGACCATTCGGCGCGCACCTTCCGCAATGAGATATACAAGGACTACAAGGCCAACCGGCCCGATCCTCCGGAGGACCTGAGGCCGCAGTTCCCGCTCACGCGTGAGGCCACGCGGGCCTTCAACGTTGCCTGCCTGGAGGTCGAGGATTTCGAGGCCGACGACATCATCGCGGCGCTCGCCTGTCAGGCGCGGAATGCGGGCGGGCGGGTCACGATCGTCAGTTCGGACAAGGACCTGATGCAGCTCGTCGGTGACGGGGTCGAGATGCTCGACCCGATGAAGGACAAGCGCATCGGCCGCGAGGAGGTGCGCGAGAAGTTCGGGGTCTATCCCGAGAAGGTGACGGATGTGCAGGCGCTTGCCGGCGACAGCATCGACAATGTGCCCGGCGCACCGGGAATCGGCATCAAGACCGCCGCGCAACTTATTGAGGAGTATGGCGATCTCGAGACGCTTTTGGCCCGCGCCGGGGAGATCAAGCAGCCCAAGCGCCGCCAGACGCTGATCGACCATGCCGAGAACATCCGCGTCTCCAAGCGGCTTGTGACGCTCGACTGCGACAGCGCGCCCGTGGACATGACGCTGGAGAGTCTCGAGTTGCGCGAGCCCGATCCGGCAAAGCTGCTCGACTTCCTTGCCGAGATGCAGTTCCGCACCCTCGCCAACCGGGTCGCGCAGCGCTTCGACGCCGCGCCGCCCAAGATCGAGGAGCCGCTGCCCGCGCCCGCCGCGGGCGCGACCGCCGCCACCCCGGCGCCGGAGCTGCCGCCGATCGACCCGGCGGGTTACGTCACCATCCGCGACACCGAGGCGCTCGCGCCCTGGCTCGCGGCAATCGCGCAGCAGGGCGAGGTGGCGATCGACCTTCAGCTCGACCGGCTGGACGAGTTGCAGGCGGAGCTCATCGGCATCGCCCTTTCGCCCGGCGTTGGCCTCGGCGCCTATATCCCGCTCGGCCACAATGGCGGGGGCGACGGCCTCTTCGGCGCGGCGGCGGAGGGGCAGATGGCCCGCGCGGCGGCCCTCGCGGCGCTCAGGCCGATGCTGGAGGATGCCGCAGTCCTGAAGCTCGGGCACGACATCAAGCGCGACGCCAAGTTCCTCGCCCGCGAGGGCATCCGCCTGGCGCCCGCGGGCGACGTGATGCTGCTCTCCTACGCCCTCGCCGGGGGCGCGCATGGGCATGGGCTGGACGAACTGGCCGGGCTGCACCTGAACCACACGCGCGCACCGCTGAAGGACCTGCTCGGCAGCGGCAAGTCCGCCGTCACCTTCGCCGCGCTCGCCCCCGAGACCGCCGCCCGTCCTGCCGCCGAGGAAGCCGAGATCGTCTGGCGCCTCTGGCAGCGGCTGCGGCCGCAACTCCCCGCCTCGCGCGTCACCACCGTCTACGAGACGCTGGAGCGCCCGCTGATCCCGGTCCTCGCCCAGATGGAGTCGCGGGGCATCACCATCGAGCCGCAGCAGCTCTCGCGCATGTCGGGCGAGTTCGGCCAGAAGCTCGCGGGGATCGAGGACGAGATCTACGGCATCGCGGGCGAGCGCTTCAACATCGGCTCGCCGAAGCAGCTGGGCGAGATCCTGTTCGGCAAGCTCGGCTTCGCGCAGGGGCGCAAGGCGGGGAAGTCGGGCGCGCTCTCGACCGCCGTGGACGTGCTCGAGGACCTCGCGGCCGAGGGGCACGTGCTGCCGGGGCGCGTGCTCGACTGGCGCGCGGTCAGCAAGCTGAAGGCGACCTATACCGACGCCCTCCAGACTTATGTGAACCCGGACACCGGGCGCGTGCATACCAGCTACGCCATCGCCGGGGCCTCGACCGGGCGCCTCGCCTCGACCGAGCCGAACCTGCAGAACATTCCCATCCGCACCGAGGAGGGGCGGCGCATCCGCGAGGCCTTCGTCGCGCCGGAGGGGCGGCGGATCGTCAGCCTCGACTACAGCCAGATCGAGCTGCGCATCCTCGCCCATGTGGCCGATATCCCGGCGCTGAAGCAGGCCTTCCGCGAGGGCATCGACATCCACGCGATGACCGCGAGCCAGATGTTCGGCGTGCCGGTCGAGCGCATGGACCCCGAGACCCGCAGGCGCGCAAAGGCGATCAACTTCGGCGTGATCTACGGCATCTCCAGCTTTGGCCTCGCCCGCAACCTCCGGATCCCGCGAGCCGAGGCGCAGGCCTTCATCGACACCTATTTCCAGCGGTTCCCCGAGATCCGCGACTACATGGAGCGCACGGTGGAGGAGGCGAAGCGGCAGGGCTTCGTCACCACGCTCTTCGGGCGGCGCATCTATGTCCCCGGCATTGAGAGCAAGGGACCGGCGCAGGCGGGGGCGCGGCGACAGGCGATCAACGCGCCGATCCAGGGCGCCGCCGCCGACATTATCCGCCGCGCCATGATCCGCATGCCCGAGGCGATCGCGGGGTTGCCGGCCGAGATGCTGCTGCAGGTCCATGACGAGCTGGTGTTCGAGGCCGACGAGGCCGCGGTCGAGCCGCTGATCGAGCGGGCGCGGGCAGTCATGGCGGGGGCGGCCGAACCTGCGGTGAAGCTCTCGGTGCCGCTGGTGGTCGAGGGCGGGGCAGGACGGAGCTGGGCCGCGGCGCATTGACGCGCGGGATCACGCGCGCCCGGATGGCGCGCGTGCCGGGGCCAGAGCAAGCCCGCGAACGCGCCCTTAGCTGGCGCTGGCGTGCATCGGCTTGACTTGGGTCAATGTGGGAAACCCCCGATGCGGCGTAGCTGACCGCATGGAACATCTAGCGCAACTGACGCGCTTGGGCCTCTTCGATTCGCGGGTCCCGCGCTACACCAGCTATCCGCCCTCGACCCAGTTCAAGGCGGCCGCGACGCCGCCTGACACGGTGGAGGACTGGCTCGCCGCCATCCCGGCGGGCGATTCCGTCTCGCTCTACATCCACGTGCCCTTCTGCCGCAGGCTCTGCTGGTTCTGCGCCTGCCGAACGCAGGGCACGCAGAGCGACGACCCGGTGCGCGCCTATGCCGAGGTGCTGCTGACCGAGATCGCCATGCTGCGCGACCGCCTCGCGCCCGGTGTCACATTGTCGCGGCTGCACTGGGGCGGCGGCACGCCGACGCTGATGCCGCCCGACATGATGCGCCGCGTGGCGGGGGCGGTGTTCGACGCCTTCCCGCTGGCGCCGGGGGCCGAGTTCTCGGTCGAGATCGACCCGAGCGAGATCGACGACGCTCGCATGGACGCGCTGGCCGAGGCCGGGCTGACCCGCGCCTCGATCGGGGTGCAGGATTTCGACCCCGAGATCCAGAAGGTCATCGGCCGCGAGCAGAGCTTCGAGCTGACCGCCCGCGCGGTGGAGATGATCCGCGCCCGCGGCATCGAGAGCCTCAACGCCGACATCCTCTTCGGCCTGCCCCACCAGACGCCGGAGCGGATGGCCGCCTCGGTCCAGAAGCTGCTGGCGCTGTCGCCCGACCGCGTGGCCCTCTACGGCTACGCGCATGTGCCGTGGGTCGCCAAGCGGCAGGTGATGATCCCCGAGGACGCGCTGCCCGATTCGACCGCGCGCCTGCGTCTGTTCGAGGTGGCCGAGCAACTGTTCCTCGCCGACGGCTACGACGCCATCGGCATCGACCACTTCGCCCGTCCCGGCGACGGTCTTGCCGCCGCGCAGAAGGCGGGCCTACTGCGTCGCAACTTCCAGGGCTACACCGACGACCAGGCCCGCACGCTGATCGGCGTCGGCGCGAGCTCCATCTCGCGCTACCCGCAGGGCTATGCCCAGAACGCCCCCGCGACCGGGGCCCATACGGCCGCGATCCGCGAGGGACGGCTCTCGGTCTCGCGCGGGCACCTGTTCTCGGCCGAGGACATCTGGCGTTCGCGCATGATCGAGGCACTGATGTGCGACTTCGAGATCCGGGCCGAGGAGTTCGTGCGCGACCACCACCTCTCGCCCGCGGCGCTGCACAACCTGTTCGCCCCGGTGAAGGCGCGCTTCGGCGACATGGTCGAGGCGGACGAGCGTGGCTTCCGCATCCCGCCGCACGGCCGCCCGCTGACGCGCATGGTGGCGCATATGTTCGACGCCTACGAGATGGAGGCGCGCGGCCACTCGCCCGCCATGTGAGACGCCGCGCCCGCCGTTGTCAGGCCGCGGCGCGCGGCCTATGACCGCAGGATGGAGATGCCCGCACCCGACCCCCGCATCCTCGCCCGCCGCGACGCGATCGTGGCGGCGCTCGAGGCCGCGGCGCCGGGCGCGGTTATCCACGACCCGGCCGAGACCCGCGCCTATGAATGCGACGCGCTCTCGGCCTACCGCTGCCCGCCCTTGGCCGTGGTGCTGCCGCGCTCGACCGCGGAGGTGGCCGCCGTGCTGCGCGCCTGCGCCGCCGAGGGCGTGCCGGTGGTGCCGCGCGGGGCAGGGACCTCGCTCGCGGGCGGCTCGATGCCGACGGCGGATGCGGTGGTGGTCGGCCTCGCGCGCATGAACCGGGTGCTCGAGATCAGCGCCGAGGACCGGCTGGTCCGCGTGGAGGCGGGCCGAACCAACCTCGCCGTCAGCGATGCGGTGGTGGGCGAGGGCTTCTTCTACGCCCCCGACCCATCGTCGCAACTCGCCTGCGCGATCGGCGGCAACATCGCCATGAACTCGGGCGGCGCGCATTGCCTGAAATACGGCGTCACGACCAACAACCTGCTGGGTCTCACGGTGGTGCTGATGGACGGCTCGGTGGTCGAGCTGGGCGGGCCGATGGGCGAGAGCGGCGGCCTCGACCTGATGGGCGTCGTCTGCGGCTCCGAGGGGCAACTGGGCCTCGTGACCGAGGCGACCCTCCGCATCCTGCCGAAGCCTGCGGGGGCGCGGCCGGTGCTGGTCGCCTTCGACTCGGCCGAGACCGCGGGCGCCTGCGTCGCCGCCATCATCCGCGCCGGTGTGCTGCCAGTCGCGATCGAGTTCATGGACCGCCCCTGCATCCGCGCGACCGAGGCCTTCGCCCACGCCGGATACCCCGATTGCGAGGCGCTGCTCATCATCGAGGCCGAGGGCACCGCGCCCGAGATCGACGAGGCGCTCGGCCTCATCCGCGACATCGCCGAGGGCTTCGCGCCGCTCGAGTTCCGCGAGAGCCGCAGCGAGGACGAGAGCCGCCGCATCTGGCTCGGCCGCAAGTCGGCCTTCGGCGCAATGGGGCAGATCAACGACTACATGTGCCTCGACGGCACGATCCCCGTCTCGGCCCTGCCGCGGGTGCTGGCCCGCATCGGCCAGCTCTCGGCCGAGCACGGGCTGGAGGTGGCCAACGTCTTCCATGCGGGCGACGGCAACATGCACCCGCTGATCCTCTACGACGCCAACGCGCCCGGCGATCTGGAGCGGGCGGAGGCTTTCGGCGCGGATATCCTGCGCCTCTGCGTCGAGGCAGGCGGGTGCCTGACCGGCGAGCATGGCGTGGGCATCGAGAAGCGCGACCTGATGACGGTGCAATATGCGCCCGCCGATCTGGAGGCGCAGATGCGGGTCAAGGACGTGTTCGACCCGGAATGGCTCCTGAACCCTGCCAAGGTGTTTCCGCTGGCCGTGTCGGCGGGGCGTCGTGAACGGATGCGCGATGCCGCCTGAGGCCGTTCTCGCCGTGGCCGATGCCCTGCGCCCTGCCTCCGAGGCCGAGCTTGCGGAAGACATCCGCAGCGCTCGCGGCCCGCTCTCGATCCTCGGCGGCGGAACCCGCCTCCTGCCCGGCGAGGGGCGGGCCACGCCCCTCCGCACCGGCGGCCTTACGGGCATCACCCTCTACGAACCCGCTGCCCTCACGCTCGTCGCCCGCGCGGGAACGCCGCTGGCCGAGATCGAGGCCGCGGTCGCCGCTGAAAACCAGATGCTCGCTTTCGAGCCGCCACCCGCCGCGGGCTCCACCATCGGCGGCGTCATCGCGGCGAACGCCTCCGGCTCGCGCCGGGTGCAGGCGGGGGCGGCGCGCGACGCGCTGATCGGGGTGCGCTTCGTGGATGGCTCGGGCGAGGTGATCGCCAACGGCGGCCGAGTGATGAAGAACGTCACCGGCTACGATCTGGTGAAGCTGATGGCCGGCTCGCGCGGCACCCTCGGCGTGCTGACCGAGGTCGCGCTCAAGACCGCGCCCCTTCCCCCCGCAACCCGTGTGCTGCGCCTGTCCGGCCTCTCCGCCGCCGAGGCGATCGCGCCGCTGACCATCGCGCTGACTGGCCCGTTCGACGTGACCGCGGCGCTCTGGCTGCCGGGGCCCGGCGCGCTGATCCGGCTCGAGGGCCTGTCGCAATCGGTGGCCGTCCGGGCCGAGGCACTGAAAGCCCGCCTGCGCGGCTTTCAGATCGAGGACACCCCCCATCTTCGCCTTGACGAAAATATCCTCGGGGGTCCGGGGGCAGACAGCCCCCGGCGCGACGGCGACGTCTGGCGCATCCTCTGCCGCCCTTCGCAAGCCCCCGCGATCCTCGCCACGATCCCCGAGCCGCTGCGCCTCGACTGGGGCGGCGCGCTGATCCTCGCGCGGTTGCCCGAGGGGAGCATGCCGCCGCTTCCCCCCGGCGCCATCGCCACCCGCCTGACCGGCGCCCCCGCGCGCCTGCCGCCGCCCGACCCCGTCACGGCCCGCCTGGAGGCCGGCCTTCGCGCCCGCTTCGATCCCCGCGGCCTCTTTGCAAGCCCCGCCTGATGCAGACGACCTTCACCCCCGAGCAACTCGCCGATCCGCTCACCGCGCGCTCGAACCGCATCCTGCGCGCCTGCGTCCATTGCGGCTTCTGCACGGCGACCTGCCCGACCTACAAGCTCTTGGGCGACGAGCTCGACAGCCCGCGCGGCCGCATCTACCTCATCAAGGACATGCTCGAGAGCGGTCGGCCCGCGGACGAAAAGACCGCGCTGCATCTCGACCGCTGCCTCAGCTGCCTCAGCTGCATGACCACCTGCCCCTCGGGCGTGAACTACATGCACCTGATCGACCACGGCCGCGCGCATGTGGAGGCGACCTATCGCCGACCCTGGCGCGACCGCTGGCTGCGCGACCTGCTGGCGCGGGTGCTGCCCTATCCGGGGCGGTTCCGGGCGGCGATGGCGGCGGCCAAGCTCGCGCGGCCGTTCGCGGCGCTGATGCCGGACCGGCGGCTGCGGGCGATGCTGCGGATGGCCGGGGCGCCGCTGCCGGGGCCGTCGCGGGTCAACGATCCAGGCACGCACCCGGCCGTGGGCGCGCGCCGGATGCGCGTCGCGATCCTGCCCGGCTGCGCGCAGTCGGTGCTCGATCCCGGCATCAACGAGGCCGCGATCCGGCTGCTCAACCGTGCCGGCGCGGAGGTCGTGGTGCCGGAGGGCATCGGCTGCTGCGGCGCGCTGACGCATCACATGGGGCGCGAGGATCAGGCGCGGGAAACGGCGCTGCGGACGATCCGCGCGGTTCTGGCGGCGGAGGCGGAGGGGCCGCTCGACGCGTTTCTGGTGACGACCTCGGGTTGCGGCACGACGGTCAAGGACTACGGCGCGATCTTCGCGGGCACCCCGCATGAGGCCGAGGCGGTGCGGGTGGCGAGCCTCGCGCGAGACGTGACCGAGGTGCTGGCCGATCTCGGCCTGCCGCCCGTCACTCGGCCGCGCGCGCTGCGCGTGGCCTACCACCCGGCCTGCTCGCTCCAGCACGGGCAGCGGATCGTCGCCACGCCGAAGGAGCTGCTGGCCGCCGCGGGCTACGAGGTCGTGACGCCCGCTGACGCGCATCTCTGCTGCGGCAGCGCCGGGACCTACAACCTGTTGCAACCCGAGCTTTCCACGCAGTTGCGCGATCTCAAACTCGCGGCGCTGCACCAGACCGTGCCGCAGGTGATCGCGGCGGGCAATCTCGGCTGCATGATCCAGATCGCCTCGGGCACCGGGATTCCGGTGGTCCACACGGTCCAGCTGCTCGACTGGGCGACGGGTGGACCAGCCCCGAAAAATCTCGACGAAGCCTTCTGAACCTCTTGAAACCGAGGCGGTCGGTCTCCAGTTCTGGAACTGTCGGAAGGCCCAATGGCGCCGACGAAGACCGCCCGCCGGATGCATTCCGGGGGCAACCTGAACATCGCTTGAACCCAAGGATGGACAAGATGCGTGAACGCTTCGACCTTACCCCGCTCTACCGCGCCTCGGTCGGTTTCGACCGTATGGCCGACATGATGGATCGTGCGCTTTCGGCGGACCTCGCTGCGCCGACCTATCCCCCCTACAACATCGAGAAGACCGGCGATGACACCTACCGGATCTCGATCGCCGTCGCGGGTTTCTCGCCCGATGACCTCTCGGTAGAGATGAAGGACGGCGCCGTCGTGGTGGCCGCCTCCAAGGCGGACACGAACGAGGACGAGGGCCGCACCTTCCTCCACCGCGGCATCGCCACCCGCGCCTTCGAGCGCCGCTTCACCCTCGCCGAGCATATCCGCGTCACCGGCGCGAGCCATGAGGACGGGATGCTGCACATCGAGCTCGTGCGCGAGATCCCGGAGGCGCTGAAGCCGCGCCGGATCGCGATCGAGAAGTCGGCCGGCAGGGTCGAGAAGATCGACGCCTGACCTGCGGTCGGCGCGAGACACGGACGGGGGGCCTTCAGCGCCCCCCGTTTTCATGTCTGCCGCCGTTCCGCACCGTGGCGTCGGCCTCGATCCGCGACCGGTCCTCGACGTAGGGGCGCTTGCCGAACGTCGGGACGCCCAAGAATGGCAAGTTCAGCCGTCCGGTCATGTCCGCCCCCTCGGTCGTCGCGCCTGCGATCACGCACGCGATTGTTCTGCGAACAATCGTTCTCGATCCTTCGCAGAAGGATCGAAGCCTGCTAGGGGCGGCGCATGAAACTCTCCGACTTCGACTTCGATCTCCCCGAGGACCTGATCGCAACCCGTCCCGCGCGCCCGCGGAGCGCGGCGCGGCTGCTGCTGGCCGAGGGCGACGCGATTACCGACCGCGTGGTGGCCGACCTGCCCGCGATCCTGCGGCCGAGCGACCTGCTGGTGTTGAACGACACCCGCGTGATTCCCGCGCGGCTGTCGGGTACGCGGACCCGGGCGACGGCTGACGGCGAGGGCGTCGCGCGGATCGAGGTCACGCTGATCGAACCGGCGGCGGGCGGTCTCTGGCGCGCGCTCGCGCGGCCGATGCGGAAGCTGCGGCCGGGCGAGGTGATCCGCTTCTCCGACGCGCTTTCGGCCGAGGTCGTCGGGCTGGACGAGGCCCTGACGCTGCGCTTCGACGCCGAGGATTTCGATGCGGCCCTCGACGCCGCGGGGGCCATGCCGCTGCCGCCCTACATCGCCGCCCGCCGCGCGCCGGACGAGGCCGACCGCATAGACTACCAGACCGTCTGGGCCGAGCGTCCCGGTGCCGTGGCGGCGCCGACTGCGAGCCTGCATTTCGACGAGCCGCTGCTGGCGGCGCTCGATGCGCGCGGCGTCGAGCGCGCGCGCGTGACCCTGCATGTCGGCGCGGGCACCTTCCTGCCGGTCAAGGTTGAGGATGTCTCGACCCACCGGATGCACGCCGAATGGGGCGAGGTGGACGAAGCCGCCGCCGCCGCCATCGCCCGCGCGCGCGCCGAGGGACGGCGGGTGATCCCGGTCGGCACCACGGCGCTCAGGGTGATCGAGACCGCGGCCGCAGCCGGCGAGATCGCCCCCTTCACCGGCATGACCGACATCTTCATCCGCCCCGGCTACCGCTTCCGCGTCACCGACGCGCTGATGACGAACTTCCACCTGCCGCAATCGACGCTCATCATGCTGGTCGCGGCGCTGATGGGGCTCGACCGCACCCGGCGCATCTACGCCCATGCGGTCGAGAACCGTTACCGCTTCTTCTCCTATGGCGATGCGTCGCTGCTGATCCCCTGACGCCGCTTCCCGTCGCCCTGAGCGTGGGCGACAGTGATAGAAGGCGGGCGAAGCCTCCGAGGAACCATGCTGACCGTCCTGCGAACCACCTGGCCGCTTTTCCTCGGCATGGCGATGCTCATGGTCGGCAACGGCATGCAGGGCACGCTGCTGGGCATCCGCGGCGGCATCGAGGGCGTGCCGACGCAGCAGATGTCGATCGTCATGGCGTCGTATTTCGGCGGCTTTCTGATCGGCAGCCTCACGGTGCCGCGGATGATCCAGAAGGTCGGGCACGTCCGGGTCTTCGCGGCGCTCGGCTCGCTGATCTCGGCGATCCTCGTCCTCTATCCGGCGATGCCCTACTGGGAGTTCTGGGCCGTGGCGCGGCTGGCGATCGGCTTCAGTTTCTGCGGCGTCTACATCACCGCCGAGAGCTGGCTGAACGCGGGCGCCACCAACGAGACGCGGGGCCAGGCAATGTCGGCCTACATGATGGTGCAGATGCTGGGCATCGTCGCCGGGCAGGGGCTGCTCAACATCGGCGACCCGGCGGGGTTCATCCCCTTCGTGATCCCCTCGGTGCTCGTCTCGCTGGCGTTCACGCCGATCCTGCTCTCGACCCAGCCGGCGCCGCGGTTCGACACCATCAAGCGGATGAGCTTCGGGCGGCTCTGGCGGGTCTCGCCGCTGGGCTGCGTGGGCGTGTTCCTGATGGGCGGGGTCTTCTCGTCGCTTTTCGGCATGTCCTCGGTCTGGGGAACGGCCTCGGACATGACCACGGGCGAGATCTCGGCTTTCGTCGCGGCGATCTATGCCGGGGGGCTGCTGTTCCAGTGGCCGATCGGCAAGCTCTCGGACCACCGCGACCGCCGGCGGCTGATCCTCGGCCTGGCGGTGGCGGGCGCGGCGGTGGTGATCGCGCTGCTGTCGGCACCGGCGGGGCTCTGGGGGCTGCTGGTCGCGGCGGCGCTGATCGGGGGGGTGGCCAACCCGATCTATTCGCTGCTGCTGGCCTATACCAACGACCTTCTGGACGCCGCGGACATGGCCGCGGCCTCGGCGGGGCTGCTGTTTCTCAACGGCCTCGGCTCGGTGATGGGACCGCTCGTGACCGGCTGGCTGATGGGGGTCTTCGGGCTCGACGGCTTCTGGGTGCTGAACGCGGTGCTGTTGGCGGCGCTCGCCGGCTACACCGCCTGGCGTCTGACCCGCCGCGCGACGGCCGAGCCGACCGCGTCCTATACGCCCGTTCCGCCGGGCGCGACGCCCGTGGCAGTCGAGGCCGCAATGGACGCCGACCAGCTGCCGCCCCCGGACGAGGTCGAACGCGCGGCTTGAACCGGGCGGCGCCTCGCGCGAGGCTCGCCCGAACCAGCCGCGAGGAGCGCCCATGCCCGAGATCGTGACCCCCGACGAGATCAACCGCTTCTGGCTGGAGGAAACCGGGCCGAAGCTCTGGTATCAGCCGACTGCGGCCCTGGACCTCAGCATCCGCGACCGCTTCATGGCCGCCTGGATCGACGCGCTGAGGCTGTCGGCCGCCTGGACCGCCACACCCGAGGGCGCGCTCGCGGCGCTGATCCTGACCGATCAGTTCCCGCGCAACATGTTCCGCAACGACGCCCGCGCCTATGCGACCGACCCGCTCGCCCGGCGCATCGCCCGCGCCGCGCTCGACGCCGGGCACGACCTCGCCACGCCCGAGCCGGGGCGGCAGTTCTTCTACCTGCCCTTCGAGCACAGCGAGGAACTGGCCGACCAGCACCGCGCCGTCGCCCTCTTCGCCGAGCGGATGCCGGGCGAGAACCTGCGCCACGCCGAACTGCACCGCGACGCCATCGCGGCCTTCGGCAGGTTTCCGTGGCGCAACGAGGCGCTCGACCGTGAGAGCACGGCGGAGGAGCGCCGCATCCTCGACGCGGGTGGCTACGGCGCGCTCGTCTCGGGCAAGGTGGTGCTGCCCCCGGCGTGATCATGCAGGCGTGATCGCCGCGGCGCCGGGCGGCCTTGCGCATGGCGCGGGGCCTCTGCAGCCTTGCGCCGGTATCCCCGAGGAGTTGCGCCGCATGTCCCGACCGCCCCCCGCGCTTCTTCTGACCGCGCTCCTCGCCGCCGGGCCCGCCGCGGCCGGGGGCTATACCGTCCTTCTGGGCCAGCAACCGCTGGGCCGGATCGAGGCCAGCGGCGCCGGCATCGACATGCGCCTGCAGGGCACGCCGTTCGGGGCCTTCGACGGCAGTTTCACGGCGCGGCTGGCGCAGGAGAACGGCCCGGCCGGGGCGGGGCTGCGCTATACCGCCCACACCGACTCGGCGCGCGAGAAGCGGGACGTGTCGCTGCTGACGGTCGGCGGCGAGGTGGTGGAGGCGCGGGTCGAACCGGCCTCCGAGGCCACGGCGCTGTCGCAGCCGGGCGCCGCGCCCGCGGGCGCAATCGATCCAGTGCGCGCGCTTGCCCATCTGGCGGGGGCGGGGGGATGCCCGGCCGCGTTCCGCCTCTATGACGGCCGCCGCGTTGCGGTCCTAGCGCCCGAAAGCTCCGAGAGCGACGGCGCGGTCCTGACCTGCCGCATGCGCTATCAGGTGACAGAGGGCCCCGGCCATGCCGGCCCGCTGCGCCTGCGCGGCGCACGGGTGGAACTGGTCTACCCGCTCGGCGGCGGCGCCATGTCCGAGGCGCGGATCAAGGCCGGTCCGATCACCCTGCGGCTCGCCGCGGACGGCTGATCACGGCGGCGCTTGCCGCCTCCCGGCCTGCCGTCCTAGGGTTCGCCGGACGATCTTCGACAAGGGACGGGCGGCATGGCGCAGAGCTTCGACATGGTGGTGATCGGCGCGGGTCCGGGCGGCTACGTCTGCGCCATCCGCGGCGCGCAGCTGGGCCTCAAGGTCGCCTGCATCGAGCGCGAGGCGCTCGGCGGCATCTGCCTCAACTGGGGTTGCATCCCGACCAAGGCGATGCTGCGCTCGGCCGAGGTGCTGCACCTGATGGAACGCGCCACGGAGTTCGGGCTGAAGGCGGAGGGTCTGGGCTACGACCTCGACGCGGTGGTGAAACGCTCGCGCGGGGTGGCGAAGCAGCTTTCCGGCGGGGTGGGGCACCTGCTGAAGAAGAACAAGGTAACGGTGCTGATGGGCGAGGCGAAGTTCGCCGGGCCGGGCAAGCTGACCGTGACGGGCGAGAAGGGCACCGAAGAGGTGACGGCGAAAGCGGTGGTCATCGCCACCGGCGCCCGCGCCCGCGTCCTGCCGGGGATGGAGCCTGACGGCGAGGCAGTGTGGACCTACCGCGAGGCGCTCGTGCCCAAGCGGATGCCGAAGAAGCTGCTGGTGATCGGCTCGGGCGCCATCGGCATCGAGTTCGCGAGCTTCTTCAACACGCTCGGCGCCGAGA
Organism: Paracoccus sp. S-4012; assembly: GCF_009674885.1. GTDB lineage: Bacteria > Pseudomonadota > Alphaproteobacteria > Rhodobacterales > Rhodobacteraceae > Paracoccus. The sequence continues at coordinate 44,541 of NZ_WKKA01000014.1, forward strand.
CCACGGTGGTCGAGGTAATGGACCGCATCCTGCCGGTCGAGGACGCCGAGATCGCCGCCTTGGCGAAGAAGCAGTTCGTCAAGCAGGGGATGACGATCCTGGAAGGCGCGACGGTGAAGAAGCTCGACCGCAAGGGCGGCACTGTCACCGCGCATATCGAGGTGGACGGCAAGACCGAGACCCGCGACTTCGACACCGTCATCAGCGCCGTGGGGATTGTCGGCAATGTCGAGGGCCTCGGGCTCGAGGAGATCGGCGTGACGGTGGACCGCACGCATATCGTCGTGGACGAATACTGCCGCACGGGCGTCGAGGGCGTCTGGGCGATCGGCGACGTGGCCGGCGCGCCCTGGCTCGCCCACAAGGCAAGCCACGAGGGCGTCATGGTGGCCGAGATGATCGCGGGCGGCCAGCCGCATCCCGTCCGCCCCGAATCGATCCCAGGCTGCACCTACTGCCAGCCGCAGATCGCGAGCGTGGGGCTGACCGAGGCGAAGGCGAAGGAGGCTGGCCACGAGGTCAAGATCGGCCGCTTCCCCTTCCTCGGCAACGGCAAGGCCATCGCGCTCGGCGAGCCGGAGGGGATGGTCAAGACGGTGTTCGACGCGAAGTCGGGCGAGCTTCTCGGCGCGCATATGGTCGGGGCCGAGGTGACGGAGCTGATCCAGGGCTATGTCATCGGCCGCACGCTGGAGACGACCGAAGCCGAGCTGATGCAGGCTGTCTTCCCGCACCCGACGCTGAGCGAGATGATGCACGAATCGGTCCTCGACGCCTACGGGCGGACGATCCACTTCTGACGCCGCGACGCCGGGGGCTTTCCGCCCCCGGACCCCCCGCCAAGACGTCATGAGCCTGAACACGTTCTTGGCCGAATCCAGGCCGATAATGCTGACCTCTTCCATGGACGCTCCCGCGCCCGACGGTGCTTCAACGCCCCCCACCTTTGCACATCGATACCGGCCGAGGGCGTCCACTCCATCGCTTGCCCCGCGGCCGCATCCCGCGGCGGCTACCCCCCGTTAGATCCGGCCCTACTTCTTACGACGCCGTTGAAGCTCTCGAAGCGCACGCTGCCAAGCGCGCAGGCGCTCGAGCGGTGCTGCGGCGACGCTCTGCATGACGGAGCTTCGGCGCATCTGCCTAGGCAGCGTTGCCGGGATTCGAGTTGGCTTTGGGTCTGCGGAACAAAGTCGTGCTCCTGTGACAGACCGACAGATCGATGCCTGTACCCGTCAGGTGGGCGTCGGGCGGCGGCACACGCTTGACGTCGTTCCAGTTGATAACGCGCCGAAGCTCTTGCCCTTCCCGCAACCATCCTGCGGGTGATCGGCGTCGACCCCACCTCCGATCGGCATTGCCAAACCGGCCCAATCATGCAGGCTGACGCGGGCGGGGGTAGAGCATCGCGTGACCTGCGGCCGCGAAGGAAATCCTCCATAGTGGAGCAGGCCGATGCCGGACGATCCATCGAAAGACGAGGGATCCAGTGCTGTTCAGGCGGACGTAGCCGGGTCGGCTGTGCCTCCCCGGTCGCGTCCGCCGCTCGAGCGTCGCCGCTTCGGAGGCACCGACAGGCCACATCAGCGCGCCGCAGAGGATGACACGCCGGTGTCGCGCAGCGACCTGAGCAAGGGTCCCGAGGAGTTGCTTGAGCATCGTGCCGACCGCGTCAACTGGCGCGTCCTTGCGGTGTCCACGGCAGTGATCCTTGCCTTCTCGATCTGGGCCATCACCACACCGGCCGACGCTCGGGACACCATGCACTCCGCCGTCATCTGGATCGCCACGAGCCTCGGCTGGTATTACGTGCTGACGGTCACGCTGGTGGTCGGATTCATCCTCTGGGTCGCTTTCTCCAAGGAAGGCGACGTGCGGCTCGGTCCGGACCATTCGCGGCCGCAATACAAGCTGATGACCTGGGTGGCGATGCTGTTCGCTGCGGGCGTGGGCATCGACATGCTCTTCTATTCGGTCACTGGCCCGGTCGCGCATTACCTTTATCCGCCTTCGGGCGCAGGCGGCACACCCGCGGCGCTGCAGGATGCCGTGGTCTGGACGATGTTCCACTATGGCATCGCCGGCTGGTCCATGTATGCGCTGCTCGGCATGGCGATGGGCTACTTCGCCTACCGCTGGGGAATGCCGCTGTCGATCAGGGCGGCTCTCTATCCCCTCTTTGGAAAGCGTGTCCGTGGCCCCCTGGGCGACGGCATCAGCATCATCGCGCTGGTCGGGACGGTGTTCGGCGTCGCCACCTCGATGGGCATCGGCGTCGTGCTTCTGAGCGTCGGCTTCTCGCTGCTCTTCGGCCTGCCGCAGGGACTGCCGCTGCAGGTCGCGCTGGTTCTGGGGGCCGTGGTCCTGACCATCCTGGCCACCACGTCGGGCGTCGATCGCGGCATCCGCCTGATCTCAGAACTGAACCTCTGGAGCGCGCTGGCGATGATGGTCTACATCCTCGTCACCGGCCAGACCGCATTCCTTCTGAACGCGCTGGTCGAGAACATCGGCCGCTTCATCCTGACACTTCCCGAACGCACGTTGCAGACCCTTGCCTATGAGCCGCAAGGTGCTCAGTGGATGGGCGGCTGGACGCTGTTCTTCTGGGCATTCTGGCTTGCCTGGGGACCATTCGTCGGTGTCTTCCTCGCCCGCATCTCGCGCGGGCGCACGCTGCGCGAGTTCGTGATCGCGGCGATCACCGCGCCGGTGCTGTGCGACTTTATTATCGTCTCGCTGTTCGGCAACTCCGCCTTGTTCCAGGTCTTGCAGGGCAACACCGCATTCGCCCAGCTGGCCGTCGAAAGCCCCGAACAGGGCTGGTATGCCCTGCTGGGGATGTTCCCCGGCCCGATGATCCTGATCGCTCTGGCCACGCTCTCCGGGCTGCTCTTCTATCTGACCAGCGCCAATTCCGGCGCCATGGTGACGGCGAACTTCTCGGCCTCGATCCCGGAGCCGTCGCATGACGGGCCCAAGTGGCTGCGCATCTTCTGGGCGGCGATCACCGCAGTGCTGACCATTGCAATGCTGCTGGCGGGCGGCGTGACCACGATGGAATATGCGACGCTGATCTTTGCCCTGCCGGTGACGATCATCGCCTATCTGGTCATGGCGTCTTTCTACAAGGTGCTGCGGATGGAGCGGGCGGAACGCGAGGGCCAGGTGCTGCTGCGGCGCTCCATGGCCCCGACCGGCGGCCATGCGCCTGAGCGATCGTGGAAGCAGCGGCTCGAACGACTGCGGTCCTACCCGTCCCTGCGCCAGGCGACCCAGTTTCTCGACCGCACGGTCCGGCCGGCGCTTGATGACGTGGCCGCCGAATTCCGTGGCCAGGGCTATGAGGTCGAGCAGAGCGCCATGCTCAACGCCTATGGTGTTCAGGAGCCGCTGCTGCGCGTATCGATGGAGAGGTTCCGCGCCTTTCACTACCAGGTTGCGATTGTCGAGGCGCCCGTGCCGATGTTCAGCGGTCGCATGACCCGCGAGACAGACGTCTACTATCGGCTTGAGGTTTTCACCCAGACCGGCTCCGGCGGCTATGATCTGATGGGCCTCACAAAGCAGCAGGTGATTGACGACGTGCTGGACCGATATGAGGCGCACCTGGCGTTTCTCACGTATTCGACGGAAACCGATACGGCCTCGGTCCTCACGCCGGCGCCGCAAGGGCAGCAATCGGTGGTCCCGACGGACGCCGCAGACGTTGAAGATATCGAGGAGAAGATTCGATAGAGGGACACCTCCGCTTACCGCCCGTAGCGGCGCTTTGGGTCTGAGCAAGAAGACAGTGCCGGTCGGGAGCGGCGCTCGGGCCCTTTCAGTCGCTTATCGGGTCGGATCGGAAGTCGACCGCCGTCAGGCAGGGCGCGGGTCGGCTGTCGAGCCAGCGCCAGCGGGTCATGTTGTAGGCCATATTGGCGAGCGTGATCGCGCGCCCGCGCCCGCCAGTCCAAAGGTGCGGATGGCCAGTTCTATGAGGGCCTTCCGGCTCGGGCGAAGAGATGCTCGACCTTCGAGCGCACCGCCGATTTGGCCGCGTTGGCGCGGCGGGTCCGCTCCGGCCTCGGACGGCGACGGGGCTTCCTGCGATGGATGCGGCTGACATGCCGCGGGCGTCGAGCCATGCCTCGTTCTCCGCCGAGCGACAGGCGCTGTCGGCCTAGACCCGTCGCGACGTGTTGGTGCGGGCGATCAGCCCCTCGTGGAGCTGCCCGCCATCGTGCCGCGCGGCATCGGCGATGACCTGGCGCCGGATCAGCCCATGCATCCGGTAAATCGAGACATGGATTTTCAGTCTCGGTCAGGTAACCCCACCATTCCCCCGGCACGCCGCCGACCCGACCCATACTTTGATCGCACTCCGCGCCTTCCGGAATTGACGCAAGCCGTCGCTGCCGCGTGAGATGGCGGGAGCCCGGAGCATGCGCGCAGGAGGGGAGGTGCGCTTGCCGGGGCAGGGGGATGGCGGCTGCGCGGGATGCGCGGCTCCGAAACGGCTAGCGGAGGAGAGTCATGAGAAAGCTGCTGATGTCCAGCGTCGCGCTCGCGATGCTCGGGGGGGCGGGCTGGGCGAACGACAGCGTCACGGCGCTGATCGCCGACCCGACCCAGTTTGCCATCCAGACGCAGGATTATGCCAACACGCGCTATTCGACGCTCGACCAGATCAATCGCGAGAACGTGGGCGATCTGCGCGTGGCATGGACCTTCTCGACCGGGGTGCTGCGCGGGCATGAGGGGGCGCCGCTGGTCATCGACGACGTCATGTATGTCCATACGCCTTACCCGAACAACGTCTTCGCGCTCGACCTCAACAACGATGGCCGCATCCTCTGGCGCTACGAGCCGCAGCAGAACCCGGACGTGATCGCGGTCATGTGCTGCGACACCGTCAACCGCGGCCTCGCCTATGCCGACGGGATGATCTTCCTGCACCAGGCCGACACGACGCTGGTGGCGCTCGACGCCAAGACCGGCGAGGTGAAGTGGTCGGTCGTGAACGGCGACCCGTCCCGGTCCGAGACCAATACCGCCACCGTGATGCCGGTCAAGGACAAGGTCATCGTGGGCGTCTCGGGCGGCGAATACGGCATCCGCGGCAATGTCACCGCCTACAACATCGCCGACGGCAGCATGGCCTGGCGGGCCTATTCCACCGGGCCGGACGAGGAGATGTTGGTCGATCCCGAGAAGACCACCCAGCTCGGCAAGCCGATCGGCGCCGACAGCTCGCTCAACTCGTGGGAGGGCGACGAGTGGATGACCGGCGGCGGCCCCACCTGGGGCTGGTATTCCTATGACCCGGACCTCGACTTGATCTATTACGGCACCGGCAACCCCGGAACCTGGAACCCGGCGCAGCGGCCGGGCGACAACAAGTGGTCGATGACCATCATGGCCCGCGATCCCGACGACGGGATGGCCAAGTGGTTCTACCAGATGACCCCGCATGACGAGTGGGACTACGACGGCGTCAACGAGATGATCCTGACGGATCAGGAAGTCGACGGGCAGATGCGCAAGCTGCTGACGCATTTCGACCGCAACGGCCTCGCCTACACGCTGGACCGCGAGACCGGCGAGCTGCTGGTGGCCGAGAAGTTCGACCCGGTGGTCAACTGGACCAGCGGCGTCGACATGGACCCCAACAGCGAGACCTATGGCCGCCCCGCGGTCGTGGCCGAGTATTCGACCGAGCAGAACGGCGAGGACACCAACACCACCGGCATCTGCCCGGCGGCGCTCGGCTCGAAGGACCAGCAGCCGGCCGCCTACTCGCCCGAGACCAACCTGTTCTACGTGCCGACCAACCACGTCTGCATGGACTACGAGCCGTTCCGCGTCTCCTACACCGCCGGCCAGCCTTATGTCGGCGCGACGGTTTCCATGTATCCGGCGCCGGGCAGCCATGGCGGCATGGGCAACTTCATCGCCTGGGACAACATCGCGGGCGAGATCAAGTGGTCACTGCCCGAGCGGTTCTCGGTCTGGTCCGGCGCGCTCGCGACCGCGGGCGACGTGGTCTTCTACGGCACGCTCGAGGGTTACCTGAAGGCAATCGACGCCCAGACCGGCGAGGAGCTCTACCGCTTCAAGACCCCCTCGGGGATCATCGGCAACGTGATGACCTACGAACACGGCGGCAAGCAGTATATCGGTGTGCTGTCGGGCACCGGCGGCTGGGCCGGCATCGGCCTCGCGGCGGGGCTGCTCTCGCCCGAGAACGCCCAGGCCTGGCAGGAGGCGGCCGGGCGCCAGCAGGAGACCGAGGAGCAGACGGTGGGCACGGCCGGCCTCGGCGCGGTCGGCGGCTATGCCGGGCTGTCGGACTTCACCGCGCTTGGCGGCTCGCTGACGGTGTTCGAGCTGCCGGGCGAGGGCAGCGGGGCGGCGGCGGTGACACCGGCCGCGGCGACGACCACCGGCACGGCGGGCACGACGGCGATGCCGGCTGACACCGCAGGCGCGGCCGCGGCGGCCGGGGGGGGCGCGGCTCCATCCGCGGCGACGGACTCCGCTGCGGCGTCCGGCAATGCGACGGGGGCGCCAAGCGATCCCTCGGCGCCGGCTGAGGGCGAGGGCGCGGGCAAGACCGAAGCGACCGGCGCCGTTCCGATGGAGCCGTCCGCTGCGACCCCGGCGCCGGCCGATGCGGCGGCCGCCCCGAGCGATCCTTCAGCCCCGGCTGAGGGCGAGGGCGCGGGCAAGACCGAGGCGACCGGCGCCGTTCCGATGGAGCCGTCTGCTGCGGCCCCGGCTCCGGCCGATGCGGCGGCCGCCCCGAGCGATCCCTCTGCCCCGGCCGCAGGCGAGGGCGCGGGCAAGTCCGAGGCGACCGGCGGCGTTCCGATGGAGCCCGGGGCCGATGCCGCCACGCAGGGCGAGGGCCAGCCCGCGCCGGCGTCCAACTGACGCCGACGCCCACCCAGCCCGGCTGACCAGATCCGCCCCAAGCGTCAACCTTGGGGCGGAGACATGAAGGGGACGCCCGTCCCCGCGCAGCGAGGATGACGATGATCCGCACGTCCCAGCGTTCCGCGATGCGCCTCTCGGCCGCCGCAGTCCTGACCCTCTCCCTGGCGCTGCCTGTCGCGGCCCAGACCACCCCTCCGGCCGCCCCCGGCGTCGCCGCCGCGATCTCCGGCGCACCCACCCCGGCCGCCGCCGCCTCCGAGGGCGTCACGTTCCCCGAACCGGGAACCATCAGTGAGGGCCTGCCGCCGGACCTGACCGCGGTGACCTTCGAGAACGGACGCTGGTACAACGCCGAGGGCCTGCCGACCTTCAAGATCGAGGACGGCGTCGTCGATTACGCCACCTTCTCGGGCTACCGCCGTTATCACTCCGAATGCCACGTCTGCCACGGACCCGACGGCGAGGGTTCGACCTATGCCCCCGCGCTGAAGAACTCGGTGATGCGGGTGACGGATTACTACGCGTTCATGGAGATCGTGGCGTCCGGCAAGCAGGACGTGAACGCGGCGGCGAACCAGGTGATGCCGGCCTTCGGCACCAACCGCAACGTCTGGTGCTATATCGACGACATCTACACCTATCTGCTGGCCCGCGGTGTGGACGCGGTCCCGCGCGGCCGCCCGCCCGAGCGCGCCGACAAGTCGGAGGAATACGCGGCCCTCGAAGACAGCTGCATGGAGAACTGATGCGCGCGCCGATCCTTGCGGCCATGCTGGCGCTCGCCGCGCTTCCCGCGGGGGCGCAGCCGGTGCCCTTCACGCCCGGCGGCCCCGGCCCGGAGCCTGCGGCCGAGCTGGCCTCGACCACCGCCTTCCGCGTCTGCGCCGACCCGGCCAACGCGCCCATGTCGGTGAAGGACGGCTCGGGCTTCGAGAACCGCATTGCCGAACTCTTCGCCGAGAGGCTGGGCCGGCCGCTGGAATACACCTGGTTCCCGCAATCGACCGGCTTCATCCGCCGGACCCTCGCCGCCGGGCTCTGCGACGTGGTGATCGGCTACGCGCAGGGCGACGAGCTGGTGCAGAACACCAACCATTACTACAGCTCTGCCTATGTGCTGGTGACGCCAGCGGAGGACGAGCTGGCGGAGGTCACGACCCTCTCCGATCCGCGGCTGCAGGGGCTGCGCCTTGGCGTCATCGGCGGCTCGCCCGCCACCGACCACCTGCTGCGGCACGGGTTGCTGGCGCGCGCGGTGTCCTATCCGCTGTTCGTGGACCGGCGCGTTGACGATCCCACGGGGCGCATGCTGGCCGACCTGAAGGCGGGCCGCATCGACGCCGCGGTCCTCTGGGGACCGCTTGCCGGGCCGGCGGTGAAGGCCGACGCCTCGCTGCATCTCGCGCCGCTGATCGCCGCCGAGCCGGGAATGCCGCGGCTGGTCTATCGCATCACGATGGGGGTGCGGCCCTCGGACCAGGCATGGAAGCGCGAGCTGAACAGCCTGATCCGCCGCAACCAGGCCGAGATCGACGCGATCCTGCGCGAGGCGGGGGTGCCGCTGGTCGATGACGAGGGCACGGCGATGAAGCCCGAGGGGTGAGGCGGTTCTCGCTCCGGGGCTGGTCCTGCTGCTTGCGGGCGCGCCTGCGCCGAGGTGGCCGAGCCACCGGGCCATCGCGGCCGGCCCGCGCGGGTCATAGGCGCCAACGAGGCCCACGCGCTCCAGGCGCCGGTGGCCACCTTCAGCGACGTCCACCCCCGCGTCCGCCGCCGCCGGCTTGCCGCCGGGCACCGTCTCGCGGCAACCGGGCCACGGGGCCGGCTCACTCCCTGTCGAGGGCGATCACCGCCTCCGCCAGAAGCTCCGCACCGAGGGCGATGTCGGCCGTCTCCGCCCATTCCTCGGGACAGTGCGAGCGGCCGCCCAGGCAAGGCACGAACACCATGGCCGCGGGCGCAATGCGGGCGATCCAGGCGGCGTCGTGGCCGGCGCCCGAAACCATGCGGCGGCGGCTCGCGCCGATCCGGTCGGCCGCGCCCTCGAGTTCCGCCACGAGACCCGCATCCATGGCGGTCGGCATGTTGTCCGAGAGCCGCCGTGTCTCGGCCATGATCCCGGTGGGCAGGGCGGCAAGCCGGGCGTCGAGCCATCCCGCGAAATCCTCCATCTCCGGGCGCTCGGCGGCACGGGCGTCGATCAGCAGCCGCGCGCGCGAGGGGACCACATTGGCCGCCCCTGGCTCGATCGAGAACTCGCCCACCGTGGCCGTGAAATGGCGCTGCGCGGCGCGGGCCGTCGCCGCGGCGTCGATGTCGGTGATGAGCGCGGCGGCGGCCACGAGCGCATCGGCGCGCGCGCCCATCGGAACGGTGCCCGCGTGATCGGGGCGGCCGGTCAGCACGACCTCGATCCGGGTGATCCCGGCGACGGTGGTGACGAGCCCCGCATCGGTGCCGCTGCTCTCCAGCACGGTGCCCTGCTCGATATGCAGCTCGAGGAAGGCCTTGATCCCGCCGCGGGCCGCGATGGCCGCCGGGTTGCCGCCGACGTCGCGCATTGCCTGCCCGAGGCTGCGGCCGTCGTGCTGCAACTCCAGCCAGGCCTCGGGCAGCAGGCCCGCCATGCTGCGCGAGCCGATGCAGGAGACGCCGAAGGGCGAGACCTCCTCGGCCAGAAAATCGACCACGGCGAGGCCGTGGCGCAGGCGGATGCCGCGCTCGTCCAGCATCCGCGCCACCTCGAGCGCGGCGATGACGCCGGCGGGACCGTCGAAGCGGCCGCCGTCGGGGACCGTGTCGGAATGGCTGCCGAGCATGATCGTTGCGGCGGCGGGGTCGCTGCCCGAACGGGTGCCGATCAGGTTGCCGCCGGGGTCTAGCGCGACCTCCAGCCCGGCGCGGGTGAAGGCGTCGGTGAGCCAGCGGCGGCCCTCGTCGAAGCGGGGCGAGAACGCGCTGCGGGTCCAAGGCCGGCCGGGGTCGGTGATCCGGGCGAGGGCCTCGAGATCGGCCGCGATGCGGTCGGGGTTGACGCGGGTGTTTCGCATGGGGGCCTCGGCTCCGGGATCGCGCCTCCGGCGTAACGCCCGGCCGGGGCTGCGGCAAGCAGGCCGGGCCGCGCCCGTCAGTTCAGCCCGCCGCCGCTCCCGGAACCAGCGCCAGCACTCTCAGCGGACTGCCCGAGCCCTCATGCACCTTCAGGGGCGCGGTCACGAGGACCGCGCCGGTCGGGGGCAACTGGTCGAGCGCGGTGAGGCATTGCAGCCCGTAGCGCCCGGCGCCGTGGAGGAAGTGGTGGGCGGGGAAGGGGGGCGAGAAGTGGCTGCCCTGACCCGCGTCGGTGCCGATGGTCTCGGTCCCGAAGCCGAGGATGCCGCGGTCGTGGACCAGCCACTCCATCACCTCGGCATCCGGCCCCGGCGTATGCGCGCCGTCCTCGCGCAGGTTGGCATAGGCCGCGCCCTGCCGCCGTGACCAGCCCGTGCGCATCAGCACCCAGGACCGCGCGGGGACTGGGCCATGTTCCATCTCCCACGTCTCGACGGCCTCGCGGGTCAGCAGATAATCGTCGTCCACCGCCGTCCCTTCGGTGCAGTCGATCACGCAGGCAGGCGCGATCATGTCGGCCGCGGGCATCGTGTCCACGGTCCCGAGGGGCCGGTCGCGGCCGGTGAACCAGTGCGCCGGGGCGTCGAAATGCGTGCCGGTATGCTCGCCGAAGGACAGGTTGTTCCAGTACCACGCGGGCCCGGCGGCGTCGTAGCGCGACAACCGCTCGATCCGCACGGTGGCGGATTGCGCGAATTCGGGCGGCAGCACGATGGTCGGGAAGTCCTCGGTCAGCGTCTGGGTCAGGTCCACCACGCGGACCGATCCGGCGCCGAGGGCATCCATGAGCAGCGGAAGTGCGGACATCATGCGCCTCTCAATACTGGCCGCGGGCGAGCTCGGCCTCGAGCGCGCGGGGGTTCTCGGCATGGCGCTTCAGCCAGTCGCGGGCGAGATCGCCGATGACGAGTTCCTCGCGGCCGGCCTTCAGCGCCGCGACGATCTCGGTGGCGATGGCGCGGCCGGTGAGCTTCGGGTGCGGGAAGGCGTCGAACCAGTCGGTGTCGGTCGGGCCGGTGAAGGCGGTCATCAGCCGCACGCCGCCGGTGCCGAGCGTCTGGCGCAAGGCGGGCGCGAGCGCGAGGGCCGCGGCATGGGCGGTGCCGTAGCCGGTGAAGCGGGGATGGGGGACGCGCGCTATGACCGGCGTAACGTTGACCCAGGCGGCCGCGGGCGCCGTGCCGTCGGCGCCCCGGCTGGCCATCGCAGGCGCGAACTCGCGCATCAGCCGCATGAGGCCGAAGGCGGCGACCTCCATCATCTCGCGGGTCTGCGCCGGGACCGATGGCGCGAAAGCCATTCCGGGCCGCAGCAGGTCGGCGGTGTTGACCAGGATCTCGACCTTCCCGCCGAGGTCGCGCGCCAGATCGCCGACCGAACGGTCGGAGCGCAGGTCGAGCGGCACCAGTTCCGCGCCTTCGAGCGCGCGGATCGCATCGGCCCCGGCAAACGGCTTCCACGCCTCGTCCAAGCCCAGCCACACCTGCCGCGCCCCCGCCGCCAGAAGCGCCTGCGCCAAAGGCAGCGCGGCCACGTGGCGCGCATCGGTAATGAGGACGCGGCGCCGGCGGGGATCGGCGGCCATCTCCTGCCATTGCGGGTCGCTGGCCATGTCCCTCTCCCCCTCCGGCGCCGCGTGCAGCACCGCCTGCCCGGCGCGGTCCAGCACCAGCGACAGCCGCACCCGGTCGCCTTGCCCCGCCTCGGGATGCAGATGCACGAGCGCCTGCGGCCCGCAATCCATCGCCACGAGCCCCACGCGCCACGGCGCACGCTCGCGGAAGTAGAGATCGGCGGGCACTTCGGCGGTCGTGGCCGAGATCACTTCTCCGCCGCGCGGGGCGGCGGTCAGCGGCAGGTCGGGCGAGAGGCACACCGGGCAGGCCTCCGGCACCGGCCAGGCGAAGGCGCCGCAGGCGGCGCAGCGGGGCAGGGCGAACTCGCCCCGGCCGGCGGGCGGGATCAGCAGATGCGCCTTGCGGCTGCGGGCGGCGGGGGGCAGCAGCGCCGTGCGGGTCTTCTTCAGCGGGTTCTTGCGGATCGGGTCCTGCATCACGCGCCCTCCAGCACCACGGCGCCCGAGCCGAGGCCGCGGTCGAAGTTGATCATGCCGAAGCCCGAGACGAGGGCGCGACGGGCGCCCTCCACCTGCGTCGGCCCGGCCGCGCCCGTCACCTGCCGCAACGCCTCGACCAGCCCGATATGCCCCCCCGCGCAGCCCGCCTGACCCGCCGAAAGCTGGCCGCCATTCGTGTTGTGCGGCAGGTCGCCCGTCACCGTCAGATCGCGGTCGCGCAGGAACGCCGCCGCCTCGCCCTTGGCGCAGAAGCCGAGGTCCTCGAACTGCATCATCGAGATGAAGGGATAATCGTCATAGGTCTGGACGAGGTCCATGTCCGCGGGCCGCATCCCGGCCATGGCCCAGAGATCGTCCACATCCCGCGCCCAGCCGCCGCGCAGCATCACGCGGTCCTCGGGGAAGGCGTTGTGGCGCTCGATTGAGGCGGCGAGGCGGGCGAAGGGCAGGCCCTGCGCCCGCGCGGTCTCCTCGCGCATGACGAGGAACGCCTCGGCCCCGGCGCAGGGCATGACGCAGTCGAAGAGGTGGATCGGCGGCGCGATCGGGCGCGAGCCGAGGTAGTCCTCGAGGCTCAGCGGCTTCCTCATCAGCGCATGCGGGTTCCGCAGCCCGTTCTGCCGCTGGGCCACGGCGATGCGGCCGAAATCCTCGCGCGTGGCGCCGGTCGCGGCCATGTATGCCTGCGCGATCAGCGCGAAGCTGACGTTCGGGCCGCCGGCGCCGTAGGGATAGACCGCGTCCTGCGAGAAGCGCGAGAAGTTCTCCAGCCCGTAGCGGAAGCTCTGCGGGCCGTTGGTGTCGGCGGCGACGCAGGCGACCACGTCGCAATCGCCGGCCTGCACGGCGCGGGCGGCGCGGCGCAGGCTCATCACGCCGCCGGCGCCGCCCATCGGCAGGAAATCCACCATCCGCGGCGAGAGGCCGAAATGCTGGGTCAGGCCGATGGCGCTGTCGGGCGCGCTCGAAAAGCTCGCCAGCATGAAGCCGTCGAAATCGCGGTGCGCGATGCCGGAGGTGGCAGCCAGCCCAGCGAGCGCCCGTCCGATCCACCACGCCGTGCTCTCGGTCGAATAGCGCTGATAGGGCACCGTGACCGGCGCCGCGAGCACCACGCCGTCATAGCCGCGCCGCGCCATTATCCGGCCCTGCGGAAGCCGGCCTTGCGGTCGCGCAGGTCGATCGCCCGGCCCGCCTCGACCGCGGCCTGCGCGTCCGTCTTGAGCTGCCCGCGCAGCAGCTTCTGGGTCGAACTCAGCGGCATCGCCTCCACGAAAGCCACGTAGCCCGGCAGCTTGTGATAGGAGAGCCGCTCGGCCGCGCGCTCGACCAGGGCCATCGCTGCCGCCTCGTCGCCCCCGCCCCCCTGCAGCGTGACGAAGGCAAACACCTCCTCGCCGCGCACCGGGTCGGGCACCGGCGTGGCCGCGACCGCCTGCACGGTCGGATCGGCCTTCAGCGCCGCCTCGACCTCAAGCGCCGAGATGTTCTCGCCCGAGCGGCGGATGATGCTCTTCTTGCGGTCCACGAAGTAGAAGAGGCCGCGTTCGTCCACCCGGACCACGTCGCCGGTGTGGAAATACCTCCCTTCCCACGCCGCCTCGGTCGCCTCCGGGTCGCCCAGATAACCCGAGAAGAAGCCCCAGCGAGGATCGGGCCCGGCGGCGCGGACCAGAAGCTCACCGGGGTTCCCCACTGGCACGTCGCGGCCCTCGTCATCCACGATGCGATACTCCATCCCCTCGCGCGCCGCGCCGATGCAGCGCTCGCCCGCCGGGTAGTCGCGGCCCGCGGTGTCGGTGACGCCGGTGCCGCCGGTCTCTGTCATGGCCCAGGCCTCGACGATCGGCAGCTTGAAGCGCGCCTCGAAGTCGATCTTGTGCTGCGCGTCCACGCCGGGGCTGAAGTTGAACCGCGCCTTGTGGCGCTTCTCGGCCTCGCTGACCGGCAGTTGCAGCAGGATCGCCGGGATGACGCCGAGATTGTGGACCACGGTCGCGCCGCTGTCGGCGACCGCGTCCCACCACCGCCGGGCCGAGAAGCGGTCGAGCGGCACGATCGCGCCGCCGATGGTCATCATGCCGACGCCGTTGCAGCCGAGCGCGTTCATGTGGAAGAACGGCAGCGGCGTCAGCGCGATCTCACGGTCGCGCTCCATCGCCGCCTCGCCGCCCATGCTGGTGTACCAGTCGGCCACGTTGGCGAAATAGAGGTTCGAGAGGCTGCAACCCTTGGGTTTCCCTGTGCTGCCGGAGGTGAAGAGCAGCGCGGACTCGTCGTCATGGCTCCGCGTTTCGGCCGGTGCGCGGCGCGCGCGGGCGGGCGGGATCGGCTGCCCCGGTGCGCTGCGCGGCACGTCGGCGGGTACGCCGCCGTCGATCAGAGCCGCATGCTCGGGCAGGGCCACGACGAGATCGGGCCGGGCAATCGACATCTGATGCGCCAGCTCCTCGGGCCGCATGTCGCCGTTGATCGGCACGATGGAGGCTCCGATGCGGTTCAGCGCCAGCCAGTGGAAGAAGAACACCGGCCGGTTTTCCAGCAGCAGCGCCACGCGCGAGCCGCGGCCGTAGCCCTGCGCGGCATAGGCATCGGCCAGCGGTGCGATCTCCGCCACGGCCTCGCCATAGCTGATGCGGAATCCCTCGGGCGCGTAGGGCAGGGCGGCCGAGGCCGGCGCGATCAGGAACGGCAGGTCCGGTCGCCGCGCGGCGGTGGCGCTGAAGGCGTCATAGGCGGAGGCGGGCAGGGACATGGCGGCACCCTCGGCAGGTCTCGCGCGAGGCTACGCGCTGCGCGGCAGGATTCCCAATCCAAACCGCTTCGGCTTCTGATCGCAAACTGCTATGGCGCGGCATGGAACTCAGACAGATCCAGTATTTCATCGCCATCGCCGAGCTGGAGCATTTCGGCCGCGCGTCGCAGCGGCTGCGGATCGCCCAGCCGGCGCTCAGCCGCCAGATGCGGCTGCTGGAGGCGGAGTTGGGCCTCTCGCTCTTCGAGCGGCTGCCGCGCGGGGTGCGGCTGACCGAGGCGGGGCGGGTGTTCCTCGAGCGCGCGCGGCTGGTCATGCAGCAGCTCGACCACGCGGTGCTGGAGGCGAAGGCCGCGGCGGCGGGCCATGCGGGCGTGCTGCGCCTCGGCGTGATCGAGGTCGCGGCCTGGCAGGGCCTCGTCCCCGACGCGATCCGCCGCTTCCGCGCGGATCATCCCGCCGCGCAGCTGGTCCTCGCGGCGCTCTCCGGGGCCGAGCAGGTGGAGGCGATCGAGGCGCAGCAGCTCGACGCCGGGCTGATGTACAACCCGGCCCCGGACGCCGGGCTGGAGGCGACGCCGCTCGCGCGGCATCCGGTCATGCTGGCGGTCAATGTCAACTCGCCCCTTGCCGGCCGCGAGGCGGTCCGTCTGGCGGACCTCGCCGACGAGGACCTCCTCGGCTTCCGCCGTCGCGAGAGCCCGCAATATTATGACGACCTGCAGGCGGCGTTCCGGCGCGCGGGCTTCACGCCCCGGCTCACCGCCGAGACCCGGCGCGAGGCCGACCTGCTGGCCCTCGTCAGCGCCGGGGCGGGGGTGGCGCTCGTCAACTCCTGCCAGCGGTTCCGCCCGCCGCAGGAGGTGCGCTTCGTGCCCGTCAGTGATCTCGATGTCGGCCTGACGCTGGCCTATGTCCGCCGCCGCGGCCACAGCCTGCCGCTGATCGACCGCTTCGCCGAGACGCTGGAAGCCCTCCGCGCCGGGTGATCTCAGGCGGCCTCGACGATCCAGGCCGAGGGATCGACGGCCAGCGTCAGGCGCTCACCCATGCGGGGGGCCGGGGCGTCGGGACTGTTGAACATGTCGAAGACGAGCGCGCTGCCGTCCGGCAAGCGGGCATGGACGCGGCGCAGCGCGCCGAGGAACTCGACCGTCTCGACCTCGACGGGGAGGCCGGCGGGGGCGGGGCGGAAGGCCTCGGGGCGCGCCGCCAGCGTCACCTGGCCGGAGGCGGGCAGCGTGGCGGCGAGGGTCAGCGGGTGGCCCGCCAGTTCGACCCGGCCGGTGCCTGCATCCACGACGCGGGCGGGCAGGCGGTTCAGCTGGCCGACGAAGCCGGCGACGAAGGCGTTGGCGGGGCTGTCGTAGATCTCGGCCGGGGTGCCGACCTGCGCGGCGCGGCCCTGATGCATGACCACGACGCGGTCGGACATCGACAGCGCCTCCTCCTGGTCATGGGTCACGAAAATCGTGGTGATGCCCAGGGTGCGCTGAAGCTCCCGAATCTCGGCCCGCAGGCTGACGCGGATCTTGGCGTCGAGCGCGGAGAGCGGCTCGTCCAGCAGCAGGACGCGCGGGCGCGGCGCGAGGGCGCGGGCCAGCGCCACGCGCTGCTGCTGGCCGCCCGAGAGCTGGAACGGGTAGCGGTCGCCGAGGTCGGGCAGGCCGATCAGGGCCAGCATCTCGGCCACCCGCGCCGCGCGCTCGCGCCGCGGCACGCCGGCGACGCGCAGGCCGAAGCCGACATTGCCGGCCGCCGTCAGGTTCGGGAACAGCGCATAGGCCTGGAACACCATGCCGATCTGCCGCCGCGCGGGCGGCAGCGCGGTCACGTCCTGCCCGTCGATCCGGATGCGCCCGGCCGAGGTGGTCTCGAACCCCGCGATCATCCGCAGCACCGTGGTCTTGCCGCAGCCGGAGGGGCCGAGCAGCGAGACGAACTCGCCCTTCCCGACCGCCAACGAGAAGTCGTGGACCACCTGCGTCTGGCCGAAGCTCTTCTTCAGGTTCTCAAGCGTCAGGAAGCTCATCGGCGGGCGGCCCTGTGATGCGCGGCCAGCCGGCCGGTGAGGGTCAGCAGGCCCATGCAGGCCCAGGTGACGCCGAAGGCGATGACTGCCAGCGCCGCGGGCTCATAGGCGCGGTTGCCGCCGACCCAGACCATGTAGGGCCCGAAGGCCGGGCGGTCGAGCAGCGCCGCGAAGACGTATTCGCCGATGACGATGGCGAAGCTCAGGAACGCGCCGGACAGCACTGCGGGCCAGAGGTTCGGCAGGATGACGCGGCTCAGGATCGTGACCCAGCTTGCGCCCAGCGACTGCGACGCCTCGGTCAGCGTGGCCACGTCGAGCGTCCTGAGACCGGTGTCCACGGCGCGATACATGTAGGGCAGGGACAGCGTGACATAGCCCATGACCAGCAGGAAATCCGTGCCGCGCGCGCTGCCGGTCAGCGGCAGGAAGGAGCTGGTGTTGAACTGCCGCAGGTAGCCGAAGGCGATCACGATGGGCGGGATCACCAGCGGCAGAAGCGTCACGAACTCCATCACCGGGCGCAGCCGCGACAGGCGCAGGCGGACCCAGTAGGCGGTCGGGACGACCAGCAGGACGCCTGCAATGATGGTCACGATGGCGACCACGACCGAATAGGCGAAGGTCGCCTGGAACTGCGGATCGCCGAGCACCGAGCGGTAGGCATCGAGGCTGTATTCGCCGCGCCGGGCGCGGAGGCTGAACTCGAACATGCCGACCAGCGGCAGCACCATGAAGACGGCGCCGAGGGCGAAGCCGAGCCAGGACCAGAGCCTCATTTCAACCACCGCTCGGCGCGGCCGCGCAGCAGGATCGAGATCAGGTTCGCCACCGCCGTCAGCACGATCATCCCGAAGGCGATGGCATAGCCGAGCGCCGGGTCCTGAAGCACGTCGCCCCTGATCTGCGCGAAGAGCAGGATCGGCGCGATGGAGAGCGAGGAGCCCGTCAGCGCCATCGCCGTCGCCACCGCGCCGAAGGCGTTGGCGAAGAGCAGTGCAAAGGTGCCCAGCACCGCCGGCCACAGGATCGGCATGGCGATCATGCGGAAATACTGCAACCGGCTCGCGCCCAGCACCTCGGCCGCCTCTCGCCACTCGCGCTTGAGGCCGTCGAGCGCCGGGGTGATGACCAGCACCATCAGCGGAATCTGGAAGTAGAGATAGGTCAGCACCAGCCCCCAGAAGCTGATGAGGTTGAAGCCGGTGGCGTAGAGGTTGAAGCCGAACCACTCGCGCAGCAGCACCGTCATGAAGCCGAGGCGTCCCAGCGTGGCGATGAAGGCGAAGGCCAGCGGCACGCCCGCGAAGTTGGCGGCGACGCCCGAGAAGGTCATGACGCCGGAGCGGAGCCCCTCGGGCAGTCCGCCGCGCGTCACGGCGGCGGCGACGATGAAGCCGATCAGGCAGCCGAGCGCGGCGGTGGCGAGGCTGAGGCGGATCGAAATCCAGAAGGCCGACACGATGCGCGGCTGCGACAGGCCCGCGACATGCTCGAGCGTGAAGCCCCCGCCCGGCGCCCGGAAGGCGCCGATGACGACGGTGAGCGTCGGCAGCAGCAGGAAGAGAAGCGCAAAGGCGATGAAGGGCGCGACGCCGATCCAGGCGGCCAGCGTGCCGCCGACATGCAACCGCCGCGCGGGCGGCGCGGGAACCGGGGCAGGGGTGGCTGCGGTGATCGTCATCGGGGCGGGCCTGCCGATGGCCGCGCCCGGCTGGGGCGCGGCCAGGTTCTTCAGGCCGTCACTCGGTCACGGCAGCGCCGACGACCGAGTCCCAGTCCCTCGTGACCAGGGCCTTGTTGGCCTGCTCGGCCTCGAGGCTCGGGAAGACGGCCTTGGCGTAAAGCTCGGCCGAGGGCAGGCGGTCCAGCATCTCCTGCGGCACGGCCCCGCGCGCCACGAGATCGTCGAAGCGTGCCGGGTGGCAGTAGCCCTTGAGCCAGAGCAGCTGGCCCTCGTCCGAATACAGATGCTCCATCCACAGCTTCGCCGCGTTCGGATGCGGCGCATGGGCGCTGATCGCCTGCACATAGACGCCCGCCAGCACGCCATCCGAGGGGATCACGACCTCCACCGGCGGGTTGCCGTCGAGCTGGTCGCGCCAGTTCAGCAGGTTGTAGTCCCAGCCGGCGATGATCGGCGTCGCGCCCTGCGCGAGCGTACCGGCCTTGGCGATGACGGGGACGAAGTTGCCGGCCTGGTTCAGCTCGGCGAAGAACTCGAGCCCCTTCACTCCGCTGTCCTCGCCCGGCTCGGCCCCGCGCGAGAGGCCCGCCGCCATCACCCCCAGCATCGCCTGGTTCGAGGCGCGCGGGTCGCCCGTCAGCGCGAAGGCGTTGCGGTGTTCCGGGGCGAGCAGGTCGGCCCAGTTCTGCGGCACCGTCTCGACCAGGTCGGTGTTCACGCCAAAGGCCATGACGCCGTAGTAGTCGGCGTAGAAATGCCCCTCGGGGTCCTTGATCGCCTCGGGGATCGTGTCCCAGGTCGAGACCTTGTAGGGCTGCGTCAGCCCCTCGGCCTTGGCCTGCGGGCCGAAGGCGAAGCCCACGTCCAGCACATCCGGCGCCTGCGGGCCGGTGTTGCCCTTGTTGGCGCGCACCGCCTCCAGCTCGTCGGCCGAGCCCGCATCGGGGCTGAGTTCGTTGACCTCGATCTCGGGATACTTCGCCTTGAAGGCCGAGATCACCTCGCCGTAGTTGCACCAGTCATGGGGCAGGGCGATGGTGGTCAGCATCCCCTCCTCCTTCGCCGCTGCCTCGATCGCGGCCAGGTCCTCTTGCGCGAGGGCAGGCAGGGCGGTCGAGGTCAGCAGGCCGGCGAGGACAAACGTGGCCGTTCCGTGGGTTCGCAGCATCCGGGGATCTCCGCAGTTGGGTGCGGCGGGGTCTAGCCGCCCCGCATGACGAAGTCGTGACGCAGCCTTGGGGAGTCGGTCAAGGGGTGGTGCGTGCCTGCGAGGGCCGAGGGTCGCGGCCTCCTTGCTTCGCTACCGCGGCGTGGCCCGTATTGTCTCTGTTTCGCTTGGAGTTGTTGAAGAGCGCACGTCCTGGGTTTAGGTTCGCTCGATCCACCCGCATCCGAGGCCTCCATGATCTCCATCGCCCGCTACCCGACGCCAAATGCATCCAAGTATGTTCAACAGCTTGCCAAGCATTTCGCGCACAAGATCGAGGTCCGCTCGGACGAGCGCTCGGCCGATTTCGCGGTGCAGGCGGGCAGCGTCCGGCTCGAGGCCGAAGACGGCGCCTTCGTCGCGCGGGTCGAGGCGGAGGACGCCAAGGGGCTGATCGAGACGCGCTATGTGGTTGACAAGCACCTGGTGATCTTCGCCTTCCGCGAGGGGTTTGCGGGCCTCGACTGGAAGATCACCGAGGCGGCCTGAAGCCGGAGAGCAATTTCAGGTCCGGCCGCGCTCTGCGGTGTCCGGAGGTTTGCCTAGGGGCGCTCCCGGAATCATGCCAGGCCGAGCTGCCGGCTGGCCCACTGGCCTCGTTCGGCTGCGCCTTTGCCTGCCGTGCTCGAGCTCGCAAGCTCCTCCATTGCCGCGCCTCGGCCAACGGCTCTCGGGCATCGAGCGACACCGGACATCGCTGCGGCGGCGGGAGGGATGCGGCGCCGGAGGCAGCGGCCAGCGGAAGTAGAACACCCCGTGCCGGGAGGTGCCGAGGTAGGCAGCAAGACGCATGTGTCACCCTGTTGCGGCGCACCGGGCGAAGTCAGCGTCTAAGTGCTTGCTCTACATGCGAATGGTGGGTGGTGAGGGGCTCGAACCCCCGACATCCTCGGTGTAAACGAGACGCTCTACCAGCTGAGCTAACCACCCCCGCCGCCGAGGTTTATGGCGGCAGGGCGCGCCGCGGACAAGGTCCCGTGGAGGGGCGGGGCTTTGGGTCCGGGGCGGCGCTTCCCATGTGCCGTCGGACCCGGCTTGCGGCCGCCCGGCCAAAATCCGAACAATTGCGGAACATTCGCGGCTCCGCCATTGAAGCCGGGGCGGCGGGCACCTAACTCTCGGACCAAAGCGGGACGTCCGGGGCTGCCATAACGGGGCCTCGCCCGGCAAGGAAGGATCGCAGATGACCCTTGACCACACCACCCCGATCCCCGCGGCCGAGACCTATCCGGTCCTGCCGCTGCGCGACATCGTGGTGTTTCCCCATATGATCGTGCCGCTCTTCGTGGGGCGCGAGAAATCCGTCCGGGCGCTCGAGGCTGTGATGCAGCTCGACCGGCCGATCCTCCTCGCGGCGCAGAAGGATGCGGGCGTCGATGAGCCTGACGCCGAGGGCGTCTATCGCACCGGCGTGTTGGCGAATGTGCTGCAACTGCTGAAGCTGCCCGACGGGACCGTGAAGGTCCTGGTCGAGGGGCGCGAGCGGGTGCGCATCGAGGCGTTCACCAGCTCCGAGCCCTATTTCGAGGCCACTGCCCGCGTCGAGGAAGAGACCGAGGGCGATGCCGACACGGCGACCGCCCTGGTGCGCGCCGTCTCCGAGGAGTTCGAGCGCTACGTCAAGGTCCGCAAGAACATCCCCGAGGAAGTCGTGGCCGCGGTCGCCGAGGCCGAGGAGCCGCAACGGCTGGCCGACCTGGTGTCGGGCCATCTGGGGATCGACCTCGCCAAGAAGCAGGATCTGCTGGAGACGCTGAACGTCGCCGAGCGGCTGGAGAAGGTCTTCGGCCTGATGCAGGGCGAGATGTCGGTCCTGCAGGTCGAGAAGAAGATCAAGTCGCGCATCAAGACCCAGATGGAGAAGACGCAGCGCGAGTACTACCTCAACGAGCAGATGAAGGCGATCCAGCGCGAGCTGGGTGATGGCGAGGAAGGCCAGAACGAGATCGCCGAGCTCGAGGAGAAGATCGAGAAGACCAAGTTCAGCAAGGAGGCTCGCGAGAAGGCCAATGCCGAGCTGAAGAAGCTGAAGTCGATGTCGCCGATGTCGGCCGAGGCCACGGTCAGCCGCAACTACCTCGACTGGCTGCTGTCGCTGCCCTGGGGCGTGAAGTCGCGCACCCGCAAGGATCTCGGCCGCGCCGAGTCGATCCTCGACGCCGATCACTACGGCCTCGAGAAGGTCAAGGAACGGATCGTCGAGTATCTGGCGGTGCAGAACCGCTCGGCCAAGCTGAAGGGGCCGATCCTGTGCCTCGTCGGCCCTCCGGGCGTCGGCAAGACCTCGCTCGGCCGTTCGGTCGCGCGGGCGACGGGTCGCGAGTTCATCCGCATCTCGCTCGGCGGGGTGCGCGACGAGAGCGAGATCCGCGGCCACCGGCGGACCTACATCGGCTCGATGCCCGGCAAGATCATCCAGGCGCTGAAGAAGGCGAAGACCACGAACCCGCTCATCCTGCTCGACGAGATCGACAAGATGGGCCAGGACTTCCGCGGCGACCCGGCCTCGGCGATGCTGGAGGTGCTGGACCCCGAGCAGAACTCGACCTTCGTCGACCACTACCTGGAGGTCGAGTATGACCTGTCGGACGTGATGTTCATCACCACGGCCAACAGCTACAACATGCCCGGGCCCCTGCTCGACCGGATGGAGATCATCCCTCTGGCCGGCTACACCGAGGACGAGAAGCGCGAGATCGCGCGCGGGCACCTGCTGTCCAAGCAGATCAAGGCCAACGGCCTCAAGAAGGGCGAGTTCAGCATCACCGACGAGGCGCTGACCCATGTCATCCGCTACTACACGCGGGAGGCCGGGGTCCGCTCGCTGGAGCGAGAGATCGCCAAGCTCGCGCGGAAGGCCGTGACCGAGATCCTCAAGGGCAAGGTCAAGACCGTGGAGGTCACGCCGGAGAAGGCCGAGGAGTATCTGGGCGTCCGCCGGCACCGCTATGGCCTGGCCGAGAAGGAGGATCAGGTGGGCGTCGTCACCGGCCTCGCCTGGACCCAGGTGGGCGGAGATCTGCTGCAGATCGAGGCGCTGCGGCTGCCTGGCAAGGGCCGGATGAAAACCACTGGCAAGCTGGGCGACGTGATGAAGGAGTCGATCGACGCGGCCGCGTCCTTCGTGCGCTCGGTCGGGCCGGAAATCGGGGTGAAGCCGCCGGAGTTCGACAAGCGCGACATCCACGTCCACGTGCCCGAGGGGGCGACCCCGAAGGACGGGCCGTCGGCAGGCGTCGCGATGGTGACGGCGGTGGTGTCGGTGATGACCGGCATCCCGGTCCGCAAGGACATCGCCATGACCGGCGAAGTCACGCTGCGCGGCAATGTGCTGGCGATCGGCGGGCTGAAGGAGAAGCTGCTCGCGGCGCTGCGGGGCGGCATCACCACGGTGCTGATCCCGGAGGAGAACGAGAAGGACCTGGCCGACATCCCGGCCAACGTGAAGGAAGGGCTGACGATCATCCCGGTCAGCCACGTCCGCGAGGTCCTGAAGCACGCCCTCGTCCGCCAGCCCGAGGCGGTCGAATGGGACGAGGCCGAGTGGGAAGCCGCGGAAGCCGCACGGCTGGAAGCCCGCCGCGACCGCGATCCCGGCTTCGGCCAGACGGCGCACTGACGAAAGGGCGGGGCGGGGCCGCCACGGCTCCGCCCGACCCCCCTTGCGGGCGACGGCAGCTGCCGCTATCTAGCCCTCCACCGGGTGATTAGCTCAGCGGTAGAGCGCTTCGTTCACATCGAAGATGTCGGGGGTTCAAATCCCTCATCACCCACCAAGCCCCACTGGAAAAAAGCACATCCTCACTAACCGCGCAACGGTTCATCGAACCTAACGAGCCCGGCCGCGGCGCCGAACTCCAGCGCCGACGCCGCGCGCCGCAGGTGCGACGGGCTGAACCGGCCATAGACCTTGAAGGTGATTGACGGGTTGGAATGGCCGAGGAACTGCGCCACCTCGTCGAACGGCACGGCGGCCTCGACCATGTGAACCGCCGCCGTGTGCCGCAGCGTGTGCTGGCCTACGTCCTTGCGCCACGCGCGCTTCACCGCCGCCTTGAACCCGGTCCTGATCGACTTCACCGGCTCGCCTGACCACTCGATCACATGGTCGCTGAGGGCCGCGCGCCGCGCTTCCTTCAGCGCCTCCAGCATGGTGTCGTTGATCGGCACGACGGCGCGACCCTTGCGGGTGCGGCTGTCGGGGAGCCGCAGGTTGATCCGGCGCCGCTCGAGGTCCTCACGATCCCAGGTCGTCCAGCACGGCGCGCGCCGGCGGCGGTGGACAGCATGAGCTGGATCGCCAGCCGGAAAGAAGAATAGCATCGCTGGTGACGCGGTTGTCGCTTCTGGCCTTGAACTCGCCGACGCCATCATGATCGAGGGACGCTTGGAGGGCAGGTCATCTGATCTTCCGTGAACCGCTTCCGCTTCATCTGTCCGTCCTTCAATCAAGCCCGGACTCTCACTCCAGGTGGAGGAAAAATTCAGTGACAGGTCACCAACGACCGCGGCGGCAACGCCATGGCCACGATTCAGCGCCGCATCCAACTCAAATCCTTCCTTTCAACATAGCACAGAAAGAGGTGGACAGATCGGGGAATGGAGGCGGTGCAGAGACGGCGACGGCTACTCGACCAGCCTGACCAAGACCTTAGTTTCTATCTCTCGAACGTTGTTGGTCTCGCAGTTCGACCGCAATGTGGAGTTTCCGGTAAATTCAACAGTGTGGCTGATGATCTGTGTGCATCCGTTGGTTATTCTAGAGTTGCCCAGGAAGCGTACTCCGGAGCTGGGGAAATAGATCGCGCCTTGGGTAGTCGATCGAGAGTTACCAAGGACCTCGTGAGTAAGGCCGCTCGCGCTTCGGCTGCCGAAGAACAAGATGCCTGCGTAGGGGCCGGCGGTTGGCGCCTGTATGTTGAAATCACCATTGCCGCTGAGGCTGAGCGTTGCACCATTGGCCAGGTAGAAGGTGACGCCAGGGCCCTCCAAGGAAGCTTCATCAAGCGCCACATCGGCGTTCGCGTTCAGGCTCAGTTCGCCCTCGTCGATGATGTAAAGCCCCGGCGCAAAGCTCGCATGGTTCTTGATGTCGAGACCGCCGCAGATACGCATTGACCTCACTCCGCTAGAATGGGGAAAGTCAGCCTCGAACTGCCTCTGGTTCTTGCCCACTTCATCGCAAGGCTGCTCGATGGCAGGCTCGGGAATATCGGCGTAGGGATCGCGGACGAGCGGAACCATCTCTTCGGCCGCGTCGCAGCGCATAACGAGATTTGTAGTTTTCTCGATCTGCGCACCGCCGACGGATCTGACACAGCCGGCGGTAAGCTTTCCGTTGCCGTGCATGTAGAAGGCGTCTTTGGCATTCGAGTTCGTTACGACATCGCAATTCTGAATCGAGACGTCGGTGGATCCGGTTACGGTGATCGCCCGCGATGCGGTTGGTGCCAGTGCGAGAACGCAGGCGCGGGACGTGGACCGTTCCACGTTGGCCACCGCGCGGGCGCTGATGGCCACAGGCTCATCGACAAAGATCGCCGAGAAGTACCGAGGCTGCGACTTGGTGAGCTGAACCTCGACGCTACTGGCGCTGCCTTGATATGCGCCGCTGACGGGCGGCGTATTTACGAAGAGGTTTCCTCCCTCAGGCGGGAATCCTGACTGGATTGCCGCGTCTTGAGCGGCTGCCCGCACTCTCATCTCTCCGTCTCCGGCCCGGAGTCGAATGGCGCCGGCATGGGCGGCCATATCGGCCGCCTGCTGCATGTTCCGCTGCAGGAGGAGATGGTATCCGGCCTCGGCACCGAGACCCATGCCTGCCGCAACCACCGGCATTGCTAGGGCCACGATGATTGCTGTGGCGCCGCTGCGGTCGTAGAAGGCCTCAGATGGGCGACGAAGGCTCATCAGTCTCGCATATCTCATGATTCTGCCCTTCTCCGCGATCATTCGTTCAGGATCTGGATTACTGCGGGTGTGATGATGACAGCAAAGAGAATGGGGAGAAAAAACAGAATCATCGGCACCGTCAACTTGGGCGCAAGGGCAGCGGCCTTCTTTTCGGCCAGGCTCATCCGCGTGCTCCGATTTTCCTGGGCCAGCACGCGGAGAACGCTTCCCAGGGAGGTGCCGTATTGTTCGGATTGCATCAGGCCGCTGACGACTGATTTGACGCTTTCAAGATCGGTTCGGCGTCCAAGGTTCTCATATGCAATGCGGCGGTCGGGCAGGAACGATAGCTCTGCCGTCGTCAACGCGAGTTCCTCCGCCAGTTCCTTGGACTGGCTGCTGATCTCGTCACCCACCTTGCGGAATGCGTGTTCAATGCTCATGCCGGACTCTACGCAGATCATCAAAAGATCGAGGGCATTGGGCCATGCCCGAAAAATCGATTTCTGCCGCTTAGTGATCCGGTTCTTCAGGTAAAGCACCGGCAGGTAGTATCCCGATGCCGCGCAGGCCAGCGATATAGAACACATGAGCAGAGCGTTAATGTTGGGTTTGATCACGACAAAGATGTAGAAAGCGCTCAAGCCGAGCATGACTAGCGGCATAAGGACGCGCATGGCAAGGAAGGTGATGACGGGCGCGCGCCCCCTGAAGCCCGCCATCTGCAGCAGACGCTGTGCTGCCCCATCCTCGAGCTGATGCGAGAGATTCAGGCGTCGGACAATGGCCGCGTATATCTCCCGCGGCTCGTTGGCGAGCAGAGAATGCTTCGGTCTATTGGGCGGAAGACGCGCACCGCCGAGCCGGCTCGCCTGCCATGCATTGCTCAACTGGCGAATCCGCGAGCCGCGGACGTCCAGAAACAGGTAGGGCCACGCCAGGCCGATCGCCGCCAAGAACACCGCAAGACCAGTCGCGAGCATCAGAAAGACTCCGCGGTATTCTTGCAAGGCTTCGTACATCTCTCGCCCTCACTCAGAAGTCGAAGTTGATCATGGATCGCATGATTAGAACACCGATCGACATCCAGATTGCACAGCCTGCAAGGACCACCTGGCCCAATGTGGTCGTGAACAGGAGCGAGATATATTGAGGGCTGGTCAGATAAAGAATCCCGGCCACTGCCGGTGGCAAGGCGCCAATGATCCCGGCCGATGCCTTCGCCTCGGAGCTAAATGCCTTGATCTTTTCTCGGATCTTCTTGCGCTCGCGCAGCACGGATGAGAGGTTCGCCAGAGCCTCTGTCAGATTGCCCCCAGACTGACTCTGAATGGCGACGACTGTGGCGAGAAAGCTCGTCTCTGGTATGGGCACGCGCTCGGCGAGGCGCATCAGAGCGTCTTGAACAGGAACGCCAAGCGTCTGGTCGTCGACGATCCCCTTGAACTCGCTGCGTACCGGCTCCTGACCCTCGGCGGCGATCACCCTCAGGCAGTCGCCCAGCGGCAGGCCGGATCTGACGCCACGCACGATAACGTCAACTGCGTTGGGAAGCTCACCCCGAAAGGCGACAAGTCGCTTGTTCCGCTTGTGGTTGAGATAGAGGTGCGGGAGCAGCACCCCGGCGATCATGCTCGGAACTAGTGCCGCGAGGGAGTTGAGGCCCATCGCGAAAGCCATTAACATTTGAGCTGTCACTCCGACGGCGATGCAGACGCCCAGATAGGTGCGCATGCCCCATTCGAGCCCGCTTTGTCGCAGCCTCCCGGTGAGCGACGGGCTAGAGCTGCGCCTGCCTTTCTCCTTCTCCTTCTGCTTCTCCTTGATCTGCTTGAGCGTGTCCTCGACCGACCGCTTGCGGGGCTTCGCAGCAACGCCCGCGTTCCTCGCCGCATGCGAAGCTCCGCCGGCAGCAAGCCGCAGACGACTTTTCACCCGCGTTGCATGTTTGATGCGCGGCTCGAGGAGGGCGTAAAGCAAGCTTCCTGCGCACAGCGTCGCGAGCAGAAAGATCAGGATCGAGTGGATTGCAGATGACATCGCGCTTCCGGCAATGAGGGTTAATCAGAAGGCACTCTGCTGCGCAGCTCCCAGTGCGGCAGCGAGACGTTTCTCCTCGCCGTAATATCGCGCCCGATCCCAGAAATAGGGGCGGACGACCCCAGTTGAACGATGGCGGCCAATGATGTTGCCCTTGTCGTCCTCGCCGTTGATCTCATAGACCATGAGGTCCTGGAGGATGGGAACCTCGCCTTCGAGGCCGATGACCTCGGTAATATGCGTGATCCGTCGCGAGCCATCTCGCAGCCGCGCCGCCTGCACGATGATGTCGATCGACGATATCGCCATCTCGCGGATGGTCTTTGTGGGTAGCGTGAAGCCGCCCATCGTAATCATGGATTCAAGCCGTGAGAGCGCCTCGCGCGGCGTGTTGGCATGGAGGGTGCCCATGGAGCCGTCATGGCCCGTGTTCATCGCCTGCAGCAGATCGAAGGCCTCAGGGCCGCGGACCTCGCCCACGATGATGCGCTCGGGCCGCATGCGAAGGCAGTTCTTCACAAGGTGGCGCATCGTAATCTCACCCAGTCCCTCGATGTTCGGGGGGCGGGTTTCCAGGCGTACCACATGCGGCTGCTGAAGCTGCAGCTCGGCCGAATCCTCGCAGGTGATGATCCGCTCCTCGGCGTCGATGAAGCCGGTTAGGCAATTGAGCAGCGTGGTCTTGCCGGATCCCGTGCCGCCCGAGATCAGAACGTTGCAACGGACTCGGCTGATGATCTTCAGCAACTCCGCGCCTTCCGCAGTGATCGAGCCGAATTGCACCAGTTGGTCGAGGCGCAGCTTGTCCTTTTTGAACCGGCGGATCGTCAGCGTGGGCCCGTTGAGCGCAAGCGGCGGCACGATGACGTTCACCCGGCTGCCATCGGGCAGGCGCGCGTCGCACATCGGGCTCGATTCATCGACACGACGACCGACCTGGCTGACGATGCGCTGACACACGTTGAGCAACTGGGCGTTGTCGCGGAAGTGGATGTCAGTCTGGATTGTTCGGCCACCGACCTCGATATAGATCGGATCACTGCCATTCACCATGATGTCGGCAATGTCGTCCCTGGCCAGCAGAGGTTCCAGCGGGCCGTAGCCCAGCACGTCGTTGCAGATCTCCTCGACCATTTCGTCCTGCACGGCGGCAGAGACGACGGCCTTCTTCGCAGCCAGGATTTCGGTGGCAATGCTGCGGATTTCCTGCCGCGCGGCCGCAAGCTCCATCATTGACAGTTGCGTGACGTCGATAGCTTCCAGAAGGGCGTCGAAGATCTCCTTCTTGAGGTCATAGTAGATGGCAGCCCGTTGCGGTGCGGGCTTGCGGTTTTCCTTGACTGCCACCGGCTCCGGCAGAGGAACGAGGGAAAGATGCGGCACCGCGGCCGCATGCTCCGCGTGTGCGGGTTTCGGGGACGCGAGGCCGTCTCTCTTGCCAAACACCCTTGACCTTCCTTCTCAAGTCGCTCGAAGGCGCGGCTGCCCGCGACTCCAGAGGGGAAATCGCCGTGACTTCGATGTCGCCGCCATGCCGCTCAACTCCTGCGCCAGTTGCATGAACGGCCTGCCGGCTTTCCCGGAAACCTCGGCGAGCATCCGCCCGCCAATTGCAGCCGTACTGAAAGCCCGCGGCTCGAACCTCAGCTTCACGCTGACCTGCCTTTGAAGCGCCGTTGCGAACGCATCGGGCTTGATCTCCGCCCGCCTGGGCATTCCGATCCGGTTGAGAACAAGCCGGGGGTCGGCGTCGTTTGGCCGCGCCTCATTCAGAAGATCAAACATCATCCTTCCGTTCCTGAGATTAGCGAGGTCTGGCTCGGCCGTGACGATCACCTCATCGGCCGAGAGGAGCGCCTGACGCACCCAAGGCGACCATTGATGCGGCAGGTCAAGCACGACGAGAGGAAATATGGCCCGCGCTCGCTCGAGAACCTGATCCAAAAGCTCCAGCGGAGGTGTGACGACGTCGCGCGAGGCGGTTGCTCCGGCAAGAACGCTGAGATGCGGGCCGTACTTGAAAGCGACCCTCTCGAAGAATGCGTCGTCCAGCGTTTCGCCCTCGACAAACTGTTCGGTGAAGCCCAGCTGCGCATCGATGTTGTAGTTCAGTGCCGCCGTACCGAACTGCAGGTCGAGATCCGCAAGGAGGACTTTCGTCCCCTGCCGAGAGAGCGACCAGGCTGTGTTCTGCGCCACTGTTGACGAGCCGGTCCCTCCCTTCGCGCCAATGAACGCCAGCACCTTTCCTTGCCGTGTCGCGGCATTCGGTGGAAAAAGATGAGAAATGACGTTGATCAGGCGCGGCGTGTCGGTGGGGGCGACTAGATACTCGGAAATCCCCCGGTCCACGAGCTGGCGATAGAACGAGATGTCATTGATGGCGCCAACGAGGACGACCCTGGTCTTGACGTCGCAGACCTCGGCAAGGGCGTCCAGTTCCGAAAAGAGGTCTTCCCGCCGAACGCCGGTCTCGATCATCAGAAGATCGGGCGTCGGCTGCGCCGCGAAGAACTGCAGGGCGCCCTTCAGGCCTCCGAAGCTGGATGTCACATCGGCGCGCGACAACCGCCGATCCGCGGCCGCCTGGGTGATGGTCGAAACGAGCGCCGGCGTCTCGCAGAAGGCTCGGGCGGTGATGTAGGGAACCCGCCCCAAAGGCAGGTCCGTAGCTGCTTCAGGGTGCGATCTTGCTGCGATCAAGCTCTGGGCCGCTCCGTCCTCGCGCGGCTCGGCTGCGCGAGGACGCGCATTTCTAGGAAGGCTGACTTGCCTGCGCCGGGCTTGTGCTTTCATCATCTGCCTAGCTCGACAATCTCCTGCTGAGTACCGCGGAAGACGCGGACTGACTTGAAAGCAGGCTGTTGGACCAGCACTTCGTCCGCTGGCTCGGGGTCGGGCTCGGGCGCGCGCTCCGGCTCGGGCTCATCGATATCGCTGGCCGCGCGCAGGGCCAGCGTGATCGCACCGTCGGCCTCGGCTGCGACGATGGTTTCCGCCTCCTGGGGGCTCAGCTCGAGCGTCGCCGTCTTGCCCACGACTGAGCCGGTGTCCGCGTCGACCGTCTGGTCAATCGCGAGCACCCTGATCTTGCGCAGGATCGCGCGGCTGCTCGCATCGGCTTGCCCGTCTGTTCCCTGACGCAGCCTCGTGTGGAGCACATCGACGCTATCATTCGGAAGGATGAAGCCGCCTGCGGTCGTATCGGCGCTGATCCTGACCGCGACGGCCCGCTTTCCCTGCGACAGCATGACGGACAGAAGCCCCCCATCGTCAGCGGCGAGTTTTCCCGGATGGACAGGTTCACCGCTCATGATCGGGCTGCGGACGGTCATTCCGGTAAAGGCATCAGGCGCGTCGGGTTTCGTGGCCTGGGTGACGTAGCTCTCGGTCAGCCCATCCTGTGGCCAAGGCTGCCAGCGCAGCGCGGCAGCGTCGATCCTTGTGCCGGGGGCGAGGTCGGCCGCCGCCACCAAAACATGGTCCACAGGCGCGGGGGCGGCAAACGCGGCTTCGGCGCTGACGGGATCGGAGCCGGTCGAGAGCCACGCGGCAGCTCCGCCGCTCATCAGTGCCAGTGCGAAGATCGCTATGCGCAGCATGTCCGCTTCCTTCTCCCCCAGGGCAACGTTCGTTCATTTGCGCGAAGGCCGAATGCACCCCGGCTCAGAACTGAGCGACCACCCAAGGGGTTTTCGAATAGGCGAGGATGCCCGCCGCCGCGATTGCCATACCATAGGGAACTCCGGCATCGCGTTGGTGGAGCCGCAAAATCCAATCCCGCGCCTCCATCGCTGCTGGCAACCGCACCGCGCGGAACAGAAGGATGAGCATTGTCAGCACCGCGCCAAAGATTGACGTGTAGAGGATGAACGGGACGACGTTCCCTGCGCCGAGCCACAGCGCCGCGACGGTCAGCAGCTTCACGTCGCCGCCGCCCATCCAACGGAAGGAGAAGGCAACCAGGCCCAGCGCAAACACGACGGCTGCGGCCGTGGCGGACAATGCGACGTCGACCGGACTCAAGGGGAGCATCAATGCAGCCGCGGCGTATCCAGCAAACAGCAGCAGGACAAGGTTGTTCGGGATCTGCATTGTCCTGATATCACCGATGCCCGCGTGAATCATGAGCAACGGATAGGAAAGAAGCGCCAAAGTGGTCGCACAACTCATCACGTATCGACAGCCCTTCAAAGCCAAGGCCATCGGCGGGATTTACCCGCCGACGGTCTCTATCGGTTTGTCACTCAGTACCGGGAATTTCCTTCAATCCATCGGAAATAGACTGGAACGCGGTCCCAAGATCCTGACCTATCGTCACCAAAATGGTGATAATGACAACTGAGATTAGGCCGGCGATCATGCCATATTCGATGGCGGTGGCGCCGGACTCATTCTTAACGAGACGAGAAATGCGATTCTTCATCGGGTTTCCTGGCATAGAAGTTGCTGAAGCGACCGGCGCCGACGCTCGGTATGTGATTCGGACAACCGTGACGCGCAGGGTGCGGCGTCAGCAACTCGTCTAGGATAAACTTGAAGTTGTGTCTACCCCTTCGGCGCGAGTGACTGCGCTCGTGCTCATCCGCGGCAGAGGCATCATCTTGAAGATGCGCGGGACGATTTTAATCCGATTTTTCAACGGTCACGCAACGAAGATGCGAAAGCCGGACCTGTTCACCGCCTGTGGTTGAAGGGCGATCCTGCAACTCGGCGCTGTGCTTGGGGGACCGAATCACCTGGCTCACCGGCAACTGCTCGTTGAGAGCGCCAGAACCGGGCTGGACACGAGGGGGGCAGCATGCGAAGCACGCCTCCGAAAAAAGTGGGGCAGGTCTTACATGGCACGAAGACCCTGGCGGCGTGGTCAGCACTCCGCCTCGCGCAGTCGGATGCTCATCCTGATGATCGGAATCGCCCTGTTGTCCGGCTGCAGCCAGGACAACGCGGCAGCACCGCGCAAGGCCACGATTCCCACCAATGTTCCGAGCGTTGCTGCAGGCACCGAGTTCTCGACGGCGAAAACCAGCTATGAATCTGGCAACTTCGGCTATGCCGCCCGGTATTTCGACATGGCACTGAAGGCCTCGCCCCAGAACATGGAGGCGTGCCTGGGTCTCGCGGGATCATATGACTGGCTCTACCGTTTCGATCTCGCGGACCAGACTTATGCCCGTTGCCGCAGAATCGGCGGCGAAACCTTTGCCTATCACAACAATCTCGGCTTCTCATACCTCCTCAGGGGCGAGCATGGCCGAGCTTCGGTCAGCCTGGCACAAGCCCAATCGTTGCAGCCGGGCCACCCGGTGATCGAAACCAATCTCAGGATTCTCCGTGTTGTCTCATCCGGTTAATTCCATGTTCCCCCTCCTCGCCTGGGCGTTCACCCTGCTGTGCCTGCTTGCAACGACCGGCGCGGCGCAGGACAGCGTCGGGATCACGCTGAGCACAAGCCGTGCCGAGAAGGTACAGATCATCGTCGGCGAGTCTCAGGTTTTTACGACGGATGAAGACATCGAACAGGTCGTGATCGGAAATCCAGAGGTCGCGGACGTAGTCGTTGTCTCGCCGCGTTCATTTTTCATCCTGGGGCAGAGCCTCGGGCAGACAAACCTGCAAGTCTTTGCTGGTGAAGATTCCTTGGTAGGTCTTGTCGATCTTGAGGTCACGGTTGACACCGGCGATCTCACTTCTGTGCTCCGCAGGGTCTCGTCGGGCGGCAATGTCCGGGTAGAGTCGGTCAATGGACGGTTGCGGCTGTCCGGAACGGTTCCCGATGCTGTTACACTGGAACGCGTTCTCGAGATCGCCGGTCAGTACGGTTCGGACGAGGTGATCAACGCCATCGACGTTACCGCTCCACAGCAGGTGTATCTCAAGGTTCGCATGATCGAAGCCTCGCGGGAGGCCGGGAAAGCCATCGGTCTAGGAGTTGGTGCTCGGAACAATTCCGGGTCCTCGGTTCAACTGGGCACCGGACAAATCGCCAATCCAGTGCCGTTTGGGAGTTTCCTCGCTACGTTGGTCGAGCGGGGAATTTCGGTCACTCTTCTGATTGAGGCCCTGGAAGAGAGAGGTCTCGTCCGCAACCTTGCCGAGCCGACACTTGCCGCTTTGTCCGGCGAGACGGCCAGCTTCCTGGCCGGCGGCGAGGTTCCCATTCCCGTTGCGCGTGACGGAGACGAGGTCACGGTGGAGTATAAGGAGTTTGGCGTTCGGCTCAGCTTCACCCCCATAGTACTGAACAATGGCCTGATAAACCTTACGCTGGAACCCGAGGTCAGCCAGATCGACCTGAACAACACCTACAACACCGGAACCATCGAACTTCCGAGCTTCTCGACTCGCAGGGCCAGCACCACTATCGAACTCCAGGCGGGGCAGAGTTTCGTGATGGCCGGTCTGCTGCAGCGGAACAATGCGCGGCGCCACTCCCAGGTGCCCGGGCTTGGAAGCATTCCGGTCCTCGGAGCTCTTTTCCGCTCGGCGTCGTGGCAGAAGGACGAGACCGATCTGGTCATCATCGTGACGCCGTACCTCAACAAGCCGGGCGGCGGTTCGGAACGTATCGCGACGCCGCTGGATGGTTCGATCCTGACGTCCGAGCAGGAGTTCTTTCTCACCGGTACGCAGGAGATCACCAGGGGGGAGTTCGAACGCCGTATGCGCAGACGGCAGATCGAGGGCCCGTTCGGGCATATCATCGATGGCGCCAGTGGTGGTTAGGGGCTTGTTTCTCACATGCGCCATGACGCTGGCGGGATGCGGAGATTCGATGTCCCATGGGGACGGTATCTGGCCAACTGCTGGCGAGGCACAACTCAAGAATCTCGGCAGCCAGACGATCGGGCACAGCCCAGGCGGCGGCTGGTCCGCGAATCCCGGCGGTTTCGGTCCACGTGCTTCAGAAATGATCCGGAGGTACCAGGCCGGCACCGGCCAGGCTGCTGCCACCGCCTCGGGCGGAGAAGGCGGTCCTTCAAGCTAGGCGATGGCCTGAGCCTCACCCGCCTCACAACAGTACGAATCGGCGGGCTGGATGCAGGCCGGACTTGATTAGCTAAAATTAGTTCTCGCGCGGTCCAAGGCGTCGGTCTATCGTATCGTCGACTATGATGGCTGGAAGAGCGCCTTCCAAGCAGGGCCAGGAGGGCTTGTTACGAGATGAGATCCTTCCCGCTCGCGCTGTACGACAAGCTGCACTCCGTCGTGTCGGCGGAACGGGGCGCATCGGCCATCGAGTTCGCGCTTATTGCGCCTGTTCTCACCATAGCTCTTCTCGGGGCTATGGATGTCGGGCGGGCGGTGGCGGAGCAGATGGCGATCGGAACGATTTTGCGGACAGGTGCGCAAAGCGCAATCTCGGGCGGTGATCTCTCCACGATCGAGCAGGTACTAGTTACCGCGAGGGGCGACGCCGCCGTGTCCGTGAAGGTTGAGCGCATCTGCGCCTGCCCCGAAAACGTTCAATTCGCAGTGGATTGTTCCGTTACCTGTGCCGGCCCCGGCGCCACGGCGATCTACTACTCTCTCGTTGCGGAGAAGGCATTCTCGGGAATGTTTCTGCCCGACATCCAACTCTCTCGGTCGCTTCAGGTGCAGGTGCGATGACTCAGCCTGTACAATTGCGCTGGCTGGTCCGTTGTGCCTCCGGGGCGGCGGCGATCGAGTTCGCGATGATTGGTCTTCTCGTGATTTCTCTCATTCTCGGGATTTTCGAGCTGGGGCGCGCCATGTTCCTGCGCAACCAACTGGCCTTCGCTGCCGACGTCGCCGCGCGAAGGGTCTTGCTCGACCCGTCAGCGGCGAGCGGTGATCTGGAACAGCTTGCAGCGACAATCCGGGAATCAATTCCCTTCGAGCAGACTGAATTGCAAGTGGAACTGGAGCTGACTTCCAGTGGCGAAATTTTATCTATCACTCTGCGTCGGCCAGTGACCCTGCTGGTCCCTGACGTTTACCCACACAGCATCACGTTGAGCGTTGAGCGCATAATCGCGTTGCCTTGACGCCGTAAAGCCTTCCGGGCTGTCGTAGCAACGGTTGGCGGAAGGTCAAGCCTT
Organism: Paracoccus sp. S-4012; assembly: GCF_009674885.1. Taxonomy (GTDB): domain Bacteria; phylum Pseudomonadota; class Alphaproteobacteria; order Rhodobacterales; family Rhodobacteraceae; genus Paracoccus. The sequence continues at coordinate 80,326 of NZ_WKKA01000014.1, forward strand.
GCCGTGCCCTGTTAGCTTGAGCCACCGATCGCACTTGCGCTGCCTCAAGAGTTCTCAGAAGATCATCCAATGGCTGTCATGTGTCCACTTGTCCTTTTGCCCGTGCTATCCAGGGAAGGGAGGATTAGGTCATGGGGCGCATCAACGCGGCGGATGGCTTCCGACGCTGGGCATGCGATCTCGCGTTTAGGCCGGGTGACCTCCAGGACATCATCACAAAGCACGCGGCGGTCGCGAGGTCAGCAGAATAGAGCCCGCTCGTCTTCGCCACCGACTTTATGCCGACGTTCGGTTGCACAGTAGGCTACAATCACTGTCCTGGCGGCCTCCGCTGCCTCCGGCGTTGTCCAGCGCGTGCGAGGCGCGGATCGACAGCCGCAGGGCGCGGGCGGGACCGGTCCGAGGTCTTCCGTCCGGATGCCTTGGGCAGTCGGCAGCGGCCGCCCGCTCGACGGCAGCGATCGCGATGGCTCGGGTCACGGGCCGACCCCCCGTCGATGATCCTGAAGGCCGCGCCGATGTCGGCGTATGTTGCGCCGCGCGCTTTTGCATCTTCATGATGTGCTTATTTCAGGTGGCAGTCATAGCACAGTTCCATTGACTGAGCACCGTCGACCGTCCGGAATGGGGCCTGGGGGCCGCCCCGCTCAACTAAGTGCACTTCGGTTTGGCGAACCTGCCCCAACCCGGCCTCCTTGGGCAAACCGGGGTCACAGGTTCAGCGAATGCTGCTCTTTTGACAGTACGCCAATGCCTTGGCAGCGGCTCGCCTCGTTCACATCGAAGATGTCAGCGGTTCAAATCCGTTATCACCCACCATTCTTTCCTCTTTTTAAAGACTTAGATGTTGACCTCCTGCTGGTGCGCCACATGAGTGAGGCACAGGATGCGCATGGCAGCCTATCTAAGCCGGTCCCGTCATGGGATCTTTTACTTCCGCTGGCCTATCCCGCAGCACCTTCATCCTACCGGCAAGCGCGGCCACGTGCGCCATTCGCTGCGGACCAGGTGCCCGGCAGAGCCTCGCTGGCGGCGATCAGGATACTTGGGCGGGGTTGATCCATCCCGAGGGGCCGGACGGCCTTGTGCAAGCGTTCTGTGCCTTGCGCGGTATCTCGGCTGCTGATCTGACAGAACAGCAACAGGCTTGGCTGCTCAATGAATTGCGGAAAGGGCATCATGCCTTCGCCAAGGCGGCGCTGGGCCATGTCGACGCGCTGGAGCTGCTGTGACCCCTGACCTTCATCCACCTGAGACCAGAGCCGCCGGGTGACATTTGCCCGCTTGCGCGGAGGGAGCAATGGGTGATCGGCGGAACGTCTCCGTTTCGTGTAGCCGATCGCCCGTTGCGGCGAACTGGGCGGCGAAGGCTGCGGGGGTCTCGTAGCCGAGTGCCGAATGGGGGCGGGCCACGTTATAGTCGGCCACCCAGCTGGCGACGATGCGGCGGGCCTGATCGAGGCCGAAGAACAGCGTCTCAAGAGCTCGTCCCGCATCTTCGAGTTGAACGCCTCGCAGATGCCGTTCTGCATGGGCTTGCCGGGCGCGATGAAATGCCAGGACACGGCGGCCTCCTCGCACCAGGCCAGCATGGCGTTCGAGGT
>NZ_WKKA01000015.1 GCF_009674885.1 Paracoccus sp. S-4012
GGTCATCGGGGTCTCCTGTGGTCCGTGGTTGAAGCGTCGAAACTCCACCTCGACCATACACCTCGATGGCCACCTCGGGTTACACCGGCAGAGCCAGCGAAATTACACCACCTGCGCGGACGCTAACTTTTCTGTGCTCGCGGATGGCCAGGCAGATCAGCTTCTCGGCGGCTTTCTCGGACGGGAGCGGGCCGGGGGTCTTGATGGCCTTGCGGATCACCCGGTTGAGGCTTTCCACGGCATTCGTAACCGGTATGAGGTGACCGGGGCCCAGATTCCGGCCGTCGGTTCGCGCTGGCGGCGTAGGCTGTGAGCATCCGGGACAGAGGCTCCGGGAGCACGAAGCTGCGGGCAGGCCGATGTATTCGATGAGCCTCGAGCTCGCGTCAGTAGATGGCCGCCTCTGCGACTCGCCCGGTTGCGCTGCGCGTGCGGCTCCGTAGGTGTCGTGTCCCCCACGCCGCTCCCGTCATTGAGGCTGACAAGGAGGCGCAGATGCGACGCGTGATCGGCATCGACGTCCACCGAACCTTCGGGGAGGAGGTGGAAAAGCGTCGTTCGGCGGGTGGGGCGGGTGGACATGACCCGCACGGCGCTGGAGGGGTTCGGCAAGACGCTCGACGCTGCTGACGCGGTGTGATCGAGGCGACGGCAACAGCATGGCCGTGGCGCGTGCGCTGTCGCCGTTCGGGCGCGGGTGGTGATCGCCAATCCCTTGCAGGTGAAGGCGATCGCCCCCGCCCATGGGCAGACCGACAAGGTGGATGCGGGGACTCTGGCGAACCTCTACGCCGCCGGCTACCTGCCCGAGATCTGGACGCCCGACGCCGCGACCGAGCGGCTGCGGCGGCTCGTGGCGCGACGCTACCAGATCGTGCGCATCGAACGCGGGTCAGGAACGAGGTGCATGCGATCTTGGCGCCGCCCCTCATAGCCGGATCAGCAAGATCGGCCGCAGCCCCGCGCACGCCCTGCTGGTCGAGGCGGCCGGGGCGGCAGCGAAGGCGCCGAGGCCTCTGCACGCCTTCTTCGTGCGCATCCGCGCCAAGCGTGGGCATCAGGTCGCCGCAGTCGCGCTGGCGCAAGCTGACGGTGCTCTGCTGGAATTTGCTGGCGAAGGAGCAGGACTATCTCTGGGCGCCCGGCTCTGGCCGCCAGGAAAGCGCGCGACATCGAGCTCCGGGCCGGGCTGCCACAGAAGAAGGGCCCCGGCGCGGCCCAGCCCACGCTTACAACGGGAAGGAGTTGCGAGCGCAGGAAGCCGCAGCCACGCGCAGGCCGACCCACGAGCAATTCGGCGCGCGCTGGAAACCACGACCGCCGAAGGTGTCGGCCGAGGCCTCTGGCCCGACGCGACACTCCGGGTAGCGCCGCCATCGTTCGAGTGTTCGATGCGCTCGGCCCCGACCGGTCCAAACCGGCGCCGCCGGCCGCGCGCTGCGCTGCGCCGTTGGCTTCGCGCGCGGCCCCTTCAACGATTTTGAGCGGTGCGCAGGCGCCTCAAGCCGGCAAGGCAAGGTTCGGCGGCCCGACGACGCTTGCAGCCGCCTTGGCGCGCTTCGCCACGAGGTCGCCTGCGCGCATGCAGATTACCACCGAACGTCAGATCGCGCTTGTTGGCCTGCTGCCGGTTTCGTGGACGGCCGGTTACGGTAGCCCGGCGCGAGCCTCGAACTGAATTGGGCTGAGGTAGCCCGGTTTCGAGTGGCGCCGCTTTGGATTGTAGAACCTCTCGATGGAGTCGAACGTCGCGCTCGGCCTTCATCGACCAGCCCACGATGTGGCGTGAGAACAGGTCCAGCACGGCGGCGACGTAGAGCCAGCCCCCGGCTGTCCAGATGGAGGTGCAATCGGCCAGCCACTTCTGGTTGGGTCTGTCCGCCTGAAAGTCCCGATGGAGGAGGGTGTCGGCGATGACGGACTCGTCTTTCGGCAGGCCGCGACAGCGAGCCCGCGCCTTGAAGCCATTCGTCTGCATCAGCCGCTCGATGCGGTGGAGGCCGCAATGCAGGCCCGCCTCGAGAACGTCGCGCCAGATCCGACGGGCGCCGTAGGTGCGGGTGGTTGCCGCGGTCAGCCGGCGCCCCTACCCTCCCCATCGAAAAGCGGGTGGAGGGAGCGCATGGCCCATATCGACTATTATCTCGGGACGGTTTCGCCCTGGTGCTACTTCGGCCACGACCGCTTCGAACAGATCGCCGCGCGGCATGAGGCCAGTGTCACCTACAAGCCGATCGACCTCTTCCAGCTCTTCGACCGGACCGGCGGCGTGCGGCCTCAGGCGCGGCACCCAAACCGCCTCGCCTACCGCTCGCAGGAACTGGCGCGGTGGGCGGACTATCTTGAGCTGCCGTTGAATGCGCCCCCGAACCCGTTTCCGAACACCGCGCCCTCCTCCTACGCGATCATCGCGGCGCAGGCCTCCCGGACCGGCGACACCGGGCGGCTGGTCGGGGCCGTTCTGCGCGCGCATTTCGTCGACGGCCGCGACATCGCCGACGACGCCACCCTCCGCGCGATCCTTCAGGAGACCGGCTTCGACCCCGGCCTCGTGGACAGCGGCCTCTTCGTCGGCGCCGAGACCTATGGCCGCAACCTCGATCAGGCGATCGAGGCGGGCGTTTTCGGTGGGCCGTTCTACATCGTGCGCGAGACCGACCAGCGGTTCTGGGGCCAGGACCGGTTGGAGTTCCTCGAGCGGCATCTGGCCGCGCTGTGAAGCTGGCCGGGCGTCACTGGGCCGGCGACAAGGCGCGGCCTGCGCTCGCGCTACATTGCTCGATGGGGTCGTCGTCCTACTGGGGGCCGATCGCGGCGCGGCTGGGCGGGATCGTCGACCTGCACGCCTTCGACGCGCCGGGTCACGGCCGCAGCGGCCCGCACGAGCCGGACGGGACGGATTACCACACGCAGCTCACCGGCCTCGCCGCCGCCCGGCTGCCGAGCGGGGGCAAGGCGGACCTGATCGGCCACAGCCTCGGCGCGACGGTCGCCCTGCGCCTCGCGGTCGAGAACCCCGCGCGCGTGCGGACGTTGACGCTGATCGAGCCGGTGATGTTCGCTGCGCTGCCGGATGCCGGGTCCGTCTTCACCCGCGTTGATGCGCTGCTGGCCGAAGGACGCGACGAGGACGCCACGCGCGAGTTCCTCGGCAACTGGGGCGACAAGCCCTTCGATGCGCTGCCAGCCGCAGCCCGGCAGCGCATGACGGCGCAGATGCGGATCGTGGCCGAGGTCAATGACAGCCTCGTCCACGACCGCGCGCGGATGCTGGCCGCGGGGCGGCTGGAGGCGGTCACGGCGCCGGTCATGCTGATCCGCGGCGCGGACTCGCCGGGCAGCATCGCGCGGATAGAGGAGGCCCTCGCAGCGCGGTTGCCGGATGCGCGGCAGGCGGTGGTCGCGGGTGCGGCGCATATGGTGCCGATCACCCATCCCGACGACGTCGCCGCGCTGATCGCGGAGAACCTCGCGCGCGCCTGAGAGCCGATCCTTCGCCGAAGGATCGGTCACGAATTTTCGTACGAAAATTCGCGGTCTCAGCCGCGCAGCGTCGCGACGAGGCGGTCCACCTCGTCCGGCGTCGTGGACCAGCCGCAGACCATCCGCACCGAGAGGTCGCCCTCCTCCGCCTGCACCCGCGGCCAGGGGTGATAGACCGCGCCCGCCTTGCGCGCGCGCGTATGTGCCTCCGCGGGCAGCGTGGCGAAGATCTGATTGGCCTGCCGCGGCACGTTTATGGTGACGCCCGGCACCGCGGCCAGCGCCGCCGCCAGCCGCTCGGCCATCGCGTTTGCATGCGCCGCCAGTTCCAGCCACAGCCCGTCGGTCAGCAGCGCCAGCATCTGCGCCGCAAGGAAGCGGTGCTTCGAGAGCAGATGCCCCGCCCGCATCCGCCGCATCTCCAGCCCCGGCGCGCGGGCCGGGTCGAAGATCACCACTGCCTCGACCATCATGGCGCCGTTCTTGGTGCCGCCGAAGCTCAGCGCGTCCACCCCGGCACGGTGCGTCAAATCCGCCGGAGTGCATTCGAGCGCGGCGACCGCGTTCCCAAAGCGCGCTCCGTCCATATGCACCGCCAGCCCCGCGGCGCGCGCCTGCGCTGTCAGCGCGGCGACCTCGGCCGGGGCATAGACGCCCCCCGCCTCGGTCGAGTTGGTCAGCGTCAAGGCCGAGCGCTCGCCTGCATGGACATCGGGGCGGCTGCTCTCGTGGAGCGCCTGCGCGAGCGCGTCGGGGTCGATCTTGCCCGCCGCGCCCGGCACCGGAACCAGTGTCCCGCCGCCGGTCCAGAACGGGATCGAGCCGCATTCGCTGGTCAGCACATGCGCGCCCTCGTGGCAGAAGACCTTGCCCCAGGACGGGACCAGCGACGAGATCGCAAGCGCGTTCGCCCCGGTGCCCGAGGCGATGAAATGCACCTCCGCCTCCGGCGCCTCCAGCACCTCGCGCACCCGCGCCTTGGCGGCCTCCGTCAGGGCGTCCGCCCCGTAGCTCGGCGCATGGCCCTCGTTGGCGCGGATCAGCGCCTCCATGACCTTCGGATGCACGGTCGAAGTGTTGTCGGAGGCGAAGTTCATGGTCACAGGTCCTCGATGATGTGGTCTTCCCAGTCGTCCTCGGTCAGCGTCAGCTCGCTCACCGTGCGCCCGCGGACCGAGGCGCCGGCGCGGTGGACCGCCTCCTTGTCGCCCGAGATCAGATGGTGCCAGGCGTAGAGCGGCTTGCGCTCGGCCCGCAGCCGGTAGGCGCAGGTCGAGGGCAGCCACCACGACACCTCCTCGAGCCGCGCCGGGTCGAGGACGACGCAATCGGGGACGTAGGTATGCCGGTCGCAGTAGGAGCTGCAGCGGCAGCTATGGCCGTCCAGAAGCTTGCAGGCGACGTTGGTGAAGGCGACCTCGCCGGTGTCCTCGTATTCGATCTTGTGCAGGCAGCACTTGCCGCAGCCGTCGCAGAGCGCCTCCCATTCCTCGCTGTCGAGTTCGCCCAGCGGCAGCTCCCAGAACCGCTCGCGCATCAGAGCCCGGCGAGGATGCGGCGGGCCTCGGCCACGTCCTGCTCCATCTGGATGATGAGCTGGTTGGCGCAGAGAAAGCTGGTCTCCGGGCGCAGGAACTCGATCAAGGCGACGGACAGGTGCCGGTCGTAGAGGTCGCCGTTGAAGTCGAGGATGAAGGTCTCGAGGTTCGGGGCGTTGACGCCGAAGGTCGGGCGCACGCCGATGGAGGCGGCGCCGCGATGCGTCTCGCCCGCGCGCGGGCCGGTCAGGATGTCCACGAGCACCGCATAGACCCCGAAGCGCGGCAGATGCAGCCCGGTCAGGTCCATGTTGGCAGTCGGGAAGCCAAGCGTACGGCCGCGCTTCTCGCCATGCAGCACCGGCCCCTCGATCCGGTGCCAGTGGCCCAGCATCGCCTCGGCATCGCGGGGGCGGCCCTCCGCGAGGGCCTCGCGGATGGCGGTGGAGGAGACGCGATCCTGGCCATTGCCGATCATCGGCAGGATCGTGGTGCCGAAGCCATGCCGGCGTCCGAGCGCCTCGAGTGACGCGGCGTCGCCCGCCCGGCCCTTGCCGAAGCGGAAGTCCTCGCCGACCGCGGCATGGGCGACACCCAGACCCGCGCAGAGCACGTCGGCTGCGAAGGCCTCGGGGGTGAGGCCGGCGAGGACCGGGCCGAAGGGCAGTTCGTAGAGATGCTCGACGCCAAGGCGCGCGAGGCGGTTCGCCCGCGCCTCGGGGTTCATCAGCCGGAAGGGCGGCGCGTCGGGTTGGAAATACTCGCGCGGATGCGGCTCGAAGGTGATGACGCCCAAGGGGCGGCCCTCGCCCGCCGCGCGGGCAGCGTCGATCACGGCGCGGTGGCCGCGGTGGACGCCGTCGAAATTGCCCATCGCCACCGAAGCGCCGCGAGTGCTTGCCGGAAGGCCGGTCCAGTCGCAATGGATGTGCAACAGTCAACGCCCCCGGCGGCGGCGGCGCGGTGGCCGTCAGTCGAACTTGCGGCTCGGCGCCAGCACGACGGCCTCGCCCTTCAGCACGACCGTATCACCGACGCGGCACAGGGTTGCAAGCGTCACCCGGCGCCTGCCCATGTCGATCGCCTCGACCCGGACCTCGGCGGTGACGGTATCGCCCGGCCGCACCGGGGCCATGAACTTCAGCGTCTGGCCCAGATAGACCGTCCCGTGCCCCGGCAGCTGCTCGCCGATCACGGCCGAGACGAGGCCCGCGGTCAGCATCCCGTGCGCGATCCGGCCCTCGAAGATCGTGTCGCGGGCATAGGCGTCGTCCAGATGCACCGGGTTGCGGTCGGTCGAGACCTCGGCGAACAGCTCGATATCCCGGTCGGTCACCTGCTTGGTCAGGTGCCGGGTCATCCCGATCTCGAGATCCTCGATGACGATGGTGCCGCGGGGAAAGTTGTCGAGCATCATGGGCCGCCGCCTTGGGTCAGGGGTGACGCATAGCAGCGGTGCGCGTGCGGCGCAACTATTAGTCGCGCCGCAACCCGAATACGAAAGATCGTTGCGCGGCACCGCTCACCGCAGCCGCCCGATGGCGTAGCGTGGCGCCTGTGTCTGCGACTCCAGCCAGGCCAGCAGTTGGGCCGATTCAGGCGCCTCCGGGTCAGGACCGAACTGATCGAAGGCCAGCCCTCCGGTTACGAAGAGGCAGTCGATCCCCTGGTTGGCCGCCCCGGCCGCATCGGTGGCGATGCCGTCGCCGGTGGCGAGGATGCGCGCGCCCGGACCGAGATCCAGCCGCTCCGCCGCGAGCTCGTAGATCGGCGCGTGGGGCTTGCCGACATAGATCGTCCGCCCGCCCAGTTCCTCGTAGAGCTGCGCGAGCGCGCCGGCGCAATAGAGCCGCTGGTCGCCGTAATCCACGACGATGTCCGGGTTGGCGCAGAGCATCGGCAGGTCGCGCGCGGCAGCAACCTCCAGCCGTGCGCGGTAATCCTCCGGCCCCTCGGTCAGGTCATCGAAAAGCCCCGTCGCCACGATCCCCTCGGCGTCTTCCAGCGGCACGCGCTCGATGGTCGGGCCGGCCGGCGTGTCGGCGGGCAGGTCGGCGAAGAAGGGCTCGTCCTTCACCGCGCCGATGTGCCAGACGCGGCGGCCGACCGCCCCCTTCAGCATCTCGTGCTGCGCCGCATCGCCGGAACTGACGACGATGTCCCAGACCTCGCGCGGGACGCCGAGGCGGTCCAGATGCACCTTCACCGAGCCCGCGGGCCGCGGCGCGTTGGTGATGAGCGCCACCCGCCGCTGCCCGCCCGCGCGGAAGGCGCGCAGCGCCTCGACCGCCGCCGGGAAGGCCCGGCGACCGTCATGCAGGCAGCCCCAGAGGTCGCAATAGAGGACATCATAGTCCCCGGCGATGTCCGCGAGGGACTGCACGATCTTCGTCATGGATGCGTCAGACCTTCAGGACCGGGATGATCTGCTTCTTGCGGCTCATCACGCCCGGCAGCACGACGGTGTCGCCGGTCACGGTCACGCCGAAGCTCTGCTCGGCCACGCGGCGGACGTAGTCGTTCGGGACCAGCAGCGTCGCTTCCTCATTGAGGATGTCCACGACGAACAGCAGCACCTCGTCGGCCCCGTCATCCACCGCGACGCCCGGCATCGCCGCCATCAGCGAGACCTTGCGGGCAAGCAGCACCTCGGGGGCCGTGGTCTCCAAGACCGACACCCGCAGGCGGCGGCCGTCGAGCTCGTATTCCTTGCTGTCCATGCGCAGCAGCATCTCGTCGGCAAAGGATGACACGTCGGACTTGGCGCGGAACATCTCGGTGGCGAATTGCGGGATCGAGACGTCGAGGTCCTTCGCCAGCTTCTCGGCCACCCAGCGGTCATGCGGCGTGGTGGTGGGGGAGCGGAACTCGAGCGTGTCCGACAGGATGCAGGTCAGCATCACGCCCTTGATCGCGCGGGGCGCGCGGTCGAGGTCGGCGCCGATCAGGTCGAACATCACCGTCGCGGTGCAGGCAACCGGGCGCAGCGTCATGTTGATCGGCAGGCGCGTGGTGAGGTTCCCGGCCAACAGGTGGTGGTCGATGATCTCGACGATCTCGGCGCCTTCGATCGAGGCGGGCAGCTCGATGGCGTTGTTGGTGTCGACGATGGTCACCTTCTCGCCCGGCGCCAGCTCGGTCACGATCTCGGGCTTGGCCACCTTCCAGTAGTCGAGCATCCAGGCGGCCTCGGTGTTCGGCTCGCCGGTCAGGATCGCGCGCGCCTCCTGCTGGCGGATCTCGTTGAGATACCAGGCCCAGATGATGGGCGAGCCGGTGGAGTCGGTGTCGGGGGACTTGTGGCCGAGAACGGTGATCATGGGGCGCCTGCCTTTGGGATCGGTCGCGGGGGTCTTAGCGGCGGCGACGGGGGTTGTCACGCCGGGGCTGGCATCGGGCGGCGCGGCCCGTCCTCCGGATGGAAAGGGTCTGCCGGCTTTCGGCGCCCCCTGTCTCAGCTCTCGCTGTCGCCCCCCGGCCGCGTCTGCTGATGCTGGATCAATCTCCACCCCGCCTCCTGCCGCACCCAGGTCGAGGAGCAGCGAGCCTCATAGGTGCCGCCGTCGGCCCGGCGGGCGCGGGCGAGATAGGCGAGGACGGTGCAATCCTCGCTCTCGGTGGCGCGGCGGTCGGTCAGGGTGACGGCGGTCCAGCGCGGCGCGCGCTCGAGGCTGGCGAAGATCTCCGGGCCCTGCAGGATGGCATGGGCGAAGACCATGATGGCGGCCGGATGGGTGTGGCGGCGGGCCTCGGCGGTGCTGCCGGTCCACCAGGCTTCCTCGGCCTTCCAGCGATTCTCGAGCATGGCGGTCCCCTTCCCCGGCTCCCGCTTCTTCTTGTCACTCGATCCGGGTGACGGTCCAGCCCTCGTCCTCGAGCAGCGCCAGCACGCCCGCCTCGCCCGGCAGGTGCAGCGCGCCGAAGGCGGCGACGATCCCCTGACCCGCCGCCGCCGCTTCCGCCGCGGCCTCGGTCAGCGGCGCGATCCAGTCGGCGTTGCGGCGGTCCATCAGTTCGCGCTGCGCGAGTTCGAGCTGGCGGTCCACCGCCTCGCGCGGCAGGCCGGAATTGGCATAGGCGTCGAAGCGGCCGAACTCCCACAGCATCCAGACGTCCTGATCGAAATAGGCCTCGATCAGCGTCGTGGCATAGTCGTCGGCGTGTTCGGCCGCGGGCAGGGCGGCGCGGATCATGTCGATCTCGTCGGTCTCGGTCAGGCTGTCGAAGACCGAAAAGAGCGTGTCCCACGGCTCGAGCGCGCGGACCGGCGTGCCCGCCTGACGGGCGGCGTCGATCAGCCGCTGGTCGAGCCCGCCGATGTCGCCCCCGGCCGTCGCCTGCTCGATCATGCAGGGCGAGAGGCCGAGCAGCGTCGCCACATACCAGGGCCGCATCCGCGAGGCGATCACCGCGGGCACGCCGCGCGCGGCCATGGCGGTGGAGAGGCGGCTCCACTCCTCGGGTTCCAGCCGCTCGGGCAGTGTCGGGCCCGTGATGTCGGCCATCAGGGCCGGGTCCGAGCCGAGGGCGGCGGTCAGCGCGCGTTCCTCCTCCGGGCCGGCCTCGACCAGCAGGCTGTGGGCCTCGGCGATCACCGGGGCGAAACGTTCGACCGCAAGGTCGTGGCGCGGGTCGCCGAAGTGATAGGTGCCGATCAGCGTCATGGCGGCCTCGCCCTTCTCGGCCCGCCAGAAGAGGCCGCGGCTGTGGGGCACGGCGTCAGCGGCCGCGCGCAGCTCCGCCTGCACCCCACGGGAGAGACCGGCCATCAGGTTGCGCCCCTCGCACACGCCCTGCGCGAGCGTGGCGGCGGGGGCGAGCACGAGGCCGAGGGCGAGGATCAGGCGGCGCATGGAAAAACCTTTGCAAGATCAGGAACAAGCTGGCACGGCCGCGCGCGCGACCCAAGGGACAGATGGGCGCGCGAAGGCCTCGTCGCAACCGCCGCGCCCCCGTTGACAGCCCCGTGACGGGGGCCTAGATCAGCGCCCGTTGGCACTCGACCCATGAGAGTGCCAAGGCAACACTGCAACCTGAAACACCGGAGTGTTCGAGACATGGCTTTCCAACCGCTGCATGACCGCGTGCTCGTGCGCCGCGTCGAGTCGGAAGAGAAGACCAAGGGCGGGCTGATCATCCCCGATACCGCCAAGGAAAAGCCCGCCGAGGGCGAGGTGGTGGCGGTCGGCGCCGGCACCCGTGACGAGGACGGCGACCGCATCGCCATGGACGTGAAGGCGGGCGACCGCATCCTGTTCGGCAAGTGGTCGGGCACCGAGGTCACGCTCGACGGCGAAGAGCTGCTCATCATGAAGGAAAGCGACATCCTCGGGATCATCGGCTGATCCCTCGACGGACGCGCTTCAACCCCTAAGAAGGAATAGGCCCAATGGCTGGTAAAGAAGTCAAGTTCAACACCGACGCCCGCGATCGGTTGCTCAAGGGCGTCAACATCCTCGCGGATGCGGTCAAGGTCACGCTGGGCCCGAAAGGCCGCAACGTGATCCTCGACAAGTCGTTCGGCGCGCCGCGCATCACCAAGGACGGCGTCACCGTCGCCAAGGAGATCGAGCTCACCGACAAGTTCGAGAACATGGGCGCGCAGATGGTCCGCGAAGTGGCCTCGCGCACCAATGACGAGGCCGGGGACGGCACCACCACCGCGACGGTGCTGGCGCAGGCCATCGTCAAAGAAGGCATGAAGGCGGTTGCCGCCGGCATGAACCCGATGGACCTCAAGCGCGGCATCGACCTCGCCACCACGAACGTGGTCGAGGCGATCAAGGCCGCTTCGCGCCCGGTCAGCGACTCGGCTGAAGTCGCGCAGGTCGGCACCATCTCGGCCAACGGCGAGGAGTTCATCGGCCAGCAGATCGCCGAGGCGATGCAGCGGGTCGGCAACGAGGGTGTCATCACCGTCGAAGAGAACAAGGGCATGGAGACCGAGGTCGAGGTCGTGGAGGGCATGCAGTTCGACCGCGGCTACCTCTCGCCCTACTTCGTGACCAACGCCGAGAAGATGGTTGCCGAGCTCGAGGACGTCTACATCCTGCTGCACGAGAAGAAGCTCTCGTCGCTGCAGCCGATGGTCCCGCTGCTGGAAGCCGTCATTCAGACCCAGAAGCCGCTGCTGATCGTGGCCGAGGACATCGAAGGCGAGGCGCTCGCCACGCTGGTCGTCAACCGCCTGCGCGGCGGCCTCAAGGTCGCGGCCGTCAAGGCGCCGGGCTTTGGTGATCGCCGCAAGGCCATGCTGCAGGACATCGCGATCCTGACCGGCGGCCAGGTGATCTCGGACGACCTCGGCATGAAGCTGGAGAATGTCAGCCTCGACATGCTCGGCCAGGCCAAGAAGGTGATGATCAAGAAGGACGACACCACGATCGTCGACGGCGCCGGCGAGAAGGCCGAGATCGAAGCCCGCGTCGGCCAGATCCGCCAGCAGATCGAGGACACCACCTCGGACTACGACAAGGAAAAGCTGCAGGAGCGCGTGGCGAAGCTCGCCGGCGGCGTTGCGGTGATCCGCGTCGGCGGCATGACCGAGATCGAGGTGAAGGAGCGCAAGGACCGCGTCGATGACGCCCTGAACGCCACCCGCGCCGCGGTGCAGGAAGGCATCGTCGTCGGTGGCGGCGTGGCGCTGCTGCAGGCCGCGAAGGGCCTGAAGGAGCTGACCGGCGCGAACTCCGATCAGACCGCGGGCATCGGCATCGTGCGCCGCGCGCTCGAATGGCCGCTGCGCCAGATCGCCGACAACGCCGGCGTTGACGGCGCCGTGGTCGCGGGCAAGATCCGCGAGTCGGACGACAAGACCTTCGGCTTCAACGCGCAGACCGAAGAATATGGCGACATGTTCAAGTTCGGCGTGATCGACCCGGCCAAGGTCGTGCGCACCGCGCTCGAGGACGCCGCGTCGGTCGCCGGCCTGCTCATCACCACCGAGGCCATGATCGCCGAGAAGCCGGAGCCGAAGGGCGCGGCCGGCGGCGGCATGGGCGGCGGGATGGGCGGCATGGGCGGCATGGACATGATGTGATCCATCCGCCCTGCCCGGCCGCGGTCCGGGCAAGGCAAAGGAAAGGGCGCCCGTCACGGGCGCCCTTTTTTGTCGTTGCGCAGCTTGTCCGGTGGTTGTCGCCTACCCTTCCGAAGCCGTCAGCCGCTCGCTGATCGGCGCGTCGTCGAAGCCTTCGCAGCTTTTGATCAGGGCCGCGATCTCCGGGTCGGTGGCCGCCATGTCGGTGGCGGCGGTCGTGGTCGAGTCGCCCGTCGCCGCGGCGCCCGGCGCGGTCGCATCGGCGGCTGCCGCGCCGTCGGTCGTCCCGCCGCCGGCCGCCGCCGTGTCCGTCGCGGATGACCCGGCGTCCGTCGCCGCGCCACTGTCGGCCGCGCCGGCACTCGCCGGAGCGGTCGAGGCCGCATCTCCCGACATGCCGGCCGAGCGGACTGCATCCATCGCCGTCATCTGCTCGTCCGAAGTCAGGGCCTTGAACTCGGCGCACGTCATCGAAGCCGGGTCCGCTTGCTGTGCGAAAGCCCCCGTTCCGAGGGCCGCGATGACCCCCGAGAGCGCCAGTGTGCGTGTGAGATGTCTCATGAATCTTCCCTCCGGGCAGATCGGCACCAAGGCCGACGCGCGGAAACGCCGGAGTGGAGGAGATGTTCCATGCGGAAGACGCGGCACCAGGTGGAACGCTGTCGGATCGACCGGCGCTGCTCCGCCCCAAGAGGGTGGCGCACTGCGCCACTCCCGGCAGTGAGCGATCTTCCGCCGCAACCTGACGCTGCACCGCGGCAACTCGGACAGAACCTCTTGCGGAAATGTCAAGGGCACCCCAGTTCGTAAAGGAACCGGCGCAAGCCGTTCAAGTTATATGGTTGACGCGTTCCGAACGCCCCTCGCCCGACTGACTTGCGCGGCGCGCATGGCGGGCATGCGGTTGAAGGCATATCGAAACGCGGCGGTGCAGCGTATGGTCGCGGCACTCGCAAAAGGTGAAGTCAGGGGGCTCGGCCCCGCGCCGGGACAACCGGCTGAGATACGTAGCAGGACGGTGGTGGCATGCGTGATTTTGTTGATGGTGCGGTTTTCAACTACGAGCAGGGCGCGCGGGCGCGCAAGCTCTTCGCCGCGGTCGTGCTCGCCGCGCTTGACGATGCCATCGCGGACGACAAGAAATTCGGCAACGGCGCCGAGCAGATCGCCCGCTGGGCGCGCTCCCGCGACGGCCGCGAGGTGCTGAGCTGCGCCGGGATCGACCCGAACGAGCGCGTGGTGAAGGGCCTGATGGACTTCGTCGCCAAAGGCGTCCGCACTTCAGTCGCGCTGTCGCGCGAGGAAAGCGAGCGGCGCATGGCCGCCGAGCTGGAGGCTGCCGCCGAGGCCGCTTGAGCCCCGCGCCATCGAAACCGCAAGGCCGCCCTCCGGGCGGCCTTTTGCGTTCACGCCATGCGCGTGATCTCGCGCATCTCGAGCAGCCGCTCGAAATCCTCGCGCCGGAACAGCTCCGTCGCAGGCGTCATGCAGGCAGCCGAGGCCGCCGCCGCGCCCCAGCCGAGCGCCTCGGGCAGATCGCCGCCCCTCGCCCGCGCCAGCACGAAGGCGCCGAGGAAGCTGTCGCCCGCGCCGACCTTGCTGACCACTGGCACCCGCAGCGCCTCGGCATGCCAGACGCCCTCGGCATCGGCGACGATGTTGCCGTCGCCGCCGCGGGCGACCAGCACCGCCTCGGCCACGCCACGACCGACGAGATCGGCCGCGAACTCGGCGCTCGCCCGGCGCGTCGGCAGCGGGCGACCGGCCAGGTCCTCGGCCTCGGCCCCGTCCATCCGCAGCAGCGCCAGCCCCGCCGGAACCCGCCCGATCGCATGCAGCGCCGGTCCGGAGGTGTCGACGTAAAGCCGCCGCTCCGACCCGAGGCCGGCCTGCATCCGCGCGGCGATGTCTTCGGGCACGCCAGGCGGCGTCGATCCCGACAGCACCACCCGCGTCCCCGGCGGCGCCGCCTCTCGCACCGCGGCGACGGCGGCCTCGGCATCCGCCTCCGACCACTCCGGCCCCGGCATCATGAAGCGGAACTGCGCTCCTGTCAGCGTCTCGGTCACGGCGAAGGAGAGCCGCGTCTCGCCCGGCGCCGGCAGCGGCACGGTCGTGATCCCCTCCTCGGCCAGCAGCCGCTCCATCGCCTCGCCGTTCGGGCCGCCCAGCGACACCGCCGCCCGGCTCTCGCCATCGATGCGGGCGATGGCGCGGCTGACATTGATGCCGCCGCCGCCGGGATCGGCCAGCGGCGCGGCGCAGCGCAGCTTGATCTCGGGCACCACCCGCTCGATCGAGGTGGCGAGGTCATAGGCCGGGTTCAGCGTGACGGTGAGGACAGGTTCCTGCGCCACCGCTTCACTCCCACCAGCGGTCGATGCGGGCGATGTCGTCGTCCGACCAGCCGAAATGATGCGCGAGCTCGTGGATCACCACGTTGCGGACCAGATCGCCGAGCGTCACGTCGCCGCGGCTGGCCCATTCATCCAGGATCGCGCGGCGGTAGAGCCGCACCGTATCGGGAAAATGCTGCGGGTCCGAGGCCAGCTTGTCGGTCAGCGGCACGCCGTCATAGAGGCCGGTCAGCTCCAGCGGGTCGTCGATCTCCAGCTCGTCCAGCGTCGCCTCGTCGGCGAACTCCTCGACCCGCAGATGCACGTCCTGCGCGTGGCCCGCGAACTCGGCCGGCAGCCCCGCGAAGATCTCGCGCGCCATGCCCTCGATGTCGCCCAGATCCGGGGCCTTCGCTTCGGTCCAGTCGGTCATCGCGCCCTCCGCCTTGCCGGCCTCGGTATGGACAAGATTCCGCCCGTGTGAAAGAGCGGGCAGGACAGGGAGCCTTGCCATGACGACCACCCGCTTCGCGCCCTCGCCCACGGGCCATATCCACATCGGCAACCTGCGCGCCGCGCTGATGAACTATCTCATCGCGCGCAAGGCAGGCGGGACCTTCATCCTGCGCCTCGACGACACCGACCGCGAGCGCTCGAAGCAGGAATATGTGGACGGGATCATGCGCGATCTCGACTGGCTGGGCCTGCACTGGGATCGGGTCGAGCGCCAGTCCGAGCGGCTGGACCGCTACGCCGCGGCGGCCGACCGGCTGCGCGAGGGCGGGCGGCTCTACGAGGTCTTCGAGACGCCGACCGAGCTGGACCTCAAGCGCAAGAAGCAGCTGAACATGGGCCGCCCGCCGGTCTATGACCGCGCCGGGCTGTCGCTGACGGACGAGCAGAAGGCCGCGCTGCGCGCCGAGGGGCGCGAGGGCTACTGGCGCTTCCGCCTCGACCACGAGCGGATCGAGTGGGAGGACGGGATCATCGGCCCGGTCTCGATCGACGCCGCCAGCGTCAGCGACCCGGTGCTGATCCGCCACGACGGCCAGGTCCTCTACACCTTCGCCAGTTCGGTGGACGACATCGACATGAATGTCACCGACATCGTCCGTGGCGCCGACCATGTGACCAACACCGCAACCCAGATCCAGATCATGCGCGCGATGGGCGGCGCGCCGCCGCGCTTCGCGCATCACTCGCTGCTGACCGGTCCGCAAGGCGAGGAGCTGTCGAAGCGCCTCGGCACGCTGAGCCTGCGTGAGTTGCGCGAGCAGGGTGTGGCGCCCGAGGCGGTGCTGAGCCTCATGGCGCGGCTCGGCACCAGCCAGCCGGTCGAGCTGCGGCTGTCGCTCGAGGAGATCGCCGAGGGCTTCGAGGTCGGCCAGTTCGGCACCGCGCCGACCAAGTTCGACCCCGAGGACCTGTGGCCGCTGACGCGCGAGAGGAACCAGCACCTGCCCTTCGAGGCAGTGGCCGACCGTATCGCCGGAATGGGCGTGCCCGACGACCTGGCGCCGCGCTTCTGGCGCGTGGCCTCGCAGAACATCACCACGCTGGACGATCTGGCGGGCTGGTGGCAGCTGTTCTCGGAAGGCGCCGAGCCGGAGATCGCGGAGGAAGATCGCGGCTTCGTGGCCGAGGCTCTGCAACTGCTGCCGCCCCGCCCGTGGACGGATGCGACCTGGGGCGAGTGGACCGCCGCGGTAAAGGCCGCGACCGGGCGCAAGGGCAAGGGCCTGTTCATGCCGCTGCGGAAGGCGCTGACGGGCCGCAGCGACGGGCCGGACATGGCCGAGATGATGCCGCTTCTGCAGGTCGACCCGCGGGCGATCTGACCGCTCCCCGTGACGGTGCGTGCAGAGCCCGCACCCTGCCAGGCGTTGTGTCGGAAGACGCAGGGTGCGCACCATCCCCACCACCCCAAACTCCCCAACCTGCCCCTTGACCTCGCCCCGACACGACCGTAAATCGCCTCCACTCCGTGGCGGAGTAGCTCAGTTGGTTAGAGCAGAGGAATCATAATCCTTGTGTCGGGGGTTCAAATCCCTCCTCCGCTACCAGTATTTCCCCCAGCCAGAGGTCCGAGGCGCCCGGCGATCTCGCAGCCGTGGCCTCCGTGTTCCCGGTCGTGGATGGCGACGGGCCCGACGAGGGACCGGAACGCCTCGAACACGCCGACGCCCTCTCCGGGGCGTGGACCTGCCCTTCATCGAGCGGCGCGACCTTCCTGCTGACGGCGCCTCAGCCGAAGCTGCGCAGCAATGCCAGCGACGGCACCCCCGTCGGTTGCTGGCCGATGCTCGCCTGATAGGCGCTGATGGCCGTGCGGCTCTTGTTGCCGATCACGCCGTCCGCCCCGCCGGTGTCGAAGCCGCGCGCGGTCAGCCTCTGCTGCAGGGCAATCCGGTCGGCCTTGGTCAGGCCGTTGGCATCGGGCGGGAAGCCGCCCCTCAGGGGGCCGCCGCCGCCGATCCGGTCGGCCAGATGGCCCACCCCGATCGCGTAGAGGTCCGAGTTGTTGTAGCGCTTGATGGCGCGGAAATTGCCGGTCACGGCGAAACGCGGGCCGCCTGCCTGCGGCTGGATGATGCTGCCGCCAGCCGCACCGCTGCCGACCTCGCCGCCCCAGCGGGTCCCGCGGGTCCAGCCGCTGCGGGCCAGGTAGGAGGCCGTCGAGGCGAGGGAATCAGAGGGATCGTCGGACCAGATGTCGCGCCGGCCATCGCCGTTGAAATCGACGGCATGGCTCAGGAACGAGGTCGGGATGAACTGGGTGTGCCCCATCGCCCCGGCCCAGCTGCCGGTCATGCGCTCGGGGGTGATGTCGCCGTTTTGCAGGATGCGCAGGGCGGCGATCAGCTGGCTCTCGAAGAACGAACCCCGCCGCCCGTCATAGGCGAGCGTCGAGACGGCGGAGATCACCGGCACGTCGCCGCGTCGTTCACCGTAGAAGCTTTCCAGCCCCCAGATCGCCGTGATGATCGTCGCGTCGACCCCGTAACGGCTTTCGAGTGCCGCCAGCACCGGGCCCTGGCGGGCATGGGCCTGCCGGCCCTTGGCCACGCGCTCGTCCGACACCGCGATCGAGAGATAGTCCTCGAGCGTCCGCGAGGATTCCGGCTGGTCCCGGTCGCGGGTGATGACACCGGGGAGGAAGCCCGCCGACCGGAATGCCGAAGCATAGGTCGCCTCCGAGATCCCCTGCCCCGTCGCCCGGCTGCGGAACGACGCGACCCAGGCGTCATAACCCGCATTGGGAACCGGGCGGAGGTCGTCCGGAAGAGGTGCCGGACCGGTCGCCCCTCGCGTCATCAGTCCCGGCGCCGCGCAGGCGGAAAGACCCAATACGCCCACGCCCAGGCAGAAATGCCGTCTGCTGAATCCCATGTCACTGCCCGCCTGCTGCTTCGTTTTCCGCGAGGATAGACGAGAGAGGCGGAAGTGCAATCAGCCATGCCCCGGACCGGCGAGGGTCGGCCGGGCAGGCCGGAGCCGCGCTTCGCGCCGCCCCCGCGTCGCCCGCCTGACGCCCCTACCAGCGGACGGTCGGGTCCGGCGTCGGGATCGCGTCGAGGAGTTCGCGCGTGTAGTCGTGCTGCGGGTCCTCGAACAGCGCCTCGGTCGGCGCCTCCTCGACGATGCGGCCGGTCTGCATCACGATCACCCGGTCGCAGAGGCGGCGGATGACCGACAGATCGTGGCTGATGAAGGCCAGCGTGAGGCCGAGGTCCCGAACCAGTCCCTCCAGCAGGTTCAGCACCTGCGCCTGCGAGGACACGTCGAGGCCGGAGACGATCTCGTCGGCGAGGATGAAGTCGGGGCGCATGGCGATGGCGCGGGCGATGCCGATCCGCTGCCGCTGGCCGCCCGACAATTCGTGCGGGTAGCGGTGGACGAACTCCGCGGGCAGCCCGACATGGCCGAGCGCCTCGGCCACGCGCGGGTCGCGGCTCGTGGCGTTCAGCGGCGCGGCGATGATGCGGCCGATGGTCAAGCGCGGGTTGAGCGACGACATGGGGTCCTGGAAGATCATCTGGATGCGCTGCCTCAGCGGCCGCATCGCGGCGTCGGGCAGATGCGTGATGTCGGCGCCGTCGAAGAGGATGCGCCCCGCCGTCGGCTCCATCAGCCGCACGAGCGTGCGGCCGAGCGTGGTCTTGCCCGAGCCGGACCCCCCGACGATGCCGAGGACTGCGCCGCGCGGGATCTCGAAGTCGAGGCCCTTGAGGATCTCCAGCCGCGGGACGGGACCGAAGAGCGGCTTGCGCGTCATGTCCGGCAGTTCGACCCGCAGCGCCTCGACGCGGAACAGCGCCTCAGCCATGCCGCGGCCTCCAGCTCCGGTCCGCGGCCGCGATCTCTGCGCCCACCGCATGCATCACGGCGGGCGGCACCGGCTTCAGGGACGAGGCGGGATCGGTGTGGCGAGGCGTCGCGGCCAGCAGCGCGGCGCTGTAGGGATGGGCGGGGGCCTCGAAGAAGCGCGCGACGGTCGTGTCCTCCACCACCTTGCCGGCATAGAGGACCGACAGGCTGTCGCAGATCTTGGCGACCACGCCGAGGTCGTGGGTGACGAACAGCAGCGCCGTGCCGTGGCGAGCCTGAAGCTCCGAGATCAGCCCAAGGATCTGCTTTTGCACCGTCACATCGAGGGCGGTCGTCGGCTCGTCGGCGACGATCAGCTCCGGCTCGGCCACGAAGGCCGAGGCGATCAGGATGCGCTGCCGCATGCCGCCCGACAGCTCGTGTGGATAAAGGCGCAGCACCCGTTCCGGCTCGGGGATGCGGACCTCGGCCAGCATCTCGAGCGTGCGGCTGCGGGCGCGGGCCGGCTCCCAGCCGAGGATGTCGACAAGCCGGTCGGTGATCTGTCGCCCGATCCGCCGCGAGGGGTTGAGCGCGGTCAGCGGGTCCTGCGGGATCATCGCCGTGCGCGCACCGATCAGGCGGCGGCGCGCGACAGGGGGCATGGCCAGCAGGTCGCGGCCGTCGAGCAGGATCTCGCCCTCGACGATCTCCACCGCGCGGGGCAGCACGCCCAGCACCGCCCTGCCGATCATGCTCTTGCCGGCGCCGCTCTCGCCCACGAGGCCGCGCACGGTTCCGACCGGCACGTCGATGTCCACGGATCGCAGCAGCCGCAGGTCCGTGCCGCGCAGGACCGCCGAAAGGCCGCGGATCTCGAGGAAGGCGCTCATCGCAGCACCGGGTCGAAACGGTCGCGCAGGCCCTCGCCCAGTTGCGCGAAGGAGAGCACCGTCAGGAACAGCGCGGCCAGCGGGAAGGCCAGCACCCACCAGACGTGATGAATGGCGATGCGGCCCTCGGCGATCATGCCGCCCCAGGTCGGGCGGTCGGTCGAGACCGAGAGGTTAACGAAGGACAGGATCGCCTCGACGATCACGGCGATGCCCATCTCCAGCGTCAGCAGCGCGACGATGACCGGCAGCACGTTGGGCAGGATCTCGGCCATCAGCGTGCGCGGACGGCTGAACCCGGCGACGCGGGCGGAATGGACGTAGTCCATCTGCGACTGGTTCAGCGCCTCGGCCCGGACCACGCGGCAGAAGCGGGTCCAGTCGATGACGATGATCGCGATCACGACCGACGAGAGGCCGGTGCCGAGAACGGCGATCAGCAGGATCGCGAAAAGGACCGGCGGGAAGGCCATCCAGATGTCCACCAGCCTGCCGATGATGCGGTCGGTCCAGCCGCGATAGAAGCCCGCGATCAGCCCGAGGGTCGAGCCGATCAGGCAGGTGGCAGTCCCGGCCACGAGGGCAACGATCAGCGCCACCCGCGCCCCGTGGATCAGGCGGGAGAGCACGTCGCGCCCGAGGCTGTCGGTGCCGAGCCAGTAGCCGGGCTCGGTGCCCGGCAGCCAGAAGGGAGGCAGCCGGCCCAGCATCAGGTCCTGCGCCAGCGGATCATGCGGCGCGAGCCAGGGCGCGAACAGCGCCGCCAGCATCACCACGGCCTGCCACCCGGCCGAGAGCCAGAGGCGCAGCCCGGCCCGCCTGCGGAGCGCGCCGCGTCCGTCAAGCATGGCGCAGCTTCGGGTTCAGCAGGACATAGGCCATGTCCACGACGAGGTTCACCAGCGTGAACAGCAGCGCAAACAGCAGCACGATCCCCTGGATCAGCGGCAGGTCGCGGGTGATGACGGCATCGATCGCCATGTTGCCGAGGCCCTCGTAGGAAAACAGCCGCTCGATGATGATCGTGCCGCCCATCAGGAAGGTGAACTGCACCCCGATCAGCGTCAGCGTCGGTAGCGCGGCGTTGGGCAGGGCCTCGGAGAGGATCACATGCCGCTCGGAATAGCCGCGGGTGCGGGCGAGGACGGCGTAATCGAGGTTGACGGTCTCCTTCAGCGATTGCTTGAGCAGCTGCGAGATGATCGCCGCCAGCGGCAGGGCCAGCGCAAGCGCGGGCATCAGCATATGGGCGAGCAGGTTCCGCGTCAGGTCGAAGCGCAGCCTGAGGATGCTCTCGATCAGGTAGAAATTGGTCGAGAACGGCAGCTCGAGCCGCGGCGAGACCCGGCCCGAGATCGGGAACAGCGGCCAGACCACCCCGAAGAGGACGATCAGCGCCAGCCCCCAGAGGAAGTCGGGCACCGACAAGCCGATGCCGTTGGCCACGTCGATCCCCGCCTCGGCCCGCGTGCCGCGCAGCCGCGTGCCCGTCACCCCCAGGGTGCCGCCGATCAGCACCGCCATGAGCAGCGCCAGCAGCGACAGCTCCAGCGTGGCCGGCAGGCGGCCGAGGACAAGCGTCAGGACCGGCTGGCGGGCGGTGATCGAACTGCCGAAATCGCCCTGCAGGACATTGCCGAACCAGATCACGAACTGCCCGCCGATGGACTTGTCGAGGCCGTAGAGGGTCCGCAGGCGGGCGATGTCGGCCTCGGTCGCGCCGGGCGGCAGCATCATGGCGATCGGATCGCCCGGCACCACGCGGATGACGACGAAGACGATCACCGCCACGCCGAGCAGCGTGACCAGCGTGGTCAGGAGCCTGAGTGCGAAGATCCGCGCCATGTTGAACGCGCCCCGGCGAGGACGTCAGCGCCGCGCCGGGGCCTTTGGGCTCAGCTGCCGCGGATCAGCTGCGGCAGCAGCGCGCCCGACTTGTGCGGCGTGACCTCCAGCCCCTGACGGTAGACGATCGGCTGGACATATTGCAGCAGCGGGATCGCCAACCCCTCCTCGGCAATGTAGCGCGACACCGCCTTCCAGCCCTCGATCCGCTTCTCCTCGTCGGGCTCGGCCCAGAGCGGCGCGATCATGTCGATCAGCTCCTGCCCGTCCCAGACCGAATGCGGGGTCGGCCCGAACATCGCGTGGCCGGTGGAGGTGGTCGGGTCGCCGATTGCGTTGCCCCAGTTGTAGAAGGCCGCCGGCGCCAGCTGGTCGGCCGCGCGCAGCTCGAAATGCTGGGCGATCTCGTAGACCTCGATTTCGGCCTCGATGCCCACGCGCCGCCACATGCCGACAATCGCCTGGATCATCTCGTAATCCTTGGGCTTGAAGCCGCGCGTGGTCTGGATGGTGAAGCGCACCGGGTTCTCGGGCGAGAAGCCGGACTCGGCCAGCAGCGAGGCCGCCAGTTCGGGATCATAGGCGACCTCGATCCCCGGATCGAAGGCCAGGTATTCCGGCGTCTCCAGCGTGGACAGCGCGACGCCGTAGCCCAGCAGCAGCCGGTCGATCAGCAACTGCTTGTCGATAGCGTGGTGCGCGGCCAGCCGCACGTTGCGGTCCAGCATCGGATCGACGTCGTTGATGAAAATCATCGCGATGTCCGAGATGGTCTCGGCCGAGCCGTTGAAGCCCGCCGCCATCAGCCGGTCGTATTCCTCGTAGGGAATCTCGAGCGTGACGTCCGAGTTGCCGGACTCGACCTCGGCCACGCGGCTCGCCGGGTCGGTCACGAACTTGATCGTCACGTTCTCGAAGGCGGGCTTCTCGCCCCAGTAGTCGGGGTTCGCCTTCAGGCGCACGAAGGCGTTGCGCTCGTAGCGGTCGACCATGTAGGGGCCGGTGCCGATCGGCGCGGCCTCGAAGCCCTCGGCGCCCACGCGCTCGTAATAGGCCTTGGGCAGCACGAAGCCGGTGAGGAAGGCCATCCACTTGAAGATGGTCGGCTCGAACTGCAGCACGTCGGCCTCGACCCGGTTGCCGTCCACGGTGAAGTTGCCGAGCGTGCCCCAGGTGAACTGGATCGGGTTGCCGGTCTCGGGATTGGCCGCGCGCTCCAGCGACCAGGCGACGTCCTCGGCGGTGAAGGGGCTGCCGTCGTGCCAGGTGACACCCTCGCGCACGACCATGAAGACCTTGCTGCGATCCTCGTTCCAGCCCCATTCGGTCAGCAGGCCGGGCGCGAGCGACAGGTCCGGGTTCTTGTGGATGAACCGGTCGAACACCGACAGGAAATAGCCCTGCAGCGTCGGGTTGACGCCGGAGGCGCCCACGGTCGGGTCCCAGGAGGGCAGGTTCACGTTGTAGGCGATGGTCAGCTCGCTCGCACCCTGGGCGGCGGCGAAGCGCGGAAGGCCCGCGGCGGCCACGCCGATGGTGGCGAGCTTGAGGAGGGTGCGGCGCGTCGGATTGAGGTTCATGTCATCGGTCCCCGGTCAGGTAAGGGCTGGCTTGAAGGCAGGGCAGTCTCAAAGCGCGGCGGTCGCCTCGATCTCGATCAGGAAGTCGGGCAGGGCGAGGGCCTGCACGCCGATGAAGGTGTTGGCGGCAGGCTCGGCGCCCCCGTAGAAGGCGACGATCTCGGCCGTGACGGGGCCGAGCTTCTCGGGCGAATGGCCGACGACATAGGTCCGCAGCCGGACAATATCCGCCGGGGTGGCACCGGCGGCCGCGAGCACCGTGCGCAGGTTCGCCAGCGCCTGCCGCGTCTGCGCGATCACGTCCCCCGGCCCGACCAGCTCGCCATCGGCGTTCCACGCGGTCTGCCCGGCGAGGTGCAGCGTCCGCCCGCCGTTCTGCTCGACGGCATGGGAAAAGCCGAAGGGGACCGCCTCGTACATCCCCTCCGGGTTGATCGCCTTGCGCTTCATCTCCGTCTCCTCCCCATCATCATTGCGCCGTCGCGGTCAGCCGCCGGCGAGGCGTCTCGCCAGCATGTAACCCGA
Source organism: Paracoccus sp. S-4012 (assembly GCF_009674885.1). GTDB lineage: Bacteria > Pseudomonadota > Alphaproteobacteria > Rhodobacterales > Rhodobacteraceae > Paracoccus. The sequence continues at coordinate 23,548 of NZ_WKKA01000015.1, forward strand.
ACCGACGCCCACCCCCGCCCCCGGCCAGACGGCTGCGCCGGTCAGATGAAAACCCTTGACCGGCGTGCGCCCGTCCGCGGCGCCGGGCGCCGGACGCAGGGTGAAGTTCTGCGCGAGGTGGTGGCTGCCGCAGATCTGGTCGCCGCCGACGAGATTGGCGTTGTCGCGCTCGAGATCGGTCGGCGCGAAGACGGCGCGGCCGATGATCCGCGCGCGGAGGCCCGGCGCGTAGCGCTCAACGATGCCGATGGCACGGTCGGCGAAGGCCTCGCGCGCGCCGTCCCAGTCGCGAGCGGCGATCTCGCCCGCCGCGTCGCCGCGGATCGTGCCCGGCGCCATGCGGACCTGAAGCCAGAGGATATGCCGCCCCTCGGGCGCGCGTGTGGGGTCGATGGCGGTCGGCTGGCCAGCGACGATCACCGGCTCGGCGGGCAACAGCCCCGCGAGTGCTTCCTGATAGGCGCGCGCCATCATGTCGAGCGAGGGCGCGAGATGCACATAGGCGAAGCGGCGCAGGTCGGGGCCCGCGGTCCAGCCGGGCAGATCGTCCAGCGCGAGGTGGATCATCATGGTGCCGGGCGCGTGGCGGAAGCGGCGCATGGCGCGATCGAAGCGCGCGTCGCCGCTGCCCTCGGGCAGCAGGCCCTGCAGCGCGCGCGGCGCAACCGAGCCGATCACCGCCTTGCGGGCCTCGATGCGGCGGCCGTCGGCGAGGATCACGCCCGCCGCGCGGCCGTCGCGGATCTCGACCCGCTCGACCCGCGCGCCGCATTCGATCCTGCCGCCGCCGGCCTCCACCAGGCCGGTCAGGGCCGAGATCATCGTGTCGGCCCCGCCGCGGCCCAGCACCATGCCGAAGCTCTGCCCGGCCATGCCCTCGAGATAGGGGAAGATCGCGCCCCCGGCGATGTCCGGGGCGAAGTCGAGGTGCATCCCCCAGGCACCCAGCAGCGCCTTGACCTCCCCGCTCTCGAAGGTCTCGTCGAGCCAGGCGCGGGGGGAGGACAGCAGGAACCGCACCAGCTCCATCGTCCCGCCGACGCCCTCGCGGCGCAGGGTCGAGAGCAGGACGCCCGCGACCGCGCGCTTGCGCATCGGCGCGCCGAGCAGCGCCGAGAGGCTATGCGCCCGTGCCGGAAAGGCCGCGATCAGCCCGTCCCAGGCGTCGGCATCGCGGGGCGAGATGGCCTCGATGCGGGCGCGGGTCGCCGCCGGATCGGTCGAGACGCCGAGCCAGCGGCCATCGGGAAACACCGAGGCGAAGCAGTCCGCGACCGGAGCGAACGAGAGGCCGTGCGCGGCCAGTTCGCCGGCATGGGCCTTGTGGAAGGCGGATCCCGCAAAGAGGCTGAGGTTCATCGCGGCGAGATCGTGGCGGAAGCCCGGCAGCGTCAGTTCCCGCGTCTTCACGGCGCCACCGGGCCGATCCGCGGCCTCGAACAGCCCGATCGTCCAGCCGCGCTTCGACAGATGCGCCGCGCAGGCAAGCGCATTGCTGCCGGCGCCGATGATCACGGCATCATACGCGGTCATTGTTTCCTGTCCCTCGGGGAAATTCTTGGCACAGGCATCCCCGGCGGGTCCAGTGCTTCTTCGAAAGCCCGCCCGCGATTCGCAACGCCCTCGCGGGAGCCGCGGCGGCAGGCGAGGCCCCTCATGCCCCCACAGCCTTCGAGGTACGCGAGCGTTTCGCCGAGGCCATCCTTTCCCGCCATACCCGCGACTTCGCGTCGATCAGCACGCCGGGGCCGTCCGGCATCTGCACCCAGATGCCGGATCACGACCCTACGGCGGATACATGCATCTGCAACGGTCCGGTCGGGCCAGGTCGGCGGTCCGCGTCTGGACGTCCCACCCTCGATGGTGCAGGCCCTCTGCAATCCTCTTGAGCCAAGACAGCACGGAGCTGACCGATGAGCCTCGATCCCGAAACGCTGGAGCAGTTCCGCAGCACCATCGCCCGCTTCGTCCGCGAGCGCCTCATCCCGCTCGAGGACCGGGTGGCGGAGGAGGACGACATTCCGGCGGAGATCGTCGAGGAGTTCCGGCAGCTCGGCCTCTTCGGCATGTCGATCCCCGAGGAGTATGGCGGCCTTGGCCTCGGCATGTCCGACGAGGTCGCCATCGCCTTCGAGCTGGGCTTTACCTCGCCCGCCTTCCGCTCGCTCATCGGGACCAACAACGGCATCGGCTCGCAGGGCATCATCATGGATGGCACCCCGGAGCAGAAGCAAACCTATCTGCCGCGGCTGGCGACGGGCGAGCTGATCTCGTCCTTCGCGCTGACCGAGCCCGAGGCCGGCTCGGATGCGGGATCGCTGCGGACCTCGGCGCGGCGGGAGGGCGAGTTCTACATCCTCAACGGCACCAAGCGCTTCATCACCAACGGGCCGCGGGCGGGGCTGTTCACGGTCTTCGCGCGCACCGATCCTTCGACCAGCGACGCCTCGGGCGTCAGCGCGTTCCTCGTAGAGGCGCCGAGCCCCGGCATCTCGCTCGGCCCCAAGGACCGGAAGATGGGGCAGGCCGGCAGCCATACCTGCGACGTGATCCTGCAGGACTGCCGCGTCCCTGCCTCGGCGCTGCTGGGTGGGGTCGAGAATGCGGGCTTCAAGACGGCGATGAAGGTCCTCGACCGCGGCCGGCTGCACATCTCGGCGGTCTGCGTCGGCGCGGCCGAGCGGCTGATCCGCGACAGCCTCGCCTATGCCATGGAGCGCAAGCAGTTCGGCCGCCCGATCGCCGAGCAGCAGCTGGTGCAGGCCATGCTGGCCGACAGCCGGGCCGAAGCCTATGCCGCGCGCTGCATGATCGAGAACACCGCGCGGATGAAGGACGAGGGCCGGAACGTCTCGGAGGAGGCGGCCTGCACCAAGATGTTCGCCTCCGAGATGGTGGGCCGCGTGGCCGACCGGGCGGTGCAGATCCACGGCGGCGCGGGCTACATGCGCGAATACGCGGTCGAGCGCTTCTACCGCGATGTCCGCCTGTTCCGCATCTACGAGGGCACCACCCAGATCCAGCAGCTGGTGATCGCCCGCAGCATGATCCGCAACGCCCGCCGCTGAGCGCGGCGCTCGGGCTGGCTCAGGGGGCGGCGGGCGCCGTCTCGTCCGCCTGCTTGAGCCGGTCGGCGAGCTGCGCGCCGCCCTCGATCAGGTCCAGCTGCACCGCGAGGCGCAGGGCGAAGGGATCGCGGCTGCGCAGCGCGTCGATGATGTTCTCGTGCTGGTGGCGCGCCGCGTAGCGGGGCTTCGCATCCGGGTAGAGGGCCGAGAGGGTCGGCCCGATCCTGACCCAGAGGCTTTCCAGCACGTCGATCAGCTGCCTCTGCCCCGAGGTGCGGTAGAGGCCGAAATGGAAGTCGAAATTGGTCTGGAGGGCGACCGGCCAGTCCTCGCCCTCCTCGGCCGCGATCAGGGCCTCGTGGACCCCAACAAGGGCGTCGATCTCGGCCGGGGTGATCCGCAACAGCGCCCGCTCGGCCGCCATCGGCTCCAGCAGCAGGCGCATGTCGCGGATCTGGCGGTAGTCGTCGAAGTTCAGCCGGCGGACGCGGATGTAATGGCGCGGCTTGATCTCGACCGCGCCATCGCGTGCCAGCTGGATGAGGGCCTCGCGCACCGGGGTTTCCGACGTGCCCATCTCGCGCGCGAGGTCGCGGACCTTCAGGCGCTGGTGCGGCGCCAGTTCGGCCCGCATCAACCCCTCGCGGAGGCGGTCATAGACCGCGTTCGACAGGATGCTGCCTTCCTCCACGCCCGGTGCATTCACGTCAGCGGCCCTGGGCGAGAGCCTTCATCGCATCGTCGGTCGCCGCAAGGGCGTCGTCGATGACCGCGTCGGTATGGGCGCAGCAGATGAACATGTTGTGCTTGTGATGCAGATAGACGCCGCGCCGGAGCGCCTCCTGGCAGAACCGCTCGCCCAGCTTCGCCTCCGGGTCGTCGGCGAACTGAACCAGCGGCATGGACGCGGGGCCGGTCTGGCGCAGCTCGAACCCGTGGCGCGCCGCCTGCTCGGCCAGCCCGGCGCGGAACCGCTCGCCCGCGCGGCGCATGAGCGCCGGGCCGTCGATCCGGGCCAGTTCGCGGATCGTGACCACGGCGGCGGCCATCGCCGCGCCCGTGTACCAGAACGAGCCGGTGACAAAGACCTTGCCGGCCGCCTCGCGCAGCCATTCGCTGCCCGTCACCGCCGCCAGCGGCCAGCCATTCGCGATCGCCTTGGAGAACGCCGTCAGGTCCGGGCGCACGCCCGTCCCTTCCCAGCTGCCGCCCATGTGCAGCCGGAAGCCGGCCCGCACATCGTCGAGGATCAGCACCGCGCCCGCCTCGTCGCAGATCTCGCGCGCGGCACGGGCGAATTCGGGGTCCGGCGCCTCCTGCGGGATCGCGAGGTCGTGGCGGAAGGCCGAGACCAGCACCGCGGCCAGATCACCGCCCGCCTCGCGCGCGGCCGCGCGCAGGCTTTCGGGATCGTTGTAGTCGAAATGCAGCAGATGCGCGCGATCCTCGGCCGTGACCCCGGCGAGCGAGGGCGTGCACCACGGCACCGCGCCGTGATAGGCGCCGCGCGCGACCAGCACCTTGCGCCGTCCGGTCGCTGCACGGGCGATGGTGACGCAGGCCGTGGTCGCGTCGGTCCCGTTCTTTTGCAGCATGGCCCAGTCCGCATGGGCGACCGTCTGCACCAGCAGCTCGGCCAGCTCGACCGTGTGCCGGGTGGGGCCGTCGAGACAGTCCCCGGCCAGCACCTGCGCCACCCCGGCCTCCTCGACCGCGCGATAGCGGTGCCCGAGGACGATCGGCCCCCAGGCGCACATGAAGTCGATGTAGGAATTGCCGTTGACGTCGGTCACCCGCGCGCCCTCGCCGCCCGCGAAATACTGGGGATAGCCCGCTGGCAGCACGGCTGCCCGCTGATGGCCCCACATCCCGCCGGGGATCACCGCGCTTGCACGCTCGCGCAGATCCGCATCGACATCATTCACGATCATACCCGGCATCTCCGTCATTTTCCTTATCCTCCCGGCGTCGCGCGCCGTCATTCAACTCAGACCAGATGGCAGGCGACCTGCCGCCCCTCGACCTCGCGCAGCGCCGGCTCGACCTGACGGCAGTGCTCTGTCGCGAGCGGGCAGCGCGTGCTGAAGTTGCAGCCGCGGGGCTTGTTCAGAAGGCTCGGCACCTCGCCGCCGAGAACCGGCGGGCGCTGACGCTTGCGCGCGCGCGGCACCGCATCGAGAAGCGCACGGGTATAGGGGTGCAGCGGGCGCTGATAGAGGTCCGAGCGCTGCGCCAGCTCCACCACCTGCCCGGCATAGAGCACCGCGATCCGGTGCGAGGCGGCGCGGACCACCGCGAGGTCATGGGCGATGAACAGGTAGCTCAGCCCCATCCGGTCCTGCAGGTCCTTCAGCAGGTTGATGATCTGCGCCTGCATCGACACGTCGAGCGAGGCCACCGCCTCGTCGCAGATGACGAAGTCGGGGTTAAGCGCGAGCGCCCGCGCGATCACGATGCGCTGCCGCTGCCCGCCCGAGAACTCGTGCGGGAAGCGGTCGAGGAAGTTCGGCGGCAGGCCGACCAGCTCCATCAGCTCCTCGACGCGGGCATGGCGGTCGGCGCGGCTCATGCCGCCCTTCACCTCCAGCGGCTCGGCGATGGACTGGCCGACCCGCATCCGCGGATTCAGCGCCGCATGCGGGTCCTGGAACACGAACTGCACCCTATGCCGCAGCGGCTTCCAGGCGCGGTCCCGCGACTGCGGCGTGATCCGGGTGCCGAAGAGATCCACGGTGCCCTCGCTCGGCGGCAGGGCGCCCACGAGGACCTTGCCGATCGTCGACTTGCCCGAGCCGGATTCCCCGACGAGGCCCAGGGTCTCACCACGCCGGATGTCGAAGGACACATCCTCGACGGCCTTCAGCAGCTGCTTGCCGCCGGCGCCGCCCTGGACGAAGGTCCGCGTCAGGTTGCGGACGGATACGATGGTCTCGGTCATGCCACGGCCCGCTTGTCGGTCACATGCAGGGTGCAGCGCACGGCCCTGCCGCCGCCTGCCTCCAGCATCGGCAGCACGGTATTGCGGCAGTCGGCCTTCTGATGCGGGCAGCGCGGCGCGAAGCGGCAGCCCGCGGGGCGGCGGGTCGGCTCGGGGATGGAGCCGGCGATGGTCGGCAACCGGTCGAGGTCGCTGTCCAGATCCGGAATCGCCGAGATCAGCCCGTCCGAATAGGGGTGCAGCGGCAGGTCGAACAGCGCATCGACGGGCGCCATCTCGATCGGCTGGCCGGCATACATGACCATCACCCGGTCGGCGAACTCCGAGACCAGCCCGAGGTCATGCGAGATCAGGATGACCGACATGCCCAGATCGGCGCGGAGCTGGCGCAACAGCTCCATGATCTGCGCCTGCACCGTCACGTCTAGCGCCGTCGTCGGCTCGTCGGCGATCAGCAGCTTCGGCTGGCAGGCGATGGCGATGGCGATCATCACGCGCTGACGCTGGCCGCCGGAAAGCTGGTGGGGATAGTCGTTCACGCGCCGCGCGGCATCGGGGATGCGCACCGTGTCCAGCAACTCGATCGCCCGCCTGCGCGCCGCCGCGCCAGTCATGCCTTGATGGATCCGCAAGCTCTCGCCGATCTGGTCGGCGATGTTCAGAACCGGGTTCAGGGTGTGGATCGGGTCTTGGAACACCATCGCGATCTCGCTGCCGCGAAGCTGCTGCAGTTGCCCGCGGCTGAGCTTCAGCACATCGCGGCCGCGCCAGAGAACCTGGCCCTCGATGCGGGTGTTGCGCTCGGCATGGAGGCGCAGCAGCGACAGCGCGGTCACGCTCTTGCCCGACCCGCTCTCGCCCACGATGCCCAGCGCGTCGCCCTCGCCCAGCGTGAAGTTCACGCTGTCCACGGCGGGAATCCAGCCGCGGTCGGTGCGGAACGAGACCGCCAGGTCGCGCACGTCCAGAAGTTTGTCGGTCATGTCGTCACCCCTCGATCTTCAGCCGCGGGTCAAGGACATCGCGCAACCCGTCGCCCATCAGGTTGATCGACAGCGCCGAGATGCTGATGGCGAGGCCGGGGAACAGCATGATCCACCAGGCCTCCACCGCGAAGTCGCGCCCCTGCGCCACGATGTTGCCCCAGCTGGCATGCGGCGGCGGCGTGCCGATGCCAAGGAAGCTGAGCGTCGCCTCCGCCAGGATCGCGTAGGCGAAGACGAAGGTGAGCGTGACCAGCAGCGGCGCGAGGCAGTTGGGCAGGATGTGACGCAGAATGATGCGCAGGCTCGACGCGCCCGAGATCCGGGCCGCCTCGACGTAATCCTGCTCGCGGATCACCAGCGCCGAGGCCCGCACCATCCGGGCGCAGCGCGGGATATAGGCCGAGGTCAGCGCGATGATGACCGAGGACAGCTGCGGTCCCAGAACTGCGCTGACGCCGATCGCCAGCAGGATCGCGGGGAAGGCCATGAGCGCGTCCATGATCCGCATGAGCAGGCTGTCGAGCCGCCGGAACCATGCCGCGCAGACCCCGATGATGCCGCCGAAGAAGGCCGAGAGGAGCGCCACCGTGAACCCGATCCACAGCGACACCCGCGCGCCGTAGACCACCCGCGTCCAGAGATCGCGGCCGAAGTTGTCGGTCCCGAACGGATAGTCGAGCGACGGCGGAGTGAAGCGCACCCGGACCGAGGTCGCGTTGGGTGTGCCGTTGGTGATCCAGGGCGCGGCCCAGGCCAGCAGCACGATGAGCAGCAGCATCACCAGCCCCACCCGGAACGACCGGTGCCGCATCAGCCGCCGCAGCGCCAGGCGCATCGGGCTGTTGGTGGAAACCCGCGCCGGGCCGGGAGTCGCGGCACCCACGCCGTGTGTCGCGTCAGTCATAGCGAACCCTCGGATCGACGACGGTATAGAAGATGTCCACCAGCACGTTGATCGCGACGAACATGAAGCCGAGGAACAGCATCGTGCCCTGCACCACCGGAATGTCGCGCGCCATGATCGCCTGCACCAGCAGCCGCCCGATGCCGGGCAGCGCGAAGATCTGCTCGATCACCACCGAGCCGCCGACCAGAAGGCTGAAGATGTAACCCGAGACGGTCAGCACCGACACCAGCGCGTTGCGGAAGGCGTGTTTCGCGACCGTGCGGAGCTCCGAGACGCCCTTGGCGCGGGCGGTGCGGACATAGTCCTGGTCCATCACCTCCAGCATCTCCGAGCGCGTCATCCGGGCCAGATAGCCGATCTGGAACAGCGCCAACACCGCGGCCGGCATGATGAGCGAGCGCAGCCAGAGCCAGAGCCCCTCGTCGATCGGCACGTAGCCCGCCGAGGGCAGCCAGCCCAGCGTGACCGAGAAGAGGATGATGGCGAGGATCGCGAGCCAGAAGTTCGGCACCGAGACCCCGACCAGCGCCAGCGACATCACCGCCGTATCCACCCAGCTGTCGCGCCAGTAGGCCGCGACCATGCCCATGATGATCCCGATGGGGATCGTCATGACGAAGGCGACCATCGCCAGCGAGAGCGTCACGGGCAGGCGCTCGACGATGGCCTCGGCCACCGGCTGGTTCAGAAACAGCGACCGGCCGAGGTCGAACCGCGCGAGATCCGCCAGCCACGAGCCGAGCTGGATCAGCAAGGGCCGGTCGAGCCCTAGCTCGCGGCGCAGGGCGTCGACCTTGTCGAGGTCCGCCCCTTCGCCCGCCAGTAGGACCGCGGGATCGCCCGGCAGGAGCTTCATCAGCACGAAGGTGAGGATCGCCACGATCAGCATCACCGGCACTGCCTGCGCCAGTCTTGTCAGGATGAGCTTGATCATCGGCACTCCGGGAGAGGCGAGTCACCCGCCGCAGGCCGCGGCGAAGGCGAGGACGATGGGAGGCGACCGGCCCGCGAGGGGCCGGTCAGGGGCACGGAAGGCGCGGGTCAGCGCATCCAGACGCCCCAGAAGAAGTTCATGTAGTACTCGGGATAGCCGCCGATATCGCCGGGCCGATAGGCGCGGGCCGAGGCGCGGTTCGAGACCTTGATCATGTAGGCCTCGTCAAGGATGCGGTTCTCGATCTCGAGCCAGGCCGCGCGCCGGTCCTCCGCGTCCAGCGACGAATAGAACTTGTCGAAGTTCTCATCCATCACGGCGTCGTCCTTCACCTGCGGGAAGGTATAGACGACCGAGCGCCACTGCTGCGGCCCCAGAAGCGGGTTCGAGCAGAAGGAGGTGGTGGCGACGTTCCAGCGCCCGGAGCCGGTGCTCATGTTGGTCGACTGGGTCGGCCAGTCGGTCACATCGACCTTGGTGTTGAAGCCGGCCATCTTGAGTTGCTCGTCCAGCATCACGATGCTGTCGCGCATGTAATCGTAGTTGGTGTTGGTCTGCAGGACGAGTTCCTCGGAACCGTAGCCCGCTTCCTTCAGCATCGCCGCGGCAGCGTCGGGGTCGTTCTGGTTGTAGAACGGCGCAGAGTTTTCCTCCGAGTAGTAGAACCCGCCCTCATAGGCCATGCCCGGCGCCAGCGTGGCCGGGTCTCCCGCGACCAGCATGATGTCCTCGGCATTGACCGCGGTGCGCAGCGCTTTGCGGACGGCCGAATTGTCGGTCGGCGCCTGCTGGCTGTTCACGACCAGATACTGCTGGCAGTAGGGCACGATCTCGACCGTCTGCACCCCCTCGACGCTCTCGAGCGACCGCACGGAGTCGAGGTTCAGGGGCGTCACGACATGCGCCTCGCCGGTCTGGATCGCGGCGGATCGGGCGTTGGTTTCGGTCAGGAAGTTGACGCGGACGCTGTCGAGCCAGACCTTCTTGTTGCCGGCATAGCCCGAGGGCTCATGCGCGGTGTCAGCGGTGTAGTCGTCGAACCGCTCGAGATAGAGGTGGCTGTCGCGCACCCAGTCGCCCAGCTTGAACGGGCCGGTGCCGATCGGGTCGTTCTCGCGCGCGGGCTTGTCGGCCTGCGAGGCGGGCAGGATCACGACCGGATAGACCGGCGATTTCAGCGCGTCGAGGAAGGCGGCGTTCAGCGTCTTGAAGTGGATGATGAAGGTGTGGTCGTCCGGCGTCTCGTAGCGGTCGACATCGTCGAGCAGCGAGGCGTTGGAGCTGACTTCGGCATAACGCTCGAACGAGGCCAGCACGTCGGCCGAGGTCATGACCGAGCCGTCATGGAACTTCACGCCCTCGCGCAGCTTGAACGACAGCGTCATCCCGTCGTCGCTGAGCTCGTAGCTTTCGGCCAGCATCGGCGCAGTGTCGTAATTCTCGTCGATGGTGACGAGGCCTTCATAGATCTGATGCATGACCTCGAGGTCGATCAGCGCGCTGGCCACATGCGGGTCCATGTGACCCGGACCGCCGTTGGTGGCGTAGATCAGCGTGCCGCCCTCCTTGGGCGCATCCTGGGCCAGTGCGGGCCCGGCCACCAGCGCGCTGCCGGAAAGCAGCGCCGCGAGAAGCGATCTGCGAAGGGTAAGGCTCATCTGGAACTCCCTTTGTCGGAACTCTTGGGTTCGTCTGTCGGTGCCCCGTACCCGGCCGGAAGCCGGGCGGGGGTCTTCACTGCGTGGAAAGCACCGTCCGCCGCCGCGTCAGCGCGCGGACCTTCGCCTCGGACCAGGGCGCGGGGACCAGCTCGCCCCGCGACCAGGGACCGTTCTGGTTGCTGTAATGCGGATCGCCCGGCACGCCCGAGGCGCCGTGGAACACCACCCAGGAGCAGTTGTCCCAGTCCGAGAGATCCCAGATGTATTTCGCCACCGGCCCATAGACCGAGGCTGAGCCGGTTGCCGGCAGGCCCCCGGTCGCCAGCACGCAGTCGCCGTCGCCCGAGACGGGGGCCGAGTCCGGCGCCCATGCCTTCGCCTCCGGGAAGGCCGAGGCCAGCGGATGCGCGAAGGACGGATGATGCGCCTCGCCCCAGGAGCGCGGAGTGAAATCGGCAGCGACGGCGGCGATGGCCTCGTCGATGACCGAGTTCCAGTCGCCCCCCTGCCCCAGCAGGCTGGTGTCGTCGCGGCGCAACTGGTCGGGCAGCGCCCACCATAGATGCGTCAGCGGGCTGATCCCTGGCGGCAGCTTCGCAATCTCGCTGTCGGCCACGGCGCCGAGGCCGGAGCGCGCCACGAGGATGCGCGTCATCTGCTGGCGGATCGCGTAATAGACGGTCGGCGCGAGCTCGGTCGCCGCCATCAGCCCGTTCCAGCCCTCCAGCGCATTCACGAGGTCACGGCCCGCGCCCGCGGCCGGACGCCGCGCAACGATCCGCGCCGCGATCTCGCGCGCGACGGCGGAGCTGTGATCGTGGAGGAGCGGCAGCATGTCCTCGGGCGCGAACGGCCCCTTGGCCGACAGCACCTCATGGATGCGGTTCGCCCGCGTGCTGGGATGGCAGTCGGTGCAGATGTAATCCGGCCAGTCGTCGGGCACCGTGCGGTTGTTCGCGGTGACGACGATCCCCGTGGCGGGGTTCTCCTCGCGCGGCATCCGCGCGAAGGGGATCAGCCCGCGCCATTCATGCGCCCCGGTCCAGCCGGGCACCGGCAACCAGCCGTTCAGGCGGTCGCGCTCGGGGAGGCGCGCGCGAACCTGCACGCCGATGTTGTTCTGGCGGTCCGCGGCGACCAGGTTGTGGTCGATCAGGCCCCAGGGCTCCATCAGGTCGTAGAAGGCAGTGATCGTTTTCGCGCTCATCATCGGGCGCAGGCAGTCGAGGGAGCGGTCGTCGGGCCGGAACTGCATGGACTTGAGCGCCAGTCCCGCGCCCTCGGCCGGGCCGCCGAGGATCAGCGGGCCGTGCCGGGTTTCCCAGACGTCGATGGTCACATCGGCCTCGCCGCGCAGGCGGATCACCTCCTGACGGTGGGTGGCCGGCTCGCTCCCGGTTTCGGTGCGGTAGTGTCCCTCGGGAAGGCCGCTGAAATCCTCGACATAGAGGTCATGGATATCGGCGAAGGCGTGGGTCACGCAGAAGGCGATGTCCTCGTTATGGCCGAAATGCGGGGTGCCGGGCACGCCGGGGACGGTCAGGCCGAGCACGTCCAGATCGCCGCCGGTCAGGTGGATCTGGGCATACATGCCGGGAATCTCGTAGGCGCGGTGGGGGTCGCCCGCCACGATCGGCATGCCGGTGGTGGTATGGCGGGCATCCACCGCCCAGTTGTTCGACCCGCCGCCGGTGACGTCCTGCCCGAAGAGGCGCGACAGCCCCTCGATCGCCGGGGCGAGATCGGCCAGCGCCGCGGTCCAGCGGCGGTCCTGCCGCTCCTGCGGCACGACGAAACGCTCCAACCCGCCATCCTCGTAGCGCAGCAGGTTGAGGTGATCGGGACCGATTGCGGCAAAAGCCGCCGCGCGCCACAGCTTGAACCAGATCGAGCCCATCAGCATGCCGCGCTGACGCATCACGACGACGCAGTGCCACGGCTCCCAGTCCTCGGGCGTCTCGCCAAGCAGGCCGTATTCGGGCGGCAGCTCGCCCGCGGCGATGAAGGCGTTCACGCCCGCCGAGTAGGCCTCGCACATGGCCTTCGTCTCGGGCGACAGCGCGTCGTAATTCGCCCGCGACACCTGATCGACGCCCAGCCGCCGCATCAGCGTGTCCGACGCGAGGCCCTCGCCCCCGACCCACTCGCCCCAGCGCCCGAGCGCCCGACGCCGCGCGGCATCCATCTGCCAGAGCCGCTCGGCCGCATGGACCCAGCCATTGGCGAAGAAGAGGTCCGGCTCGTTCCCGGCGCGGATATGGGGGACGCCCCAGACGTCATGCCGGATCTCGACTGGGGCGCTGAGGCCCTCCAGCAGGACATAACGCTCCGCCGCGCCGCCGGCCTTCATGTCGCCGGAAATCTCGCTCGCCATAGGTTCCCCCGTTCCCTCCGCGTGTCTGATATATCAGATCTGTGAAGGCGGGTCGTCAACCTTATTCTGGCGCGTGGATGGAAGGGGGAAATACCGGTACGAAGCGGAAGTCCGCTGGCCTGCAGGTCCTCTCCCCTGCCGGAGGAGCTGCTGATATATCGGCCTGTCCGAAACGGTTTGAAAGAGTGGGCCTCAGCTTAAGCCGGGCGGCAGCGCATCCAGCCAAGGGCTGATCCGGTCCCACGCCGCCACGGCGCGCAGCAGCCGGTGGTCGCCGCGCGGGGGGCCGATCATTTGCATGCCCATCGGCAGGCCCTCCGGGCTGAAGCCCGCGGGAACGCTGACGGCGGGGCAGCCCGACATCGTCGCGCCCACGACCACCTCCATCCAGCGGTGATAGCTGTCCATCCGGCGGCCGCCGACCTCCTGCGGCCATTCGATGCCGGCGGCGAAGGGGAAGACCTGGGCCGCGGGCAGCAGCAGGAAGTCGTGGCGTTCGAACAGTTCCAGCATCCGGCGATACCAGGCCCCGCGCACCACCCCGGCCCGCCAGAGGTCCAGCGAAGTCAGCTTCAGGCTCTCCGAGACCTCCCACTGCGCCTCGGGCTTCAGCAGCGCGCGCTGCGCCGGGTCGGCCCAGTGATCGGCGTGACGCCCGCCGATCGAATGCTGGCGCAGCCGCACGAAGGCCTGCCAGAGCGCCTCCATGTCGAAGCCGATCCCCACCGGGTCGACTGACGCACCGGCGTCGGCCAAGCGGCCCGCAGCCGCCTCGACCAGTTCCAGCACGCCCGGCTCGAACGGCAGATGGCCGTCGAAATCCCCCAGCCAGCCGAACCGCAGGGTCGCGGGGTCGAGCGGCTCCGCCGCCGTGGACCAGTCCTCGCCCTCGCCCAAGGACAGCGGCGCCCGCGGGTCGTATCCGGCCTGCACGCCCATCAGCATCGCCAGATCCTCGGCCGAGCGGCCCATCGGCCCGTCGGTCGCCATCTGGCCGTAGAACGGATCGATCAGCTCGGCGGGCACGCGGCCCTGCGAGGGGCGGAAGCCGTAGACGTTATTCCAGGCCGCCGGATTGCGCAGCGAACCGCCCATGTCACTGCCATCCGCCACCGGCAGCATCCGCATCGCCAGCGCCACGCCCGCCCCGCCGCTGGAGCCGCCGCCGACGCGTTCGGGGTTCCAGGCGTTGCGCGTCAGCCCGAAGATCGGGTTGTAGCTGTTTGATCCGTAGCCGAATTCCGGCACGTTGGTCTTGCCGATGATGATCGCCCCGGCATCGCGCATCCGCTCGACGAAGATCGCATCCGTCGCGGGCACCAGATCGGCGAACAGCGGCGAGCCGAAGGTCGTCCGCAGCCCCTTGGTGAAGGCCAGATCCTTGATCGCCTGCGGCAGCCCGTGCATCGGCCCGACCGCATCGCCGCGCGCCACCGCCTCGTCCGCCGCCTGCGCCTCCGCCATCAGCGCCGCGCGCGGGCGCAGCGAGATGATGGCGTTCACCGCTGGGTTCACCGCCTCGATGTGATCGAGATAGGCGCCCATCACCTCGCTGGCCGAGACCTCGCGGCGGCGGATCATCCCGGCGAGGGGGACCGCGTTCAGCCGGCAGAGTTCCGGCACGGTGTGGCTGGTCATGAGGGCTCCGCTCTCCCTGAAACGTGGCGCTGCACCGGGCGCGGCGGCCCGGTGTAGCGGCTGAGGGCGTCCCGTCAGCCCTTCCGGGTGACGAAGCGCGTCTCGAGATAGGCCTCGATCGCCTCGGAGCCGCCCTCGGTGCCGTGGCCGGAATCGTTGATCCCGCCGAACGGCACCTCGGGCAGCGCGAGGCCGATATGGTTGATCGAGGTCATGCCCGCCGCAATCTCGCGGCCGAGCCGGTTCGCCGTGGCGCTGTCGCGGGTGAAGGCATAGGCGGCGAGGCCGAAGGGCAGCCGGTTGGCCTCGGCAATGGCCTCGTCCAGATCGCCGAAGCGGTTGATGACCGCGACTGGGCCGAACGGCTCCTCGTTCATGATGCGGGCCTCGACCGGCACCTCGGCGAGGACCGTCGGCTCGAAGAACCAGCCCTCGTTGCCGATCCGCCGGCCGCCGGTCGTCAGCCGCGCGCCGCGCTCGACCGCGTCGGCGATCATCCCCTCCAGCGCCGGGATGCGGCGCTCGTTCGCCAGCGGCCCCATCTCGACACCCTCATCGAGGCCGCTGCCAATCTTCACCGCTGCGGCGATCTCGGTGAACCGCTCGGTGAACTCGTCATGCAGCGCATCCTGCACGAGGAAGCGGGTGGGCGAGATGCAGACCTGCCCCGCGTTGCGGAACTTGTAGGGCGCGATCACGTCCAGCGCCTGGTCGATGTCGGCGTCGCCCGCGACGATCACCGGGGCATGGCCGCCAAGCTCCATCGTCGCGCGCTTCATGTGCAGCCCGGCCAGCGCCGCCAGTTGCTTGCCCACCGGCGTCGAGCCGGTGAAGCTGATCTTGCGGATCACCGGATGCGGGATGAGGTATTCCGAGATCTCGGCCGGGTTGCCGTAGACGAGGTTGATGACGCCCGCGGGCACGCCCGCATCGACAAAGGCGCGGACCAGTTCGGCCGGGCTGGCCGGGGTTTCCTCGGGGCCCTTGACGATGATCGAGCACCCGGCGGCGAGGGCCAGCGACAGCTTCCGCACGACCTGGTTGACCGGGAAGTTCCACGGCGTGAAGGCCGCGACCGGGCCGACCGGCATCTTCATCGCGATCTGGATGACGTCGGGCGCGCGCGACGGGATCACCTGACCATAGGCGCGCTGCCCCTCGCCCGCGAACCAGTCGATGATGTCGGCGCCGGACATGATCTCGATGCGCGCCTGCGCGAGCGGCTTGCCGTTCTCCAGCGTCAGGATCGGCGCGATGACGTCGGCACGGTCGCGCAGCAGCTGAGCGGCCTTGCGCATGATCTTGCCGCGCTCGAAGGCGGAGACCCGGCTCCACTCGGCGAAGCCGCGCTCGCAGGCGGCGAGGGCCGCATCCAAGTCGGCGCGCGTGGCGCGGGCGACGCGGCCGATCTCGCGCGAGGTCGCCGGGTTCATCACCGGCAGGCTCTCGCCGGTCTCGCCGGGACGCCAGGCGCCGTCGATCAGAAGCTGGGTGTCGGGATAGCTGGTCATCGGTTCTTCCTCGGTCTGGTCCGCCCGTGCGGCGCGAATCATTGCGGGGCGAGGCTGCTGGTGGATGCGGGCGCCTCGTCCGCGGCATGGCAGGCGACGACGCCGCGCGCGGCCAGGCCCTCGATCTCGTCCTCGCCGAGGCCCAGCACCTCGCGCAGGACCGTGCGCGTGTCCTCGCCCAGCAGCGGCGGTGCCTTGGCCGGGCGGTCGGGATCGTTCTGCGCCGCGAGCCCCTGCGCGGCGCGGATCAGCGAGATGGTGCCGAGCTCTGGATGCTCGATCTGCTGGATCACCCCGCGCTCGACCACCGAGGGCGCGCTCAGGGCCTCGGAGACCGTTTTCACCGGCCCCGCGGGCACATCCGCCGCGCGGCAGGCGTCGAGCCAGTGCTGCGAGGGCCGCGTCAGCATGATCTCCTGCAGGATCGCCAGCAGTTCCGGCCGGTTCAGCGCTCGCTGATGCGAGGTCGTGAAGCGCGGATCGGTGGCGAGATCGGGCCGGTCGACAACCTTGGTGCAGAAATCCGCATACATGCGGTCGTTGCCCACCGCGAGCGCGAAGCTGCCATCCGCGGTCTGCAGCACCTGGTAGGGCACCACGGTCGGATGCGCGTTGCCGTAGCGTTTCGCCTCGACCCCGGCGTTGAGATAGCCGGTGCCGACGTTGATGAGCAGGTTCAGCGTGGTGTCGAGCAGCGCCACGTCGATGAACTGCCCCTCGCCGGTGTCGCGCCGCTGGTAGAGGGCGGCGAGGATCGATTGCGTGGCCACCATGCCGGCGACGACATCGGTGAAGGCGACCCCCAGCCGGTTCGGCGGGCCGTCCACCTCGCCGGTGATGGACATCAGCCCGCTCTCGGCCTGCATAATGAAGTCGTAGCCGGGCCGCGTCCGCTCGGGGCCGGTCTGGCCGTAGCCCGAGATCGAGCAGTAGACGATGCCCGGGTTGATCGTGCGGATATCCTCGTAGCCGATGCCGAGCCGGTCCACCGTCCCGGCGCGGAAGTTCTCGACCACCACATCGGCGCGCGCGGCGAGGTCGAGGACGATCTGCCGCCCCTCCGCGGTCTTCAGGTCGACCGCCACCGAATGCTTGCCGCGGTTGGCGCAGAGGTAATAGGTGCTGACGCCCTTGAAGCTCGGCACCGACCAGGCGCGCGTGTCGTCGCCGCCGCGGATGTTCTCGATCTTCCAGACCTCGGCCCCGAGATCGCCAAGGCTCATGGTGGCCCAGGGCCCGGCCAGAACCCGCGTCAGGTCCAGCACCTTAATCCCCTCCAGCGGCAAGGCAGTCATTCGTTGCTCCTCAGATCAGGTTCGCGCCGGCGCATCGCCGAGCAGCCCGGTCGCCTTGGCGACGGGGAAATGGCAGGCGACGGCATGTCCGGCGCCATGGTCGATCAGCGGCGGCTCCTTCTCGGCGCAGAGCGGCTGCGCGATTGGGCAGCGGGTGCGGAAGCGGCAGCCGGAGGGCGGGTCGATCGGGCTCGGGACGTCGCCCTGAAGCACGATCCGCCGCCGGCTGCGCTCGCGCACGGGGTCGGCCAGCGGCACCGCGGACATCAGCGCATGGGTGTAGGGATGCAGCGGCGCGCCGTAGAGCTGCGCCTTCGGCGCGATCTCGACGATCTTGCCCAGATACATCACCGCGACCCGGTCGCTGATGTGCTGCACCACCGAGAGGTCATGCGCGATGAACAGGAACGCCGTGCCCTGATCGCGCTGCACGTCCTTGAGCAGGTTCAGCACCCCCGCCTGAACCGAGACGTCGAGCGCCGAGACCGGCTCGTCGAGGACCAGCAGTTCCGGCTTCAGCGCGAGCGCGCGGGCGATGACGACCCGCTGACGCTGACCGCCCGACAGCTCGTGCGGGTAACGCTCGGCGTGTTCGGGGTTCAGCCGCACGAGCTCCATCATCTCGGCCACGCGGGCCTTGCGCCCGGCCGCATCGAGGTCGCTGATCCGCAGCGGCTCGGCGATGTTGGCGCCGATGGTCATGCGCGGATGCAGCGAGGCGTAGGGGTCCTGGAACACCAGCTGCACCCTGCGCCGCAGCTGCCGCATCGCCTCCGGCGGAAGCGTGTTGATGTCGGTGCCGTGAAACAGCGTCTGGCCCGAACTCGGCTCGATCAGGCGCAGGATGCAGCGGCCGAGCGTGGACTTGCCGCAACCGGATTCGCCGACGAGGCCCAGCGTCTCGCCCGGCATCACGTCGAAGGAGACATCGGCCACGGCGCTGACCTGCGCGACCTCCCGCTCGATCAGGAGGCCGCCCTTCACCGGGAAGCGCTTCACGAGGTTGCGGACCGAGAGGATGGGATCGTGGCGGGTCATGCGGCGCGTCCGGCCCGGTCAAAGGCGAAATGGCAGGCGGCGCCATGCGCGCCCTCGAACAGCATCGGCGGCGCGTCCCGGCGGCAGATGTCGCGGGCCATGGGACACCGCGGGGCGAAGGGGCAGCCCGGCGGCAGGGTGCCGATCGGCGGCGGCGAGCCCTCGATCGAGAACAGCCGGTCGGTCTGGCTCGCCATGTTCGGGATCGAAGCGATTAGGCCGCGGGTATAGGGATGGCCGGGCCGGGCGAAGAGGTCGTTGACCCCCGCCTCCTCGACCACCCGCCCGGCATAGACCACCGCCACCCGGTCGGCATGGCCCGCGAGCACGCCGAGATCATGGGTGATGAGGATCATCCCCAGCTTCAGCCGCTGCTGCAGTTCGGCCAGCACGCCCATGATCTGCGCCTGCACGGTGACGTCGAGGGCGGTGGTCGGCTCGTCCGCGATCAGCAGGTCGGGATCGTTCGCCACCGCCATGGCGATCATCACCCGCTGCCGCATCCCGCCCGAGAACTCGTGCGGATACTGCGAGATCCGGCGGTCGGGCTGCGGAATGGCGACCAGCGCCAGCAGGTCCTTGGCCCGATCCATCGCGGCGCGCTTCGACATGCCCGGATTGTGCAGCCACACCGCCTCGGCGATCTGGGCGCCGACCGTCATCACCGGATTGAGCGAGGACAGCGGATCCTGGAAGATCATCGCGATGCGCGAGCCGCGCAGCGAGCGCATCTCGGCGCGGGGCAGTTCGGTCAGTTCGCGCCCCTTGAAGCGCACCGAGCCGGAGACCCGCGCGCCGCGCGGCTGCAGGCCGATCGAGGCAAGCATCCCGAGGGACTTGCCCGATCCGCTCTCGCCGACGACGCCCAGCACCTCGCCCGGCGCGACATGCAGGCTGATGCCGCGCACCGCCTCGAGGCTGCGGCCGCGCTTCTCGAACGTGACGCGGAGGTCGCGCACCTCGAACAGGGGGGTGGTGCCGGTCGCGGGCATCATTCCGACCTCGGATCGAAGTAGTCGTGGAGGCCGTCGCCGATGAAGTTGAAGCCCAGCACGATGGTCAGGATCGCAAGGCCGGGACCCAGCGCCACCCACCAGGAGTAGAACTGCGACGCCCCGTCCGAGATCATCGAGCCCCATTCCGGCGTCGGCGGGGTCGCGCCAAGGCCGATGAACGACAGCGAAGCGGCGAGCAGGATCACCTGGCCAAGGTCCATCGTCGCGCTGACGAGCACCGGGGTCCAGCAGAGCGGCAGGATATGCCGGATCAGCACCCGAGGCCGGGTCGCGCCGGAGGCCACGGCGGCCTCGACATGCTCGCGCTCGCGCACTTCCAGCACCTGCGCCCGCATCAGCCGCGCATAGACCGGCCACCAGACGATCACCATGGCGATGGCAGCGTTGCCGAGGCCCGGTCCCAGCGAGGCGGCGACGGCCATCGCCAGAAGCATCGGCGGGAAGGACAGGGTCACATCGACCAGCCGCATGATGACCGCGCCCACCCAGCCGCCGAGATAGCCCGACAGCGCGCCGAGCGTGGCGCCGATCAGCACCGACAGCGCGACTACCATCACCGCCAGCGGCAGCGAATGGACCGCGCCGTGCAGCGTGCGGCTGAGAACATCGCGGCCGAGCGCATCGGTGCCGAGCCAGTGCTCCCAGCTCGGCGCCTGCAACCGGCGGCCGACCAGGTCGAGCGGATCGTAGGGCGCCACCAGGGGGGCGGCTACGGTCATGATGGCCCAGAAGCCGACGATCAGAAGCCCCAGCATCATCGGCAGCGACAGCCAGTGCGGCCAGTGCAGGGCGAGGCGCGAGGCGCGGGAGGGGGAGACGAGGGTCATGCCTAGCCCAGCCGGACGCGCGGATTGGCCACGACATAGGCCACATCCGTGATGAGGTTGGTGATGAGGAAGATGACGCCGCCGACGATCGTCACGCCGATGATCGCCGGAAAGTCGAGCCCGCGCGCCGCCTCGACCGCGTAGGAGCCCATGCCGGGCCACGAGAAGATGGTCTCGGTCAGCACGGCCCCGGTCAGCAGGTAGGCGAAGGAATAGCCGATCACCGTCAGCGTCGGCACCAGCGTGTTGCGCAGCGCGTGGCGCAGGATGACGCGGCGCTCGCCGGCCCCCTTGGCGCGGGCGGTGAGGATGAACTCACGGCTCAGGACCTCAAGCATGTTGGCCCGCACGAGACGCGAGATGGTTCCCGCGACCGCCCAGCCGAGGACGAAGGCCGGCAGCAGCAGATGCCAGAGCGCGTCGAGAAACAGCCGGAGGTGTCCGGCGAGCAGCGTGTCGATGGTCAGGAACCCGGTGACCGAGGGCGGCAGCGCGGCCCTCGGGTCCACGCGCCCCGGCCCCGGCATGATCCCCCACTTGACCGAGAACACGTAGAGCAGCGCCAGCCCCATCCAGAAGACCGGGATCGACGAGCCGATCAGCGCGAAGAGCCGCGCCACATGGTCAACCACGGTGTTGCGGAAGGCCGCCGCCAGCACGCCGAGGGTGATCCCCATGCTCGACCCGACGATCAGGGCGGCGATGACCAGCTCCATCGTCGCGGGCAGGCGATAGAGCACGTCCTGCGCCACCGGCCTGCGGGTGATGAACGAGGTGCCCATGTCGCCCTGCAGGAGGTTGCCGACATAGATGAGGTAACGCTCGGGCAGGCTGCGATCGAGGCCCCACTTCGCCCGCGCCGCGGCCACCACCTCGGGGTTGTTCATCTGCCGGTCCGAGATGATCGCGGTCAGCGGGTCGCCCTTGGTGACCGCCGTCAGCAGGAAGGCCAGCGTGACCACCCCGAGAATCAGGAACGGCATCGCGGCGAGGCGGCGCAGGATGTAGCGGGTCATGCAGCTTTCCCCGTGAAACGCAGGGCACGGGCGCCAGACGTCCGGTCCTGCCGCGCATCATTGACAAGCGCGGCGGCGCTCGTCAACATAAATGGAATTATATTCCACCTGCGCTCGGGGCGGCCGCGGGGACCCTGGGGACGAATCTGCCGATGCGCAAGCGCGCGAAGAACCTCGACGGAAACGGCGGCGCCGATTCTGCCGCCACCTCCACCTCGCTGACGCGCGGGCTCGATATCCTGCGCGCCTTCAGCCAGCAGGACGCGACCCTCGGCAACCTGGAACTGCTGGAGCGGACCGGGCTTCCCAAGGCCACGGTCTCGCGGCTGACGGCGGCCCTGGTGGCGCAAGGCTATCTCAACTACGACGATCTTCTCGGGCGCTACAGCATCGGCCCGGCGACGGTCTCGCTGGGCTATTCGGCGCTGAGTTCCAGCCCGGTCGTGCAGATGGCCGTCCCGCTCATGCAGGAGCTGGCGGACGAGACCGGGGTCGCCGTTTCGCTGGGAATGCGCGACGAGCTGGAGATGGTCTATCTCGCCAACTGCCGCTCGATGAGCCCGGTCACGCTGCGGCTCAACGTCGGCTCGCGGCTGCCGGTCTGGCGCACGGCGATGGGTCTGGCCTACCTCGCCGGGATGAAGCCCGAGCCGCGCAAGAGCCTCGTGGCCGAGCTGATGCGGCGCGAACCGGCGCAGGCGGAGCGCATCCGGGCGCTGGCTGAGGACGCGGTCGAGAGCCTCCGCACCCGCGGCTTCGTCACCAGCCTCGGCACCTGGTACAGCTACATCAACGCGGTCGGCGTCGCGTTCCGGCCCACGGACGGCACGCGGCTGGTCGCGCTGACCTGCGGCGGCATCGTCGATCTCGTCCCCGCCGAAAACTGCACCGACATCGCCGGCCCGGCCTTGGTCCGCATGGTCGAGCGGCTCCGCGACCGGCTGGAGGGCCGGGAAAGCACCGCGACCCGTCCCCCTGCCCGTCCGCAAGGCTGGAAGACGACGGCGGACTGACCGCCGCCCGGCCTCATCCCTCAAGGAGCTGCCATGCCCGTTCCCGTTCTCTTTCCCAAGGTGAGCCTCGAGGAGACCACTGGCCGCGTCAGCCGCTGGCTCGTCCCCGCGGGCGAGGCGGTCACCGCCGGGCAGGTGCTGTTCGAGATCGAGAACGACAAGGCGGCGGTCGAGGTCGAGTCGCCGGCGGCAGGCATCCTGCGCGATCTGGTGGCCGAAGGCGACACGGTGGATGTCGGGGCGCCGGTGGCCAACATCTATCAGGAAGGGGAGGCCGCGGGCGAAGCGCCGCAACCCGCCCCTGCGGCGGGACCAAGCGGGGCGCAGGCGCCCGAGGCCGCGCGCGAGGAGGAGCACGCCCCGCCCCGGGGCCGTCTCAAGGGCCCGAACCCCACCCCCCTCGCCCGCCGCATCGCGCGCGAGAACGGGATTTCGCTCGCGGGGATGCAGGGCTCGGGGCCGAACGGCAGGGTTCAGAAGAAGGATGTGCTGGAGAGCCTGACCTCGCAGCCGTCCGAAGCGCCCTCCGCCCCTGTGGCGCACCGGCCCGCCGTTTCGAGCGCCGGGGGGCCGCTGCATTCGGTCTGGCTGCGCAAGGGCGAGGGCACGCCCGTGGTCCTGCTGCATGGCTACAGCGCCGACCTCAACAACTGGCGCGGGCTGTTCGCGGGGGCCTCGACCCCCTGGCCGGTTCTGGCGCTGGACCTGCCCGCGCATGGCGGCTCGCCGCGCGCGGTGCCCGAGGACCTCGACGCGCTCGCGGGCGAGGTCGAGGCGAGCCTCGAGGCGCTCGGCGTTACTTCCTGTCATCTTGTCGGCCATTCCTTCGGCGCTGCCACCGCCGTCCGGCTGGCCTCGCGGGCGCAGATCGACATTCGCGCCCTCGGGCTGATCTCGCCCGCCGGTCTCGGCCCCGAGATCAACCACGCCTTCACGGCCGGCATCCTGCGCGCCAGCAGCGCCGCGAGCCTGCGGCCCTGGCTGGAGCTTCTGGTCGAGGACCCGCGCGTCATCTCGGAGGCGTTCCTGCGCGCGGTCGAGGCGAGCCGGACGGACGAGGCGCTCACCGCCGCGATGGGCGCCTTCGCCGCCCGCTTCTTCGCCGACGGCACGCAGACCTTCTCGATCCGGGAGGAACTCGCCCGGCTGCGGATGCCCGCCCGCGTGATCTTCGGCCGCCAGGACCGCATCCTGCCCTTCGCGTCGAGCCGCGGGCTGCCGGGCAATGTGGGGCTGCACGCCTTCGACGGTTGCGGGCACATGCCGCATCTGGAGCATCCCGGCCCGGTGCTGGCGCTGCTCTCGGAACTGATCCGCAGTGCCGCCTGAATGCGCTTGCGCGGCGAGGACGGCGCGGCATAGGCTCGCCGAAAAATAAAACGGAATTAATTTCCACTGCCGGCGGATGGCCGGCGACGGATCAGCACGCCCGAGGCCCCGAATGACACAACGCACCCCTCTTGCGCCCTCAGCCTCGTGGTTCCGGCTCGAGAACGATGCCGCCGACTGGGCCGCGCAGAGGCCCGCGGACCTCGTTCACTGGTACGGCCAGATGCTGCTGATCCGCCGCTTCGAGGAAAGGCTGCTCGAACTTGAAAAGGCCGGACTGATCCACGGCCCGGCCCATGCCAGCATCGGTCAGGAGGCCGGGGCGGTGGGCGCGATGTCGGTGCTGGGGGCAGGTGACAAGATCAACGGCACCCACCGCGCCCATCATCAGGTGCTGCTGAAGCTGATGAACCCCGAGATCCCCGAGGGCTGGGACGCCCTGAAGGACGACTTCACGCCCGGCATGGACGAGGCGATCCATCGCTTCATGGCCGAGATCATGGGCCTGACGCCGGGCTATTGCGGCGGCCGCGGCGGCTCCATGCACATGCGCCATGCGGATGCGGGGGTCGTCGGCACCTCGGCCATCGTCGGCGGCAACCCGCCCCACGCGGTCGGCTATGCGCTGGCCGACAAGATGCTCGGCACCGGCAACGTCTCGGTCACGTTCTTCGGCGACGGCGCGACGCAGAACGGTGCCACCTACGAGGCCATGAACATCGCCGCGGCGCAGTCGGTGCCGGTGATCTTCTT
The DNA here is from genome assembly GCF_009674885.1 of Paracoccus sp. S-4012. Classification (GTDB taxonomy): domain Bacteria; phylum Pseudomonadota; class Alphaproteobacteria; order Rhodobacterales; family Rhodobacteraceae; genus Paracoccus. Next base: position 47,852 of record NZ_WKKA01000015.1, read on the forward strand.
CATCGAGAACAACCTCTACGGCGTCTCGACCCATATCTCGGACGTGACGCGCGAGACCCGCATGACCTCGCGCGGCGCCATGCTCGGCATCCCCTCCATCGAAGTCGACGGCATGGATGTGGTCGCGGTCCACCGCGCCATGGCCGAGGCCCGCCGCATCATCGCCGAAGAAGGCGGCCCGGTGGTGGTCGAGGTCATGCTCTACCGCTTCCTGCACCAGTCGGGCGGCCGCAGCGGCAGCGATTTCGGCTACCGAACGAAGGAGGAGGAGGAGGAGTGGCGCGGCCGCGATCCCCTCGCCCTGGCCGAGAAGCGGCTGGCGGATCTTGGCATCCTGTCGGCCGCGGACTTCGCCCGCATCGACGAGCTGATGGCGGATCGCGTGTCCGCCGCCGCGACGCGGCTGACCGAGACCGTGCCGGGCGGCAACGCGCTGCAAATTCCCGACCACCTCTGGCCTGATCCGGCGCAGCGCGACCACGGCATCCTGGGCGACCTCTCGGAGATGGCGGACCGGCGCATCCTCGATCACGCCGACCTGCGCGGCATGGCGACCGAGAAGGTCAAGTTCGTCACCGCCGCCTCGGAGACCCTTGCCGCCGCGATGGAGCGCGACCCGCGCATCATCGTCATGGGCGAGGACGTGCACCAGATGCGCGGCGGCGTCTCCGGCTTCACCAGGGGCGCGCTCGAACGCTGGCCGGAGCGCGTGCTGCCGATGCCGATCTCGGAGAACGGCTTCACCGGCGTCGCCGTGGGCGCGGCGCTGAACGGGCTGCGGCCGGTGGTCGAGGTGATGTTCGGCGATTTCTGCTTCGTCGCCGCCGACCAGATCGGCAATGGCGCCGGCAAGGTCCGGCACATGTTCGGCTCGGGCTTCGGGGTGCCGCTGGTCATGCGGGTCCGGGTCTCGCCGCATACCGGCTACGGCTCGCAGCATTCGACCGACCCCTCGGCGCTGTTCGGCCTGTTTCCGGGCTGGCGAATCTTCGTGCCGACCAACGCCTTCGACTATGTCGGCATGCTGAACGCGGCGCTCGCCTGCGAGGACCCGGTGGTGATCCTCGAGCATACCGAGTTCTATCAGCGCGAGGCCGAGGTTCCCGCGGGCGACCGCGGCTACTGCATCCCCTTCGGCAAGGCGCATGTCGTGCGGTCGGGAACCGCCTGCACCGTTCTTGCGACCTCGGTCATGGTCCAGAACGCCGTCCGCGCCGCCGAGGAGGCGGGGATCGACGCCGAGGTGATCGACCTGCGCAACCTCGACGTGCACGGCATGGACTGGGAGACCATCGGCGAGTCGGTCGGCCGCACGGGGCGCATCGTCATCGCCGAGCAGACCGCGCGCAGCATGTCGATGGGCGCGACCTGGGCCGACGGCATCCAGTCGCGCTTCTTCGACTGCCTCGATCATGAGATCATCCGGGTCACCGGCGGGCTTGCGGCACCCACGGTCTCGGCGGTGCTGAACAAGGCGGCGCTCGGGACGGCGGCAGACATCCGCGCTGCGCTCGAGCGCATCACGGCCCACTGAGACGTCACGAAAGAGAAGAACCCAAGGGAGGACATGGGCTCATGCTTCGGACTATGAGGAAATCGAAGGTCCTGCTGGCGTCGCTGGCGCTGTCGGCGGCCATGCTCGGCCTCGCGGCGCCGGGCGCACAGGCGCAGGAGCGCGCGCTCATCATCGCGCGCGACATGGACGTCAACTCGCTCGATCCGGCGCGGGCGTGGTGCGACACCTGCCAGATCTACAACTCGTCGGTCTATGAGCAGCTGGTCACGCTGGACAAGGACAACAAGGTCGTCCCCCTTCTGGCCGAAAGCTGGACCGTGAACCCGGAGCAGACGGAGTTCACCTTCAAGCTCGATCCGGCCGCGAAGTTCTCGGACGGCTCGCAGGTCGAAGCGAAGGACGTGAAGTGGTCCTTCGAGCGGCTCAAGCACATGAAGGCCAGCGGCTCGTTCCTGGCCGATCCGATCACCAATATCGACACGCCCGACGCCGCGACCGTGGTCGTCACGCTCGCCAGCCCCAACTCGGAGTTCCTCAGCCAGCTCGCGGCCGGATTCCTCGGTGTCATCAACAGCGATGTGGCCATCGAGAACGGCGCCATCGCCGACGAGACGACGGCCGAGAACGACGACTCCGAGACCTGGTTCCTGCAGAACTCGGCCGGCAGCGGCCCCTTCGTTCTGGCGAATTACGAGCCGAACTCGGAACTGCGCCTGACGCGGAACGAGAACTACTGGCGCGACAAGCCGCAGCTGCCGGAGGTGATCTTCCGCCAGGTCAAGGATGCCGTCGCCCAGGCCCAGATGCTGCAGTCGGGCGCCGTGGACCTCGCCATGCAGATCGACCCGGAAACCGCGAAATCGCTCGAGGGAACGGATGTCGTTGTCGAGCAGCTCCCGTCCTACAACTTCGTCTACCTCGCCCTGTCGCCCGGCGCCAAGGCCACGCCGATCGAGATGACGCCCGAGGTGCGCGAGGCGATCTCGCTGGCGATCGACCGCGACGGCGTGATCGACTTCACGCTCGGCGGCGCGGGCCGCAAGCTCGCGGCGCCGATCCCGCTGGGCTTCCCCGGCGGCGACGGCCATGAGGAGCCCGCCTATGACCCCGAGCGGGCGAAGGAGCTGCTGGAGGCGGCGGGTCATGGCGACGGCTTCACGCTGCAGTCGATCTATCCCGACCTCAACGTCTATGGCGTGGACTTCTCGCTGATGATGCAGAAGGTCCAGCAGGACCTCTCGAAGGTGGGGATCAAGGTGGAGCTTTCGCCGGTGCCCTTCGCCAACTGGCGCGAGGTGGCGAACGGCGACCACATCCCGCTGACCGCGGTCTTCTTCGCCCCCGACTTCTTCGGCACCTCGCAATATGTGGACGTGTTCGGGCTGGCCGAGGGCTCGGTCTGGGCGAACCGCGCCGGGGCCGAGACCGATCCCTCGATCGCCAACCCGCGCGCGAAGGAACTGCTGACCGCCGCGCTGGGGGCCGCCACCCCGGAAGAAGCGGAAAAGATCTGGTTCGAGGCCGGCGAGGAGATGATCGAGGACCGCATCATCCTGCCGATGGTCAGCCCTGACCTGATCCTCGCCTACCGGCCCGAGATCAAGGGCGTGCGCTACAGCGCCTGCTGCAACCTGCCGCTGGCCGAGATCACGAACCAGTAAGCAGCCCGGAAACGGCAAGGGGGCGCGATGATCCGCGCCCCCTTTTTCATGCCCTGATCGCAGCCGCTATTCGTAGGAGACCGCGAAGCTGGCCTCGGGATCGTAGTGCTGGTCCCAATAGGCCTTCCACAGCGCCTGCGTGACCGGCCCTACGCTGCCGTCGCCGACCTTCTCGCCGTCGAGCGTCGTGACGGGCATCACCCCGCCGGCGGTGGTCACGAACATCATCTCGTCGCAGTCATAGGCGGCGCTGACAGGGACATCGGTGATCTCCCACGGAATGCCGAGGCGGTCGGCGGCAAGCAGGACCGACTTGCGGGTGACCCCCTCGAGGACGCCGCGCGCGGGCGTGAAGAGCCTGCCATCCTTCACCAGCACGACATTGAAGCCAGAGCCTTCAGCCAGGTTGCGGTCGCCATCGGTCAGCAGCGCGTAGGAGCAGCCGCGGTCCCGCGCCTCCAGCAGCGCGCGGGTGAAGTCGCCCCATTGCAGGTTCTTCACCGTCGGGTCCATCGCTCCGGGCGGCACCCGGCGCACGTCCCGCGCGATGATCGCGCTGGCCCCGGTCTTCTGCAACTCCTCGTCGATGACCCAGAGGAAGGGCGTCACCATCAGATAGCAGCGGTTCTCGCATTCCTCCGGCGCATACTGGCGCAGGTAGCGCAGGCCGCGGGTGACGATCATCATCACATAGGCGTCGCGGATGCCGCTTCTGGCGACCATCTCGATCAGGCGATGGCGCAGCTCCTCGCGCGGGATCGGGCATGTCAGCCGCAGCTTCGCGCAGCTGCGCTCGAAGCGCTCGATGTGGTCGTCCAGGCGGAAATACCGCCCGTCCCAGACCGCCGGCACGTCATAGGCGAGGTCGGATTTCATGAAGCCGTTGTCGAGCAGTGGGACCGTGGCCTCATGCACCGGCATGTAGTCGCCCCCCGTCCAGGCGATCCCGTCGGCGAAGGGATTGGTGCTCTCGCGCAGTTCGGCCAGCCGCTTGCGGTAGCCCTCGAAGATATAGTCGGTATAGGCCATGTGCAGCCCCTCCCTTGCCGCCGGGTTCGGACTGCCGAAGCCTCGGTCCCCTGATCGGCCCGTCGCGGGCCTTCCGCTTGAAATCACAGGTCGGGAGGGCGGTCCAGCACCCTGCCGGTGATCCGCATCGGCTCAGGCGCGCGGCATCTTCGAGTGGCCGTAATAGCGGTAGCGCCGATGCACCTCGGCCAGTTGCTCCTCCGTCAGCAGGACCGGCGTTCCGGCCTTCGTGGCGAGGATATACTGCCGCGCCAGCGTTTCGAGCTTCACGGTCAGGTCGCCCGCCTGCCCCAGCGAGCGGCCGAGCGCGATCATGCCGTGGCTGGCCATCAGGCAGCCCATGTGCCCGCGCGCTGCCTCGACCACCGCGAAGGCCAGCGCGTCCGAACCGAACGGCTCATAGTGCGCGCAGGGAATGGAATTGCCGCCGAAGCTGGCGATCATGTAGTGGAACGGCGGGACCGGCTTCTGCAGGCAGGACAGCGCCACGCAATGATCGGCGTGGCTGTGGACCACGGCCTCGATCTCGGGCCGGTCACGGTAGAGTTCGGTGTGGATCCTCCATTCGGTCGATGGCACCGCCTCCGCATCGTCCAGAAGCTCGCCCTCGACGTCGATCGCCACGATCCGCGCGGCGGTCAGGTTCGCGGCCCGCGCCCCCGCCGGGGTGATCAGGATGCGCTCGCCGTGCCGCATGCTGATGTTGCCTGAACTGCCGTGATTGAGCCCCATGGTCTCGAGGCGGGCGACCATCTCCACGATCTCGCGGCGTTTGTCTTCTTCGTTCACTTCGCGTTCCCCGGTCGTTGCGGCGGCATGTTAGTGATCGGGCCCCGACATGCCAGAGCAGGCGGGGTGCAGCCAGGACCTTCCGGGACGGGTAATGGGGCGGCGCGTCCTACGGATCACCCATCAGCTCGAGCGCGCGCGCGAAGACATCATCCGCCCCGAGCTTGCCCGACTTGAGGAACAGCGCCATCGGCGTCTCGCCTTCGGTCACGCAGAAGCCGCTGCCATGCGGGGTCTCGGGCAGCGCCCGGACTTTTTGCGCGCCCAGGGCGGCCACGACCGCGCCCGAGGTTTCGCCTCCCGAGACAACCAGCCGGCGGATGCCGCGCTCGCGCAGGCCTGCCCCAATGCCCGAAAGCAGCCGTTCGGCCTTCCGGGCTGCGCCCGTCTGGCCCAGCGCCGCCTGCACCCGTTCGACCGCGTCGGGCGCCGCGGTGGTCGCAATCGCGAAGGGACGCGCGCCGATGCGCGGCGCCGCCCATGCCAGCGCGCGGGCCACGGCCGCCGGCTCGGGCGCGCCTTCGAGAAGGTCCAGCGTCAGGATCTCGTGCCCCTCGGCGGCGAAGCCTGCGATCTGCGCCTCCGCGGTCGGACCGACGCTGCCGACCAGCACGGCGCCGGGTCCGTTGATCCTCCGCGGCGCGCGCGTTGGGCCCGGCTGTGCCGCGTTGCGCGCCAGCGCCGTAGCGTAACCGATAATGAGGGGATCGCTCGCCACCACGACCGGCTCGACCGCGAGGGCCAGTTCGACCGACAGCGCCACGTCGCCGTCGTCGCTCGCATCCGCCAGCACATGCCGGGCCCCGCCCGCGGTCAGCCGGTCCCATTCGGCCCGCGCCGCCGCAAGCCCGCCCAAAAGCTTGAGATGCGACAGAAGCGAAACGGGCGAGCGTGTCTGCCGCGACAGGAAGCGGACGACGTCCGGGTCGCTCATCGGCGTCAGCGGATCGAACCGCTTGACCGATTCCGAGACGAGCCGCCCGCGATAGAACAGATAGCCCTGATGCACTGTCGCGTTGAAGCGCGGGAAGCCCGCGCTCATCAGCACTGGGCGGCCGCCGGCACGGTCCGACAGCAGCTCGGCCGCCAGGCCGATGTTGCCCTCCTCGGTCGAGTCGAAGCTGGCGCAGGCCTTGTAGGCCAGACGCCGCGCCCCCGCCCGGTCGAGCGCCTCAGCCCCCTCGCGGATGAGGTCGCGGGCTTCCTCCACCGGCACCAGCCGGCTGCGGGTGGCAAGGACGAGCACCGCCCCCTCGCCCTTCACGCTTGCGGCATCGAAGAACACGGGCGCGGTGATCCCCGCGCCCTCGAGAACCCCGGCCACGAGGAGCGCCCCGGTGAAGTCGTCGGCGATGATCCCAAGCTGCGGCGTCATGTAAGCTCCTGTGCGACCCGGCCCGGATTGCCCCGACTGGCGCAGGGGTTGCAAGCCCGTGCCTCGCCCGCCGAACCGGGGTCGCAGAACCGATCCTGCAGCGCGCGGCCGCCCTCTACCCCGATCGACGCGTCGATCCGGATGGATAGTTCCCGCCCCCCAACGCCGGGTCCGGTCGCAAGAGCGTAAACCTTCCGGCGGTGATCGGGGCGTTCCATCCCCCGAACAGGTGAGTTCCGCTGCGCGGGAACCTGCCCATAGCGTTCCTCAACGCCGGGCGCTGCAAGGAGCCCGGCGCAACGGAGGGGAAACTGATGATTTCCGCTGCAAGGGCGTCGGGGGGCGCCCGGCCGATGCGTCCCGCGGGTTGGAACTGACGCCATGGTTCAAGCTGCCCTGCGCCATGAGATGGAACTGCTCCGCCCGGAAGCCACGGGCTTCGGCGGGTCTCACTTCCAGTCCGTTCACTCTGCCGTGCCCGACGCCGCGAGCGGCGCCGTTGCGCGGCCCGACGGCTCCGCGTGGAGCGCCGCGGCTGCGCCCTTGGCCCTGCTCGCGGGCGATGCCGGAACCTTCGCCATCGCGGCGAGCCTCCTCGCCCCGTTCGGATCGTTCGCGGGCGACATGCCCGCCCTGTCTGCCCTCGTGGCGGCGGCGGTCCTGCTCCTTTACTGGTCGGACGGGCTCTATCCCGGCTACGGCATCTACCCGCATGAGCTTCTGCGGCGCCGTTTTGCCGCGGCTGGCAAGGTTGCGCTTCTGACGGGGGCCGGGGCGATGCTGCTGACGGGGAGCTGGCGCATGGCAGCTCTCAGCCTGTCCCTGTTGGCGATCGCGCTTGTCCTGCAACCGGCCGCCCGTGCGCTGGTCCGGTCGGCCCTCGCGCGCGCCGGCCTCTGGGGCAAGCCGGTGACGGTCCTCGGCGACGCGGTCGAGGCCGACGCTCTGCGCGATTACCTGGCGACCAACTGGCAGATCGGCATGACCTGCAAGGGTCCGGGCCGTGAAGGGGGAGGCCAGACCGCGCTGGTTCTGGGGCTTCAGACGCCCGCCGACGGGTTCGACATCAGCGGGCGGTTCACCGAAGTGATCGCGGTCGAGGGCCTGCCCGGCGCGCCGGGCCTGCGGCCGGATTTCGGCGGCGGCATCGGCCTGCGACTGCGGGGGCGTGCCAAGGCCGCGCCCGGATGGGCCGGGCGGGCGATGGACCTGGTGGTCGCGGGGCTTGCGCTGCTGCTCGTCGGACCGATCCTCCTGCTCGCGGCGGCGGCAATCTATCTGACGGACCCCGGCCCGGTGATCTACCGCCAGACGCGCGAGGGGCTCGGCGGGCGTCCGTTCAGCATGCTGAAGCTGCGGACGATGTACCGGGATGCCGAGCAGCGGCTGGAACGGTTGCTGCAGGAGGACGAGGCCGCCCGCGCCGAGTGGTCCACGCATTTCAAGCTGCGCAACGATCCGCGCGTCCTGCCCGTCATCGGCGCGTTCCTGCGGGCGAGCAGCATCGACGAGCTGCCCCAGCTTCTCAACGTCATCCGGGGCGAGATGCGCACCGTGGGGCCGCGGCCATTCCCGGCCTACCACCTCGCGGCGATGGATCCCGAGTTCCGGGCCAAGCGCTGCACCGTGACGCCCGGCGTCACCGGGCTGTGGCAGATATCGGGCCGCAGCAACGCCGACATCAGCCGCCAGCAGGCGCTCGACGGCTTCTATATCGACAACCGCTCGTTCTGGTTCGACGCGCATATCCTGCTGGGAACCTTCGCCGCCGTGTTCCGGGGGCACGGCGCGTACTGAGCACCTCAAGAAGCCCCTCTCAAGGAGTACGGGACATGGCGCGCATGCGCATACTGGTGACCGGCGGGGCGGGCTTCCTCGGCTCGTTCCTGTGCCAGCGTCTTCTGGCGGACGGACACGACGTCCTCTGCGTCGACAACTTCTTCACGGGCTCCCGCGACAACGTCCTGCATCTGCTGGACGATCCGCGGTTCGAGGTCATGCGCCACGACGTGACCTTCCCGCTCTATGTCGAGATCGACCAGATCTACAACCTCGCCTGCCCGGCCTCGCCGATCCACTACCAGTACGATCCCGTCGCCACCGTGAAGACGAGCGTGCATGGCGCGATTAACATGCTCGGCCTCGCCAAGCGGACCCATGCGCGCATCTTCCAGGCCTCGACCAGCGAGGTCTATGGCGACCCGACCGTGCATCCGCAGCCCGAGAGCTATCGCGGCTCGGTCAACCCGGTGGGCCCGCGGGCCTGCTACGACGAGGGCAAGCGCTGCGCCGAGACGCTGTTCTTCGACTATCACCGCCAGTACGGCATCGACATCCGGGTCGCCCGCATCTTCAACACCTACGGCCCGCGGATGCATCCCAACGACGGCCGGGTGGTGTCGAACTTCATCGTGCAGGCGCTCAAGGGTGATCCGATTACCCTTTACGGAGAAGGGCTTCAGACGCGTTCCTTCTGCTTCGTCGAGGATCTGATCGAGGGTTTCGTGCGCTTCATGGCCGCGCCCGCCGGGGTCACCGGGCCGATCAACCTCGGCAACCCGAGCGAGTTCACCATCCGCGCCCTGGCCGAGATGATCATCGAGCTCACCGGCTCGCGGTCGCAGATCGTCTACCGGCCATTGCCGCAGGACGACCCGCTGCAGCGCCAGCCGGACATCCGCCTTGCCTCAGAGCAGCTGGGCTGGCGTCCGGCCGTCCCGCTGCGCGAGGGGCTGGTGAGGACGATCGCCTATTTCGAGACGATGCTGCGCGGCGCGGACCTCCACGTGCTTCCGGCAGCGCGGGCGCCGGTGCGCCTGCATGGCGGAGCCCCGCTCGCCGTGGCCGCGCAGGGCTGATGGGGGCTGATCCGATCCGGGCGCAGCCTGCCTGCGCTCGGAAGCCAGAGGTCGTCCGCGCATGAGCAAGGTCCGCACAGGCATCTTCTTCTCGGCTGCGGACAAGTATGCGACGCAGGCCCTCGCCGTCGCGACCATGGCCATCATGTCGCGCCTCCTCACCCCGGCGGAGACCGGCCTTTACCTGGTCGCGAACGGCCTGATCCTGCTGGCCGACCAGTTCCGCGCCTTCGGAGTCGGCGTCTATATCGTGCAGGAGCGCGAGCTGGACCGGAACGCCGTGCGCGCCGGGTTCACCGTGACCTTCGCCATTTCGCTCGCCATCGGCGCCGCGGTCTGGGCCAGCGCCGACCTCGTCGCCGCATTCTACGGCGATCCGGCCCTGGCCCGGCTGCTGGTCATCGCCGCCCTCGCCTTCGCCGTGATCCCCTTCGGCAGCCCCGTCATCGCCCTTCTCCAGCGGGAGCTGGCCTTTGGAATGGTGGCCCGCATCAACGTCACGGCCGCCGTGGCGGGCTTCGTCGTCACGGTCGGGCTGGGGCTCGCAGGCTTCGGTCCCGACAGCTACCTCTGGGGCTTCGTTGCGACCAGTGCGACGCTGGCGGTCATGGCCTTTGCCGTGCGGCCGGAGACCTGGATCTACCGGCCGTCGCTGAGGCGGGCGCGGCGCGTGCTCTCGTTCGGGATCACTTCCTCGGCGGTGACGCTGATCAACGTGGCCTATGACATGCTGCCGCGGCTGGCCTTCGGGAAGATGCTCGGGTTCGATGCCGTCGGCCTCTATTCGCGCGCGCTGACGGTGTGCCAGCTTCCCGACCGCATGATCGGATCGGCGCTGCAGCCGGTGATGCTGCCCGCGATGGCCGCCGAGGCGCGGGCGCAGGGCGACCTGAAGGCCAGCTATTTGCACGGCCATGCGCTGATGTCGGCGGCGCAATGGCCGGCGCTGGTCCTGCTGGCGCTGCTCGCCGATCCGGTCGTGCGGATCCTGCTCGGCAACCAGTGGGGCGAGGCCGTGCCGCTGGTGCGGATCGTCGCCATGGCGAACATGGCGCTGGCCCCGGCCTTCATGACCTTCCCGCTGCTGGTGTCGCTGGGGCGCATCCGCGACGCGCTGACCGCGAGCCTCATCAGCCTGCCGCCCTCGGCCGCCATCACCATCTTCGCGGCCAATTTCGGCCTGACCGCGGTGGCGGCGAGCCTGTTCGTCACGGCGCCGTTTCAGATGCTGGTGGCGCTCTACTTCATCCGCCGCGTCATCGGTCTGACCTGGGGCGAACTGCTCCGCGCCTCCGGCGCTAGCGCGGCGGTCACGGCGGCGACCGCGGCATGCCCGGTGCTCGTCATCCTGCTCTCGGCCGATGGCCTCGCGCTCGGCTGGGGCGGGACGGCGCTTGCCCTCGGCGGCGCGGCGCTGGGCTGGGTCGCGGCGGTCATGCTGCTCGATCATCCGCTGCGGCGCGAACTATGCGTCATCGCGGACATGGCGGCCGGCGTGCTGAGTCGCCGCCGGGCCGCGCGCGCCCCGCAGGCATAAGGACAAGGCATGGTCAAAGGACGCGTCCCGCGCTGGCGGGACGCGCGTCCTTCTTCGCGCCGCGGGATCGAACCCCGGCCCGATTCAATCGGCCGGACGCATCCCCGAAAGAGGTAGATGCCCGCCGCGCCCGCGCTGAATGAACTAGCCCGCCCGCCTCACGCGCTTAGCGGCGGCTGCGCCGGAACCTCTTTTTGGTGCGCTCGCGCCTTTCACGAAACCGCTTACGACTGGTTGCAGGAAAGTGGCCGAACGCGGTCCCGGAGGACAGGAATGCCGATCAACAACTGCATCATCGAGGACGGTGTCGTCTTCACGCACCCGGATCTCGTGAACACCTATGGTTGCCGGATCGGCGCCGGAACGCGCGTGGGGCCCTTCGTCGAAATCCAGAAAGGCAGCGACATCGGCGCGCGCTGCAAGATCTCGTCGCACTCCTTCATCTGCGAGGGCGTCACCATCGAGGACGAGGTCTTCGTCGGCCACGGCGTGATGTTCACCAACGGCCTGCTGCCCCAGGCGACGAACGAGAGGGGCGCGTTGCAGACGGACGAGGACTGGGAATGCACCCCCACCCTCGTTCAACGCGGGGCCTCGATCGGCTCCAACGCGACGATCATCTGCGGGGTCACGATCGGCGCCAAAGCCCTCGTGGGTGCGGGCGCGGTGGTCACCCGCGACGTACCCGATTTCGCGATCGTCGCGGGAAACCCGGCGCGGGTGATGGGCGATGTCCGCAACCGCCCGGCCGCGTCCCATCCCAACCGGCTGCGCCGTGCGGCGCCGCTTCAGCAAGTGAGCGTGGCATGATCCGGGTCGGTATCGTCGGCTATGGTTACTGGGGACCGAACCTCGCGCGTGCGGTGTCGGAGACGGAAGCCTTCGGTCTCGCGATGATCGCCGACATGTCCGCGGCGGCGCGCGAACGCGCCGGCCGCCGCCATCCCGGCGTGACGCTGACCGCCGACTGGCGCGAGTTGATCGCCGATCCCGACGTGGACGCCGTCATCGTCGCGACCCCGGTGCACACGCATTTCGAGATCGCCCGCGCGGCGCTGAAGGCCGGCAAGCATGTGCTGGTTGAAAAGCCGATGACGGATTCCCCTGTAACCTCGTCCATCCTCGTCGAGGAGGCGGCGCGGCGCTCCCTCGTCCTGATGGTGGATCACACCTTCGTCTATACCGGGGCGGTGCGGACGATCTCGAACCTGATCGCCCAAGGGGAGCTCGGCGAGGTTTATTACTACGACTCCACGCGGGTGAATCTCGGCCTGTTCCAGCGCGACGTGAACGTGATCTGGGATCTCGCCGTCCATGATTTCGCGATCATGGACCACCTGCTGAAGGCGGACCCAATCGCCGTTTCCGCAAGCGGCGCCTGTTTCGTCCCGAACAGCCCCGAGAACATGGCGCATCTTTCGGTGTTCTTCGATGACGGCTCGATGGCCCATCTGAACGTCAACTGGCTGGCGCCGGTGAAGATCCGCCAGACGCTCATCGGCGGCAGCCGGCGGATGGTGATCTATGACGACATGCAGACCAGCGAGAAGGTCAAGATCTACGATCGCGGGGTCCTGCCCAGCGATCCCGCGGCGCCCAGCTACGAGCACCTCGTCTCCTACCGCATCGGCGACATGTCGGCACCGGCGATCTCCTCCAAGGAGGCGCTGCTGACCGAGTTCGAGGAATTCGCGCGCTGCATCCAGACCGGCGCCGCGCCCCTCACCGATGGTCAGTGCGGGCTCAGGGTCGTCGAAATGCTCTCGGCCGCGACGCGCTCGATGACGCTTCGCGGCCATCCCATCGAACTCACTGCGGAGCGCCTCGCCTCATGATCCCGTTTCTCGATCTGCAAGCCCAGTATCGGACCGTCGGCCCCGAAATCGAGGCCGCGGTGCTGCGCACGCTGCGCGGTTGCAGCTATGTCCTCGGCCCGGAGGTCGAGCGCTTCGAGGAGGACTTCGCGGCCTATTGCGGCACGAAGCACGCGGTCGCCGTCAGCACCGGCACCTCGGCCCTTCACCTCGCGCTGCTCGCGGCGGGCATCGGCCCCGGCGACGAGGTCATCACGGTGCCGATGACCTTCGTCGCCACGGTCGCGGCCATCGTCTATGCCGGCGCCACGCCCGTCTTTGCCGATATCGACCCGCACACTTGGAACCTCGATCCGGCGGCGGCCGAGGCCGCGATCACCCCGCGCACCAGGGCCATCCTTCCGGTCCATCTGCACGGCCGCCTTGCGGACATGGACGCGCTGAGGGCCATCGCGCGGCGCCACAACCTCGTCCTGATCGAGGATGCGGCGCAGGCGCACGGGGCCGAGCGCGGGGGCGTCCGGGCGGGCGCATTCGGCGCGATGGGCTGCTTCAGCTTCTATCCCGGCAAGAACCTCGGCGCGGCCGGTGAGGGGGGCGCGGTCACCACCAACGACGCCGCCCTGGCCGATGCGATCCGCTGCCTGCGCGACTGGGGCCAGCAGGGGAAATACAACCACGTCCGCCACGGCTTCAATTATCGCATGGAGGCCATCCAGGGCGCGGTCCTGGGGGTCAAGCTGCGCTATCTGGATGGCTGGAACGACGCGCGGCGGCGCATCGCCGACGCCTACAGCGACGGGCTGGCGCCGGAACTCGTCCGACCCGCCCCGTTCGGGCTGGACCATGCCTGCCATGTCTACGCGATCCGCGTCCCGGACCGCGACCGCAGCCGCGAGGCGTTGCAGCGGGCCGGCGTCTCCACAAACATCCACTATCCGACGCCGGTCCACCTGCAGCCCGCGTATGCGGGTCTGGGCTACCGCAAGGGCCAGTTCCCGGCTTCCGAGGCCTTCGCCCGCGAGACGCTGTCCCTGCCCCTCTTCCCCGAGCAGCAGCCCGAGCAGGTCGCTGCCGTGATCGAAGCCGTCAACCGCGTCGCCGCCGGCGCGCTTGCTGATCCCGCGTAAGGAACACCCGCATGTATGACCTGAGTGGAAAGAAGGTTCTGGTGACGGGGGGCGCCGGCTTCGTCGGCTCGCACATCACCGACCTGCTGCTGGAGGAGGGCTGCGAGCGCGTCGTCGTGGTCGACAACATGGTGCGCGGGCGCGTGGCGAACCTGTCCGGTGCCATCCAGAGCCAGCGCGTCGATCTGGTCCACGGGGATATCCGCGACACCGACCTGATGCGGCGACTGGTGGCGGGCTGCGACACGGTGTTTCATCAGGCCGCGCTGCGCATCACCCACTGCGCGGCCGAGCCGGACCAGGCCATGCAGGTGATGGTGGATGCCACCTTCGACCTGATGCAGCTCTGCGTCGAGCATCGCGTCCGCAAGGTCGTCTTCGCCTCCTCGGCCTCCGTCTACGGCATGGCCGAGGCGTTCCCGACGACCGAGGCGAACAACCCCTACCAGAACCGCACCCTCTACGGCGCGGCCAAGACCTTCGGCGAGGGCCTGCTCCGCTCCTTCAACGACATGTATGGGCTCGACTACGTCGCGCTGCGCTATTTCAACGTCTACGGCCCGCGCATGGACCTGCATGGCCGCTATACCGAGGTGATGGTCCGCTGGATGGAGCGGATCGAGGCCGGCGAGCCGCCGATCATCTTCGGCGACGGCACGCAGACGATGGACATGATCCACGTCACCGACGTCGCCCGCGCGAACATCCTGGCGGCGCGGGCCGAGGTCAGCGACGCCGTCTTCAACGTGGGCAGCCAGACCGAGACCTCGCTGGCCGAACTCGCGGCCGAGATCGCCTCCGCCATGGGCCGCGAGGACCTGACGCCGGTGCGGCAGCCCGCCCGCGCGGTCAATCCGGTCCCGCGGCGGCTGGCCTCGGCCCGGCTGGCACAGGAAGCGCTGGGCTTCGAGGCCCGTGTCGGGCGCCGCGAGGGCCTCCGGGATCTGGTCGAATGGTGGCAGGCCGAGCGTGCCGCGGCCCAGCGCGAGGAGAAGATCTCGTGATCCCGATCACCCTTCCCCTTGTCGGGCCCGAGGAGGCCGATGCGGCGCGCGACGTCGTCCTGTCCGGCTGGCTCTCGCAGGGACCGCAGGTGGCCGCCTTCGAGGCCGAGTTCGCGGCGAAGGTCGGCGCGGCGGATGCCTGCGCGGTCTCCAACTGCACCACCGCCCTCCATCTGGCGCTGCTTGCGATCGGCGTGAAGCCGGGCGGCGAGGTCATCACCGTCAGCCACTCGTTCATCGCGGGGCCGAACGCGGTGCGCTACTGCGGCGCCGAGCCGGTCTTCGTCGATGTCGAACGCGACGGCTTCAACATGGACCCAACGCGCATCGCCGAGGCGATCACGAGCCGGACCCAGGCCATCCTCTGCGTCCACCAGATGGGAATGCCCTGCGACCTGAAAGCGATCCTCGAGGTCGCGCGGGCCTATGGCATCCCCGTCGTCGAGGACGCCGCCTGCGCCGTCGGCTCGCGCATCCTGATCGACGGCGAATGGCGCAGCATCGGCCGCCCGCAGGGCGATGTCGTCTGCTTCTCGTTCCATCCGCGGAAGGTCATGACGACCGGTGAAGGCGGCATGCTGACCACCGACAATGCCGAGTTTGCCCGCTTCTTCCGGCTGGTGCGGCAGCATGGCATGTCGATCCCCGACACGGTGCGGCATTCAAGCGCCGAAGTGGTGTTCGAGGAATACCCGGTCGTCGGCTACAATTACCGGATGACCGACATGCAGGCGGCGATCGGGCGCCAGCAGCTCAAGCGGCTGCCGGAAATCATCACCCGGCGGCGCAGCATCGCGCAGCGCTACGAGGCGCTGCTCGAGGCCATTCCCGGCGTCGAGGCCCCGCGCGAGCCCGGATGGGCAAGGAGCAACTGGCAGAGTTATCCCGTCCGGCTGGCGAGGCATCTGGACCAGAGGTCGATCATGCAAAGCATGCTGGACCGGGGCGTGGCAACCCGGCGGGGGATCATGTGCGCCCATCTCGAGGCGCCCTATGCCGGCGCCGCGCGCCACCCGCTGCATGCGTCCGAAGCCGCGCAACGCCACTCGATCCTGCTGCCGCTCTATCCGCAGATGTCGGTTGAGGATCAGAACCAGGTGGTGAGCGCGCTGCGCGATGCGGTCGCGGGCGCCGTCCCTGCCCGCGCGGTCCATGACAGGCTCACGGCATGAGCGCAGGGCATGCCGCAAGGGCCGAAGCGGACGGGTCCGACATTCTGGGCAGCATGCGGCGACGGATCGAGGCGCTCGACCTCGATCTGCGCGGTTTCCTCGTCATCACCGAGGCGGCAACCGGTGCCTATGCCTGCACCGCCCCGCTGGCGGCGATGGCGGGCGCGCGTGTTCACGCGATCGGCCGTGACACCGCGCGGCATGGCTCCTTTCAGGACGCCGTGGAGTCGACGACGGCGCTGGCCGAAGCCGCCGGCGTGGCCGATCGCATCACGATAAGCCGCACAATCCCGCCGGATCTGCTCGCCGAATGCGACATCCTGACCAATTCCGGGCATCTGCGGCCAATTACGGCCGATACGATTTCACAGCTTCCCGAACGGGCCGTCATTGCCCTCATGTTCGAGGCCTGGGAGTTCCGCGAAAGCGACCTCGATCTAGCGGCCTGCCGGCGGCGCGGCATTCGGATCGCCGCGGTCAATGAGCGCCATCCCGATGTCGCCGTCTTTCCGTTCCTCGGAACATTGGCCGAGCATATGCTGACGGATGCCGGGCTGGTGATTCGCGGGGCGCGGATCCAGCTTCTCTGCGACAACCCCTTCGCGCCCTTCATCGAGCGCGGGTTGAGGCAGGCGGGCGCCTTCGTGGAAACCGCGGCGCGCCCCGCTGCCGCAAGGATGAGCGATTCGGATGCCATCCTCGTCGCCCTCGACCCGTCGCGGAACGCCGAACTCGATGAGGAAACGCTGGGAAGACTCGGCGCCCTGTCGCCCGGTGCCCTTCTCGCCCAGTTCTGGGGCGACATCGACCGCGAAGCGGCAGACCGGGTCTGGTCGGGCGCAATCTGGCCCCGTGTGACGTCACGTCGCGGGCACATGGCAGTCCTGCTCAGCGACCTGGGGCATGAACCCATCGTCCGCCTCCAGGCGGGCGGGCTGCGCGCCGCCGAACTTGTGGCGCGTGGAAAACCATTGTCCGAAGGAGGAGTTGCGGAGCTCTTTCTAGAATCGCACACGGCCGCGTGATCGCGCTCGCCGGACGGGAACTCTCGCATTATCAGCTGCCGGGCATTGCCCTGCCCGTCAGGGTTGTAGTTCTGATGTCATTCCGCCTAATTCAGCTCGGCGAACACAAGTTCTTCACTTTGTCGCCACCGAGCGCCGTGTTAACCTGACCACTCACTTGCCCGGGATTACCCCGGCCATCTGTGCAGTGTGCAGGGTGATCCTGACGGATGATCCCTGCTGACTAGAGTGGGGATGGGTATGAAAGAATTGATTAATTCAGACCGGACTACGTCACTTGCCAGCGCGCAGCCAGTCATCAAGGTTTCGGATCAAGAGTTCTTTGCGCTGATCGACAATCGCCGGCTCGAGAGAGAATGCTTCATCAAGAGCATCGAATTGCTCGAACCTCGCCTTGCCATTTCAGGTTATTCGACTGCGGACGAGTTTGTCGAGGCAGCCGGGGCGTTTCCCCGGCAATGGACGGTGCTGTTCAACATCGGCAACCGCCAGCTCTCGAACGCGGATGTCGTCAAGGAACTGGCCTCGATCAAGAATCTTGGTGACTCCTGCGCTGTCGTCATCGTGGCGCCGTCCGACGACCTCGATCAGATAATCGCCGCCCTCGATTCCGGCGTTTCCGGCTATGTTCCGGCCAATCTGGGAATCGAGGGAATGATCGAGGCCGCGCGGCTGGCGGCTTCGGGGGGTGTCTTCCTCAGGTTCGAAAGTCTCGCAAAACTGCGGAAATCGGCCGTTGAGGAAAAAGACGCGCCGCCCGAAATCCAGAGTCTGACCGGGCGGCAGACGGCGGTCGCGGAGGCATTGCGCCGCGGCAAGTCGAACAAGACCATCGCCTATGACCTGAACATGTGCGAAAGCACGGTGAAGGTCCACATTCGCAGCATCATGCGCAAGCTTCATGCGACGAACCGGACGGAAGCGGCTTACAAGCTCAATTCCATCCTGCCGGCTTAGTCCGTTACGAGATGAGGGCGGCCGGTCTTGTGCCGGCCGCCATTCAGACCGCTGAGCTTCTGCGCCGGTCCCTCCCCTCACGTCGAGCGGGTGTGGTACCGGCGCAGCGATTTCGCCAGGTCGCCCGCGTCCCGATAGCCGTAAAGCGCCTGCCGCTTCAGGTTCACGCGGTTGATGACCACATCCAGCTCCGTGCCGCCGCGCTGCGACAGCCGCTCGACGGCGGATTCGACGGCGCTGAGCCGGGTGCAGCCCCATTGAACGACCAGCAGCGTGCGGGACGCCAGACCGGCCAGCATCAGTGCCTCATTCGTCACAAGCGCCGGCGGGGTGTCGAAGATCACCATCTGCTGATTGGCCTTCGCCGTCGCCATCAGCGTCACCGCGAGCGCCCGGTCGATCTGGCGTTTCGCGCCGCGCGCGCCGCGGGTGACGTAGGAGATCCCGGAGGCGGCGTCGTGTCGGACGACTTCGTCGAGCTGCGCCCTGCCGGAGATGAAGTCGGAGAAGCCCGGAGACTCAGGCACGCCGAGCCGGATATGCAGGTTGCCGCGGCGGAGATCCGCATCGACGAGGAGCACGCCACGGCCGGACGCCGCCACCTCGCGGGCGAGCGCGAGCGCGGTGGTCGACACCCCCTCCCCTGGGAGCGCCGAGGTGACCAGGATGCTGGGCGGCAGCACGCCGCCGCTTCTTCGCTGCTCGAGGGTGAGAAGCACGCCCTCAATGCCCTCGGCGTAGAGGCGGCCCGCGGCCTGGAAGCGGCGCGAGCGGAAGGCGCGCCGCGGGATCGCCGGAAGGGAGCCGGCTGCCGTGATCCCCGGAATCTTGCGAAGCTGCTCATGGCTGCGGACCGTCTTGTCGAGCATCTCGAAGATGAAGGCGACCAGCAGGGCCAGCGTGCCCGCCCCGAAGATCGCGGCGACGAGATAATGGGTGGAGCTGCGCCCGTCCGGGACCAGCGGCACCGTCGCCGGGGAGAGCACCTCGATCTCCGCCGCCGGCAGCCTCGCCTCCGCCTCGAGCGCGCGGAGCTGCTGTTCGAGCGCGTCGAGGGCGGTCTGCTCGGCGTCCGCGGCGCGCTGCAACTGCGCCAGCCGCGCCTCGGTCCGGGCGACATTCGCCAGCGACTCCTCGGCGGCGGCCATGCTCGCGACGACCACCCGCTCCTCGCGGTCGAGCGCCGCCAACTCGGTGACGAGGTTGCGCCGCCCGCGTTCGATCTCGGCCTCGAGCGAGCGTTCAAGACCGCTGATATGCGTCTCGGCCGCCACGCGCGCCCCCGCGGCGACGACACCTTCCTGCGCCGCGCCGTAGCGCTGGAGGAGCCGCTGCAAGTCCGACTTCTCCGCCTCGATCTGGCGCCACAGCGTGAAGACGCTTTCCGTGTCGATCGCCTCGGCCCTGCTCTCGAGGTCGTCCGCCGCTTCCAGGGCCGTCAGCCGGGTGGTGAACTCGGCCCGGTTTCGGACGATTTCCGCCCGCCGCGCGCTCAGATCCGTCAAGGTCTGCGTGGCGGCCGGGGCGCCGGTGGGCGCGTCCTCCGCCTCCTCCCTGACGGCATTGGCAGCCGCGATGGCGTCGGCCACCCGCCTCGCCTGCTCGGTGACGCGGCCCTGAAGCCATGCGCTCGCCCTGCCGGTCCGTTCTTCCGCCCGCTTCTGGCTTTCATCGAGGTAGAGGCGGATGACCGTGTTGGGCACGAGCGCCGCGAGGATCGGGTCCTGCGATGCGAAGCGGATGCTCACCACGCCGGACCCCGGCGCCTGCAGGATTCCGAGATGCGCGGTATAGGCGCGGACGATGGGATCCATCGGGTCCGTCTCCTGCCACGCTCCCCCCGCACCGGCGCCGCGGATCAGGGTCCGCAGATAGCCCCTCGCCTGCTCCAGCGGCGAGACTTCGTTCAGGGCCGGATTGAACTCGGGCCGGTCCTGGAGCCGCAGCTCGGTGATGACGCGGACGGCGAGTTGCCGCGAGACCAGCCGTTCGGCCTCGGTCGTCAGGTTCAGCTCGGCCTCCGCGGTCAGGCCGGAGGCAGCGAGCGCGGGGGGCAGCGGGTCGTGGATGAGGATCCGGGCAATCGCCGAATACGACTTCTCCATCCCGAGGATGAGCGGCACGAGCGCCAGCAGGACGACCGTCCCGACGAGGAGGATGAGCCTGATCCGGCGGCGCACGACCCGAAACAGGGCCGCAACGTCCAGCCAGTCGTCATTCCCCTCGGCCGGGAGCGGCGCCGGCGGGGTTGCAAGCGCACGGGTGATCTTGTCGAGCTGGCTCAAGCGCCCTGTCCTTCTGCGACGGTCCGGTTCGGTCGGGTTGCAAGCGCGCGGCTGTAGACGGCCTCCAGCCGCGGCATGTAGGACGCCATGCTGAACCGCGCGAGAAACAGCTCGCGCGCGGCGCGGGAGAGTTCGGCGCGGCGGGCGGGATCGGCGACCAGCCCGGCCAGCGTCCTGCCCAATGCCGCGGCATCGCCGACCGGCACGAACACCCCTGTCACGCCATCGGTGATGACTTCCTCATGGGCGCCCACGCGCGTCGTGACGACCGCCAGCCCATGCGCCAGCCCCTCCACGACCGACATCGCCATGCCCTCGGCATGCGAGGGCAGCACCATGATCGAGGCCTGCCGGCAGAGCGCCGCGGTCGCCTCGGTGCCGAGCCAGCCCGGCAGCTCGACGCGATCGGCGAGGCCCAGTTCGCGGACTCGCTGCCTGTAGTCGGCAAGGGGGCCGTCCCCTGCAAGGACCGCGCGCCAGCGGCGGCCGCTCATGGCCGGACCGGCGAGGGCGTCCAGCAGTTCGGGGACGCCCTTGCGCTCGCTTAGCCGTCCGAGAAAGAGGATCAGCGGTTCGTCACCCCGGTTCTCCGCGCCCGCTCCGGGGTCCGGGACGCAATTCGGCATGACGAACACGCGATCCGCGCTGACGCCGAGCGTCTCGACCACCATCCGCCGGTCGCGTTGGCCGAGGACGGCGACCGCGTCGGCGCCCCGGAACATGCGGCCGACCGCCGCGCGCAGCCGCGCGGGCCGCCGGTTGAAATCCTCCGCGTAGTCATAGTCGTGCAGGTGCAGGACATGCCTGCATCCCAGCCGTCTGGCCGCGGCGGTCAGGACCAGCTTGCGGACCGTGCTGCCGCGTCCGGCGATATGGATGTGATGGACCCGCTGCGGCGCAAGGATGCGGTCGCGCGTCATCACCGCGAGGGACGCCGAAAGCCGCGCCGGGCTGGAGAGCGGCGAAAAGCGCGGCCCCCGCGTGTCGGTGACGGCGTGCCGCACCGCCTGCCCGGCGGCCTCATCGACAACATAGCCGATGAAGCGCCCGATCCCTCCGCCATGCTCGAGACCGCCCGGTCCGTAATGCCGGACGGCGATGTCCCGGCCGCTCACGTCGCCACCTCGTGCCGCGCGGCGGCGAGGCGGCGGTAGAGGCGCGCGGCCTCGGCGCCGACCGCGGCGGGCGCGTTCTCGCCGTTTGCCCAGGCGGCAGCACGGGATCCGAAGGCCTCCCGCAGCCGGGGCTTCGCCGCGAGCCGCTCCATCGCATGCGCAAGGCCGGGCGCATCGCCCGGCCGCACGACGATGCCGATGCCGGCCTCGCGCACCGTGGTGCCGATCTCGCCCACATCGGTCGCCACGACCGGCTTGCCGAACGCCGCGGCAATCTGGAGCACGCCGCTCTGCGATCCCTCGGCATAGGGCAGCGCCACCACATCGGCGTCGAGGAAGAGCTGCGCCACCTCGGGATCGGGGATGAAGCGGTTGCGGATGTCATAGCGGCCCGGATCGCCCATGCGGTCCCGGAACATCCGCGGATCGTCGCCCCGGCCTGCGATCACGATCCTCAGATTCGGGATCTCGCGGGTCAGCGCCTCGGCGCGGATCATC
Source organism: Paracoccus sp. S-4012 (assembly GCF_009674885.1). Taxonomy (GTDB): domain Bacteria; phylum Pseudomonadota; class Alphaproteobacteria; order Rhodobacterales; family Rhodobacteraceae; genus Paracoccus. The sequence continues at coordinate 69,617 of NZ_WKKA01000015.1, forward strand.
AGCTCGATGCCCTTGTAGGCGTAGATGCGCCCGAAGAGCAGGACCGTGAAGGTGCCTTCCGACCGCCTCGCCAAGCCTTCGCGCCGCGCAAGCTCCGCATAGCGCAGGATCGCGGGGTGGGAGAGGACATGCACCTGCCGCCGCGGCTTGGCGAAGCGGTCGGCCGCCATGTCCCGCAGCGCCTCGCCATGCACCACGAGGTCGCGCGACTGCCGCGCCATCAGCGTGGTCGCCCACACGGGCAGTTTCCCGGTCTCGGCGTCACCCGGATGCATGGTCACGTCATGCACCGTGGTGACGAGCGGCGTGTCGCGCCAGAACGGCGCCGCGAGGTTCAGCCACAGCGTGTTGTTGCTGAGGAGGTGGATGACGCCCGGCCGCTCGCGCCGGACCAGCCGCAGGAGCGAGGCAAGAAAGAGGGGGTTCCTCAGGCTGCTGTGGCGCGGCCAGTCGAGGAGGCGCAGGTCGACCGCCGGATCGAACCACTCCGCCAGCCCGGCATATTGCCGCCGCGGGACGCCGAGGATCACCGGCACATGCGCGGCGACGCCATTCGCGAAGGAGATGGTGAAGTCCTCGAGTTCGGAGACGAGCAACAGCGCGCTCGCGCGTCCGCGCGGTCGTCCGCTGCGCGAGAGGGGCAGCGGGGCGGTGGCGGCGGCCGAGGGAAACAGGTCGTTCATTGTCACTGCGAAGATGCTGCGTTTGCGTCCGGTGGCGCCGGGAGGCGCGGCACGGCTCCCTCCCGACAGTAAGCGCGGCAGGCGCGGGGCATTCGGCGCATTGGGCCAGCCCGGCGCGGGCGGGCTTCAGCACTTTGCTCGCCCTTCGCCGAATGGCGTAACCTGCCCCGGCTCATCCGGCGGAGGACCGCGGCTCCAATTGCCGGGTTCCCGATCCGGGCGCGGCGGGAACACTGGGGACGACCTCGCCAGGGATGAATCCATGCTCACCGCCGGCCAGCCCTCCGGCATCGCCCGCCGCCGCTGGTCCGTCGAACCGGCCGCCCCCGCCTGGCAGCGCCGGGCCGGCCTGCGGTGGCGGACGGTCGAGTGCATGGGCGTGGTGCTGGCGCTGTTCATCCAGACCGGCGCGATCACGGTGCTCGCCTTCAGCGGGCCGGGCGGGTATCTCACCGATTCGGGCCGGTCCATGCTGCAGCTTCTGGCGCTGCCCGGCTACCTCGTCACCCTGATCCTGCTCGCCCGCCGCCCGGCCCAGTTTCTGGCCGCCCTGCGAGGCAATATCTGGGTCACGCTGCTCCTCAGCATGACGGTCGTCTCGGTCCTGTGGTCGATCAGTCCCTCGATCTCGCTGCGCCGTGCCATCGGCCTGGTGCTGTCGCTGCTCGTGGCCTACCTGATCGCGATCCGCTTCACGCCGCGGCAGTTCTTCATTATGGTCATCCTGCTGCTCGGGGCCTGCATGGTCCTGAGCCTCGCCATGATGGTGGCGCTGCCCGGCTGGGCGCGGATGCCGGACAGCGGCGAGTTGCGCGGCGTCTTCAGCCACAAGAACGTCCTCGGCTGGAACGCCGCCATCGCGGCGCTCGCGGCGGCCGCGGTGGCCACCGACCGCGCTGCCGGCATACGCCGGCTCGCAATCTCGGTTTTCGCCGTCTCGATCGCATGCCTGCTGCTCTCGCAATCGTCCACGGGCCTGGTCACGGCGGTGTCGACCGGGATCTTCGCCCTGTTCTACAAGCTGCTGGGCAGGACGCGCGGGCTCGGCCGGGTCGTGCTGATCCTGCTAGTTGTGCAGGTGGTCGCGGCGACGGTGGTCTCGATGGACCTGCTCCTCGGCGTCGTGCTGGAGGGCACCGACAAGGATGCCTCGCTCACCGGGCGGGTCCCGCTGTGGATGATGGTGGACGAGGCGATCTCGAACCGCCTGCTGCTCGGCTACGGCTTTCAGGCCTTCTGGACCGATGGCAGCGGGGATGCCTGGGCGATCTGGACCCGCCTGGGGTGGATGGCGCCCCATGCCCATAACGGCTACCGCGATGCGCTGCTGAGCGTCGGCCTGGTCGGGACCGTCCTGCTCATCATCGTCATCCTGCGCGCGCTGCGCGACGGGGCCCGCCTCCATTGCCGCTTTCCGGCCGAGCAGTGGTTGTGGATCAACGCGATCATCTGCGTGACGCTGGTGATGAACCTGACCGAAAGCACGCTGCTGATGCAGAACAGCTTTCAGTTCACCATCTTCATGACGGCGGTCCTGATGATCTCGTGCCGCAAGCAGGAGCTGTGACAGCGGCTTTCCGCGCCGCTGTCAGGCTCCGTTCGCGCGAGGTCACGCACTCATAAAGGGCTAGCATCCCGGTGCGATCGCTGATTCACTTCGCGAAAGAGGAGGGCAGCATGAGCCAGCACCGTTACGAACTGAACGATTTCGAGTGGTCGCTCATCGCCCCGCTTCTGCCGAACAAGCCGCGCGGTGTGGCGCGGACGACCGCAAGGTGCTGAACGGCATCTATTGGCGGCTCAGGATCGGCTCGCCCTGAATTGACATTCCCGAGCGTTACAGACTCTCCACGACCTGCTACAACCACCGCATGCAGTGGGCTAGGATCGGCGTGTGGATTTTCGAGGCCATATTCGCGCCTTACGAGGGGGCCGAGCAGTCGGTAGACAGCTCCTCGATCCGCGTTCACCGGGAATGTCCGACATTCCGTGGATGGGCTTTCGGCCCGTTTCCATCTGACCGCCTTCCGCCGCCGAGCGGGTTGAAGCTGTCGTCGAAGATGATGGCGGACTGATTGACCGCTGTCCGCCAGCCTCTGACGTTTCGCGCGGTTTTCTCGTGCTCGCGGATGGCCAGGCAGATCAGCTTCTCGGCGGCTTTCTCGGACGGGAACGGGCCGGGTCTTGATGGCCGTGCGGATCACCCGGTTGAGGCTTTCCACGGCATTCGTAACCGGTATGAGGTGACCGGGGCCCAGATTCCGGCCGTCGGTTTCGCGCTGGCGGCGTAGGCTGTGAGCATCCGGGACAGAGGCTCCGGGAGCACGAAGCTGCGGGCAGGCCGATGTATTCGATGAGCCTCGAGCTCGCGTCAGTAGATGGCCGCCTCTGCGACTCGCCCGGTTGCGCTGCGCGTGCGGCTCCGCAGGTGTCGTGTCCCCCACGCCGCTCCCGTCATCGAGGCTGACAAGGAGGCGCAGATGCGACGTGTGATCGGCATCGACGTCCATCGAACCTTCGGGGAGGTGGTGGAAGGGCGTCCTTCGGCGGGTGGGGCGGGTGGACATGACCCGCACGGCGCTGGAGGGGTTCGGCAAGACGCTCGACGCTGCTGACGCGGTGGTGATCG
>NZ_WKKA01000016.1 GCF_009674885.1 Paracoccus sp. S-4012
CACAACCCGCCGGTCGTCGACCCGAGGCTTGCCCTGGCCCGGTTTCGGCAGCAACGGCTCGACAAGCATCCACTCCGCGTCGCTCAGATCGTATCGCGCCATGAAACCCTCCCGCCAACATGCAGAAATGAATCACCTCACACCAAAAACTGGAATTCCCCTATTGAGTACGACTCCTAGGCGCGGGCCGCTCGCTGCTCCCACCAGTCCAACGGAAACGGTTCCAACATCCGTGCTAGCGTCACGTTCGGTCCTTTCCTACCGTCCAGAATCGCCTCGACGATGTCGGGGGCGAGAAGCGTCAGCCGCAGGACGCGGGTCATGTAAGACGGCGCAATCCCCTCGCGCTCGGCCACTGTCGTCCCGGCGATAGAGGTGCAGACGCAGGTCCTGCTTGATGTCCTCGGCGTCCATGCCGGGGACCGAGCCCGACCGCGCCAGCCGTTCGGCCCGGATGGTGATGTTGCGGGAGACGCGCGAGCGCGCGTCGCAAATGGGGTGGAAACGCTCTATGAAGTTTCGCCTTCGTCCAGGCGGGACGGGCACGCGGCCCGAGTGACCGGGACCGGCGAAAATTCGTTGGAGCGGCGGCCTTGGCGGGCTCAGCACAAAGAGAAACCGCTGAAACCCGGATGGATTCCAGCCGCTTGAGAGGCGAACTCTTTCGAAGAAATTCTTGAGGTCAGCCAACGAATTTTTGCGGAGACTGGCCCAGATTGCCTTGCTGGAGGGCGTCGGCGTTCGCCCGCCTTGAGCCAGGCCTCGATGACTTCTTCGTCCGAGTCCCGTTCATACCTTGCGATGTTCGCCGGCCCGATCGTCACGGACCGCTCCTTCTTGCTGTCCTTGAACGCAAACTTGAAAGTCGCGTGCGTGAACGAGCCGCCAGAAAGACGTTTCTCCCAATTCTCGTCAAACGACTTGAACAGATCCTCGCATTTGCGGGTCTCCATTTCGGAGATCTTCCCCGGCCAGCGACGGCGAAACTCCACGAAACGTACGCCGGCAATACCCTCGATATCGCCATGGGACATCGAATCCGGACCGAGTTCGCGCAGCGGATCCAGCGTGTAACGCTCGAAACGGTCGAAGTAATCCTCGCTGCCGAACGACGCCTCGCCAAAGACCTTGAGGTAAAGTTCCCGCTCGCCCTTGGTCCCAGCGTTCACGCCGATCTCGTCGGTCACGCTGTCATAGATCAGCACGTCATGTTGTTGTGGCCGATAGAACGCGATCCCGCTTTCACCGTCGTCCTGGTGCTCGCCTTCCCGGCGCATCGGCATGCCGTGCCGTACGAGTAGCCAGATCTTCTCGCCTCGCGGAAACGCGAATATCCGGCTGTTTCGGCCGCGTCGCTTCACCTCGAACCAGTTGTCCATCCGGTCCTGCATGGTTTTCGCAATGGCGTCCGTCACGGACGGGAGCTCTGCAGCCTTTTTCTTCGGGCGGGAACCGGCGAAATACATGAAGTTGGAACGCTGAAACGCCACCGTTTCGGCATGCTGGCGCTGCAGCAGCATGGGCTGCGCAAGCGAGATCTGGACCGAGACATCGGCTACCTCGGATCCTTGTCGATCTCGATTCCGGCAGCTGCGGCACGGTCGAGCAGTTCGTCCATCGCCTCATGGGACGCGGTTTCGTGCACGTAATAGAGCGCGTTGACCGGCGTTCTCGGCTGACTGCAAGGCGCCGACGAAGCAACGGTTGATCAACGACGATCTCGACGCCTTCACCCGGATCCCGGCGATGTACGGCAACTCGTGTCGGCCGTGGTGTAGTGCAGGCCTCGACGGTACGGGTGTCGGCATCGGCTGTGTCCGGCGCAGGCTCCGCCGACCGGCGCATGGCCGGCAGTTCAATCATCGTGTCCATGAAGGTCAGTCCTGACCGGCGACGACGAGAGCTTCCGGCAGTCCCGCACGCAGGTCGCGGCCCATATCGCCCGTGCTGTCTCGCTCGGGCGGAGGGGCATGTGATGGCGTTTCACGAGGTCCGGTTCCCAGACAACATCAGCCATGGCGCGCGGGGCAGGCCGGAACGACGCACCCAGATCGTCGAACTCGCCTCGGGCGACGAGGAGCGCAACGCCAGCTGGGCGAATTCGCGCCGCCGTTATGACGTCGCCTATGGCATCCGCCGCGCCGACGATCTGGCGGCGGTGGTCGCCTTCTTCGAGGCGCGCAACGGTCGCCTGCATGGCTTCCGCTTCAAGGACTGGGGTGACCACAAGTCTTGCTTGCCTTCGCGCCGAGCACGCGCGTGATGGCGGCCTTCATTCCTTCGTGCGCATCGGGAGATGACAAGCTTCACCCCGGTCAGCCCACGACGCACCAGATCGCGCAGGAAACTCGTCCAGAACGGCTCGGCCTCGGAAGGGCCGATGTGCAGGCCGACGATCTCGCGCTTTCCGTCCGTGTTGACGGCCACTGCGATTATGGCCGCCACCGAGACGATGCGCCCGCCCTCGCGCACCTTCAGGTAGGTGGCGTCGAGCCACAGACAGGGCCAGTCGCCGGCGAGCGGGCGCTTGAGGAAGGCGTTCACCCGTTCATCGATGTCCTTGCACAGCTTGGACACCGACGATTTCGAGATGCCGGTCATGCCCATGGCCTGCACCAGTTCATCGACCTTGCGGGTCGAGACGCCGTTGACAGGCTTCCTGGATGACGGCGACAGCGCCTTCTCCACCGTCTTCCGCGGCTCCAGGAAGCCGGGAAAGTAGACCCCGGAGCGCATCTTCGGGCTCTTCAGGTTCATCGTGCCTCACCTGCTGACCTGCCCTCCCCGGCGTCCCTCGATCATGACGAGAGTCCTTGGACTTGGTATTGGTGGGTTTCGGGTTGGGCAAGCGCGCCGGGCGCGGAGCTCACGGATTGCTCAAGTGCCCGGCGCTCTTGTGACGGGGCCATTCCGCCGAGCGAGGAATGCGGCCTGACATGGTTGTAGTCGTAGCGCCACAGCGCCAGCTTGCGGCGCGCATCGGCCAGGCTGTCGAAGATCTCCTCATTGAGGCACTCGTCGCGCAGGCTGCCGTTGAAGCTTTCGATGAAGCCATTCTGCTGGGGCTTGCCGGGATCGATGTAATGCCAGGCGACGTCGTTGTCCTTGGCCCATCTGAGAAATGGCCTTGCTGGTGAACTCGGTTCCGTTGTCGCTGACGATGGTCTGGGGCTTGCCGTAGAGCCGCAGCAGCGCGTCCAGTTCCCGCGCGACCCGGGCGCCGGAGATGCTGGTATCGGCGATCAGGGCGAGGTTCTCGCGGCAGCAATCGTCGTTCACGGCCAGGATGCGGAACCGGCGCGATGCCCCGAACGTGTCCGACACGAAGTCCATCGACCAGCGCTGGTTGGGGCGCAGGGCCTCTGGGATTGGCGATCGGGTGCCGCGGGCGCGCTTGCGGCCACGCCGGCGCCGGACCGACAGGCCTTCCTCGCGATACAGGCGATAGAGCTTCTTGTGGTTCATGGTCATGCCCTGGCGCTCGAGCAGGATGCCGATCCGGCGATAGCTGAACCTGCGGCGCTTCTCGGCGATCTCGCCCATCGCCTTGCGGATGTCCGGGTTGTCAGGCGGCCGCTCGCGCCGCACCGTCTTCGGATCGACACCAACCAGGGCACAGGCCCGGCGCTGCGAGACGTCATGATCCCGCATCGCCCGGAGCGCCGCATCCCGCCGCGCCATTGGCGTCGTCAGCTCTTTCCCAGGAGGTCCTTCAGCACGACGTTGTCGAGCATGGCCTCCGCGAGCAGGCGCTTCAGCCTGGCATTCTCGTCCTCGAGCTGCTTCAGGCGTCTTGTGTCGGACACGTCCATCCCGCCATACCGTGCCTTCAGCTTGTAGAACGTCGCCGGGCTGAGCCCGTGCCTGCGGCACACCTCCGCCGTCGCCATCCCGGCTTCCTGTTCCTTGATCATCCCGATGATCTGCGCATCGGTGAAGCGGCTTTTCCTCATCTCGTCTGCTCCTTCAGGTCGGGCAGACTCTACATCACGGCGAGGGAGCTTACGGGGGGCAGGTCATGCCAAGTCGGGTGTCGAGCGAGCGCTCGCGGTAGCCGTTGCGCCAGGTCTGGCGGGCCTCGCCGCGCTCGTAGCGGCCAGCGCCGATCAGGCCGTCGACGTCGGCGTCCATGATCAGCCGCAGCACGTTCTCGGCAATGAGGCGCAGGAAATCGGGATCGCCGCTCTTCGCGGCAAGCTCGGCCAGCGGTAGTCTGTCGTCGGTCATCGGGGTTTCCCTTCGGTCAGGTTGAAGTCGATCAACTCCACCTTACCCGACAGGCCCGGCGACCGCTCGACGCACGGCGAAACCGGCAGCGAAATCTCCACCGCAAAGTCCACCCACGTCGCTCCCCACGCCCTGCGGATCGAGACTGCCCAATCTGCGCATATCCCGCGAACCAGCTCGCGCGTCCGCTCCGGCTTCAAAGCTTTCGGCGGACGACATCCTGGAGCATTTCTCGGGCCGGCGTCAGGTCCGCCACGATCCGCTTCAGCCGGGCGTTCTCGTCCTCAAGCTGCTTCAGCCGCCGCATCTCGTCCGGCAGCAGGCCGCCATACTTCTTCTTCCAGGCGAAGTAGGTCGACTGCCCGATCCCCGCCTTGCGGCAGATCTCGGCGACCGGCGTGCCTGCCTCGCCCTGCTTCAGGATAAACGCCTTCTGCGCCTCCGTGAACCTCGATGCCTTCATCGTTCTCAGCTCCTCCCCCAGCCGGGAAAGCGTAGCCGAAAACTCCAGTTTCAAACGGTCCAGTTCTCAGGAAGCAGAGCACAGTCTCAAAGGCTTCTCCCTTATAACGGCATCACCTGCTCGATGAGCCGGGCCGGCAATGTCTGAGACAATTCGGCGATGTAGGGCTTCTTCTCCTTCCCGGGAACCCAGCGGACAGCCCGCAAGATCTACCGGACCCGTAACAGGGCCCGCTCCGACGGGTTCGAATACATCGAGCGCTTCTACAGCCCGCGTCGCCGCCATTCAAAGCTGGCTATCTCAGCCCGATGGAGTTACAAGCGCCAGCCATGCGGGCTCGACCTGCTGTCCACGAAACGGCAGCGGGCCAATTTGTGACTTCCAAGGATCATCCAGACAGGAGAGCGCCGCAGCTTGGTCTGCCCTTCCGCCGCGGCCGCGACGTCGCGGCATGGCCGGACTTCACGCCGCGGCGGCATTCACCGGCCGCAGCGGCCCGGTCACGACGAAGATGGCAGAACGGCCGGCATGAGTGCGGCCTGCACCTTCTTCGGCAGGCTCGCCCGGATCACCCGATAGGATTCCCCGATCCGGTGCCGCAGTTCCTCAACGGGCGTGTCGAGTGGCAGCGCGATCCAGCTTCGGTGAAAATACGTCACCGGCTGGCCAATCCCGGCCTCGATCAGCATCTCGGCCACTTCGACGCTCTCGGTCTTGACCGACAGCCGTGCATCCACCGCACCGATCACCGCGAAGAGCTTGCCACCCACCTTCCACGCATCATGCCCGCCGCCCCAGGGGTCCGACCACTCGGCCCCCGGCAGCGCCCCGCAGATCGCGTTCACCGTCTCGCGCGTCATCCCGCACTGTGCGCCCGGCGCTTGACAGCGGCAAGCGCTTCCGCCAAGCGGGGCGCATGAACGCGACCGTCGCCAGCATCTGCTGCATTATCGCCTGAGGATCAGCCGCGGGCCGTTCACGCATGACCGATGAACCCCGCGCGAGGGGGAAGTCATGGCCGAGCCTGTCACCATCCGGCTGACGAACAGCAGGACGCGGAAGAAGGAGGTGTTCGAGCCTCTCGATCCCGCCAACGTCCGCCTCTATCTCTGCGGCCCCACGGTCTATGACCGCGCGCATCTGGGCAATGCCCGGCCGGTCATCGTCTTCGACGTGCTGCAACGGCTGCTGCGGCATGTCTATGGCGAGAATTCAGTGACTTACGTGCGGAACTTCACCGATGTTGACGACAAGATCAACGCCGAGGCCCGCCGCCGCCGCGAGGCCGGCGCGGAGGGCACGCTGAAGGAACTGATCCGCGAACGCACCGCGGAGACGATCCGCTGGTATCACGACGACATGGACGCCCTCGGCGCCGCCCGCCCCGACCACGAGCCGCGGGCGACGGACTACATCCCGCAGATGCAGGCGATGATCGCCGACCTGATTGGGAAGGGCCACGCCTACGAGGCCGAGGGGCACGTCCTCTTCGACGTCCGCAGCTACCCGGCCTACGGCCAGCTCTCGGGCCGCAGCGTGGACGACATGATTGCCGGCGCCCGCGTCGAGGTGGCGCCGTTCAAGCGCGACCCGATGGATTTCGTGCTGTGGAAGCCGTCGAGCGACGAGGAACCGGGCTGGGACAGCCCTTGGGGCCGCGGCCGGCCAGGCTGGCATATTGAGTGCAGCGCCATGTCCGATGCTTTGCTGATGAAGGACCCGGAGCACGACAAGTCATTCGATATTCATGGGGGCGGGATTGACCTGATGTTTCCCCACCATGAAAACGAGATTGCACAAAGCTGCTGCGCCAACCCGGACGGAAAGTTCGCGCGGGTCTGGCTGCATAACGAGATGCTGCAGGTCGAGGGGAAGAAGATGTCCAAGTCATTGGGCAACTTCTTCACGGTGCGGGATTTGCTGGATCAGGGGATACCGGGGGAGGTGATCCGGTATGTGTTCCTGATGACGCATTACCGCAACCCGATGGATTGGACGGCGGAGAAGGTGCGAGAAGCGAAGCATACTTTGACAAAATGGTATCGTCAGAGCGGACTGAGCACGTCCACCCAACCATATCAGCCCGTCGTGGATGCCCTCGTCGATGACTTAAACACCCATGAGGCGCTGGCCCAATGTCATGCACTTTCGAATGGCGGTGACTTTCCGGCGCTGCGCGGCAGCCTAACCTTTCTCGGACTGATGGGCGATGCCATTCCCGGATGGGCGCGAGTTCCGGGGTTCTCTGACGCCGAAACTGGCGTTGTCCGCGATATCCTCTGGCAGCGCAGCCGTGCGCGGGAGCGTCAGGACTACGCGACGGCTGACAGACTCCGCGACGGCCTGAAGAAGGCGGGTGTCATCGTGCGAGACGTGGCGGATGGCGAGCCGGAGTTTGAGAAGACGCCGGAGTTCGATGTGAACGTTCTGGATCAGGTGCAGGCCGACCAATGAAAACCCGCCTCACCCTCTACGACACCACCCTCCGCGACGGCCAGCAGACCCAGGGCGTCCAGTTCTCCGCCGCCGAGAAGACCGAGATCGCGCTGATGCTGGACGGCCTCGGCCTCGACTACATTGAGGGCGGCTGGCCCGGCGCGAACCCGACCGACAGCGACTTTTTCGCCGCCGCCCCGAAGACCCGCGCCACCATGACCGCCTTCGGCATGACCAAGCGCGCCGGGCGCTCGGCCGGGAATGACGAGGTGCTGGCGGCGGTGCTGAACGCGGGCACGCAGGCGGTCTGCCTCGTCGGCAAGACGCATGACTATCATGTGCGCGAGGCGCTCGGAATCACGCTGGACGAAAACATCGACAACATCGCCGCCTCGATCGCGCATGTCGTGGCCGAGGGCCGCGAGGCGCTGTTCGACGCCGAGCATTTCTTCGACGGCTGGCGCGCGAACCGCGACCATGCGCTCGCGTGCCTGATCGCCGCGCGTGACGCAGGCGCGCGATGGATCGTCCTCTGCGACACCAATGGCGGCACCCTGCCGGACGAGATCGGCCGCGTCACCGCCGAGGTGATCGCCGCCGGCATCCCGGCCGAGCGGCTGGGCATCCACTGCCACGACGACACCGGCACCGCCGTCGCAGGCAGCCTCGCGGCGGTGGAGGCGGGCGCGCACCAGATCCAGGGCACGCTCGGCGGCCTCGGCGAGCGTTGCGGCAACGCCTCGCTGACGACGCTGATGGCCAACCTGGCGCTGAAGCCCGCCCTCGCGGAGCGCTTCGAGACCGGCGTCACCCCCGAGGCGCTGTCGGGGCTGACCCAGATCAGCCACCGCCTCGACGAAATCCTGAACCGCGCGCCGCTGCGCGAGGCGCCCTATGTCGGCACCTCGGCCTTCACCCACAAGGCCGGCCTGCACGCCTCGGCGATCCTCAAGAACCCGCAGACCTACGAGCATGTGGACCCGGAGAGCGTCGGCAATACCCGCGTGATCCCGATGTCGAACCAGGCCGGGCAGTCGAACCTGCGCGCGCGGCTGGCCGAGGCGGGGATCGAGGTCGAGCCGGGCGACCCGGCCCTCGGGCGCATCCTCGAGCAGGTGAAGGTCCGCGAGGATCAGGGCTATGCCTATGACGGCGCGCAGGCCAGTTTCGAGCTTCTGGCGCGGGCCGAACTGGGCCGGATGCCACGCTTCTTCGAGGTCGAGCGATACCGCGTCACGGTCGAGCGGCGGCGGAATGCGCTCGGCCGCCGGATCTCGGTCTCCGAGGCGGTCGTGGTGGTGGAACTCGGTCAGCAGCGGGTGCTGTCGGTGAGCGAGAGCCAGGACGAGACCGGCTCGGACCGCGGGCCGGTCAACGCGCTGTGGCGCGCGCTCGGCAAGGACCTCGGGCCGTATCAGAGCGCGATCGACGACATGAGCCTCGCCGATTTCCGGGTGCGGATCACCGGCTCGGGGGTGGATGCGACGACGCGGGTGACGATCGACAGCGTGGACGGGCAGGGGCACCGCTGGTCCACCGTCGGCGTCTCGCCCAACATCGTCGATGCGAGCTTCGAGGCGCTGGTCGATGCGATCCGCTGGAAGTTGATCCGCGACGGCCTCGCGCCAGCATGACCGACTGGGCCGCCGGCTTCGCCGCCGCCGAGCCCGACCGCGCCGCGGCGCTGACGCTGCTGCCGGTCCGGCCGCGGCTGCGGATGCTGGCGCTGCTGGCGCTCGGGCATGAGCTGGACCGCGCGGCGCGAGCTTCGGCCGAGCCGATGCTGAACGAGATCCGGCTGCAATGGTGGGTCGAGGCGGTCGGGCGGCTGCCGCAGGGCGCGGCGCAGCACCCGCTGCTGGGGGTTCTGGCGGAGCACTGGCCGGGCGAGGGGGAGCGGCTTTCGACGCTCGTCGAAGGATGGCGGCTGCGCTGCGATCCGGCGCGGCCTGGATCGGCGGAGGCGGTCATGGCGGCGGTGGATGCGACCGCCGCGGCGCTCGCCTGGTTCGGCGCGACCAGGCTTGGGGCGGAGGTCGAGGCGCCGGTTCGGGCGCAGGGCCGCGCGCTCGGGGCGGCCGCGGTGCTGGCGCAGCTGCCGCCCGTTCTCGCGCCGGAGGTTGCGGCCATGGGGCGTGCGGGCGCGGCGGCGGCGGCGGCGCAGGCCCGCCTCGTGCCGCGATCGGCCGCCCCGCTCCTCTATGCCGGGCCGCTGGTCGGCCGTCGCCTCACCGGCAGCCCGCCACCCAGCGAGTTCGCCCGCCGCGCCGCCCTGCTGCGCTTTGCCGTAACGCGAGACTGGCGGATTTCGCTTCCGCGTTAGCCGAATCTTAGCCTTCCCGTGCCAGTCTCCGCGACAGGCGGCGGACGGCATGGCGCATGAGCCATCGACAACCCTTCGCGAAGGCAAGGCCCGGCGCGCGTCCCGTCCGGGTGCTGCTGATCGACGATTCGCCCACGATGCGCCGCCTGATCGCACTCTCGCTCGCCCGCGACCCGCGGATCGAGGTCGTGGGCGGCGCGGGCGGCGCTGCGGAAGCGCTTGAGAGGATCGCCTCGCTGCGGCCGGACGCGCTGACCCTCGACGTGGAGATGCCGGGCACCTCCGGCCTCGACCTGCTCGAGCAGCTGATGCGCGAGCGGCCGATGCCGGTGGTCATGGTTTCGTCCGCGACGCAGGCGGGCAGCCATGCGGCGGTAACGGCCCTCGCGCTCGGGGCCGTCGATTGCGTGGCGAAGCCGAAAAGCTACATGGAGGAGGACTGTTTCGCAGGCCTCGCCGACAAGCTGGTGGTCGCGGCCGCCGCCAATCTCGGCGCCCCCCGCTGCCACTGGACCGGCCGCGCCACGCGCGCCCCGCCGCCGGCGCAGGACTTCGACTGGAACGGATCCATCGTGCTGATCGGCGCCTCGACCGGCGGCATCGAGGCGGTCGGGCGGGTGCTGAGCGGCTTTCCCGCCGACGGCCCGCCCACCGTGGTCATCCAGCACATGCCCGAGGGCTTCCTTGCCAGCTTCGCGGCGCGCCTTCAGGGCGGTGTCGCGCCCGAGGTGGTGCTGGCGCGCGAAGGTCTGCCCCTGCGGCGCGGCCGCGTGGCCATCGCGCCGGGCGGCGCCCATCACCTCGGGATTGCCGCCTCTGCCGAAGGGCCGGTCTGCCGCCTCCTGGCGCAGCCGCGCCGCAACGGTCACTGCCCCTCGGTCGATGTCACGTTTGAATCCGCCCTCACCCTCGCGCCCGCGGTCGTCGCGGCGCTTCTCACGGGGATGGGCCGGGACGGGGTCGCCGGGCTGGCCCGGCTGCGGCAGGCAGGGGCCGCCTGCCTCGCGCAGGACCGCGAAAGTGCGGTCGTCTGGGGCATGCCCGGCGCCGCCTGGACCTCGGGCGCAGCCGGCGAGCTTGTCGGCCTCGACGCCATGGCCGGGCGGCTGCTCGCGCTCACCTCACGCCGCGCGCGGGGATGAGCGCGCGCCGCTCAGCGCAGGATGCCGCCGCCGGCGTATTCGGCCGTCGCGCCCAGCATCTCCTCGATGCGGATCAACTGGTTGTATTTCGCCAGCCGGTCCGAGCGGGCGAGGCTGCCGGTCTTGATCTGGCCGCAATTCGTCGCCACCGCGAGGTCGGCGATGGTCGCGTCCTCCGTCTCGCCCGAGCGGTGGCTCATCACGCTGGCGAACCCCGCGCGGTCGGCCATGCGGACGGCGTCCAGCGTCTCGGTCAGGGTGCCGATCTGGTTCACCTTCACCAGCAGCGCATTGCCGCAGCCGCGCTCGATCCCCTGCGCGAGGCGGGCGGGGTTGGTCACGAACAGGTCGTCGCCGACGAGCTGCACCCGGTCTCCGAGGCGATCCGTCAGCAGCTTCCAGCCCTCCCAGTCGTCCTCCGAGGCGCCGTCCTCGATCGAGAAGATCGGGTAGTCGGCGACGAGGCCCGCCAGCCACTCGACATTTTCTTCTGGCGTCAGGCTTTTACCGTCGCCTTCCATCGCATAGCGGCCTTCCTTGAAGTATTCCGTAGCCGCGCAGTCGAGCGCGAGGACCATGTCCTCGCCCGGCCGGTAGCCCGCCTCCTCGACGGCGCGCAGGATGAAGTCGAGGGCCTCGCGCGCGCTCGAGAGGTTCGGCGCAAAGCCGCCCTCGTCGCCCACGCCGGTGTTGTGGCCCGCCTGTTTGAGGCCCTTCTTCAGCGTGTGAAACACCTCGGCGCCCATGCGGACCGCGTCCGTCAGGCTCTCGGCGCCGACCGGCATGATCATGAATTCCTGGATGTCGATCGGGTTGTCGGCGTGCTGGCCGCCGTTGATGATGTTCATCATCGGCACCGGCAGCAGCCGCGCCGAGGTGCCGCCGACGTAACGGTAGAGGGGCTGACCGGTTGCCACCGCCGCGGCCTTGGCAACCGCCAGCGACACGCCGAGAAGGGCATTGGCGCCGAAGCGCGACTTGTTCGGCGTCCCGTCGAGCTCGATCATCATGCGGTCGATCGCCACCTGCTCGGTCGCGTCCTCGCCGATCAGCGCCTCGCCAAGCTCGCCGTTGACCGCCGCCACCGCCCCGAGGACGCCCTTGCCGAGGTAGCGGCCCTGATCGCCGTCGCGCTTCTCGACCGCCTCATGCGCGCCGGTCGAGGCACCCGAGGGAACAGCCGCGCGGCCCATGATGCCGTCTTCCAGCGTGACATCGACCTCGACGGTCGGGTTGCCGCGCGAATCAAGGATCTCGCGGCCGAAGATGTCGATGATCGTGGTCATGGGGCCTCCGGGGCGCTGACAGGGGGTCGCGCCTCCTTTAGCGGCGCGCCTGCCCGGCGGGAAGCCCGGTCAGCCGACTTCGACGTCCACCCAGACCGGCAGGTGATCCGAGGCCCGCCGCGCATCCTCGCCCGCCTCGACACCCTGGTCCAGCACCTCCAGCTGCGGCGAGAGGGCGAAACGGTCATAGCGCAGCTGTGGCCTCAGCGCGGGCCAGCTCGGCCCCGGCGAGATCAGCTGGAATCCCGCGAGCGCCTCGAGGCCCTTGGCGTCGGCCCATTCGTTGAAGTCGCCGGTCAGAACCGTCGGCTCCGCCCCGAGGCGCGCCGACTGCATCGCGAGGCGCGCCAGCTGCGCCCGCCGGGCGCTGCGCGTCAGCCCCAGATGGACGGCGACCATCGTGATCTCCGGCAGCATCGCCGCGACGGCGCCCCGCGGCTCCAGCCCCGGCAGTGGCAGCCGCCGCACGCGGACCTCGCGGGCGAGGTCGGGGCGCATCAGGATCGTCTGGCCATGCCAGCCGAGCGAGCTCTGGGTGGTTCCGGTCAGGTCAACCGGCACGAGGCCCGTCTCGCGCTCGATCAACGCGCGGGGCAGGGCCTCGGGACGGGCGCCGAAGCGGAAATCGACCTCCTGCAGCGCGATCGCGTCGGGGTCCACGGCCCGGATCGCGGCGAGGTTGCGCAGCGGGTCGTGCGGCCCGGTAATGCCGCGGCACTTGTGCAGGTTGTATGTCGCCAGCCTGAGCTTCATCACGTCCCGCAGAAGGTGGCGCGCACGCGCTCCTGCGGCGCGGGAGCGCGGGCGAAGTCGTCCCACTCGGCCCGATCCTCGCGCGGGTGGGTCACCGCGTCAAACAGCGCGTGGAAGGGCGCGCGGTCCCCTTCGCGGGCGGCGTCGATGACCGCCTCGATGCGGTGGTTGCGGGGGATGCGGCGCGGGTTGGCGGCGGCCATCAGCGCAGCATCGGGCTGCCCGCGGCGGCGCCATTCGGCGGCCCAGGCGTCGAACCGGGCCGGGTCGCGGAACTCGTCGCGCGCGGTGCCGTCGGCGAGGCCGGCGAAGGTGCGGGTGAAGTCGGCCTCTCCGCCCGCCATGACGACCAGCAGCCGCTCGGCCAGGGCGCGGTCCTGCTCGCGCGGGTCGGCGATGCCGAGCTTGGCGGCGAAGCGTTCCAGCCAGGCGGCCTCGTAGGCCTCGGGGAAGCGGTGGACGGATTCGGTCGCGGCCTCGATCGCCGCCTGCCGCTCGCCCATCAGCGGGATCAGGCAGGTGGCGAACTGCGCGAGGTTCCAGACCGCGATCTGCGGCTGGTTGATCCAGGCGTAGCGGCCGCCCTGGTCGATGGACGAAAACACCGTCTCGGGGTGGAACACGTCCATGAAGGCGCAGGGGCCGTAGTCGATGGTCTCGCCCGAGACCGCCATGTTGTCGGTGTTCATCACCCCGTGGATGAAGCCGAGGGCCATCCACTGCGCCACGGTGCGCGCCTGCGCCGCGACCACCGCGTCGAGGAGGCCCAGCGGCCCGTCCGCCTCCGGGTAGTGGCGGGCGATCACGTGCTCGGTCAGCGCCCGCAACGCGTCGGTGTCCTGACGGACGGCGAAGAACTGGAAGGTGCCGACGCGGATATGGCTCGACGCCACGCGGGTCAGGATCGCGCCGGGGAGGGGGGTTTCGCGGAACACCGGTTCGCCGGTCGCCACGGCGGCAAGCGCGCGGGTCGTGGGCACGCCCATCGCGGCCATGAACTCCGAGACGATGTATTCGCGCAGCACCGGCCCCAGCCAGGCCTTGCCGTCGCCGCCGCGCGAGAAGGGGGTGCGGCCGGAGCCCTTGAGCTGGATGTCGAAGCGCGCGCCGTCCGGCGCCACGACCTCGCCCAGCAGCAGCGCGCGGCCGTCGCCGAGTTGCGGAACGAAGCCGCCGAACTGATGACCGGCATAGGCTTGGGCAAGGGGGGCCGCGCCCTCGGGCACGGCGTTGCCCGCGAGCACTGCAAGGCCCTCGTCCGACGCGAGCCAGTCCGCGTCGAGGCCGAGACGGGCGGCGAGCGGGCGGTTCAGCGCCAGAAGCTCCGGTCCCGGCACCGCGGTCGGCGGCTGGCGGGCGAACATGCGCTCGGGCAGGCGGGCGTAGCTGTTGTCGAAATGGATCATCGCAGGGCCTCGCGGGTCGGCGGTTCCCTGTGATCTAGGTAGCCCGAGGCCCCGGCGGAAGGCCGGGGCCGCTGGCGCCTCAGCCGGTGAAGCTGCGGATGGTGGCGAGCGCGCCGTCCAGCTCCTTGCCCTTCTCGTCGCGAAGCGCCGCCTCGATCAGCCGCCGCGCCCAGTCGGCAGCGTCCTCGCGGCCCGCGACAAGGGTGATGCCGTCCATCACGCGGGCGAACTTGCCGTGGCCGCGGGCGTGGGTGTCGGAGTAGCCCTTCACCAGCCGCTGCGCCCGCAGCGTCTCGACCCCGAGGTCGTAGTCGGTCGTCGCATGGCGCAGCGCGGCGTCGAGCCAGCGTTCCCGATGCGCCGCCTCCTGCGCGTGGCGCAGCGTCCGCAGCCGCCACCCCTGCATCCCGCCGAGCGCGTAGAGCATCGAATGCGCCACGATCCCGTCCGAGCGGAAGCGCCGGCCGCGGTTGAAGAGGCGGTCGATGATCCGCATCGCGCGCGGACTGGCCTCGGCGCGGCGGCCCATGCCAGCCGGGAACATGCCCACGATCTCCTCGGCGCGGGGGTGCATGAACTCGGTCAGATGGAGCGACTGGCCATCGCGGCGGCGCATCTCGCGGTCGATGCGGGCGAAGCGCTGCGGCCGGGTCTTCAGCTCGGCCACGCGGATCACGTCGTCATAGGCCATCGCGTTGGCCAAGTATTTCGCTGCCGTGGCGGTGAGCCGCCAGCCCTGCGCCTCGCTGTCGGTGGACAGCACCCGGCCGAGCGTGTCGAGATAGTCGCGGCCGTAGGCGCAGTCCTGGAACTCGACCACCTTGCGAAGCCCGGCCCGCGCCATGTCGCGGACCTCGGGTGGCAGGGCGTCCACGCGAGCCGAGAGCGCGGCCCAGTCCTTCATCGCGGCCTTTGGGCCCGCGACCGGCATCGGCGGGGGCGGCGGCGCGTCGCCCGGCATGGAGCCGAGCTGGGTCGGGATCGCCGCGTCGAAGCCAGACTGCGGGCTGACGGGGTAGGCGCCCTCGGGCCGCTCATCCTCCTCGATGCCGCGGATCGCGGCGTCGGCGGCGGCGTTGAAGGCGCGCAGGCTGGCCTCGACGCCCTTGCCACCGGCGCGGATCGCCTCCTCGAAGGCCTCGCGCGGGAAGGGCAGCGCGCCCGAGCCCGCGAGCGCGCCGAAGAGCGAGGCGGAGATGACCGAGCCCAGATCGACGGCCATGCGGTCCATGTCGAACATCACCAGCCGGCGGGCGGCGATGCGGGCCGCGGCCTCGACTTCCTCGGCATTGGCGATGCCGTCGCCGGGCACGATCTTCTCGGTCACGGCGAGCGCCCGCTGGGTCGAGGCGATCAGCGTGGTGCGATCGGGGGTGACGAAGCCGCGCATGATCGCGCGCCCGGCCTCCATCATCTCGGCGGCGATCAGGATGTCCACGTCGCCCGGCGCGGGGGACAGCGCGAAGACCGGGATCGGGCCACCGGGCGCGACCGGGGCCATCTCGACATAGTAGATCGTGGCCCCGGTCCGCTGCGCCACGCCCGCGACCGAGGTCGCCTGGGCGGCATAGCCGTTGCGGCGCGCGAGATCCTCGATCCAGTTGGTCAGCACGCCGCCGCCCTGGCCGCCCACCGCGAGGACGGCCAGCTTGATGACGCCCTCGAGCGCGGGGTCCTGCGGCTGCGGGGCGAAGCGTTCGGCGAGGGTCATGCTGCGGCCTCGAAGGTGAGCCGGCGGGCGGCGCGGCGGCGGGCGAGGCGGTTGCGCCATTTCGCGCGCACCCCGTCGAGCCAGACCTCGAAGCGGCCGGGATTGTGGACGATGTCGGCGCGGTAGAAGCTGGGGCAGAGGACGGCGGCGTCCGCGACCTCGCCGCAGTTGCCGCAGCCGACGCAGCTCTGGTCGATCGCCGCCACCGGATCGTCGCGCAGCGGGTCGTCGAGCTTCTTGAGGCCCAGCGACGGGCAGCCCGACAGCCGCATGCAGGCGTGGTCGCCGGTGCAGACGGCCTCGTCGACGCCGAAGCGCGGCGCCTCGACCCGGCGGCCCTCCTTGATCGCCTTGGCGCGCAGCGGCTTTTCGCGGCGCTGCTTGTTCAGCATGCATTCGCTGCTGGCAACGATCACCCGCGGCCCCGGCGCATCGGTGGTCAGCGCCTCGCGCAGCGTGTCGCGCATGCGCTTGACGTCATAGGTGCGGTCGATCTGCCGGATCCACGGCACGCCCACCCCGGCCAGCGCGCGGGTGATGGGGTTCTTGGTGGACTTCGTCGCGTTGTCGGCGCGGCTCGACAGCACGTCCTGCCCGCCCGTTGCGGCCGAGTAGAAGTTGTCCACGATGATCGCCACGCCGTCCGACTTGTTAAAGACCATGTTGCCGATCGAGGTCGAGAGCCCGTTGTGCCAGAACCCGCCGTCGCCCACGATCGAGATCGGCCGCCGCGCGCCCGGTCCCGCCTTGGCGCCCGCGTCGAAGGCCGCGTTGCTGGCGGGGCCGAGGCCGTAGCCCATGGTCGAGCCGCCGATCTCGAAGGGCGGCAGCGTGGCGAAGAGATGGCAGCCGATGTCGGCGGTGATCTGGTGCTGGCCCAGCTCCTCCTCGACCAGCTTCATGGCGGCGAAGATCGGCCGTTCGGGGCAGCCGGTGCAGAAGCCTGGCGGGCGGATCGGCACGGTCTTGCTGAGGTCCGGGATCGCGACCGCCGGCGTGTTCGGCGCGCGACCGATCGCGGGCAGCAGGTCGGGCGCGGCCTCGCGCAGGAAGCCCTGCACCGCGTCGATCAGCACCTGCCCGGTATATTCCCCGGCCATCGGCAGCAGGTCCTTGCCGTGCAGCCGCGTCTCCGAACGGGCGCGGTAGAGCATGGTCGAGAGCATCTGCTCGATGAACTCGGGCTGGCCCTCTTCCACGACCAGCACCGCCTCCTTGCCCTCGCAGAAATCGAGGAACTCGTCCTTGACCACCGGATAGGTGACGTTGAGGACGTAGAGCGGGATCTGGCTGTTGCCGTAGAGGTCGGCGAGGCCGAGGCGCTGCAGCGCGCGGATCACGCCGTTATACATGCCGCCCTGAAGCACGATCCCCACGGGCGCGTCCTTCGGCCCGAACTGCTCGTTCAGCCCGTTCTCGACGATGAACTTCTCGGCCGCGGGCCAGCGCTCCTCGATCTTCTCCTTCTCGTGCTTGAAGGACATCGGCGGCAGCACCACGCGGCTGAAGTCGCGCTTGGGGTTGGCGAGCGCCTCGCCCACGGTCAGCGGCGGGCGGATGTTGTCGCGGGTCTCGAAGCTGCCGGTGACGTGGCAGCCGCGGATGCGGACCATCATCATCACCGGGGTGGAACTGGCTTCCGAGAGCTGGAAGCCGTCGCCGACCGCCTTCACGATCGAGGGCAGGTTCGGGCGCGGGTCCATCAGCCAGATCTGGCTTTTCATGGCGAAGGGATGCGAGCGCTCCTGCATGATCGAGGAGCCCTCGCCATAATCTTCGCCCACGATGATGAGCGCGCCGCCCTTCACGCCCGAGGACGACAGGTTCGCGAGCGCGTCGGAGGCGACGTTGACGCCGACCGCGCCCTTGAAGGCGACGGCGCCGCGGATCGGGTAATGGACCGAGGCCGACAGCATGGCCGCGGCCGCGGCTTCCGAGGCGTTGGCCTCGAAGCGCACGCCGTATTCGGTCATCAGCTCCTCGGCATCGGCGAGGACGTCCATCAGGTGGCTGATGGGGGCGCCCTGATAGCCGCCGACATAACCGACGCCGTTCTCCAGCAGCGCCTTGGTCAGCGCGAGGATGCCCTCGCCGGTGAATGTGTCGCCCGCACCTTTCCGCAGGTGCTCGACCTCGGCCTTGAAGGAACGTTCGGCCATCGGGACCTCCTCAGGGTTTGTCGTGCAGGTTGGCGAGCATCTTCTGCAGCGTGGCGGTGAAGGCCGCGCGCTCGCGCGGCGGGATGCCGTGGAACAGGTCCTCGGCGGCCTGCGCCATGCTGGGCCAGAACCGCTCGAATGTCGTCCGGCCGGCGGCGGTCAGGTAGACGCGCACCGCGCGGCTGTCCTCCTCATGCGCCTCGCGGCGGATCAGCCCCTCGGCCGCGAGCGCATCGAGCGCGCGGCTGAGGGTGGATTGCTCGGTCACGGTGTAGCCCGCGAGTTCGCGGATCAGCGGGCCGTCGATCACCGACAGCACCGCGAGCGCCCGCATCTTGGGCGTGGTCCAGCCGAGGCGGGCCATCTCGGCCCGCAGCCCGGCGTTGTAGCGGCCCATCAGGCGGTTCATCAGGTAGGGCGCGAAGCCGTCGAGGCCGATCGCCGCCAGTGCGCCGGCCTCCGCCTCGCGTTCCTCCAGACGCACCGCCCGCATGGCCGTCAGCCCCGCGCCACGAGGGCGAGGGCGCGGATCGGCGAGCCGGTGCCGCCCTCGATCTTCAGCGGCGCCGCGATCAGGATCGCGCCCTTCGCCGGCAGCCGGTCGAGGTTGGCGAGCGATGCCAGGCCGAAGCGGTTCGCCTTGTGCAGAAGGTTGTGCGCCGGGAAGGGCGGATGCATCGCGCCGGCCTGGCCCGCGTCAGTGCCGATGCACTGCGTGCCCCAGCCGACGATGCCCTTGCCGACGAGATACTCGATCACCTCGGCAGTCGGACCTGGCGTGTGCGGCCCGGTCGAATCGGCATTGAGGAAAGCTGCCTCGTCATTGGCGAAGCGGTCCCAGTCGGTCCGCATGACGACCCACTCGCCATTCCCGATCTCGCCGTGCTCGGCCTCCCAGGCCTTCACGTGGTCGACCGTCAGCAGGAAATCGGGATTCTCGGCCGCCTCCTTCGAGCAGTCGATGACGTTGACCGGCGCGACCAGCCGCTGCACCGGCAGGGTGTCGGTGAAGCCGTCCTGATAGTCCCGGCCCGTGATCCAGTGGTGCGGCGCGTCGAAATGGGTGCCGCTGTGCTCGCCGACCTTCAGCCAGTTCCAGGCCCAGAGCGGGCCATCCTTGTCGTATTCGCTGATCTTGTGGACCTCGATCTTCGGCGTGTCCTTGGCGAGTTCCGGCGGCAGCTTCAGCAGCGGCGTGTCGGGGCCGAGCACGCCCGAGCAGTCCACGACCTCGATTCCCCCCGAGATCAGCATTTTCGCGAGATCGTCCAGCACCTTCACCGAAGCCATCATTCCCTCCCTCGAATGGTTCGGGCGAGAGTAGCGCGGCTATGTGCAAATGCAACTATTTTCTGACGCGGCGTCCGTCAGAGGATCTGCGCGAGGAAGGCCTGCGCCCGCGCGCTCGACGGAGCGGAGAAGAAGCGCTCGGGCGGGTTCGTCTCGATGATGCGGCCCTGGTCCATGAACACGACCCGGTCCGCCACTCGGCGGGCGAAGCCCATTTCGTGCGTGACGCAGATCATCGTCATGCCGGCCTCGGCCAGTTCAGCCATGACGTCCAGCACCTCCTTGACCATCTCGGGGTCGAGGGCCGAGGTCGGCTCGTCGAAGAGCATCACCTCCGGGTTCATGCAGAGCGCGCGGGCGATGGCGACGCGCTGCTGCTGCCCGCCCGAGAGCTGCGCCGGGCGCTTGTCGGCATGGTCGCGCAGATGGACCCGGTCGAGGAGGCGCAGCGCGGTGTCGCGCGCCTCCGCCTCCGGCACGCCGCGGGCGCGGCGCAGCGCCCAGGAGCAGTTCTCGGTCGCGGTGAAATGCGGAAAGAGGTTGAAGCTCTGGAACACCATGCCGACCCGCTGGCGCATGGCGGCGAGCGCGCGGCCCTCGCGCGGCCCCGGTAGCGGCGCGCCGCCGATCTGGATCCGGCCCTGCTGGAAATCCTCGAGCCGGTTGATGCAGCGGATCAGCGTGGACTTGCCCGACCCGGACGGTCCGCAGATGACCACCGTCTCGCCAGGATCCACCGTGAGGGTGATGTCCTTGAGCGCATGGAAGCCGCCGTACCACTTCTGCAGCCCGGCGATGTGGACTGCGGGCGTCATGGCGCCTTCATCCTCCGCTCGAGCCAGTGGACGAGGCGCACGGCGGGCAGCAGCACCGCGAGGTAGATCAGCGCCGCCGCGATCAGCGGGGAGGGGTTCGCCGTCAGCGCCTGCGCGTCGGTCGCCTGCTTCAGCAGGTCGGGCATGGCCACGACCGAGGCCAGCGAAGTGTCCTTGGCGATGGCGACGCTGTTCGATGTGTGGGACGGAATGGCGATGCGGAAGGCCTGCGGCAGGATGATCTCGGCGATGATCGACCGCCCCGGCACGCCGAGCGCCTGCGCGGCCTCGATCTGGCCCTTGGGGATCGCCTCGATGCCGGCGCGGAACACCTCCGCGGTGAAGGCCGAGAACACGCAGGAGAGCGCGATCACCGCGGACCAGTAGCCGCTGAGGCGGATGCCGGCGAAGGGCAGCGCGTAGTAGATCAGGATCAGCAGCACCAGGATCGGGATGGCGCGGAAGAGGTCAATCCAGGCGATGGCGAGAACGCGCGCCCATTTCGGGCCGTAGAGCCGCGCGAGGCAGATGGCGACGCCCGCGACGGCGCCGATGGTCAGGACGGCAGCGGCCAGCAGCAGCGTGTTGACGAAGCCGCGCAGCAGCATCGGCAGCACGCGGGCCATGACCTCGAGGTTGAGGAAGGTTTCGATGAAGGTCATTGGGACGGCAGGGGACCGCGGCGGCGATGCGTTGGGGAACGGTGCGTGCGGAGCACGCACCCTACGGGGCCGGTTCCCGCCATGATGCGTAGGCTGCGTGCTCCGCACGCACCGGCAACCCCGATCAACGGTGCAGCCCCGGCCCCCACCCTCACGGGATCTCCAGCACCGTCACCGTGGAGCTGCCCTCGGGCGGCGGGCTGCCCAGCCATTTCTCGTAGATCGCCGCCATCGTCCCGTCCTCCTTCATCGCCGTGATCTGCGCGTTCACCTCCTCGAGCAGCGGCGAGTTCTTCTGCAGCATCAGGCCGTATTTGTCGCCCGTGGGGATGCGCTCCACCACCTCGATGCCCTGCATCTGCCGCGCCTGCGTCTCGAAGCCGAGGATATCGTTGATCGCCCCCGCGACGCGCCCGTTGCCGACATCGAGCAGCAACGAGTTCTGGTCGGGATAAGTGCGGACTTCGGAAAAGCCGACCTCGTCCATATGCGCGTTGATCCAGGCCTCGCCGGTCGAAGCGGCCAGCGTGCCGACGATCTTGCCCTGCATCTCCGCCAGCCCGGCAACCCCGCCGTCGGAAGCCGTCACGAGCCCGAGGTCGGCGTCGTAGTAGCCCTGCGTGAAGCTCTGGCTGTGCAGCCGCTCCTCGGTGATCGAAATGGTCGAGATGGCGATGTCGATGCGCCCCGAGGCGGTCGCGGCGAAGAGGGCCTGAAAGCCCATGTCGCTGATCGCGAGGTCGCGGCCCATGCGCTCGGCGATCTCCGTCACCATGTCCACCTCGAAGCCCTCGAAGGCGCCGGTTTCGGTCTTGTATTCCCAGGGCGGGTTGGCCGGATAGGCGCCGACGGTCAGCGTCTGCGCCGCCCCCGTTCCGGCGAGCCCGAGGGCCATGAGCGCGGCGGCAAGGAATCTCGGAATCATGTTGCGTCTCCCTGTGACAAGCTTTTCTTGGGCGCCGGGCTGATCTGCCGCGCCTATTCGACCCCGACGTGGAAGACCTGCCACACCCAGGTATCGTCGTTCATTCCGGCAAGATCCTCCCGCTCGGCCCGCGGATAGGCGACCATTGCCGGGCCCAGACCGCCGATATCGAGCGGCTCGCCCCCCATGTCGAGCGCGAGGATCGCCCCGTTGGCCCTGAGCTCGTCGCTGCCGATCTCGGCCGTGTAGCCGTCGAGCGCCTGCACCGTCACCGTCTCGCCCGACGCCCCCGCCGCCTCCAGCAGCGCCTCGAAGCTGGGGCCGCTGAACTCGAAAACCTCCCCGCCCAAGGGGAAGTCGGCCCGCACGGTGGTCTGGGGCAGCGCCCGCAGCGCCTCGAGCGTGAAGGCATGCGCCCGGTCGAAGTCGTTGCCGTTGTCGACAAAAAGCTTGTCGCGCAGCGGGTCCACGGGAGCGCGGTTGGTGTTGCCGACCGCTCCGCTCACCGTGACCAGAGCCGGCGCACCCGCCGCCGCCATGCCGCCTGCGGCCAGTGCCAGGACCAGGACGCTTCGTGCGATCATCCGAGAAATTCCTTTCGTCGATACGTTCCGGCGGACGCTAGGAAACGCCTTCCTTGAAATCCAGCGGATTCCGCGACAGCCTGCCGCGGCCGCAGCGGAGGGGATGCGCGCATGGCCGACAATTTCACCCGGACGATCAGCCGAGCGGGCGGCGCGGCCGCCGCCGCGACCGCCGAGACGCGGGCCGAGGTCCGCCTGCCCACGCAGGAGCTGCGCGACGACATCCCGTTCTTCACCAAGGTTCTCGGGATGCGGATGGACATGATCTACCCCGCCGACGACCCGGCCGTTGCGGTGTTCTCCGGCCACGGGCTCAGGCTCCGCATCGAGAAGGACGCCCCCGAGCCGCCGGGCACCATCCGCATCCTGACCGACGACCCGGACGGCTTCGCGGACGGACGGCGCAGCCTCACCGCCCCGAACGGCACCCGCGTCGAGATCGACGAACTGAACCCGCCACTCGTGCTGCCGCCGACCGAGCATGCCTTCGTCGTGCGGCGGCTGAAGGATCAGGCGTCGTGGATCATCGGCCGGGCGGGGATGCGCTACCGCGACCTCGTGCCCTCGCGCCTCGGCGGCTCGATCATCGCCAGCCACATCGCGGTGCCGGGCGGGCCGGTGCCGGACATGGTGCATTTCCACAAGGTCGGCTTCCAGCTGATCTTCTGCTATCGCGGCTGGGTCGACCTCGTCTACGAGGACCAGGGCGAGCCGTTCCGCCTCGAGGCGGGCAACTGCGTGATCCAACCGCCCACGATCCGGCACCGGGTGCTGCACGCCTCCGATAATCTGCAAGTAATCGAGATCGGCGTCCCGGCCGAGCATGTGACCGAGATCGACCACGAGATGCAGCTGCCGAACGGTCCCGCCCGGCCGGACCGCGTGTGGGAGGGGCAGCGCTTCGTCCATCACCGCGCCGAAGGGGCCGAGTGGCGCCCGTTCCGCATCCCCGGCCTCATCGCCCGTGACACCACCATCGGCGAGAACACCGGCGGCGTCGCGGGGGTGCAGGTCGTGCGCCGCGGCGACGGGCCGATCCCCGCTACCCGCCACGATGGCGACATTCTGTTCACCTTCGTAATGGAGGGGCAGATGACGCTGGAAGGCGAGGGCAAGGAGCCCTTCGGCCTCACCGCGGGCGACGCCTTCGTGATCCCGCCGGGCATGGTGACGCGCTACGCCGAGCCGAGCGAGGACGTGGAACTGCTGGAGGTGACGCTGCCGGCGCGGTTCGAGACGGTGGCGGTCTAGGGCGCAAGCAGCCGGAAGCGCACGCGCTGCGAGCGGCCCTGCGCGTCGATGACCGCGAGTTCGGAGAACCCGGGGGTGGCCGCGACCTCGGCGGTCTCGCCGCGCAGGGCCGCGGCGGCGGGGGCGCCGTTCAGCAGCCACTGATAGGGCGGCGTGCCACCCCGCAGGCGGACGGTGAGGGGCGCGTCGCGCGGGGCGATCTCGGCCCCTTCGGGGGGGAACAGGATCGCGAGCCGGCCGCCCGGCGTGGTCAGGCGCGGTGCCTCGGCCGGCGCCGCAAGGGCGGGCGGAAAGCGCCGCAGCGCGGCGGGCAGCCGCGCGGTCGAGAGCGTCAGGGCCTCGGACGGGGGTGGGGGCAGCGGCACCGCGCGGGGGCCGAGTGCGTCGAAGAGGTCGAACAGCACCGGCGCCGCGAGGTCGGCTCCGAAGGCGCCGGGAACCGGCGTGCCATCCGGCCGTCCAAGCCAGACGCCGCCGACGAAGCCGCCGTCGAAGCCGACCGCCAGCGTGTCGCGGTGGCCGTAGCTGGTGCCGGTCTTGAAGGCGAGACGCCCGGCCTCGGCCCCGGTGGGGGGCGCGATCTGCGCGAGGGTGGCCGCCGTGTACCAGGCCGCGACCGGGCCGACGAGCGGGGTGCCTTCGCCGCCCGTCGCGCCGGGGTGGACGTGCAGCGTCACGGGCCGCCCGCCGCGCGCAAGCGCCGCGTAGCCCTGCACCAGATCCTCAAGGCTCACTCCGGCCCCGCCCAGCACCATCGCCAGGCCCGGCACCCCGCCCGCGACCTCGACCCGCATCCCCGCGCGCCGGAACGCCGCCGCGATCCGCGCCGGGCCGAGCGCCTCCGCCACCGCCAGCACCGGAATGTTCAGCGACTCGGTCAGTGCCCGGCGCACGGTCACGGTGCCGCGGAAATGGCCGTCGAAATTCTGCGGCTGCCAGCGGCCGAAGGCGGTGGGGCGGTCCTCGACCAGCGTCTCGGGATGGATCAGACCGTCGTCGAAGCCCAGCGCATAGACGAAAGGCTTCAGGGTCGAGCCGGGCGAGCGCAGCGCGCGGGTCATGTCGATGAAGCCGCCCGAGGCCTCGTCGGACCAGGCGGCGGTGCCGACATGGGCGAGGATCTCGCCCGTCCGGTGATCGGCCAGGATCGCCGCGGCCGAGACCCGCGCGGCCTGCCCGGCGGTGGCGCGCGCGACCACCGCCTCGGCGGCGCGCTGCAGGGCGGGGTCGATGGTCGTCTCGATCCGCGGCACGCCGGGGTTCTCGCGCGCGAGCCGTTGCGCGAGCAGCGGCGCGAGCGTCGGGAAATCGCGGCGGCGGTCGGGCAAGGGTGCGGCCTGCGCCGAGGCGAGCGCCTCGGCGTCGATCAGCCCGAGCGCATGGGCGCGCGCCAGCACCCGGTCCCGTGCCGCCTTCGCTGCCCTGCGCCCCGCCTCGCGGTCGGGCCTGCGCGCCTCCGGCGCCTGCGGCAGCGCGACCAGCAGCGCGGCCTCGGCGGGGGCCAGCCGCTGCGGCTCCTTGCCGAACCACATCAGCGACCCCGCCCGCACCCCTTCGACATTGCCGCCATAGGGGGCGAGCGTCAGGTAGAGCTGCAGGATGCGCTCCTTGCCGAGGCGCCGCTCGAGCGCCAGTGCCACCCGGGCCTGCCGCAGCTTACCCGCCCAGTCGCCGGTCGGCCCCCGCTCCAAGAGCCGCGCGACCTGCATCGAGAGGGTCGAAGCGCCGGAGACGACGCGGCGGTGGCGGATCGCCTGAGCGCCGGCGCGCAGGACGGCGCGGGGGTCAACGCCCGCGTGGCTGCGGAAGCGGCGGTCCTCCCAGGCGATCAGCATCTCGATGAAGGCCGGGTCCACCCCGGCGGCGGGCGGGGCGAGGCGCCATAGCCCGTCCTCGACCTGGAAGGCGCGCAGCAGGCTGCCGTCGCGGGCCAGCACCTCGGTCCCGGTGGCGACGGCCAGCGCCGGCAGTTCCGTCGCCGCGACCCAGCGGTCGAGCGCCGCGCGGCCCGCGTCCAGCCCCGCGCCGATGAGGCCGAGGGCAACGGCCGCCGCGATCAGCCGCCGACCGGCGCGGCGGTCGGCGTCAGCGGGTGATCTCGACATGGCCGCTCGCGGTCCAGCCGCGGCGCTCGGGGCGGTACATGTCCTCGACCGTCGCGGCCGGGTGGCTGAAGCGGCCGGGGATGACGGCGCGGAGGCGGTAGGCGAGGGTGAAGGGCTCGGCCGCGCCCCAGGTCACGGCGGCGGCGAAGCGGTCCTGCCGGAACTCGGCCATGTCCGTCCCTGCAAGGCCGCCGAGCCAGTCGAGCCCGGCGATCTCGCCCGCGCCGATGAGGTTGGGGTTGTCGATCTCGAAACCCGCGGGCAGCGGGTCGGTGACGATCAGCCGCCCGCCACCCTCGGCGAGCGGCGTGACCTCCAGCAGCGCCACGAGACGGGTGCCCTGCGCGACTTGGGCCGGATCGACGGGCAGGCCCTCGGGCGTGAAGTAGCGGCGGGTGATCTGCCAGGCGGTGCCGCCCGCCGCGAGCGGCTCGACCGGCACGCCGGTTACGGCGAGGGTCACGTCGATCGGCGCTTCGCCGCGGTTCTCGAGTGCGAGGGGCGCGAGGCCCGTCGGCTCGCCCAGCGAAACCAGCGGGCCCGTAAGCGGCGCGCCGCCGAGGGCCACGCCTGCGCCCGCGTCCGGCCCGGTCTGCAAGGCATGGCCGGCGAGCACGACCCATAGCGCCTCCTGCGTGGAGAGGTCCGCGCCCTCGGCGCGTCGTTCACCGATCATGGCCGAAAGCTGCGTTGCCGCCGCCTCGCGGTCCACCGCCTGCGTCCCGGCCTCGGCCGCAAGAGCGAGCGCCGCGGCGGTGTCACGCAACGGCGTCCCGTAGTCGGTGCGGAAGCCGGTTTGCGGCTCAGGCGCGCCGCGGGCGAGCATCGCCTGCGCCCTACGGAACATCGCGTCGGCGCGCGCCACGTCGCCATAGGCGGCGAGCGCGGCGCCCAGATGCGCGGCGGCCATGGGTGTGGCGAAGTGGTCGGCGGCGGTATCGACGTAGTAGCGCAGGTCGCTGACCGCGGCGGCATGCTCGCGCGACAGCACATAGGCCGAATAGGCGAGCGCCGCGTTCTGCGAGGCGTCGGCATATTGCGGCTCGCCCGCGGCGTTGAGGTGGTTCTGCAGGTTCTGCAGCGCGCGGGTCAGCGCCGCCTCGGGAACGGCATGGCCCTCGGTCCGGGCGCGCAGCAGGAAATCGGTGATGAAGGCGTCGAGCCAGGGATCGCCCGATTCCGCCCGCCAGAGGCCGAAGCTGCCCTCGGAGGTCTGGCGGGTGAGGATTTCCGCGATGGCATCAGCCATCGGACGTGCCGCCTCGGGCGCGCCGGGCACCAGGCCCGCGACATAAAGCTGCGGCAGCGCGGCGGCGGCGATCTGCTCGGTGCAGCCGTAGGGGTAGGTGGCGAGCCGGGTGAGCGCCGCGCCGACGTCGAGTTGCGCGAAGGCGCCGGTGGTGAGCGTGGCGGTGCCGGTGCCGGGGCGGAAGGCGCCGAGGGTGGCGGGGTCGAGCAGGGCCGACGCGCCGGGCGCGAGGGTGATGCGCGTGGCGCGGGTGATCGCCGGGTCGAGGCGCAGGATGGGGATCGTCAGGTCCTTCGTCACCTGCCGGCCATCGGGCAGGGTCGCGGTGAGGGTCAGGTTTGTGGTGCCCTCACCCTCCGGCGCCGCCAGCATCAGGCCAGTCGTGACGCGCTCGCCCGCAGCCAGCGTCACCTCGGGCGGCAGGCCGTCGAGGGCGAGGGCCGGGCCGTTCGTCACCTCGGCGCCGAGGGCGACCGCACCGGACGGACCCGCCACATGGGTTAGCGCGACCTGCGCCTCGGCCGTGTCGCCCGGCGCGAGGAAGGCGGGCGCGGTCACGGTCATCACCACCGGGTCGCGGACCAGCATCGTGGCCTCGGCCTCGCCGATGCCGCGGGCGGTCCAGGCGACGGCCATCAGCTTCACCTCGCCGTTGAAGTCCGGCAGCGGCACGGAAAGCTCGGCCATGCCGTCGGCGCCGACCGTCACGGGGCCGGAGAACCAGGCCATCAGCGCCTCGGTTGGCGGCGGGGCGAGGCTGCGGGCGCTCATCGCGTCGCCGCCGGTGCGGATCGCGCCGTCGCGGGCGCCGGAGGGCAGGATCAGGCGGCCGTAGAGGTCGCGCAAGGCCACGCCGAGTCGGCGCTGGCCGAAATACCAGCCGGCGGGTTCGGGCGCGGTGAAGCCGGTGAGGTTGAGGATGCCCTGATCCACGGCGGCGACGGTGGCGCGCACCGTGTCGCCGGGGGCGGCGCCCGCGACCATCAGGCGGACGGTGGCGGTCTGGCGCGGCGCTGTCTCGGCGGGGGCGATGAGGCTCGTGGTGAGGCGCCGGTTGCCGGGGTCCACGGCGGCATGGGCGATGCCGAGCGCACGCAACGGCGCGGGGTCGAGGCCGAGGGGGCGGATGGCGGTGACGGCGACATAGACGCCGGTGCCCCAGTCGTTGGTGACGGGCAGGGTGACGGTGTTCAGCCCCTCGGTCAGCGCGACGGTGGTAAGCGAATGGACGCGGTTCGAGAGGACCGCCACCGTCGCAACCCCCTCGGCGGCGGCGTCGATCGTTACGCGCGCGGTGTCGCCCGCGCGGTAGGCGGGGCGGTCGAGTGTCACCGCCAGGCGGTCGGGCGTGTCGGTCCCGGCGGTGGCCGCGCCCCAGCCGGCCTGGAAAGTGATCGCGGTCTCGGCCCCGGCTGCGGTGGTCACGACCAACTCGTATTCGCCCCAGTTCACCGGGACCGCGAGGCTCGCCGGACCCTCAGCCGAGAGCGCGAGGCTGCCGCCGTCGACGCGGGTGCGGCGCGTCACCGGCTCCCACATCCAGTCGCCGCCGAGGGCGAACCACTGGTATTCAGTTTCTATGCGGTTCAGCACCCATTCGGCCGGGACATCGCGCAGAGCGAGGTCGGGGCCGAGGGCGATGACGCGGAACGCGGCCTCGCCACCTTCGGGCACCGCATCGGAAAACTCCGGCCGGATGCCCACGACCGGCTGCTGCGGCATGACGAGGCGCGTCTCGCGCCGCTCGACCGGGCGGCCGGCGCCTTCGCGGACGGCGAGGATCAGGGTGGCCTCGACCGGCCGGGTGGCGGCGGCGAGGGAGGGCGGCAGCGCGATCTCGCCCTGCCAGCGGCCGGCGGCGTCGGTCTGGCCGGGCGGGAGGGTCACGATCTCGGGGTCGGCGGGCTCGTCGTGGCGGCCGAAGCGGTAGCCCTCCCAGCCGGGCACTTCGGTCGCGGGCGCGAGCCGCAACTCGCCCTCGACCGGCAGATCGGCCGCGGGCGGGCCGTAGAGCCAGCGGGCTTCGAGCGCGGCGGGGAGGCTGTCCACGGCAGCGAAGGGGCCGGGGGCGAGTTCCGGGTCGAGGTCGATCCGCTCGGGCCGGAAATCCTCGACCAGCAGGCGCAGGCTGGCCAGCGGCGCGCCGTCGGCCTCGAGCCGCAGGTCGATGCGCCAGCTGCCGCGCGGCGCGGTGTCGGGCACCCGCCAGTCGAGCACGAAGCCGCCATCGCCCGCCTTCTGCGGCATCATGCGCGCGGCCTCGACGCCATCGGGGCGGAAGATGACCGCCGTGAGCGGCAGGCCGGGGAGCGCGCGCGCGGCGGGATCGCGGGCGAGGATCGTGGCGTGGACCGTCTCGCCCGCGCGGTAGGCGCCGCGGTCGGTGGTGGCGAAGATGTCCACCGGGGGCGAGGGCGCGCGGCCCTCCACGCCACGGTCGGAGAGGTCGAATTCGGGGTCGAGGAGCGACAGGAAGGCCATGTCCTCGGTCGCGTCCTCCGCACCGCTGGCGGCGGTCACGAGAGCGGGGGCTGCGGCGTCCCGGCCGCGGGTGAGGCCTGCATCGAAGCGGGCGATCCCCTCGGCGTCGGTCAGCGCCCGGCCGAGGATGGCGTTGCCGCGGGAGACCAGTTCGACCGCGACGCCGGGCCTGGCGGCGGCGCCCGAGAGGCCGCGGACGACGACGGTGAGGCCGTCGGTGCCCGAATAGGTGGACAATCCGAGGTCGGAGATCATGAACCACTGCGTCGCGGCCGGACTGCGGTCCTCGGGCAGGCCGGGCACGGTGGCGGTCAGCGCGTAGACGCCGGGCTCCAGCGGTCCGGCGGCGGCGGCGATGTCGAGGCGGGTGGCGATCTCGGCGTTGACGGGGTGCGGGCCGCCGTCTGCGGCGGGGGCGATATCCGCCTCGCCGGTCCAGACGCGCTCCCCCATCTCGGCGGTGAAGGTCTCGGCCCGCCAGTCGGCGAGGGGGCGCGCGAAGGTGCCGTCGCGCAGCGAGCGGACGAGGTTGCGGTCGGACATGCGGTAGAGGGCGAGGGCCACGGTGCCGGTGTTGACCGTCCTGAGGGTGAGGCCCTGATCGCTGCTCGCGGGCAGCAGATAGGCGCGGCCGGTGAAGCGCGCCTGGGGGGTGCGGTCGCGGATGTAGAGGGTGACGGGCACGTCGCGCGACAGGACCTCGCCGGACGCGGCAGGGAGGCCCGCGCGCAGGGTCAGGCGCAGTTCCTCGCCATGGGTGACGCCGGTGACGCAGAGCTGGCTGTCCTCGGCCTCGACCGCGAGGACGGAATCGGGGAGCGCCACGAAGCTGCGATAGTCGGTGCCGCGGATCAGCGGCTCGGACAGCAGCACGCAGGCGCGCGGGGCGGGGGCGTCGGCATCCACCTGGGTATCCATCACGCGGAAGCCGTGGCGCGATTCGAAGCCGGCGAGCGCGCGAGCGAGGGCCGGGTCGGGGTCGGCGGCCAGCGCGTCGCGCAGCGCCAGCATCCCGTCCCGGCCGCGGCCGATGCGCTCGGCCTGCTCGGCCCAGAGGCGCAGCGCCGCGCTGCCGGGGCCGGGGTCGCGCAGCCAGGCGTTGGCCGCGGCGGACATGGCGGCGCGGCGGCGGGTCCAGTCGTCGTCCGCATCCGCGGCGGCGGCGAGAAGGCGGGCGAGGACGAGCCAGTCGTCGGGCGCATCGCTCAGCGCGGCGGCGGCGCCGGTCCAGCGGATCGCGCCTTGCGTGTCGCCCGCGGCCTCGGCCTCGGCGGCGTAGCCGCGCAGCGCGTCGGCGCCCTCGCCGGTGCCGGGATAGGCGGTGCCGAGACCTCCGGCCTGTGCCAGCAGGTCGGCGCGGTCTTCAGGGGTGAGCCACGAGGCCGCCTCGGCGCGGGCGGCGGCCGCGGCGGCGCGCGCGGGGTCGGTGACGAGGACCGGGCCGGAGGACGCGCCCGCGAAGGGCACCGCGGGGCCAGCGTCTGTGCCCTTCGGGAAGCAGGCGCGCGAGCGGTGGTTGTAGGTCAGCGCCACGCAGGCCGTGTCGGCGAGGCAGGCGCGGGCGCAGGCGGCCTCGGTGGTGTTGAAGAGTTGGGCGAGGTCGCCGCCCGGCAGGTCCCAGCCCTCGTTGAGGATCACGCGCCGTTCGGGCAGCGGGGCCTCGGCCGCCGGCTGCGAGGCGACCGGCAGGGCGAGGGCCGCGAGAAGGGCTGCAAGGATCGGTCCGCGCATGGGGCAGGCTCCGCGAGGGCAGGCGGCGCCACGCTGCCACGGGGCGAGGCTTTCGGCAAATGCGGCGCGCGGGCGGCACGCAGGCGTGATCGTGACGCTGGTTTCGGGGCGGTGCGGGGCGGTATCACCGCCTGAGCCCTTGCGCGGCCCCGCGGCGCAAGCCATCCAGAGCGTGACAGACATCAAGGAGCCCATCATGACCCAGACCACCCTCCGCGCCCCGACCGGCTCGCGCGCTTTCCGCACCACCGTCGCGATCGTCGGCGGCGCGGCGCTGATCGCGCTCGCCTCGCGCATCCAGGTGCCGATGTGGCCGGTGCCCGCGACGATGCAGACCTTCGCGGTGCTGCTGCTGGCGCTGGTCCTCGGGCGCGGGCTGGCGGTCTCGGCCGTGACCGCCTGGCTGGCCTACGGCGTCTTCGGCGTCCCGGTCTTCGCCTCGGGCGGCGGCATCGCCTACCTCATGGGGCCCACCGCAGGCTACATGGCGGGCTTTCTCATCGCCGCCTTCGTCGTCGGCGGGCTGGCGCAGCGGGCGCCGATCCGCGGCGTCCTTCATGCCTTCGCGCTGGCGCTGCTGGGCAGCGCGCTGATCCTGGCGACCGGCGCGCTCTGGCTCGCGGGCTTCGTGGGCTTCGAGCAGGCAGTGGCCGCGGGCGTGGTGCCGTTCCTGCTGGGCGACCTGCTGAAGTCGGTGCTGCTCGCCCTCACCGTTCCGGCCGCCTCGCGGGCGATTGCGGCGCGTCTCTGAGGACTGCGGCGCGCTGAACTCCGGCCCGGCCGCGCGACTGCGGCCGGGCCATCGGCATGGACAGGCGGAAAACCCGCCAGTAACACTGCCTTGGGACCACTCCATCCGCCGCCCGCGGCGCTGGCCGGGTCCTTGCAAGATAACGCCATAAGCCGGAGCCGCCATCCATGAGCGGCAGGGAAAAACCGACCGGCGCCAACAGGAGAGACCGCCCATGTTCCTGCGCCTTGCCGCCGCTGCGACCCTCGCCCTCACGGGCGCGGCCTCCGCCCAGACCGCTATGCCCTTCGCGCTCGACTGGCAGTTCGAGGGTCCGGCCGCCCCCTATTTCATGGCCATCGACAACGGCCATTTCGAGGCCGAGGGCCTGACGGTCGAGATCTCGGCGGGGCAGGGCTCGCTGGACGCCATTCCGAAGGTCGCCACCGGCGCCTATCCGGTGGGCTTTGCCGATATGGCGAGCCTCATCAAGTTCCTCGACCAGAACCCCGACGCGCCGGTGACGGCGGTGATGATGTTCTACGACAAGCCCGCCTTCTCGATCGTCGGCCGCAAGAGCCTCGGGATCGAGGCGCCGAAGGACCTTGAGGGGCACACCCTCGGCGCGCCACCGCCTGACGGCGCCTGGGCCCAGTTCCCGGTCTTCGCGGCCGAGAACGACATTGACGTCTCTCAGGTGACGATCGAGCCGGTCGGCTTTCCTACGCGCGAGCCGATGCTGGCCGAGGGGCAGGTGGACGCGGTCACGGGCTTCTCGTTCACCTCGTTCCTCAACACCGTCCGCCTCGGCGTGCCGGAGGAGGACATGACCGTGCTGCTGATGGCGGATTACGGCCTCGACCTCTACGGCAACGCGATCATCGCCAATACCGACTTCGCCGCCGAGAACCCGGAGAAGGTCACGGGCTTCCTGCGTGCGGTCGCCAAGGGGCTGCAGGACACCGTCAATGACCCGGCGGCGGGCGTCGCCGCGATGGTGTCGCGCAACCCGGCGATGGATCAGGAGCTGGAGGTGCGGCGGCTGGAGCTGGCGCTGCGCGACAACATCATGACCGACTGGGTGCGCGAGAACGGCCTCGGCAACATCGACCCGGACCGCTTCGCCCGCTCGCTGGAGCAACTGGCGCAGACCTACGAGTTCCAGAACGAGCCGGATGCGAGCCGCTATTTCGATCCCGCCTATCTCCCCGACGACGGCAGCCTGATGGTCGAGTGACCGGCGGCTGACCAACCCCACGGCGCCGCGCCCGACGCGGCGCCGAATGAAAAAAGCGTCGGACAGGCAAGGCGGCGGATGACAGACCTCATCGAGATCAAGGGCGTCACCCACGCCTACAAGACGGCCGCCGGCGCGCTGCCGGTGCTGGACGACCTCAGCCTCTCGGTCCCCGAAGGCGGCTTCTGTGCCGTCGTCGGCCCCTCGGGCTGCGGCAAGTCCACGCTGACGCGGCTGATCGCGGGGCTGATGTTCCCCGACGCTGGCGAGGTCTGGCTGCATGGCGAGCGGGTGCGCTCGCCCCGCAGCACCGTGGGCATGGCGTTCCAGAACCCGGTGCTGCTGGAATGGCGCACGATCCTGCAGAACGTCATCCTGCCGCTGGAGATCGTCGCGCCGAGGATGCCGAAGGCGAAGAAGGAGGCGCGGGCGCGCGAGCTTCTGGCGATGGTCGGCCTAGAAGGGTTCGAGGGCAAGCGGCCCTCGGAGCTTTCGGGCGGGATGCGGCAGCGGGCCTCGCTCTGCCGTTCGCTGGTCCACAAGCCCGACGTGCTGATCCTCGACGAGCCCTTCGGCGCGCTCGACGCCTTCACGCGCGAGGACCTGTGGCAGCTCATGCACCAGCTCCGCGCCGAGGAGCCCTTCACCGCGCTGCTCATCACCCACGACCTGCGCGAGAGCGTCTATCTGGCCGATCAGGTGGTGGTGCTGTCGGGGCGCCCGGCGACGACGCAGTTCGTCCTCGACGTGCCGCTGCCGGGGCCGCGGCCGATCGAGATGCTCTACCAGCCGCAATCGGTCGAGTGGCTGGCCACGCTGCGCGACCAGATCGAGATCGCGCAGGGGCGCAAGGACGAGAAGATCCCGGCATGACCCGCGACGAAGTGCAGAAAATCGTCACCCCGATCATCGCGATCCTGGTCTTCCTCGCCATCTGGGAGGCCTGGGTCTGGTACATGGGATGGCCGACCTACAAGATGGCGGCGCCCTCGGACCTCTGGCCCGCCTTCTGGCAGTATCGCGAGCTGTTCGCGGTCAAAGCCTGGGAGACGCTGTGGCGGACGGTCGTGGGCCTCGGGCTCGCGGTGGTCGTCGGCACCATCCTTGGCATGATCATGGGCCTCAGCCGGCTGATGAACGACGCCCTCTACCCGTTGCTGGTTGGCTTCAACGCGATCCCGAAGGCGACGGTGGTGCCGGTGGTGGCGCTGGTCTTCATCGGCCAGCACGACTTCAACACGATCCTCGTCGCCTTCATGATCTCGTTCTTCCCGATCACGGTGTCGGTGGCGATCGGGCTTTCCACGCTGGAGCCGGAATACCGCGACATCCTGCGCTCGCTCGGGGCGTCGCGCTTCACGGTGTTCTGGAAGATCGCGCTGCCGAAGACGCTGCCGGAGTTCTTCGGGGCGCTGAAGGTCGCGGTGACGCTGGCCTTCATCGGCACGAACCTCGTGGAGATCGTGACGCCGCACGGGAAGGGTCTGGGGAGCCTGTTCGACTCCGGCCGGATCGCGTCGAACTATCCGCTGATGTTCGCGGTGCTGATCGCGCTCGCGGTGCTGGGGATCGCGCTCTACTACATCGTGGTGGCGTTGGAGCGGGTCTTCGCGGGCTGGGCGGAGCGGCGGCCGACGTGACATGCGAGCGCCCGGCCGCAGGGCCGGGCGCAAAGGCATAAGCGGCGGCGTCAGTTCGACGCGACGCGACGGTTGCCGGACGGGCGATAGAAGATGTGGCTGCCGATGCGCGCGGTGCGCAGGAACTTGCGTGACCAGGAGGGGCGCACCGAGGTCGCGTGAAAGTAGGTCGCGCCTTCGGTCAGCGTCCGCGGGGCACCGTTCAGCGCCGCCTCGGCCACGTCATGGGCGCGCATATAGGCGGCCTTTTCGCGGATCGGGCGCTGCTTGCCGCCGCAGTTGTAGCTGAACTGGCAGGCGCCGGCCTTGCCCTGATTGACGACGCCGCAGACGGAGTTCGGAAACTGGCGATCGTCCACACGGTTGAGGATCACCTCGGCCACCGCCTTCTGGCCGGCGATCGGCTCGCCGCGGGCTTCGAAATAGATCGTGTCCGCCAAGCATTTGAGGTCGGTCGCGCTTGCCTGGGCGGCGTTGGCGGAGGCGGGGAGGATCGTCGCGGCCGCGGGCAGCGCGAGGGCGACGGTCAGGACAAGGCGAAGCGAGAGAGTCTTGGACGAGAGAGAACTGGTTACAGCAGGCATGACTGGTCCTTGTCCCGGGAATCCAGTGATTCGCGGGCTGGTTTCGGATACAGGCGGATGCGCCGCAGGGGCCGCGAGCAGGTGGCCCGTGCGGATCACCGGCGACCTAGACATGCCCGGTGGCGCGCCGGAACCCGTCGGTTCCGGATTCAGCCGCCGAAGCGCTGCATTTGATTAAAACTGGCAGAAACCTGCCGGCGCGATTCGTCGGGTTGAGCCAATCGCCGCCGACCCGCTGCTAAGTCGATCAACTGGCGGGAGAATCCCCACGAAGGCGTGAGCGAATCGATTCCTGCGCCGCGGCGAGGCGGGCGACCGGGACCCGGAAGGGCGAGCAGGAGACGTAATCCAGGCCCGCGCGGCGGCAGAAGGCGATGGATTCCGGGTTGCCGCCATGCTCGCCGCAGACCGAGAGCGTGATCGCCGGCCGGCTCTCGCGCGCGCGGGTGGCGCCGGTCAGGATCAGCTCGCCCACCCCGTCCTGGTCGAGGATGTGGAACGGGTCCTCGGGCCAGACGCCCTGCGCGACATAGGTGCCCATGAACCGGCCGGCGTCGTCGCGCGACAGACCATAGGTCATCTGCGTCAGGTCGTTGGTGCCGAAGCTGATGAAGGAGGCATGCGCCGCGATGTCACCGGCGCGCAGGCAGGCGCGCGGGGTCTCGACCATGACGCCGAGGCGGTAGTCGAAGGCCGTGCGCCGCTGGTTCCTGACCGCCGCGGCCACGGCGTCGATGCGGGTCTTGACGATCTCGACCTCGCGCATGGCCGAGACGAGCGGGATCATGATCTCGGGCACCACGGGCGCCCCGTCGCGGGCGGCGTCGATGGTGGCCTCGAAGATGGCCCGGGCCTGCATGTCGTAGATCTCGGGCACCGCGAGGCCCAGGCGGACGCCGCGCATGCCCAGCATCGGGTTCGCCTCGGACACCGCCTCGATCCGCCGCACCACGTCGGAGAGCGGGCGGTCGAGCGTCTCGGCCAGTTCCCGCATGCCCTCGCGATCCTGCGGCAGGAATTCGTGCAGCGGCGGATCGAACAGGCGGATGCAGACCGGCAGGCCCGCCATGATGCCGAAAAGCTCGGCGAAATCGGCGCGCTGCATCGGCAGGATGCGCTCGAGCGCGAGGCGGCGGTCCTGGGCGCTGTGGGCGAAGACCATCTCCTGGATGGCGGGCAGGCGGTCGGCCTCGAAGAACATGTGCTCGGTCCGCGCCAGCCCGATCCCTTGGGCGCCGAAGCCGAGGGCGGCGCGGGCCTCGGCCGGGCTGTCGGCATTGGCGCGCACGACCATGTCGCAGGCGGCGTCGGCCCAGGCGAGAAGCGTGCGGAAGTCGTCGTCGACGGCGGGCGGCAGCAGCTCCGCGGCGCCGGCCAGCACCTCGCCGGAGGTGCCGTCGATGGTGATCTCCTCGCCCTCGAGGAAGCGGCGCTTGCCGGCCATCATCCAGCCTGACCGCGCGTCGATGTGAAGACCCGCGGCGCTGACGATGCAGGGCAGGCCGAAGCCGCGGGCGATGACGGCGGCGTGGCTGGTCATGCCGCCGCGCTCGGTCAGGACGCCGCGGGCGGCGTGCATGCCGCGCACGTCTTCGGGCGTGGTCTCGCGGCGCACGAGGATGCAGGCCTCGCCGCGGGCGGCGGCCTCCTGCGCGCGGGCCGAGGAGAAGACGATGCGCCCCGTGGCGGCGCCCGGCGAGGCGCCGATGCCGCGCAGGATGGCGTCGCGCGGCGCCCGCGGGTCCACCTGCGGATGCAAGAGGTCAGTGATCGCCCGCGGCTCGACCCGCATCACCGCCTCCTCGGGCGGGATGACGCCGTCGCGGGCGAGCGCCACCGCGATCTTGACCGCCGCGCGCGCGCTGCGCTGCACTTTCACCGCGTCGATGATCGAGAGCTTGCCCTCGGTCAGGACATAGTCGATCCGCATCTCCTCGCGCAGGCGGCGGCGGACAGCCTCGCCGGCACGGACCAGCTCGTCGAAGATCTCGGCCGCCGCCTGCTGCAGCGCCGGGCCGCGCGCGTCGGGGGCGAGGTAGAGCTCGCTCGCGCCCTCGCCGCGGATGCGGCCCTGGGTCTGGCCGAGGAAGCGGCCCGAGATCCTGGGGCCGCCGGTCACGGGATCGACGAACTGGATCGTGCCCGAGCCGGTGAGGCCAGGGCCGAGGCCGATCGCCATGTCCTGCACCACGAGGCCCAGCGGCGCATCGGCGGGCGCGCCCTTGGCCTCGCGCAGGAGGCGGGCCGAAGGGCCGTCCCAGGCGCGGGCCATGGAGCGCAGCACCTCGGCCAGCTGCTGCGCCGGGTCCTGGGGGAAGCCTTCGCCGGTCTCGCCGCGGAAGGCGGCGAGCGCCGCGGCGAGCGCGCCTTCGCCCTCCTGCGCGAAGGCGTCGGGGTCGAGGCGGGCGACGTTGACGGCGTAGGACTGGACGAAGTTGAGGTAGAGCCGGTCGGCCGCGTCACCGCCGATGCGGCGGGCGAGGGCCGAGTGGCAGCTGTCGTTGATGCCGACGTTGAGGACGGTGCCCGGCCCGCCCCAGTCGGGATCGACGGCCGAGGGGCGCACCGCGAGGAGACCGTCGGCGGCGCGGATCATCTGCGTCAGCATCTCGCGCGGCGGCAGCTGTCCCGCGGCGATGCGGCGGACGACGCCCACCGGGATCGCGAAGGTGGTCGGCACCGGCAGGCCGATGCGGATCAGCCGCTGGAGGCACTTCGACCGCCAGCCGTGGACGCTGCGGCGGATGGGCGCCGTGGGGGTGATTTCGAGGGCAGGGTCGGGGGCGCTCATGACCCGACGCAGAATGCGGCGGCGCGGTGTTTGCTGCAACTGCGAAATGATGCGGCCCGCCTTGCACGCCGCGTCAACGGGCGGCATCACCGCGGCATGGACACCGAACGCACCCCCGACCGCATCCATCTGCGCGACCATCTGCTCGAGGTCGAGGTCGGCGCCTTCGCGGGCGAGCGCGGACGGACGCAGCGGCTGATGTTCTCGCTCGAGGCCGACCTGGCGCAGCCGGCGGCGGCGACCGGTGACGACGTGGACAGGGTGCTGAGCTACGACCTGCTGGTCGGAGCGGTGGCGGGCGCGCTCGCCGCGCGGCGGTTCGATACGCTGGAGGCCTTGGCCGAGGACGTGGCGGCGCGGGTGCTGGCGCAGCCGGTCGCGGCGGTCCGGGTGACGGTCGAGAAGCTGGACCTGGTGCCGGGGCGGCTCGGCTTCAGCCTGGAGCGGCGTGCGGGGGAACTCGCGGCCGCGAAGGCGCAGGGGGCTGCGCCGGCCGTGGTCCGCGCCTCGGAGGCGATGCCGGACCGGGCTGCGGTCATCGTGCCGGATGCGCCGGGGCTGCCGCTGCCGGAGACGGGCGACCCGGCGCAGTTGCGGCTGCTGGCGCTCGATCAGGGGGCCTGGGCTCTGGCCGCGCGGCTCGGGCTGCCGGTGGCCGACAGCCGGACGGAGATCGAGGCGGCGGCTGCGAAGGGCAGGGCGGTCGTCTGGGCGCCTGCGCGGATGGTGCGGGCGGCGGCAGACGACCCGGAGCCCGACCCGGAGCGGCTGGCGGCGTGGCTGCGCGGGTGTCTCTCGGGGAACTGAAACGCCGGCGGCCCGCGTCTCGGGAACGCGGGCCGCCGTTTACCCTTCCGCTGACCGCCCGTCGGGGGCGGCGGCAGATCAGAGCAGCTTCAGATCGCTGGCCGAGGCGCGGCCGTCGCGGCCGGACTGCAACTCGTAGGCAATCTTCTGGTTGTCGTTGAGGCCGGTCAGGCCTGCGCGCTCGACCGCCGAGATGTGCACGAACACATCCTTGCCGCCGTCATCGGGGGCGATGAAGCCGTAGCCCTTGGTGGAGTTGAACCATTTCACCGTGCCGGTCGCCATGACCTGTCTCTCCTTCAAGTTCCCGCGGCGGAATGCCCCGGGGTCGTGCAGCCCTTTCGTCAGTCCGGCTGCCCCGTGAAGGGGAGAGGCGTTAGAAAGTCAAAGCTCACGCAAAAGTAAGAATCCTCGATTCGCCGCGGATTGCAAGCGGCTTTCGTTAACAGATGTAACGTTGCGTCACTTCGCCGCCGACGCGCGCAGGTCGGGCGGTGTGGCCTCGTCGCGCAGGCAGGCGACGACCTCGTCAAGCGCCAGGCTGCGGCTGCCCTGCTGGTCCAGACGGCGCATCGACACCGTGCGCTCGGCCACCTCGCGCTGCCCGACGGCCAGAATCACGGGCACCTTGCCCAACGAATGCTCGCGCACCTTGTAGTTGATCTTCTCGTTGCGGGTATCGGCCTCGGCGCGGATTCCCGCCAGCCGCAGCGCCGCCGTCACCTCCTCGACATAGGCGTCGGCATCTGAAACGATCGACGCCACCACCACCTGCCGCGGCGCGAGCCAGAAGGGCAGCTTGCCGGCGTAGTTCTCGATCAGGATGCCCAGAAACCGCTCGAAGCTGCCGAGGATGGCGCGGTGCAGCATGACCGGCGTGTGCGTCGCCCCGTCAGGGCCGATGTATTCGGCGCCGAGGCGCGAGGGCAGATTGAAGTCGGCCTGGAAGGTGCCGCATTGCCATTCGCGCCCGATGGCGTCGGTCAGCTTGAAGTCGAGCTTCGGGCCATAGAAGGCGCCGTCGCCCGGATTGACCTCGTAGGGATAGCCCGCCTTGTCGATCGCGCCAGCCAGCGCGGCCTCCGCCTTGTCCCAGATCGCATCGCTGCCGACGCGCACGTCCGGGCGGGTGGAGAGCTTGATGTCGAACGTCTCGAAGCCGAGATCGCGGTAGACGCCCGAGAGCATCTCGAGGAAGGCCGCGCATTCGGCCTCGATCTGGTCCTCGGTGCAGAAGATATGCGCGTCGTCCTGCACGAAGCCGCGCACCCGCATCAGCCCGTGCATGGCGCCCGAGGGCTCGTAGCGGTGGCAGGAGCCGAACTCGGCCAGCCGCAGCGGCAGGTCGCGGTAGGATTTGAGGCCGTGGTTGTAGACCTGCACATGGCAGGGGCAGTTCATCGGCTTCAGCGCGTTGATGCGCTTTTCCTTCGCGCCTTCCTCGTCCACCTCGACGATGAACATGTTCTCGCGATAGGCCTCCCAGTGGCCCGACCGCTCCCACAGCATGCGGTCCACGACCTGCGGGGTTTTGATTTCCTTGTAGCCATAGGCAATCTGGCGGCGGCGCATATAGGCTTCCAGCTCGCGGTAGATGGCCCAGCCGTTCGGGTGCCAGAACACCATGCCCGGCGCCTCTTCCTGCATGTGGAAGAGCTCCATCTCGCGGCCCAGCTTGCGGTGGTCGCGCTTCGCGGCCTCCTCCAGCATCGTCAGATGAGCCTTGAGCTCGTCCTTGGTGCGGAAGGCGACGCCGTAGATGCGCTGCAGCATCGGGCGCGAGGCGTCGCCCAGCCAGTAGGCGCCCGCGACATGGGTGAGCTTGAAGGCGTCGGCGGGAAGCTGACCGGTGTGCTGCAGGTGCGGGCCGCGGCAGAGGTCCTGCCAGTCGCCGTGCCAGTACATGCGGATCGGCTCGTCGCCGGGGATGCGGTCGAGGAGCTCAAGCTTGAACGGCTCGCCTGCGGCCTCGTAATGGGCGCGGGCACGGGCGCGGTCCCAGACCTCGGTGCGGACCGGGTCGCGCGCGGCGATGATCTGGCGCATCTTCGCCTCGATCGCGGCGAGGTCGTCGGGCGTGA
This sequence comes from Paracoccus sp. S-4012, assembly GCF_009674885.1. Lineage (GTDB taxonomy): Bacteria > Pseudomonadota > Alphaproteobacteria > Rhodobacterales > Rhodobacteraceae > Paracoccus. The sequence goes on from NZ_WKKA01000016.1 coordinate 40,870, forward strand.
AGGGCTCGGCGCGGTCGAAGTCGTAGAACCACCCGTAGTCGCGCACCGGACCGATCGTGACCTTCACGTCGGGCCAAAGCTCCTGCACCGCCCGGGCCATGACATGGGCGAGGTCGTGGCGGATCAGTTCGAGGGCCGGGGCGGCGTCCTTCAGCATGTTGATGGCGAGGGCGCCGGAGGTCTCGATGGGCCAGGCGAGGTCGATGTGGCGGCCGTCGAGGCTGGCGCTGATGGCGTTCTTCGCCAGGCTCGGCGCGATCGAGGCGGCGACTTCGGCGGCGGTCGTGCCGGAGGGGTAATCGCGCGAGGCGCCATCGGGAAAGGTGAGGGAGATCATGGACATCGCGCGTCCTCCTCGTCGGTCTGGCGCCTACGGCACGCCCGGTTGCGGGTTGTCGCGCGGTCATGGCGGGATCATGGGGTGGTGTCAATGCGAAGGCCGGGGGTTTCACACCCCCGGACCCCCGTGGGATATTTGCAGACAGAAGAAGGAGGGGCCTGTGGCCGATTTTCTGACGACGGCGCAGGGGCGCAGGTTGGCCTATGAGCGGGTCGAGGGGGAGGGGCCGGGAATCGTGTTCCTCGGCGGCTTCAACTCGGACATGCAGGGGACCAAGGCGCTGCATCTGGACGCCTGGGCGCGGGCGCAGGGGCGGGCGTTCCTGCGGTTCGACTATTCCGGGCATGGCGAGAGCGGCGGGCGCTTCGAGGACGGCTGCATCGGTGACTGGCTCGAGGATGCGCGGGGGGTGATCGATGCCGTGACCGAGGGGCCGCAGGTGCTGGTCGGATCGTCCATGGGCGGCTGGATCGCGCTGCTGCTGGCGCGCGAGCGGCCGGAGCGTGTCGCGGGGCTGGTGGGTATCGCCGCGGCGCCGGATTTCACCGAAGCGGGGTTCTGGGCGGAGTTCTCGGCCGAGGAGCGCGCGGCGCTGATGCGCGACGGTGTGGTGCTGCGGCAGAGCGACTATGGCGAGCCCTATCCCCTTACGCGGCGGCTGATCAAGGACGGGCGGCGGCATCTGCTGATGGACGCGCCGCTCGGGCTGCCGATGCCGGTGCGGCTGTTGCAGGGGACGGCGGATGCGGAGGTGCCCGTGGACTGGGCGCTGCGGCTGCTGGACCGCGCCGAGGGGCGGGACCTGCGCCTGACGCTGGTGAAGGGCGCCGACCACCGCTTCTCGACGCCGGACTGCCTCGCGCTGATCGAGGCGGCCGTGGCGGAGGTCACGGCGCGGGCGTGAGGCCCGCGCCGGAGCGGCTTCAGAGTTCGAAATGCTCGCCCATGTCGGGCTTGGCGCCCGTCACCCGCGCCTTGGCGACCTCGTAGAGGAAGCCGAGGCCGCCGGTCGTCGTCCAGACCTCGCCGCTGGAGATGGTGAACTTCAGAAGCCGCACGTCCGGGTCGTCGCGGCCTTCCTCGAACCAGCTGGCGGACACCTGGCTCCAGATCTCGTCGAGCTTCGCCTGGTCGTTCGACAGCTCCAGCCGTCCCTCGAGCCTGGCGTAGAGCTTGCCGCTGCCCTCCGCCACAAGATGCATGGCGTCCTGCGCGCCGCGGCTGACGGCCTCGGCAAGATGGGTGCCCTGCGCGGTGATGAACCACAGCGCCCGATCGTCGTCTTCGGTGATCTGGTGCGACATTGGCTGGAAGTGTTGGTCGGAGCGCAGGCCGAGCATGCCGGCGTTGATGCCCTTGAGCCGCGTCCAGAAGGTCGCGCGGTGCTGGGCGGGGGACTGGGTGGTCTTGTCGTCGGCCATCTCGTGCTCCGTTGAGGGCGCGCCGCGAGGGTGCGGCGCTTGCCCCGTTCAACGGCGCATGGGCGGCGCGGTTCCTGTCAGACGGCGAGCCGGCCGGTGGACGCGGCCGGCGCGTCGTTCACGGCCGCCAGCGACACCGGCGGGGCGCCGCGGGTGCGGCTGCGCTCGATGCCCGCCGCCTCGTCCATGAAGTCGAGCACCGCCGGGCGGATGTTCAGCCGCCAGCTCTTGCCGGCGAAGATGCCGTAATGGCCTGCGCCCGGCTCGAGATGGTTGCGCTTGCGCTCAGAGGGCACGCCGGTGCAGAGGCCGAGCGCTGCGACGCACTGGCCGGGCGCGGAGATGTCGTCCTCGGCCCCCTCGACGGTCATCACCCAGCTGCGGTCGATGCGGCCGATGTCCACCGGCTTGCCGGCCATGGTGAAGCTGTTCCGCCCGATCTCGTTGCGCTGGAAGATCCGGTCGACGGTCGAGAGGTAGAACTCGGCCGTCATGTCCATGACCGAGAGATACTCGTCATAGAAGCGGTTGTGACGGTCGTTGGGTGTAGCCTCGCCGCGGGCCTCGGCGAATATCTGGCTGATGAAGGCCTGCGCGTGGGTGCCCGTGTTCATGGCGATGAAGGAGGCGAGCTGCGCCAGGCCCGGATAGACCATGCGCCCCGCGCCGCGATACTTGAAGCCGACCTGCTGGATCGCGAGATGCTCGATCTCACCCATCGTCATGCGGTTGCCGAAATCCGTCACTTCGGTCGCGGCCGCGTCGGGATCGATCGGCCCGCCGATGAGGATGAGCGAGCGCGGCTGCGCCTCGGGGTTCTCCTCGGCCAGGATCGCGGTCGCGGCGAGCGCGAGCGGCGCGGGCTGGCAGACGGCGACCACGTTCAGGTCGGGGCCGAGATGGGCGAAGAAGTCAACGAGGTAGCGGGTGTAGTCCTCGACGTCGAAATGCCCCTCGCTCACCGGGATGTCGCGGGCGTTGTGCCAGTCGGTGATGTAAACCTCGGCGTCCTGCAACAGCGACACCACGGTCGAGCGCAGCAGCGTCGCGTAATGCCCCGACATCGGCGCCACGAGCAGGATCTTGCGCTTCACCTCGCGGCGGGCGACGCGGAAATGCAGCAGGTCGCCGAAGGGACGGCTGAGGACCCGGTCCACGTAGACGATGTGGTCCTGGCCGCCGGGGCCGGCGATCGCGGGGATGTTCCAGTCGGGCTTGATGACCATGCGGGCGAAGCTGCGCTCGGTCACGCGGCCCCAGGCGGACATCACCTTGAAGGCCGGGTGGGGGATCAGCGCAAAGGCCGGGTAGGATGCGAGGGCACGCGCGCTCGCGCCCATCCACTCGGCGCTGTTGCGCAGCGCTTCCATCGCGTCGTAGCGGGCCATGCCGCGGTAAATGAAATCCATCGTCAACCTTCCGAGCCGCTATGGCGACTTCTGCGGCACTGCGGCGAAAACGCGGCTTGTCGGCATCCGGTTCACCGCCTTATTCTGGGTGAAATAGGGGAGGGCGGATATCATGGCAAGCTCCGAGGACCCTGCGCCGACGCGCCGTCGCCGCAATGCGGCAAAAACGTCGCTAGAGGATGCTGCAGACGCGAAGAAGTCGCGCGGCGCGGCGGCGGACGGGCCGGGAAAGCCGCCGCCGAGCCGCGGCAAGGCGGCCCCCGTCGCGGCCGAATCGCCCACGGATGAGCAGCCGAAGCGGAGCCGCACGCCGAAGGCCGCAACGCCGGAGGCCGCGGAGGCGCGGGCAGCGCCGGAAGCGGCCGCCGCCGACGCTCCGCCGGCAGAGGGTGGCGCCGCGCCGCGGCATGCGCTCGACGGTCTGCCGGGGGCCAGCCTGCTGCCCGAGAAGATGGCCGAGAACATCGGCCGCATCGAGGAACTGTCGATGAGGCTGATGCAGGCCCTTGCACAGCGACGTTCGCCGGCGGCCGGGGTGCAGGGACCGGGGGCGGACTTCTACGTCACCGCGGCGCAGGCCTGGGCGCGGAACTGGGTCGAGGACCCGGTCAAGGTGATCCAGGCGCAGACGCGCTACTGGGGCGAGACGCTGCGCCACTATGCCGAGGTCCAGGGGGAGTTTGCGCGCGGCCGCCTGTCAGCGCCGCCCGACGAGGGCCCGGCCGATCCGCGCTTCAAGAACCCGCTCTGGTCCAGCAACCCGTGGTTTGCCTTCCTGAAGCGTCAGTACAAGATCAATGCGGATGCGCTCGCCCGGTCGGTGGCCGACCTCGAGGTCGACGACCCGGTCGCCAAGCGCCGCATCGCGTGGTTCTCGCGGCAGATCATCGACATGATGTCGCCGACGAACTTCCTCGCCACCAACCCCGACGCGTTGGAGAAGGCGATCGAGACCGAGGGCGAAAGCCTCGTCCGAGGCCTCGAGAACCTCGTCGCCGATGTCGAGAGCGGGCAGGGCGAGCTGATGGTCTCGCTGGTGGACAAGTCGGCCTTCACGGTCGGCGAGAACATCGCCACTACCCCCGGCGAGGTGGTCCTGCAGGACCGCATGTTCGAGCTGATCCAGTATGCGCCCACGACCGACAAGGTCCACGCGCTGCCGCTGATCCTGTTCCCGCCCTGGATCAACAAGTTCTACATTCTCGACATGAAGCCGCAGAACAGCCTCATCAAGTATCTGGTAGACAAGGGCCTCACGCTCTTCGTGGTGAGCTGGAAGAACCCCGATGCGTCGATGAACGACACCGGAATGGAGGACTATGTCGCAGCCCAGATCCGCGCGATGGACGAGGTTCTGGCCCGCACCGGGCAGGACAAGCTGAACGTGGTCGGCTACTGCATCGGCGGCACGGCGCTGTCGATGGGGCTCGGCGTGTTGAAGGCGCGCGGCGACGAGCGGGTGAACAGCGCCACCTTCTTCACCACGCTCACCGACTTCTCGGAGCTGGGCGAGTTCACCACCTTCCTGCAGGATGATTTCCTGTCGGGCATCGACGAGGAGGTGGCGCGCACCGGCGTCCTCGGGGCGCAGCTCATGGCGCGGACCTTCAGCTTCCTGCGCGCCAACGACCTGATCTGGGGCCCGGCGATCCGCAGCTACATGCTGGGCGAGACGCCACCCGCCTTCGACCTGCTCTACTGGAACGCCGACGCCACCAACCTGCCCGGCCGCATGGCGGTCGAATATCTGCGCGGCATCTGCGTGACCAACGCCTTCGCCACCGACGAGGGCCTCGAGGTGCTGGGCGAGCGGGTGCGGCTGTCGGACATCGACCTGCCGATGTGCTCCATCGCCTGCGAGGGCGACCATATCGCGCCCTGGCTCGACTGCTGGCGCGGCTTCTCGAAGACCGGGGCCGAGGACCGGACCTTCATCCTGTCGCAGTCGGGCCATATCGCCGGCATCATCAACCCGCCGAACCGGATCAAGTATGGCCACTATACCTCTGAGGCCGGCTTTGACGCGACCGCCAAGGACTGGCGCGAGGGGGCCGCGTTCCACGAGGGCAGCTGGTGGCCGACTTGGACCGAATGGTTGACGCCGCGCTCCGGCCAGATGGTGACCGCGCGCGAGCCCGAGGGCGGCATTGCCCCGGCGCCGGGGAGCTATGTCCACGAGTCCGCGACCTGAGGCCGCAGGGGTGAATTTATGCTGCGCTGCGGCAAAACCGGCTTGCAATGCTGCGGTGCGGCATGTATATGTGATGACGTGATACCCGCGGGCAGCCCGAGGCCGTCCGTTTCCACACTGACCCGAAGGTGACGCAGATGATCAAGACCACCGACTACACCAAGGCCATGCAGGACATGCTGGCCAACATGCCCGTCGACACCTCGTCCATGAACGAGACGTTCCGCACCCAGGCCGCGCTCGGCGAGAAGATGGCCCGCGTCGCCCTGCAGGCGGCCGAGCGGTCGACCGAGATCTCGGCCCAGTGGGCCAAGGACAGCATCTCGCGCATGGGCGAGATGATGACCCAGAAGGACCAGCCGGCCGACTACGCCAAGGCGATGAGCGACTTCGCCGCCGCGGCCGCCGAGCTCGCCTCCGAGCACATGGCCGCCTATGCCGAGGTTGCCAAGAAGGTCCAGATGGACACCGTCGACCTGATGCTCTCGGCCGGCCGCGACGTGACGAAGGACGCGCAGAACGCCGCGACCAACGTCGCCGCGAGCGTGGGCCGCAAGCCCGAAGCCGCGCCGAAGGCCGACAAGGTCTGATTGCTGCAGCTGCGGCGAGACCGGGAAGGGGCGGGCGACCGCCCCTTTTTCATGCCTGCCGTCCACCCCAGGGAGGCCGGTCGAAAAGCCTTTGCATCTGCAGCTAGGCGGGGCCAGACTTGCCGCAGACGCGAAGGAGGGCGGGATGGCCGATGAACGTGATGCACGCGCGAATGACGCGACCCGGCCGCCGCTCCTCATCAAGCGCTACGCCAGCCGCCGGCTCTACAACACCGAGACCAGCGACTACGTCACCCTCGACGACATCGCCGCTGCGATCCGCGCGGGCCGCGAGGTGCGCATCGTGGATCTCAAGTCCGGCGACGACCTGACCCGGCAATACCTGCTGCAGATCATCGCCGAGCACGAAAGCCGGGGCGAGAACGTGCTGCCCGTGGACGTGCTGACCGACCTCGTGCGCAGTTACGCCACGAGCGCCCGCAGCGTCGTGCCGCAGTTCCTTGCCGCGAGCTTCGAGATGCTGCGCGACGGGCAGTCGAAGATGATGGAGAACCTCTCCGCCTTCCCCAATCCGATGAGCAGCATGCCCGGCTTCGAGGCGCTGCGCCGCCAGCAGCAGGCCTTCCTGCGCGCCATGATGGCCGGCTGGCCTGCGACGGGAACCGGCCCCGCGCCCGGGGACGAGGAGGCCCCGCCGCGCCCCCCGCGCGACGACCCCGAAATGGCCGAGATCCGCCGCCAGCTCGCCGAGCTGCAAAGCCGCATCTCCAAGCTCTGACTTGCAGCGCGGCAGGGCTGCCGCTAGACGAACTGTCACGGACGGTTGGCCGAGTGGTCGAAGGCGCACGCCTGGAAAGTGTGTAGGCGGGGAACCGTCTCGAGGGTTCGAATCCCTCACCGTCCGCCACTGTCTTGTATAAATTTCTGGTTTTGTTAAGAAATTGTAAGAGGCGCCGATACGGTCCCCCGCAATTTCCCCCTGCATGAGCGGGAAGATGCGGGGGCATCTGGGACAGTGCGACGGCGCGTCAGATGTTCTCTGTCTTACCCAGCGTGCTGATGATGAGGGTGAGCGCCTCCTCCATAGCGGGACTATGCATGTAGAAGGCCTCCCACATGGCCGCGCTCGAGCGCGGTGTCCCTTGTCATAACCGCCATCTGAAGGATGCTGGTAGCCGCCAAGAGGTGCTCGTGAACGGTGCGCCCGCTCATGCTCTCACCCCCGTCAGCGTGCGCAGCTCGTTCCAGATGATGTCGGCCGACGAATGAGCGCAGTTGGCAATCTCGAAGTCGCCCCAGGCCGTGAAGGTGGCGATCTTCATCTGCAGGTCCGTCGCGTTCGCGGAGGGGGTGTGCATGATCGCGGCCTCGATGCCGGACAGACGATCCACCTCGGCCTCGAAGATCGGCACGGGCAGTTCGGCGAGTTCACCATTCAGCCTCATGAAGGGTCAGCCAGTCCCGGAACAATGCAGCGATCGACGTCTCGAGCTGGGCAGCAGCCGCGGGGATGGCGCCCGTTGCTGTGACCCCCGACCCTCATCCACCTGCAACCAGAGCCGGCGGTGACATTGCCCTGCCTAACAACTTTGGACCGCCCGAGGCAGGAGTTTTCGGGCTTTGTCACGACGGCGGGCTAGTGGCGCCGTCGGGGAAGTGCAGCGCGCTCGGGACCTTGTTATCGATGGCGCTATGGGGGCGATCGTAATTGTGTCTGCGCCAATTCTCCAGCTGCTGCGCCCATGCGCCCACATGCTGCTGCCGTGGAGCCGTATCCGGGACCGCATCGACCAGCGGAACTCAAGCTCGTAGAAGCAGGAGGTCAGCCAGACGCCGCCAAGAACACCGCCGTGCGGCTTGCGAGATCATGCGCGGCCGACCCGGTCGACGCGGGCGGGAGCTGCTTCGCCGCGGTGATCGTCGCTGTTGCCTGCGCCTCGGTCACCGGCGGGGGGGCGAGCAGGATGCCCCCGCCGTCGACGAGTCCGGGCCGCTGACCTGGAGTCAGGACCAGCGTCCGGCATCCGAGAGCGGCCGCGTCATGCGCCAGGCCGGGGATGCCGTGCCCCGGTGCGCTCATCGAGACGATGTCGAAGGAGGCCAGAAACCCGCGCGCCGTGTCGCTGTCGCCTTGAGCAAGGCTGTAGAGCGACGCCGGCCGCAGGATACGGGCGCCGTGAGACAGGTAAGAGGAGAACGAGTCCCCCGCGGACAGGTGGAGCCAGCGGGGTAACGCTCCGATATCGCCCCGCCGCACTGCGGGCGCGCGGCGCAGCGGATCGAGGGTCGAGCATTCGGGAAGTTCCGCCAACCGCGGGTCGAGGTGGTGGAGATACGCCCCGGACGCCGCGTCCGTCGGCACGACACTGCCGAAAAGGCGCGACAGCCGAAGCTTGGCGGTGAACTCGACCTCGGGCGTCCAGACCCAGGCAGCCGAACCGCCTTCACGCAAGCGCAATTGCTCCGCGACCGCCGCAGCCTGAGGAAGACAGCCGCCGAGGCCGAGAATGTCGAGGACCGGCCCAGGATGCTCTCGCGCCAGCGACGGCGGCAGGAGCACGGCGCCGCGGCCCTCGCCGTCGCTGTCACAGGGCAGGCGGATCGGTTTGCCACCCGCCAGCAGACGGTCGAGCGGCGAGCCTTCGGGCGCATCCCACGGGCACAGGGCCAGCGTCCCGCGCGCCATCTCGGAGGCGCGGTCGGCGCGTCGCGGCGCGGCTGGATGCGAATTTCGCACCGAGACAAGCTCGGCGAAGGCGTCGAACTGGCGCGCGGTCTTTTGCTGCGCGTGGCGGCGGAAGGCGGCCAGCGGACGGGGCAGGGTCACGGACTGCACTCCCGCCGCGGCCATCCGCAGCCACAAGTCGTAATCCATCGCGTAGGTCAGGCCGCCGTCGATCGTGCCGCCAGCCCTTTCATAGGCCGCCCGCGTGAAGAATACCTCGGGCTGGGTGAGATAGCGGCCGTCGAGCCAGTTGCGTTCGACGTCCAACAGTCGCGCCAGATCGAGGGGCGGGTGCTTTCGATCGGCCGTGACGAGGTCGACGATGCTGCCCTCGCGGAAATGCAGGCAGTCGCCGACGATCACATCGGCGCGCGAGGCCAGCCACGTCCCCGCAACGGCGAACAGCGCTCCGGGCAGCAGCAGGTCGTCGGCGTTGAGCCAGCAGAAGAGGTCCGCCTCGCTCCTCCGAAAGCCCAGAGATACCGCGCCGCTCTGGCTGAGGCCCGGCTCGACGATCACCCGCAGCCGGTCGGCATGGCGCGCGAGGGCGTCGAGCGTGCCATCCATCGAGCCTCCGTCCACCACGGTGACTTCAAGGCTCGGATAGCCCTGATTCAGGATCGACAGGAGGCTTGCGTCGATGGTGCCTTCCGCGTTCAGCGACGGCATCACCACGGCGATCCGCGGCCATTCCACGGCCTCAGGCGACTGTTTCAGCCGAGCCGCCGCCTGACGCGCCTCGCGTTCGGCGAAGGCTGCCATGGGATCGCGGGGCCAGGCGGCGTCGCCGCCTCGCAGCGGCCAGAGCGGCAGCGGGCGGTCGAACGCTTCCACCGGCTGGAGCCGCCCGTGATGCCTGACGAGGGCCGGGTCGCCGCATTCAAAGCCCGCAAGCTGTGCCGCGAGCCTGAGGGCGGGCGACTCGGGGGCGATCTCGACCGCGATGAGCAGTTCGCAATGGCCGTCAGGGCCCCGTGCGGCCGCGGTAACGAGCAACTCTGTGAGTTCCGCTGCGGTTTCTGGCAGAACCCGGTCGCGGTCCGCGCCGGCTAGAAGCGCGCGTCCGATCCGTGCCGCCTCCTGCGGCGTGGGCGCGGCCCGCCATTCGCGGAGGCCCCGTTCGAGCGCAGGGCGAAGCCCGCACCAGGCGGCAAGCTCGAGCGCGCGGGTCTCGAGGCGGTTGTCGAAGCTCTGGCGCCGCGCATGAATCCAGTTGAGCAGCTCGGCCGCCCCGGCCGCGTCGATGGCGCCGACGTCGCGCTGCTCCTCGAAGACCCGCAGGCGGGCATCGAGCAGCGTTGGCAGCAGCCGGGCTTCCCCGCCTCGGGTCAGAAGGTCCTCGGTGAAGCGGGCGGTTCCATCAACCTCCCACAACCGCGCCGCCGCCGAGATGACGGGACCGGCCACCTGCCGCGGTGATGCCCCAAGCTCGACCGCCTTGCGGGCCATGCGCAGCGCGTCGGCGTGCCGCCGCGCCTGGGCCGCGGCGTCGAGCATGCTGAGCGCGAGGCGCAGGTCCGGTTTGCGCGTCAGGTAGTCCTGGCCAAAGGTAATGGCGTCGTCATGCCGACCGGCGAGGACAAGGCGGCTGGCGAGCTCCGCGATGACGTCGGGGTGCTCCTGCGGGGTCTGGGCGAGCCGCCATGCCGCGTCGCCCGCAAGATCGGCCTCGCCCCGCGCGCCATGCCATTTCACCAGATCCATGTTGAGCGCGGGATCGGCCGGATATCGGCGCGCGCCGAGCTGCAGCGTGACGCCGGCGGCGTCGCTCGCGCCCTGCGCGGCCTCGCTGCGGGCGAGGACCAGATAGGCGTCCCTGGGCGCCTGACCCAAGGCCACGGAGATACGGCAGACCTCGGCCGCGGCCTCATGGGCGCCGGAGGCCGCGAGGTGGTTGGCGAAGGCCTGAAGCCGCCCGCGATCATCCAGCAGGCCCGCCACGGCCACCGCCGCGCCGCGGGGCAGCGCGCCGCCGCGGCCTTCGATGGCAGATTGGGCAACCCGCCAGGCGGCGGCGCGGTCCTGATCCGCGGCGATGCGGCGGAGCGAGCGGAACAGGCCGGAGAAGGGGAGGTCCGACGCCGAGTCCTCATCGAGAACGACCGCGAGAATCCCAGCGATCTCGGCGCGGCCTCCGGGTTGATGCCACAGGGGGTCGATGGCTTCGAGCAGGCCCGCTGGCTCGGCCTTTGCAGACGCGGCTGCGTCCGGCGAGACCTCGTGGTATTGATGCTGCCCGTTCGCTGCGACCAGGGCGGTGATCTGGTCCCAGTGAGCGGCGAGCGTCTCAACGGTTGTGCGCTGCGGGTCCGCCGCTTCGCTGTCTGCGAAGGACACGAGGTCGAGCCCGCTGCGCGGTTCGGGAATCTCCCGCGGCGACTGGCCCTCCGGCGCGTTCAGGGCCAACCCGGCGATCCGGCCTTCCGCGATCCTCAACGACGCCAGCTCCCGGCTGCCCTCCGGCGCGAGGATGGAGAGGCGCCGCAGACCGGACTCGTCCGCGTCAGAGAGCGTCAGGCGCGGAACCCAGACCGGCGGCGCCTTCGGCTTGACGGCCGGGGCGATGGCGGCGGGCGCGCTGCCTCCCTCGGGCGGCACCGGCGTGCTGCCGATGACCGAAAGCGCGCCGTAGTTCGCCGCCTCCAGCGACGTCAGGCCCAACGACAGACCGCCCTCGTGCCGGCCGTCCGGGTCAAGCCGCTCGAAGCGCAACTCATCGAAGTCGATCGTGAGGGCTTCGGTCTGATCGACCGAGGCCGGGCAGACGCGGAACCCGACCATGCGCGCGCCTTCGGACAGCCCCAGTTCGATGCGAAACCGCTTGGTGACAGCCGGTTGAAGGAAGATGTCGCGCGAGGAAGCGCGCCAGGTCTCGCCATCGGGGACCAGCGTGAAGCGCAGCATGGTACGGCGATCCGACCGCACCGCGACATGGGCGACGAGGCGGACCTCCGCCTCCAGCAGTCCGCTCGGCGCTGCGAGAAGGAGGCCGGCGACGGTCTCCGGGCCTGCGAAGGCGAAGTGCCATGTCGCAGCGCCGCGGCGCGAGAGGCCCGGCGCTGCGAGCCATTCCTCGATCTTCAGGCCCTCGGCGGCATGGCCGATGGCGCTGTCGATGGCCAGGCGCGACAGGGCCTCAGGCAGCGTCGTAAGGTCGGTGTTGCGATCCTCGGCCGCGATTGGGCCGTGGACGAGGTATGCGGCCGGGAAGGCGCGGCGCAGAGTCTCGCGCGAGAAGGCGATCTGGCCGCGGATTTCCGGGTCGCCGGCGATGTTGACGATCTCGTCGCAGGTGATGAAGCGGGGCAGCACATGCTGCGCCACCCGCCACTCGGCCCTGTTCGCCCGCTCGGGATCGGCGCTGCAGATGAACCGGTCCCAGGCTGTGTCGAAGGCGAGGTCGGCCTCGCGTTGCGTGATCTGCACCTGCAGCCAGGCGAGATAGCCCTTGTGCAGGAAGTCGTGGAAACCGGGCGAGCCGATCCCATAAAGCGCGTTGCCGTTCAGATGCCGCTTGATGCTGTCGCCAAGGACGCCGTGGCCGCGATAGATGCTGCCGATGATCCAGGCATCGGGATGGCGCCGCGCGAGGCGGTCCAGCGCGTCGAGCCAGCCACGGCGCAGCGGGCGGCAGTCCACCTCCGTCAGCGCCGCGAAGCCCTTGTAGCCCCAGGCTCGCAACTGCGCGAGCGCACCGAAGAACAGCAGGTTCGGACCGGCCTTGTAGCCGTAGCGCGGCATCGGCCCACTGGCCCGGCGGATATAGCGGTCGTCCTCGCCCTCGAGGCCGAGGAACGCCACGCGCATGGCCCGGAAACAGCGGCGCGCGGCGGGGGAGGCGGCGAAGGCGTCCTGAAGCCGCCGCTCAAGTTCGGGATCGGCGGGGCAGTTGAAGATGAAGGCGAGGTCCGTGGTGGGCGCACCGCGGCTGTCGCGGGGGTAGCACTGCCGGTCGTTCCACAGCGCGAAGTTCTCGACCGCGGCGTCGCAGTCGCGGGGGATCAGCGGCACGACCACGACCGACACGCCCGCCCCGCCCAGCGTCGCAGGCGACAGCATCCCGCATCCGACCGCGAGCGAGACCGGGCATTCGCTGTTCAGGCTGTCGATGCGGAGGGGAAGGTTGTGCTCGTCCAGAAGCCGCATCAGCCTCTCGACGGCGGTGATCGTCATCGCGACGTTCGCATCCCGCTCAACGTCCGGCGGACCCAGGTCGCTGGCGCGATCCAGGTCGAGGAGCAGCAGGTGGGCGCGGCGTTCCTGCAGGGCGATGATGAAGGCGCGAGTGACCGGGCTCGATTCGAGTTCGGCCTGCCGGACCCCTCCGGGTGGGTCCAGGAGGTCGGCGGAAATATCGTCGATCCGCCGCGCACGAGGCGCGAGGTCGTCGGCGACGGGCTGCCGATGACCGATCAGGATCGCGTCGGCGAGCGGAAGAGCCGCGACGGCCGCGAGGCGGTCTGCTTCCTCGCCGCCGACGATCACCACCAGGGGACGCGGCGGCACGGCCGGGCCGGCTGCCAAGGGGGCTTCAAACGCGATCATGTCACCTCGAAACAGAGATCTTCGATCAGGATGGTTGCTGCGGAGAGATCCTCCCGAGCCGCGGCTTCGAATAGCAGGACCGGCTCGACCACCATGCCCGGTTCGCGGACGCTCAGGGACAGCTCGGCGCGCGCCATCGCCGGAATTAGGGGCAGGACTTTCTGGGACTGGAAGTTGAATGACCCGGCCTGCCGCCATTCGCGCAGAACGACGTGCAGGCCGGCGATGCCAGTCCGACTGACGATGCGGTAGTCGAAGGAGACGCGGGCCAGCGAGAACATCGGCGCGACCCGGCTGGCCGCCAGCCGCACGCCGAAATACTTCATGCCGGGCGCGGCCCGGAGCGATAGCTGCGTTCCATCGTCCACGTCGCGGCAGCCCGCCTCGGCCACCCCCTCGGTGAGCCAGTCCGCGGGCAGCAGGTCGGTTTCGTCTTCGTTTTCGGAATCGAGCATGTTTCGTCTCTTCACACTTTGATGGCGGCACGCTGCGGCGGGGCAGCCGGGTCGCGCCCGTATCCCAACCGGCGCAGTTCGGGCGCATAGCGTGCCTCGAACCGGGCGATCTGGGCGTCGGTCAGGTAGTTTCGATAGTTTTCGACCTTGCGCTTCCAGAAGAAGCGCCCGTTCTTGCGCGTCCGCGCCTCCGCGGCCTCGAACACGCGATCGGGGTCAATGTCATCCAGACCGAGGAAACCGGCGATCCTGCGAGCTTCGGTTTCGAAATCGCGGGAGAGATCCTCGTAGCGGAGGACGTGGACGGCTTCGCCCCCGGCGGCGAGGTCGATGAAATGGCGGGCATGCTCGAAGATCGAGCCGTAATCCTCGACATGGGGCAGCAGAGTGCCGTGTTCGAGGAAGATGCCGAAGAACACCTCCATTTCCTCCGCGCTCAGTTCATCCACCGAGGTAACGGCGATGGGGAAGCGATCGCCGGCCTGCGGCGCGACCTTGGCGGAGGCGAAGTTCAGATAGGACAGGAACGCATCGAGCGGATGGCGATAGATGTAGATGACCTTGTCGGTCGCCAGCGGCCGACCCTCATGGCGGTCGAGGACCCGGTTATGATGCGCCTTGTAAAAATACCAGCGGCGGCCCTGGAAGTCCCATGAATGTTCGTAGGGAACGCCCTGGTAGATGTCGGTCAGATAATTCTGCAGGTCATCGCGCTGTTGCGGGATTCCGACCATCGCGGCGACGATGGCGCGCAGCCATGTGTTGCCGCATTTGGGAAATGAATAAAGTCCTACTCGACACTCTTGCACTACACATCCTTTCGCACCCCGAGGCACCTTCCTTGGCAAACGTGAGGGCTCCATCTGCCTCACCCGCGGGCGTATCGATCCTCGTAGCGGGTGATATCGTCCTCGCCGAGATAGGCCCCGGTCTGCACCTCGATCAGCACCATCGGCAGCTTGCCCGGATTGCTCAGCCGGTGAATGGCGCCGAGCGGGATGTAGACGGATTCGTTTTCCGTCAGCAGCCGGACGGTTTCGCCGACCGTGACCTCCGCGGTGCCGGACACGACGATCCAGTGCTCCGACCGATGCACATGGCTCTGCAGGCTCAGCGCCGCGCCGGGATTCACGACGATGCGCTTGACCTGGAAGCGGCCGCCCAGCGCGAGGGTCTCGAACCAGCCCCAGGGGCGGTGGTCGCGCAAAAACGAGGTCGCCTGCCGGGCGCCCTTGGCCGAGAGCACTTCGATCACGCGGCGCACCTCCTGCGCGCGCGAGCGGTCGGCCACGAGGACGGCGTCGTCGGTCACCACGGCAACGATGTTCTCGAGCCCGAGGCCGACGAGCTCGACCCCCTCGCTCTCGGACCGCAGCAGCGTGTCGCGGCAGTCGATGGCGGTGACGCTGCCGCCGCAGGCGACGCCGTCGGCGTCCTCGCCCATGCCGGTGGCAACCGCGCTCCAGTCGCCGAGGTCGGACCAGGCGGCCTCGAAGGGCACGACCGCAAGGTTCGAGGCCGCTTCCATGACCGCGTAGTCGATGGACACGGATCGCGCCGAGCCGAAGGCGGCCGGATCGAGGCGCAGGAAACCGAGGTCATGCTGCCCGCCCGCGACGGCGTTCCGCACCGGCCCGACGAGGTCGGGCGCATGTTCCTCGAAGGCCGCCACGGCCACGCCAGCCTCGAAGAGGAAGATCCCGGCGTTCCACAGGAAGCCGCCGTCCTCGATCATCGACTGCGCCGTCAGCCGGTCGGGCTTCTCGACGAAGCGCCGCAGCGGCCAGACGCCATCCACCCCCGCGGCATGGTCGATCTCGAGATAGCCGTAACCGGTCTCGGCCCGGTCCGGCCGCACGCCGAAGGTGACGATGCGCCCCTTGCGCGCCGCGTCGATGCCCTTGAGCAGCGTGGCCCGGAAGGCCTCGGCGTCCGGGACCACGTGGTCGGAGGGGGCGACGATCATCAGCTGCCGTGGATCGCGCTCGGCCAGGAACAGCGCCGCCGCGAGGATCGCGGGCGCGGTGTTGCGGGCCTCCGGCTCGACCAGCACGGCGGCGGGATCGACGCCGATCCCGGCCAGCTGCTCGGTCACGATGAAGCGGAAGTCGTTGCTGGTCACCACCACCGGCGATGCGAAGGCAGGTCCCGACAGGCGCTGCGCCGATTTCTGGAACAGCGACCCGCCCGGAAGCACGGCGGCGAACTGCTTGGGGAAGCTGCGCCGGGAGAGCGGCCAGAGCCGCGTCCCCGAGCCGCCCGAGAGCAGCACCGGCACGATTTCCCCCGCGCGGACGGGCGCGCCCGCCGCAGGTTTCTCCTGATGGATCATGCCGCAACCCCCCGGACGCTGTCCTGATGCCGAAGAAACCACGCGTAGGTCTCGCGCAGGCCCTCGGCGAGGCCGATCCGCGCGGTCCAGCCCATCCGGCTGAGGCGCGAGACATCCATCAGCTTGCGCGGGGTGCCGTCGGGCCTGGTCGGGTCGGTCTCGATCGCGCCCTCGTAGCCCACGACCGCCGCGACCATCCGCGCCAGGTCCATGATCGACACGTCCACGCCCGCGCCCACGTTGATGTGGCTCAACATCGGCCGCGTGTTCGCCTCGTAGGTGGCGCGGTCGAGGTCCATGACGAAGACCGAGGCCTCGGCCATGTCGTCGACATGCAGGAACTCGCGCCGGGGCGTGCCGCTGCCCCAGATCCGGACCCTCGGCGCGTGGCCGGTCTTCGCCTCGTGGAAGCGGCGGATCAGCGCCGGCAGGACGTGGCTGTTCTCGGGGTGGAAGTTGTCTCCCGGCCCGTAGAGGTTGGTCGGCATGACGGAGCGATAGTCGCGGCCATGCTGGCGATTATAGCTCTCGCAGAGCTTGATACCCACGATCTTGGCGATCGCATAGGGCTCGTTCGTCGCCTCCAGCGGCCCGGTGAGCAGCGCCTCCTCCGCGATCGGCTGGGCGGCGTCGCGCGGATAGATGCAGGACGAGCCGAGAAACAGCAGCCGCTCCACGCCGGCGGCATGCGCCTCATGGATCACGTTCGCCTCGATCATGAGATTCTCGTAGAGGAACTCGGCCGGGTAGGCGTTGTTGGCGTGAATCCCGCCCACCTTGGCGGCGGCGAGGACGATGGCGTCGGGGCGTTCCTGCTGCAGGAACGCGCGGACAGCCCGCTGGTCGGTCAGGTCCAGCTCGGCGCGGCTGCGGGTCAGGGTCTCGCGCCCCTGCGCCTGCAGCCGCCGCAGGATGGCCGAGCCGACCATCCCGCGGTGACCGGCGACAAAGGTTCTCATCGCTCGACGCTCACCGGCAGCGAGAGGCCGTGCTTGTGCAGCAGCGCATGGCGCCGGGCCGCGCGGTGATCCTCCATCACCATCTCCGAGCACATGGTCCGCACGTCGATCTCGGGCGTCCAGCCCAGCTTCTGGCGCGCCTTGTTCGGGTCGCCCAGCAGCGATTCCACCTCGGTCGGACGGAAGTAGCGCGGGTCCACCCGCACGATGATGTCACCCGACCGCAATGCCGGGGCCATCGTGCCCTTGACCGCGGCGACGCGCCCGACCTCGCCCTCGCCGTCGCCCTCGAACTCCAGGCCGATGCCCAGTTCCTCGGCCGACCAGCGGATGAAGTCGCGGACCGAATGCTGCACGCCGGTGGCGATGACGTAGTCGTCCGGCTCGTCCTGCTGCAGCATCATCCACATCATGCGGACGTAGTCGCGCGCATGTCCCCAGTCGCGCAGCGCCGAGAGGTTGCCCATGAACAGCGCCGGCTCCAGCCCGAGGGCAACGTTCGACAGCCCCCGCGTGATCTTGCGCGTGACGAAGGTCTCGCCCCGGCGCGGGCTCTCGTGGTTGAAGAGGATCCCGTTGCAGGCATACATGTCGTAGGCTTCGCGGTAGTTCACCGTGATCCAGAAGGCGTAGAGCTTGGCGACCGCATAGGGCGAGCGCGGGTAGAAGGGCGTCGCCTCCCGCTGCGGCGTTTCCTGCACCAGTCCGTAGAGTTCCGAGGTCGAGGCCTGGTAGAGCTTCGTCTTCTTCTCGAGGCCGAGGAGCCGGATCGCCTCCAGCAGCCGCAGCGCGCCGAGGCCGTCGACATCGGCCGTGAACTCCGGCGCCTCGAAGCTGACCGCGACGTGGCTCTGGGCTCCGAGATTGTAGACCTCGTCGGGCCGCACCTCGGCCATGATGCGGATCAGGTTGGTGCTGTCGCTGAGATCGCCGTAATGCAGATGCAGGCGCGGGTCCGGGACATGCGGATCCTGATAGAGATGATCGATCCGCTGCGTGTTGAACTGCGAGGCACGCCGCTTGATCCCGTGGACCTCGTAGCCCTTTCTCAGCAGCAACTCCGCCAGATAGGAGCCGTCCTGGCCGGTAATACCTGTGATCAGGGCTCTCTTCATTGCAACCACCATGCTTCAAATGTTTCTAATTGGGATCAGAGATCAGGGAATCGGCCCCTTACGCTTCTTGGCTTATAATCGGCCGCAGGCAAACTGTCCGAAAGGACAACTGCCGGAAAGGACAGGTTGATCGAGAGTGCGGGGTGTCGCATCCAGCCGTTTGGCGAGGATCTCGCTGACATGCTATTTGAGAGGAAGCATTGCGATGACGACGCAGATTGACGAGGCCACCACCGCTTCGACCGACAACCCGGCCTATGCACTGGCTTGGACCCTCACCCATTTCGAGGTGAAGGACATTGATCCGGATGCCACACCGGAGACGGTAAGGGACGAGTTCCGCAAGACTCAGGACGATCGCCTGCGTCTCGCCCACAAGGTGATCGCGGCCTTGGACCGGCGGGGGTTCCGCATCGTCAAGGACTGATTTTCCGTCGGTCGCATCAACGAGGCTCTCGGCGGGGGAAGGTCAGGCATGGCCCCACGGCATAGTTGCGTCTTTCACCTGGGTCTTCCGAAAACCGGATCAAGCTCCATCCAGGCATTCCTCCGCGGTCGAACCTCAGAACTGCTCCGGCACGGGATACGCTTTCCCGCGCCAGGACCACGCGTCAGCCGCGCCGTAATCGAGGAGCGGATTCCGCACGACGATCTGCTGCAGACTTTCTACAAGCTGCCGCGTCCCAGCAGCCCTCATCTGATCGATTACGACCGGGCGATCGCGCAGAGCCTGCGCGATCCTCCCGGTTCGACCTTGCTCCTCTCGCATGAGGTGCAGTCGCTCTACGGGGAGGACGCGCGGAGGGAGCGGTTCAGTCAACTCAGTGAAACGCACGACATCCGCTTCATCTGCTATCTGCGGTGCCCGTCGCGCTGGCTGGCCTCCTATTACGAGCAGGCGGTTTCTCAACCCAACGGGTTCCATGCACCCCCGGAACGGCATTTTGCCGTCCGCGCGTATCTCGAGCGTGGGTTCCGCGGCCTGATGGCGCCCTTCCGCGAGTTGGGCGAGCTTGAGCTTCACGACTTCGAATCCGTCGTAGCCGGCGAGGGAATCGTCCCGCATCTCCTGCATCGGGTCGGCGCCGGCGCCCTGGTGCGGGCGGCACGCGCGGCGTCTTGGGTCAACACCCATGCCTATGCCCCGGAGCAACTCTCGATCATGCGGCAGTTGAAGGCCGGAGGGATCGAGCCGGGCCTCTTCGTGCGCGTTCGCCAGCTGTTCGACCTCTTCAACGCCACGTCCAGGCGGAAGCGGGGTCCGATCGTGCTGTTTCCTGCCGATCTCAGGGCAGCGATCGAAGCGCAGTGGCAGCAGGACCGCGAGGCGCTCGCGGGCGAAGTGACATTGACCGCTGTCGCGCCACCGGCGGAGTCGGTCCCGTATCGTGATGACCCCGAAGTGATGGAGGCGATGGCCGCATACGTGGCCACCGCCGCGGACACGGAGGCAGCAGCCACCATCCGGCAGGCCGTCGCGGCCTGCACGCCCGTTCCTACGTGAGAGTGCGCAACGGATCTGGGCATCCTCGTCGCGTTTGACCTTGCTCCCTGAAACGTCCGCTCTGAGGTTAGCCTGTCGCCAACGAGGGAGACAGGCGCATGCGGAAGAGCAGGTTCAGTGACGAGCAGATCATAGCATTCTGAAGGAGCACCAGTGGGCGGCAGCGCCACGTTCGTAAGCCTACGGTGGCGGCCGTCTGACCGGATTTCGACGCCGATGATAAAGCCGACCTTATGGCCGACCATAGGTTCAGACCCGAGATTGAAGTCCTTTCTGCCGCGGATGCCGCGCGTCGGCGACACTGGAGCGATGCCGACAAGATCCGGATCGTGGAGGAGAGCTTTCTGGGTCATCGTCAGGTGTCGGCGACGGCCCGGCGGCATGGTGTGTCACGTTCTCTGCTGACGATATGGCGGCGTCAGTATCGAGACGGCGCGGTCGGGAGCGACGCGGGGCCTGCGTTCATCCCGCTGACGCTGTCGCCAGGGCCGCCCGCGGCAATGCCCGCAGCAGCACCGGTGGCAGGGCGTGACACAGCTGACATGCAGCTCGAGATCGTGCTGAGGAACGGGCGGCGGCTCCTGGTCCCCTCCACAGTGGGCCCGGAAGTTCTGGCCCGGCTCCTCCCGGTTCTGGACGATCGATGACCTGCCCCCCGTAAGCTCCCTCGCCGTGATGTAGAGTCTGCCCGACCTGAGGAGCAGACGAGATGAGGAAAAGCCGCTTCGCCGATGCGCAGATCATCGGGATGATCAAGGAACAGGAAGCCGGGATGGCGACGGCGGAGGTGTGCCGCAGGCACGGGCTCAGCCCGGCGACGTTCTACAAGCTGAAGGCACGGTATGGCGGGATGGA
>NZ_WKKA01000017.1 GCF_009674885.1 Paracoccus sp. S-4012
GATCGAGCGCTTCTTCTGCAAACTCAAGCAGTTCCGCCGCATCGCCACGCGCTTCGAAAAGCACGCAACCAACTTCCTTGCCGCCGTCGCCCTCGCCTCCGCAAGGATTTGGCTGCGCGCAATTGAGGCCGCGCCCTAGACAGGCCAAGCGCCACCGGCCCCAACTAGGCAGGACAGCCTTAGAGGCGCTGGCGGGCACCGTGCAGCCCCAATGTCCAGGGAAAGATCGGCGTTGTCGCGATGCCGTTCCGCAACCTGATCTTCGTTGCAACTTACATTGCCCTGCTGCTAATGTTCGTTCCGATGCTCACCTGACTGCAACAGTGTTGCCCTCGTCTTACGGAGGCAACCCACAGGCGCAAATCAATCCCGGGCCGGGTGAGCATCATCAAGTGGTCGTAGGATGGGCGGCTCCGGTCCCGCCAACATGCGGCATTTCAAACGTGGACGTTAGAATTATCGCATGATAGCGGGAGCGCGCCCCGTCAATTGATTTCAAATCCAAATCTGGCATAAGCAGCGCCAAACGGCGCCATTATTCTATCCCAACATGCTGCATATTCAATGGCGCGGATGCGCCTTTTCAGTGGCAGTCATCAAAGCGCAAATATGACCCACACGTGCATAAGGCATATGGCAAAGTCGTGTGATACCCATCAGGCGCCGGGGTTTCGGGGCTGCCGACTTCCCGGAAGCTTGGAACTCTTACTAGTGCATACGCGCCCATTGGCCGGTGAGCTCTTCGTAGGCTTGGCCTCAGAGACTTACATAACCCGTGCGCAATCTGCCTTACTGCATGCCGATCTACATGCTCTGTAGTGGATCTGCCGTCAGTATACGTGAAGGCTTCATTTCTCATTGCCTGAAAAGCTGCGTCGATGGCAGGGTCCACGTGAACACCGCCATCCTGGTCCTCAACACAACGGATTAAGTCGCTGCGGGAGAAACTACTTCCGTTCGGCTGCACATAACTGCTGTTGTCCACCAGTCGTCAAATGCAACGCCAAGCGGCAGGCTTTCCCGAGACCTTGGGGCGCATCAATAATTCCACTAGGTGACATTCGCTCAAGCGATTGCCGGGCTGGATAGCTGGGCTGCTGGTGAGAAAGTTGCGGTTCTTAAGGCCAACCTGCCCCAGAAGCGATTTTGACATGCCGGTGTCGTGGCAAAGAGTGCGTATAGCAGCTGCTATATGACGATACTCACGCGTGTCGCCGCGGTCAAAGCGATTACAAGAGGCGGCTAGTGCGTCTACCGCGTCATGGTATAGCTCTTGAAGCTCACCTGGGGTCCTGTCGACCTTCGGTCCTCGCGGCTTCTTCAACGCAGACTACTCCAAGTATCCCAACATCGCACTGGTCATGGGCTTATACACAAGTCTGCGCCCACCTGAAGGACTAGGAAAGCCTCGCCCGGCGACCTGTTCGCTTCCGCCCTTGCACTCGCGACCGCTTTCATCTTTCTGGCTTCGATAGTCGGTTCTGACTTCAGAACGCCACAGCGAAACCGAGGGAGCCCAGATGGAAGATCGGCGTCGTACGGGTGGCAGATGCCAAAATCTGCCCAAAATTCTTCGTCCGGAGCCGGTTTGGCAAGACAAGCATAGCAGCCTCGGCGACTGCGAAAACCGGTACTGGCTTGCACGCCTTGGGCCGCGGTGTGACACACAGGTGTGACACGAAACAACCAACGCTCTCAGTAGTCGAGCAATGTCAACAGCTTGAGTGGATGGTGGCCAATCCGTTATCACCCACCATTCTTTCAAGGGCGCCAAGGCAGGCTTAACAGCCGCTTTAAGGCGGAGGACGAAAGACGAGCATCCCGAGGGTTAAGCGTGGTGCCCGGGACGCGGCACTGTGCCACCGCCCGTCAACTGCGTGCGGAGCCGCCCCTCGTCGCGCTCGTCCGTCTGTCCGGCCGTGTTCGTCGCGAAAGCAGCCCTGACGCATCCTCGGCCGCGGCCTCAAGCTCATCCTGAGTTTCGGGCGCATCGCCGCGAGCCCAGAAGGGGACGGCGGCGTCACCGATCGTCAGGCTGTTGCCGGAGCCTTTCGTCGCCAGTGCGTTGAGGGCGGCCTTGACCGAGGCGTCCCGCGGAAGCGCCATCTCAGCGGCGACCGTTCCGCTCGAGAACCCGGCGCGCGGTGACCCTGCACGGACGACGCATCAACTGGCCGAGGAACACGGACCGGGCGGACGGCATGGAGGCTCCCGCAGCGATGCTGCGGGCGCAGCTACGGTGCGGGCTTGACATCCGTTTGGCGGCCGGGCGCAGGGGCGCGTGGCGGCTACTTGCGCCACTTGTCGAGGCTGACGACCTCGGCCGAGCCGCGCTCCTCGGGGGCGTCGACCTCGGTCGGGGCCTCGGGGACGCCGTCGCCGCCGTCATCGCCGTCACCGTCGCTGTCCTGGGTCTCGAAGCGCAGCCCGAACTCGACCGAGGGGTCGACGAAGGTGCGGACCGCGTCGAAGGGCACGCGCACGCGCTCGGGGATGTTGCCGAAGTTCAGCGTGACGGCAAACCCGAGGCGATCGACCTCGAGCGCGTCGAACCAGTGCTGCAGGACAACCGTCATCTCCTCCGGATAACGCTCGCGCAGCGCGTCCGACATCTCGACGCCCTCCTCGCGGGTGTCAAACGTGATGAAGAAGTGGTGCGCGCCGGGCAGCCCGCCGCTGGCGACGGTGCGCAGCACGTCGGCGATCAGCCCCTGCATGGCGCGGTGCATCATGCCGCCGTAGTCAATGGAGCGTGGCATCTGGTCCCTTTCGCCGCGCCGCCGGGGCTGCACCCCCGCGAGTCGGGGCCACAATATGCGGGGGGGGAGGGGGGGGAAACCCCTGCGCGCCAACCGCGGGCGGGGAGGTGCCGTCAACACTATCGGGATGGAAAGTCCCAGGCTTCTGTTGCCAGGCGCCTGGGGGCCCCGCCTGCCGCGGCTAAGCGTCAGGACTTCAGTTTTCGGTTACCCGAGCTGCTTACGCAGCCAGAGCGACCGGAGCACGGTTGTCGTTGGCAACTGTACTTTTCGGACCGATAACGGTGGTACCTCACCGGGACAAAGCCAACACCTTTGAACGTCCGTCGATCCTGTTTCGGCCCCATGGTCCCCCAACGAGGGTGCTTTGGTGGAGCCGCCGGGTACCGCCCCCGGGTCCGATCCGTCTATTACGTGCGCGTTTATGCCCATAGCCCGGATTGCTCCGGGCAGGATCAATCTAGGGCCGGCGTAGGCCTCTGGCAAGGGCTTCGCTGGGGGGTGTTGGTCCGTCGCTGGCCAAGGCGCGCGGAACCCGAGCGCGCCCGCGGCCGTTCTCCGGGCTCATGACAAGCGATGGAGAGTCCTCATGCGCCTGCTTGCCGCAGCCATGCTCACTGCCATGATCCCGGCGGCCAGTCTGGCCCAGACCACCCCGGCGCCCGCCGGCGACGCCGCCGCTGCCCCGGCCGCAACGACCGCTGCGACCACGACCACAAGCGGGATGCTGCCGCTTTCGGAGGTGATCGCCGCGCTCGAGGCACGCGTTGGCGCCGATCTTCAGCAGATCGAGGATGTGGACTGGGACGACGACGGCTACTGGGAAATCGAGTACCGCAACGCCAACGGCTCCGAAACCGAGGTGAAGATCGATCCGACGACGGGCGAGGAACGGCCCCGGTAATCACCGGAAGCTGTGCCAAGCTGCGGCCCGAGGCTCCCCGCCTCGGGGCCGCTTGTCATTTCACCGCGTGGTGCCGTCCCCGGTCACAAGATACTTGATGCTCGTCAGCTGCTCGGCCCCCACGGGGCCCCGCGCATGCAGCTTGCCGGTGGCGATGCCGATTTCCGCCCCCATGCCGAACTCGCCCCCGTCCGCGAACTGGGTCGAGGCGTTACGCATCAGGATGGCGCTGTCGAGCTCGCGGAAGAAGCGCTCGGCCGTGGCGTCGTTCTCGGTCAGGATCGCTTCCGTATGACCCGAGCCGTAGCGGCGGATATGCGCGATCGCCTCGTCCACGCCGTCCACCAGCCGGGCGGCGATCACCCGGTCGAGGAACTCGCGGCCGAAATCCTCCGGGGCAGCCGGGACCGTGCCCGCGATCTTCGCCAGATCCCCCTCGGCCCGGACCTCGACGCCGGCATCCAGCAGGTCGCGGACCAGCACCTCGCCATGCTTGGTCCAGAACTGCCAGTCGATCAGCAGGCATTCCGCCGCGCCGCAGATGCCGGTGCGGCGGGTCTTGGCGTTCAGCACCACGCGCCGGGCCTTCTCCAGATCCGCGTCGCCGTCGGCATAGACGTGGCAGACGCCCTCGAGATGGGCGAAGACCGGCACCCGCGCCTCGGCCTGCACGCGGGCCACGAGGCCCTTGCCGCCGCGCGGGATGATGACGTCGATCTGCCCCTGCGCCGCCAGCATGGCGCCGACCACGGCGCGGTCCGGCGTCGGCACCATCTGGATCGCCGCCTCCGGCAGTCCCGCCTGTCGCAGCCCCTCGACCATGCAGGCATGGATCGCGGCGGAGCTGTGCAGGCTCTCGGACCCGCCGCGCAGGATCACCGCATTGCCCGACTTCAACGCGAGCGCGCCCGCGTCGGCGGTCACGTTCGGGCGGCTCTCGTAGATCACGCCGAGGACGCCGATCGGGGTCGAGACCCGCTGGATGTGCAGGCCGTTCGGCCGGTCCCATTCCGCCAGCACCCGGCCGACCGGGTCGGGTTGCTCGGCGACGGCGCGCAGGCTGTCCGCGATGGCGTCGATGCCGCGGTCGTCGAGCGTCAGGCGGTCGAGCATAGCCGGCGTCAGCCCGCGCGCCTCGGCGGCCACGAGATCCTCGGCATTCGCCATCAGGATCGCATCGCGCCGCGCCTTCATCGCCTCGGCCGCGCCGATCAGCGCCGCGTGCTTGCGCTCGGCCGTGGCGGTGGCCAGCACCGCCGCCGCCTCGCGCGCCGCCGATGCCATCCGCGTCACGAGGGCGGTGGCGTCCTGGGTCATGTCTGTCATCGGATCGGGTTCCGGTAGATCATCCGCCGGATCGAGCCGGTCTTGGAGCGCATCAGGATCGTCTCGGTCTCGATGAAATGCGGCTCGCGGCGCACGCCCTTGACGATCGAGCCGTTGGTGACGCCCGTCGCCGCGAAGATCACGTCCGCCGTCACCATCTCGTCGCGCGAATAGATGCGGTCGAGATCGGTGATGCCGGCCTTGTAGGCGCGGCCGCGCTCCTCGTCGTTGCGGAAGGTCAGCCGGCCCCAGATCTGCCCGCCCATGCATTTCAGCGCCGACGCCGCCAGCACCCCCTCGGGAGCGCCGCCCGAGCCCATATACATGTCGATGCCGGTGATCTCGCTCTCGGCCACGTGGATTACGCCCGCCACGTCGCCGTCGGTGATGAGCCGGATCGAGGCGCCGGTCGAGCGGACCTCGCGGATCAGGTCCTCATGCCGCGGGCGCTCGAGGATGCAGCAGGTGATGTCGGTGGGCTTCACGCCCTGCGCGCGGGCGAGCGCGAAGACCCGCTCGGAGGGCGACATGTCAAAGCTGACGACGTTCTCGGGCAGCCCCGGACCGACCGCCAGCTTGTCCATGTAGACATCCGGCGCGTGCAGCAGCGTGCCGCGCGGGGCCATGCTGATGACCGTCAGCGCGTTCGGCATGTCCTTGGCAGTCAGCGTCGTGCCTTCCAGCGGGTCGAGCGCGATGTCCACCACCGGCCCCTCGCCGGTTCCGACCTCCTCGCCGATGAACAGCATCGGCGCCTCGTCGCGCTCGCCCTCGCCGATGACTACGGTGCCGCGGATGTCGAGCTTGTTGAGCTGGTCGCGCATGGCGTTGACCGCCGCCTGGTCAGCCGCCTTCTCGTCGCCGCGGCCGATCAGCCGGGCCGAGGCATGGGCCGCGGCCTCGCTGACGCGGGCGAGGCCGAGCGAGAGCATCCGGTCGTTGAAATCGGTGGGCGTGTCCATGTGCGGCGTCCTTGGGCGTGGGGGATGCCCCAGCTTCTAGGCGCGCGCCCTGCCTGCGGCAAGTCCGGGGCGGACAGGGTCGCCGGCGCGGATGACGATCTGCAGCACGAGGCCGATCAGCAGCCCGTTCATCAGGTGCCAGATCCAGTGCAGGCCGGTGGGCAGGCTCTCGCAGACGGCCATGTCGAAGGTCCGCGCGGTGAGCGACAGCAGGAAGGTGACGAGCGCCGCCGCGACCCAGTGGCGCAGGGGGTGGCGGCACGCGTAGCCGAGGACTGCAAAGACCGCGAGGGCGAGGACCGCGGGGGCGTATTGCAGCGAGCCGTTCAGCGGCGGCGGCTCATGGGTCTCGGCGCTGCTGCCACCCGAGGCCGAGAGCATGGCGCCAACCCCGATCAGCACGAGGAAGGCGACCAGCACGGTGCCCGGCCGGAAGCCCCCGATCCTGACCGCTGCGATGCCGCTGCCGAGCGCGACGAAGGCCCAGATTGGGATCGTGTCGGCGAACACCGCCCAGACCTGCGCGAATGTGTGAAACAGGAAGCTGCCGACGCCGATGGCGAAGGCGAGCCAGATCAGCGTCCAGACCGCCGCGCTCCGCTCGCCCCGCGCCGTCGCCGTCCGCCATCCCCAGAGGCCGCCGGCGATGAAGGACAGGTTCGAGAGCGCGTTCCACGGTTCGGCCCAGAAGCCGGGGCCGGTGCGCTCGCAGTAGATGTCCACCGGGCGGGTCAGGGTTTCAAGGTCGAGCATGAGGTATCCTGCACGTGCAGGGCGAGCCTGCCCGCGGAGCAGCGCCCCGGCAAGCCGGAACCGCGCCGCCTGAGCATAGCGACGGGGGAGCGCCTCGAGGAAAGGGCGGGCACGTCGCGGCCCAGCACCGTCGCCCGATGATTGCCTGCACCCTGCCTTGCGCCGAGGAAGATGGCGACTCGAGGGGCGCTTCAGACTTCCTCGATCCGCAGTTCCACCGGCTCACCCTCGATCACGCCGGTTCCCGGCAGCGCCGCGATGGCGTGGTCGATCGCGTCCGGCGTGGTCTTGTGGGTGACGATCAGAACCGGGGCGGTGCCCGCGGCATGGCCATATTGCCGCATCCGGTCGACCGAGATGCCGGAGTCGCCCAGGACCGTTGCCACCTTGGCGAGCGCACCCGGCTTGTCGATGAGCGTGAGCCGCAGGTAGTAGGCGGCCGGAACGGCGGTGCGGGCAGGCGTCGGCCGCGCGAGCGCCGCCGCGGGCTGGCCGAAGGTCGGCAGGCGCACGCCGCGGGCGATCTCGATGATGTCGGACATGACCGCGCTCGCGGTCGGGCCTTCGCCGGCGCCCGCGCCGCGCAGCACGATCTGGCCCACGGCGTCCCCTTCGAGCACGACCATGTTGGTGCCGCCCTCGAGCTGACCGAGCGGGCTGTCGGCGGGGACGAGGCAGGGCGACATGCGCTGCTCGAGCCCGCGGCCGGTCATCTGCGCCACGCCGAGCAGCTTGATGCGGTAGCCCATGTCGGCGGCGCGGTTGATGTCGTCGATGGAGACCCGCTCGATCCCCTCGATCTCGACGGCGTCGAAGGCCGGGCGGCTGCCGAAGGCGATGGCTGCGAGGATGGCGAGCTTGTGGCTGGCGTCGATGCCGCCCACGTCGAGGGTCGGATCGGCCTCGAGATAGCCGAGCGCGCGCGCCTCCTCGAACACCGCCTCGTAGGGCAGGCCCGCCGACTGCATCCGCGTCAGGATGTAGTTGCAGGTGCCGTTCATCACGCCCATGACGCGCCTGATGCGGTTGCCGGCGAGGCTCTCGGTCAGGGTCTTGATGACCGGGATGCCGCCCGCGACCGCGGCCTCGAAGCGGATCACGCGGCCCGCGGCCTCGGCGGCTTCGGCCAGAGCCTGGCCGTGGATGGCCAGCAGCGCCTTGTTGGCGGTGACGACATCCTTGCCCGAGGCGAGGGCCGCCTCGATCGCCTCGCGCGCCACGCCCTCGTCGCCGCCGATCAGTTCCACGAACACATCCACGTCCTCGCGCCGGGCGAGGTCCACCGCGCTCGGCTCCCACTGGTAGCGCGAGATGTCGGCATCGCGGTTGCGGCCGCGGTCGCGGGCCGAGACGGCGGTGATCTCGACCGGGCGGCCGCTGCGCAAGGCGAGCAGGTCGGCATGGGCCTGGATGATCTTCACCACGCCGATGCCGACGGTGCCGAGACCGGCGATGCCGAGGCGCAGGGGCGTGGTCATGGAAAGGCCCTCCGGTTTGACCGGCGGGTGGTAGCGCGGGGTCTCGGGCATGTCCATGCGGGGCGTCAGAGCCAGCGGCGCGTCCGGGCGCGGAAGGCCGGGAAGGCATCGGGGAAAGCCGCGGCGAGGCGGGCCTCCTCGGCGCGGATGAAGCGCGCGGTGATGACCGCGACGAAGGCCGGGACCAGCAGCAACGCGGCATGGGGCGCGGCGAAGGCGAGGCAGAGCCCGGCCAGCAGCAGCGCGTCGGCGAGGTAGATGGGATTGCGGGTGAGTCTGAAGACGCCGCCGGTCACGAGGCCCGAGGGCGCCCCGTGCGGGTCCAGCGTCGTGCGCCGCGCCAGCATCTGCACTGCCGCCGCCGCCATCAGCGCCAGCCCGCCGGCGACGAGCACCCAGCCGAGCGTCTTCTGTCCGGGCACCATCACCGGCCAGACGCGGCCTGCAACCCAGCCGAGGGCCGCGAAACCGGCGAGCCAGACCGGCGGATAGTCGAGGGTCAGACGGATAACGGCGCCACGGTCATTCGGGGGGGGCAGGGGGCTCACGCCCGGTCCTCGGGATCGCGCCGCGGGCGGCGGGGATCGGGGTGGCGCCGGCCGCGGCGACGGGCCGCCTCGTCGTCCGCATCCAGCGGGTGCCAGTGAGAGGCCGGCTCCAGCGCCGGCCGGGGGTCTGGGGCCGCCGGCTCCTGGTCCGGCAACCGCCGCTCGGCCGCGCGTCGTGCCGCCCGGGCGCGGGCCCGGGCGCGTTCCGCCTCGATCTGCGCGGCATCCACCCCGTCATGCCCCGTCGCCCGCGCGACCGCGCCGATCCGCCGGGTCGCGGCCAGCGTGCGCGCCCGGATCGCGCGCAAGTCCGCCGTCACCATCCGCTCCGGCACCTCCATGTTCCGGCTCGACACGAAGGCCGGCCGCCAGCCGCCGCCTTCCGCCTCGGCCACCGGCTTCCACGAGGCATGGCAGAGCATGTTGCGCCGGTCGCGGATCGCCTCAAGCTCGGCCCGCATGTCGTGCTCGACGCCGCAGCTGTCGCAGGCGGCCAGCAGGCTCCCGATCAGCGTGCCGAGGGAATCGCCCTTGATCTGCTCCATCCGCGTGACCCATTCATCGAGTTCGGCCTCCGTCGGCGCATCCCCCAACCGGTCGTGCGAGAGCGCGTGGATCGCGTGCTTCAGCACCTCCTCGAGAAAGCCGAATCCCGCGACCGCCTGGCCGAGGGCTTCCGCAAAATCCCGCGGCAGCCGGTCGGGCGCGCGCGGCGGGCTCAGGGGCGCCGGCTCCGCCGCAGGTGCGAGGCGACGGCCACCGCCATGAGGCCGCCGATGACGGTGATGTGCTCCTTCACGGTCAGCCAATGGATCGCGCCCTCCTCGGGCGGCATGGTCCAGAACGGATGCACGAGGAAGATCGCGAGCAGCGTGAACACCCCGCAGGCGCCGGCGCCGAGCCACAGCCAGCGGTCGAGGATCATGAGGAGCGAGGCGGCGAAGTAGAACACGATCAGCACCGCGCCCCATACCCCGGCCGGCGAAAGTCCGACCATGCCGGCGGCCCCGCTCGCCTGCGGGAAGTCCATGATCCAGTTCACCCCGGTAATCCAGAACATGAAGCTGACGACGAGCCGGGTCAGCAGCCAGAACCAGTCGCTGTCGAGAATGCCGGCCACCCAGCCGGGCGTGTCTCCGTCGCGCATGGGGGTCCTCCAACGCGGGTCCGGGATGGAGGATGCCACGGATGCGACCGGGACGCGAGGCCCGGCATTGCTGCCCCGGCCGGTCCGTCCCCGGCAGGTCCGCCACCCTGGGGGGCGGTGGACGATTGAGGTCCGGGGTCCGATTCCATGGTGCCGGTTGAGGGATTCGAACCCCCGACCTTCTGATTACAAATCAGCTGCTCTACCGGACTGAGCTAAACCGGCGCCGGTCGCCTCTGCGATAGACCGGGGCCTGCCGCGGGGCAAGCAGGTCGGGGTGCGCCGATCAGGAAATTGCGGTTTTCCCCGCGGCGGCGGGCGGGTAGAGGTCGCGGGCCCGTGCAGTCGAGGAGTTGCCATGCAGGTCGCGTTTCACGTGGGCGTCCGCGGTGCCGAGGACGAGGGGATCCGCGCCTGCCTCGAGGCCAACCGCGCCGCGCTTGCCGCGCACCGGGTCGAGATCTCGGACAACGCGGTCAACGAGCCGATCCTGAACGAGGCCATCCGCGCCCTGAAGGGGGGTGTCGCCTCCCCCGAGATGGAGGAGGTCGTGCTCGACGCGCTGGTCGAGGGCGAGGACACGCGGCGGCTGGTCATGAGCCGGACGACCTTCCTCGGCATCCCCCGGCGGGCCTTTGCCGCGGAGGGACTGTTCGGCGGCGCCGGGAAGAAGTTGCGCGGAATCGCCGATGTCCTTCCCGGCTGCCGGTCCGAGTTCTTCTTCGCCATCCGCAATCCCGCCACGCTGCTCCCGGAACTCGCCGCGCGCGAGAAGCAGCCCCCGGCGAGCGGGGATCTGGTGGAACGGCGGTGGGGGCCGACGCTGCAGGGCGTGGTCGAGGCGCTTGGCGGGCGGCGGCTGGTCCTCTGGTGCAACGAGGACGCGCCCTTCGTGCTGCCCGAGGCGATCCGCATGATTGCGGGCGTGCCTGCGGAGGAGCCGCTGAAGGGCGACAACGCGGTCCTCGGGCGGCTGCTGACGCAGGAGGGCCGCAAGGCGTGGCGGCAGCGGGCGCGCGCGATCGCGCCGGGCGACATCGCCGCCCGCCGCGCGCTCGTGGCGGAGCTGCTGGCCGGGCACCACGATCCCGAAACGGTCCGCGCCTCGATCGCGATGCCGGGCTGGGACCAGGGCGTGGTTGATGACATCACCGCCGCCTATGAGGCCGACGTCGCCATGATCGCCGCGCTGCCGGGGGTGGAGTTCCTGTCGCCCTGAACCCGAGGGCCTTCGAGCCGCGGCTCAGGCCATGCCGAGCGCGGCCTTGTACATCTCGAGGATCGCCTCCTCCTCGGCCACATCGTCCTTGTCGCGCTTGCGCAGCGCGATCACCTTGCGCATCACCTTGGTGTCATAGCCGCGCGCCTTGGCCTCGGCCATCAGCTCCTTCTGGCGCTCGGCCACGTCCGTCTTCTCCGCGTCGAGCTGTTCGTACTGCTCGATGAACTGGCGCAATTCGCCGGCTGCGATGTCGTAACTGCCCTGATCGTTCATGGTCGTCTCCCGTGCGCGAGGCGCGTGTCTAGGCCGGGTTGCCGGGTCATGCAATCGCCGCTAAGCGGCCGGGGCGGAGGGGTGCGATGCTCAATCTGGAATGGATGGTCTGGCTCGGGGTCGCGGTGACGCTTGCGGGGCTGGCGGGAATCGTCTGGTGCATCGTCGCGGTGCGGCGGGCGCGGGCCGCGGGCCTGGACGACGCCGCGCTCAGGGCGCGTATGCAGCGGGTCGTGGCGGTGAACATGGGGGCGCTGATGGCGTCGGTGATCGGGCTGGCGCTCGTGGTGATCGGGAGCGTGTTCGGGCGGTGAGGCGTTTTTCTGCGCGAGGGATCGGGCAAGTGTCCCGAACACGCTTGTAACCTCGACGCAGCGAAACAGAGAGGCGGCGCCCCGCCAGTCGCGCGGGCCTCGAAAAGCCGTGCGCGCGCACGGCTTCCTCGGACGTCGGCGCGCGCGTATGAAAGCTGGGTGACGACGCAGGCCACACTGCGCATACGATCATGGCACATCCGGCTCGACGTGCTCGCGAAGCGGGGCGATCTCGGATATGGGGGGTCGATCCTGCTCAGGGAGGTGAGGTCATCGCAGGAGCAGAGCCTTGGCCACGACGCAAGCAGCACCTTGACTGAAATGCCGACCTGGCTCTCTCGATACCGGTGGATGCTGCCGCATTCCCTGCGCATGACCACGGCCAGCACGGCCGCCTACGCCTCGTCCTACGCGCTCGGCCTGCCGGAAGCCGTCTCGGCGACCGTGACCGCGATCGTTGTGACGCAGAGCAATCTCGGCGGCTCGCTCAGGACGGCGTTCGAGCAGATCATCGGCTCGATGCTCGGCGCCGTCTATGCGATCATGGTCGTGCTGGCGATCCGGCCGGGGGATGCGGCCTCTGTCGCGGCCGCCCTGGCGATCGCGCTTGCCCCCCTCTCGCTCATGGCCGCGCGCTCGCCGGGCTTCCGCATCGCGCCCATCACCGCCGCGATCGTTCTCCTCGGCGGGGCCGGGCTGCAGCTCAGCCCGCTGAACCTTGCCGCCCACCGGATACTCGGGATCGGCCTCGGGTGCGGGATCGGGCTGCTGGTCTCCGTCCTCGTCGTGCCGGCACGGGCCTCGCAATCCGTGATCGACACCTCGGCCCGGATCGTCGGCCTCATGGCCGAGCAGCTGCAGGTACTCGCGGCCGGGGGCGCCGCTTGCCAGGAGGTTCTTTCTTCCAAGGCTGCAAAACCCGGGAAAGCCTGGTGAGCCTCGCCGTCTCGGTGGAGGAGGCCACGCACGAAGGACGTGTCCGGCTTGCCGAAGCGCCGGATGGCCAGCGGCTGCTGCGGACGTTGCGGCGCGTGCGGCAGGATATCGACATGCTCCGCCGCGCGGCCCGCGAAGGCGGCAGCGACGCGCTGCACGAGAGCGCGGCCGCCTCCTGGCAGAGCGCCGCCGAAAGCGCCGCCGCCAGCCTTCGTGCGATCCGCGAGGTCTTCGCCGGACAACCGGTGCCGGAGGACTTCGACCCGCTGGCCCCGGCGGTGCGGAACTTCAGGACAGCGGTCGAGGACATGCGCGAGGCCGGCGTGGCGCGGACGCTCTCGACGGCGGAACTCGGCCGCCTGTTCGGGATCGGATTCGCGCTCGATCAGCTGCGCCATGATCTCGGCGATCTGATGGAGGGAGCCCGCGAGGCGTCCGCTCTCCGCAGGAGGTTCACGGCGGCGTCGTGATGGCCGGGATCGTCGCCGGCAGCGCCAACCCGCCGACGCCAAACACAGGTGACGCCGAGGCGGCTTGCGCCTACCATGGACGACGCGGCTGGCCCGATTGCGCCAACCAATCCTCTTTGCGTTTGCCGCATCCACGTTGCGCCGCCGGTTCGCGAATGCGCCTGAGGAGGACCCCATGCTCTCGCCCGACAGGATGCCCGACACCTGTTCGCCGTCCCCGACCCTGGCGGCGGCCCGCCGGCCCGACGCTCGAGGTCCATGACATGGCTTGCGGCGATATTCCGACACGCTGGATCGAACAGCCGCTGCTGATCGAGGGCTGTCCCGCATCGGAGCCGCATCGAGGCAGGATGGGACCGGATGGCGGCGTCGGCCTTGCGCTCAAGCGCCGGGACATGGAGTCAGTCGGATGAGGGGGAACGCCATGGGCGCGACGGACTGGCCGGCCCTGCCATACGCCGACTGGAGCGAAACCTGCACCGCGCTGCATCTGTGGTCCCAGATCATCGGCAAGTATCGGCTCGCCCGTACGCCATGGGTGAACCATTCCTGGCACGCGACCCTTTACGTCAACGCGCGCGGCTTCACGACCTCGCTCGTGCCCGATGCCGGGGGCGGGGTGGAAATCACGCTCGACCTTCTGGATCACGCCGTGACCGGATCGGGAACCGACGGAAGGACGGCCCGCTTCCCGCTCGCCCCCATGTCGGTGGCGGAGTTCCACGGGCGCTTCACCGACCTGCTGCGCGCGCTCGGAGCGACGCCCGCCTTCCACGGCACCCCCAACGAGATGCCCGACCCGGTCCCGTTCACCGAGGACCATGCCGCGCGACCCTATGATGCCGAGGCGGTCACGCGCTTCTTCCACGCCTGCGTTGCCGTCGATCGGGTGATGAAGCGATTTCGGACCTCGTTTCTCGGCAAGGTCAGCCCCGTGCATCTGTTCTGGGGCAGTTTCGATCTTGCCGTCACGCGCTTCTCGGGCCGCCCGGCGCCGCCGCATCCGGGCGGCGTTCCCGGACTGCCGGACGATGTCACCCGCGAAGCCTACAGCCATGCGGTGTCATCCGCAGGCTTCTGGCCGGGCGGCGCCGGCGTCGATTTCCCGGCCTTCTACGCCTACGCCTACCCCGCGCCAGCAGGTTTCGCCGAGGCTGCCGTCGAGCCCGAAGCGGCATATTTCGACAAGAACATGGGCGAGTTCCTGCTGCCCTACGACGCAGTCCGGCATTCGCACGACCCGGAGGCCGTGCTGATGGCGTTCCTTGAAAGCACCTATCGCGCCGCTGCCGATCTTGGCGGATGGGACCGCGGTGCCTTGGAATGCCCGACGGGCCTTCCCCTTCGCCCCCGGCCCATCTGATGGATCAAGACCGCCCCGAAAGGACGTCCCTGCCACGGTGGACGCCATCGACACGCGCATCATCCCGCGCGGCATCGGTCCCGGCGGGCTGAAGGTGCGCCGGGCGCGGCGGAGCGCCCTCACCGACTGCCCCTAGCCGCCGCCGGAGTGGTCCTTTTCCTCGACCAGGTCCGAGCGCAGGAGGCGGTTGACCTCACGTTTCAGCGCCGAGCGGCGGTCGTTGGTGAGGTAGACCGAGCGGGCGAGGCGGATGAACTCGGCGTCGAACTCGGCCCGCGCCTCCTTGGCGCGGATGGCGTCCTCGATGTCCCAGAGGGCGGCGTTGACCGCGGCCAGACCGGCGAGCAGGGGGGCGAGGCCCGGCGCATCCCTTGCCGGCGCGGCGACCTCGCGCAGCAGGGCAAGCTCGCGGGCGACGTTGGCACGGGCGGCGGGGTCGGCGATGCGGACGGCCTTGAGCTCCAGAATGGCGATCTTGTCGAGCAGCTCGCCCCAGGAAACCGGCGCGAGCGGCGTCATCGCAGCGCCGCGAGGTCGGCCACGACACGGGCCATGATGGCGCCCCAGGCCCCCGGTGCGGTCTGGCGGTAGATCCGCATCGTCGGATACCACGGCGTCCGCTCGGACGCCGTCGGCCAGCGCCAGTCGGGATCGTGCTTCAGCAGCAGCCACACCGGCCGCCCGAGCGCCCCCGCCAGATGCGCGACCATCGTATCCACCGTGATGACCAGCGAGGCCCCCGCTACCAGACGGGCGGTCAGCGGCATGTCCATCGGGCAACCCTGCGGGTTGAGGACCGGCAGCGCGGTCGGCCCCTCCACCAGCGAGACGAGCGGGTGGCCCTGCAGCCGCGCGAACAGCCCCTCGGGCACCGAGCGGCTGTCATCCCAGCCGCCCGCCCGCCAGCAGAGCGCGACCGTTCCCTCAGGCAGCGCCGCCGGCGTGGCTTTGATGTAAGGCGGGGGCGCGTCCTCCGGCGCGGCGCGGAGGGCGAGGGACAGGTCCATGATCTCGAGGTCGCATTCGTGCGGCTTCAGCGGCGCGGCCTCGTCGAAGGGGACGAGGCGGATGCCCGCAAGCCCGCGGAAGAGCGGCAGGAGGCGCGGCTGCATCTCGACCGTGACCGTGGCGGCGCGGGCCGCCAGCAGCGGCAGGAAGCGCGCGAACATCAGCGTGTCGCCGAGGCCGTGATAGCAGCGGACCAGCACCTCGCGGCCCTCGACCGGGGCGCCGTCCCAGACCCAGCGGAGGTGATAGGGTAGCCGCGGATCGTCCCGCGTGGCCGGATCGCGGCGGGGCGCATCCGCCGCCGCAAGCGCCCAGGCGGCCGCGAAATCGCCGCAGCGCATGGCGGCGGTCCAGTCCTGCACGGCTCAGACGCTCGCCTTCGCCGGCGCCGCCCCTGCCTCGGCGCCAAGTTCCGCCGCGAACCATGCGCAGGTCGCGGCCAGCCCCTCGGCCAGCGGCACCGATGGCGCCCAGCCCAGCAGCGCGCGCGCCCGCGCGATGTCCGGGCGGCGGCGGCGGGGATCGTCCTGCGGCAACGGGCGGCGGACGACCGGCGCGCGCGTCCGGGTCAGCGTCACGACCTGCTCCAGCAACTCCTTGACGGTGATCTCGGCCGGATTGCCGAGGTTCACCGGCTCCATTCCATCCACCGGCGCCTCCATCAGCGCCAGCAGGCCCGCGACCATGTCCGAGACGTAGCAGAAGCTGCGCGTCTGGCGGCCGTCGCCGTAGATCGTCAGCGGCTCGCCGCGCAGCGCCTGGCAGATCAGGTTCGACACCACGCGCCCGTCCGCGGGGTCCATGTTGGGGCCGTAGGTGTTGAAGATGCGTGCCACGCGGATCTCGGCCCGCCCGGCGCGGCCGTAATCGAAGGCGAGGCTCTCGGCCGCGCGCTTGCCCTCGTCATAGCAGGCGCGGGGGCCGGTGCAGTTGACGGCGCCGCGGTAGTCCTCGGGCTGCGGATGGATCTCGGGGTCGCCATAGACCTCGCTGGTGGAGGTCAGCAGGAACCGCGCCCCGGCGGCCTCGGCCAGCCGCAGGAGGCTGTTGGTGCCGACGACATTGGTCAGCATCGTATGCTCGGGGTCGCGCTGATAGCGCGGCGGCGAGGCGGCGCAGGCGAGGTTCCAGACGCGGGCGATGCGGGGCGTCCGGTCCAGCACGCGGGCCGGCAGCGGCTGGGTGATGTCATGGCGCAGGAACTCGAAGCGTGGATGCCCCTGAAGCGCCGCGAGGTTCGAGGCGCGCGAGGTCTGCAGGGTGTCGAGGCAGAGGACCGCCTCGCCGCGGTCGAGCAGCGCCCGGCAGAGATGCGAACCGATGAAGCCCGCGCCGCCCGCGACCACCGTGAGCGGCTCGCCCCTGTCCCTGACCGGCCGTATCCTGCCCTGCGCCGTCATGCTTCGTCCTCCTGCAAGGCTGCCGCGGCGGCCCGCGCCTCGGCCAGATGCGCCTCGAGCTCCGCCGCGCGATGGTCCGCCGTATGCGCCGCCTCGATCCGCGCCCGCGCCGCCCGCCCCATCGCGGTCGCATCGCCGTCGAGCGCGGCGAGCACATCGGCGCCCGTATCGGCCAGCACGATCTCGCGCCCGGGCGCGAAAAGCGTCTCGAGCCCGTCCCAGCGGTCCGAGATGATCGGCGTGGCGCAGGCCCCGGCCTCGAACAGCCGCACCGAGGGCGACCAGCCGGCGCGGATCATGTCGGCGCGGGTGACGTTCAGCGTGAACCGCGAGGCGGAGTAGAAGGCCGCGTGGTCGGCGGGCGGGCAATGCTCGATCCGCTCGACGTTTTCCGGCCAGTCGATACTCGCCGGATACTGCGGCCCGGCGACCACGAAGCGCAGGTCGGGGCGCGCGCGGGCAGGCTCGATCAGCAGGCGGTCCAGCGTCGGCTGGCGGTCGTCGCTGTATGTGCCGAGATAGGAGAGGTCCCACCTGACCGGCACAGCGCGGGGGCCGTAGAGATCGAGATCCACCGAGCAGTAGAGCGCGCGGGCCATGGGCGAGCCGTAGCGCGCCTCGATATGGCGCAGCGTCGGCCCGCCGGTAAAGGACAGGTAGAGGTCGAAGCCGGGGATCACCTCGGGCGAGAGATACTCGAAATCGCCGCGCTCCAGTTTCGCCAGCGTGATCGGCGTGTCGATGTCGTAGAAGGCCGTGACGCCCCGTGCCCAGCCCTGCACCCGCCGCGCGACCTCAACCCCGTCCGGCACATAGGAACCGACGATCACCGCATCCGCCGCGGCGATCTCGCCGCGCCAGCGGTCGAGGCCGGGCAGGTCGGGATAGAATGCCAGCCGGCACCAGTCCGGGTCGGTCAGATCGCGCTGGCTCGCATACCAGGGCACGTCGCGCTCGAGGAACAGCACCTCATGCCCGCGCCGCGCGAAGGACTTGAGCAGCGCGCGGAAAGTGGTCGCATGGCCGTTCCCCCAGGCGGAGGAGAGGCTGAGGCCGAGGACCACCAGCCTCATGCCGGTACCTGTGCCCGCAGCAGCGCATCCACCTGCGCGCCGCGAAGCTCATAGGTGTGCTCGGCCTTGACCCGCGCGAGCGCCGCCTGCCCGATGGCCCGCGCCCGCTCGGGCGTCAGCGCGGCCAGATGGTCGGCTACGTCCTGCCCGTCGCGGGCGACCAGCACCTCGCGGTCGGGGGCGAGGAACATCTCGATCCCCTCCCAGGCGTCGGTGATGAGGCAGGCCGCCGCGCCCGCCGCCTCGAAGACGCGGGTGGCGGGCGAGAAGCCGACATTCGCCATGCTGTCGCGGGCGACGTTCAGGACCGCGAGAGGGGTGCAGTTGAAGGCGTTGTGCTCCGTTGTGTAGACATGGCCGAGGTGCCGGACGTTGCCGGGCATCGGCTTGTCATGCCAGCCGTTGCCGCCGATCAGGAACTCCCGCTCCGGCAGCAGGGCGGCGGGGCGCAGGAAGAACTCCTCCACCCGCGCCTCGCGGTCGGGCAGGCGGTTGCCGAGGAAGGCCAAGTCGGCGGCGAAGCGCGGGTCGGGCGGCGCCGGATAGTGGGTCTCGGGGTCTAGCGCGTTGTAGACTGGCTCGCAGTGCCTCGCGCCGAAGCCGCGATAGGCCTCGACCACCGGCGGGCCGCCGCCATAGGTCAGCACCATGTCGAGCCGCGGCAGCGCCCGCCGCACCGGATGGGAGGGATCGGCACGCATCTCTTCCAGGGTCGCCGCTGCATCCACGTCCCAGAAGATCTTCAACGCGTCGGGCCGGGCCTGCGCGATCGCGCCCTCCAGCAGTTCGCGGTCGAAGACGCCGACGCCATTGGCCTTGACGACCACCTCCGCCCGGCCCGCCTCGGCCAGCACCCCGCGCATGGCGGCTTCGGTCGCCGGATAAACCACCGAGCGGCACCAATCGGGCGGGTCGATGTCGCGGTGGCTCTGGCGGTCGAAGGCGTCGGGCTCGTAGAAGGTGATCTCGTGCCCGCGGCGGGCGAGCTCATGCAGGATGCCGCGGTAATAGGTCGCCGCGCCGTTCCACCAGGACGACAGCAGGCTGGAGCCGTAGAACGCGATTTTCATGCGGGCACAACGCCTTGATCGAGGCCGAGTTTCCCGGCGATGGTCAGAAGCTCCGCCGCCCGGTGGGCGCAGGTGTGGCGGGCGCGGATGGTGGCGAGGCCCTGCGTCGTCAGGGCATCGCGCAGGTCCGGGTCGGCGGTGAGGGCGCGCAGATGGGCGGTCATCTGCGCGCCGTCGGCGGCGGTGAGGAAGTCCTCGCCGGGGGTGAACAGGCCCTCGGCATCGTCCCAGGGCGCCGACACGAGGGGGATGCCGCAGGCCAGCGCCTCGAAAACGCGGATCGTGGGGATGCCGGGCAGCAGCGTGGTGTAGAAGCGGCGAGGGACGTGGACAGTGGCAAGGTGGCGGGCGAAGATCGCGGGCGCGGCGGCGTTCGGCGCCCAGCCGTTGTAGCGCGCGCCGCAGCGGGCGAGGGTCGCCTTCGCCGCATCCGGATAGCGGACGCCCCAGATGTCGAGCAGCAGACCCGCCTCCTGGGCCGGGCGGAAGAGAAAGCGTTCCAGCTCCTCGGTCCGCTCGCCGTCGCCCCAGTTGCCGATCCAGACGAGGCCCTCGCGCGGGCCCTCCTGCACGGGCGGGCGGAAGAGGAGGGTGTCGGCGGCCTCATGCCAGGTCCAGACGCACTCGCCCCAGCCCCAGCGGCGATAGACCTCCGACAGCGCCTCGCCGAAGGCGAGCACGCCGTCGAAGCCCGAGAGGTCGAAGGCGCGGATGGCGTCGGGGTCGCTGACGGCGCGGTGATGTGTGTCGTGGAAGAGGAGGCGGAAGGAGGCGCCTCCTTTGCGCGCGCGGCCGAGCGTGGCGGCGAGGGCGGGGTCGTTCCATTCGTGGACGATCACGAGGTCGGCGTCGGCGGCGAGCGCCACGGGGTCGGCATCGGCGGCGTAGGTCTGCGGCGCGAGTTCCGGGTAGTTCTCGCGGAACGGCGCAAGCCCATGGTCGCCGTGATCGCGCAGCAGGTTCTCGAGGCTCCACGCCCCTTCCGGCTCGAGCGCCCGGACCGCGTGGCCGAGCGCCGCCAGTTCCCGCAGCACGCCGCGCAGGAAATGGGCGTTGCCGTGGTTCCAGCAGGACT
Organism: Paracoccus sp. S-4012; assembly: GCF_009674885.1. GTDB lineage: Bacteria > Pseudomonadota > Alphaproteobacteria > Rhodobacterales > Rhodobacteraceae > Paracoccus. The sequence continues at coordinate 20,082 of NZ_WKKA01000017.1, forward strand.
GCAGCGAATGGGTGAAATAGGCGATCCTCATGCGGCGCTCCGCCGGTGGTGGAGGGCGTCGCGGTAGATCGCAGTCATGGCGGCGGCGGTGGCTTCCGGCGTGTAGCGGGCGGCGCGGCTGCGGGCGGCGTCGGCCTGCGCGGCGAAGCGGGCGGCGTCGGAGAGCAGCCCCGCCGCGGCATCGGCAAAGCCGGCGGCGTCGCCGGGGCGCACGAAAAGCGCGGCATCGCCCCAGACTTCGCGGAAGGTCGGGATGTCGGAGAGGACCAGCGGGCATCCGGCCTGCGCCGCCTCCAGCACGGCGAGGCCGAAGGGCTCGAAGCGGGCGGCGCTGACGAAGACCGGGCGGCGGGCGAGCCATGCCGCGAGACCGGCGGAGGGGAGCGGGCCGAGGGTTTGCAGGTGGCGCGGCGCGACACTCGCGCCGTGCGGGGCGCGGGTCGGGCCGATTGCGACGAAGGGCGCGTCGAGGCGGGCGGCGGCGGCGTCGACGGTAGGGATGTCCTTCACCTCGTCCCAGAGGCGGCCGATGGTCAGGGCGCCGCGGAACGGCTCGGCCGCCGTCAGCGCCATCGGCCTGCGCCCGTTGGGGACCGTGGAGGGCGGCACGGCGAGGGCGTAGCGGCGGGCGGTCGCCTCGGCATAGGCGCGGGTGGGGGCCAGGGTGCGATCCGCCGCCCGCAGGCCGCGGCCGACGAGGTCGGGGAGCCAGGCCAGCGAGGCGTCCACCGGCCCCTTGCCGGCCGCGTCCCACCACGTCCCGAGGCAGCCATGGTTCACGGCAATGACCGGACACCCGAACCCACCGGCCGCCGCGAGCGCGGGCGAGTTCAGATGCACCACATCGACCCCGATCTCCCGCGCCAGCCGGGCAACCGCCGCGCCCGCCTCCAGAACCGGGCGCGGCCCGTCGCAGAGCCAGTCGAGCGGCAGGCCCGTCTCGACCAGCCGCAGCCCAACCGCCTTCGCCTCCGCCCGCTGTCCCGCATCCGGCGCCGGGCCGAGGACCGCCAGCACCACCTCCGCCCCCCGCAGCGCCGCGCCGAGTTCCAGCGCATAGGTCCAGACGCCTCCCACCGCATCGGCGGTCATCAGGAGCCGCATCGTTACGCCGACCGCGCCAGGGCCGCCCCGCGCACGGGCAGGCTGATCCCGTTCTCGGCCGCGAGCCATTGCGCGAGGCGCGTGACCCCGTCGCGCCAGTCGAGCTTCCGCCCGAGCCCGAGCGCCGCGTCGGCCGCGCGGGTGTCGGCCACGAAATACCGCTGATCCCCCGCCCGCCAGTCCGAGAACGCCACATCCACCGGCCGTCCGAGGATCTCGCCCACGAAATCCAGCAGCTGCCGCAGGCTGACGGCGTTCCGCGGCCCGCCGCCGAGGTTGAAGCCGCGGCCCGAGACCGCGCCGATACGCTTCCACGCCGCGAGATAGGCGTCGACCGCGTCCGACACGTCGAGGATGTCGCGGACCTGACAGCCGTCGCCGAAAAGCGTCACCTGCTGGCCCTTCAGCGCCCGGATCAGGAAATGCGCGACCCAGCCCTGATCCTCGGTCCCCATCTGCCGCTGGCCGTAGATGCAGCTCATCCGCAGCACGCAGGTCGGCACCCCGAAGCTGCGGGCGTAGTCCAGCACATACTGGTCGGCGCCGCCCTTGGAGCAGCCGTAGGGCGTGTGGAAATCAAGCGGGCGGCTTTCGCCGATCCCATGCGCGCGCACGCTGGGGTCCACCGGCAGGTAGGCGTCGCCCTCGCGGCGGAAGTCGAGGTCGGCGAGGTCGCCATAGACCTTGTTGGTCGAGGCGAAGATCAGCGGCGTGCCGTCGGCCTTGGCCCGAAGCGCCTCCAGCAGGCCCACGGTGGCGATCAGGTTCACGCCAAGGTCCTCGACCGGCTCGACCATGCTCGTCGTCACGGCCACCTGCGCTGCCATGTGGAACACGGCCTGAGCCTGGCGCACCGCCGCCCCGAGCCGCGCCTGGTCGCGGATATCGGCGTGGATATGCTCGATCAGCCTGCCATGGCGGGACTGGAGCCAGGCGAGGTTGCGCTCCACCCCGGCGCGGGTCAGCGCGTCATAGACCACGACCCGCCGCCCCTCGGCCGCGAGCCGGTCGGCGAGGTTCGACCCGATGAAGCCCGCGCCGCCGGTGACGAGGACCGGCGCGCTCATGCGACGAGCCCGCGCTTGTCGAGTTCGGCCCGCGCCTGCTCGACCCGGTCCACGGCGGTCTGTCTGGCGACCCATTCGGCCAGTTCGCCCAGGCCCTCGCGGAAATCGGTGCGGGCCTCGAAGCCCAAGCTCTCGCGCGACAGGGTGGCATCGCAGAAGCAGTGCCGGATGTCCCCGATCCGGGCCTTGCCGACGATCTGCGGCGCGAGGTCGTTCCTGCCCATCGCGCGGCCCAGCTCCTCGGCCACCTCGGTCACCGAGCGGTCCCGCCCCGAGCCGATGTTGAACGTCCCGCCCGCCGCCTGCGGCAGCGTCAGCGCCTCGGCGAAGGCGCGGGCCACGTCCGAGACATGGACGAAATCGCGCCGCTGCTCGCCATCCTCGAAGATCATCGGCGCTTGCCCGTTGAGGTAGCGCGAGGCGAAGATCGCCAGCACCCCGGTATACGGGTTCGAGAGCGCCTGTCCGGGGCCGTAGACGTTAAAGAGGCGCAGGCACACGCCCTCGATCCCGTAGGGCGCGGCCATGATATGGGTCGTGCGCTCCTGCACGAACTTGTTGAGCGCATAGATCGAGGCGAGGTTCGGGCGCTTCCATTCGGGCGTGGCGACGGGGGTGAGGGGGCGCCCCTGAGCGTCCACCGGGTCCCACTGCTTCAGCCCGTCGCGGATGCCCTCGCGCTCGGCGTCCTCGATGAGTTCGCCATCGGCGTCGCGGTAAAGGCCCTCGCCGTAGATCGACATGGAGGACGCGGTGACGACGCGACGGACGGGGCGGTCGATCAGCTTCTCGAACAGGACCGCGGTGCCGACATCATTGGTGGAGGTGTAGCGTTCGACCTCATACATCGACTGCCCGACGCCGACCTCGGCCGCGAGATGGACGACGCTGTCGATGCCCCGCAGCGCGCACGCGACCGCCTCGCCGTCGCGGATGTCGCCGTGCAGGAACTCGGCCTCGGGGTTCAGCGCCTCGGGGCGGCTGGCGCCCTCGCCGTGGACCTGGGGGATCAGCGCGTCGAGAACCCGGACCCGGTGGCCTTGCCGCAGAAGCTCGTCGGTGACGAATCGGCCGATGAAACCCGCGCCGCCGGTGATGAGGACATGTTCCAAACCTTCCCCCGCATTTTGTTGCACCGGTTGAAACCAAGGCGCGTTCACAGTCTTATGCTTCAATGTTGAGAAGCGTGAAGCTGTACGGCAACTACATAGATCAAGAAGGGTTCCCTCGCTCCCGCGCCGGAATCGCCGCATGACCGCGCGCCTCGGCCTGGTGCGACACGGCGCCCATGCGGAGGTCGGGCGGGTCCTCGGCGGCCGCAGGAGCGACATCGGATTGAGCGACGAGGGGCGGGCGGAGGTCGAGGTTCTGGCACGGAACCTCGGCGGATGCGGGGCCGTCCGGGTGGAGAGCAGCCCGCGGCTGCGGACGCGGCAGACGGCGGAAATCCTCGGCGCGGCGCTCGGCCTGCCGGTGGCGGTCGAGGACGCGCTGGACGAGATCGACTTCGGCAACTGGTCCGGCCGCAGCTTCGCGGAACTCGACCGCGACCCGGCGTGGCAACGCTGGAACAGCGCCCGCGCCACCGCGCCGACACCCGGCGGCGAGACCATGGCCGCGGCGGTGGCGCGCGCGGCGGCGCATCTCGACGCCCTCGGCCGCGCCGGCGAGACCGTCCTCTGCGTCAGCCATTGCGACATCATCCGCGGGCTGGTCGCCCATTGGCTCGGGCTCAGCCTCGACAACATCCTGCGGTTCGAGGTGGGGACGGCTTCGATATGTTGGCTCGCACCGGATGGACAGGGCGGCGGGCAGGTCCTAACCCTGAACGGTCGAAGCTGAGGAAACCGGATGAACAGGGCCCAGATCGAGCAGGACGTGACCCGGCTGGGGCCGTGGTTTCACAACCTGGACCTGAACGGCGTCGAGACCGCGCCCGGCCATTTCCTCGGCGATTACCCGGCCGACAAGTTCGCCCGCTTCGCCTCGCTGGTGCCGGAAGACCTGGCCGGGAAGTCGGTCCTCGATATCGGCTGCAACGCCGGTTTCTACTCGTTCGAGATGCGCCGCCGGGGGGCCGCCCGCGTGGTCGGCATCGACGCCGACGAGCGCTATCTGGAGCAGGCGCGCTTCGCCGCCTGCGCCCTGGGCGAGCGCGAGGTCGAGTTCCGGCGCCTCTCCACCTACGACGTGGCGGTTTTGGGCGAGCGCTTCGACCTCGTCATCTTCATGGGTGTCTTCTACCACCTGCGCCACCCGCTGCTGGCGCTCGACCTGATCCGCGAGCATGTCGCGGGCGACATGATGCTGTTCCAGTCGCTGACCCGCGGGCCGCAGGCGGTGGCCGACCTCGCGCCCGACTACGCTTTCGAGGACGACGCCCATTTCGCGCGCCCGGACCATCCGCGCATGGGTTTCGTGGAGCGCGAATGGGCGCATGACTGGACCAACTGGTGGGTGCCGAACCGCGCGGGCGTGGAGGCGATGCTGCGCGCCTCGGGCTTTGCCGTCGAGACGGGGCCGGTGGACGAGGTCTATCTGTGCCGCGCTGTCCCCGCGCCCTACGCGGAATACGGGCCGCATGCGGTCTATCCCAGCCGAGGAGACGCCCGATGATCGAAGCCGCGATGATCTGGAACGAGCCGAACAACAAGTCGCACTGGGACCCCGCGCACGACCCCGACTGGTCGCGCTACGGCGAATGCGTGCGCCTCGCCGGCTCGGCCATCGCGGCGGTCAATCCCGGCGTGACGCGGGTGCTGGGGGGCATGTCGCCGATCGACCCGCTGTGGCTCCAGCAGATGCAAGGGCATGGCGCGCTCGACCATGTGGACGCTGTGGCGGTGCATGGCTTCCCGCTGGACTGGAACCTGTGGCAGATCGGCGAATGGCCGGCCAAGGTGGCCGAGATCGAGGCGGTGACGGACAAGCCCGTCTGGGTCACGGAGGTCGGCGTCGGCTCCTTCGGAGCCGAGGAGGTGCAGGTCTTCGGCGTGGAAAAGACGGCCGAGCTGCTGGTGGGCCGCGTGCCCCGCATCTTCTGGTATTCGCTGTTCGATCTGCCGCAGGAATGGGGCGCCACCACCCGCCACCGCGAGGCCGAGGGCTCGTCCTACTACCGTCACTTCTACATGGGCCTGATCCGCGCCGATGGCACGCCGAAGCCGGGCCTCGCCGCCTATGAGCCGCATGCGGCCGACATGGGCCTGATGCAGTGGTTCCACTATCAGGACCCGCGGCTCGACGATGCCGTGGCCTGGATGAAGCGGCTGGGCGTGCGGCACCTTCGCACCGGCCTCAGCTGGGCCGACAGCTTCCGGCCGAACGCGCTCGACTGGTTCGACCGGCAGATGGAGGCGCTCGCCGAGTTCGACACCACCGTGACCTTCTGCTTCACGCCCGAGCATCTCGGCCCCGGCGCGCATCACACCAGCCCGCCGCACGACCCGCAGCAGTTCGCGGATTTCTGCGCCTGGATGATCGACCGCTACGCCCCTGCCGTGGCGCAACCCGCGACCGCCGAACTGACCGCCTGAGGGAGCCGCGCATGAACGCCGACCGCCAGCCCGCCCGCGTCGCGCCGATCAACGTGGCCCTCGTCGGCATCGGCAACTGCGCGAGCTCGCTGGTGCAGGGGCTGACGCATTACGCCGGCCGGACGAACGACGCGGCGGGGCTGATGCATGCCGACCTCGGCGGCTACCGCGTGGACGACATCCGCATTGTCGCGGGCTTCGACATCGACCGCCGCAAGGTCGGCACCGACGTCGCGCAGGCGATCTTCGCGGCGCCGAACTGCACCGCCGCCTTCGCGCCCGACATCCCGCCGACCGGCGCTGTGGTCCGCATGGGCCGCCTGCTGGACGGCGTGGCCGAGCACATGGCAGAGCAGCCCGACGAGCGCACCTTCCTGCCCGCCGATCTGCCGGAACCGTCCCGCGAGGACGTGGTCGCCGTCCTGCGCGAGACCGGGGCCGAGGTGCTGATGAACTACCTGCCTGTGGGCAGCCAGAAGGCGACCGAGTTCTACGCCGAATGCGCCCTCGAGGCCGGCTGCGCTTTCGTCAACAACATCCCGGTCTTCATCGCCTCCGACCCCTCTTGGGCCGAGCGTTTCCGCAAGGCTGGCGTCCCGGTGATCGGCGATGACATCAAGGCGCAGATGGGGGCGACCATCGTCCACCGGGTCCTGACCGACCTGTTCCACAAGCGCGGCGTGCGGCTGAACCGGACCTACCAGCTTAACACCGGCGGCAACACCGACTTCCTCAACATGGCCAACCGCAAGCGGCTAGAGAGCAAGAAGATATCCAAGACCGAAGCCGTGCAGGCCGTGGCCGCCGAGCGGCTGGCCGACGCCGACATCCATGTCGGTCCCTCGGACTATGTCGCCTGGCAGAAGGACAACAAGGTCTGCTTTATCCGCATGGAGGGCGAGCTTTTCGGCGGCGTGCCGATGAACCTCGAGCTGCGGCTCTCGGTCGAGGACAGCCCGAACTCGGCCGGGGTGGCGATCGACCTGATCCGCTGCGCGCGCATCGCCCGCGACCGCGGCCTCGCCGGGCCGGTCCTCGCGCCGGCGGCGTATTTCTGCAAGCACCCGCCCGAGCAGATGACCGACGACGAGGCCTATGAAGCCGTCGAGGCCTTCATCTCCAGGGCCTCCTCGTGACGCTCGTCGCTCGCGCCGATGGCGTCGAGGACCTGCTCGGGGTCCACGTTCTTCTCGATCTCGTCGAAGCTCTTGCGCTCTACCGGAACGTCCAGCGTCTCGGCGATGCGGGCGACGACGCGGGCGAGCTTCGACAGCTCGTCCTCGGCCAGCAGACCGACATGCAGGTCCAGATCGGCGCGGCGGTCGGCGGCCTCGGCCTGCCGGTTCTGGTTGATGAGGACGAAGGTCGAGAGGAAGATCGCCTCGACCGAGGCCTCCATCGCGAGGATCACGAAGGTCTCGTCCCAGGGCTCGACCCCCGGAACCCAGCCGAGATTGGCCACGATCCAGAAGCCATAGACGATGACATGCAGCACCACGAACTTCATCGAGCCGGTGAAGGCGGTGATGCGCGCCGCGATGCGGACGCTGAGCGGGGCCTCGCGCTCCTCGCGGCGGCGGCGCTCGGCCAGCGCCTCGATGTTGGCGGCGAGCCGCGCGCTCATGTCCGCGCCGAGATAGTTGGTGCCCTGCATCCCTCGCCCTCCTGCTGGCAAGGCGGAAGCGGGGCAGCCCCCCTTGCGGTTCCCGGCGGGCAGCAAAGATGAGCGCGATGACGATGCGCGCCGCCGTCCTGCGCGGGCCGGGCGAGATCGCCGTCGCGACCGTCGCCGTGCCCGCGCCCGGACCCGGCGAGGTGCTGATCCGGCTGGAAGGGTGTGGCGTCTGCGCCTCCAACGTCGAGCCGTGGGAAGGGCAGCCGTGGTCCCGCTTTCCCGGCGAGCCGGGGGGCCTCGGCCATGAGGGCTGGGGGCGCATCGCGGCGCTTGGCCCCGGCGTCGAAGGGTTCTCGGCCGGCGACCGGGTCGCCAGCCTCTCGGGGCGCAGCTTCGCGGAATACGACCTCGCGCCCGCCGGGATGGTGGCGCGGCTTCCGGCGGAACTGGAGGCGCTGCCGTTCCCCGGCGAACCGCTCGGCTGCGCGATGAACATCTTCGCGCGCTCCGCCATCCGCGCGGGGCAGACCGTCGCCATCATCGGCATCGGCTTCCTCGGCGCGATCCTGACGCGGCTCGCCACCGAGGCGGGCGCGCGGGTGATCGCCATATCCCGGCGCGAGACTTCGCTGGCGCTCGCCCGCGAGATGGGCGCGGCCGAGACGATCACCATGGACGACCACTGGCGCATCCTCGAGGCGGTGAAGGCGCTGACCGGCGGCCGTGGACCGGAGCGGGTGATCGAGGCGGTGGGGCGGCAATGGCCGCTCGACCTCGCGGGCGAGCTGGTCGCGGAGGGCGGGCGGCTGGTGATCGCCGGCTACCACCAGGACGGGCCGCGGCAGGTCAACATGCAGATGTGGAACTGGAAGGGTATCGACGTGGCGAACGCGCATGAGCGCGACGACGCCGTGCGGATGGCCGGGCTGCGGGCCGGGATCGAGGCGGTGGCATCGGGGCGGCTCGACCTCGGGCCGCTGCTGACGGGCAGCTACCCGCTGGAGCGGCTGGGCGAGGCGCTGAGCGCGACCCGCGACAAGCCGGGCGCCTTCGTCAAGGCGTGGATCGCGCTGTGAGGCTCGGGTTTCTCGGCACCGGCTGGATCGGGCGGCATCGCATGGCGGCAATGGCGGCGACCGGACTGGCCGAGATCGTCGCCGTGGCCGAGCCGGACGAGCCGGCCGCCGCCGAGGCGCTGAAGCTCGCGCCGGGCGCGGCGCGGGTGGCGGGCCTCGAGGCGCTGCTTGCGACGGGCTGCGACGCCGTGGTGATCGCCACGCCGAGCGCGGCCCATGCCGAGCAGTCCATCTCGGCGCTGAAGGCGGGCAAGGCGGTGTTCTGCCAGAAGCCGCTCGGCCGCACCGCCGCCGAGGTCTCGGCCGTGGTCGAGGCCGCGCGCGAGGCCGACCGGCTGCTTGGCGTGGACCTCTCCTACCGCCACACCGCCGCCATGGAGGCGATCCGGCCGCTGATGGCCGGAGGCGCGCTCGGCCATGTCTTCGGCGTGGACCTGACCTTCCACAACGCCTATGGCCCCGACAAGTCGTGGTTCTACGACCCCGCGCTCTCCGGGGGCGGCTGCGTCGTTGACCTCGGCGTGCACCTGATCGACCTCGCGCTGTGGTCGCTCGGCTGGCCCGCGGTCGAGCGCGTGGAAAGCCGTCTCTACGCCAAGGGCGCCCCGCTGGCAGGCGGCGTCTGCGAGGATTATGCGGTGGCGACGCTGGACCTCGCCGGGGGGACCGTGGTGCGGCTGGCCTGCTCATGGGGGCTTCAGGCGGGCCGCGATGCGGTGATCGCCGCGGAGTTCCACGGCACCGAAGGCGGCGCCAGTCTGCGGAACGTGGACGGTTCGTTCTACGACCTGCGGGCCGAGCGCCACCTCCACACCCGCGCCGAGCCTCTGGCCGAGCCGCCCGACGACTGGGGCGGGCGCGCGGCGGTGGACTGGCTCACGCGGCTCGCGTCGGGCGCTCGGTTCGACCCGGAGGCCGCGCATCTGGTGACGGTGGCGGGCGCGATCGACGCGATCTACGGGCGCTGAATGCGGGTCGGCGTCCTCACCTTCCATCGCTGCATCAACTACGGCTCCTACTGGCAGGCGCGGCAACTGGTCGAGGCCATCGCCGCGCGCGGGCACGAGGCGGTGCTGCTCGACCACCGCTCCTGCGAGGTGACGTCGAAGGAGTGGCGCTACGCCTTCCAGCCGCTGCTCCCGGAGCGGAGCGGCCGGGCCGATATCCGCCGCTACGGCGCCAAGCTGCGGGCGTTTCTGGAGGCGTTCGAGGGGTTGCCTCTGTCCGAGCCTTTCGATCTGGACGCGCCCGCGGCGATGCCGCCGGTGGACCTTGCGGTGATCGGCAGCGACGAGGTCTTCAACCTCAGCCATCCGTGGTATGGCGGGCGCGACATCTTCTATGGCGCGGGGCTGCCGGCCCGGCGGGTCGTCACCTATGCCGCGAGCTTCGGCAATTACGACGCCTCGGCCGGGCTCGCGCCGGACTATGCGGGGCTGCTGCGGCGGCTGGACGCGATCGCGGTGCGCGACGAGAACAGCCGCGCGCTTGTCAAGGGCGCGACCGGGGCCGACCCCGCCATGGTGCTGGACCCGGTGCTGCAGAACCCGCCGCGTGTCGCGCCTGTGGACGAGCCGCCCTATCTCCTGATCTACGGCCACCACATCCCCGACTGGTTCGCCGCCCGCGTCACCGCCGCCGCGCGCGCGCGCGGGCTGCGGTCGATCAGCGTCGGCTACCGCAACGACTGGGCCGACGAGCAGCGCCTCGAGGCGGGCCCCGAGGCCTTCGCCGCCCTCGCCGCCGGGGCCGAGGCCATCGCCACGACCTATTTCCACGGCTGCATCTTCGCCCTCGTGAACGGCAAGCCCTTTGCCTGCGCCCCCTCGGACTACCGCTGGACCAAGGTCCGCGACCTCACCGCACTCCTCGACGCCGAGCGGCACCTGACCTTCGAGGACCGCGATCCCCGCGAGGTCGCCGCTCTCCTCTCCGATCCGATCGCCCCGGCCATCCACGCCCGCATCGCGGCGCTGCGTTCGCAGTCCGGCGCATGGCTCGACCGGGTGCTGGCGTGACGGCGATCAGCCCCGGCGGCATCGCCCGCTCCGGCCTCTGCATCGGCTGCGGCGCCTGCGCCGTGGACGAGCCGCGCGCCCGCATGGTCTGGGACAGCTATGGCCAGCTGAAACCCGACGGCCCCCGCGGCTGGCGCGAGGCGGCGACTCGCGACTTCGCCGCCCGCTGCCCCTTCTCGCCCGCTGCTGCCAACGAGGACGCGATCGCCGCCGCCCGCTTCCCCGAGGCGCCGCATCGGGACGCGCGCATCGGCCGCCACATCTCGGCCCATGTCGGCGCGGCGGCGGAGCCGCCGTTCCGCGCGCAGGGCAGCTCCGGCGGGATGGTCAGCTGGGTTGCGGCCGAGCTGCTGCGCCGGGGCGAGGTGGACGGCGTCCTCCATGTCCATCCGGGCCGCGAGGGCGAACCGTTCTTCGGCTACCGCATCAGCCGCTCGCTGCCTGAGCTGCTCGCGGGGGCGAAGTCGCGCTACCACCCCATCCACCTCGCCGCGGTGCTGGAGGAGGTACGCGCCACCCCCGGCCGCTACGCGGTCGTCGGCATCCCCTGCTTCATCAAGGCCGTCCATCTCGCCCGCGCGCGCGACCCGGTGCTGGCCGAGCGCGTCGCCTTCACGCTGGGCCTCTTCTGCGGCCACATGAAGAGCGCGCGGTTCGTCGAGAGTTTTGCGTGGCAGCTGGGCGCGGATCCGGCTCGCGTCCGGGCGGTCGAATACCGCCTGAAGGACGAGCGCCGGCCTGCGAACTGGTATACCGCGCATCTGACCCTGGACGACGGCAGCACGGCGCAACGCGACTGGTGGCATCTGGCGGATGGCGACTGGGGCGCGGGCTATTTCCAGAACAGCGCCTGCAATTTCTGCGACGACGTGGTGGCCGAGACCGCCGATGTCAGCTTCGGCGATGCCTGGGTCGAGCCCCATGCCTCGGACGGGCGCGGCACCAACGTGGTGATCACCCGCGCGCCCCTGATCCAGCGACTGATCGAGACGGGCATGGCGGAGGGGCGGCTGGACCTCCGGCCCGTGGACGCCGATTTCGTCGCGGGCACGCAGGCAGCGGGCTTCCGGCAGCGCCGCGAGGGGCTGGCCTATCGCCTGACCTGGGCCCGCCGCGGCATCCGTCCGGTCAAGCGCGTGGCGCCCTCGGCGTCGGGGCTGCCGCCGAGGCGGCGGCTGGTCTACCGCACCCGCGCGGCCATCAGCCGCTGGTCGCATCGCATGGCCTGGGCGGCGGCCAGGGCCGGGCGGCCGGGGCTGTATCTCGGATGGGCGCGGGGGGCCTATGCGGTCTACGAGGGGCTGACCTATGCGCGCGGCCCGCTGGCCCGGACCTTCGACCGGCTGGAACGGCGGAAGGGTGGTGGCGGCGGCTGACCGAGGCGACCGGAGCGTCAGAAGGCGGCGCTTCGCCCTTCGCCGCCCCGATGCAACGCGGACGCGCCGGCTTGAGGCTTCGCCCCCGCCGTGGAAGATGGCCGCATGGCACGACCGAGCGGAAGGCAGGAGCGGCTGGAAGCCGTGATGGGGTTGATCGCGGCGAGCGGGTCGGTCCGGCTGCGGGATGCCGCGACCCGGCTCGGCGTCACCGAGATGACGCTGCGCCGCGACGTGGCCGGACCCCATGCGCCGCTGCGCGCGCTCGGCGGCTGGCTGGTCCGGGCGAGCCTCGCGCCGGACTATGACCTCCCGGCCGAGATGGACCGCCATGTCGAGGCCAAGCGCGCCGCCGCCCGCGCCGCCCTGCCGCTGATCCGGCCGGGCACCCGCATCTTCGTCGATTGCGGCACCACCACCGTTCATCTGGCGCCGCTGCTGGCCGGTCCGCTGACCGTCGTCACCCATGCGCTGCCTGTGGCGCAGATCGTCGCGCAGGCGGCGGGGCAGGGCGGCGATCTGGCGCTGGATCTGCTGGGCGGCGCCTATCATCCCGCCACCGCCGCCTTCTTCGCCCGGCCCGCGCTGCCCGACGGATCGCGCTTCGATCTGGCGGTGATCTCGGCCGGGGGGATCGATTCGGACGGCGCGCTCAGCTGCTCGCACGGGGCCGAGGTCGCGTTGAAGCAGGCGGTGATCGCGGCTTCGAGGCAGCGGATCGTGCTGGCCGACCGCAGCAAGCTGGATCTTCGCCGCCCCTACGTTTTTGCCAGCCGCGCGGTTTTCGACGCGGTGGTGCTGGACCCGGCCTGACCGCCCTCGCGGAGCCGCGCTCACGTGGCGCTTGACGCAGCAGGGGCCGCGATGCGACCGTTGGCGACAATGTTAGGATCGCAACAAAACGTGGTCCTGGCTCGCGCCGGTGAGGGGCTGGCGGCAGGTTTCCCGAGGGAGGAGAAGACCCGTGATGAAGCACACCGTGGCCGCCGCGTTCGCCGGCCTTCTGACGACGACGGCGGCACTGGCGCAGGAGGCGGTGGACGTCTCGAACGTCAACACCGCGCTGATCGAGACCGCCGATGGCAAGACCTACACGCTCGCCACGGTGGTCAAGGTGGACGGCATCGCCTGGTTCGACCGCATGCGCGAGGGCATCGAGCAGTTCGCCGCCGACACCGGCCACGACGCCTACATGGTCGGGCCCTCGCAGGCCGATGCGGCGGCGCAGGTGCAGATGATCGAGAACCTGATCGCGCAGGGCGTGGACGCGATCCTTGTCGTGCCGTTCAGCGTCGAGGCGGTCGAGCCGGTGCTGCAGAAGGCCCGCGACCGCGGCATCGTCGTGGTGACGCACGAGGCCTCGAACATCCAGAACGCCGATTACGACATCGAGGCCTTCGACAACCTCGCCTATGGCGCCAACCTGATGAAGGTGCTGGGCGAGGCGATGGGCGGCGAGGGCAAGTATGTCGCCACCGTGGGCAGCCTGACCTCGAAGAGCCAGATGGAATGGATCGACGGCGCCGTCGCCTATCAGGAGGAGCAATTCCCCGGCATGTCGCTGGCGATGGACCGGCTGGAGACCTACGACGACGCCAACCAGGACTACACCCGGCTGCGCGAGGCCTTCACCGCCCAGCCCGACATCACCGGCATCCTCGGGGCGCCGATGCCGACCTCGGCCGGCGCGGGGCGGCTGATCACCGAGGGCGGGCTGCAGGGCAAGGTGCATTTCTCCGGCACCGGGCTGGTGTCCGTGGCGGGCGAGTACCTCGACAACGGCGCGGTGGAATACATCCAGTTCTGGGACCCGGCCGTCGCCGGCTACGCCATGAACATGGTCGCCGTCGCCGCGCTCGAGGGCAAGCAGGACGAGCTGAAGGAGGGGCTGAACCTCGGTCTGGCGGGCTATGAAAACCTGATCGCTCCCGATCCGGCGGCGCCGAACAAGCTCTATGGCGCGGGCTGGGTCGGCGTGACCAAGGACAACATGGATCAGTACGACTTCTGATCCGGGCAACCGGCCGGGGCGCGCGCGTGCGTCCCGGTCAATCCACCTGCCGACCGGGCCCGCCGATGATCACATCATCCCAGACGCCGCTAATCGAGCTGCGCGGCATCACCAAGCGCTTCGGCGGGGTGACGGCACTCGACGACGTGTCGCTGTCGATCATGCCGGGCGAGATTCACTGTCTCGCGGGCGAGAACGGCTCGGGGAAATCCACGATCATCAAGGTGATGTCGGGCGTCTATCGCGCCGACGCGGGCACGATCCTGATCGACGGCAAGCCTGTCGGGCCGCTCGACCCGGTGAAATCGACCCATGCGGGCATCCAGGTCATCTATCAGGACTTCTCGCTGTTTCCGACGCTCACCGTGACCGAGAACCTTACCCTCAACACCTTCCTCGGCGAGGGCGCGGCGCTGGTCGACCGTCGCCGCGCGCGGCGCATGGCGGAGGAGGTGCTGGACCGGCTGGGCGTCGATCTGCCGCTCGACGCGGCGGTGGAGACGCTGCCCACCTCGGGCCGGCAGCTGGTGGCGATCGCGCGGGCGGTGCTGGCCGAGGCGCGGCTGATCGTGATGGACGAGCCGACCACCGCGCTCACCGGGCGCGAGGTCGAGCGGCTGTTCCGCATCACCCGCGACCTGCAGTCCCACGGCATCGCCATCCTCTTCGTCAGCCACAAGATGCGCGAGATGCTGGACCTGCCCGAGCGGCTGACCGTGTTCCGCAACGGCCGCAAGGTGGCCGAGGGGCCGATCACCGATTTCGACGAGGCGGCGATCACCCGCGCCATGACCGGGCAGGAGCTGGCGCGCGGCCACTACGAGGCGCCGCGGCAGGCGGGCACGCCGCGGCTCGAGTTCCGCGGCGTCTCGGTGCCGGGCGAGCTGGCCGAGGTCAGCCTGTCCCTCTGGCCGGGCGAGGTCGTGGGCGTCAGCGGGCTGATCGGCTCGGGGAGGACCGAGCTTGCGCTCGCGGCCTTCGGGATGCGGCCAGGCGTCTCGGGCCATATCCTGATCGACGGCCAACCCGCCGATCCGCAGACCGTGCAGGACGCGATTGCCGCGGGCATCGGCTACGTCCCCGAGGACCGGCTGTCCGAGGGGCTGTTCCTGCCCCGTCCGATCCGCGACAACTCCATCGCCGCGTCCATCCGCCGCTTCACCCGCGGCGCCTGGCTCGACCGCCGCGCCGCCGCCGCCGCGACGCGCGACATGTTCGACCGCATGGCCATCGCGGCGCCCTCGCCCGAGGTGCCGGTCGCCACGCTCTCGGGCGGCAACCAGCAGCGCGTGATGATCGGGCGCTGGCTGATGACGCAGGCGCGGGTGCTGATCCTGAACGGGCCGACCGTGGGCGTGGACGTGGGCTCGAAGGCCACGATCCACGCCATCATCCACCGCATGGCGCGGGAGGAGGGGCTGGCGGTGCTGATGATCTCGGATGACGTTCCCGAACTCGTCGCGAACTGCAACCGGGTGCTGACCATGACCGCAGGCCGGATCACGGGCGAACTCTCGGGCGAGGCGCTGACCGAGGACGCGCTGAACGACTCGCTGCGCCTCAACGCCCCGGCGGCGGAGGTCTCCGCATGAGCCTGATACATGCCGCCCCCGCGCGTCGCGGCGGCACCCCTTGGTGGGGCAGCACCGAAGCGATGGTCGCGGGCGTCCTCCTCCTCGCGATGGCCCTGATCGGGACTATCAACCCGGCCTTCTGGTCGCTCGACAACATCTTCAGCCTGCTGCGCTCGAACGTGGTCATCGGCATCATGGCGCTGGGCGTGCTACTGGTGATGATCTCGGGCGGCATCGACGTGAGCTTCCCGGCCTTCGCGGTCGCGGCCATGTATCTGGTCGTGCGCGCCATGGTCGAATGGGGGATTTCCGGCGTCGCGCTGCCGTTCCTCGCGGCGACGCTGATCGGCGCCTGCCTCGGCGCGGTCAACGCCACCATTGTGCATCGGCTGCGGATGATCCCGCTGATCGTGACACTGGGCACGGCGGCCATGGTGCGCGGACTGCTGAACGGCGTCGTCGGCACCTCGAACGTCAACATCAACAAGTATCCCGATTCGCTGATCGGGTTCGGCTCGACCGACCTCGTCACGCTGACCAACGCCAAGGGCGCGAGCTTCGGGCTGACCGCGACGCTGCTGCTGTATCTGGGGCTGGCGCTGGCGATCCATCTGGTGCTGACGCGGACCATGATCGGCCGGTCGGTCTTCGCCTACGGCGCCTCGCCCGAGTCCGCCAAGCGCGTGGGCTTCCGCACCGGCCGGACGCTGCTGTTCGTCTATGTCACGGCGGGCGCGCTGGCCGGTTTCGCGGGGCTTCTGCACAGCTCGATGATCTGGATGGCGAACCCGCGCGACTTCGTCGGCTGGGAGTTGGACGTGATCGCCGCCGTGGTGCTGGGCGGCGCCTCGATCTTCGGCGGGCGCGGGTCGGTGCTCGGCACCATGCTGGGCGTCTTCACGCTGGTGATGATCAAGAACTCGCTAATCCTGATGGGGATCGACACCACCTGGCAGCGGGTGGTGGTGGGCGCCATGCTGATCGCCGCGGTCGCGCTGACGGCGCTGCGCGACCGCAAGGCGCTGGTCTGAGGGGGCGCGATGACCGAGCGGCAACCCTCCACCCCCGGACAGCGCGGCGCGAACGAGCCGCTTGCGGCCGTGACCCGCGCCCGCCCGGCCACGCTGGCCGGGCTCGCGGGGCGGGCAGGAGCCACGAACCTGCAGCTCATGGCGGTCTGCGTCTTCGTGCTGGTGGCGATGACGCTCGCCAATCCGCGCTTCCTGACCGCCTACAACTTCGAGTCGATGGCCTTCTTCCTGCCGGAGCTGGGCATCCTCTCCATCGCCATGATGATCGCCATGCTGACCGGGGGCATCGACCTCTCGGTCGTGGGCGTCGCGAACCTCGCCGCGATCACCGCGGGGCTGTTCTTCCAGCGGGCCGGCGGGGCCGAGGCGGGGCCTGCGGTGGCGGCGGCGGGCGTGGCGCTCGCGCTGACGGTGGGGCTGGCGGCGGGCATCATCAACGGCATCCTGATCGCCCGGCTGCGGATCACGCCGATCCTCGCCACGCTGGGCAGCGGGCAGGTGTTCACCGGCCTCGCCGTGGTGCTCACCGGAGGCCCGGCGATCGTGGGCTTCCCCGCCGGATGGAACGCGATCGGCAACGGCAGGATCGGGCCGGTCCCGGTGCCCTTCGTGATCTTCATTGCCGTCTGCGTGGGGATATGGCTGCTGCTGAGCCGCACCTCCCTCGGGCTGCAGCTGATGCTGATCGGGACCAACCCGCGCGCGGCCGTGTTCGCGGGCATCCGCCGCGCGCGGATGCTGATGTATTCCTATGCGCTGACCGGCTTCCTCGCGGCCCTGGCGGGGATCATCCTGTCGGGGCGGACCAACGCGGCGAAGTCGGACTACGGCGCCTCCTACCTGCTGCAGGCAATCCTGATCGCCGTGCTCGGCGGCACCAATCCGGGCGGCGGCCGGGGCAGCGTGATGGGCGTGGCGCTGGCCGTGATCGCGCTGGTAATGCTGTCCTCGGGCTTCCAGATGATGCGGGTGTCGAACCACCTGATCGACTTCCTTTGGGGGGCGATCCTGATCCTGGTGCTGGCGGCGAACGTGCTGCTCGGCCGCCGGCGCGAGGGCTGAGCCTTGATCGCCACCGTTCCGCTGCATCCCGACCAGTTCACCCCCGCTCCCCGCGCGGTCGCGCGGCTGGGTGGGCTGACCGCGACCGCCTTCCGCTACCCGACTGGTATCGCCGCGCTGACCCTCGCCAATGCGCGCGGGCAGGTCGAGATCCTGCCCTTCATGGGCCAGATGCTCTGGGCCGCCACCTTCGACGGCCACCGCCTCGGCATGGAGAGCCAGTTCGCCGCGCCGCGCCTGGCCGGGACGATCATCGGGACCTATGGCTGCCTCGGCTTCCATTCGGGCCTCCTGTCGAACGGCGTGCCGACGGCTGCGGACGATCACCCCGTCCACGGCGAGTTTCCGACCGCGCCGATGGACGAGGCCTGGCTGGAGCTTGGCCGCGACGACCGGGGAGACTTCATCCGCCTCGGCGGCGCGCGCGACCACATCGAGGGCTTTGGCCCGCATTACCGCGCCACGCCTTCCGTGACGCTGCATGACGGCGCGGCGCAGTTCGACTGGACCATGACGGTCGAGAACCGCTCGGCCTTCCCGATGCCGCTGCAATACATGGCGCATCTGAACCCGGCCTGGGTTCCCGGCGCCCGCATCCACCAGCCCGCGCCCTACACGCCCGAACGGACGCAGGTGCGCGCCGCGGTGCCCGCGCATGTGACGCCGAACCCGGAGTATCTGGCGCTGATCGACGCGCTGAAGCGCGATCCCGCTGCGATGGCCGCGCTCGACCGCGACGAATGCGACCCCGAGCAGGTCTTCTACATCCGCGACCCCGGCACCGATGCCGAAGGCATGGCGCATCTGATGCTCCGCGCGCCCGAGGGGCACGGGCTGGCGCTGTCCTACCGCCGCGACCAGTTCCCGAAGCTGGTGCGCTGGCTGCTGGCGAACGGCGACACCAAGGTCGCGGCCTTCGGCCTGCCCAGCACCTGCGAGCCCGAGGGGCGGGCGGCGGAAGCGGGCAAGGGCAACGTCATCAGCCTCGCGCCCGGCGCGGGGACCGATTTCCGGCTGCGCTTCGGCCTTCTGACGACGCCCGAGGCGGAGCGGATGGCGGCGCTCATCAACGACACAGGAGGCGCGGCATGACCGGGCGCAAGGGCCGCATCGGCGTGGTCGGATCGAACATGATCGACCTCATCACCTATATCGACCGGATGCCGAGGCCCGGCGAGACCGTCGAGGCCCCGGATTTCGAGATCGGCTTCGGCGGCAAGGGCGCGAACCAGGCGGTGGCCGCCTCGCGGCTCGGCTCGGAAGTGGTGATGGTCACGCGCGTGGGCGACGACCTCTTCGGCCCGCAGCAGGTCGAGAACTTCCGCGCGAACGGCATCGACACGACCCATGTGCGCCCGGTGCCCGGCAAGGCCTCGGGCGTGGCGCCGATCTTTGTGGAGGCCTCGGGCGAGAACTCGATCCTGATCGTCAAGGGCGCGAACGCGGCGCTGATGCCCGCCGACGTGGACGCGGCCGAGGCCGATCTGGCCCGCTGCGACGTGATCCTGATGCAGCTCGAGGTGCCGCTGGAGACGGTCTATCACACCGTGGCGATGGCGGCGCGGCATGGCGTCACCACGGTGCTGAACCCGGCCCCGGCGGACCGCGCGCTGGACATCGGCGGGCTGGCGGGCCTGACCTTCTTCACCCCCAACGAAAGCGAACTGGCGCTGCTGAGCGGGATGCCGACCGAGACCGACGCGCATATCCTCACCGCCGCCCGCAGCCTGATCGAGCGCGGGATCGGACAGGTCGTCGTGACGCTGGGCGGCCGCGGTGCGCGGCTGGTCACGCGCGAGGCGGTGACGCCGATCGCGCCGGTGCAGGTGACGCCGGTGGACACGACCGGGGCAGGGGACGCCTTCATCGGCGGCTTCGCGCATTTCCTCGCCGCCGGACTGCCCGCGGCCGAGGCACTGGGGCAGGGCGCGCGCTATGCCGCGCAGTCGATCACCCGCCGCGGCACCCAGAAATCCTATGCGACCGCCGACGAGTTCGCCGGGTTCTGCGAGGCGCACAAATGAACGACCGCAACCCCGGCATGGCGCTCGCCCCCGACTGGTTCGAGGCGGTGGCGGTCAACCGCTCCGCCGCCGAGCGGCGGGCCGGGCAGATTGGCCCCCGGCGCAGCGTCAAGAAGGATCATCAGGCCGCTTGGCTGGTCCATGCGATCCGCTGCATGGACCTGACCACGCTCGCGGGCGACGACACCGCCGAGCGCGTTGCGCGCCTCTGCGGCAAGGCGCGGCAGCCAATCCGGCCCGACATCCAGGCCGCTCTGGGACTGGCCGACGAGCGCATCACCACCGCCGCCGTCTGCGTCTATCCCACGATGGTCGCCTCCGCGGTTGCGGCGCTCGAGGGGTCGGGCATCCCCGTCGCCTCGGTCGCGACCGGCTTCCCGGCCGGGCTGATGCCGCTGCCGTTGCGGCTGGCCGAGATCCGCTATGCCGTGGATCAGGGCGCCGAGGAGATCGACATCGTCATCACGCGCGAGCACGCGCTGCGCGGCCACTGGTCGGCGCTCTACGACGAGGTCGCCGCCATGCGCGAGGCCTGCGGCGCGGCGCATCTGAAGACGATCCTCGCCACCGGCGAACTTGGGACACTCACCACCGTCTATGCCGCCTCCATGGTGGCGATGCAGGCGGGGGCGGATTTCATCAAGACCTCGACCGGCAAGGAGACCGAGAACGCGACCCTGCCGGTGGCGCTGGTCATGCTGCGGGCGATCCGCGACTATGGCGCACGCTCCGGCCATACGGTCGGCTTCAAGCCCGCGGGCGGCATCCGCACCGCCAAGGAGGCGACCGCCTGGCTGTCTCTGATCCGCGAGGAACTTGGCCGCGAGGCCATGGAGCCCGACCGCTTCCGCTTCGGCGCGAGTTCGCTGTTGGCCGACATCGAGCGGCAGTTGCAACACCATGTCACCGGCCGCTACTCGGCCCGGTCCCACCATCCTGTCGCCTGAGGTCCAGCCATGACCATCCGCCAGATCCTGGACAGCCTCGACTATGGCCCTTCGCCCGAAAGCAGCGAGGCGGTGCAGGCGTGGCTCGACAGCCATCGCGAGGGCTTCGGCCAGTTCATCGACGGCCGCTTCACCCCGCACGAGGCGGAGGGCGCGATCCCGGTCGAGAACCCGGCGACCCATGCGGCGCTGCCTTCGGTCAGCGCGGGGACGGCCGCCGATGTGGAGGCCGCCGTGGCGGCCGCCCGCGCAGCGCTGCCAGCATGGCAGCGGCAGACGCCACAGACCCGCGCGCGCTACCTCTATGCGCTCGCGCGGGCCGTCCAGAAGCGCGAGCGGTTCCTGTCGGTGCTGGAGACCATCGACAACGGCAAGCCGATCCGCGAGAGCCGCGACATCGACATCCCGCTGGTCGCGCGGCACTTCCACTATCACGCCGGGATGGCCGCGAATATCGAGGCGCTGTTTCCCGGTCATGAGCCGGTCGGCGTCTGCGCGCAGGTGATCCCGTGGAACTTCCCGCTGCTGATGCTGTCGTGGAAGGTGGCCCCGGCCCTCGCGGCGGGCAACACCGTGGTGCTGAAACCGGCCGAGCAGACGCCGCTGACGGCGCTCGCCTTCGCGGAAATCTGCACGGAGGTCGGCCTGCCGCCCGGGGTGCTGAACATCGTCACCGGCGCGGGCGAGACCGGGGCGGCGCTCGTCGCGCATGAGGGCGTGGACAAGGTCGCCTTCACCGGCTCGACCGAGGTCGGCCGCGCGATCCGCCGCGCAACCGCCGGGCAGGGCAAGTCGCTGACACTGGAACTGGGCGGCAAGTCGCCCTTCGTGGTCTTCGCCGATGCCGACCTCGAGGCCGCGGTCGAGGGGGTGGTTGACGGCATCTGGTTCAACGGCGGTCAGGTCTGCTGCGCGGGCTCGCGGCTCTTCGTGCAGGAGGGCATTGCGGAACGGTTCCAGGAGCGGCTGAAGGAGCGGCTGGCAACGCTGCGGGTCGGCGATCCGCTGGACAAGTCCACCGATATCGGCGCGATCGTGTCGGCCGAGCAGCATAGCCGCATCGCGGACCTGCTGGCGACCGGCGCCGCCGAGGGCGCGGTCCTGCACAGTGCGCCGGGCGACCTGCCGGGGACGGGGCATTTCCACGCGCCGGGCTTCGTCACCGGGGCGCATTCCGCCTCGACGCTGCAGACGGTGGAGATCTTCGGGCCGGTCGCCACGCTGACCACCTTCCGCACGCCTGCGGAGGCCGCGGAGCTTGCCAACAACACCGCCTACGGCCTCGCCGCCTCGGTCTGGTCGCAGAACCTCGACGTGGCGATGGACCTTGCCGCGAAGGTGCGCGCGGGCGTGGTCTGGATCAACGGCACCAACATGTTCGACGCCGCCGCCCCCTTCGGCGGCATGAAGGAGAGCGGCTTCGGCCGCGAGGGCGGCGCCGCGGGGATGCGCGCCTATCTGCGGGAATCCGGGGCCGAGGCGCCGCCCGAGCCGCAGGCGCGGGTGGATTTCGCCCCCGCGCCCGTGGCGGAGGCAGCGCGGGCGGGCAACAGCGAGCCCGCGCTCGACCGCACGCTGAAGCTCTATGTCGGCGGCAGGCAGGTCCGCGCGGATGGCGGCGGCAGCTACGCGCTGCGCGGGTCGGGCGGCGTCTTCGGGGCGGCGGCGCTCGGAAATCGCAAGGACATCCGCAACGCGGTCGAGGCAGCGGTCAAGGCGCAGGGCTGGTCGGCGCAGGCCGGGCACAACCGCTCGCAGGTGGTCTGGTTCATGGCCGAGAACATGGCCCGGCGGCGCGAGACCTTCGCCCATGCGCTGACCCTGACCGGCAGCGCCGAGGCCGCCGCGCTGGCCGAGGCCGACGCCGCCATCGACCGGCTGACGCAGCTTGCGGGCCTCGCGGACAAGCTCGCGGGCGCGGTCCAGTCCACCCGCGCCCGCCACGTCACGCTCGCCATGAACGAGCCCCGGGGCGTGGTCGGCCTGGTCTGTCCCGAGGCGCAGCCGCTGCTGGGGATGGTGACGCTGATCGGCGCGCTGATTGCCATGGGCAACCGCGTGGTGGCGGTGCCCTCGCCGGATCAGGCCTGGCTGGCGGGCGATTTCGCGCAGCTCTGCGACAGCTCGGACGTGCCGGGCGGCGTCGTCAACCTGATCTCCGGCGACCCGGCCGAGCTTGCCCCGGTGCTGGCGCTGCATGACGAGGTGGACGCGTTGTGGCATCAGGGTGCCTCGGCGCTGACCCGACGGCTCGAGGAGGCTTCGGCAGGCAATCTCAAGCCGGTGCGGCGGCACGGGGTCGCTGACTGGGCCGCGCTGCCGCCCGCGCGGCTGTTGCGGCTGGCCGAGGAGGCGCAGCAGGTCAAGACGATCTGGGTCCCCTATGGCGCCTGAGGCGCGGCACCTGATCGGCGTCGATGTCGGCACCGGCAGCGCGCGGGCGGGGGTTTTCGACGCCACGGGCGAGATGCTCGCGGCGGCAAGGCACGACATCCGCATCTGGCACGAGCCCGGCGGCATGGTCGAGCAGTCGAGCGCGGACATCTGGGCCGCCGTCTGCGCCGCCGTCCGGCAGGCGATGGCGGAGGCGGGCATCACGGTGGCCTCCGTCGCGGGGCTCGGCTTCGACGCGACCTGCTCGCTAGTGGTGCTGGGGCAGGGGGGCGCATCGCTGCCGGTCGGCCCGTCGGAAGACCCGGCCCGCGACATCATCGTCTGGATGGACCACCGCGCGACCGCTCAGGCCGAACGGATCAACGAAGGCGGCCACGACGTGCTGCGCTATGTCGGCGGGCGCATCTCGCCGGAGATGCAGACGCCGAAGCTGCTGTGGCTGAAACAGCACCGGCCCCGCGTCTTCGCCGAGGCATGGCAGTTCATGGACCTCGCCGATTTCCTGACCTGGCGGGCGACGGGAGCGCTGACCCGCTCGACCTGCACGCTCACCTGCAAATGGACCTATCTGGCCCATGAGTCCCGCTGGGATGCGGGATATTTCCGGGCGATCGGGCTGGGTGAGCTGGCGGATGAGGGCTTTGCCCGCATCGGCCTTGAGGTCGCCGATCCGGGCACCGCGCTCGGCGCGGGGCTGACGCCTCGCGCGGCGGCGGAACTGGGGCTCGCGCCCGGCACGCCGGTCGGGGCGGGGATCATCGACGCCCATGCGGGCGGGCTGGGGACGGTCGGGCTGGACGGCGATCCGGCGGGCAACCTCGGCTATGTGTTCGGCACCTCGTCCTGCACCATGACCTCGACCGAGGCGCCGGTCTTCGTGCCGGGCGTCTGGGGACCGTATTTCTCGGTGATGGTGCCGGGCCTCTGCCTGAACGAGGGCGGGCAGTCGGCGGCGGGCGCGGCGATCGAGCAGCTCCTGCTGTCGCATCCGGCATCGGCGGAGGCCGCCGTTCGTGCGGCCGAACGCGGGCTCGCGCTGCCCGCGCATCTGGCCGATCTGGCCGCCGCCGCCCCCGTGCCAGTGGCGCTCGCCAAGGGTCTGCATGTGGTCCCCGAATACCTCGGCAACCGCGCCCCCCCCTCGCCGATCCGGGTGCCCGCGCGATCATTGCCGGGCTGGGCATGGAGCGCGATGAGGCGGGCCTCGTGGCCCTCTACGTCGCCGGGATCTGCGGTCTCGGCTACGGGCTGCGCCAGATCGTCGAGGCGCAGGACGCGGCCGGCGCGCCCACCCGGCGCATCGTCATCAGCGGCGGGGCGGGCAATCTCCGGCTGGTCCGCCAGCTTCTCGCCGACGCGACCGGCCGCCCCGTGAACGCCACCGCCTGCCCCGAGCCGGTGCTGCTCGGCGCGGCGATCCTCGGCGCGGTTGCCGGAGGGCTGCATCCCGATGCGGGCAGGGCGATGGAGGCCGTGACCCGGCGCGGGGCGGTCCACGAGCCGGATGCCCCGACCCGCGGCCTTCACGACGCGCGATACGAAGCCTGGCTGCGGCTGCAGGCGCTCGGGGCGGAACTGCGCGCGAGCGGTGTGTAAGGCGTCAGTCGTCCTTGCCGAATGCCTCGCAGAGCGGGCCATCAGGGTTCGTATGTCTGATATTTGCCCGCGCGAACCGGCCAACGCCGATCCTTCTGCGAAGGATCGTTCCGATGTCTCGCAGAGAAATCGTGCCGGGCGGGTGGCGCCGGGCACGCTGGTCTTTCTGCCGGCGATGCTGACCGGCCTCTGGTCTGGCGCCCGCGCCCGGTTCATCAATGTCCTCGCCTCGCAGGGAGCGACGTCATGAGCAGACCGAAGCTGAAACAACGGATTGTCCGGCACTCGGCCTCGCGCGGGGAGGGCAGCCCGGATGTCTGGGGCGTCTATGAGCCGAACACCGGCTCGATCCAATATGTCTGCGCCGATCCCATCACGAAGAAGGCGGCGCTGATCGACGTGGCCTGGGACTTCGATCCCAGGCATTACCGCTTCTCGACCGAGAGCATGGATCAGGTGCTCGGCCTCGTGGCCGAGCATGGGCTGAGCGTCGAATGGGTGCTCGACACCCATCCGCATGCCGATCACGTCATGGCCTCCGCGCAGCTGAAGGCGCGCACCGGCGCGCCGAACGCCATCGGCGAGAAGGTGCGCGATATCGCGGAGATCTGGGCGGAGATCTACAACATGCCCGGCGTCTTCGATCCGAAGCGGGACTTCGACCGCCTGTTCGCCGAGGGCGAGAGCTTCCGTATCGGCGCGCTTGAGATGCGGGTGATGCTGTCGCCCGGCCACACGCCGGGCTCGATCACCTATGTCTGCGGCGATGCGGCCTTCACCCACGACACGCTGATGCAGCCCGATGTCGGCACCTCGCGCGCCGATTTTCCGGGCGGCGACAGCGGCCAGCTCTGGTCCTCGATCCAGGAGATCCTCGCCTTGCCGCCCGAGACGCGCCTCTTCGTCGGCCATGACTACGGCACCGACAGCCGCGACGAGCCCGAATGGGAGGCGACGGTGGGCGAGCACAAGGCGGGAAACCAGCATGTGAGGGACGGCACCCGGCGCGAGGACTGGATCAAGCGCCGCGACGAGCGTGACGCCACCCTGCCGCTGCCCGACCGCATCCTCGCAGCGCTGCAGATCAACCTGCGCGGAGGACGACTGCCCGCTGCGGAGGACGACGGCCGCGTCTACCTGAAGCTGCCCGTTAACCGTTTCTGAGCGCCGGGGCATGACCATGCGGAGAGCCGGGGCGGCGGGCCGGCTGGCATCATATCTGCCCGTCCTCGACTGGGGTCGCCGCTACGACCGGCGGGCGTTCCTCAGCGACGGGCTGGCGGCGGCGATCGTGACGATCATGCTGATCCCGCAATCGCTGGCCTATGCGATGCTGGCTGGCCTGCCGCCGGTGGTCGGGCTCTATGCCTCGATCCTGCCGCTGGTCGCCTATGCGCTTTTCGGGACCAGCAGCACGCTTGCGGTCGGCCCGGTGGCGGTGGTCTCGCTGATGACCGCGACCGCGGCCGAGGCGGTGGCGGCGCCCGGAAGCGCGGAATATGTCACCGCCGCGCTGATCCTCGCGCTGCTTTCCGGGCTGATTCTGCTTGTCATGGGGGCGTTCCGCCTCGGCTTCATCGCGAACCTGCTGTCGCACCCGGTCATCTCCGGGTTCATCGCCGCCTCCGGCCTGCTGATCGCCGCGAGCCAGCTGCAGCATATCCTCGGCGTGCGGGCGGGGGGGCACACGCTGTTGGAGGTAGGGCGGGCGCTCGCCCGGGGGCTGCCCGAGACCAATCTGCCGACGCTCGTCGTCGGGGTCGCGGCGACGGGTTTCCTCTTCTGGTCCCGCACCGGCCTCGGGCCGGCGCTCCGGCGGCTCGGGTTGTCCTCCGGCGCGGCCGCCCTGCTGGCGCGGACCGGGCCGGTGGTCGCGATTGCCATCTCGATCCTCGCCGTGGTCGGGTTCGGCCTCGAGGCGCGCGGGGTCGCGGTCGTGGGCGAGGTGCCGCAGGGGCTGCCCGCCCTGTCGCTGCCGCCGCTCGACCTGTCCCTCTGGACCGCGCTGCTGCCGGCGGCGTTCCTCATCTCGATCATCGGCTTTGCCGAATCCGTCTCGGTCGCGCAGACGCTCGCGGCGAAGCGGCGGCAGTCGATCCGGCCGGATCAGGAGTTGATCGGCCTCGGCGCCGCCAACCTCGCGGCGGCGTTCTCGGGCGGCTACCCGGTGACCGGCGGCTTCGCGCGGTCGATCGTGAACTTCGACGCCGGTGCGGAAACCCCGGCGGCGGGCGCCTACACGGCCGCGGGCATAGCGCTCGCGTCGCTGTTTCTGACCCCGCTCCTCTTCCACCTTCCGATCGCGGTGCTCGCCGCCACCATCATCGTCGCCGTCCTCAGCCTCGTTGACCTGGGCGCGCTGCGGCGGACCTGGGCCTTCTCGCGGTTCGACTTCGCCGCGATGGCCGGGACCATCCTCGTGACGCTGGGCTTCGGCGTCGAGCCGGGCATCGTCACGGGGGTTGCGCTGTCGGTGCTGCTGCACCTCTGGCGCACCTCGCGCCCGCATGTCGCAGTCGTCGGCCAGATCCCCGGCACCCAGCATTTCCGCAACGTCCTGCGCCACGACGTCGTCTGCGCGCCCGAGGTGCTGAGCCTGCGCATCGACGAGAGCCTCTATTTCGCGAACGCCCGTGCGATCGAGGACATCGTGCAGCGGGCGGTGGCCGAGCGCCCGCAGGTCCGCCACGTCGTCCTCGACTGCGCCGCCGTGAACGGCATCGACGCAAGCGCGCTCGAGAGCCTCGAGCTGATCATGCACCGGTTGGGCGATGCGGGCGTCAAGCTCCATTTCTCGGAGGTGAAGGGCCCGGTGATGGACCGCCTCGCGCGCAGCGACTTCCTGCGCCACCTCACCGGCCGCGTGTTCCTGTCGCATCACGAGGCGCTGGGCGAACTCGCGCCGGAGACGACCCGCCGCGCCGACCTGGCGGCACGGCCCGACATCGACGCGGCACGGACCTTTCCCGAGCGGGCGTCGCGGCGGCCGGGGTGAAGGCGGAGCCGCGCAGCTCGATCTTCGCGCTCACGGCTTGGGTTCAATCCGCGCGGCAATCCCCTCAGGAAAGCGGCGGCGGACCGCCCGCCCACCCCCACCCTCCATGGCGCCACGTCACGCGTGACCACTGCGCTCCAGCCGCGGCCGCAATGCTGTCTTGCGAGATCGGCGGGTGGGCGAGGGGGACGCGGCCGAGGTTCCGCTCAGCAGACCGGCCTCGACCCGGCGAGGCTCAGCCGTGGGTCGTGCAGGAGGGTCCGGTTGCGGCGGCGTTCGGCGCCTCGCCCAGCAGCGCGCCGATCCTCAGGCCCAGCACAAGGTCGGCCTCGGCCCCGAGAGCGTGGTGCCGCAACCGCCCCTCGCGGTCGAGAAGCAGCGTCGTGGGCGTGCCCTGCAATCCCCATTCGCGCATGGTGACGGGCATGAACCCGTCCTCGCGGGGGCGGTCGATGCCGACCGGGAAGGTCAGGCGGTATTCGGACAGGAAGACCTTCAGCGCCGCGGGCGTCATCACCTCGTGATGCTCGAAGACGGTGTGGATCCCGATTACGGCGAGATCCGGCATCCGCATCGAATGAACCTGCTGCATCTGCGGCAGCGAGCGGTTGACGCAACCCGGACAGAGCATCTGGAACGTGTGCAGCGCCACCACTTTGCCTCGCAGTCCCGCCAGAGTCAGGGGCGGGCTGTTGATCCACTCGGTGATGTCGGGCTCGGGCAGGGTGGTCATGGAGACCATCTGAACACCCGACCGGATGGAAGGTCCAGCGACGGGCGGCTTTGTCAGACCCCCATCGCCGGCCCCTCCGGCGCTGCGCGCTGCGGCGCGTCGGGGGCGGGCGGCACGGGGAAGCTGCGCAACCGAAGCGCCTGGCAGGCGCAGAGCAGCATGAAGCTCGGCACCGTGACCGCGTAGCGCCGCCAGAGGCGCCGCGGCTCGGAGGCGAGGCGGAACAGCCATTCGAGGCCGCTGCGCTGGATGAAGCGGGGCGCCTGGCGCTTCCCGCCGGCATGGAAGTCGAAAGCCGCCCCCACCCCGATCAGCACCGCTGACGGCAGAAGCGGCTGCATCTCGGCCATCCACAGCTCCTGCTTCGGCGTTCCCAGCCCGACCCAGACTATGTCCGCGCCGGAGGCGTTGATCTGCGCGGCCACATCGCTCCGCTCGGCCTCGGTCAGGGCGCGGAACGGGGGAGCGTGGCGGCCGGCGATCTGCGTGCCGGGGAATTGCGCCAGAAGCCGCGCCTCCAGCAGGTCGAGGGTCTCGGGCGTCGCGCCGTAGAGGAAGTGACGCAGCCCGTGATCCCGTCCCCGGTCGAACAGGGCGAGCATCAGGTCCGGCCCGTAGACGCGATCCGCCTCGCGATGACCCGCGAGCCGCAGGGCCCAGACGAGGGGCATCCCGTCCGGCGTCACCAGAAGGGCGTTGTTGTGGACCGCCCGCAGCGCGGGGTCATGATGGCACTTCACCACGCCATGGGCGTCGCGGATGCAGACATAGCCCCCTTCGCGCCGTTCGACCGCCGCCAGGACGCGGTCCACGGCGCGGTCGAGGTCGAGCGCCGAGAGCCGCATGCCGAGCAGATTGATCCACGGAACCTCGCTGCGAGGCCCGCCTGCCGTCCCGGAGTGACTCATGCTGCCCATGTTCGTTGCCCGTCCCATGCGATGTGACCTCGAGGTTATACCGGCGGCCGCATCACAGGGACTTGGCCATTCGGATGAGCGCTGCAGTGTCACGGCGCGGGACGCGGACCCGACCCGGTCACGCGGCGCGCGGTCCTGCGCGTCACCAATCCCCCGAGGCGACGCAGGTAGTGGGCAGCCTGCATGTAATCGAACCCCATCAGCGCCAGCATCCGGCCGAAGCGGAACTCGAGCCGCTGCGCCGAACCCTGTACGCGGGGCAGGGCGCCGGCCCATTGCGTCCTGCTCAGCGCGGCGAAATAATCGCCCTTCCGCGGGATCCGCGAGCGGAACAGCCAAGGCTTCTCGGACCCCGTGTAGTGCAGGATCGCCGGCCGGCGCCGGGCCTCGCGCGTGGCCTCGAACTCCAGCGGGAAGGCCTGTCGTCCGCAGGCATACATCCGCGCCTGAAGGTTCCAGCGGCAGTCGAGCAGGAACAGCTCGTCCGAAAGAACGGCATTGATGGCGTCCTGGTCGTAGAATTCGAGCGCCGGGCCCATGGTCTCGACATAATCGAGAATCCTGCGCGTCAGCCCGAGCTTGCGCCACCGCACCAAGTCGATCAGCAGGACGCCGGAATTCACGTAAACCTGGTCGAGCGGGATGCCGAGCTGGCGCCGGCGGGTGGGCGAAATGACCGACGGCAGGCGCGGATAGTCCGGTGCGGCGCCGACCGCCTTGCCCCCGAGCGCACTTTCCCAGAGCGGCCGCAGATCGTCCAGCACGACGAGGTCGCAATCGAGGTAGAGCACCCGGTCGAGATCGGATGAGAGAACCTCGGGGGCGAAGATCCGCAGATAGCATTCCTTCGACATGAACTTGTCGACGAAGAAGTCGTTGAGGCGCGCGTCGCCCACGCGGTGGATCGTCAGCGAAAGGCGATCATCGGAAAGGCTGTCCCGCAGCTTCCGCTCCGCCTCGGCATCGGAATCGCAGGTGAGGACGTGGAAGTCGACGGCCGATCCGGGACTCGTATCGGCCACCGAGCGGGCGGCCGCAGCGAGGTGCTGGAAGTAACCGGGATTGGCGCAGAAAAGAACCGTCATGGGCCCGGAAGGCAGCGGGGTCCGGTCAGTGGCGTTCACGGGTCATCTCCATGTCCTCGAAAGTCCTTTCAGGCGGCCGGTCAGCCACTCCGGCAGCAGGTAGCGCCAGGCCTGCGAAGTCTTGCGGAAGACGAAGCCCCGGCGGCGCGCGAGACCCAGCCATGTCTGCAAGCGCACGGCAATGGGAAAGAGCCTGAGGTCGGCCTCGGTGGCGCAGGCCATCCGCACCTCGGGGGTTTGTCCGTGGTCCAGATGTCCGAAGACGAACGGCAGGAAGGCGTCGAGGTCGGTCAGCCGGGGTGTGTCGCACCCGGCCCCCGGCGCGCGCGGGGGAAGAGCAAGGGCGCGGTCGTAGACAGCCTCGAGCGCGCGAAGCCAGCCCTCGCCGATATTGGTCGCCTCGATGTTGGCCCTGGTCCGCTCGCCCACCGCGACCCGGCGCGAGGGGGCGGCCAGCAGCCTGTTCAACTCGGCCCGATAGGCGGAGGCGCTCTCGCAGCGAACGAGAACCCCGTCGATGCCGGGTGAGTCGGCGCCCATCACCTCGCAGCCAGGACCGAACGGATAGAACGAGACCAACGGCAGGCCGAACAGGCCGGCCTCGAAAAGCGAGGTGATCGACGGGAACGGGAACGAGTCGATGTAGATGTCGGCGGCCTGGAAGAACGTCGCGGTGTCCGGCCGCTCGGGATGCAGGTGGATGCGCCCGGGCACCGCCGCCATCGCCGCGCTCCAGTCCACCGCGCCTCCGGGGCCGACGGCGACGAGGTGGACGCGTGGGTCGTCACGGAGGACGGGCACGAGCGTGTCGGCGAAACTCGCGCCGCCCAGCGCCCGGTATTTCACGGCGCGGGCTATGGTCAGCAGCACCACGCTGTCCTCGGGAAGGCCGAGTATCCGTTTGGCCTCGACGCGCGAAAGCGTTCTTGGCATCGGCTCGAGGCAGAGCGGCATCAGCGC
Source organism: Paracoccus sp. S-4012 (assembly GCF_009674885.1). GTDB lineage: Bacteria > Pseudomonadota > Alphaproteobacteria > Rhodobacterales > Rhodobacteraceae > Paracoccus. The sequence continues at coordinate 51,203 of NZ_WKKA01000017.1, forward strand.
GTTCCGCTCGCGCGGGATACCCCGTCGCGCGACGCAGAGTTCAAGGCCCGAGCGGCGTGTGTTGACGACGAGATCGGCGAAGCCCGCGCCGAGCCACAGCACATGATCGGAGTGGTTGAGGAGCAGGACCGGTGGCCGGCGCTCCATCCCGGCGAGCGCGAGGACGGGCACGATGTCGAAATTGTCGGCATGCAGCACAACGATGTCGGCTTCCGCGAGCGCGGCCTGCAGCCGCCGCGCCCAGCCTAGGAGGCCGCCCAGCGAGAAGTTGATGCGGGCAATCCGGCCGCCGCTTTCCGCCACCGCATCGCGCAATCGCGCCGGCACGGCATCGATCTGGCGGGTGAGCGCCAGCGAGTGCCGGTTGGCCCGGTCGCGACCGATCCACCGCCAGATCATGCGGGAACCGCCCCCGATCCCGGCCACCCGGCTGGCGACGTGAAGAACATTCATGCCCGTGCTCTGCCGCATCCGGGGTCGCCGCGTCCCGATCCCCGGCAGTGCGGAATGTCCCAGCCGCCGGATCGCCGCCTCCAGCCGATGGCTGGCGAAACGGCCTGAATGCCACATGACGGCGTGGTTCGCCGCTACCTGTGCCGCGGCGGCGGCATGGGCGAAGTCCCCGGTGGCGACAAGGCGCTCGACCGTGTCGATGAGCCCGTCGAGTTCCCCGGAATGGCGCGCCACGAGTTCTCGCCCGGCGATGCGCCATTCGTCCATGACCGGCAGATCCGCCGGTCCCTCGCAGACCGTGGCAGCCGCAGGGTCGGGTTTGGCGTGGAGGGTCATCTGGCTCCTGTCCGGTCTGTGACGACGGTCTGGCGGTGCCCCGCGGAAGCGCGATCGGCGCGGGTGATCCATCGTGCTCTGGCAAGGGCCGACCGGATCTCGCGGCGGGCCTTGAAGAGCGTGAAGGCGAGGAAGGCGAGCGTGGGTGCCTCGATCAGGACGCCGAGTCCCTGGGTGGCGGCGATGAGGAGGATCAGCGCGAGAAAGAAGCCGAGCCGCATCAGGTGCAGCGGAAGATCCCATGCCGCACCGCCGCCGCGGCGATAGACGATGTAGGGCACCCATTTCTCGACCACATGCGCGCCGATGGCCGCGGGCGCCATGGGGACCAGCGGCACCACGGCCGCGAAGGCGGCGCAGCGGGCGAGCTGAAGCGGGCCGTAGGGCCAGATCCGCGTGGACTTGTCGAGCCGGTTGAAGAGGCGGAAGCAGAGCGCCGTCGCAAGCAGGACGCCGGCCCAGATCGCGGCGCTGAGCGGATCGGGCAGGCTCCAACCGCCGATCAGGGCGAGGCCCGCGAAGCCCGCAGCGCCAGCCCAGAGCCAGGGCGCCACGCTCGGGGTGGCGACGGGGATCACGCCCCAGGTTTCGCTCAACCGCGGGTCGGCCTCGAATCTGGCGGCGATGCGGTCGTTGTCGACATAGCCCTGCTCGTAGATCGCCCAGAACGAGACGAGCAGGCAGAGAAGTCCCGCGATGTGCAGCAGCGGCAGCGGCGCCAGCCAGACTGAGCACAGCACCCACAGCGCGAAATCGTCCTGCAGGATGCTGCGCCGGATGTAGTGCTTGTTCGGCCGCTTGATCCGCGTGAGATACCGCCCCGGCAGATAGAGGTCGGCGAAGGCGGGATGGAACCGCGCCTCCGGCCAGACGGTCCGCAGCGGAAGCGCGCAGGCGTCGAGAACGGGCATGTCCTCCAGCGAATCCGTCACGCAGAGGCTTCCCCGCAGCGCCGCATGGTCCAGTTCCCGCCGCAGGAACCCCAGCTTTCCGCCGCGCCGGTCGGCCGCGTTCCAGAGCCGCGCCGAGACGATGCGCGCGCCCCCGAACCCCATCGCCGCCAGAAGCGGCGCAACGATGGGCCTGAAGCCCAAGGTCACGATCACGGGCGGCTCGCGGCGGGCCTCGAGGGCCTCGCTGAGGGCGATGTTGGTCGCGCCGCGGGCGAGGGCCGCTGCCCGGCGGCGCCACAGGGGCAGCACCCAGGGAAAAGCCAGTAGGACCGCACGCACCCGCCAGACATCGCGGGTGCCCGGCCCCGTCAGCAGCCATGGCCGCAGGACATCGAGCAGTTTCAGCAGCAGATACGCAGCCAGTGCAGGCCGCGCCGTGTCGATGAAATCCTCGGTCGAGTTTCGCAGGTAGAGCGTCTCGTCGAGATCGACGAGCACCGGGCCGCTGAAATCCCGGACCGCGGCCAAGGCGACTGCCGGCGAGGCGTCGTGAACGCACGCATTCGGGCCGTCGCCTGGTCCCCGATCCAACATGCTGCCGCGGCTTTCCGTCTCGTTGCACTCCCCGGCGAGCCTACAATGCGGGTTCCATCGCGCACAGGCGGCTAACGGCGTAGGGCGGGGGCGCGCCCGGGGTTATCTGCGGGCAAGGCGCTTACGCAATGGTCGTGTGGCGGTCTGAAGCCTGCCTCGAAGGAGGTAAGGGGCGATCAAACGGCGTAGGAGGCGACAGCCGGTGCGAGGCGCCGCCGCGCCCCGGCCTGCCGCGAAGGTTCCGGCGCGCTTGGCCCGATGGCCCGCATTGCAGCGCGGGGCGCAGACTGCCCGCGTCGGGGTCAAGCGATCATCCCTTCGGACAGGCGCCCTCGGCTGAAAGGGGCAGGGCTTCCTCGGATTGCCGTCGCCCGTTCTCGGCAAGCCTCTGCAAGGATCGCATGGGCCCTTCCGGGTCGCCGCCGCGCTTCGGGCTGGTCACGGCGCAGCTCAGGGAATCAAGGATCGTCCATGACGGACCGTATTGCATTGATCATCGGCACCACCGGTCAGGATGGCGCCTATTTGAGTGAGCATCTTCTGGCGAAGGGCTATATCGTCCACGGGGTGAAGCGGAGGTCGTCCTCCTTCAACACCGGGCGCATCGATCACCTGTATCAGAACCCGAAGGACGGGCCGACGCGCTTCTTCCTGCATTATGGCGATCTGACCGACGCCACCAACCTGATACGGATCATCCAGGAGGTTCAGCCCGACGAGATCTACAATCTCGGCGCCCAGAGCCACGTGCAGGTCAGCTTCGAGACGCCCGAATACACGGCCAATGTGGATGCCCTTGGCACCCTGCGCGTCCTCGAGGCGATCCGCATCCTCGGCCTCGCCGGGACGTGCCGCTTCTACCAGGCCTCGACGTCGGAGCTGTTCGGCAACAGCGTCGTCGGGCCGCAGAGCGAGAGCACCCCGTTCCGCCCGCGCAGCCCCTATGCGGCGGCCAAGCTCTATGCCTACTGGATCACGGTGAACTACCGCGAGGCCTACGGGATGCACGCCTCGAACGGTATCCTCTTCAACCATGAGAGCCCGGTCCGCGGCGAGACCTTCGTCACGCGCAAGATCACCCGCGCCGTCGCCGCGATCGAATGCGGCTTCCAGACCCGGCTGCAACTGGGCAACCTCGATGCGTGCCGCGACTGGGGCCATGCGCGCGACTATGTCGACGGCATGTGGCGCATCCTCCAGCAGGACGCGCCGGAGGACTTCGTGCTGGCGACGGGCGAGACGCATACGGTGCGCGAGTTCGTCGACCGCGCCTTTGCCGTGGTCGGGCGGTCGATCGACTGGCAGGGCAAGGGTCTCGACGAGGTCGGCCGCTGCGCGCGCACCGGAGCCGAGCTGATCCAGGTCGATCCGGCCTATTTCCGGCCGACCGAGGTCGAGTTCCTGCTCGGCGATTCCCGCCGGGCGCGGGAGCGGCTGGGCTGGGAGCCGACGACCAGCTTCGAGGACCTGGTCTCCGAGATGGTGACGGCCGATCTCGCCGCGGCGAAGGCCGTGGCCGACAGCAACCTGCGGATCGGCTGGTGATCGCCGTGGGGGCGCCGTCCCCGCTCGCCGGGAAGACGGTCTTCGTGGCCGGTCATCGCGGCCTCGTCGGATCGGCGATCGTGCGGCGGCTGGCGCGGGAAGGCTGCCGGGTGCTGACGGCCTCGCGGGCTGAGCTCGACCTTCTCCGGCAGGCGGATGTCGAGGCCTGGCTGCAACGGCACCGACCGCAGATCATGTTCATCGCGGCCGGCAAGGTCGGCGGAATCCTCGCCAACAGCGTGGCGCCGGCCGATTTCCTCTATGAGAACGTGATGATCAACGCCAACCTCCTGGCCGCCGCGCACAGGATCGGCTGCGAGAAGGTGGTGGTGCTGGGTTCAAGCTGCATCTACCCGCGCGAGGCGCCGCAGCCGATCCCGGAAAGCGCGCTGCTCACCGGGCCGCTGGAACCGACAAATGAGGGCTATGCCATCGCCAAGATCGCCGCGGTCAAGATGGCGCAGGCCTATGCCCGCCAGTATGGCGATCCCTTCGTCTCGCTGATGCCCAGCAACCTCTATGGCCCCAACGACAATTTCGACCTCGAAACCTCGCATGTCCTGCCCGCACTGGTGCGCAAGTTCTCGGACGCGCGGCGGCTGGGAGCCGCCACGGTGACGGTCTGGGGCAGCGGCACCCCGATGCGCGAGTTCCTGCATGCGGACGACCTCGCCGATGCCTGCCTCTTCGCGGCCCGACACTGTCATGGCGGCGAGATCCTGAATGTCGGCTCGCAGGAGGAACTCTCGATCCGCGCCCTGGCGGAACTGGTCGCCCGGATCACCGGCTTCCGCGGCGAGATCGTCTATGATCGCTCGATGCCCGATGGCACGCCGCGCAAGAAGCTCGACACTTCGGCGCTTGCGGCACTGGGCTGGCGGGCGCGCATCCCGCTGGCCGAGGGGGTGCAGCAGCTGCACGAGAACTGGCTGCAGCGGGCCGTCGCGGAGAATGCGGTCTAAGTCACGCAATCATAAAGGGCTGGCGCCTCTGTGCAATCGCTGATTACTTCTCGAAAGAGGAAGGCAGCATGAGCAGCGCCGTTACGTCATCATCGCCCGCAGCCCCGGACCATCCTGTTGGCCAGAGCGTGGCGACAAGCAGCCGGGGCTTGCGCGCCAGCATGCGATCCAGCCATGAGGTCTCCGTTGTTTGCTGCGCGACACCGTATAGAGGGTGTGTAACGTCCCAGCCTTTCTTCAGCATGCCTGTTCCAGCGCCCGGAGCGGGAGCCGCCACGCCGGCTTATCCGCCCTCCCTGTCGCCAGCCGGCTCGCCGACGACCACAAGGGCCGGCGCGCGGCAGCTCGCCGGGTCGACGCCACGCATCAAACGTACCGGATTCATTGGCTCCGGAACGCCTTCGGGCACGCCCCCGCCAAGCCGCGCGCGGCGGTTGCGGCTATGCTGAAGACGGGAAGCCGAGGCTCAGTGGGACACCGTAGCCGACGCCCTACGCGAGAAGAACGAGAAGCTCGTCGCTCTCATGGACGCCTCCCGCGACGATGTCCTGGCCTACATGTCGTTCCCGCGCGAGCACTGGGCGCCGATCGCGTCGACGAACCCACTCGAGCGGGTCAACCGCGAGGTCAAGCGGAGGTCAGACGTCATCGGGATCTTCCCCAACGACGCGGCCATCGTCCGGCTCGTCGGCGCCCTGATGCTGGCGACCAACGACGAATGGGCTGTAACGCGCCGTTACATGAGCCTTGGAACGCTCGCGCGCCTCACAGACAATCCCACGTCAGGCTGCCCGCCGTGGCGTCATGATCAGGCTCGGACCTTCCCGAAGGCCCGGCGCTCCTACACCATGCCCGCGGGGCACGACTGCCAGCAATGGGCCCTGCCCCGGGCGCCATCGTCCCCCTACGGGCGGCGAGCGCCCGGACCCTCGTCGAAGCGGTGAGATCACGGGCGCGCTCCAGCCCCTGCCGACCCAAGCGATCCAGCCGCTCGCCCCGCGTGAAGCATGCCTCAGGCCCTGCCGGGTCGCGCTTGTGCGGCGTCGCCTTCCGCGCCAACCCGGCCTCGGGCAAAATACCGGCGCAGGAAACGGCGCAGGGTCGGCGACCATGGCCGGAGGCCCGGGGGAGCGCCCGTCAGTTTGACCTGCCCCCCCGGCGTCCCTCGATCATGACGAGAGTCCTTGGACTTGGTATTGGTCGGTTTCGGGTTGGGCAAGCGCGCCGGGCGCGGAGCTCACGGATTGCTCAAGTGCCCGGCGCGCTTGT
>NZ_WKKA01000018.1 GCF_009674885.1 Paracoccus sp. S-4012
CGGCGGAATGGCCCCGTCACAAGCGCGCCGGGCACTTGAGCAATCCGTGAGCTCCGCGCCCGGCGCGCTTGCCCAACCCGAAACCGACCAATACCAAGTCCAAGGACTCTCGTCATGATCGAGGGACCCCGGGGGGGCAGGTCATGACCAACCGCAGCCGGACGGTAACAGATCAACTTGCAGTTACAAGCCGACAGGGCTGCCCAAGCGGAAAGACGGTCAGTAACCGCAGTTGCCAATCTTTCAAGCAGTCATGGCGCGGATGTCACCGCTCAGCTGCTCCGGCTGCGTCCGTCGGCTCTGCCGCGATCCTCGCCTTCGTCACGGCTGTCCTGGTCGAGTCTGCCGACGAGGCCGACCGCGCACCGCTGGGGGATGCCCGGCCGGTGGATTGCGAGACCCAACCCGGACCGGTCACGCTGCAATACGCCAGCCTGCCAGATCTCTGGTCGTCCGTGCAGCTCCGCACCCGCCGGGCCGGCCTTCTTTGCTGGCATCGAGACCCGCGGCTGGCGATCCGTCCGCAAGGTAAAGGACGGCCAGACCAGCGACGACCTCTTCGCCTTCCTCACCTGCCCGCCGAACGCCGAGGTTGCCGACGTCCACCCGATGGCGATGCCGGTGATCCTGATCGCCCCCTCCGAATGGGATGCGTGGCTCACCGCCCCCTGGGCCTCGGTCCGCGCGCTTCAGCGGCCGCTGCCCGACGGCACGCTCGGCCTGGTCGAGGTGCCCGGCTGAGCATTCCCGCACCGGAGCGCGCGGTTGTCAGCCGCCCGCTCCCCGGCTAGTGTCCCCGCGCCGGCGAGGGCCTGTTCCCGCCCCTCCCCCGCGCGACCCGCCTCCGGGCGCCGACACGAAAGACGCCGACGCCCGCATGTCGCCTATGCTGATCGCCCTCCTGCCATTCTTCGGCGCGCTGCTGCCCGGGATCATGGCGAGGTCCGGGCGCACGGTGGCAGCCTGGGCGACGGCGGTGCCCACGATCCTCGCGCTGACCGGGCTTGCGCTGAACCTGCCCGCGCTGATGGCGGGCGAGGCCGTGACCCAGTCCGTCGCATGGATTCCCCAGATCGGGCTCGCGGCCGAGTTCCGGGTGGACGGGCTCTCGGCCTTCTTCGCGGCGCTGATCCTCGGGATCGGCCTCATCATCACCCTCTACGCCCGCTACTACCTCGCCCCCGAGGACGGCGGCGCGGGCCGGTTCTTCACCTTCCTGCTGCTCTTCCAGGGGGCGATGACGGGCCTTGTCCTCAGCGACAACGTGCTGCTGCTGCTGATCTTCTGGGAGCTGACCTCGCTCGCCTCCTTCCTGCTGATCGGCTACTGGGCGCACGAGCCCGACGCCCGGCGTGGCGCGCGGATGGCGCTCGCCGTCACCGCGCTCGGCGGGCTGGCGATGATCGGGGGGATGCTGATCCTCGGGCAGATCGCGGGCAGCATGCGGATCGGCGACATCCTCGCGGCGCGCGAGGCGGTGGCGGCCTCGCCGCTGCGGGTGCCGGCGATGGTCCTGATCCTGACCGGCGCCTTCGCCAAGTCGGCGCAGGTGCCGTTCCACTTCTGGCTACCGCGCGCCATGGCGGCGCCGACGCCGGTCTCGGCCTATCTGCATTCCGCGACGATGGTGAAGGCGGGGCTGTTCCTCATGGCGCGCCTCTGGCCGGTCTTCGCCGGCACGCCCGAGTGGTTCGCCATCGTCGTGACCGCGGGGCTGCTGACCATGCTGCTCGGCGCCGCCTTCGCGCTGACCGAGACCGACCTCAAGGCCCTGCTCGCCTGGTCCACGGTCAGCCATCTCGGCCTCGTCACGCTGCTCCTCGGCATCGGCACGGTTCCGGCGGCGGCCGCGGCGATGCTGCATATCCTCAACCACGCGCTCTTCAAGGCGCCGCTCTTCATGGTCGCGGGGATCGTCGATCACGCCGCGCATGAGCGTGACCTCAGGCGACTGGGCGGGCTGCGAAAGCTGATGCCGATCACCTTCGTTCTTGCGCTGCTCTCGTCGCTCTCGATGGCGGGGGTGCCGCTGCTCGGCGGGTTCATCTCGAAGGAGCTGATGCTCAACGAGGCGCTGAGCACTCGCTGGGGCGGCACCGACTGGGGCCTCGCCGCGGTCTCGACGCTCGCCTTCATCCTGTCGGCCGCCTACAGCTTCCGCTTCCTCTGGGGCACCTTCTTCGGCGCGGCGCGCTCGCCCGAGGCAGCGGCGGCGCATGATCCGGGCGCGGGACTGTGGCTTGGCCCGGCGGTGCTGGTCCTAGGCGTCGTCGCGGTCGGCTTGATGCCGATGCTGGCCGCCCCGGTGGTCGATCTCGCGGCCTCGGCCGTGACCGGTGGGGCGGTAGAGGTCCATTTCAGCGTCTGGCACGGGCTGAACCCGGCGCTCGCCCTCTCTGCCGTGGCGCTGGCCGGGGGGCTGCTGCTCCTGCTGGCGATCGGGCCCGCGATGCCGCGCCGCGCCTCGCCGTTCCCCGATGCCGAGGCGATCTACTGGCGTCTCATGGAGGGCAGCACGGCCTGGGCCACGCGCTTCGGCGAGGCGCTGCAGTCGGGCAGCATGGCGCGCAACTCCGCCGCGATCACCGGGGCGACGCTGGCCATTGGCCTCTGGGGCGCGCTGACGGGCAGCCTCGGGCCGGCGACGCGCGGCCTTGTGCCGGTCTCGCCGGTGGTCTTCGTCGGCTGGCTGCTGCTGATGATGGCGGGCGCGGCGGCGGTGGTGCTGCACCGCACGCGGCTCGTGCTGCTGGTCTTCGTCGGCATCATCGGGCTGATGATCTCGCTCGGCTTCGCCTGGCTGTCGGCCCCCGACCTTGCGCTGACGCAGGTCTCGGTCGAGGTCGTCACGATCCTGCTGATGCTGCTGGCGCTGAACTTCCTGCCGAAGACCGACCCGGTCGAGCACAGCAACCGGCGTCGGCTCTTCGACCTCGGTTTCGCGGGCGCGGCGGGCCTCGGCCTCGCGACGCTCTGCTACGCGATCATGCGCCGCGACCCGGCTTTCGCCACGATCTCGGGCTACCACGCCGAGAACAGCTATGTCGGCGGCGGCGGCTGGAACATCGTCAACGTGATCCTCGTGGACTTCCGCGGCTATGACACCTTCGGCGAGATCACCGTCCTCGGCATCGCCGCGGTGACGATCTACGCCCTCGCGCAGGGGCTGCTGAAGGCCAACGCCGTCCGCACGCCCGCGATGGAGGCGCCGCGCGCCGGCGACCGGCATCCCGTCATGATGATCGTGGCCACGCGGCTGATGCTGCCCGTGGCCATGGTCGTGGGCGTCTTCATGTTCCTGCGCGGCCACAACGCGCCGGGCGGCGGCTTCGTCGCCGGGCTGCTCTTCTCCATCGCGCTGCTGATGCAATACATGGCCTCGGGCTTCGCCTGGGCGCAGGAGCGGGTGACGGTGCCCTATCACGGGCTGATCGGCGCCGGCGTCGCCGTGGCGGTGGCGACGGGCGCGGGTTCCTGGGCGTTCGACCTGCCCTACATGACCTCGGCCTTCGGCTACGTCACCCTGCCCGGCCTGCAGCCGCTTGAGCTTGCGACCGCGGCCCTCTTCGATCTCGGCGTGTTCCTGACGGTCATGGGCGCGGTGATGCTGGCGCTTGCCTCGCTGTCGCGGCTGGGCGTGGCGGCGCGCGACGCCGAACGGCGGGAGGGCTGAGGGGATGGAGCTTCTGGTCGCCGCCTGCGTCGGCATGACCACCATGGCCGCGGTCTACCTGATCCTGCAGCGCCGCAGCTTCCCGGTGATCGTGGGCATGTCGCTGCTGAGCTATTCGGTCAACGTGTTCCTGTTCGCCACGGGCGGCCTCGCCATCGACGCGCCGCCGCTGCTGACCGGGCCGGTCCCGGACGCGCCGATGACCGACCCGCTGCCGCAGGCGCTCGTCCTGACGGCGATCGTGATCTCCTTCGGCATGACCGCGGTGGTGGTCGTCATGTCGCTCGGCGCCTTCTTCCAGTCGCGCAGCGACCGGATCGACCTCGACCCGAATGCCGGGCCCGACAGCGCCCCCGCCACCGGCGCCGCCATCGGCATCGACCCGGCGGAGCGGGGCGGGACATGATGCACCTTCCCGTCCTTCCGGTGGTGCTTCCCGCCGTGGTCGCCGCTGTCATGGTGCTGGCGGTCCCGCACGACCTGATCACCAGGCGCGTGCTGTCGGTCGCTGGGATGGTCGCGCTGACCGGCCTCGCGCTCGCCGCGCTGATGCTGCCGGAGCCCGCGCTCTACCGCCTCGGCGACTGGCCAGCGCCCTTCGGCATCATCCTTCAGCTCGACCGCCTGGCGGCGCTGATGCTGATGCTGGCGGCAGTTCTCGGCCTCGCGGTGGTCCTCTACGCCATCGGCACCGGCTGGGATCGGCTGGGGGTGCATTTCCACCCGCTGATGGCGTTCCAGATGATGGGGCTGAACGGCGCCTTCCTGACCGGCGACGCCTTCAACCTGTTCGTGTTCTTCGAGGTCATGCTGATTGCCTCCTACGGGCTGATGACGCATGGCGGCGGCGGGCCGCGGATCAAGGCGGGCGTGCAGTATGTGGTGGTGAACCTCGCCGGCTCGGCGGTGTTCCTGTTCGCGCTCGGCACGATCTACGCCGCGACCGGGACGCTCAACATGGCCGATATCGGCGTGAAGGCCGCGGCGATCGAGCATGACGGGCTGGTCCGCATCGGCGCCGGGATGCTGATGGTGGTCTTCGCGATCAAGGCCGCCCTCGTGCCGCTGCACATCTGGCTGCCGGCCACCTACGAGCGCGCCCCCGGCCCTGTGGCGGCGCTGTTTGCGGTGATGACCAAGGTCGGGGTCTACGCGATCCTGCGCAGCCTGACACTGATGTTCCCGGCCGGGACCGAAACCGGCACGGCGCTGGCCGAGATCCTCCGCGTCACCGGCGGCGCGACGCTGATCGTGGCGATGGTCGGCCTCTACGGCGCGCGGGATTTCGGGCGGGTCATCACTTGGTCGGTGATCGGCTCGGTCGGCACGCTGATGCTGGCCATGACCTTCGGCCAGGCGGGGGCGACGGCGGCGGGCCTTTACTACCTTGTCCACTCGACCCTGGCGGGGGCGGCGCTGTTCCTGCTGGCCGACCTGATCCTCACGCGTCGCGGGACCCTCACCCTCGCGCGCGGCCCGAGGCTCGCGCAGGGCGGGTTGATCGCGGCGCTGACGATGGCCGCCGCCGTGGCGATGGCGGGGATGCCGCCGCTCTCCGGGTTCCTCGGCAAGCTGATGATCCTCGAGGCGCTCTGGGGGCAGTGGGGCCTCTGGTGGCTGGTGATCGGGACCGCGATCCTGGCGATCATGGGCTTCGCGCGGGCCGGTTCGACCCTCTTCTGGCAGGCGGAGGAATCCGATGCCCCGGCGCTGCCCCATCCGGCGCAGCCGCTGGCCTTCAGCGCGGTGGCCGGGCTGATCGCGGCGCAGGTCCTCTGGACCCTCGCGGCCGGGCCAGTCCTCGGCTGGCTCGAGGACGCCGCCGCCGCGCTGCATGATCCCGCGCCGCTGATCCGGGCGGTGCTGTCGTGAGCCGCGTCCTGCCCCATCCCGGCCTGACGCTGCTGCTGGCGGCGGTCTGGTGCGCGCTCGTGGGCAGCCTGTCGGCGAACTCGGTCCTCTTCGGCGTCATGCTGGGCGTGGTGATCCCGGCCGTCGTCCGCCCCTTCTGGCCCGAGACGCTGGTCGTCCGCAGCTTCCCGCGCGCGGCCGGCTACGCGCTGCTGGTCCTGTGGGACATCGCCGTCTCGAACGTCGTCGTGGCAAGGATCGTCCTCTTCCTGCCGCGCAGCGCGTTGCGGCCCGCCTGGGTCACGGTGCCGCTGGACCTGACCAATGCCGAGGCGATCACGGTGCTTGCGGGGACCATCACCATGACGCCCGGCACCGTCACGGCCGATGTCTCGGCCGATGGACGGGCGCTGCTGATCCACTGCCTCCATGCGCCCGACCCCGACTCGGTCCGCGACGACATCAAGTCGCGCTACGAGGCGCGTCTGAAGGAGTTCATGGAATGACGACCCAGCTCCTCGTCAACATCGCCCTCGGCTTCGCCGCCGTGTGTTACGCCATCGCGCTGCTGCTGAACGCCTGGCGGATCCTCAGGCCGCGCGACGTGCCCGACAGGGTGCTGGCCCTCGACACGCTGACCGTGAACGCCATTGCGCTGATCGTCCTCGCGGGGATCTGGACCGGCCGGCTGGTGGTCTTCGAGGTGGCGATCCTCTTCGCCATGACCGGCTTCATCGGCACCGTCGCCTATTCGCGCTTCCTGCTGCGCGGGGACATCATCGAATGATGGCGCTCGTGGACATGGTCGTGGCTGCGCTGCTCGTGGTCTCCGGCTTCTTCGGGCTGGTCGGCTCCATCGGCCTCGTGAAGCTGCCCGACACCATGACGCGGCTGCACGCGCCGACCAAGGCCACGACGCTGGGTGTGGGCGGCGTGCTGCTGGCGTCGATGCTCGCCTACGGCTTTCGCGGCCAGCCCTGGGGGCATGAGCTGCTCATCAGCGTGTTCCTGCTGATCACGGCCCCGGTCTCAGCCCTCTTCATCGCCAAGTCGGTAATCCACCGCAGCCTGTCGCCCCGCGACCTGCCGCCGACCGGCCGCCCCGCGGGCTGGGCCACCTTCGAGCGCGACGCCGAGTCCGGCGCGGCGCAACCGACGGGGGCCTTGCAACAACGCGAATGACGGAACGTCCGCGCGGCGCGGCGAGTTATGCCGCTGAACCCTGAAGGCGGAGCCCTGCCCATGTCCAACACCGAAGGCAACGTCCCCAGATCAGCCCGGCGCCATCGTTTCGCGATCTGGGGCATCGTGGCGGCGCTCGTGATCGCGGCCCTGGCGTTCCTGTTCTTCACGCCGGCCCGCGACTCGGACCTGGGGCCGGGCCATGATGACCCGGGCCAGACCTCGGCAAACATCCAGACGCCCGAGGCGGCGATCACCCCCGGCACTGTCGAAGGCGCCACCACCGCTGACTGAGTCGGCCTCAGGGGCGCTCCAGCACCGCGACGCCGGGAAGATCGCGGCCTTCCATCCATTCGAGGAAGGCCCCGCCCGCGGTCGAAATGAAGGTGAAGTCATCCGCGACACCGGCATGGTTCAACGCCGCCACGGTGTCGCCTCCGCCTGCGACCGAGACGAGCAGCCCCTCGCGCGTCAGCCGCGCTGCCTCCTGCGCGGCGGCGTTGGTCGCGGCGTCGAATGGCGCGATCTCGAAGGCGCCAAGAGGGCCATTCCAGATCAGCGTGCGGCTGGCGGCGAAGACGCGGGCGATCTCGGCCACCGTCTGCGGACCGGCGTCGAGGATCATGGCGTCGGGCGGGCAGGCATCGGCGGCCACGACCTCCGAGGGCGCCCCCGCGCGGAACTCGCGCGCAACGACCACGTCCGCCGGCAGAAGGATGCGGCAGTTGCCCGCCGCGGCCTTTTCGAGGATCCCGCGGGCGGTGTCTGCCATGTCGCGTTCGGCCAGGCTCTTCCCGACCTCGATCCCTTGCGCGACGAGGAAGGTGTTTGCCATGCCGCCGCCGATGACAAGGTGATCCACCTTCTCGATCAGGTTGGTGAGCAGTTCGATCTTGGTCGAGACCTTCGCCCCGCCCACCACCGCTGCCACCGGGCGGTCCGGGTTGGCGAGCGCCGCGTTCAGCGCCTTCAGCTCCGCCTCCATCAGCCGCCCCGCCGCGGCCGGAATGAGCCGCGCCACCCCTTCGGTCGAGGCATGGGCGCGATGCGCGGCCGAGAAGGCGTCGTTCACATAGACCTGGCCGAGGGCTGCCAGCGAGGCGGCGCAGGTCGCGTCGTTCTTCTCCTCACCTGCGTGGAAGCGGGTATTCTCCAGCAGCAGGACGTCGCCCGCCTCCATTGCGGCGACGGCGCGCTTGGCCGGGCCGCCGATGCAGTCCTCGGCGAAGCCGACCTTCTGGCCGAGCGCGGCCTCGAGCGCGGGGATCACCTGACGCAGGCTCATGGTCGGATCGGGCTGCCCCTTGGGGCGGCCGAAATGCGCCAGAAGCACGGGCTTGCCGCCCTTCTTCTGGATATCCTTGATGGTCGGCACGATCTTCTCGATCCGGGTGGCGTCGGTCACCTGCCCGCCCTCGACCGGCACGTTCAGGTCCACGCGGACCAGCACCACCTTGCCGTCCATCTTCAGGTCGTCGATCGTCAGGAAATCCGCCATGGTCCTTGCCTCTCGCACTCGTGAACGGCCACGCGCCTCTTTGCGACGGCAGGCGGGCCGCGTCAACTTTTGCGGGCGCGTTTGACCCCTGCCGGCCCCCCGCGTGTTGCACCGGGAGCGCGCCGACCTTACCTCGGGGCGGCAACAAAGGGAGACCGGCATGGCCGAGATCAAGGACCCCGAGAACACCATCGTCCTGGAGCTGAAGGACGGCGGCCGCGTCGTCATCGAGCTTCTGCCCGACGTGGCGCCGAAGCATGTCGAGCGCATCAAGGCGCTCGCCCGCAGCGGCGCTTATGACAACGTGGCGTTCCACCGCGTGATCGAGGGCTTCATGGCCCAGACCGGCGACGTTCAGCATGGCAACATGGAGAAGGACTTCGACCTGCGCCGCGCGGGCACCGGAGGCTCGGACCTCGGCGACCTGCCGGCCGAGTTCTCGAAGCTGCCGCATGACCGCGGCACCATCGGCGCGGCGCGCAGCCAGAACCCGAACAGCGCCAACAGCCAGTTCTTCATCAACTTCAGCGACAACCATTTCCTCAACGGCCAGTACACCGTCTATGGCCGGGTGATCGAAGGCATGGATCATGTCGACCGCATCCAGCGGGGCGAGCCGCCGCAGAACCCCGACCGTATCGTCTCGATGAAGGTGGCCGCCGATGTCCAGTAAGCTCCTGATCCTCGCGGGCGCCCTCGCCTTCCCGGCTTTCGCCCTGGCGCAAGCGGCGCCCGAGGCCGAGGACGGCCCCGGCCCGAACCTCGTGATCGAGGTCGCCGATGCCGAGGGCCAGCCGAAGGGCACGATCATCCTCGACCTCTACGAGGACCGCGCCCCGAACCACGTCGCCCGCCTGACCGAACTCGCGCAAAGCGGCGCCTATGACGGCGTCGTGTTCCATCGCGTGATCGACGGCTTCATGGCCCAGACCGGCGACGTGCAATACGGCAAGACCGGCGGCGATCTGGCGATGGCCGGCATGGGCGGCTCGGACCAGCCCGACCTCGGGGCCGAGTTCTCGGACGCGACCTTCGGCGCCGGCACGGTCGGCATGGCCCGCAGCCAGTCGCCCGACAGCGCCAACAGCCAGTTCTTCATCGACCTCGCCCCGGCGCCGTTTCTCGACGGGCAGTACACGGTGGTGGGCCAGCTGATCGACGGCTGGGACGTGCTGAACGCGATCAAGAAGGGCGACGCAGACCAGAATGGTAAGGTGGACGAGCCCGACCAGATGCTGACGGTGACGGTCGCGGAGTAAGCCGCGAACGGATTTTCGGAGGCGCGGCTCGCACGGGCCGCGCCTTTTTCTTTCGGCTCACCCGGTGCGTGCGGAGCACACACCCCACGGGTCGCCGCGGCGTAGGGTGCGTGCTCCGCACGCACCGACTCGTTGCCTACCCCCTCTCCCGCGCCGGCCTGACCTCCACCTCAGGCGGCAGGTGCCACACCAGGCAGCGCGCCTCGGCATCGATCTCCGCCGGTCCCCAGACAGATCCACGGTCCAGCGGCAACTCGAACCCCGCGCAGAGCCGGAAGCTGCGCGCATCCACCATCTCGTAGCGATAGGCCTCGCCGGTAAACGGATCGGCCCGGCGCACCTCTTCCGGGCAGACGGCGCTGTTGGCGAGGTCCGGCGGCAAGGCCCCCTCGGCCTCCGCCGCGCGACACTGGACCAGGTTCGCCAGCCGCTGCAGATCCGCCTGCCGGGCCTCGTCGCGGCGCTCCTTGCGGCCCTGCATCGGCCCGCCCGAGAGCGCGAGGCCCCCGCCGACCGCCAGCACCGACAGGATGGTGATGGCCCCGGTGGCCCAGCCCTTCGCCTCACCGCGCATCGAGCTCGTCCCGCAGATAGGCCACCACCAGCCCGCCGATCACCGCCACCAGCACCGCCTTGGCGGCGAAGCGCGCCGTCAGCTCGCCGCGCAGCAGCGCATAGACGACCACCACCGCGTCGCCCAGAAGCGCCATCACCGCCAGCACGAAGCAGACCGAGGCGAACCACTGCCGCACCAGCGAGCGCCGCTGGCCGGGATCGTTGCGGGTGGCGCGCACGACGCGGTGGTTGAGCCACAGGAACACCGGCAGGAAGATCGTCATCTGCGCGATCGAGAACCGCATCACCCCGCGCGGCGGTGCGCCGAAGGCACCGGGATCGGGAATCAGCGCATCGATGATGTCGAAGCCGAGCGCGCCGAGCGCCCAGGCGATGTTGACGAGCGCGAGGAACAGGATGCCGTAGAGGACCGCGTCGCGCGCTGAGACGTAAGGCCGCGGTCGCGGCACCGGCAGGCCAAGCCCCGGCACCGGTGGCGCCCAGGCGGACAAGGCGCCCTCGATCTCGGCCTCGGACCAGCCGGCGCCCTGCAACGCCTCGCCCAGCCGCGCCGGCGCCTCGCCCGCGAGGAGGCCCGCGCGCACGAATTCGGCCAGCTGGTCGGACGGCCGCATCGCCCCTCCCCCTCGTCTTCACAGTCGGCCGGAGGGTGGCCCCCCGCCGCGCATCCGACAAGCGGAAAAAATCCGCTTGCACCCCCCCGCGCGGCCCATTAGATCAGCCTGCACCGGCGGCCGATGCCACCGGATCGGAGCGCGGGCGTAGCTCAGGGGTAGAGCATAACCTTGCCAAGGTTAGGGTCGTGAGTTCGAATCTCATCGCCCGCTCCATATTTTCTATTATAGTTGAACAGTATACAAAGGTCCCTTTGGGGGAACCTTTGCTTACATGGTTATTAGATCCTGTGTGTGTAAGCGAGCTTAAGACGCGTACTGCCAGTGTTCTTCAGGTCGCGCGTATCCTCCGGCGCCAGCTCCTCATCGTGTCCTTTACCTTGTAGGCTTCGCGCATCAGTGCAGGCACGACCGCCGTGCGCATCCACGTCTGGAAGGGGGAGCCGTCGCTGGAGGGCGTCAAGGCGATCTGCGGCGAGATCAAGCGCGCCATCGGCCTCGGCCGTCTGGTCCTACCACTGCGCCGACGTGCTACCACCGCGCCGACGGCTGATGCCCTCATGCGCACCCTTCTCTACCCGGACGGCGAGCATTCGCACGGGATGCTGACGGAGGAAGCCCTGGTGACGGGAAGGCCTGAGCTGCGCTGCACGAGGATCCCGGAATGAAGGACACCAAGCCGCAGCTGAGGCAGGAACTTCCGCAAGATATCGCGGATGTAACCTCTGCGCCCGCCCTCTGCCACTACCGTCACCGCGACGATCAACCCACCCCCGCGCATCGCCTGGACCGCCGCGACCACGGCGCCGAGGCTCCACTGCAGCAGCAGATCCGCCATCTGTTCGATCAGCCGCTCCCACCCGTGCCTCGGCATCAGCGGCCGCGCCTATGAGCCTGCCGAACGATCTGTCGCCCCGCTTGCGTGAAGCGCACCAGCGCGAGCCGGCGCCGGCAGGCTCCAGTCCAACCCTTCTTGCCAGGACAGATCCGGCCGTGGCGGAGCACATAGCCTTGTGGATGCTGGCGCTGCCGACAGGGCGAAGAACTTGGACGGCTTTTCGCTACATCATTGATCCTGGCGATTTGGCGTTCTGCCGGGGTCGCCACTCAGCCATCACAGCGTCGTCGCCAGCCGATACCCCGGCGAATAGCTCTGGCGCACGCTGGTGATGGGCGTGTCGTGCAGCCAGGTCGCGCGTTCCGCCACGAACAGCGCCGCGCCCTCGGGGCAGCGCAGGATCGCCGCCGTTTCGGCGTCGGCCGCGGCCGCCGACAGCACGAGGTCGCCATGCGAATAGGGGGCGTTGCGCACCAGCCATTCGTTCGCGCTGATGGCGGCAAGGTCGGCCGCCTCGATCCCCGGCGCGGCCATCGCGTTGATCCAGCGGTCCTCGAGCGCATAGGGCGCGCCGTCGGCGAGGTGCAGCGCCAGCACATGCAGGAGCGGCATCCCCGCCTCCAGCCCGAGGACGCTGCTGACATGCAGCGGCGCCGGCTTCTCGCCGCTCGAGATCAGGGCGTAGCCGTAGCGGGCGCCGCGGGCCGCAACCTCGTGGCGCAGGACCGGGATCTTCAGGGTGGCCTTGCGCACCGGGGTCAGGGCGACGCGGGTGCCTGCCCGGCGGCGGCGGTCGAGGTAGCCGGCTTCCGCCAGTTCGCGCAGCGCCCGGCTGACGGTGGCGCGGGCGCAGCCGAACTCGCGCGCGAGGTCGGTCTCGGACGGGATCAGCTCGCCCGGCGGCCAGCGGCGGCTGCGGATGCGGGCGAGCGCCTCGTCGCGGATCGCCTGCCAAGTGACCGGCGCCTCCAGCATCAGAGCGCATCCCGGAGGCCGCGCAGGGTCTCGGCATAGCGGCGGGTGATCGCCTCGCGCGCGACGTGGCGGCCGCCCGTGACGAGATGCCGCCCGGCGGACCACACGTCCGTCACCATCCGGTCGTCGCCGGCGAAGATCCACGAATCCAGCGCCACATCCCCCCGCCGCCCGGCGAGGTCCACCGCCTCGCCGTCGAGCGCCAGCAGGTCGGCCCACTCGCCCTCCGCAATCACGCCGCGCCCGCGCCCTGCTGCCTGCGCCCCGCCGCGGGCGGCGCCCTCGAACAGCACCCGGCCGGTCGAGGCGTCCGGCGTTGCCAGCGCCGCGCGCGAGCGGTCGCGCAACCGCTGCGAGTATTCCAGGGTCCGCAGCTCCTCGCTGAGCGCGATGCGGATGTTGCTGTCCGAGCCGATCCCGAAACGCCCGTCCGCGCCGGTCCATCGCACCCCGTCGAAGATGCCGTCGCCCAGCGAGGATTCGGTGATCGGGCAGAGCCCCGCCACCGCCCCGGTCGCGGCCAGCGCGAGGGTCTCGTCGGGTTCCATCTGCGTGCAGTGGATCAGGCACCACCGCGCGTCCACCGCCGCATGCGCCAGCAGCCAGCGCACCGGTCGGGCGCCGCGGACGGCCTCGACCTCCTCGACCTCGGCCAGCTGCTCGGCCAAGTGCATGTGGATAGGCCCCTCGCCAAGGGCCGTGGCCGCGCGCAGCCCTTCGGGGCCGACCGCGCGCAGGCTGTGCGGCGCGACGCCGAGGCGGGTGTCGGCGGGCAGGCCGCGCAGCGCCGCGCCCGCCCCCTCGAACAGCCGCGCGAATCGCTCCGGGTCGTTGCCGAAGCGGATCTGCCCCGGCCCGAGCGGGCGGCGGTCGCAGCCGCCGAACTGATAGAGGACCGGCAGCAGCGTCAGGCCAATGCCGCTCGTCTCGGCCGCGGCTGCGATGCGGGCGGACATCTCGGCGAGGTTTTCGTAGGGCAGGCCGCCGGGGCGGTGGTGGAGGTAGTGGAACTCGACGTTGCAGGCATAGCCCGCCTCCAGCATCTCCATCTGCACGAAGGCTGCGACGGCCTCGACGTCCTCGGGCGTGAGGCGGTCGAGGAAGCGGAACATTAGCTGCCGCCAGGTCCAGAAGCTGTCGCGCGGATCGGGGCCGCGGCGCTCGGTCAGGCCCGCCATCGCCCGCTGGAAGGCGTGGGAATGGAGGTTCGCGGGCGCGGGCAGCAGGATGGCGCGGCGGTCGCCCTCGGGCTCGGCGCCCGCACGGATCGAGGCGGTCCGGCCCGCAGCGTCGATCTCGATCCGCACCCGCTCGGCCCAGCCGTCCTCCAGAAGCGCCTGCCCGGCCCAGAGTATCGTCATCGCGCGACCCGCATCCGCTGTTGACAGCTCGTCTATTGTGCAGACATATTCCCGATACCCGCAACATGGCAAGCGAATCCGCATGACCCGCGAGATCCTCGTCAACGCCCAGCTCGCCACCCTCGACGGCCCCGGCTACGGGCTGGTGGAAGCCGGCGCCGTCGCGATCGAGGGCGGGCGCATCGCCTGGACCGGGGCCGAAGCCACCCTGCCCGAGCGGTTCAGCGGCTGGCCCCGCACCGACCTCGGCGCGCGCCTCGTCACCCCGGCCTTCATCGACTGCCACACCCATGCCGTCTTCGCCGGCGACCGCGCCCGCGAGTTCGAGCTGCGCCTCCAAGGGGCCAGCTACGAGGAGATCGCGCGGGCGGGCGGCGGCATCCTCTCGACCGTCACGGCGACCCGCGAGGCCTCCGAGGACGCGCTGGTCGAGGCCGCACTGCCCCGCATCGACGCGCTGATCGCCGAAGGCGCGACCACCATCGAGGTGAAATCCGGCTACGCCCTCGACCGCGAGGGCGAGCTGAAGATGCTCCGCGCCGCCCGCCGCATCGCCGACGAGCGCCCGGTCCGCATCCGCACCACCTACCTCGGCGCTCATGCCGTCCCGCCGGAATACAGCGGCCGCGCCGACGACTACCTCACCGAGACCTGCATCCCCGCCCTGCGCGCCGCCGATGCCGAGGGGCTGGTGGACGCCGTGGATGGCTTCTGCGAGGGGATCGCCTTCTCGCCCGAACAGATCGCCCGTGTCTTCGATGCCGCGCGCGAACTGGGCCTGCCGGTGAAGCTGCACGCCGAGCAGCTCTCGCATCAGGGCGGCACCGCGCTCGCCGCGCGCTATGACGCGCTCTCGGCCGATCACGTCGAATACGCGACCGCCGGGGATGCGGCGCTGATGGCCGCCTCCGGCACCGTCGCCGTCCTGCTGCCCGGCGCGTTCTACACGCTCCACGAGACGCAGATGCCGCCCGTCGAGGCCTTCCGCGAGGCCGGCGTGGCGATGGCGCTCGCCACCGACTGCAACCCCGGCACCTCGCCGATGACCTCGCTGCTGCTGACGATGAACATGGGCTGCACCCTCTTCCGCCTCACGCCCGAGGAGGCGCTGCGTGGCGTCACCGTGAACGCCGCCCGCGCCCTCGGCCTCGACGACTGCGGCCGCATCGCGCCGGGCCTGCGCGCCGATCTCGCCGTGTGGGACGTCGCCAGCCCGGCCGAACTCTCCTGGCGCATCGGCTTCAACCCGCTCCACCGCCGCATCTTCGGGGGTTCCGAATGACACTGACCCTGACGCCAGGCACTGCCACCCTGGCCGAACTCGAACGCCTCTGGCGCGGGGGGCTGGCCGCCAGGCTTGACCCCTCCGCGCGCCGGCCGGTCGAGGCGGCTGCGGCGATTGTGGCGGACGCGGCAGGCGGCGGCGCGGCGGTCTATGGCGTGAACACCGGCTTCGGCAAGCTCGCCTCGGTCAAGATCGCGCCCGAGGACACAGAGGCGCTGCAGCGCAACCTGATCCTGTCGCATTGCTGCGGCGTCGGCGAGCCTCTCGACGCCGGCACGGTGCGGCTGGTCATGGCGCTGAAGCTGCTGAGCCTCGGCCGCGGCGCCTCCGGCGTCCGCTGGGAGACTGTGGCGCTGATCGAGGCGATGCTGGCCCGCGGCGTCACGCCGCTGGTCCCTGCGCAGGGGTCGGTCGGCGCCTCGGGCGACCTCGCGCCGCTCGCCCATGTCAGCGCGGTGATGATCGGCGAGGGCGAGGCCTTCTACGAGGGCCGCCGGATGCCCGGCGCCGCGGCGCTGTCGCGGGCCGGCCTGACGCCGATCGTGCTCGGCCCGAAGGAGGGGCTGGGCCTCATCAACGGCACCCAGGTCTCCACCGCGCTCGCGCTCATCGGTCTGTTCGACGGCTGGCGCAACGCCGCCACCTCGGTGGTCACGGCGGCGCTCTCGACCGACGCCATCATGGGCTCGACCGCGCCCTTGCAGGCGGAAATCCACGAGCTGCGCGGCCATCGCGGCCAGATCGAGGTCGCGCGCGGCATGCGGGCGCTGATGGAGGGCTCCGAGATCCGCGAGAGCCACCGCGAGGGCGACACGCGCGTGCAGGACCCCTACTGCATCCGCTGCCAGCCGCAGGTCGCGGGCGCGGCGATGGACCTGCTGCGCCACGCCGCGCAGACGCTGGAGATCGAGGCCAACGCGGTCACCGACAACCCCCTCGTGCTGGGCGAGGGGCGGATCGTCTCCGGCGGCAACTTCCACGCCGAGCCGGTGGCCTTCGCCGCCGACCAGATCGCCATTGCCTTGGCCGAGATCGGCGCCATCGCCCAGCGTCGCGTGTCGCTGATGGTGGATCCGACCCTGAGCCACGACCTGCCGCCCTTCCTCACGCCCGATCCGGGCCTCAACTCGGGCCTGATGATCGCCGAGGTGACGACCGCCGCCTTGATGAGCGAAAACAAGCACCTGGCGAACCCATGCTCGACGGATTCGACCCCGACCTCGGCCAATCAGGAGGACCACGTCTCGATGGCCACGCATGGCGCGCGGCGGCTCCTGCGGATGAACGCGAACCTCTCGGTCATCCTCGGCGTCGAGGCGATGGCGGCGGCGCAGGGGATCGAGTTCCGCGCCCCGCTGAGGACCTCCGCCCGGCTCGAGGCGGTGCTGGAGGCGCTGCGGGCCGAGGTGCCGGCGGTGGTCGAGGACCGCTACCTTGCGCCGGACATCGAGCGCGCGGCGCGGCTGGTGGCCTCGGGCGCGCTGCTCGCCACGGCGGGGCTCGAGGGGCTGCGGCCGTGATGGCGAGGATCCTCAACCTGAAAGGTGCGCGATGACCGACCCCCGCCACAACATCCGCGACGTCTTCCCCCCGACCGGCCCCGAGATCAGTGCGAAAAGCTGGCTGACCGAGGCGCCGCTGCGGATGCTGATGAACAACCTCCACCCCGACGTGGCCGAGAACCCGCATGAGCTGGTCGTCTATGGCGGCATCGGCCGCGCGGCGCGCACCTGGGAGGATTTCGACCGCATCTGCGACTCGCTGCGTTCGCTCGAAGAGGACGAGACGCTGCTGGTGCAATCGGGCAAGCCCGTGGGCATCTTCCGCACCCACAGGGACGCGCCGCGGGTGCTGATCGCGAACTCGAATCTCGTGCCGCACTGGGCAACCTGGGAGCATTTCAACGAACTCGACCGCAAGGGGCTGGCGATGTATGGCCAGATGACGGCGGGCTCATGGATTTACATTGGCACGCAAGGGATTGTGCAAGGAACCTACGAGACCTTCGCGGAGGCCGGGCGGCAGCATTACGGCGGCGACCTGAAGGGCAAGTGGATCCTCACGGCGGGCCTCGGCGGCATGGGCGGCGCGCAGCCGCTGGCGGCGGTGATGGCCGGGGCCTGCTGCCTCGCGGTGGAATGCGACGAGACGCGCGCCGACTTCCGCATCCGCACACGCTATTGCGACGCCAAGACGCATTCGCTCGACGAGGCGCTGGCGATGATCGACCGCTGGACCAAGGCCGGCGAGGCGAAGTCCGTCGCCCTGATCGGGAACGCGGCCGACGTGTTCCCCGAACTCGTGCGCCGCATGAAGGACGGCGGGCCGCGGCCGGACATCGTCACCGACCAGACCTCGGCGCATGACCCGATCCACGGCTACCTGCCGCTCGGCTGGACCGTGGCCGAATGGCGCGCGCGGCAGGAGACCGACCCGAAGGCCGTCGAGGCCGCCGCCCGCGCGTCGATGAAGACCCATGTCGCGGCGATGGTGGACTTCTGGAACGCGGGCGTGCCGACGCTCGACTACGGCAACAACATCCGCCAGGTCGCGCTCGAGGGGGGGCTGGAAAACGCCTTCGCCTTCCCCGGCTTCGTCCCCGCCTATATCCGTCCTCTGTTCTGCCGCGGCATCGGCCCGTTCCGCTGGGCCGCGCTCTCGGGCGACCCGGAGGACATCTACAAGACCGACGCGAAGATGAAGGAGCTGTTCCCCGAGAACACCCATCTTCACAACTGGCTCGACATGGCGCGCGAGCGGATCGCCTTCCAGGGCCTGCCGGCGCGGATCATGTGGATCGGGCTTGGCGACCGCCACCGGGCAGGGCTGGCGATCAACGAGATGGTGCGCTCGGGCGAGTTGAAGGCGCCGGTGGTGATCGGCCGCGACCACCTCGATTCGGGCTCGGTCGCCTCGCCCAACCGCGAGACCGAGTCCATGCGCGACGGCAGCGACGCGGTGAGCGACTGGCCGCTGCTGAACGCGCTGCTGAACTGCGCCTCGGGCGCGACCTGGGTCAGCCTGCATCACGGCGGCGGCGTCGGCATGGGCTTCTCGCAGCATTCCGGCATGGTGATCTGCTGCGACGGCAGCGAGGATGCCGACCGGCGGATCGAGCGGGTGCTGTGGAACGACCCCGCGACCGGCGTCATGCGCCATGCGGACGCGGGATATGAAATTGCACTGGACTGCGCGCGGGAATACGGGCTGAACCTGCCCGCGATCCTGTAAGACAGGGCGGCGCCGCAACGATCCGGCGCCGCAATCAACCGACTGACCAGCAAGGAGAGTGACCGATGAACTTCCGCACCACCCTCGGCGCCGCCGCCTTCGGCCTCGCCGCCTTCGCCGCCGGCGCCGCCGCGGCCGACCAGCTCGCCGACATCAAGGCCGCGGGCAAGATCGTGACCGCGACCGACATGCACTACGCGCCCTTCGACATGCTGAACAACGGCACCTACGAAGGCATGACCAAGGACCTCTTCGACGAGGTGTCAAAAGAGATCGGCGTCGAGCCGGTCTATCAGGACATCCCCTGGACCGCCGAGCTGCCCGGCCTCGAGGTCGGCAAGTTCGACATCGTGATCGCCCCCGTGACGATCACCCCCGAGCGGCTTGAGCGCTACACCTTCACCCTGCCGATCGCCGACGCCACCGTCTCGCTCGTGAAGCGCGCGGGCAATGACGATCTGCAGAAGCCCGAGGACATCAAGGGCAAGACCGTGGGCGTCCAGCAGGGCACCGCGCAGTTCCGCCAGCTTCAGGCCTATGGCGAGGAGCTGGGCGGCGTCACCGTCCGCGAATACGGCACCACCGACGAGGCCTATGCCGACCTCGCCGCCGGCCGCCTCGACGCGGTCGCGGGCTCGATGCCGAACCTGACCTATCTGGTGAAGAACCGCGGCGAGACCTTCGAACTCTTCGAGCCGGCCAGCTTCGGCGAGCCGACCTATTTCGCCTGGGTCCTGCGTCCCGGCGAGGACAGCGCCAGCTTCGCCGACGCCATCAACCAGGCGATGCTGAAAATGACCGACGACGGCCGCGTGCAGGCCATCCAGGAGAAGTGGCTGGGCAGCTACACCGAACTGCCCCGCGAGGTGCCGACGAACTGAGGCAAACGGCGTGGGCGGGGCTCGCCCGCCCGCGCCGGATCCGGCAGGCCGCCATGTTCTCGATCCCGGTCTTTTTCGACAGCTTCGCGCCCCTCGCCTGGGCCGCGCGCTACACGCTGCTCGTGTCCGGCCTGGGCATCGCACTGGGGCTGGTGATCGGGGCCGTGGTCTGCATCTTGGCGCTGTCGCGCTCGCGGCCGCTCCGCTTCATCGCGGCGCTGTGGGTCAGCTATCTGCGCGGCGTGCCGATGCTGGTGCAGTTGTTGGTGGTGTTCTTCCTGCTGCCGGTCATCGGGATCAACGTGCCCGCGATCGTGGCCGCCGTCGGCACCACCGCCATCGTTGCCAGCGCCTATATCTCGGAAATCTGGCGCGGCGCCATCAACGCCCTGCCGCGCGGCCAGGCCGAGGCCGCCGTCGCCATCGGCATGCGCCCGGCCCATGTCTGGCGGCGCGTGATCCTGCCGCAGGCGGTCGCGCTGTCGCTGCCGCAACTGGTCAACGAGCTGATCCTGCTCGTGAAGGCATCGTCCCTCGTCTCGGTCGTCGGCATCATGGAGATCACCCGCGCCAGCCAGGCGCAGGCCGCGACCACTTTCCGCCCGCTGGAGGTCTATCTCGCCGCCGCCTGCCTCTATCTGGCGATCAACCTCGTCCTCGCGGCACTCGGCCGATGGCTCGAATACCGGATGGCCGTCTGATGGACCTCATCCCGACCTACGGGCCGATGCTGCTGCGCGGCTTCGGCATGACCGTCCTTTGCTGGGTGCTGGGCACCGTCTTCGGCATGGCCCTCGGCCTCCTGATCGCGCTTGTGCAGCGTTACGGCGGCGCGGTCCTGCGCTGGCCGCTGCAGGTCTATATCGAGGTGATCCGCGGCACGCCCTTCCTCGTGCAGCTGTTCCTGCTCTACTATGGCGGCCCGATGATCGGCATCCGCCTCGACGCGCTGCCCGCGGGCATCCTCGGCCTCACCATCTACGGCAGCCCCTATTTCGCCGAGATCTTCCGCGGCGCCTTCCGCGCCGTCCCCCCCGGCCAGATCGAGGCCGCGCGCGCCATCGGCATGGCCGAGCATGTGATCGTGCGCCGCGTGCTGCTGCCGGTGGGCCTCGTCTCGGCCCTGCCCGCGCTCGTCAACTTCGCGATCATCCTCACGAAGGAGACCGTGATCCTGTCGATCATCACCGTGCCGGAACTCATGTATCAGACGCAGCGCATGTCGACCGAGACCTTCCGCTACCTCGAGGCGAACCTCGCCCTCGCCCTCTTCTTCTGGGGCCTCGTGGAGGTCATCAGCCGCGTCGGCCGCCGGCTCGAGGCGAGGATCACCCGGCATCTGGTCGAAAGGACGTGACGATGCAGGCCGCTTCCGTCGAGATCATCGAGGTCAACAAGTTCTACGGCCCGTTCCAGGCCCTGAAGGACGTGGACCTGACGATCCCGCCTGGACAGGTGACCTGCATCATCGGTCCCTCCGGCTCGGGCAAGTCGACGCTGCTGCGCTGCATCAACTTCCTCGAGGAATACGATTCGGGCGAGATCCGCATCGACGGCGAGCTGATCGGCTACGAGACGCCGGGCCGGAAGATGCGCGCCCGCCGCCTGCGCGAGATGCGCTGCTCGATCGGCATGGTGTTCCAGCAGTTCAACCTGTGGCCGCACATGACCGCGCGCGGCAACGTGGCCGAGGGGCTGATCCGGGTGCGTGGTATGAACCGCGCCGAGGCGGGCGAACGCGCGGCCGAGGCGCTGACCAAGGTCGGCCTCGCCGACAAGATGGACAGTCACCCCGTGCGCCTCTCCGGCGGCCAGCAGCAGCGCGTCGCCATCGCGCGGGCCATCGCGATGGAGCCGCGGCTGATGCTCTTCGACGAGCCAACCTCGGCCCTCGACCCGGAACTGGTGGGCGAGGTGCTGAACGTGATGAAGGCGCTCGCCGCCGAGGGCATGACGATGGCCGTGGTGACGCACGAGATGGGATTCGCCGCCCATGTCGCGGACCGCGTGGCCTTCATGGACAAGGGCGAACTGGTCGCCGCCGACACGCCCTCCCGCATCCTGCACCAGCCCGACGACCCCCGCATGCGCGCCTTCCTGCGGACCTACCACGAGCGCAACAGTTTCTGAGCCGCGCGCCGCGGCCCGCGAACGCGGCGCTTGACAAGTTTTGAGCTTGAACTATTCCACAGGCCTTCAGCGGAGGAGTCTCCTTCACCATGCAGCCCAGCAAACGGGACGGGGTCTTCACCCTCGTCGTCAATGCCGGAGGGATTGTCGCCGCGGTTGGCTTCGGGCTGCTCGCGCTGCTGGTCGCCACCGACATCGTGGTGCGCAACCTCGCCCTCGCCCGCTGGCCGTGGCTGAACGAGGTCACGGAATACCTGCTGACCCTCTCGACCTTCCTCGGCGCGCCCTGGGTGCTGCGGCATGGCGGGCACGTCAACATCGACATCCTGCTTCGGCTGATGAGCCCGGCGGTCGCTCGCGTTGTGGTCCGCGTCTCCTATGTCCTCGGCGCGGTGATCTGCGGCATCTGCGCCTGGCTCGCGATCACCGTGCTGCTGGACAGCCGGGCCAGCGGCGCCGCGGTGTTCAAGAACCTCGTCTTCCCGGAATGGTGGCTGATGCTGCCGATGGTCTGGTGCTTCACGCTCTCGACCATCGAGTTCGTGTTGCGGATCGGTGGTGAGGTGCGTCCGACATGATCTGGTGGCAGACGCTTCTTCTGTTCCTGGTGCTGCTGGCGATCCTCTTCGCCGTCGGCCTGCCGGTCGCCATCGCCTTCCTCGGCGTGAACCTGGTCGGGGCCTGGCTGTTTCTCGGCGGCGAGATGGGGCTGATGCAGCTCGCGCGGAACGCCTCCCTCTCGGTCAACTCCTTCTCGCTCGTGCCGATCCCGCTCTTCGTGCTGATGGGTGAGTTGCTGTTCCACACCGGCCTCGCCTACCGCGCCATCGACGCGGTCGAGCGGCTGCTGAGCCGCCTGCCCGCGCGTCTGGCCTGCGTCACGGTCGTCGGCGGCACGATCTTCGCCACGCTCTCGGGCTCCTCCATCGCCAACACCGCCATGCTCGGCGGCACCGTCTCGCAGGACATGCTGCGCCGGGGCTATTCGCCGACGCTGTCGATGGGTCCGGCGATGGCGGTCGGCGGCATCGCCGTGCTGATCCCGCCCTCGGCGCTCGCGGTGATGCTCGGCTCGCTGTCGGGCATCTCGATCTCGCAACTGCTGATCGGCGGCATCATGCCGGGGCTGCTGATGGGTGTCGCGTTCCTCGTCTACGTGATCTTTGTGGGAATGACGGATCCCACCTCGGCCCCGCGCGACACCGCCCCGCCGATGCCCTTCCGCGAACGCGTCACCCCCTTCATCCGCGACGTGATCCCGCTTTCGGGCATCTTCATCGCGGTGGTAGGCGGCATGCTCTCGGGCATCGCCACGCCGACCGAGGCCGCGGCCCTGGGGGCTGTGGCGGCGCTGCTGACCACCATGCTCTACCGCCAGCTCACTTTTGCGAACCTGATGAAGTCGCTGACCGAGACCGCCAAGGTCTCGATCTCGATCCTCTTCATCATCGTGGCCTCCACCACCTTCTCGCAGATCCTGTCCTTCTCGGGCGCGACCACGGGCCTTCTGCGGATGGTGCAGGGCCTCGACATGACGCCCTTCATGCTGCTGCTGGTCATGCTGCTGATCGTGCTGCTGCTCGGCTGCCTCATCGACCAGATCTCGATCATGATGATCACGCTGCCGTTCTTCATCCCGCTGGTCCACACGGCCGGGATCGACGTGATCTGGTTCGGGCTGCTGATGCTGGTGGCGATCGAACTCGGCCTGCTGACGCCGCCTTTCGGCCTGCTGCTGATGGTCATGCAGGGCACGATCCGCGACATGCCGCTGACCCGCATCTACCGCGCCGCCGCGCCCTTCATCGTGATCGAACTGGTGATCCTCGCGCTGATGCTGCTCTGGCCCGATCTCACGCTCTACCTGCCGCGCATGCTCGACTGAGCGGCGGCCCAACACGTCCAGGGAGGACAACCATGACCATCAAGTTGACAGCCGGCGCCGCGCTCGCCCTCGCGCTCATGGCCGGCACCGCCTCGGCGCAGGAGACGGTGCTGCGCGCCGTCTCGGCGTTCCAGCTCGACACCGCCATCGCCGAGCCCTTCAACGCCTGGGTCGAGCGTGTGAACGAGGCCGGCGAGGGCATCCTGCGGATCGAGGTGATCGGCGGGCCCGAGACCATGCCGCCCTTCGAGGTCGGCAACGCGCTGCGCGGCGGCGTCGTGGACCTCGCCAACACCACGGCGGTCTATCACGCGAACCTGGTCCCGGAGGGGCTGGCGATGACGCTGACCGACAAGAAGATGCCCGAGCTGCGCGAGAACGGCGGCTACCAGCTGCTCGACGACATCCACATGCGGAAGGCTGGCATCCACTGGCTCGGGCGGCTGTCCGAGGGAATGAAATACTACATCTACCTCGCGAAGGAGCCGACCGACCTGAAGTTCGAGGGCCTCAACATCCGCTCGGCGCCGACCTATCAGGCGTTCTTCACCGCGCTCGGCATCAACCCGATGCAGACCGCCGCGGGCGAGGTCTTCACCGCGCTCGAGCGCGGCACCATCGACGGCTATGCCTGGCCCTCGCGCGGGGTGTTCGACCTCGGCTGGCAGGAAAAGACCGCCGCCCGCGTCGAGCCCGGTTTCTATCAGGTCGAGACCGGCGTCTATCTCAGCGCCCGCAGCTGGGAGAACCTCGGCGAGCCGCAGAAGCAGTTCCTGCAGGAGCAGATGCTTGCCTGGGAGGCCGACGGCGCCGACCTGACCGCCGCCGCCGAGGCCGAGCTTCAGCAGCAGGCCGAGGCCGGCATCGCGACCGTGACGCTGCCCGAGGACGAGGCCGCGGCCTTCCTCGCGCTGTCGATCGAGGAGGGCTGGAAGCCGGTCGTCGCCGCCAACCCCGAGGAAGGCGCGAAGCTGCGCGAACTCTACAGCGAGTAAGCGCGATGCGGATGGGGATCGTCGGCACCGGCGCGATGGGCAGCCTCTTCGCCTGGCAACTGGCGGAGGCGGGGGCCGAGGTCCTCGCCTTCGACCGCTGGCAGGCGCATGTGGATGCCATCGCCGCGCGCGGGCTGATGGTCCACACCGCCGCGGGCAAGCGGGTGGTGCCGATGGGGGCGAGCAGCGACGCCGCCCCCATCGGCCCCTGCGACGCGCTGATCGTCTTCGTCAAGCACGGCCAGACCGCCGCCGCGATGGAGGCGGCGCGGCCGATGGTCGGGCCGCAGACGCTGATCCTCACGCTGCAGAACGGCATCGGCAACCTGCCGCTGATCCGCGAAGCCTTCCCCGAAGCGCGCCTCGCCTATGGCCTCACGACGCTCACGAGCGAAATGCTCGGTCCGGGCGAGATCGAGGCGAGCTATGCGGGGCGCGGCGAGACCTGGTTCGCGCCTTTCGACCGCGAGGCCGACGAGACCGACCGCACCCTCTGCGCGCTGCTCGACGGCCCGGCGGCGCGGGCCGTGATCGACCCCGGCATCGACCTGCGGATCTGGAAGAAGCTGGTCATCAACTGCTGCTACAACGCGATCTGCGGCCTGCTGGACTGCACCGTGGGCGAGGCCCGCGCCCGCCCCGGCGCCCCTGAACTGCTGGCCGCCACCGCCACCGAGGTCGCCCGCATCGCCCGCGCCCGCGGCATCGACCTGCCCGACGCCGAGGCCCTCGCCTATCTCGACGCCGTCGGACGCGACGCCGCCACGCATCTGCCCTCGATGGCCGTGGACCTGCGCCAGGGCCGCGCGACCGAGATCGGCGCGCTCTGCGGCGCTGTCGTGCGCGAGGCCGAGGCTGCGGGCATCGAGGCCCCGGTCAACGCCACCCTGCGCGACCTGATCCTCGCCCGCGACGCCGCGCCGCGCGCCGAGGCCCGCGCCGCCTGACCCTTGCATCCACCGGCGGGCATGGTCATGTCCCTTGGACCGCTGGAAGGGAACGCATGCAGAGATTGCCGCTGCCCGAACGGACCGGCTGGCGCGGCCGCGCCGCCGAACTGGGCTTCACCTTCGCCGACATGGGCGGCGAGCCCTACTGGGACGAAACCAGCGCCTACCGCTTCACCCTTGACGAGATCGAGACCCGGATCGAGGACCCGGCGACCGAACTCCACGCCCTCTGCCGCGAGGCGGTGGAACGTGCCGTGGCCTCGGAGGAATGGCTCGACCGCCTCGGCATCCCGGCCGTGCATCACGACCTCGTTGCGCAAAGCTGGCGCGCGGGCGAGCCCGAGCTCTATGGCCGCTTCGACCTCGCCTATGACGGCACCTCCGAGGCTAAACTGCTGGAATACAACGCCGACACCCCGACCTCGCTCTACGAATCCGCCTCCTTCCAGTGGCTCTGGCTGGAGGAGGCGAAGGCCGAGGGGCTGATCCCGGCCGACGCGGACCAGTTCAACGCCATCCACGAGGCCCTCGTGGACCGCTGGGCCGCGCTCGCGGAACAGGGCGCCGACATCCATTTCGCCGCCGACCAGGACAACCCCGAGGACTACGCCACCGTCGAGGCGCTCGCCTGGGCCGCGCGCGAGGCGGGCCTCGGGGCGCATTTCACCGACCTCGCCGCCATCGGCCTCTCGACCGAGGGCCAGTTCACCGACAGCGCCGACCGGGTGATCGGCACGCTCTTCAAGCTCTACCCGTGGGAGGACATGCTGCGCGACGAGTTCGCCGCGCATCTCGCCCCCTCGGGCACACGCTTCATCGAGCCGCCGTGGAAGGCGATCCTGTCGAACAAGGGCCTGCTGCCGCTCCTCTGGGAACTGGCGCCCGGCCATCCGAACCTGCTGCCCGCCTTCTTCGCGGCGGATGTGGCCGAGGCGCTGACCGGCGGCACCCCTGCCCCGCGCGTGGCCGAAGCCTTCGCCGCGGCCGAGGCGCAGCTGAGCCGCGGCCATGTGCTGAAGCCCCTCTTCTCGCGCGAGGGCGCAGGCGTCGAGATCGTCGAGGGGGGCCGGGCGGCCGAGGCCTCGCCCGACCGCGCCTATTCGCACCATCCCATGATTGTCCAGGCCCTCGCCCCGCTCCCCGCCTTCGAGGGCTTCCATCCGGTCCTCGGTGCGTGGATCGTGGGCGAGACCTGCGCGGGCCTCGGCATCCGCGAGGACCGCGCCCGGATCACGCAGGACCTGTCCCGCTTCAAGCCGCATTTCATCGAGGGGTGACGCCCATGAAGGATACCCTGACCGACGCTCAAGCGACCCCGCGCCCGCGCAAGCGCTCGCGCCACGTCGCCCTGTTCCTCGCCGGCGCGGCAGTCTTCACCCTCGCCGGCTGCGAGGAAAAGGTTGACGCCGCGGCCTTCCCGGACCTCGAGAGCTGCCTCGCGGAGGCCGAAACGGGCTCGCTCTTCTTCACCGCCGATGACTGCCGCACGACCTTCGCCGAGGCCCAGGCGGCCTGGGAGGAGACCGCGCCGCGCTACGAGAGCCTGGAACTCTGCGAGCAGGAGCATGGCGTCGGCAACTGCGGCGGCGATCCGGTGGCGCAGCAGCAGGGCGGCGGTGGCTTCTCGTTCATGCCGCTGCTGATGGGCTACATGATCGGCTCGATGATGGGCCGTGGCGGCGGGGTCTTCAGCCAGCCGATGGTGCGGACCGGGGACGGCCGCTTCTCGAACCCCGCGGGCAGCCAGACCTTCGCCACCAACCGCGGCGCCGGGCAGGTCGCGCCGGCGACCTTCAACCGCGGCCCCTCGACCCTGGGACGGCCGCCAATGTCGGCGGCGCAGGTGGCGCAGCGGGGCGGCTTCGGGAGTTCTTCCACGCGGGCGACCGGGGCGGCGCGGGGCGCCGGGGGATGATGCGCAGGGTGCGTGCTCCGCACGCACCGGCCATGAACGTCCTGATGGTGCGTGCGGAGCACG
Organism: Paracoccus sp. S-4012; assembly: GCF_009674885.1. Lineage (GTDB taxonomy): Bacteria > Pseudomonadota > Alphaproteobacteria > Rhodobacterales > Rhodobacteraceae > Paracoccus. The sequence continues at coordinate 27,163 of NZ_WKKA01000018.1, forward strand.
CACCCTACGCGGCCGCCGTTACTCCTCGATCCGAGCTACCAGCACCTTGTCGATCCGCCGCCCGTCCATGTCGATCACCTCGATCCGCCAGTTGCCGACCGCGGCCAGGTCGCCGACCTCCGGCAACCGGCCCATGCGGTCGAGGACCAGCCCCGCCACCGTCTCGTAGTCGCGCGGGCTCTCGAGCGCGATCCGCAGGTGGTCGGCGAACTCGTCGGCGGGCATCCAGCCCGCGACGATCAGGCTGCCGTCCTCCCGCGCGGTGATCTTCGGCTCGTCCACCTCGCCATCCGCGAACTCGCCCGTGATCGCTTCCAGCAGGTCCATGGGCGTAACCATGCCCTCGAAATGGCCGTATTCGTCATAGACGAACAGCATCCGCGTCGGCGAGGTCCGCAGCCGCTCCAGGACCTCGAGCGCGCCGAGGCCCTCGCGCACCGTCTCGGCCGGCTCCATCACGGCCTGCGGGTCGTAGGGTCCCCCGGCCTGCCGCTGCTCCAGCAGCGCGCTCAGCGCCAGCACCCCGGCGATGTCGCCATCGGCGTCGCGCACCGGCAGGCGGCCCGTGCCGCTCTCGGCGAAGGCGGTCACGGCCTCCTCGAAGGTGCAGTCGGGGGGCAGCGTCTCGACCTCGTGGCGCGGGGTCATGATGCCACGGGCGTTGCGGTCGGCCACGCGCATGACGGCGGCGATCATCTCGGTCTCGGCCGGCTTCATCACACCCGCGCTCTCGGCCTCGGAGATGATCATCTTCACCTCCTCGTCGCTGACGCCGCCCTCGCTCGTCTTCCCGAGGCCCAGCAGCCGCAGCAGCAGCTTGCCCGAGGCGTCGAGCAGCCAGACGAGCGGCGCGACGACCCGGGCGAGACCCTTCAGGAACGGCGCCACGCGGGCCGCGACCGCCTCGGGCGAGCGCAGCGCGATCTGCTTCGGGACCAACTCGCCCACGACCAGCGACAGATAGGTGATGAGCACGACCACGATGCCGACGCCCAGCGTCTGCGCCATCGAGGCGCTCAGCCCCGCCTGGTAGAGCGCATTGGCCAGCCGCAGGCCCAGCGTCGCCCCCGAGACCGCGCCCGAGAGGATGCCGACCAGCGTGATGCCGATCTGCACGCTCGAGAGGAAGCGCCCCGGCTCCTCGGCCAGTTCGAGCGCGGTGGCGGCGCCGCGGCTGCCGCCCTCGGCCATGACCTTCAGCCGCGCCGGGCGCGAGGAGACGACCGCGAGCTCGGACATGGCGAGCGCGCCGTTGATGACGGTCAGCATCAGGACCGCGAGGATTTCCAGCAGCATCGCGTTCAGCCCCAGGCCTGTCCGATCATGAAGACCAGCGCCGCGATCATGGCCCAGACGACGCCGCCCACGACCAGCAGCGAGGTCAGGCCGAGCATGGTCCCGACGATCACCCACACCCCGTCGCGCTCCAGCACGCCGAGCGCGAGGATCGCGACGGCAAAGCCCGGCAGCATGTTGCCGAGCGGGATCGGCAGGGCCACGACCAGCGCGAGAAGAAAGCAGAAGGCGCCGATCAGCACCTCGGCCGCGGGGCTGACGAGCGGCAGCAGCCGCGGCCGCAGCATCCGCTCGGCCCGCGCCAGCACCGGCACCGCCCGGCCGACGAGGGCCGCGAAATCCTCGATCCGCATCGAGCGCGCGGCCACGAGCTTGGGCAACCAGGGCTGGCGGCGCAGCATCATCTGCGAGGCGAGGTAGACCATCGGCAGGCCCAGCAGCGCCGAGGTGCCGGGCGGCGTCGGGATCGCGTTCGGGGCCGCGAAGAGAAACAGCAGCGCCGCCGTGGCGCGCCCCGGCATCGCCGCGACGATGTCGCCGACCGACACGCGCTCGCGCGTGGTGTCCTCGGCCAGACGGGTCAGGATGTCGGACAGACGCCAGCGGCGCTGAGCCTTCGGCTCGGGCGCGATGCCGCGCCTATGGCCCTCGGGCGGGGCATCGCCGGGGTCGTGCTCGGGCAGGGGCTCGCCCGGCTCGGACTCCGGCTGTTGCGGAATATGCATCTGCATCGGCGCGACATTAGGGCCATCCCGCGCTTACCGCAACGCGTCAACGCCATCCAATCGCGCGCGGGGTATCAGCCGCGCGATTGCGGCGGCACGCCGCCCTCCTCCACCGCCCGCCCGACCGCGGCCACGCGCTCCTCGGCCGCGCCGCTGTCGGGCTCGGCGTCGCCCGCCTCGACCAGCACCCGCGCCGCGCCGCCGTCGAGATCCTTCTCGGGCGGCGTCTCCTCCTCCTCCTCCTCCAGCGCGGGCGGCGGCTCGCCGGCGAGGAAGTTCGCGAATTTCTCCAGCCCCGGAATGTGCCCCGCCAGCACCCGCACCACCACCAGCACCGGCACCGCGACGATCATGCCGATCACCGACCACAGCCAGGCCCAGAGCGCGACCGTCGTGAACACCACCACCGTGTTGATGCGCAGCCGCCGCGACAGGAAATAGGGCGTGACGAACTGGCCCTCTACGAAATTCATCATGACAGAGGTGCCGGCGATGAGGACCGTGGACCACATGTCGCCCGTGACCGTCAGCGCCACCAGGGCGGTGACCAGGGCAACCAGCGTCGGGCCGATATAGGGAACAAAATTCGCAAGGAACATGCCGACCCCGAACAGCACCGGGCTCGGCATCCCCCAGGCCCACATGGCGAGGCCGAAGGCCGCCCCGAGGATCGCGTTGATCAGCGTGATGGCGCCCAGATAGGCGCCGAGGCTGTCCTCGATCTCGCGGAGCGCCATGTAGGCCCTGCGCTTCTCGCCCATCGTGCCGAAACTCTGCACGATCTTGAGGTAGAGCAGATCGCCCGCATCGAGAAGGAAGAACAGCAGGATCAGCGTGAAGGCGACCTGCCCGGCGATTTCGGGGCCGAGGGTCATCAGCGTGCCGGTGACGCTGCCGTTCTCGGCCGTGTCCACCGTGACGGTGATGTCCTGGCCGGCATCCCCGCCGACGACCGCGCCCGTGGCGTCCGTGGTCGTGCCCGCCACCGCCGGGCCGGTCTGCACCGTGGTCGTGCCGTCGGGGCTGGTGCTGACGGTCGTCTCTCCGCCGCCGCCGCCGTCGAGGCCGATGCTCGAGACCGCTTCCTCCAGCCCGCGGAACTGGCTGCGGAGGTCGTGAACCGCCGCTTCGACGCGGGCCGAGATCTCGTCCGAGTTCTGGACGACATTGGTGACGGGACCGGAAACGAGGTAGCCCAGCACCGCCACCGCGACGAGCAGGCTCAGCGTGATGAGGCCCGCCGTGATACCCGACGCGAGGCCGAGGCGGCGCAGCAGGCGGCGCACCGGCGAGAAGACGAAGAACAGCAGGATCGCCAGCGTGACCGGCATCAGGAAGGCCCGCGCTTCGGCCACCATCTGGAAGGCGAGGATCAGGAAGATGCCGATGACCGGCCACCGGGGGAACCGCTTGAGGCGGGCGGAATCGCGGGCGAGCCGGGGAAAGGCCGCGCGCTCAGGCGTCTGCCGCGGTTCCGTCATGTCTGTCACTCTCTCCCCGCGTCCGGCTGCCGAGGGGAACGGCCGCGGCGCGTTGCGGTTCCTGACCGCCGCGCCGCCGCGCTGAGTCCGATCAGAGGCGTCAGATCGGGCGGTCGCCCTCGGCGTCGATCACCCGGGTCGGCAGGCCCATCTCGCCCAGCAGGTCGAGGAAGGGCCGCGCCGGCAGATCCTCGACGTTCGCCATGCGCTTCACGTCCCAGGGCCCGCGCGCGATCAGGATCGCCGCCGCGACCGGCGGCACGCCCGCGGTATAGCTGATGCCCTGGCTGCCGACCTCGGCATGGGCCTCGGCATGGTCGGCGACGTTGTAGATGAAGACCTCCCCCGGTTGCCCGTCGCGGGTGCCTTTCACCAGATCACCGATGCAGGTCTTGCCCTCGTAATCGGGCGCGAGGCTCGCCGGATCCGGCAGCACCGCCTTGACGAGTTTCAGCGGCACCACCTCCAGTCCCTCGGCGGTCGTGACCGGATGTTCCGACAGCAGCCCGAGGTTCTTCAGCACCGTGAAGACGTTGATGTAGTGCTCGCCAAAACCCATCCAGAAGCGCACATCCGCCTGCGGATAGCGGGCGGCGAGCGAGTGGATCTCGTCATGGCCCGACAGATAGGCACTGCGCTTGCCGACCACCGGCAGGTCCCATTCGCGCCCGACCTCGAACATCTCGTTCACGCGCCACTCGCCGCCCTGCCAGGTGTAGACCTTGCCGGTGAACTCGCGGAAGTTGATCTCGGGATCGAAGTTGGTGGCGAAGTAGCGCCCGTGCGAGCCGGCGTTGACATCCACGATGTCGATCGAGGTGATCTCGTCGAAATACTCGTCCTCGGCCAGCCGCGCATAGGCGTTGACGACGCCGGGATCGAAGCCCGCGCCGAGGACCGCCGTGACGCCCGCGGCAGCGGCATCCTCGCGGCGCTTCCACTCGTAGTTGGCATACCAGGGCGGCGCCTCGTTGATCTTGTCCGGCTCCTCGTGGATCGCGGTGTCGATATAGGCGGCGCCCGTCTCGATGCAGGCGTTCAGCACCGGCATGTTCACGAAGGGCGAGCCGACGTTGATGACGATGCCCGCCTCCAACTCTCGGATCAGCGCCGCGACCGCCGCGCTGTCCGAGGCGTCGAGCGTATGGGTCGGGATCGCGGCCTCGTGCCCCTTGGCGCGGATGCCGTCGACGATCGCGTCGGCCTTCGACCGGGTGCGGCTGGCGATATGGATCGCGCCGAACTCGGCCGCCCACTGCGCGCATTTATGCGCCGTGACCTGGGCGACGCCGCCCGCGCCGATGATGAGGACGTTGGGTTTCACTTCGACTGTCTCCTTGCGGTCAGGCGGCAGGGGAAGGGGTCAGGAGAGCGCGGCGCGGAAATCCCCGTAGCCGAACTGCCTGACGGTTCGGACCGTGCCATCGGTCTCGCGGATGGCGATGGCGGGCATCGCGACCCCGTTGAACCAGTTTTTCTTGACCATCGTGTAACCGGCGGCATCGCCCACGCTGATGCGGTCGCCGACCTTCAGCGGCGCGGGGAAGCGCGCATCGCCGAAGATGTCCCCGGCGAGGCAGGATTTCCCGGCGATCTGGTATTCGTGCGCCCCGTCCTGCGGCAGCGTCGCGCGCTCGCGGTAGATCAGCAGGTCGAGCATATGCGCCTCGATCGAGCTGTCGACAATGGCGAGCTTGCGGCCGTTGTCGAGCAGGTCGAGCACCGTGACCTCGAGAGTGGTCGATTGCGTCACCGCGGCCTCGCCCGGCTCCAGATAGACCTGCACGCCGAGGCGGTCGGCGAAGGCGCGCAGGCGCGCGGCCAGGTCCTCCAGCGGATAGCCCTCGTTCGTGAAGGCGATGCCGCCGCCGAGGCTGACCCAGTCGAGCCGTTCGAGCAGGGGCCCGAACTCGCGCTCGATCCGGTCAAGCTGGCCCGAGAAGCCGGCGAAATCGTCGTTCTCGCAGTTGTTGTGGATCATCACGCCGGTGATGCGGTCCATCGCCGCCTCAAGGCGCGCGGGATCCCATTCGCCCAGCCGCGAGAACGGCCGCGCCGGGTCGGCGAGGTCGAAGCCCGAGGTCGAGAAGCGCGGGTTCAGCCGCAACCCGCGGGCGATCCCGGCGGCGGCGGCGGCGAAGCGGTCGAGCTGCCCAAGCGAGTTGAAGATGATCTTGTCGGCATGGCCCACGGCCTCGGCGATCTCGTGATCGGCCCAGGCGACGGAATAGGCATGCGTCTCCTTGCCGAACTCCTCGCGCCCGAGCTTCAGCTCGTAGAGCGAGGAGGAGGTGGTCCCGTCCATGAAGTCGCGCATGTAGGGGAAGGCCGACCAAGTGGCGAAGCATTTCAGCGCCAGCAGCGCCTTCGCGCCCGACGCCTCGCGCAGCGCCGCGATCTTGCCCATGTTCGCCTGCAGCCGCGCCACGTCGATGAGGTAGTAGGGCGTCGGCAGGTCGGTCACTTGGCGCGGTCCTCGCAGGCAGGGGGGTGAGGCGCCGATATAGGGACGCGCCGCCGCCGGTGCAACGCCGCAGCGCGGCGCGCCTTCCGCCACCCTCTTCTTCTGTCTGGAAATATCCGCGGGGGTTCGGGGGCGGCAGCCCCCGGTTTGCGCGGCGGAGCCATGACGGCTAACGTCCCGCGATGGACCACGCCGCCGCCCCGCCCGCCTTCTCCCCCGACCAGACGGCGGCCTGGGAGGCGCTCGAAGCCACCCTCGACGCCGCCGGCGTGGACCTCGACGCAGGCGCCCTCTCGCCCCCCGGCGAGGGCGGAGCCCAGGTCCGCGCCGTCATCGGCAAGGCCGGCTCCGGCAAGACGCTGCTCCTGGCGCAGCTCACCCGCGCGCTGACGGCGGCCGGGGCCGAGGTCGTGTCCGGCGATTACGAGGGCCGCCGCCGCAAGGAACGCCGCACGGTCGCGGTCCTCGCGCCCACCAACAAGGCCGCCTTCGTGCTGCGGACCCGTGGCGTGCCTGCCACGACGATCCACCGCATCCTCTATACCCCGGTCTATGACCCCCAATACGAAAAGCTTGCCGACTGGCTCGCGGGCACCGGCGACCGCCCCGTGATCGAGGGCCTGAGCGCCGAGGCGATGGACCGGGCGCAGGCCTTCTACGCCCGCCATGCCTCGATCCCCGGCGCGCTCGCCGCGGCGGGGCTGCGCGGCTCGGACTTCATCACCGGCTGGAAGCGGCGCGAGGATGCGCTCGACATCGGCCTCGTGGACGAGGCCTCGATGCTGGACGAGCGTCAGTTCGACGACCTGCGCGAGATCTTCCCGACGCTGATCCTCTTCGGCGACCCCGCGCAGCTGGCCCCCGTGGGGCAGTCGGGCGAGATGGTCTTCGACCGCCTCGCGCCGAAGCAGAAGCTGGTCCTCGAGCGCATCCACCGCCAGGCCGAGGGCAACCCGATCCTCGATCTCGCCCATGCGCTCGCCGATCCCGACCTTGACTTCGCCGGCTTCGAGCGCCTCGTCCGCGACGCCGCCGCCCGCGACCCGCGGGTGCAATGGGCCGAGCGGGTCGAGAGCGACCTGATGGCGCGCAGCCCGGTGCTGGTCTGGCGCAACGCCACCCGCGTGCGCCTGATCGCCGCCTTCCGCGCCGCCCACGGCGCGCCCGGCGACGCGCTGCTGCCAGGCGAGCCGCTGATCTGCGACGGGATCGAGCTGCCAATGAAGCACCGCAGGAAGCGCATCGACCTCGAGGCGCGCGGGCTCATCAAGGGCGCGCAGGTGGTCTATCTCGGGCCCGGCCGCAAGCCCGGCTTCGCGCGGCTGCATGTCGTGGGCGCCGAGGACCCGCGCCTCAGCGCCGCCGCGATCATCAAGATCGAGACGCCGGATGTGGAGGAGCCGTTCATCGCCTCGGCGGCGCGGATGGGCGCCGCGTTCCTGCACGGCGCTGCGGTCACGATCCACAAGGCGCAGGGCTCGCAATGGCCGGATGTGCAGGTCTTCGCGCCCGACATCGCCGCGGCGGCCTGGTCGGGGCGCAGCGAGGCCGGCATCCCGCTGTGGAAGCGGCTGGCCTATGTGGCGATCACGCGGGCACAGGAGCGGCTGCACTGGGTGGTGCGGGCGCGGCTGTCGCGGCCATCCGGGCCGCTGAGCGTGGGGGATCTGGATGCGGTGGCGTCGGCTCCCCTGGCGCTCGGGGTGGAGGAGGAGTGAGCGACGCCTCCGCGCGAGGGATTGGGGCGCGGGGCCCCAATCCCGCTTGATCCGATGACGAAGCGGGACAGAGGGTCCGCGCACGCACGAAGGTGGGCGCGGACGCGCCCGCCTGTGGGGCGGGCGGGCGCGGACCCGTCCGCTTTGGCGGACGCGCGGGATTTAGCGGGGAACCCTCAGGCTGCGTCTCTCGGACGCCGTCCTTCCTCACACCCGCTTCACCGCCCGCTTCGCCTGCAGCGCCTCCACCCGCTGCCGCAATGCCTCGAGCAGCGCCTCCTTCGGCAGCCCCGACTCGTCCCTCAGCCGCAGCAGCCCGAAATGCACCCGCGCGACCTGCTGGTAATACCGCGTGAAGGCGTAGTTGATCGACGCCCCGGCGAAGGCGCCGAGCAGCGGCACCGCCTGTGCCGCCAGCTTCTGGCCCAGCGAAGCCGCCAGTTTCGGCGCCACCTTCGCCATCAGCGATTGCAGCGAATGCCCGGTGATCGACAGCTTCGCGGCCAGCAGCCCGAGGTCGGTGCCGTCATCGCCCTCCAGCGGCCCGGCGGCGGCGAAGACGCGCAGCGCCTCCATCCGCGTGTCCTCGTCGTCGGGGTCGAAGCCGTGCTCGGCCGCGATCGACATGATCGCGCGCATCAGCATCGTGATCGTCACCGGCAGCTCGATCATCGCCCCGGCCAGCCCCCCTGCCCCGCCGAGCGCGCCGGTCGTGGTCGAGGCCAGCCGGTTGAACCAGTCGCCCCGGTCCCGCACAACGCCGCGCGAGGCCGCCGCCGCCCCGATCGCCCGCTCGAGCCCGATCAGCGTGATCCGGTCGAGCCGCCCGCGCACGAAGCCGGGCAGCCGCCGCAACGCGCCCTCGGCACCGCCGCCAACGGTCGAGAGCAGCTCCATCGCCAGCCCTCCGGCCGAGACATAGGCGCGGGCCAGCCGGTCGAGCTCGGCGTGCACGGTCGGATCGGTGATCGGCGGCAGGATGTCCTGGCGCGGGGCGGGCACGGTCATTCGGTCTCCTCGGGGCGCAGTTCGACCTCGACGCAGGCTTCGGGCGTGCCGGCGGGGATCGGCGCGGGCGAGAGCGCACGCTCGACCGGGCCGCGCAGGTCAACCCATGCGCCGGGCGCGAGTTCCAGCCCCAGCACCCGGTCGGGGTTGGTCGGCGGCGGCATCTCGACCGCATCCAGCCGGCTGAAGCCGAAGCGCGCGTAATAGGGCGCATCGCCCACCAGCATCACCCGCTCCCAGCCCGAGGCGGCCGCGCGCTCGAGGCTCTTGCGGATCAGGTAGCCGCCCAGCCCCTCCCCCTGCGCGGTCGGGTGGACGGCAATGGGGCCGAGAAGCAGCACCGGCCGCCCGGCGATGCTGACCGGCCAGTAGCGGATCGCGGCCACCATCACGTCCCCCGGATCGCGCAGCACGAGGCAGAGTTCCGCCACCGGCGGCACGCCCTCGCGCAGCCGATAGGAGCTGAGGCCCGTGCGCCCCGGCGCAAAGCACAGGTCGAGCAGCGCCTCGACTTCGGGCGTGTCGTCGGGCGTCTCGGGGCAGAGCTCGTACATGCGCGGGAGCCGTGCAGAAGGCGGGGGGAATGGCAGCGCGCCCGCTAACATGCATGGCGGCGGAGGGGAAGCGCGGGGCGGCGCGGGGCGAGGGAACCCGGCCGCATGCGTGGGTGTTGCGGCCCCATGCTGGCACGAAGACCGAGGACAGCGCCGGGGCGCAGGCAACCATGAGGGGCGGCTCCGGCGCCCGCCTGGCGCTCATCGCAATCGTCGCCGTGCTCGCCGTGCTGGTCTGGCGCGGGCTCCCGCTGATCGAGCGAACCCTCGCGCCGCCGGCCGCGCCGCAGCTCATCGTCGCCCGCGGCGACCTCGCCGACAGCGAGCAGAGCACGATCGCCCTGTTCGAGGGCGCGAAGGACAGCGTCGTCTCGATCACCACCGAGAACCGGGTCGTTGATTTCTGGACCCGCGATGCCGTCAACGTGCCGCTCGGCAGCGGCTCGGGGTTCCTCTGGGACCGGCAGGGCCATGTCGTGACCAACAACCACGTCATCGCGGGCGCGACCTCCGCCATCGTGCGCCTCGCGGATGGCGAGGCCTTTCCGGCGCGGCTGGTCGGCACCGCCTCCGGGCATGACCTTGCGGTCCTCAGGATCGACGCCGGTCCGCAGCAGCCGGCGCCCCTGCCCCTCGGCGGCAGCGCCGACCTGCGCGTCGGGCAGAGCGTCTTTGCCATCGGCAACCCCTTCGGCCTCGACTGGACGCTGACGACCGGCATCGTCTCGGCCCTCGGGCGCGAGATCCCGGGCGAGCGCGGGACCAGCATCCGCGGGCTGATCCAGACCGATGCGGCGATCAATCCCGGCAACTCCGGGGGGCCGCTGCTCGACAGCGCGGGGCTGCTGATCGGCGTCAACACCGCGATCTACAGCCCCTCGGGGGCGAGCGTCGGGATCGGCTTTGCGGTGCCGGTGGACACGGTGAACCGGGTCGTGCCGCAGCTCATCGCGACCGGCCGCTACGCGCCGCCGACGATGGGCGTCCTGTTCGATCCACGCGGCGATGCGCTGCTGCGGCGGGCCGGGATGACGGGGGTGCCGGTTCTCGACGTGGTGCCCGGCAGCCCGGCGGCGGCGGCAGGGTTGCGGCCGCTGGGCGTCACGCGGGACGGGCGGCTGCGCCTCGGGGACGTGATCGTCGCGCTCGACGGCGCAGCGATCCGGGATTCCGCGGATCTCGGCGCCGCGCTCGACATCCGCGAGGCGGGGGCGACGGTGGAACTGGGCCTGCTGCGCGGCGGCGGCCGGACCGAGGTCAGCCTGGTGCTGGCCGAGGGTGGCTAGCCTTCAGCGAGCCAGCACGTCCTGCCATTCCTCGTGGCGTTCGATCTGGGCCTTGGCGAAGGGGCAGAGGGGGATGACCGCGCGGCCCTCGGCGCGGGCATCCTCGACGGCCCGCGCGACCAGCAGCTTGCCGGCCGAACGGCCCCGCATCGCGTCAGGAACATAGGTGTGGTCGATGATGATCGTGCTGTCTCCGGCACGCGAATAGGTCAGCTCGGCCTCGGCGCCGTCCAGCCGCAGGACATAGCGCCCACGGCTCGGCTGTTCCTCGCGCTCGATGGTAGGGGCGTCGGGGCTGATGGATGGCATGGTTCTCTCCGGTGGATGGCGCGGCCGCAATGGGCCGCGCCGGTCTGCATGGGTCAGTTGGCCGCGGGCTGCCCCGCCACCGGCTCGCCGCCGCCCTGGGCTCCGTCAGCAGGGGCATCCGTGGCGGCGGCGTCGGCCGCAGGCTCGTGGCTCGCGGCATCATGCGGGGGCTGGGCCGCATCGCCTCCTGGGGTTGCCTCGTTCCCGGTAGCCGCGCCGCTCCCGGCCTCGCCTTCCGCGGCCTGCGCGTCAGACGCCGGTTCGCCGCTGGCAGCAGCCTCCGCGGGCTGCGCCGCATTGCCGCCTTCAGGTGACGTCGTCGCGGCGGCGGCGCCGCCCTTGGCCTCCGCCTCGGTGGCCTCGGCCTCCGACGCCGGTTGCTGCGCCGGCTGCGCCTCGCTCGCGGGCTGTGCTTCGGCCGCGGTGCCGCCATCGCGCGCGGTATAGACGAGGATTGCGCCGGCGTTCTCCAGCCCCGCCGCGCCCTCGCCTTCGGCATTCTGCACCGCCCCCTGCGAGTCGGTGGCGATGTAGATCGTCCGCCCGTCATCCGCGATCTCCAGGTCGCGCAGGCGGTTCATGCCGAGGTAGTAGCGCGTGAAGTCACCCTCGGCCCCGGCCTTCGGATCGAAGGCGTAGATCGAGCCGTGCTTCAGCGCCGTCATCAGCAGCATGCCCTCAAGCTCCGGCACGCCGCCCTCGTAGAAGTCGATCGAGGACGGCCCGATGCTCGGGCGGCAGAAATAGCCGAAGTCCTCGCAGCCGGGGATCGGCTCGCTCACGGTGAACATGGTGGCGAGCGGCGGCTTGTAGTTCTCGGGCGCCTGCCACTCGGTCTCCTGCTGCTGCGGCACCACCTCGGGCGCGCCTTGCGAGGGGCCGATCCATTGCAGCGACTCGCAGGGCTCGGAGGCCTCGGACCAGTTGGCATAGAGGTAGAAGTTGTCGTCCTGCTGCCCGGCCACATGCGGCCAGCCGTAGTTGCCGCCGGCCTCGATTACGTTGATCTCGTCGTCCGTATCCGGCCCGTGCTCGTTCGAGTAGAGCGTCCCGTCCGGGCCGAAGTCGATCCCCTGCGGGTTGCGGTGGCCATAGCTGAAGATGTGGCTGCGGACGCCGTCGATCTCCGGGTTGTCCTCGGGAATCCCCCCGTCGAGGTTCATCCGCAGCACCTTGCCCTGATAGGCGAACCAGTCCTCGGCCTCGACCTGCTCGGCCGAGGGCAGCGTCTGCGACTCGATCGGATGGCACCAGTTCGCGAGCTGGTTGTGGCCCATGTCGCCGACCGTCAGATAGATCAGCCCGTCGGGTCCGACCTGCATCCGGCCCGAGTTGTGATCGTTGTTGGCCGGAATCCCGGTCAGGATGTCGGTGGGGTTGGAGAGCCTGCCCGTCGCCGCGTCATAGTCGAGCCGCACGACCTTGTTGAAGAGGTCGTGATAGGGATCGGCCTCGTCCGGGCGCGTGGGGTCGGTGCGGGTCTCGTCCTCGTAGGTGACATAGACGAAGACCTGATCGCTGCCATTGCCGAAGTCGGGATGGAAGGCGAAGCCCATGACGCCGGTCTGGGCGCCGCTGGTGATCTCGGGCAGGGCGAACTCATAGGCGCTGATGACGCTGCCGTTCTCGGGGTTGACGCGGCTCAGGCGACCGGCGGTGCGCTCCGTCACCCAGAGCATGCCGTCCGGTCCGAGGCGGATCTCGAAGGGGTTGCCGAGGCCGGAGGCGAGGACCGCCTTCTCGAACGGGAACTCGGCATCGGTCACGTCCTGCGGCGATTGCTGGGCGTTCGCGGCGGACAGCATGGCCACCGCGCTCAGGGCCGTCGTGAGGCAGAGGGATTTCCACACACGCATGGCAGACGCTCCTGTCAGAGGGAAGGGAGCCCGCCGCCGGCGGGCGCGCGAATGCACGGCAAACGCATCCCGCGGCGGCGGCGTTCCCCGCGCGGCGCGGAACTTCGGCCGGGGCGCGCGGTTAGCCGTCTGGAACCCGGCATCAGGAGCGAGATCATGGCGGACAACAAGAATGTGGGCGTGCTGGTCGGCAGCCTCCGCAAGGACTCCTATGCGCTGAAGCTGGCCAAGGCGCTGATGCGCCTGGCGCCCTCCAGCCTGCAGATGACGCAGATCCAGATCGGCGACATGCCGCATTACAACGAGGATCTGGACACCGACAATCCGCCCGAGTCCTGGGCTCGTTTCCGCCGCGAGATGGGGGCGCAGGACGCGGTCCTGTTCGTCTCGCCCGAATACAACCGCTCGCTCCCCTCGGTGCTGAAGAACGCGATCGATGTGGGATCGCGCCCGTATGGCAGCAGCATCTGGGAGGGCAAGGCCGGGGCGGTCGCGACGCATTCGCCCTCGGGCATCGGCGGCGCGCTCTCCAACCACGCGATCCGGCAGGCGACGGTGTTCCTCGGCCTGCCGCTGATGACGCAACCCGAGATGTATATCGGCGATTCCTACAATGTCTTCGACAAGGAGGGGAACATCGTCAAGGACGGCAGCGAGAAGTTCCTGTCGGACTGCATGGCCACCTTCGAGACCTGGCTGCAACGGTTCTGAGGCAAGCTGGCGGTCCGTTTTGGCATGCCTGTGTCGGCGGGGAGGCTTAACTGGCATCGCTAACTGGCCAGCTCGGCGATGAAAGAACCAGAAATAGCCGGGTCTAGCCCCCCTTCCAGATCGCGTTTGTGGTTGGAACTGCGGTCACTGCGCCATCAGCGCCGCCGACGGACCACCAGCCTCCGCGACCCCGGACGAAGACGTCTTCCCAGCCCCCCTTTGCCGCCCAGCGAACGAAGCGGTAGCGTCCAAGCTCGTGGTGTGATTTCGGGGAGCGACGTGGGTGGACTTTGCGGTGGAGATTTCGCTGCCGGTTTCGCCCTGCGTCGGGTGGTCACCGGGCCTGTCGGGAAGGTGCAGTTGATCGACTTCAACCTGACCGAAAGGGAAACCCCGTTGACCAACGACAGACTACCGCTGGCCGAGCTTGCCGCGAAGAGCGGCGATACCGATTTCCTGCGCCTCATTGCCGAGAACGTGCTGCAGCTGATCATGGAGGCGGACGTCGACGGGCTGATCGGCGCTGGCCGCTACGAGCGCGAGCCCCGCCAGACCTGGCGCAACGGCTACCGCGAGCGCTCGCTCGACACCCGACTTGGCACGCTGAACCTGAAGATCCCGAAGATGCGCTCCGGGGCCACTTCCCCGGCTTCCTGGAGCCGCGGAAGACGGTGGAGAAGGCGCTGGTGGCCGTCATCCAGGAAGCCTGGATCAACGGCGTCTCGACGCGCAAGGTCGATGAACTGGTGCAGGCCATGGGCCTGACCGGCATCTCGAAATCGTCGGTGTCCAAGCTGTGCAAGGACATCGATGACCGGGTGAACGCCTTCCTCAAGCGCCCGCTCGCCGGCGACTGGCCCTATCTGTGGCTCGACGCCACCTACCTGAAGGTGCGCGAGGGCGGGCGCATCGTCTCGGTGGCGGCCATAATCGCAGTGGCCGTCAACACGGACGGAAAGCGCGAGATCGTCGGCCTGCACATCGGCCCTTCCGAGGCCGAGCCGTTCTGGACGAGTTTCCTGCGCAATCTGGTGCGTCGTGGGCTGACCGGCGTGAAGCTTGTCATCTGCCGATGCGCACGAAGGGCTGAAGGCCGCCATCACCCGCGTGCTCGGCGCGTCATGGCAGAGATGCCGGGTTCACGCCAGGCGCAACGCGCTCGCCTACGTTCCCAAGGGCCAGCACACGATGGTCGCGGCCGCGATCCGGCAGGCCTTCGACCAGCGCGATCACGACAATGCGGTGCAGACCTGGCGGCATGTCGCCGACCAACTCCGCGCCAGATGGCCGAAGCTGGGAGCGTTCATGGACGACGCCGAAGCCGATGTGGGCGGCATCTTCCCGAACGAGGAGAGCATCGTCCGCCTCATCGGCGCTGTCCTGCTCAAAGCCAGCGACGAGTGGCAGCGTCAGCACCGATACATGCAGGTCGAGGCCATGGCCGATTCGATCCCGCCAGCAACCGAGGAGGAAAAGCCGCTTCAGATTACACCGAAGGCCGCCTGACCAGGACGGCCCGGAACCACAACCGAAATTACACCACGTTGGGCGCGACCAACGAAGCGGTTGTGAGACAGGTCTTGTGCGGCCCGTAGCAGGGCGGCGCGTTCTTCCAGCGGCAACGCTCTCAGGACGTGAACGATCCCGCTGATCACCCGCCTGTCGTCCACTCGCGGAACACCACGCGTGTCTCGTGGCAGCAGCGGCGCCAGCCGAGACATCTGCTCTTCGGTGAACGAGGAAGCGCCGTCGGACATGCAAGCTCCTCCTTGAGAAGCTTGAATCAGAACCGGCTCGCCAACGGAATCCCCTTATGGGCCCCGAGCCTGGGACGGCCTGACTTGCGACGCGGTGAAAGGTTCGACCTGCCGCCTCTACGCGAAAGACCGCGCGAAGGCTCGCACCGTGACAACCATCACCAAAACAGGGAAGCGCATGACGCGCGAGCTTTCGGCCGGGCGTGCGACGGTTCGCCGCGGACTCGGCGTCCTGCAAGCCGCGCTCAACCACGCCCATGCCCAAGGGCTGGTGATCCATCCTATCGCCGTCACCTTGCCTCAGGCTGGAGCGCCCCGCGAGCGTTGGCTTACGTGGTCCGAAGTCGCCCGGCTGATCCGTCACCCCGAGCCGCCCGTGCGGCGGTTCATCGTCCTGTCGATCTACACCGGCCGCCGAGCCTCCACGATCTTGGACCTGATCTGGCCGCGTGTCGATCTGAAGGCGGGGCTGATCCGCTTCCGGGCCGAGGAGCAGGCCGAACAAGCGGCGGGCGGCATCAGCATCCCGCGCCAGTAGAAGGGCCACTGCATCGCTGGTCGCGACGGCGCGGCACTCACGTCATCATGTTCCGGGGCAAGCCTGTTGCCAGCGTCAAGATCGGCATCGCCAAGGCGGCGTCCCGCGCCGGCATCGAGAGCGTCACCCCTCACGTCCTGAAGCAGACGGCGATCACTTGGGCGATCAAGGATGGCCTGCACGTCGAGGATGCCGCCGAATACTTCGACACGTCCCCCGAAACCATCCCGCAAACACTACTGCACCACAGCCCGCACCATCAGGAGAGCGCAGTGGAGATCATCGAAAGGAGGAAATAACCTGTGCAGATAACTGTGCGCGATGAGGCCGCAGTGACTGCTAAGTCATGGTGCTGCGGGAGAGGATTGAAAAATCAATCGATCTATAAAAAACAATGTGTTGCGTGAGTTTCTGGCACGCTGGAAGGGAACGATTCTGGCACGGTGACGTAGCGTTACACGGGGGTCGCGACCAGCCGCAAAGCGCCGTCAGGCAGTGTCTGCTGTAGCTGACGGGCCTCCGCCCAGGGCGCTGTCAACCACGTCTCCCACTCGGCCGGCGCCGTCAGGATCACCGGCATCGCCTTGGGATGGATCGCCGCCACCTCTGCGTTCGGCGCGGTCGTTAGGAAGGCAAACAGGTCGTCGATCGTCACGCCGTCCTTCACCTTGCGGAGCGATCGCCAGCCGCG
Organism: Paracoccus sp. S-4012; assembly: GCF_009674885.1. Lineage (GTDB taxonomy): Bacteria > Pseudomonadota > Alphaproteobacteria > Rhodobacterales > Rhodobacteraceae > Paracoccus. The sequence continues at coordinate 43,557 of NZ_WKKA01000018.1, forward strand.
CGTCTCGACGCCAGCGAAGAACATTTGGCTATCGTCCGCGGCCGCGAACCAGACATTGCAAAGGCCCTTGCCCCGCGGCTCGGCAAACGACGTAATCGGCACCAGGCAGCGATGCTCCGGCCCCAGCCATCGCCGCCAGTGCGGCGAGCCGGTGTTGCGGATGTTGGTCACGCCGGGATCGCGCTCGGTCCTCATGTGCATGGGCGGCGTCGGCATGCCCCACCGCGCCCGGACCAGCTCCAGGCCATCGCCCTCGGGCGTGTGGCGAACGATGGGGGCGAGCTGATCGGGATAGATTTCGCCCGGCTGCAGGTTCCCCGCGCGATCCTGCCAGCCCAGGTGCAGGAAAAGCTGGCGCATGGCCTCCTGCGTCGTGGTGTTGCTGTAGAGATTGCACACGGGCTGGAACTCCTCACGGCGGCCGAAGGGCAGGTGCGGCGAGCTATACCAAGCCGCAGTGGTGCCGTCTGCCAGCTCGAGCCAGGGATGCGCCTGCAGGAACGCGTGAGCGTCGCCGGGATCTCGAAAATAGATCGCGACCGTATCGGGGCGAGGACTGGCCGGTCGCCGTGGATCGCGTGTTCTGTCCGCCCGACCTCCCGATCTAGCCACTCATGGAGCGGCCTCATCCTCGCACCGAAGCCGATAGCCGGCACGACCACGAGCATCCGCACTGGAAGGCTCGATCATCTATCATCTTCTGCGGGGTCGACCGGCGAGTCACGGCCGGAACATAGGAAGAACATTGGCCGCGGAGCAAGGCTCCAGCCGTTCGGCGGCAGCAACCCTCTACGCGGCGTGTCGAGCGTCTGGCCGGCGCCTCAGGTCTCGTCATCGGGGCAGGTTATGGGGAGAGCGCCAGCAGTGCGTGGCCCGGAGGACCACAGCCAGAAGTGGATGTCGGCTGCGGAGAGTTGGCGCCGCCGCTAGAAGCGTTGCTTGCCTGTGCCGTCCTCGTTTCGAGCAGCCGTGGTGACCGACACCGACAAGGTCCGGCCATGCCTTAAAAAACCAGAAAACACGTCCGCAATGGGGCGTATCAGGGCAAATCACTTTCGGCCGAGAGGGAAGGATCTTGATAACATGGTTTCCGCTGATTGGGGGGCTGGGCTCTCCAGGGCCCCGATGTCTCATTATCGGGTCACCCGAGGGAAGCTATCAGAGCAAAATGACCCATTATATAGAGACTTGCCCCGTTCGAGCACGGCTGGAGGCGTGGCATGGGGCATCAGATGGGCTACGATCCCAACTACGCTTCCCTTTCGGGCGTCTGTGCGGTCGCGAATACGGACGTTCCGTCCGCGGGGAGGTTGTGGCGCCAGAAGGCACCTCCATCGACGCGCGCGGGATCTTCTAGGACTTCGACGTAGCCGAATGAGCCGTCGCCCGTGGCAGCTGGTCGGTCGACTTAAGCGCCATGGCTGGGCGGGACCTGCGGGAGGTCAGCCATTCCTGCTGCTTGCCGGGCGCGGCATGAGCTGCGCGACCCACCTCCATTCCCAATTTCTCGAATAGACCGAGCACGCCATCCGCGTCCCGAGGGTCCCCGAGCACCAGATCGAGAACGCGATTGCCTGCCCCGCCGAAGAGGCGAAGGTGGTGGCCGAGGGCGCGGGCGCCGCCGGCATTGCGGCGCTGCTGACCTACCCCGAGCTCTTCCGCGGCCAGCGCGTCGGCGGGCCGATCTGCGGCGCCGACATCGACAACCGGGCCCTCGCCTCGGTCCTCCAGCGCGTGATGTTCCGCGACGGGCGCCTGATGCGCCTCGCGCTCAACATTCCCGACCGCCCCGGCGTGCTCGCCGACATAGCCGGCCGGATCGGCGCGGTCGCGGCGAACATCATCGAGGTCTCCCACCATCGTCTCCTCACCTCGCCCAGCGTCCAGGCCGCCCGCCGAGAGGTGATGTTCGAGGCGCGCGACGCCACCACAGCGAGGATGTCGTCGCCGCTCTCCAAAACCATTACGCAGTGACCCTCTATAGCGTCATCCGCCAGCAATAAGGTTGAGTGGAAACATAAGCGCACTGAGCCTCGTCAGTTTCTCAGGAAGCGTAGGCCACCTGCCCGCGGTGCCACCGAGCGGATGATCTTCGACCACGGCGGCTGGTTCGACCGTAATGCGGCCGTCGGCTGCAATGCTCGCCGCGCTTGCTTGCACGATACGGTGTGACCTCGTCGCCGCGTCAATCGGCCCATGGCCGACGGTCGTCCCGAGCGTGGCCTCGCAGTGCGACTTTCCCGAAGCCGACCTTCGTGTTCCCTGCAGCACTGTCCGGCAGCAACGCGGAGAGAGCGATTACTCGTCCAACGCCCATCCGGAGTCAACTAAGGCAGCTACTCCTCGTTTCGCTCATGGGGAAAGAGAGTGGCAGTGGCCGGCTCGTTCGCACCCAAGAGTGTCCGGTGGCGTTGACTGGGAGCCGACCAGTGACGAGGCGGTCTATGGTGCGTCCGGGTGCGCTGCAGAAGCCGCTCATCAGGCCACGGGCGCGGTCGTATTCCGCGGGTTTGCGCAGCTCACTCGTCCCAAGCCTGCACGAGCGTCTGCCGGGCGATCCTTCCGTCTCCGAGTTCCACCGTCGCGATACAGAAGACCTTGGTGCCGTCCGGATAAGCACAGGATTGAGTGAAGGCGAGTCGGTCACCTTCGGTGACGGCGAAATCCACCGCATGGGTGATGGCGCGCGAGCAGATGTCGTCCCAGTAGGTCGCGATGGCGGCACGGCCGCTCACCACGCGCGGATGGCTCGGCGGATTGTTGCGATCGATCATCCGGACCTCGGCATCATCGGCGTAGAGGCTGGCAAGCCGACGGGCATCGCGGTTCTCGATTGCATGCTTCAGGCCCTCGGCGCTTACGCGCTCAGCTGTCGTGCCCTGCAAGGCATCCTCCTCGGAATAGGCCCCCGCGGCCGAGTGTCTATTCGACCGGGATCATGAGATGGGCATAAGGCGTGCCGGCCCACATGACGTAGGGCATCGTCGTGTCGGGGCTGGGCTCCTCGGAGTAGCCCGACATTGCGTCTCCCGCGTTCACGACCATCACGTGCGGACCGGTTTCGATCCAGTTGTTGCCCGCCGTCGGTCCCGCGGCATAGGGGTCGGTGTTGCTGGCATCCGTTCCGCCGGCCAGCATGTAGATGAAGCCGATCCGGTCCGCTGGCGGCTCAGCCTTGTTGATCCAGGCCATTACCCAATCCATCGCGTTTGCGTCGCCGCACATCGGGTCGGGGCCGGGTGTTACAGGGTTGTCGGGCATGCACCACCAGCCGTTGCTGCCTTCACGCAGCGTGGTCATCGCGCCACTCTCGTCGAAGCCGTGGATCGTGGCCCCGGCGGCGACCGCGGCCGGCGCGGCGGATTCCGCGCTCTTGATCATGTCGGTGGCCTCCTGCGCCACGGCCGGGAGCGCAGTGCCGATCAGAGCAAGGATGAGGATTCGGGACATGGCAAGCCTCCATCGCAGGCGCCGCTCCGGGCTGAGGATCGGCCCGAACGGCGAACTCGGGGGCAGTCTGCCCCAAGCGCTCCGGGTTCCGCTTGCACCGAACGGGCTATGACGACGATGGCCCGATCGGGCCAGTCTCAGGCGCCCTCGCTGCGCGCCAGCAGGGCGGCGGCAGCGGCGCGCGAGGGCAGATCGAGCTTGAGAAGGATGTTGGCAACGTGCCGTTTGACCGTATGCGCAGAAAGCTCCAGCCGCCCGGCGATCTCGTGATTGCTGAGCCCTTCGGCCACCAGCGCGAGAACCTCCCGCTCGCGTTGGGTGAGAGGCGCGAGTTCAGGATCTCGCCGTGGAACGCGGCGCGCCCGCCCGAGATGCTGCTCGGGGACGAGCCGTTCGACCGCCACAAACGCGCCGTCGATCCGAACCTCTCCCCACGTGGCAAAATGCTGGCCTGCGCCGAAGGCAACCTCTGCGGCGACGGTCGAGACCAGCACGATGCCGGAGGCCGCCTGCCCGGCCAAGGCAAGGGCAATTCGCGCTATGCTGCCATAGGCGGCACTCTCGCCGGGCAGGACCTCGCCCACATGCACGCCCTGACCCAACCCGATCCCCAGCGAGCGCGCGAGATCGTTCAGGATCTGCGCGCAAGCCAGCGCCCGCGAGGGCCCGTCGAAGCGCAGCAGCCGGCCTTCGGGCCCTGATGCCATGACGGAACCGCCAAAGCATCGCGCCTCGTTGGAAAGGCGTGCGTCGAATCCGGCCATGCGCTCAGCGAGTTCAGCGTCAAGAAGCGCCCGCCGGGACGCACCCGTCACACGCAGGGCGAGGAGAGCCGCAAGGCTCCGCTCGGGCATGGTCGATGGCGTGGTGCCGGTCAGGAACTCTTCGATGGCATCGACGACGGCGTCCGTGTCACCGGTCCAGATCAGGTGATCGCGCCCCTCCAGCCAACGCAACGCCGCACCGGGGATATGCCGCGCAAGGTATGATGCCGCCTCGGGGTTCACGCGGGCATCGTGACGACGGTGCAGGATCAGGGTTGGCACCCGGATGCGGGGCAGGATTGCCCGCAGGTCGATGGCTGCGTTCATACGGGCCAGCGCGATCGCGGCGGTGGGGCTGCAGGACAACCTCTCGAACCGCGCCCACCCAGCCTGAAGCTCCGGATCGACCGACCGCCCAGGGGCGAAGTTCCGGAGCGTCCTGCCCTGGCCCCAACTCGTTTCGGCCTGCGTTACGAAGCGCTCGACCGCCTCGCTGTCCTGCACCCAGCGGTGAAAGCAGGCATAGCCGCCATAGAGCACCAGGGCCCGCAACCGCTCAGGATGAGTCGCTGCGAAAAGCAGCGACAGGGGTGCGCCCTCGGACGCGCCGAGAAGCGCGGCCCGCCCGCTTCCGGCCGCGTCCATGACCGCCCGCACGTCATCCGTGCAGGTTGCGAGATCGGGAAGATGGACAGGATCAACCCCGTCCGACAGGCCCGTGCCACGCTTGTCGAGCTGGATCAGCCGAGTAAATCCCGACAAGCGGCGCAACATATGGGCATAACCCGGATCCTCCCAGTGAAGGTCGATGTTCGAGAGAAATCCGGGCACGAAGACGAGATCAATGGGCCCCTGACCCACCGCCTGGTAGGCGATCCGCAGGTCGCCGCTCCGGGCGTAGCGCGTCTGGGGGAGCTTCATCGCCGTGGCTCACCTGCTATGCGGGCGATTGTAGCACCGGCCGCAGATTCCCGCACTCCTCGAGCGCGGCGTCCGGTCCGTTTGCTGACGATTGTCTTGGCGATCACCTCATATCGCGGATCGAGGTGCTCACGCCGTTATCCCGCCCCGCCGGAATGCAAAGCCATGGAAGGGGCTCTGTTGCACAAATCCCTTCAGGGATTCACGTCGCGAATCCAGCATGGTAGCTGGTCGACATGAGCAGACCCACACGCCTGACCTACAAGACCAGGAACTGGCCGGCCTACAATGAAGCGCTCAAGCGCCGGGGCTCGCTGACGATCTGGTTTGACCCAGAGATGATCTGGGAGGCGGCGGCGACGGGTCGACGTGGCCGACAGCAGACCTACAGCGATGCCGCCATCCAGACCTGCCTCTCCATGAAGGTGCTGTTCGGCATGGCGTTGCGGCAGACGACCGGGTTCGTCGAGAGCCTGCTTCGCCTGGTCGGCCTCGACTGGACGGTGCCTGACTTCAGCACGCTGTCGCGGCGCAAGAAGACTTTGGCCGTCAACATCCCGTATCGGGGCTCCGGGGGGCCGATGCACCTGCTGATCGACAGCACCGGGATCAAGGTCGAGGCCGAATGGCACGCGCGCAAGCATGGCGGCCCCAGGCGCCGGGTCTGGCGCAAGATCCACCTCGGGATAGACGAGGAAACGCTGGAGGTCCGGGCCGTCGAGATCACCGGGAGCCACATCGGTGACGCCCCGGTCCTGCCCGATCTGCTCAACCAGATCCCGGCGGACGAAGAGATCGGCAGCGTTACCGCAGACGGCGCCTACGACACCCGCAAGTGCCACGATGCGATCGCCGACCGCGGCGCTCACGCCGTGATCCCGCCCCGCAGGAACGCAAAGCCATGGAAGACCGTCACGCGGAGCTTCGCGTCGAGGTTCGAGAGCGGCTCGTCGAAGAGGAACGCCTGCGGCTTCCTGACGATGGCGCGGCCCATCGCCACCCGCTGCCGCTGGCCGCCCGAGAGGGATTGCGGCTTGCGGTCGAGGAAGGGCTCGATCTCCAGCACCCGCGCCGCTTCGATCACGCGGGCGTCGATCTCGGCCCGCGGCGTCTTGCGGTTCCTGAGTCCGTATTCGAGGTTCCCGCGCACCGTCA
>NZ_WKKA01000019.1 GCF_009674885.1 Paracoccus sp. S-4012
GGTGATCGCCAATCCCTTGCAGGTGAAGGCGATCGCCCCCGCCCATGGGCAGACCGACAAGGTGGATGCGGGGACTCTGGCGAACCTCTACGTCGCGGGCTACCTGCCCGAGACGCCCGACGCCGCGGCCGAGCGGCTGCGGCGGCTCGTGGCGCGACGCTACCAGATCGTGCGCATCGAACGCGGGTCAGGAACGAGGTGCATGCGATCCTCGCCGCGCATCTGGTCCCGAAGTGTCCGCACGCCGACCTTTTCAACCAGCGCGGTCGGGGCGTAGCTGGCGAGGCAGAGCGTGCCGGACGACGAGCGGATCGCGATCGAGCGCAACCTCCGCGAGCTCGATCGACTGCCTTCCAGCGGATCGCGCCACCCAACACCGAGAAGTGGCGACGGCGTCGGTGTCGTCGTAGTCCCATCCATGGCGTGGTCTCCACGGCGGCGCCAACCGCCGTTCAGGGTTGGGTCAATGCCCGGAGACTACGCCAGCCCCGAAGCTCCACCACGTTCGCGACAGCACCCACCGCATCCACGACAGCCGGTGGCGGGCCAGATACTCGGTCTGCTCGAGCGACAACCCGTGCAGCGATTGCAACACCAGCATCCGGAACTTCAGCACCGGGTCGAACGGAGGCCGGCCACCCATCCAGCGCGGCGGTCGCCGAGGGCACCCTTCAGTACCGGCCGGAATATCTCGAAGTCCACTGTCGCCGCCAGCGTCTCGAACGGATCGCCCAGCGCCGAAATCTCCGCCAGCCCTTCCGTGATCGACCAGAACCCCAACTGACCGCCATCGCCGACCCCCGCTGATCTCAGGCGGACTGAATCACAATCCGCCCTGCAGCGCGCGGTTTCCGGAGGTGTCCAGCTGACCGCCTCATCCCTTCCGCTCGGTGATCTCGGGCGTGCCCGTGCTGGCGCTGCGGGCGCCATCTTCGAGGCAGCGCTCGCCCGCTTCCGACCCGGCGCGACCTTGGGCCAGATCACCTGCGGCCCGGCCCCGCCCTTGTCGGAGGCGGTGCGCGGGCGCTTCCGCCTCACTTCACCGCAGCGCGCGCATCAGGGCGAACCTGCCGCCCGCGCGGGTCTACACCTTCCGCCAGCGGTAACGCCCGCGCGATTGCACCCCCCTGCCCTTGCGCCTATGAGGGCGCCGACCAGAGGATCGGAGGCCGCGCAGCATGACCCAGACCCGCACCGAAACCGACAGCTTCGGCCCGCTCGAGGTCCCGACCGACCGCTACTGGGGCGCGCAGACGCAGCGCTCACTCGGCAACTTCAGGATTGGCTGGGAAAAGCAGCCTGCGGCGATCATTCGCGCGCTGGGCGCGGTGAAGCTGGCGACGGCGCGGGTGAACATGCGCGAGGGGCGGCTGGACGCGACCATCGGCCGGGCGATGGAACAGGCGGCGCAAGAGGTGTTCGAGGGTCGACTCGACGACCACTTCCCGCTCGTGGTGTGGCAGACCGGCTCGGGCACGCAGTCGAACATGAACGCCAACGAGGTGATCTCGAACCGCGCGATCGAGATCCTCGGCGGCGAGATCGGCAGCAAGAAGCCGGTCCACCCGAACGACCACGTCAACATGGGGCAGTCGTCGAACGACACCTTCCCCTCCGCCATGCATGTCGCCATCGGCATGGTCGCCCGCGACCTGCTGCTGCCGGGGATGGAGCATTTGGCGGGTGCGCTCGAGGACAAGCGCGACGCGTTCAGGGATATCATCAAGATCGGCCGCACCCATACGCAGGATGCGACGCCCCTGACGCTCGGGCAGGAGTTCTCGGGCTACGCGCATCAGGTCCGCATGGGGATCGAGCGGGTGAAGCTCGCCCTGCCCTATATCTACGAATTGGCGCAGGGCGGCACCGCGGTCGGCACCGGGCTGAACACGAAGAAGGGCTGGGACAAGGCCGTGGCAGCCGAGATCGCCACGATCACCGGCCTGCCCTTCGTGACCGCGCCGAACAAGTTCGAGGCGCTGGCCGCGCATGACGCGATGGTGTTCTTCCACGGCGCGCTGAAGACGGTCGCCGTCAGCCTCTACAAGATCGCCAACGACCTGCGGCTGCTGGGCTCGGGCCCGCGCTCAGGGCTGGGCGAGCTGATCCTGCCCGAGAACGAGCCCGGAAGCTCGATCATGCCCGGCAAGGTGAACCCGACCCAGGCCGAGGCGCTGACCATGGTCTGCGCGCATGTGATGGGCAACGACGCGGCCGTGGGCTTCGCCGGCTCGCAGGGGCATTTCGAGCTCAACGTCTACAACCCGATGATGTCCTACAACGTACTGCAATCCATGCAACTTCTGGGCGATGCCGCGGTCAGCTTCACCGACAACATGGTGGTCGGGACGCAGGCCAACACCGCGCGGATCGAGAAGCTGATGCAGGAGAGCCTGATGCTGGTCACGGCGCTCGCGCCCACGATCGGCTACGACAACGCCACCAAGGTCGCCAAGACCGCGCACAGGAACGGCACCACGCTGCGCGAGGAGGCGATCGCGCTCGGCTTCGTGGACGGCGCGACCTTCGACCGCGTGGTCCGGCCCGAGCAGATGATCGGCCCGGAGGACTGATGCAGGCGGTCCCGCAGCTGATGTTCGAGGGGCGCGTGGCCGAGGCCATCGCCGTCTGGCGGCGGGCCTTTCCCGATCTCGAGGCGACCGACGCCAACCCGGCCGAGGTGGTCGTGGCCGGGCAGCGCCTGCGCCTCTTCGACAGCCCGGTGCCGCATGCCTTTGCCCTGACGCCGTCCTTCTCGCTGGTCGTGACCTGCGAGAACGAGGCCGAGGTGCGGCGGCTGGCCGATCTGCTAGGCGAAGGCGGCGAGGTCAGGATGCCGCTCGGCGCCTACGACTTCTCGCCCTGCTTCGCCTGGGTCGAGGATGCAGTCGGCGTGAACTGGCAGCTGATGGTCGCGCCGTGACGGCCAAGGTCGTGAACCTGCGCCGCGCGCGCAAGGCGAAGGACCGCGCCGCCAAGGCCCGCGAGGCGGATGCCAACGCCGCCCGCCACGGCCTGACGAAGGCGGAACGTGCGGGCCTGGAGGCGCAGGCCGGGCGCCTCGCTCGCGCGCTCGACGGACACCGGCGCGAGACCCCGGATGATTGACCTGCCGCCGATGGGACCGCCGCGGAAGCGCTCGGTCACGATCGGCGGCCATGCGACCAGCGTCAGCCTCGAGGACGCCTTCTGGGACGGCCTCCGCACCCTCGCCCGTCGCCACGGACTGACCCCGGCGCAAGCGGTGGCCGAGATCGACCGCGGCCGCCCGCCGGAGGTGGGGCTGGCGACGGCGGTGCGGCTGACGGTGCTGGCGGAAGCGGTTGTACGGGGATCGTAGGGTGCCTGCTCAGCACGCACCATCCCGCGCGGCGACACGGTGCTTGCGGAGCACGCACCCTACTGGCAGCGGCGGATGGCGCCGGCGCAGGGATCGCCTTCTGGTCGAGCCTTGCCGGTCCGGCCTCAGCGGCCTCCCGCCGTCCGCCAAACCGGGCCGCATCAGCTTTCGCAGACGCGCGTCTGCGGGTCGAGGCGGACATATTCCGCCGCGGTGATGCGCTGGATCTCCAGCGAGTGCTTCCACTCGCGGTTCCAGCGGGTCAGCACCCCGCCCCGGTAATAGTAGCCCATGATCGCATCGACATACGGCGGGATGATGGTCGTGCCCGGCAGGCGCGGGGCGTGAAAGCCGACGGTCGCATCCGGCGCGAGGCAGGCATTGGGCAGGGTGATGAGAAGCGTGCAGGCGGACCCGCAATAGTCCCTGATCTCGACCGGACCGCCCCAGCGTTCAAGCTGGTTGCGCCTCTGGATCATCGCCATGACATTGCCGCCGCGATCATCGGCGATCACCGCGGACTGGCGCCCCTGCGTTGGAGCATTCGCTCCGGGCAGACCTGCAGGCGGTCCGGCGGGAACGCAACCCGCGAGCATCAGGGCGGCCATCAGCAGGACGGAGTGCCTGTTCATGGCCCGCAAGATGGCGCACGGCGCCATCACTGGGAACCCACGAAGGCGCGAGTCACAGCAGCCGGCACCTCAAGGGTGCCGACCGTCGAGCCGTTCCGCGCGGCCAGCAACAAGCCGCCCTTGCCAGTGTGCTGCAAGGTGAAGTTCTGGTTGCCGCCTGCGGCCAGGTCGGCGTCAAGGCCCTCACGTCGATCACATCCCCCCGGCCGACGCCCTCGAGGCAGCAACGCTATTGCCGGCCCTGATCTCGTCGGCCCTTCGCCTGGACGCGAATGGCTGAAGATGTGGAATCGGAAGGTGTCAGCCCTCTTGCCGCCGATCAGGACGTCGCTTCCGGGGCCGTCCGTCAATTTGTTGTTGCCGTCCTGACAGCGAAGCTCGTCACTGCCTGCGTAACCCCGGATGTCGTCCTGGCCGATGAGGGTAAGGCATCGGCCGCGGAGGCGGCAAGACGGCCGCGAGCCAATGCGCAAAAGGCCGTTGGACCCGAGAGGCGATATCGGCGGATTTCAGGGCGCGATCGCCGGGACCGTGAGGCAACCGCAGGAGGATCAGGACTGCTGGAGGCGCAGGCGCCGGCTGCTGGAGGGATGACGTTCCTCCTGGGGGTGAACGCCGCAAGGCCTGCGGCTTCCTCCCCGCTTGGTTCTTGAATCGTTCTCGTTCGTGCGTTACCTTGACGGGCCATGAACCCAGACCTCGCCCGCAAGCTCGCGATCCTCTCGGACGCGGCCAAATACGACGCCTCCTGCGCCTCGAGTGGGACGGAGCGGCGGGATGCGCGCAAGGGCGGGATCGGCTCGACCGAGGGGTCCGGGATCTGCCACGCCTACACGCCGGACGGGCGCTGCATCAGCCTGCTGAAGATCCTGATGACGAATTTCTGCATCTTCGACTGCGCCTATTGCGTGAACCGCGTCAGTTCCAACGTCGAGCGGGCGCGGTTCTCGGTCGAGGAGGTGGTCACGCTGACGCTGGAATTCTACCGGCGCAACTATATCGAGGGGCTGTTCCTGTCCTCGGGCATCATCCGCAGCCCGGACCAGACCATGGCCGACATGGTGCGGATCGCCCGGACCCTGCGCGAGGAGCATGGCTTCAAGGGCTACATCCACCTCAAGACCATTCCCGACGCCGCGCCGGAGCTGATCGACGAGGCGGGGCTTTTTGCCGACCGGCTGTCGATCAACATCGAGCTGCCGCAGGACGCCTCGGTCCGCGCGCTTGCGCCCGAAAAGCGCCCCGAGACGATCCGCACCGCGATGGCGCGCGTGCGGACCGCGCGGGAGGCGAGTCAAGAGAGGAGCCATACCGGCAAGCACCCTGCCCGCTTCGCCCCCGCGGGGCAGTCGACGCAGATGATCGTCGGCGCGGACGCGGCCAGCGATGCCGACATCCTCGGCACCTCGGCGCGGCTCTACAGCGGCTACGGGCTGAAGCGGGTCTATTACTCCGCCTTCTCGCCCATTCCCGATGCCTCGAAGGCGCTGCCGCTGGTCCGCCCGCCGATGATGCGGGAACACCGCCTCTATCAGGCGGACTGGCTGATGCGCTTCTACGGCTTCGAGGCCGACGAGATCGCCTCGGCCCTGCCGGGCGGAATGCTCGACCTGAAGCTTGACCCGAAGCTCGGCTGGGCTCTGGCGAACCGGGCGCAGTTCCCGGTCGATGTGAACCGCGCCCCGCGCGAGATGCTGCTGCGGGTGCCGGGTTTCGGCACAAGTTCCGTGGACCGGATCCTGGCCGGGCGCCGGCACCGGACGCTCGGCTGGGACGACCTCGTGCGGATCGGCGCGTCGATGAAGAAGGCGCAGCCCTTCGTGGCGCTGCCCGGCTGGTCGCCGGGTGGGCTGACCGATGCCGAGCACCTGCGCGCCCGCTTCGCCCCGGCGCCGGAACAGCTGAGCCTGTTCTAGCATGCACCGCGTCCGGCTGCCCGAGACCGGGACGATGGACGCCTGGCGCGAGGCCGCCCGCGCGCTCGCCGCGCATGATGTCCCGGCGCAGGAGGTCGAGTGGTCGGTCGGCGCGGCCGCCGAGGGGCTGTTCGCGGCGGACCCGCTGCCGCAAGCGCCGGGGCGCGCGCTGTCGGTGCCGACGGCCTTCCTCGATCTTGCCGGAAGGGCGATCCTGCACTGCGACCCGGCGGCGCCGGCACTGCTGTATCAGGCGCTGCTGCGCCTGCAGGCCGAGCGCGCCTTCCTCTCCGATGCCGCCGACCCGCTGCTGCGCCGCCTGCAGTCGCTGGAAAAGTCGGTCCACCGCGACATCCACAAGATGCGCGCCTTCGTCCGCTTCCGCGAACTGCCGGGCGAGGGCCTCCGCCGCCGCTTCGCCGCCTGGTTCGAGCCCGAGCATCGCATCGTGGAGGCGAATGCCGGCTTCTTCTGCCGCCGCTTTGCCGACATGGACTGGGCGATCCACACCCCCCGCCTCAGCGCCATCTGGCAGGACGGCGCGCTCACCTTCGCCCCCGGCGCCCCGCGCCCCGACCTTCCCGACGACGCGGCCGAGGCGCTGTGGGCGACCTACTTCGCCAACATCTTCAACCCGGCGCGGATCAAGCTCGACTCCATGCGCCAGCACATGCCGCGGAAATACTGGAAGAACATGCCCGAGACCGGGCAGATTCCGGCGATGCTGGCCGACGCGGAGGCGCGGGTGGAACGCATGCGCGCGGCGGCCGCGACGGAGGCCCCGATGCGTGCGGCCGCGATCACGGATCGCTACCGCGCCGCCATGCCGCAGGCGCCGGCGGTAATCGGGAGCCTCGAGGACGCGCGCGCCGCCTGCCAGCTCTGCACCCGCTGCGACCTCTGCCAGAACGCCACCCAGGCGGTCTTCGGCGAGGGCCCGCCCGACGCGCGGCTGATGATCGTGGGCGAGCAGCCCGGCGATCAGGAGGACCTCGCCGGGCGTCCCTTCGTCGGCCCGGCCGGTCAGGTCCTGAACGACGCCATGGAGGAGGCGGGCATCGCGCGCGAACGGACCTGGCTGACCAATGCCGTCAAGCACTTCAAGTTCACCCCGCGCGGCAAGCGCCGCCTGCACCAGTCACCCGATGCGGGCGAGGTGCAGGCCTGCCAGTGGTGGCTCGGTCTCGAGCGTCGGTTCGTCCAGCCGCAGCTCAGCATGGCGCTCGGCGGCACCGCGGCCCTCGCGCTGACGGGGCGCAAGGACGCCATGACCCGCCGCCGCGGCCGGGTCGAGGAGACGCCGGAGGGCCCGGTCCTGATCAGCTGGCACCCGTCCTATATCCTGCGCCTGCCCGATCACGGCCGGGCCGCGGCCGCGCGCCAGGAACTGACCGAGGACCTGCGGCTTGCCCGCAAGATCATCGCGGCGTGACCGTCCCGGCCTCGGCGGGCGGCCGGCAGCGCGGCCTCTCGGCGGTGGTTCCCGCTCAGGCAGCCGCGCGGCGTTCAGTGCCGTGCAGCAGCAGGCGCATGATGTCCGAGCGGGTGATGATCCCGCCGAGGCGCCCGCCGGCGTCCACGACCGGGATCGCTTCGCCGCCCTGACTGGCCAGCCGCCGCAGGAGATGGCCGACCGGCAGGTCCGCCGCGACGGCCCGGTCCGCGGTCCGCATCATCTGTCGGGCCGTGATCCGGTGCCGGCTGCGCACCGTCGCGAGGCTGAGGCCGGGCGTCGTCAGCCAGCGGATGACATCGGCCTGCAGGATGATCCCCAGCAGCGCGCCCGACGGTTCCACCACCGGAATGCTCTTGATGGCATGGCTGCGGAACAGGCGCGCCACCGCCGCGATGGGATCATCAGGGCCAACCGTGACCAGTTTCGAGGTCATGATCTGCGCGCATGTGACCGCGTCGAAGCGGTGGTTGGCGACCTCTTCTTCGGCCGCGGCGAGGATGCGGCCCAGATCCGCGACGCCGATGTTCGGCGACTGGTTGAAGCGCTGCAACAGCGAAGCCAGTTCGTCGGCCGCCAGCGGAAGCCGCGAAGGGGCCCGAGCGTCGGCTGCGCGCGGCTGCCGGAACGGATAGCGCCGACCCGTGCGCCGGTCATAGAGAATCCCCATGGCAACTAGCGCCGATGTCATCAGCCCGACCGGCGCGAGCGCGTAGAGGAACCCCATCTCCAGCGCCGGCACGGGGTCGAGCGCGGTCAGGAGCGCGATGGCACCTCCGGGCGGGTGGAGGGCGCGCAGCGTGAGCATTGCGAAGATGGCCCCGCCGACCGCGATAGCAGGCGCGAGGGGCGCGGGCACATGCCGGAGCACCAGGACCGCGACCAGCGCCGAGACCATGTTGCCCACAACCGCCGACCAGGGCTGCGCAAGCGGGGCATTCGGGACCGCGAAGATCAGCACGGCCGATGCGCCGAGCGGCGCGATCAACATCAGCGGCAGGCCGAACAGACCGGGGGAGGCCAATACCAGCAGGGCGCAGCCGCCGATCCCCACGGCGCCGCCCACCGTCGCACGAAGCAACTCGCGCGGGCTCGCCGCGGGAAGAACAGGTCCGAAGGCCCGCCAGAGAGGAAGGTTGGTTTTCAAGGCGGGTCTGCTGCCGGGGAGGTTTCGCTCGAGGCTATGAGCACAGACCGACGCGAGGGGAAAGCTCTGCCTGCCCTTTTACACTGTCTTGCCGCGGGCTTGGGGATGCCGGTTTTCCCGGATCTGGCCGGAAGGGGGAGGCGGTCATCCGTTTTGCCAGCGATGGAGAACGTCGTGCCGCGCCTCCGTTTCTTTGCCGAGAACCGACCTTCTTTCGGCAGCGGCGCTGTTCATCGACGCCGCGCCTGATGCCTCGGACGGCACGGGGCATTGGTGACGGATTGCAAATGCTCACGATGAGAAGGAACCGCGGGGCCACCTCGCGGGCGGGCTTTAACCTTCCCGGTGCAGGGACTATCTGCGGCGACCATGACCGTCGCCGCCCCTCTCCGAACCATGACCGAAGGCACCTCGATCTCCTTCCGCGGGGTCAGCAAGGTCTGGCCCCAGGCAGGCGGGGCCGAGGTCGTGGCGCTGCGCGGTGTCACGCTGGACGTACCGGCGCGGTCGATCACCGGGATCATCGGCCGCTCGGGGGCGGGGAAATCGACGCTGCTGCGGATGGCGAACGGGTTGGAGCGGCCCAGTTCGGGGCAGGTGCTGGTCGGCGCCGACGACGTGGGCGCTGCGCGGGGCGCCGAGTTGCGGCAGATACGGCGCAGCGTGGGAATGATCTTCCAGCACTTCAACCTGCTGGCCAACCGCACCGTTCGGGCCAACATCGGCCTGCCGCTGGAGATCGCGGGCGTCCCGCGCGCCGAGATCGCCCGGCGCACGGCCGAGCTGATGGAGCTGGTTGGGCTGGCGCCGCTGGCCGACCGCTATCCGGCGGAGCTGTCGGGCGGGCAGAAGCAGCGCGTCGGCATTGCCCGGGCGCTGGCCACGACGCCATGCGTGCTGCTGTCGGACGAGGCGACCTCGGCGCTCGACCCGGAAACCACCCGCTCGGTGCTGGCGCTGCTCAGCGACATCAACCGGGAACTGGGGCTGACGATCCTGCTCATCACCCACGAGATGGCGGTGGTGCGCCAGATCTGCAGCCATGTCGCGGTGATCGAAGCCGGCGAAATCGTCGAGGCGGGCGATACCTACGAGGTCTTCGCCCGCCCCCGGCATCCGGTCACGCGGTCCTTCCTGACCGGCATCACGACCGTCGCGCTGCCGCAGTTCATCGCCGACCGGCTCCGCCCGGAGCGCCCCGCGGGGCCGTCGCAGGCGGTGGTGCAGGTGACCTTCGTCGGCGACCACGCGACAGACCCGATGCTGGCGCGCCTCACGCGCGACCTCGGCGTCGAGGTCAACGTTCTGGCCGGCGCCATCGAGGAGATCGGCGCGCGGCCCTTCGGCAACCTGCTGGTCGGGCTTGAGGCGGATCGCGAGGACGACTCCCGCGCCTATCTGGAACGCCACGGGCTGATGACGCGGGGGCTGGGCTATGTCGCCGCAACTGGTTGAGCTGCTCGTCACGGCCACGCTGCAGACCATCTACATGGTCGCGGCCTCGTCGATCCTCGGCACGCTCATCGGGCTGCCGCTGGGCGTCTTCCTGGCCACCTCGCGCCGGGGCGAGCTGCTGTCGGCGGCGGCCGCCAACCGCGTGCTGGGCCTGGTCGTCAACGCCACCCGCTCGGTCCCGTTCATCATCCTCGTTGTCGCGATCATCCCGTTCACGCGGATGCTGGTCGGCACCTCGATCGGCACCACGGCCGCGATCGTGCCGCTGACCATCGCCGCCGCGCCCTTCATCGCGCGGCTTGTCGAGACCTCGATCCGCGAGATCGACAGCGGCCTGATCGAGGCCGCCCGCGCGATGGGCGCCACGCCCGCGCAGATCATCCGCAAGGTGCTGCTGCCGGAAGCCCTGCCCGGCATCGCGCTGGGGCTGACGCTCGCCGTGGTCAGCCTGATCGGCTATTCCGCGATGGTGGGCGCGGTCGGGGGCGAGGGGCTGGGCGATCTCGGCATCCGCTATGGCTATCAGCGGTTCATGCCCTCCGTGATGCTGGCCGTGGTGATCGTGCTGATTGTCATGGTCCAGCTGGTGCAGTCGGTCGGCGAGCGCATCGCCGCCCGTTATGACAAGCGCGCCCCGAAGGACCGGGGCCGGTAACAGAAAGGACAAGCCATGCGTCGCATTCTGGCCGCATCCGCCGCCGCTCTCGCCCTGACGGCCGGGCTGGCGGCTGCCGAGGACATCAAGGTCGGCGTCTCGCCCGGCGAACACGCCGAGATCATGGAGGAGGTTGCAAAGCTCGCCGCGCCGCAGGGCCTCAACATCGACGTGATCGAGTTCTCGGATTATGTCGTGCCGAACCAGGCCCTGGCCGATGGCGACATCCAGGCCAACAGCTTCCAGCATCAGCCCTATCTGGACAACCAGATCAGGGACCGCGGCTTCGATCTGGTGACGGTCGCCAAGACCATCACCACGCCGATGGGCGTCTATTCGACGAAGCTGGAGTCGATGAACGCGCTGCCAGACGGCGCGCGGGTGGCGATCCCGAACGACCCGACCAACGGCGGCCGCGCGCTGCTGATCCTGCAGGATCTGGGCGTGCTGACCGTCGATCCCGAAGCCGGGCTGACGCCGTCGCCGCTGGACGTGACCGGGAACCCGAAGAACCTGCGGTTCATGGAACTGGACGCCGCCCAGCTGCCGCGCGCACTGGCCGACGCCGATATCGCGCTGATCAACACCAACTATGCGCTGGCCGCCGGGATGAATCCCAAGGACGACGCGATCGCGATGGAAAAGGCCGACAGCCCCTACGCGAACATCATCGTCGTGCGTGCCGGCGACGAGAACCAGCCCTGGGTGAAGCAACTGGTCGAGATCTATCACTCGCCCGAAATCAAGTCGTTCATCGACACGAAATACCAGGGCGCTGTCATCACCTCGTGGTGAGGCAGGCGCCCTGCCTTGGCAGGGGAGTGCCTGCGCCCACTCGGCCGGCGTGTCCAGCAGCAAGCGGCGTGGGAGAACAAAGGTTACTGGAGGGCGTCGGCGCGGGCCCGGCGGCCTTCAGGCGTTGAACAGGAAGTGCAGCACGTCGCCGTCCTGGACCTCGTAGGACTTGCCCTCGACGCGGAACTTGCCGGCCTCTCGCGCGCCCGCCTCGCCGCGGCCGGCGACGTAGTCGGCATAGGCCACGGTCTCGGCGCGGATGAAGCCCTTTTCGAAGTCGCCGTGGATCACGCCTGCCGCCTGCGGGGCGAGGGTGCCCTTGGGGATGGTCCAGGCGCGGGCCTCCTTGGGGCCGACGGTGAAGTAGGTCTGCAGGCCCAGCAGCTCGTAGCCGGCGCGGATCAGGCGGTCGAGGCCGGCCTCGTCGAGGCCCATCTCGGCGAGGAACTCGGCGGCCTCCTCGGGGGAGAGCTGGGCCAGTTCCTCCTCGATGCGGGCCGAGATCACCACGTGCCCGGCGCCTTCGGCTTCGGCCTTGGCAGCCACGGCCCGCGTCAGGGCGTTGCCGTCCGCGGCCTCCGCTTCGGCGACGTTGCAGACGTAGAGGACGGGCTTCGCCGTCAGGAGCTGCAGCTGATCCCAGGCGCGGGCGTCCTCCTCCGGGACCGGCACCGTGCGCGCCGGGCGGCCGGCCTCGAGCGCCGCCTGCGCGGCCTTCAGCAACCGTTCCTGCGCGAGGGCCTCCTTGTCGCCGCCCTTCACCTTGCGGGCGAGGTTCGCCAGCCGCCGCTCGACCGACTCGAGATCGGCGATCATCAGTTCGGTCTCGATGGTCTCGGCGTCGGCCAGCGGGTCCACGCGGCCCTCGACATGGGTGATGTCGCCGTCCTCGAAGCAGCGCAGGACATGGGCGATGGCGTCCACCTCGCGGATGTTGGCGAGGAACTGGTTGCCGAGGCCCTCGCCGCGACTCGCGCCCTTCACGAGTCCCGCGATATCCACGAAAGTGATGCGGGTCGGGATGATCTGGCGCGAGCCGGCGATGCCGGCCAGCGTGTCGAGGCGCGGGTCGGGGACCGCGACCTCGCCCACGTTCGGCTCGATCGTGCAGAAGGGGAAGTTCGCCGCCTGCGCCGCGGCGGTGCGGGTCAGCGCGTTGAAGAGCGTGGACTTGCCGACATTCGGCAGCCCGACGATGCCCATGCGAAAGCCCATGATCCCGACCCCTTGCTGAAGAACCCGCGCCTTCTAGGGCAGCCGTCTCGCTTGGTAAAGCGCGCCTCAGCCGAGCCAGCGGCGGGCGAGCGGCGCGAGGTCATCGAAATGCGCCAGCACCGCGTCGGGCGAGAGGCGGGTGATGCCCTCGCCCTCCGGCCCGAAGCCGACGAGGGCGACCTTCACGCCCACGGCGCGGGCGGTGTCGCGGTCGGTGATGGTGTCGCCGACGAGGAAGCTGCGCCGGACCTCGCCGCCCGCCAGTTCCACCGCGCGGCGGTAGGGGCGCGGGTCGGGCTTGCGGACCGGCAGCGTGTCGGCGCCGATCATCGCCGCAAAGCGGTGGCTGAGCCGCAGCGCGGCCAGCAGGTCATGGGCCAGCTTCGCGGGCTTGTTGGTGCAGATGGCGAGGCGGTAGCCCTCGGTCGCGAGGGCGTCCAGCGCCGTCTCGACGCCCGGATAGAGGGTCGTGTGGACGGCGACGTTGCGGCCGTAATGCTCGAGGAGGCGCGGGTAGTCGTCGTCCTCGGCGCCCGGCGGCAGCAGCAGGTCGCCCGGCATCCGCCCGTAGCCCGCCTGCAGCATCGCCCGCCCGCCCTTGAAGGCGGTGAGCGCGTCCTTCACCGGGTCGAGCGCCGCCTCGATCCCCCGGTCGGCGAGGGTCGCGTTCGCGGCCGCGATCAGGTCGGCCGCGGTGTCCGCGAGCGTGCCGTCGAGGTCGAACACCACCGTTCCGGGAACCGCCATGCCGTAACCTTCCGTTGCCAAGCGTGACCGGGCCGCCCCTTGGCCCCCGGCGGATGCCTCGTTAGAAGCCGCGGTCAGGCAAGACAACCGGCAGGGCGGGATTTCATGGCGAGGGAAGTTGCGGCGGTCATCCTCGCCGCCGGTCAGGGCAGCCGCATGCGGTCCGACTTGCCCAAGGTGCTGCATCGCCTCGGCGGCGTGCCGTTGATGGCGCATGCGATGGCCGCGGCGCGGGTGCTGGAGCCGGCGCATCTGGTGCTGGTCGCGGGGCATGGGGCGGAGGCGGTCTCGGCCGCCGCCGCGAAGCTCGACCCGGAGGCGAAGATCGCGCTGCAATCGGAGCAGAAGGGCACCGGCCACGCGGTCGCGCAGGCGCTGCCGCTGCTGGATGGGTTCGAGGGGCGGGTGCTGGTCCTCTATGGCGACACGCCGTTCATCGCGCCCCAGACGCTGGAGGAACTCGCCGGACACTCGGCCGACATCGTCGTGCTGGGCTTCGAGGCCGCCGATCCGGGCCGCTACGGTCGTCTGGTCGTGGGGGCCGAGGGCCTTGAAAAGATCGTCGAGTGGAAGGACGCCGACGCCGCCACACGGCAGATCGCGCTCTGCAACTCGGGCGTGCTGGCGGCCGATGCGGGACTGCTGCGCGAACTGGTCGGGCGGCTCGGCAACGACAACGCGGCGGGGGAATACTACCTCACCGATGTCGTGGGCCTCGCCCGCGAGGCCGGGCGGCGCGTGGATGTCGTCACCTGCGACGAGGCCGAGACGCTGGGCATCAACACCCGGATTGAACTCGCCGCCGCCGAGGCCGCCTTCCAGTCCCGCGCCCGCGCCGCCGCGATGGAGGATGGCGTCACGCTGACCGATCCCGCGACGGTCTGGTTCGCGCTCGACACCGCCGTCGGCCGCGACGCCATCATCGGCCCCAACGTGGTCTTCGGCCCCGGCGTCACCATCGAGAGCGGGGCCGAGATCCTGCCCTTCTGCCATCTCGAGGGCTGCCATGTCAGCGCCGGCGCCACGGTCGGCCCCTTCGCCCGCCTGCGCCCCGGCGCCGAACTGGGCGGCGACGTGCATGTGGGCAATTTCGTCGAGGTGAAGAACAGCGTGCTCCACGAGGGGGCGAAGGTCGGCCACCTGACCTATCTGGGCGATGCGGAGATCGGCGAGGGCACGAACATCGGCGCGGGGACCGTGACCTGCAACTACGACGGCGTGATGAAGCACCGCACCGTGATCGGCGCGCGCGCCTTCATCGGCAGCGACACGATGCTGGTCGCGCCGGTGACGGTGGGCGACCGGGCCGTGACGGGCTCGGGGTCGGTCATCACCGAGGATGTGCCGGCCGATGCGCTCGCCCTCGGGCGGTCGCGGCAGGTGACAAGGCCGGGCCTTGGAGCGCGGATCATGGAAAGCCTGCGGGCGCAGAAGAAGGAGCGCGGCTGATGTGCGGGATCGTCGGAATCCTCGGGCGGCATGAGGTCGGCCCGCAACTGGTCGAGGCGCTGAAGCGACTGGAATACCGCGGCTATGACAGCGCCGGGATCGCCACCGTGGACGCCGAGGGGACGCTCGCCCGCCGCCGCGCCGTCGGCAAGCTGGTCAACCTCTCGGACCGGCTGGTCCATGACCCGCTGACCGGCCTCTCAGGCATCGGTCATACCCGCTGGGCCACCCATGGCGCCGCGACCGAGGGCAACGCGCACCCGCACGCGCATGGCGCGGTCGCCGTGGTCCACAACGGCATCATCGAGAACTACCGCGAACTCCGCGCCGAACTCGCGGCGGAGGGCATCGGGCCGGAAACCGAGACCGACACGGAAACGGTGGCCTTGCTCACGGGGCGCTATCTCGCGCAGGGCATGACCCCGCTGGAAGCCGTGCGCGCGACGCTCGCCCGGCTCGAAGGCGCCTTCGCGCTCGCCTTCCTGTTCGACCGCGAGGGCGACCTGATGATCGGCGCCCGGAAGGGCTCGCCGCTGGCGGTGGGGCATGGCGACGGCGAGATGTTCCTCGGCTCGGACGCCATCGCGCTCGCGCCCTTCACCGACCGCATCACCTATCTCGAGGACGGCGACCATGTGGTGCTGACCCGCGCCGGCGCCGAGGTCTTCGACGCCGCGGGCCGGCGGGCGAACCGCGACATGGCGCGCATCGACGTGGGCGCGACGGCCATCGACAAGGCCGGGCACCGGCATTTCATGGCCAAGGAGATCGCCGAGCAGCCGCGGGTGGTCGAGGACGTGCTGACGCATTACCTCGACGGCGACCGGATCGTGCTGCCCGAGGCGATGGATTTCCGCGAGGTGGACCGCATCGTGCTGGTCGGCTGCGGCACCGCGCATCTGGCCGGGCATGTGGCGAAATACTGGTTCGAGCAGATCGCGGGGCTGCCCTGCGACATCGACATTGCCTCCGAGTTCCGCTACCGCGAGCCGCCGCTCTCGGACCGCTCATGGGCGATCTTCGTCAGCCAGTCGGGCGAGACCGCCGACACGCTCGCGGCGCTGCACTACGCGCAAGGGCGGGTGGCGAAGACCATCGGCGTCGTGAACGTGGGCACCTCGGCCATCGCCCGCGAGGCCGACCTGGCGCTGCCGACGCTGGCCGGGGTGGAGGTCTGCGTGGCGTCGTCGAAGGCGTTTACGTGCCAGCTGACGGTGCTGGCGGTCCTCGCCCTCAAGGCCGCGCGGGATCGCGGCCGACTGGACGACGCCGCCCTCGCCGCGCATCTGGCCGACCTGCGCGCCATGCCTGCGCTTCTGGCGCAGGCGCTGAACGTGTCCGAGGATTGCCGGGAGCTGGCGGGCTGGCTCGCCGAGGCGCAGGACGTCCTCTATCTCGGCCGCGGCGGGCTCTACCCCGTCGCGCTCGAAGGGGCGCTGAAGCTCAAGGAGCTGAGCTACATCCATGCCGAGGGCTATGCCTCGGGCGAGCTCAAGCACGGGCCGATCGCGCTGATCGACCGCAACGTGCCGGTGGTGGTGCTGGCGCAAAGCGGGCCGCTGTTCGACAAAACGGTGTCGAACATGCAGGAGGTGATGGCCCGTCACGGCCAGGTGCTGCTGGTCTCGGACCCGGAGGGAGTCGAGCGGGCGGGTGCCGGCACTCACGCCACGCTGACCGTGCCGCAGGGCGGCGGCGCCTTCGCGCCGATCCTCTACGCGGTGCCGATGCAGTATCTGGCCTATCACACGGCGGTCGCCAAGGGCACCGACGTGGACCAGCCGCGCAACCTCGCGAAGTCCGTGACCGTGGAGTAGCGGCCCCGAAGCGGCCGCTACATCGAGAAGGATGTGCCGCAGCCGCAGGACGAGGCGGCGTTCGGGTTGCGGATCACGAAGCGGGCGCCGATCAGCTCGTCCTCGAAGTCGATCGTGGCCCCGGCGAGGAACGGCAGCGACACGGGGTCCACGACCACCTTCTGCCCGTCGCCTTCCAGCACGAGATCGTCCTCCGCCGGGGCGTCGAGGCGGATGTCATACTGGAAACCCGAGCAGCCGCCGCCCAGCACGGCGACGCGCAATGGCTGCGGTGTGCCCGCGGCATTGATCTCGGCCAGCCGGGCGAAGGCGCGGGGGGAGACGGTCGGGGGGAGGTTGAGCGAGACGTTCATGGGGCGTTCCCGTTCTTGGCGGTCTCCCCACGATATAGGCTCGCCCCCGTAGACCGCAAGGAAGCCCGATGCGCGCCCGCTATGCCTGCCAGCCCGAAGACAGCCGCGGCCGCCTCTGGCCCGAGGGCCTCTCGACCTTCCGCTCGCCCTGGCAGCGCGACCGCGACCGCATCATCCATTCGAGCGCCTTCCGGCGGCTGAAGCACAAGACGCAGGTCTTCGTCGAGCACGAGGGCGACTATTACCGCACCCGGCTGACGCATACGATCGAGGTGGCGCAGGTCGCGCGGACGATCGCCTCCGTCCTCGGTCTCGACACCGATCTGGCCGAAGCCGTGGCGCTGGCCCATGACCTCGGCCATCCGCCCTTCGGCCATACCGGTGAGGATGCGCTGGCCGAGCTGATGGCGCCCTGGGGCGGGTTCGACCACAACGCGCAGGCCCTCAGGATCGTGACCCGGCTCGAGCGGCACTATGCCGGCTTCGACGGGCTGAACCTCACCTGGGAGACGCTGGAGGGGATCGCCAAGCACAATGGCCCGCTTGTCGGGACAGGCCCGACCGGGGGCCCGGCGACAGGCCCCCTGCCCTATGCGCTGGCCGAGGTGAACGCCGCCTGGGACCTGGAACTCGGCACCTTCGCCTCGGCCGAGGCGCAGGTGGCGGCGGTGGCCGATGACGTGGCCTACAACCATCACGATCTGCATGACGGGTTGCGCGCCGGCCTCTTCGATGAGGACGACCTCGCGGCGCTGCCGGTGATCGGCCCGGCATTTGCCGAAGTGGACCGCCTGCATCCCGGCGTCGAGCCGATGCGCCGCCGTCACGAGGCGCTGCGGCGGGTGTTCGGGGTCATGGTCGAGGACGTGATCGCCGTGGCGAGAAACCGCCTCGCGGCCGCGCAGCCCGCCTCGGCTGACGAGATCCGGGCGATGGACGGGCCGATCATCCGGTTCTCGAAGCCGCTCTACCAGAACCTGAAGGCGATCAAGGCTTTCCTGTTCGCGCGCATGTATCGGGCCCCCACCGTCATGGCCGAGCGTGCCCGAGTCACGCAGGTGCTGCACGGGCTGTTTCCGCTGTTCATGGTCGATCCGGCAGCAATGCCCGACGAGTGGCAGGCCGAGGCCGCCGGCGCCACGGACGACACGGCGCGGGCGCGGGTGGTGCTGGATTACGTCGCCGGGATGACCGACCGCTTCGCGCTTTCGGAATACCGGCGGCTGATCGGCGAGCCGGAGGGCTGAGCCGGGCGGCAGTTTCTGCGTCCGCAGAAACTGGAACGATCCTTCGTCCGAAGGATCGTCACGCCGCCGCGGCCGTCTGGCGGATGCGGCCGACCATGGCGCGCAACCCGTTCGAGCGCTGCGCCGAAAGATGCTCGTCGAGCCCGAGGCGGGCGAGTTCGGCCTGCGCGTCTACCTGCCCGACCGCGCCGGTGGGCAGCCCCGCGTAGAGGGTGTGCAGCACCGCGATCAACCCGCGCACGATCCCCGCGTCGCTCTCGCCCGCGAAGTCGAAGCGCCCTCCCTCGATGCGCGGCACCAGCCACACCTGGCTCGCGCAGCCCTCGACCTTGGTCGCGGGCACCTTCAGCGCGTCGTCGAGAGGCGGGAAATCCCGGCCCATCTCGATCAGGTGGCGGTAGCGGTCCTCCCAGTCGTCGAGGAAGGCGAAGGTCTCGACGAGATCCTCGAAATCGTGTTGGGCCATGGGCAGTTTCCTTCAGCGGAGCCGCGGCGGGCGCGGCGGTTCGGGCGGCGCGGGCTGCGGCGGCGGGAGCGGTTCGAGGCGGATCGCGAGAGCGCCTGCGGGGAGCGCGGCGGGCGCGTCGAAGGTGACGTCGAGGGGCGCAGGCAGCGGCGGCAGAAAGGCCACGAGTTCGGCCACCGCCTTGGCGAGCGCGGGCCGGGCGGCCTCGGGCGTGCCCTTCAGGATCAGCAGATGCGCCCCCTCTGCCCCGACCAGCACCGCCTCCTCGACCAGCCCCGGCATGTCGGCGAGCCTTGCCCCCAAGGGTTCGGCGAGAGCAGCCACCACTGCGGCGTCGGGCGCCCTCAACGGACCAAGCCACGCCTCCTCGGCCGCAGGCGCCCCGGCAAGCGCTCCGGTCAGCCAGTCGAGCGTGCCTGCATCGAGCAGCATCGCCGAGGGCGCGTCGGGATTGACCAGCAGCCCCACTCCCGCCGCGGCCAGCCGCCGCGCCAGTTCGCGCCCCGGCAGCACCGCATAGGGCACTGGCCGTCCTAGCGCCGCGGCAAGCCGGGCCTCATCGTCGCAGGCGAGCGCGGCCTCCGCTCCGTCGCCCAGCGGAAGGCGCAGGAGAGAGATCGTCTCGCCCTCTGGCTCCTCCGCGAGCGCGACAAAAAGCTCCGTATCCGCCAGCCGCCGCAGGACCGCGGCGCGGGCGGCGTTGTCTGCCTCGTGGAACGGCGTCTTGCAGAGATCGTCGAGCGCGCTCACAGCACCTCCTCCAGCCGGGCGCGGATCGCGGGCACGACCTCGGCCTCGAACCACGGGTTGCGTTGCAGCCAGGCGGTATTGCGCCAGGAGGGATGCGGCAAGGGGAAGACGGCAGGCGCATGGTCGCGCCAGCGGGCGACGGTGGCGCGGACGCCGCCCGCCGTGGCCGCACGGCCCATGTGCCAAACCTGCGCATGGCCGCCGATCAGCAGCGTGACTTCGGGCGCAAGGGTCGCCATCACCTCCGTCCGCCAGGTCGCGGCGCAGAGGCGTGGCGGCGGCAGGTCGGAGCCGTGGCCGTCGTAGCCGGGAAAGCAGAAGGCCATCGGCACGACGGCGATGCGGCTGCGGTCGTAGAAGGTGGCCTCGTCCACCCCCATCCAGTCGCGCAAGCGCTCGCCCGAGCGGTCGGCGAAGGGCCGGCCCGCCTCATGCACCCGCAGCCCCGGCGCCTGTCCGACGACCAGCACCTTCGCCCCCGGCGCAAACCATGCCACCGGGCGCGGCGCATGCCGGGTCGCGGTCGCCGCGAAGCGGTCGGCGCAGAGGCGGCAGTCGGAGATGCGTCGGGCAAGCTCGGTCATCGCGGGGTTCAGATAGGGGCGCGAGGCGCCGCGGTCCACCACTCGCGCGGTTCCTTCGTGATCCCGGCGGGCGGTCACGATGCTGACAGATTTAGCCTTCCCGTTTACACCCGGCCCCTTCCGGGCCTATGTAGCGGCCGCGCAAGTCAAGATTTTGCGCAGCCCCCGCCGCCATAGCCGCAGCCCGTTTCCATGTCCCTGACGGTCCATCCCTCGAGCCTGAACCAGCCCCGCCCGGCAGGCGGGGTCTGACGCCATGATCGAGTTCGACAAGGTCTCGAAATCCTTCTGGACCGGAACGCAGCGCAAGGTGATCCTGGACCAGGCCTCGTTCCGGGTCGAGTTGGGCAACTCGCTGGGCATCCTCGCCCCGAACGGAACCGGCAAGACCACCCTCATCAACATGATGTGTGGGCTGGAAAAGCCGGACGAGGGCACGATCCGGCGCGAGGCGCGGGTGTCCTTCCCGCTGGGCTTCATGGGCGGCACGGTGCCGAAGCTCTCGGCCAACGAGAACGTGCGCTATATCGCCCGAATCTACGGCCTCGACCCCGACTATGTCGAAGCTTTCTGCCGCTGGCTCTGCGACATCGGCGAGTATTTCGACCGCCCCGTGGGCACCTACAGCCAGGGCATGCGCGCGCGGCTCAACTTCGCGCTGCTGCTGTCGCTGGAGTTCGACATCTACCTGATCGACGAGGGAATGCCCTCGACCACGGATGTCGAGTTCAACCGCAAGGCCGGCGGCGTGCTCTTCGAGCGGCTGAAGACCGCGACGGTGATCGTCGTCTCGCACCAGGCCAAGACGATCGAGAAGTTCTGCCGCAGCGCTGCGGTGCTGCGCAACGGCCGGCTCTACATGTTCGAGACCCTCGACGAGGCGCAGCAATATTATGACTACACAGCCTGAAGCCCGCCTCTTCCACCTGAGCCGCGAGGAATCGGTGCTCGCCAGGGTTCGCGACGGCGCCGGCGGGACTGCCCCCGCGGGTGAGGCCAAAGCGGCCGTGGCATCCGCAACGCCGCCAAAGCTGCGGCTCGAGGTGCGGCGCGGCGCACGCGCCGGCAAGCCGCAGGCGCCTGCGGCCGATGCCGCCGATCAGGACCACTCGCATCTCTTCGCGCCCGACGCGGATGACGATGGCTTCGCGGGCATGCGCTTTCCTGGCGCCGCCCCGGCGCAGGCCAGCGATGCGGCCGCTCCCGATGACGGCCTCGCGGCCGAGATCGAGGCGGTGAAGGCCGAGCGTCTCTCCCCGCGCCAGCTCCGGGTCGCCAACCGCATCGCCGTCTCGCAGGGGATCGCCGCGTCCAGCGACGAGGAAGCGGTGGCGCTGCTGCGGCGCCGGGGCATCGACCCGCTCGACAGCGCGGCACTGCGCCGCGTGGTGGCCGACGAGGGTCAGCGCGCCTCGGCCACCCCCTCAAGGCAGGCCCCTTCGGTCGTCGGCCGGGACGGCGCGCCGGGGAAACCCCGCCCGGTCGTGCCGCTGCCCGACACCATGCCCGCGCTGCCCTCGCGAGAGCAGCTGACCGAAGACCGCCGCGCGGCCGAGATCTTCCGCATCCAGCGCGACATCGCCCGCCGCCGCCGCCGCCGGATGTTCGCGCTTCTGGCCCGCCTCGCGGCCTTCGTGGCGCTGCCCACGATCCTCGCGGGCTGGTATTACTTCGCCGTGGCGACGCCGCTCTTTGCGACCGTCTCGGCCTTCCAGATCCAGAAGGCCGAGGCTGCCTCGCCGGCGGGCCTCGGCAGCCTCTTCGCCGGCACGCAGCTCGCCACCAACCCCGACAGCGTTGCGGTGCAGACCTATCTCGGCTCGCGCGAGGCGATGATGCGGCTCGACGAGGAGATCGGCTTCAAGCGGGTCTTCCAGGACCCCTCGATCGACCCCCTGCTGCGGCTGCCGCCCGATGCCACCAACGAGGACGCCTACGACGTCTACCGCAACTCGGTGAAGATCAGCTACGATCCGACCGAGGGCGTGATCGGCATGGAGGTGATCGCGCCCGACCCGCAGCTGAGCGAGCAATATTCGCTGGCGCTGCTGCGCTATGCCGAGGATCAGGTGGACCAGATGTCGGCCCGGCTGCGCTCCGACCAGATGGAAGGCGCGATCGAGAGCTACAGCGACGCCGAGGCGCGGGTCCAGGAAGCGCAGGTCCGCATTCAGGAGCTGCAACAGCGGCTGGGCGTGCTGGACCCGGTGGCCGAGGGCTCAGCCGCCATGGCGCAGATCGCGCAGCTGGAGACCGAGCTGACCGCCAAGCAGCTGGAGCTTGGCCAGTTGCAGGCGAACGCGCGCCCCAACCAGAGCCGGGTGGCCGGCGTCGAGGGCGACATCGCGCGCCTCGAGCGGATGATCGCCGAACGCCGCGGGGCGCTGACCGAAAGCTCGAGCGCGCGCAGTTCGCTCGCCACCGTCACCGGCGAGCTGCGGATCGCGGAGGGGGACCTGCTGACGCGCCAGCAACTGCTTGCCTCGGCCGCGGCGCAGATGGAGGCAGCGCGGATCGAGGCGAACAAGCAGGTGCGTTACCTCTCGCTCGCCGTGACGCCGGTGCCCCCCGACCAGCCGACTTATCCCAAGGCCGTGCAGAACACGGTCGTGGCCTTCCTGATCTTCGCGGGGATCTACCTCATGCTGTCGCTGACCGCCTCGATCCTGCGCGAGCAGGTGTCCACGTGACCGCGCCTCGCGAAGTCGCGATCGGCGACCTGCGCTGCGGCAACGCCCTGCCGCTCACGGTGATCGCCGGTCCCTGCCAGCTCGAGACGCTGGACCACGCGCTGATGATCGCCGAGGCGATGGCGGAGGCCTGCCGGGCCGCGGGCGCCGGCTACGTCTTCAAGGCGAGCTACGACAAGGCCAACCGCACCTCGCTCTCGGGGCGGCGCGGGGTCGGGGTGGAGGACGGTCTGGCCATGCTGGCCGCGGTCCGCGACCGGATCGGCTGCCCCGTGCTGACCGACATCCACGACGAGGCGCAGGCGGCGGCGGCGGCAGAGGTGGTGGATGTGATCCAGATCCCCGCCTTCCTGTCGCGCCAGACCGACCTGCTGCTGGCCGCGGGCCGCACCGGCGCGGTGGTGAATATCAAGAAGGGCCAGTTCCTCGCGCCCTGGGACATGCCCAACGTGGCGGCGAAGGTCGCCTCAACCGGCAACGAACGCATCCTGCTGACCGAACGCGGCGTGAGTTTCGGCTACAACACGCTGGTCACGGACATGCGCGCCCTGCCGATCATGGCCCGCACCGGCCGGCCGGTCATCATGGACGCGACCCACGCCGTCCAGCAGCCCGGCGGCCAGGGCGGCTCCTCCGGCGGCCAGCGCGAATTCGCCCCGGTGCTGGCCCGCGCGGCGGTGTCGCTCGGCGTCGCCGGGGTCTTCATCGAGACGCATGAGGCGCCCGACCAGGCGCCGTCTGATGGTCCGAACATGATCCCGCTCGACGCCATGCCGGCTCTGGTGACGAGCCTGCTGCGCTTCGACCGCCTCGCCAAGAGCGACCCCGTGGGGGTCTGACGGGGCACCGCTAAGGGGATCGGGCGGCGCTTTTTTCGCTTGCAGCCCCCTGCCGCCTTAGCTAAGCACCCCCGCACGGTTGGGGCGTGGCCAAGTGGTAAGGCATCGGTTTTTGGTACCGTGTACCGTAGGTTCGAATCCTACCGCCCCAGCCAATCTTCTTCCCTGATTTCGTCTCCCGCGAGCTTCGCGGTTTTCCCTGCGTGATTTCCGCGGCTTGTGCGCGCTCTCCCTGCCGAGAGACGCTCCCTGCTTCCCACATATCCGGCTTCCTACGACCCCGTCTCAGAGCGGGTTTTTCGTCGTGCGGTTTGTGCCGGCGTCGCTGTTACAGGGAATATACAAGAAAAATCCTAGAAAACGGCCGCATCCCCAGTCGCGGAGCGGTACTTCGCTGTGCACATTCAACTGGTTATGTGAAGAATTCCCTACGCACAGTAACAGGGAACCGCGCGCGCCGAACAGGGAAAGCGATCAACGGGAGCAGGGTAGCCGCAGGCCGGATCAGGGAGACCTCTCCAAGCCCTGTCAAGCATGCTCACCTCACGGGCGAGATGCCGGTTCGAGCGTATTGCGCAGCCCAGTCGGCCGGCATCTCGGGACGCGTGAGACGGTGCACCGTCAGCGCCTCCGGCTGGGTGCCGTCGAGGATCGCCTGCTGGATCGCGGGGGCCAGGAAGGCCAGCTGCAGATGGAGGCGGAGGCAGCCTTCGGAGACGCCGTCCGCTTTGGCGAGGCTGCGGATTTCGCGACCGCGGCGGATCTCTCCGAGCCAGCGACGCGTCCGGGTCAGATGCGCGACGAGCTGCGTGTCGGGCAAGTTCTGCGGAGAGCCGATCACGAGCCGCTGCTCGACGCCGCGGCGCCGCAGGGCAAGCGGCACGGACAGCAGCAGGGCGCTGGGCGCGAGCGCCTCCGGGCAGAGGCCGAAGAACGCTGCCCCTCTTTCGGGGCTGAGGACGAGGGTCGCAGCGTCGCGCTCCAGCTTCCCGCTCTCGATCAGCCCGACCCAGGCGCTCTCCGCCTGCGCTCCCCTGCCGGACAGCTCAAGCCGGCGGAGCAGATCATCGTGGCGGGCGAGATCCGGCAGCGTCAGCAGGTCGTGCTGATCGACACGGGTGCGGAGATGCGCCGCGTTGCCGGCGGCGAGCGCCTGTTCCAGTGCCCGGGCGGGAGCCGCCACGCTGAATTGTCGGCCTTTCCGGTCACCAGCCGGCTGGAGACGTAGTAGCGGTATCGCCGCGCGCCCTTCTGCGTGTGGGGTAGGCGTCAGGCGGTCACCGGTATCGTCGACCAGCCTGCCCGTCAGCGCGGCCCCGGGATCAGGCAGCGAGGCATCACCGCGCTTCCGGCCCGCGGCGTCGGTGAGCATTTTCTGAACACGCTGCCACTGCGCCTCGTCGATGATCGGCGGATGCTGTCCCTCGTTCTCGACACGGCCATGCCGGGTGGGGCCAATGTAGACGGGGTTGGTCAACAGGTAGTGCAGCTGCCCGCGGTCGAATGGCCGATCTCCCACCTCGCGGCCGTCACGGCCGCGCCGGGACTCGAGCGCAGATCGAGGTGGCGCACCTCGTCCTTGAGGGCCGAAAGATTTCCGCACTGCTCGTAAAGATCGAAGATCTGTCGCACGGTGCTTGCCTCGGCCTCGTTGACCACCAGCACCTGCTCGCGCGGGTCGGAATGGCAGTCGTAACCGAGCGGCAGCGTGCCGCCCATCCAGAGCCCGCGCTTCTTCGAGGCGGCGATCTTGTCGCCGATGCGCTCGCCGGCCTCGCGCTCGAACTGGGCGAAAGACAGCAACACGTTGAGGGTCAGCCTGCCCATGGAGATCGAGGTGTTGAAAGCCTGTTTAACCGAGACGAAGGAGCAGCCCGTGGCATCGAGGCGCTCGACCAGCTTGGCGAAGTCGGCGAGTGACCGGGTCAGCCGGTCGATCTTGTAAACCACGATCATGGAGATGCGGCCGGCATCGACCTCCGCCAGCAGCCGGTTGAGCCGGGCGTTCGGTGTTGCCGCCTCAGAAGCCACCATCATCATAGCGCTCCCGGACCGGCCGCCAGCCTTCGTGACGCTGACTGGCGATGTAGGCGGCACAGGCGTCGTACTGGGCGTCGAGCGAGTTGAAGCCCTGTTCCAACTCCTCCTCCGTCGACTTGCGAGTATAGTTCGCGCAACGGATGGCAGGCGGGCTCATCGCCCTGTACCCTTGCGGCCCTTGCCGCCCGTCCGAGTGCGGCCGCGCGGATCACCTGGTTTCAGCCGAAGAAGCGCGGCCCGGACCAGTGGGCGCCTGTGATTTCGCGGGCGATCGCCGAGAGCGAGTCCCAGTTCCGGCCGTCCCAGCGATATTTATCATCACCGATCTCGACGACATGGGTGGTGCCGTTCCACTCCCGCAGCAACCGGCCTCCGGGCTTCGGCGCCGCTGAGCGCACCCGCGGCTGACGCTCTATGCCGCGCGCGATCCCTCTGCCGCAACCCCGGCGGCCAGCCGCCGTCCTCCTGCAGCTGCAGCTCGAAGGCGAGGATGCGGCGCATGAACTGCTGGCTGATTGATGCCGGCGGCAGTTCGCCAATGCTCTCCCGCCATGATGCGCGGGGCGCGGCGCGGTCCAATGCCATGATGTGCTCAACACTCCTGCCCGCACCCGTCCGGTCGTCCATGGTCCTGCTCCGTTGTCCCCCGCGGTGATCCCGCCTCCGCTACCGAAGCAGGCCCGGGCTCGGTGAGACTGGGAAGTCGAGCGGATTTAGCGAAAGGTCGAGACCCGGGTAATGCGAGTAACCTTCCAGTGAAGTTATCAACCGGTTGCTCTATTTAAGTTATCTTCTTGACACATGACGATGCCGGCTTATCTGGCGGGCGCCGGTGTCAGGGATGGCGACGACCACGCTTCTTCTGGGGAGTTGCCTGCTGAGCAGGCGGCGGGGGGACCTCAGGGATGAACGGCCTCGCGGATCCTTCGGGTCCGTGGACGTCCCGTTCTGCGCGCCCCATCCGGTGATCCATTCGCTAACGGCCCTTACCGCACCGGGTTTCCCGACGGCCGGTTTGTCTTAGCTACGCGGCCATGGCCGGGGTTTGCATGGCGGCGTAGAAGTTCGCTTCGGCTTGGGCGGGCGGGATGCTCCCGATCGGCTCGAGAAGACGCGGTGGTTGAACCAGTCGACCCATTCGAGGGTGGCGTATTCGACGGCCTCAAGGCTGCGCGAGGGTCCACGTCGGTGGATCACCTCGGCTTTTGAACAGGCCGTTGATCGTCTCGGCCAGAGCGTTGTCGTAGCGGTTGCCGACGCTGCCGACCGACGGCTCGATCCCGGCCTCGGCCAGACGTTCCGTATAGCGGATCGACAGGTATTGCGAACCGCGGTCACGGTGATGGCCAGCCCCATCCCCTTGGCGGGGCGGCGCTCGTGGACCGCCTGCTCCAGGGCATCGAGAACGAAGCCGGCCTGCGCGGTCGAGCTGACCCGCCAGCCGACGATGCGTCGGGCATAGGCATCGATGGCGAAGGCGACATGGACGAAGCCCTTCCAGGTGGGGACACAGGTGAAGTCGCTGATTCAAAGCAGGTTCGCGCCGGCACCCGGAACTGGCGGTTCACCTTGTCGAGCGGACGAGGCGCCGATCTGTCGGGGACCGTCGTCCGCTGCGGCTTGCCCCGGATGATACCTCGAATGCCCATGTCCTTCATCAGCCTCGCCACCGTGCAACGGGCAATGTCGAAGCCCTCGCGGCCGAGCTGTCGCCAGACCTTGCGAACGCCGTGGATCCGCCAGTGGGGGCGCAAGGCCTCGTCCCGGCGCGCCCGAGCCGACAGCCGCGCCGGATCAGCCCGCTTCGCCAGGTGATCGTAACAGGTGGACGGGGCGATCGGCAGGATCGGCGGTCGAGCTCCGCCATCGCAAAATATGCTGACGCCTTGCGCAGGATCTCGTTGGCCTGGCGGAGTGTGTTTTGGCGTGCAATTTTGACCCCTTCAGGCGGGGTAATCGGCGCCCAATTTTGACCCCCCTGAGGTTGGGGCAGACCGTCCGTTGCGAGGCAGCGGACGGAGGGGGAGTTGAAGCGGGTGGATGCGATCGCGCGGGTGCGCCGGGCCTTTCACGTGCAGGGCTGGTCGATGAAGAGGATCGTCCGGGAACTGCACGTGTCGCGGAACACGGTGCGGAAGCTCCTACGCTCGGATGAGACGGACTTCAGCTACGAGCGCGAACGTCAGCGGCTCCCGCGGATCGGCCCCTGGCAGGAGCCGCTGGAGAAGATGCTGGCGGTCAACGAGACGAAGCCGGCGCGGGAGCGGCTGACGCTGATCCGGGTGTTCGAGGAGCTGCGGACGCTCGGCCACGAGGGCGGCTATGATGCCGTGCGACGGTTTGCGCGACCTGGTCAAAGACCCGCGGCGCGATGACCGCGGACGCCTATGTGCCGCTCTACTACGCCCCCGGCGAGGCCTGTCAGTTCGACTGGAGCCATGAGGTCGTGCTGATCTCCGGCGTGACAGCCACGGTGAAGGTCGCCCATGTCCGGCTCTGCCACAGCCGGATGATGTTCGTTCGAGCCTACATGCGCGAGAGCCATGAGATGGTCTTCGACGCACACGACCGGGCCTTCGCCTTCTTCCGCGGCACCTGCACGC
This sequence comes from Paracoccus sp. S-4012, assembly GCF_009674885.1. GTDB lineage: Bacteria > Pseudomonadota > Alphaproteobacteria > Rhodobacterales > Rhodobacteraceae > Paracoccus. The sequence goes on from NZ_WKKA01000019.1 coordinate 28,194, forward strand.
GCGGCATCCACGACAACATGAAGACGGCGGTGGAGGCCGTGTTCACCGGCAAGGAGCGGCTCTACAACCGCCGCTTCCTTCAGATGTGCAGCCATTATCTGGTCCAGCCGCTGGCCTGCACCCCGGCCTCGGGGTGGGAGAAGGGGCAGGTCGAGAACCAGGTCGGGCTGGTTCGGGAACGGTTCTTCACGCCCCGCCTGCGGGTGAAGAGCCTCGACGAGCTGAACGCCTGACTGACCGACAGATGCGTGGCCAATGCCAAGGCGCATCGCCATCCCGAGAGAGCGCCCGGACCATCTGGGAGATGTTCGAGGCCGAGCGTCCGCATCTGGTTCGCTACGCCGGCCCGTTCGACGGCTTCCCAGCGTGCCCGCCTCGGTCTCGAAGACCTGCACGGTCCGGTTCGACAACAACAAATACTCGGTCCTGGCGACAGCGGTTGGCCGGCCGGTCGAGGTCCATGCCTATGTCGAGCGGATCGTGATCCGGCAGGACGGAGCCATCGTGGGCGAGCACCGGCGGGTCTTCGGGCCAAGACCGTCGGCGGCATGGCACAGACCGTCCATCGCGGCATCGAGCGGGTGCGCTCCCGCTTCATTCATGACAATGGCGGCCAACAATCTCGCCCGACTGCCCCGGCTGCTGGCACCGTGAAGTCGAAAGAGGCGGGCGGAACTGTTCACCCCTCGTCAGGACCTGTCTGGATACCCAAGCTTTCCATCGGCAGGCCGGGAAACCGTTCCCACGCCTCCACTAATTCAGCAGCCTGCTAAGGCTCCTCGATGGCGTCGTAGCAGCGGCGCGATCTCCGTCGAACGGGGCGCACAATCCGGTGACTGATTCCTCGAAGGCATTCGCTATCCTCGCGTGGTGTTGTCATGTGTGGACGGCTCCGGTGACGCAAGGGCGATTAAGGGGCTGAGATGATCGATGCGGGTACGGTCATGTGTCCGGCCTGTCGGCGCGGCACGCTGGCCGCTGGCCCTGATGATGTCCGCATGCCGGGCTCCCGATCAGAGGAGCGGACTCGAAGTCCGGACAACGCCCCGGGGTGTGCCTTGGCCGCGGCTACCGTTCGATCCTCATCCTGCCTCCGGTCCCTGCATCACACCGGCCGGGTTACCCCGACCGGATCGGGTGAGACCCTGAAATGAGCCTGATAGGTGCCGCCGCGCGCCATGAGGGCCCAGACGATGCGAGCGGTCTTGTTAGCGACGCCAACGGTGACGAGCCGCGCCGGCTTGCGGTCCAACAGGGCGCGCAGCCAGGGTGCCGTGTCGTTGCGAGTTGCACGGCGCACGACCGAGGTCGCGCCGACCACCAGCAGGTGCCTGAGATAGCCGTTGCCCATGCGCGAGATCGATCCCAGCCGTGGCTTGCCGCCCGTGGAGTTCTGGCGCGGCACCAGCCCCAGGAAGGCTGCGAGATCCCGGCCGGAGCGAAATGCCGCCGGGTTCTCGATGCTGGCAGAGAGCGCCGTGGCAGTCAGAATGCCGACACCCGGAATGGTTTCCAGCCGCTGGCTGGTCGGATCGGATCGATTCCAGGCGATCAGCTTGCGCTCGAGTGCCCGGATTCCCTTGCCAAGGCTTTCCAACTGGGCGGCGAATACCTGGAGGGTCGAGCGCAGCAACTCGGGCAGCCGGCTGACCTGCCCCCCGTAAGCTCCCTCGCCGTGATGTAGAGTCTGCCCGACCTGAAGGAGCAGACGAGATGAGGAAAAGCCGCTTCACCGATGCGCAGATCATCGGGATGATCAAGGAACAGGAAGCCGGGATGGCGACGGCGGAGGTGTGCCGCAGGCACGGGCTCAGCCCGGCGACGTTCTACAAGCTGAAGGCACGGTATGGCGGGATGGACGTGTCCGACACAAGACGCCTGAAGCAGCTCGAGGACGAGAATGCCAGGCTGAAGCGCCTGCTCGCGGAGGCCATGCTCGACAACGTCGCGCTGAAGGACCTCCTGGGAAAGAGCTGACGACGCCAATGGCGCGGCGGGATGCGGCGCTCCGGGCGATGCGGGATCATGACGTCTCGCAGCGCCGGGCCTGTGCCCTGGTTGGTGTCGATCCGAAGACGGCGCGGCGGGAGCGACCGCCCGACAACCCGGAAATCCGCAAGGAAATGGGCGAGATCGCCGAGAAGCGCCGCAGGTTCGGCTATCGCCGGATCGGCATCCTGCTCGAGCGCCAGGGCATGACCATGAACCACAAGAAGCTCTACCGTCTGTATCGCGAGGAAGGCCTGTCGGTCCGGCGCCGGCGTGGCCGCAAGCGCGCCCGCGGCACCCGATCGCCAATCCCAGAGGCCCTGCGCCCCAACCAGCGCTGGTCGATGGACTTCGTGTCGGACACGTTCGGGGCATCGCGCCGGTTCCGCATCCTGGCCGTGAACGACGATTGCTGCCGCGAGAACCTCGCCCTGATCGCCGATACCAGCCTCTCCGGCGCCCGGGTCGCGCGGGAACTGGACGCGCTGCTGCGGCTCTACGGCAAGCCCCAGACCATCGTCAGCGACAACGGAACCGAGTTCACCAGCAAGGCCATTTCTCAGATGGGCCAAGGACAACGACGTCGCCTGGCATTACATCGATCCCGGCAAGCCCCAGCAGAATGGCTTCATCGAAAGCTTCAACGGCAGCCTGCGCGACGAGTGCCTCAATGAGGAGATCTTCGACAGCCTGGCCGATGCGCGCCGCAAGCTGGCGCTGTGGCGCTACGACTACAACCATGTCAGGCCGCATTCCTCGCTCGGCGGAATGGCCCCGTCACAAGCGCGCCGGGCACTTGAGCAATCCGTGAGCTCCGCGCCCGGCGCGCTTGCCCAACCCGAAACCGACCAATACCAAGTCCAAGGACTCTCGTCATGATCGAGGGACGCCGGGGGGGCAGGTCAATGGTAGAAACAGACATGTGGGCGGCTCCCTCTGTTGGACGCTTCGACAGCAATCCAACCTTGGCACATCGCGATGCCGTCGGGGGAGCCGTCCACACCATCAGAGCAACCGGCCGTGCTACACTGAAGCCGTGGGTAGTGAGCGGGTGGGCGGCGGCCTGGAGGAAGCATTTCCCTCTCTGTACAATTCCTTATAATCCTTGAAAACCGGGCAGAGTGAAGGAAGCTAACACCATCTGATTCTGGCAACACCCTTTTATCGATCCTCAAAGACCCACCCTGACACATCCATGCCGTCGCGGGGCGATCCCATCATCAGAGCCTGATGAGGCGGTAAGCAGCGTTGTTCCCCTGATTCCGCGACTCGCCCGACGACCCGGGCCGGGCCCCACAGGCGGCCGGAGCAAGCCTTCGCAAACCGCCGCGGCTATGGGCCCGGCTCGATCACGCACTCGAGCTCGCCCGCCGTCACCGCTACAGCCTTGCGGAGCTCGGCTAGGACCAGGGCCGCGGCGGGCAGAAGTGGGCGGGCGGCGCGGCGCAGGACGCTGAGGTCGCGAAACATCGGCGGGAGGTGCAGGCCGACGGGCCGCAAGAGGCCCATCTGCTGCTCCTGCCGGAAGGCCATCGCGGGAAGGCCCGTGAGGAAGTCCGACGAGGCGACCGTCAGCTTCAGCGTGTTCATCGAATTGGCCGAGACGCTCGGCTGCGGCGGCTCGCAGCCCTCGGCGAGGAACATGCGGCGCAGTTCCAGCAGCAGCGCGTTGCCGCGCTCGGGCATGATCCAGGGCCAGGCGCTGAGGTCGGAAAGGCTACACTCCCCCCCGGCGGCGGGATGGCCGGGGCGGGCGATGATGAACATCTGCTCGCGCAGCAGGTCGCTGGCGGTGATCGTCTCGCTGGCTTGCGCCGGCAGCGCGCTCGCCACCGCGAAGTCGATATGGCCGTGCTCGAGGTCGGCCACGAGCTGACGGCTCGAGGCCTCGACGACGTGGATCTGGATGTCGGGCGCGCGCTGCAGCGCGGCGGCGAAAACCTTGGGGAGCAGATAGACCGAGGCGCTGGGCAGGATGCCGACCCGGGCCACCCCGCGCGCCGCGCCCCGCAGCAGGTTCAGGTCCTCGATGGTGCGGTTGGCGTCGGCTTGCAGGATGCGGGCATGCGGCAGGAAGGCCTCACCGAATGCGGTCAGATCCATGCCTTGCGTGTGGCGCACGAAGAGCGCGCCGCCGAGCCGTTCCTCGAGCCGCTTCAGCGAGCGGCTCAGCGCCGGCTGGCTCAGCGAGAGCGCTGCCGCGGCGCTGCCGAGGCTGCCCAGTTCGGCGACCTTCAGGAAGTAGGAAATCTCACGAAGACTGAGGTCCATGCGGAACCGCCATGACAGGGGGGGAAGCTTGCGGGGAGCGGCGCCGAGCAGCGTTCCCGTCGCCCTCGGCAAGAGGGTATTTTAAGCATGAAAGGGTCATGCACAAGATGTATGGGTTTCGTTCCACAAGGCATTGGCCGCGGCGCGCCTCCCCTGCCTAGGGTCGTCAATGCGGCCAAGTGACGCCGCGTCTTCGACGGAGTGGCTGGGCTTGCGTACGGCATACACGGGTTGCGACATCATCGACGGCACCGGCAAGCGGTTCCGCGGCTTCCTCACCGTCGAGGACGGCCGGATCGCCAGCATCGGCGAGGGCGAGCTGCCCGAAAGCACCGGCGCGGCCGAGCGGCGCGACCTGACCGGCAAGACCGTGCTGCCCGGCTTCATCGACTGCCACGTCCACCTCCGCAACGACGGCATCGCCGATCCCCGCGCGCAGGCGGCGGCCGACACCGACGCCGTGGCGACCCTGCGCTCGGCCCGCAACGCCCGGCGCACGCTCGAGGCGGGAATCACCACGATTCGCGACTGCGGCTCGCGCGGGGGGATCGACTTCTCGCTGCGCGCGGCCGCGGCACAGGGGCTCTGCGAGACGCCGCGGATGATGCTGAGCGGGCTGATGATCTGCATGACCGGCGGCCACGGCTATACGCTGGGCGTCGAGGCGGACGGTCCCGACGCGCTGCGCCGCGCGGCGCGGGCGCAGATCAAGGCGGGCGCCGATAACGTGAAGCTGATCGCCTCGGGCGGCATCCTCTCGCCCGGCTCCGAGATCGGCGCGCCGCAGTTCACCGTCGAGGAGATGACGGCGGCCGTCGAGGAGGCCCATGCCGCCGGCAAGACCGCCTGCGCCCATGCCCACGGGACGCGGGCGATCAAGAACGCGGTGCGCGCCGGCGTCGACTCGGTCGAGCATGGCTACCTGATCGACGACGAGGGCATCGAGCTGATGATCGAGCGCGGCACCTATCTGGTGGCGACCTCCTCGGCGGTCCGCAACGTGGTGCGCCACGGCACCGCCGCCGGCATCCGGCCGCATGTGGTGGCCAAGGCCGAAGCCGCGATCGAGCAGCATGTCGAGGGCTTCAAGCGCGCGTACAAGGCGGGCGTGCGGATGGCGATGGGCACCGACTCGGGCGTGCCCTTCACCGACCACGGAAACAACCTCGACGAACTGGTCTATCTGGTCGAGATGGGCGTGCCGCCGATGGAGGCGATCACGATCGCCACGCTGAACAGCGCCTGCCTGCTGAAGATGGACGACCGCATCGGCAGCCTCGAAGCCGGCAAGCGCGCGGATTTCGTCGTCGTGGACGGCGATCCGGTGGCGGACATCGCGATCCTGCAGGACCGCAGCCGCATCCTCGAGGTGGTCCTCGACGGCAGGACGATGGTCAGCCGCCAGGCGGCCTGAACAGACAGTTGCAACGGAGAGTGGACGACATGGACAAGGCTGAAAAGATCTGGATCGACGGCGAGATCGTTCCGTGGGACGCGGCCCAGGTCCATCTGGTCAGCAACACGCTGCATTACGGCTTCGGCGTGTTCGAGGGCATCCGCGCCTACAAGACCGACCGCGGCCCGGCCGTGTTCCGCCTGCGCGAGCATTTGGTGCGGCTGAAGAACTCGGCCCGCATCCTCGGCTTCGAGATCCCGCAGTCGGTCGAGGAAATGACCGAGGCCACCTGCGACATCATCCGCGCCAACGGCTTCGAGCAGTGCTACATCCGCCCGCTGGCCTTCCTCGGCGAGGGCGGCATGGGGCTCTCCTACGAGGAAGCGCCCGTCCGGCTGCTGATCGCGACCTGGTTCTGGGGCGAATATGTCGGCCAGGGCACGCTGGAGAACGGCAGCCGGGTCCGCGTCTCGACCTACAACCGCCACCACATCAACACCAACATGGCCAAGGCCAAGGCCTGCGGCAACTACATGCTGTTCCAGATGGCGCGCACCGAGGCCAAGCGCGACGGCTATGACGAGGCGCTGCTGCTGGACACCGACGGCCATGTGGCCGAGGGCTCGGTCGAGCACATCTTCCTCGTGCGCGACGGCAGGCTGGTCACGCCGCCGCTGACGCATCTGCTGGAAGGCATCACCCGCGACACCGTCATCATTCTCGCCCGCGAGATGGGGCTGGAGGTCCGCGAGGAGCTGTTCTCGCGCGATCACGTCCTGACCAGCGACGAGGCCTTCTTCGTCGGCACCGGGGCCGAGGTGACGCCGGTGGTCGAGGTTGACCGCCGCAAGATCGGCGACGGCAAGCGCGGGCCGGTCACGAAGAAGATCCAGGACGCCTATTTCGATCTGGTCTACGGCCGCAGCGACACCCATCCCGAGTGGCTGACCTATGTCGAGGACGTGACCAATGCCGCCGCCGCTGCCGCCGAGTGAACATCAGGGCCGCGTCGCCCGCGCCCGCGCCCTCATGCGCGAGCGCGGGATCGACGGGCTGATCGTCACCGACCCGGGCCATTACGCCTATTTCACCGGCCACAAGGTTCCCGGCTGGCAGAAGTCGCGCCCGGCGATCCTGGTGCTGCCGCTCGACGGCGCGCCCGCGCTCATCACCTGGTCGGGGCCGGACATGTTCCGGCGCCTCTACAACGGCCCGCCGCTGTCCTGGATCGAGGATCAGCGCATCTACCCGGAGGTGCCGCTCAACACCGATCCGCAGGCGGACTGGGGCGTGGCCGGGATCGTGCGCGAGCGCGGGCTGGACGGCGCCACGCTGGGGATCGAGTTGGGCCGCGAGACCTGGCTCGGCATCCCGCAGACCGACTGGGATCTGCTGCGCTCGCAGCTGCCGGGGGTTCGCTGGGTTGATTCCGGCCCGGTCCTCTGGGCCTGCCGGATGGTCAAGTCGGAATGGGAGATCGACTGCATGAAGGAGGCCTGCGCCGTTGGCGGCCGGGCCTGGGGGCGGGTGTTCGAGGACCTGCGCCCCGGCGTCTCGATCCCCGAGGTGCAGCGCAAGGTGCTGAGCTACTACGCCGAGGAAGGCGCCGACCTGAACTCGGAGCCGCCGATGGTCTTCGGCGCGACCGGGCCGGGGCGGACCTTCCGGGCGGGCGACGTCCTCTACATGGACGGCGGCTGCTCGGTCGCCGGCTACAGGATGGACATCACCCGCCGCGCGGTGTTCGGCAAGCCCTCCGCCCGGCAGAAGGCCGAGCATGACGGCATGTGGGCGCTGCTCGAGGAGATCATCGAGCGGATGACCGTGGGCACGCCCGTCCGCGACCTGTTCGAGTTCTCGCAGACCCGCCTCGCCGCGCGGCCCGAGTGGCGCAACTACTCGGACCACCCCTCGAAGCGCATCGGCCACGGCATCGGGCTCGAGAACGAGCCGCCCTCAATCTCCGGCACCGACATGACGGTGCTGGCGGAGGGCATGGTGCTGACGCCCGAGCCGAAGATCGAGAGCGAGGACGGCCTCGTGAACCCCGAGGAGCAGGTGGTGATCCGCGCCTCGGGGCCAGAGGTGATCTCGCCCTATCCCGACCCGCGACTGTTCGAGGTGCACTGAATGGACATGCAGAACCGCGCCACCCTCCGGCTCCTCAGCGAGGCCGACATCCGCGGCCTGGACTTCTCGCTCGGCGACGCGCTGCGGCTGACCGAGCAGGCCTATCGCGAGGATGCCGCGGGCGCGGTCGAGGTGCCGACCAAGATCGGCGTCCACCCTCATCACCCCGGCAGCTTCCTGCACGCGATGCCCGCCTGGGCGGGTGACAGCCGCGCGCTCGGGATGAAATGGGTCTCCTACTTCCCCGGCAACTTCGACCGCGGGCTGGAGGATTCGACCGGCATCATCATCCTCAACGATCCCGAGCACGGCCACCCGGTCTGCATCATGGAGGGGATGCACGTCACCTTCCTGCGCACCGCCGCCTGCGCGGCCGTCGCCGTGCGGGCGCTGATCGCGCGCGAGCCGGAGGTGCTGATGCTGGTCGGCTGCGGCGGCTTGGGCCGCTGGTCGCTGCGGGTGATGACCGCCGCCTTCCCGTCGATCCGCCGCATCCTCGTCAGCTCGAAACGGCGCGAGACGCGCGAGCGCTTCTCGGCCGAGATGGCGGCCGAGGGGCCGTGGGAGATCGTGCCGGTGGACGACATCGCTGCGGCGGGCGCCGAGGCCGACATCGTCGTGTCTTCGGTCCCGCCGAGCCAGGAGCGGCCGGTGACGCTCGACGCGCTCAAGCCGGGCAGCTTCTACGTGCCGCTCGACCTGATGAACGCCTGGGCCGATGAGGTGCCGGGCGCGATGGACCGAATCGTCGCGGACAACCCGGCGCATCTAACCGACCTCATGGGCCGGGCCCGTCCAGGCGCGTCGCTTCCGCGCCCGGTCGAGTGGGTCCAGCAACTCGTCGCCGAGGGCGGCCCGAAGGCCGGCCCGGACGAGCGCACCTTCGTCGGCGTCTGCGGCATCGCCAGCACCGACGTCGTGATCGGCTGGGAAATCTTCCGCCGCGCCGCCGCCGCGGACAAGGGAACGCTGTTTGCCATGACCTGAACAGACCGGGCGAGGAGGCCCGGCGGACAGGTTTCACACGGGGAGAAGACTGCACATGAACGCACTGACCAAGACGCTTGCCGCGGCCGCGATGCTGCTCGGCAGCACTGCCATCGCGCAGGCCCAGGAGGTCGTCCTGAAGGCCGTGACCTACGTCCACCCGACCAAGGTCGAGGACGCCGTGGCCATCTTCAACGCCTGGATCGACCGCGTGAACGAGAAGGCCGAGGGCCGGATGAAGATCGAGGTGATCGGCGGGCCGGAGGTGTTCCCGGTCAACGATCAGGTCAAGGCCGTGAGCCGCGGTCTCGCCGACATCACCCTGACCTTCACGTCGCACGCGCCGATGGTGCCCGAGATCAACAGCATCGGCGTCTCGCAGATCACGCCCGCCGAGGAGCGCGAGAACGGCTACCTGCAGCTGCTCGACGAGGCCCACAACAAGATCGGCATCAAGGTCATCGGCCGCACCGCGACCGATTCGGGCTTCTACATCTTCTCCAAGGAGCCGATCGACAGCCTGTCGGACTTCCAGAACGTGAAGATCCGCTCGCATTCGGGCTATGACGACTTCTTCCGCGCGCTCGGCGCCAACCCGATCGGCATGGCCATTTCGGAAATCTACGGCGGACTCGAGCGCAGCGTCGTCACCGCGGCGCCGTATAACATGTTCGTCTATGACCTCGGCATCCACGAGGTCGTGAAATACGCGCTCGCCGACTCCTTCTGGCCGTCGCACACCACCGTCACGCTGATGAACCTGAAGAAGTTCGAGGGTCTCGACCCCGAGCTGCAGCAGATCCTGATCGACTCGCAGATCGAGATCGAGGCCGAGATGGAGCAGATCGGCGGCGAGATGATCGCGGCCGAGCGCAAGCGGCTGGAGGAGGCGGGCATGACCTTCACCAACCTGCCGCCCGAGGAGGCGGTGGAGTTCCGCCGGCTCGCGGCCGAAAGCCGCTTCGACGTCCTCGAAGAGGAGATCGGGCCTGAGCGCACCGCCCAGATCCGTGAACTCATCACCCGCGACTGACGCCCGCCGCGGCGTCCACGACAAGGAAGGGAGGTTCCTGTCATGTCCAACACGACCATACAGGTGATGGGGGACAGGAGCGTCCCGCAACGAGAGGAGGAAAGCCGGATGAGCATGGGCGAGCGTCTCGGTCGGGCCTTCGACCGCCTGCTCGACTGGCTCGCGCTCGCGTGCTGCGGGCTGGTCATGTTCCAGGTGATCAGCGTCAGCGCCGAGGTGCTCATCCGGCAGTTTTTCGGCTTCTCCTACGGCTGGGTCACGTCGCTGAACGAGTGGAGCCTCGTGCTGATGACCTTCGCCGGCACCGCCTGGCTGCAGCGCGAGGGCGGCCATACCAGCGACGACTCGATCGTGGGCCTGTTCCCGGTCCCGGTCCAGACCTTCGCCCATTACGTCGGCTGGCTGCTGGCGATCGCCACTTGCCTCGTGCTCACCTGGTACGGCGCCAAGCTGACCTGGGAGAACTATGTCGATGGCACCTACGACTTCTTCAAGCTGCGCGAGGTGCCGGTGTTCTACATCTACGCCGCAATCCCCTTTGGCAGCTTCCTCTGGCTGATCCAGATCCTGCGCGGCATCCGTCGCGAGCTCATCGAGGGACGCACCCCTCAAGAGCAAACCCTTTCGGACATGTGAGGCGCAGCCGATGGAATGGTACATCTCCCTCCTGCTGCTCATGGGGACGTTCTTCACGCTCATCCTCATGGGCATCCCGGTGGTCTTCGCCTTCTTCGGGGTGAACATCATCTTCGGCGCCTATTTCATGGGCACCGCCGGCTTCGAGCTGCTGATCGACGGCGTCTATGGCAGCCTCTCGGTCTTCGTGCTGCTGCCGATCACGCTCTTCATCCTCATGGGCGAAGTGCTGTTCCGAACCGGCATCGCCATGAAGATGATCAACACGCTCGACAGCTGGATGGGCGCGATTCCGGGGCGACTGTCGCTGCTCTCGGTCGGCTCGGGAACGCTGATGGCGACGCTCTCGGGCGCCTCGATCGGGACCACGGCGATGCTGGTCCGCACCCTGACCCCGGCGATGGAGGCGCGCGGCTACAGCAAGAACCTCGCCATCGGCCCGCTTCTGGGCAGCGGCGGCCTCGCCATCATGATCCCGCCGAGCGCGCTGGGCGTGATCCTCGCCGTCGTCGCCTCGGTCTCGGTCGGCAAGCTGCTGATCGCGATCATCATCCCCGGCATCCTGCTGGCGCTGTCCTACGTCGTCTACATCTTCGTCGCCTGCTGGCTCGATCCCAACGCCGCCCCCGCCTATGACGAGGCGCCAGTGCCCATGCGCGAGCGGCTGGTCAACACGGCGATCTACATCCTGCCGCTGTCGATCATCGTGTTCCTGGTGATCGGCGTCGTGTTCCTGGGCGTCGCCACCCCGACCGAGGCGGCCGCGCTCGGCACGGCGGGCTCGTTCGTCCTCGCGGCCTGCTACCGGCAGCTGAGCTGGGCGGTGACGATCGACGCGCTGATGTCGACCCTCCGCATCTCCATCATGGTGCTGGCGATCATGGCGGCCTCGACGGCCTTCACCCAGATCCTCGCCTATAGCGGCGCCTCGCAGCAGCTGGTCACCTGGGCCGCCTCGCTGCCGATCCCGCCGATCTGGGTGATCGTGATGATGCACCTCATCACCCTGATCCTCGGCGGCCCGATCGGGGGCATCCCGCTGATCATGATGACCATCCCGGTCTTCATCCCGGTCGTGGTGGCGCTAGGCTACGATCCGATCTGGTTCTGCGTGGCGATGCTGGTCAACGTCGAGCTGGCGCAGATCACGCCCCCCTTCGGCGTGCTGCTCTACGTCACCCGCGGCATCCTGAAGGACACCAGCATGGCGGTCATCGCCCGCGCGGCAGTGCCGATCATCGTCTGCAACCTGATCGTCATGGGCCTGCTGGTGGCCTTCCCGGCGCTGTCGATGTGGCTGCCGTCGCTGATGATGGAATGACCCTCGGGCCGGGCGCCCGCCGCCCGGCCTCCCTTCGATCAAGGAAGCCCGATGTCCTCCCCCCTCCGCACCGCCCTGACGAATGGCCGCATCATCGACGGCACCGGCGCTGTCTTCACCGGCCATCTGGTCATCGAGGGCGCGCGCATCCTCGCCGTCGGAGAGGGCGAGCCGCCGGCGCATCTGACCGGCGACGGCGCGCGGGTGGAGGACCTCGGCGGGCGCACCGTCCTGCCGGGCATGATCGACTGCCATGTGCATCTGTCGATGGACGCGCTGGCCGCGCCCTCCTATGCCGGCGGCCCGCGTGACATGCTGGGGCGGCTGATGGTCGCGGCGAAGAACGCGCTCGCGTCTCTCCACGGCGGCATCACCACGGTGCGCGACTGCGGCACCCCCGGCGAGGTCGATTTCGCGCTGCGGGAGGCCGCGGCGGCCGGCCTCTGCATCACCCCGCGCCTGATCCTCAGCGGTCGCGCGCTCTGCATGACCGGCGGTCACGGCTGGCAGCTGCTGGGGGTGGAGGTCGACGGCCCCGACGAGGCCCGCAAGGCCGCCCGCGCGCAGCTGAAGGCGGGGGCAGACAACGTGAAGGTGATCGCCACCGGCGGCATCCTGACGCAAGGGACCGAAATCGGCAGCCCGCAGCTGACCGTGGCAGAGATGCGCGCTGCGGCCGACGAGGCGCACAACGCCGGCAAGATCGCCGCCGCCCATGCCCACGGCGCGCAGGGTATCAAGAACGCCGCCCGGGCCGGGGTTGACTCGATCGAGCACGCCTATTTCATCGACGCCGAGGGCATCGAGCTGATGCTCGAGCATGGCACGACCCTCGTCGCCACCTCGGCCGCGGTGCGCAACGTGGTCCATCACGGCACCGCCGCAGGCATTCCCGCGCATTCGGTCGCGAAGGCGCAATCCGCCATCGACGCGCATGTCTCGGGCTTCAAGGCCGCGCACAAGGCGGGCGTGAAGATGGCGATGGGCACGGATTCGGGCGTGCCCTTCACCCGGCACGGGCGGAACCTCGACGAACTCGGCTACTTGGTCGAGATGGGCATGACCCCGATGAAGGCGATCCAGACCGCCACCCGCGACAGCGCCCGGCTGCTGAAGCTCGACGACCGGATCGGCACGCTCGAGCCCGGCAAGCTGGCCGACCTGCTGGTGGTCGAGGGCGACCCGCTCGCCGACATCACCCTCCTGCGCGACCCGGAGGCAATCCGCCGGGTGGTCCTTGACGGGCGCACCGTGGTGGACCGCGACGCGAGCCGCTTCCTCGTCGGCAGCGCCTTCGGGGGCGAGGTGGTCAACCGCGCGGCCTCGGCGTAGGCACCGGCCTCCCACGACCCTTCAGCCCCGACAATGGGGTCAGGTCAGTGTTCCTGCGGCGCGCCCGGCACGGCCGGATCTGATTTGGACGCGGAGATCGGACCTTACCGGCCCGCAGCGGCCAGCACCTAGCCATTCCCCCAGTGACAGGGCCAAGCCGCTGGGCTCAGCCTCCGGGCGGCCTACGCCCGCCCTTCGGCTGAACCCAGAGGCCAACTTGCCTGACGGCGCCGGCGCGTTGCCTCGCCTGAAATGTTGCCGAAGATGGCGTGGTTGCCTCAGTAGAAATGCTCCCGAGCAGGTCGGCTGGGGAGGCTCTGATGAGGCAGGTGAGCATGGCGACGCGGGATGAGCTTCTGGTCGCGCTGATGGCGCGCTACGATCAGGCCGGACGGGCGGACAAGGCTCGGATACTGGCGGAGTTCGTGGCGGTGACAGGCTATCACCGCAAGCACGCGGCGCGGCTTCTTCGCGGCGGAAGCAGCAAGGACCGATCGGTGCCCCGGCCTCGACGAAGCTTTATGATGACGCGGTTCGCGAAGCTCTGATCCTGCTGTGGGAAGCCTCGGACCGGATCTGCGGCAAGAGGTTGAAGCCGCTGATCCCGATGCTGGTCGTGGCCATGGAGCGGCATGGGCATCTGGCGCTCGATCCCGATGTAAGGGAGCGGCTGGAGGCAATAAGCGCCGCGACGATCGATCGGATTCTCGGGCCGGTGCGCAAGGAGGCGGGCAACCGCGGGCATCGTCGAAGGTCGCCCTCGTCAGCGATCCGTCGCGCCGTGCCGATCCGCACCTATGCCGACTGGAATGATCCATCGCCGGGGTTCTTCGAGGCCGATCTCGTCTCGCACAGCGGTTCGCTGACGAGCGGGAGCTTCGCGCAGACGCTGGTGCTGACCGACATCGCGAGCGGATGGACGGAATGTGCGCCGCTCCTGTTCCGCGAGCAGCAGCTGTTGGCCGAGGTCCTGACGGTGCTATGCGGGGTGATGCCATTGCCGATCCTGGGGTTCGACACCGACAACGACACCGTCTTCATCAACGAGACGGTGAAGGCCTGGTGCGATGCGGCGGGCGTGACCTTCACCCGCTCGCGGCCCTACCGCAAGAACGACCAGGCGCATATCGAGCAGAAAAACGGCGCGATCGTGCGTCGCATGGTCGGCTATCGCCGCTTCGAGGGCCTTGCGGCGACGGAGGCACTTGCAAACCTCTACCGGCCGATGCGCCTGTTTGTGAACTTCTTCCAGCGGTCCTTCCGGCTTGCCGAGAAGAAGCGGAACGGGGCGCTGGTCCGGAAGCGGTATCATGCACCCCTGACCCCGCATCAGCGCCTCATCGCCGATCCGCACACGCCGCAGATGCTGAAGGATGCGCTCGACGCGCAGCATGCGACGCTGGATCCCGTGAGCCTGCTGCGTGATATTCGCGCGGCCCAGCAGGCCCTTATCGAGATCGCCGACAGGGTGCCCGTCGTGCGAAGCGGCGTGCCGCCGCTCGAGGCTTTCCTCGAGAGCCTCAGGCTCGCCTGGCACTCTACCGACGAGGTCCGGCCGACGGCGCAGCCAAAGCCGTCAAAGCCGCGTTACCGCACTGTCCCGGATCCGCTGGAAGCCGTGACCGACATGCTGAAAGCCTGGTTCGATGCCGACCCGGGCGTGACCGGACGACAGCTCCTCGACCGTTTGCAGGTGGCTCACCCGAAAGCCTATCCAGACAACCTGACCCGCACGGTGCAGCGGCGGCTGAAGGTCTGGCGCCGCGAAAGCGCAAGGGCACTGGTGATGGGCAGGATGGACACAGCCAGCACCTGCGGGGGAGTTTCCGACGAGACGCCGCGCTGGCTGAGGGCTCCGCACCTCGTCGTAAACTCCCCCGCGCCCACCGACGCGCACACGGCCCGCGCGGTTTTTATGGTGCCTGACCGATAGGTGCTCGGCAATATTCCAAGTGAGGCGACAACAACCACTTCGGGAACATATCTTCATGCGGCAATACGCCGGACAACATGGTTGTCGCTCATCAAACCGCCGCTCTCCGCCCGGAAACACCAGATCCGGGGTTCCGGGCAGGTCGCGGCGGTGAAGCCGTAAGCGCCGACCGGGCGCGAGGGCCGCGCGCCGCGCGAGCGTTCCGGCTTCGTGTCGCGGCCTCAGATCCGCGCCGCGTTCGTCGACCGGGCCTCCGGGGTGAGGGTATCCACCATCCAGCGCTCCTGCCCCTCACCACGGTCCCA
Organism: Paracoccus sp. S-4012; assembly: GCF_009674885.1. Classification (GTDB taxonomy): domain Bacteria; phylum Pseudomonadota; class Alphaproteobacteria; order Rhodobacterales; family Rhodobacteraceae; genus Paracoccus. The sequence continues at coordinate 43,527 of NZ_WKKA01000019.1, forward strand.
TCTGCTGCTGGAGCGTGCAAGCCGGGGGGGGACGGGCTGTGTTCAGCGGCGCAGCCGGCCGCAACGCGGCGCCCTCCTGGTACCGGCATGCACGTCGCCTGCCCGGACGCTGAAACATCCGCTCCCAAAGGATCCCGCCGCGGAACGGTCAGGGCGCAGTCGCCCTCGCCGAAAGCGCTGTCCCTGATACGCCTCAGCTCGGGGTATTCGCCGAGCGCGCCGACATGGCCTCAGTCAATCTTGTCCGGTCGGGACGCAGGTTTGTGATCACCGCATGGGTGGCGTGCACGAGATAGCGTTCGGATGCCCACAGGTATTCAGGCTGGGTCGCCATGGATTCGAGCACGATGGCGTCCACCTTCAGCCGCCAACCGGGCGGGACGATGTTGCTGCTTGGCGGCCCCCATGCGCAGGAAATCTCCGCGTGGCGTCGTCGACATAGCCCCAGATCATGGCCGCGCTTCCTCGGAAGCTCTCGTCACGGCTGGTCGAGGACCTGTTCGGTCAGAACCGTACCCACCTGCATCGGCTGATCGACGGTGAACAGCGGGATGTCGCGCTGCTCCGCCACTCCATCGAAGTACCCGTCGGCATTACCCGCCGGCCAGACAACCAGCGCATCCGCCTCGCTGCTCACCAGATTGATGAACTGCTCGGACAGTCCGCCCCGGCGCTCCTCACCGCCGATGTGGACGCCGATCACCGTAATCCCGGCCGCCTCGGCGGCGTCCAGCAACTCCTGCGTGCGCGCGAGCTCGGTTTCGGCAGTGATCCCGGCAGCGCCGAAGCCCTTGACGCTCGCCCCCATGGCGAGGACGAGAGTGCCGATACCCTCGAGCTTCTCGGCGGTGGCAACCGGATCGTATTGGACCTCGACCCCGGCGCGCGTGAGCAAGGTCTGGACGGCGAAGGCGTCGAGCGCTTGGCCCGACGAGGCGACCAGAACAGGCAGCGGCGCCTCAAGCGCATCCTGCGCCGCCGCGGGCAGTGCCAAGCCGAGCGCAAGGAGGAGGGGCTGGCTCAGCGCCAGAAAGCGGTATCGGGTCATGGAGTAGCTCCGCATGAGAAAGAGGAGCGCCCTGTGGTCTCGGGCGCTCCCCGTCAGGTTGAGTTCAGAAGCCGGCGACGAAGTCGCGGCCGTTCGGCGCGGCGCCGCCGATCCGCGCGCCAGTCTCAGGGTCGATCTGGATCATCTGCGTGTTGCCGCGGGACGAGTTGCTGAAGGTGCCCGGCTCGTCCAGGGTATAGCCCAGTTCGGCCAGCGACGCCCGGGTCTCGTCCGAGATACCCTCCTCGAGGCCGACGTTGGTTCCGCCGGTGTAGTGGGCGATGTCGCCGTATCGGGCCCTCGCGGTATTGAGCGCCTCTTGGGCGTCCATGCCAAAGTCGATCGTGTTGATGATCGGCTGTGCGATGCCCCACATCGTCGCTTCGGCCCCGGCGCCTCCCACGAGCATGGTCAGATCCTCGCCCTGGAAGATCATGCCGGGCGACAGCGTCCAGCGGTTACGTTTGCCGGGCTCCATGGCGAGCACGTTCGGACTGTCGTCGTTCCAGATGTTCCGGTCGATGTCGAACCAGTCCATTCCGTTGCTCATCAGCAGCCCGGTTCCCTCGACGACCATGCCCATGCCGAAGAAGGTACCATGAGTGTTCGTCATCGAGATCGCGTTCCCCTCCTCGTCGATGATCACCATGTGCGAGGTCGAATGGGTCGAAGACTCGCCCCGATGCAGCGATGCGGTATCGACCGGCTTGAAGGCGCGTACCGGCTCGGCATCGATCTTGCCGCGGACCTCGGCGCCATATTCTGGCGATAGCAGTCGGTCCGTCGGCACCTCCGAGAAGGCACGGTCGCCGCCGTAGCGGTAACTATCCTCATAGGCGTGCTTGGTTGCCTCGATCAGCAGCCGCAGGTAGTCAGCCGAATTGTGCTCCATGGAGGCGAGATCGTAGCCGTCGAGGATGTTCAGGATCTCCATCCAGACCATTGAGGAGGACGGCGGCTGGTTGCCGTAGATGGTGTGGCCGCGATACTGGGTGGTGATCGGTTCGCTCCAGATCACCTCGTAGGCTTCGAGATCCTCCTGCGTGATCAGGCCGCCTTCCTTTTCCATGAAGGCGATCAGCTTTTCGCCCACGGGTCCGTTGTAAAGTGCATCTGACCCGAGTTCGGCAAACTGCTTGTAGGTCTCGGCCAGTTCTGGTCGGACTTGGAGATCGCCGATCTCGACAGGCTGCCCGTCATTCAGGAACTCATCGACCCAGCCCTGAGAGATGCCGAGTTCCGGGATGTGGCGGTTGATGTGGAAGACTGTCGCGGAATCGAGGTTCCAGCCCTCCTCGGCATAGCGGATGGCATCCTGCCAGAGATCGGCCCAGGGCAGTCGCCCACACTCCCGGTGGATCGCTTCCCAGCCCTTCAGGTTGCCAGGAACCGTCGGCGCCAGAATGCCGCGCCGCTTGTGCTGCATCGACTCGTAGAGCGCCGGGTCTGTCGCCAGCGGGGCCACTCCGTTGAAGTCGATGGCCCGGACCGAGCTGTCTTCGGCGCCGGGCGTGTAGACCAAGGCGAAGCCTGAGCCGAGTGGCCCCATCATGTCGACCATCGGCACGCTGAGGGTCGCGGCGGCGGCGACGGCTGCGTCGCAGGCGGTGCCGCCATTGCGGAGTGCGTTCAGACCCGATGCGACAGCGAGTGGATGCCCCGCCGAGATCATCGCCTTGGGCGCCACGACCGACTGATCGAGCGCCAGCGCGGGCGCGCCAGTGACGAGTGCCCCGACGGCACAGGTGCACAGTGCGACTACCCATTTCCTACTATACGGATCCACGAGCATTCTCCTCCCCAGCATTCCTCTCTCCCCCGAAGAACCCGGTAGGCCAGGCAGTCGCTCGATCCGGTGCCAAGACAACTGGTGCGCGAGCTGGTGACTGACCTGCCCCCGTAAGCTCCCTCGCCGTGATGTAGAGTCTGCCCGACCTGAAGGAGCAGACGAGATGAGGAAAAGCCGCTTCACCGATGCGCAGATCATCGGGATGATCAAGGAACAGGAAGCCGGGATGGCG
>NZ_WKKA01000001.1 GCF_009674885.1 Paracoccus sp. S-4012
AACCACCGTTCCCGACCACGCACCAGCCCCGGCCGCTAGCCGGGGCTTTCTGCCGTCCGGCTCGCCCAGCGCGAGGATGCCCGCGAGCGCGCCCGAGATCTCGATCCGGTGTCCGCCGGGTTCATCCGCGTCTGGCAGCATCCGGATGTCGGAGATGAGCCCGCGCAGCGCCTCGGATGCTTCCAGCCGGAGGCTGGGATCCTGCAGGGATTCGGCCAGATCCTCGATGCGCTCGCGATAGAGCGCGCTCAGACTCGGGTGCAGCCGAAGCGCAGGGGACTCCGGCGCCTCTTCGAGCGCGCGCGTCAGCCTTTCCTTCTCATCTTCGAGCCCGGCCATCTTCGCCTTCATCGACGAGTGATACATGCCGTCCTCGATCGCCGAGAGCATGGCCGCGATCTTCTTCTCGATCTGGGCGAGCTCACGCGTTTGCCTGTCCCGATCCTTGGAGGTATCGGCCGCCGCTTCGTTGAAGGCTCGCCGGTATTCCTCGGCGAAGGCGGCGATGAGGTCCGGATGCAGCAGCCGGTCCTTGAGTCCGGAAAGGACCCGGGCCTCGACCTCCTCGCGGCGGATCGTGGCACCATTCGTGCAGAAGGCCTTACCCTTGTTGCGCATGCCGGCGCAGCCATAGCGGGTCTTGTTGATGAGCGTATAGCTCGCGCCGCAGCAGCCGCACGTCACCAACCCTGACAACAGGTAGCTTGGCCGGCGGGCGCGCTCCGGCCGGTTCGGGCCATCGAGCACGCCGGCAGGGTTGATCTCGGCACGGATCGCGCCCTGGCGGACCTTCACCTCCTGCCAGAGGTCCTCGTCGATGATCCTAAGGTGAGGCACGTCCTCGGTCAGCCATGCCGAGGAGGGATTGAGTCGGGCCTGCCGCTTCTGGGTGACCGGGTCCTTGATGAAGGTCTGCCGGTTCCAGACCAGTTGTCCGATATAGAGCTGGTTGTTCAGGATCCCGGTGCCGCGTTTCCAGTTCCCGGAGATCGTCGAGGGACCCCATGTTCCGTCGCCCTTGCCGCTGTCGGGGCTGGAGATGCCTTCCGCGTTAAGGGCGGCGGCGATGGTTCGCGCGCTCTGGCCGGCGGCGTAGGCGCGGAAGATGCGCTCGACGATCGCCGCCTGCTCCTGCTCGATCTCGCGCTCGCCGGTCGTGACGCTGCCGTCCGCCCTGACGTCACGCCGGACCCGGTATCCGTAGCTCTTTCCACCGGCCGATTTCCCTTCGCGAACCCGTCCTTCCAGACCACGATGGGTCTTCTGCGCCAGGTCCTTCAGGAAAAGCGCCGACATGGTCCCCTTCAAGCCGATATGCAGCTCAGAGATCTCGCCCTCGGCGACCGTGACGATCGGCAGTCCGAGGAAGGTCATGCGCTTGTGGAAGGCAGCAATATGCTCCTGATCGCGGCTGAGCCGGTCCAGACCTTCCGAAACGACGACGTCGAAGCGCCCGCGGCCGGCGTCCTGTTGCAGTTGCTGGAAGCTCGGGCGGAGCAGGAGCGAGCCGGACACGCCCTTGTCAGCGTAGACCTCGGCAATCTCCCAGCCACGGTCCGCGATCAGGCGACGGCAGACGTGCAGCTGGTCCTCGATCGAGGCCTCCCGCTGGAGTTCGGTCGAGTAGCGTGCGTAGATCGCTGCCCGGAGCCGGGTGGTTGCTGTCACGGATCACTCCTCCCGAGCGTTCGACATCTTCTGCGCCGCGACATGCTCGCGCGCGGCTTCGCGTGCCAGAAGCCGGACCAACTGCAGGAGGGAAGGATGGGGGGTCGCGGCGTCTTCGACAAGAGCAGACCCGACGGAGACATGCCGGGCCAGCGACGCCGGCTCGTCCGCTGCCCTCCTCCTGGCATGTGCATTTCCGCCCCGTGCCACTGGCCGAGTTCCTCCGTTCCGCGCAGAGGAGTTCCCCCGGCGGTTGATGATGATCTCGCAATGCTGTGGGGAAGATCCCCCGGCGCTGTCCTGGCCAGTATAGAGGATGACGCGGCATTCGGTTTGGACCGCCCCACGGAAATCCGGTAATCGGGCTCCGAACCTGTGGATTACCACCCCTGCGGGCCTTCGAGAGGCGTATTGCCGCGCCGCCTGCGCCCTGCGACCGGGTGCGGTCATCCGGCCGATAGCCATTCCGGGGCATGAAGACCCCGGAGACCGCCCCGTTGGTTGCGAAAAAGAATATGGCAAACCGCAATACCCGGGTCCGGCCATCAGCCGGCTAGGCAATCGGTGACGTTATCGACGCACGCCCGGCGACGTTCCGGTAGCCAAAGCTCACACTCGGACCATGACCGCTCATCCGAGGCTGACGTCCAGTTGCGTTCCATGCGACCTTCGAGATGAGGGCGCGCGTAATCGGAGGGAACCTTGGCGGTGTCCTTCCACGGGGAAGCGCGTGAGCAACGGAAATCTTTGTCGGCCCCGGATGCAGATCATGAAGGATTGGCGCGCCACCAGGCGAGGCATCCTTCGAGATACTCGCGAATGGCGGGGGTAAGGCGTCCGACACCGGCGAGCCGGGCGCATTCCCGAAGCGGGTCCGCCGCACGGATCAGCGCGGCGGCGTGCTGGTCAAGGAGGTCGGCGAACTCATGTCGAGAGATCTCGCGGATGTCGCGCTCCGGCCTGACGCGATACGGGACACGACTGGTGTAGGCACCTGGCTCCCACACGAAAGCGGTGCCGTCCTCCTCGTGGATCTCGGCGGCACCGAGGCACGCATCGATGCGCGCCGCGATCAGCCCGCCTGCCCGGTGCCAGCCATGGAGCCGAGCCACCTTCCGCCGCAGGAGGTCGAGGGGAAGCGGCGCATCTGTCCGGATGATCTCCGCGATGATCGAGTTGAGCCTGATCGAATAGCCGTCGGAGAAGAAGACCTCCTGAGACCCCGCGAGTTCCGCCTGGTCCCGGCCCGGTTCAGCGCGGTGCGGTGCCGGAGGACTGTTTTCGGCAGGACCGGCACGACCGTTGGACCGGGCATCGAACTGGGAATATCCGTTGGCCGCTGCCGCCAGCACGGCGCTGCCATCCAGCGCCGGCATCGGCACACGCGTGACCTGCAGGGCGTCGCCGGTGCGTCGGGCCGCGACATAGAGCTCGATCAGCAGGCGCAGATCAGGACGGTGTTCCGGTCGGACATCGACCTCCATGCGGACGAGGCCCGCGTGTCTCTTGCGCTCCCGAGAGCGCTGGTTCGCGTCCCGCCGCCGATTCTTCGTGGCCAACCCATATCGGGCGAGGCTCTCCTTCTCCTGCCGGGAGAGGCTGTTCCAGATCAGGTTGTCATCGTTCAATGCGAAATCCCTCGTGCCGCTCCTCCTGACATCAGCAGCGGGCGCCCGGATCGCCAGCCTTGGTCCGGCGATATCCACAGTCTCGCGCCGGCTGCACGCCATGTCGGCCCGGTCGTAGCTCGTCCGAGCTGCACAACGAGCAGCACGGTCAGGGTGGAGGTGAGACCTGTGGGGGTTGCTGGATATCCCGCGTGCTGGTCAGCGTTCCCGACACTGGAGGGTCTGACGGAGTGACTTCGGAAGATGTTCCGGGGCGTCTCCGGAGGCCTGTGACAGCAAGTCTCCGCGACTGGTCACCAGAAAACGCCTGCGGCCGAGACGGGGTCGATCTCGCTGGTTTGGTTTTTTCATCGGGACATCGGAGCCTCTGGGGGCCGAGGCAATCCAGCCGGGCGCGAAATCGTGGAACAGATGGCACGGCCGCGGAAGAACCCAGACGAGAAGCGCCAGCGGTGGGCGGTCCTGAACGTGACCGACGCCGAGCGGTGCGTGATCGAGAAGGCTGCCGCCGCAGCGCGCCAGCCCGTCAACCGGTTCATTCTCGCCCGCACGCTTTCCGGTGCCTCTGTGGTCCGGGCCGATTGGCAGCAGAACGTCGCCAGGCTCGGCACCGCAGTTGGGCTGCTCGAGGAGATCGCCGCCGAGGTCAGGAAGCAGGCGGCTCCCATGGATGCGCTGCGCATCGCGCTTGAGTTGCGCCGCGTCGACGCGGCGCTGATGGAACCGACGCTGTCCTCCTCGGCCGGCGCGGTCAGCTCGGAATGCTGATATCGTTCTCGAAGCATACCGGCGCCGGGGAGGGGGCGCAGGCCGGTCGAGCTCTGACGGACTATATGGACGCGCCCGCGGTCGTGAAGAGTTCCCCGGCCGGTGCTCGCCTTCTCGTGGCTCGCGACCCTGTTCCCGAGATCCTGCTGGGACGCGCTGACCTGCTGCGCGCGTCAATCCGCAGCCTCGCGTTCGTTCATCGCTACAGCTCGGCGGTGATGTCATTCGCCCGCGACGACATCGACATGGCTGCGTTCAACGCGGGTGCCCCCGAGCTCCGCTGGCAGGTCGATGTCGCGCTCCGCCTCCTCTTCATGGTGGCGTTTGCCGGGATCCCCGAACATCGCCGGCCGCCGGCTTATGTCACAACGCACACCCATACCGGCCGGCTCGAGGTGAACCTTGCCGTTTCGCGCGGCCTTCTGATGCCCCGAGGCGCCCTCCGCAGCATCAACCCGCATCCGCCGCGGCGCGGGAGCGCCGAGCTCTGGGCGGCGCTGCAGGACGCTCTGAATCATCGCTTCGGCTGGGCCGACCCCGGTGATCCGTCGCGGGCCCGCCAGCTGATCCTGCCAGACTGGGAACTGAAGCATGCGGCCGAGGCGGCACGCGCCGGACGTCCTCCCCAGCCGGACATCCGGCAGGTGTTTCATGAGCGGGTCCAGAGGATGATCGGCGACACGGCTGTCGGCAGCCGCGAAGCGCTGCTCGAGATCCTTGCCGAGAAGCGCACCGAGCTTGGGTTCTCCGTTGTCCGGATCTCAAGGCGCGCGTTCACGGTGGCCCCACCGGGCTTCGGTCCGGAACATCATGTCCGACTTGAGGGACTGCTCTATGGCGCCACCCCCCGCCCAGCCTTCTTCGAACCGGGCGGGCGAGATATCGACCAACTGAGGGCCGAGCGGCTCCAGCAGATGCGCACCGCGCTGCCGCGGCTTCAACGCGCATGGGAGCGCCGCGCCCTGGAGAACCAGGCTCGCTTCGGCATCGAGGATGACGCCGAGGTATCCGGTGATTTTGAGGGGCTGCTCGGCGCCGTTCCGGCTCGGCCTGCTCTCATTCCCCTCCGACACCACCGCCTTGCGGCCGCCAAGGCGAGGCATCGCACCGAAAGGACGTCAACCTATGAAATCGATGAGATTGTCCCCCATGGACCAGCTCCTGCTCGACACGATCCATCGGATCGAGTCCGACTGGCAGGTCCGCGAGGTCAGGCTTCGCAGGGAGATGGACGCGCTGCGCCAGGAGGTGGCGGCGCGGGACGAAGCCATCGCGAACTTGACCACCTCGCTGGCCGCCTGGCTGGACCCGGCGGCGCCGCCGCAATCCTGAGGTCCCTGGCGCGACGCCTGACATCCCTGGGCGAGCATCTGGCCGAGGTCATGCATGACGCCTGGTTCGGTCTGGTCCTCGAGCGCCCGCAGACATCAACACCCGCGTCCATGTCGCAAGGAGACCAGCATGACGGACGACACGAGCCTGCAGGAGATCAACCGGTGTCTCCGCTCCTTGATCGCGGCCTTCCAGTCCCTCGAAGAGATGCTCAGGGCAGGGACGGATGGCGCGCAGGACCGCAGGGAGGCGTTTCTGCAGATCCTGGGCGGGCTGGCGAACCGGACCGACCGCGCCGTCGAGGTGCTGGAGCGCCAGACAGCGGGAGAGGAGCGGCTGGCCAGGTGCGAGAAGATGCTCGGGATCATCATGGCCCGGCAACTCCACGACCGGGAGCGCGAAGCCCTGCTCCACGACGTGGTCGAGAACCTGATCTCCCGTCTCGACGAACCGCTGGGCGACTGACTCTGATCGACATCATTCGCGAGGTTGCCGCAGCGGTGGATGCGGTCGCGCCCGACGCCCGGTTCAGGGTCAGGAGACAGGGTCGTGGCGCCGAGGTGAGCGTCAACGGCATCCGCCTGCAGCTCCGCGACGGCCAGCTGATGGTTCTCGGCGATGGCGGGCAGCCGGATATCGCCGCGGCGCTGACGGAGAGCCTGTCCGTGCGGCTCCGCCTCAGCACTGGCGAGCCGCGCCCCATGGAAGCGGGAACCTCGTTGACGGATGGGTTGGAACTGTGAGGGCGGGCTCGGCCATGCTCCTCATTGCCTGACAACGCGAGGCATTGTTCGGGCTGGTGGTTCCCTTCCCCTGAATGGCTCGGCTACACCCGACGCAGGACGACGGGGGACGAGATGCCGATATTGCACTGGCTGACGCGGGACGCGGATCTGCGGACGGCCGCGCAGGTGCCGTTCCGGCTGCTGACCGAGGAACCCGCGCTGTCCCACGACGCGGATGGTTCCGGTGGCGCGGACGGGCTGCTGGTGCAGGGCGACAATCTGGAGGCGCTGAAGGCGCTGCTGCCGTTCTATGCGGGGCGGGTGAAATGCATCTATATCGACCCGCCCTATAACACCCGGTCGGCCTTCGAGCATTACGACGACAATCTGGAACATGCGCAATGGCTGGGGATGATCGTGCCCCGGTTGATGCTGCTGCGGGAGTTCTTGTCCGAGGACGGCAGCATCTGGGTCAGCATAGACGACAACGAGGGGCATTACCTCAAGGTCGTGATGGATGAGGTGTTTGGACGGCGGAACTTTGTGACTACCTTCATTTGGCAGAAGGTCGATAGTCCGAACGATAACAAAGTTCCTATTACACCCGATCACGAATTTATTCTTTGCTACGAGCGGAACGCAGAGCAGGCCGGTTTCCGGCAAAAATCTGACGAGAGTCTCTTGGATGCTTACCGCGTCTCAGCGGAGGAGCCGCGCCCACATCGGGACTGACTGATTAAGAAGAACGGAAAGAACTCGCTTCGCGCTGACCGACCCACAATGTTCTTTCCGATCAACGCTCCCGATGGAACTCAGGTATTTCCGATACACGACGATGGACGAGAAGCGAACTGGGCTTTCAGCGAGCGCGGGATTTCTCAGCTTCGGGGTGAAGGTCGCTTAATCTGGAAGAAGCGCACCCGCGATGGGGAGCCTGTATGGGTTCCCTATAGCCGGGAGTTCGCTAAGGATGATCCCACTCGCCCCCACCCGACGATCCTGCTGGATGTAAAAACTACGAGGCAAGCCAAGGCCCATGCACGGGAATTGGACCCGACAGGGGCACCGATAGATACGATCAAACCCGAACAGGTGATCGCACGCGTTTTGGACATCGCCACCAATCCCGGCGATTTGGTTCTCGACAGCTTCCTCGGCTAGGGGACCACCGCCGCCGTCGCCCACAAGATGGGCCGACGCTGGATCGGGGTCGAGATGGGCGAGCATGCCCGCAGCCATTGCGCCACCCGCCTTCGCCGCGTGATCGAGGGCGAACAGGGCGGCATCAGCAAGGATGTGGGCTGGCAAGGCGGCGGGGCTTTCCGCTTCGTGACGCTCGGGCCCCGCGTCTATGACGAGAACGGCGTGATCGCGCCCGAGGTGCGCTTTGCCGACCTCGGCCGCCATGTCTGGTTCTCGGAAACCCGCCGCCCGCTGGACGGGGTGCCCGACAAGCCCCTGCTGGGCATCGTCAGCCCTCCGCCCCGCGTTGAGGTGCCGGAGGATGAGGGCGGGGCGCCTCCGCCCGCGCCCGACCGCGCCGTGGCGCTGCTGTTCAACGGCATCCTCAAGGACCGCAGCCCCCAGGGTGGCAATGTGCTGACCCGCGCCACGCTGGCCCTGATCCGCGAGGCCCTGCCGCAGGGCTTCACCGGCACGCTGACCGTCTATGCCACCGCCTGCCGCCTGTCGCCGGCGACGCTCAAGCGCGAGCGGGTGCAGTTCCGCCAGACCCCCTATGACCTGAACGCGGGGGGTCTGTGATGGAGCTGAAACGCTATCAGCAGGCGACGCTGGACGCGCTTGACCGCTTCCTTACCCGCGTCCCGGCCTCTGGCCCCGCCGAGGCCTTCGTCCACGAGGTCGCGCATCAGGAACGCGCGGCGCGGCTGTCGGGCGAGCCTCTGCCAGCGCGCAAGCCCTATCAGCCGCTGACCGGGCTGCCCCAGGTTCCCTATGTCTGCCTGCGCCTGCCCACCGGCGGCGGCAAGACGCTGCTGGCGGCGGAGTCGGTGCGGCTGTGGTCGCAGGTCGCGGCGCGTCCGCAGCCGCTGGTGCTGTGGTCCGTGTCCTCAACCGCGATCAAGGACCAGACGCTGGATGCGCTGAGTGACCGCACCCACGCCTATCGCCGTCGTCTGGACGCGGCCTTCGGCGGGCGGGTGCGGGTGTTTGATATCGAAGCCTTCGACATGCTGACGCCGGCGGATCTGGCGCAGAACGCCTGCGTGATCGTCTCGACCATCCAGGCGTTCCGGGTCGGCAACACCTCGGGCCGCCGCGTCTATGCCCATCACGAGGCGCTGGAGCCGTTCTTTTCCGCCCTGCCGACCGAAGGGATGGAGCGGGTGTCGCAGGATGAAGCGGCCGAAAGCCCGCTGCTGACCGAAGGCACGGTGAAGTTCAGCCTTGCCAACCTGCTCTATCACCATCGCCCGCTGATGCTGGTGGACGAGGCGCATAACGCCGTCACCGGCCTGTCGCGCGACGTGCAGGCCCGTGTGCGGCCTGCTGCGGTGATCGAGTTCACCGCGACGCCCAAGGACCGCAACAACATCCTGTTCAGCGTGACCGCGACGGCGCTGAAGGACGAGGAGATGATAAAGCTGCCGATCCGCCTGCGCCCGCATGGAGACTGGCGATCCGCCGTCGATGGCGCGCTGCGCACGCGGCGGATGCTGGAAGAAAACGCCAAACGTGACAAGGGCCACATCCGCCCGGTGGTGCTGTATCAGGCGCAGCCGAAGGGTCGAGAACCCACGGTCGAGCAGATCCGCGACTATCTGGTCGGGCGGCTGGTCCCGCCCGGCTGGATCAAGATCGCCACCGGCGACCGGCGCGAGTTGGACGGCGTGAACCTGCGCGACCCATCCGAGCCCACGCGCCATGTCATCACCGTGCAGGCGCTGCGCGAGGGATGGGACTGCCCCTCGGCCTATGTGCTCTGCGCGACGCAGAAGCTGCGCAGCGCCACGGCGGTCGAGCAGCTTCTGGGCCGCGTGCTGCGGATGCCCTATGCCGAGCGGCGCAAGGATCCGGCGCTGAATATGGCCTATGCGCATGTTTCGGAGCCCGAGTTCAACGAGACCGCGCAGGCGCTGACCGACAAGCTGATCGGCATGGGCTTCACCGACGAAGAGGTGAAGGGTTCAGTCCAGCCCGACGGCTTGGCGGCGGAGCAGGGGATGCTGTTCGACCCGACTCCGGTCCGCCCGCAACCGGTGTGGCAGGTGCCGCTGGCGGACAGCGACGAAGTTCGTGCGGTCCTGACGGAGATGGCCGAGGCAGGCGTGGAATGGACCCCTGCGACCGATGGCAGCCTGACCGCAGGGATCAAGGGCGAGGTCGTCGAGGCAGTGGCCGAACGGCTGATTACCATGTCTCCGGAAACAAACCGCCCCACGCTGCGCGCCGCGCTGGAAAAGCACCGCGAGAAGGTCGAGCAGCGCCGCTCGCCCGCCGAAAAGGGCGCGGTGATCGAGGTGCCGCTGCTGTTCGCGTTGGTCGATGGCGAGTTGATCCCCGCTGACACCGATAGCCTGATGGAACTGTCGGACTGGTCGCTGAGCGAGGCCTCGGCTTGTCTGGACGAGGCCGACTTGAAGTTCCGGCGCAGCGACGAGGTGATGGAGATCGACCTCGACGGTGAGAAGCTGGTTTATTCCCGCACGACCGTGACGCAGCCCGCGTTACAGGGGCTGGGCAAGGTCGATGACGACAGCCTGGCGGGGACGCTGGTGCAATGGCTGGAACGCGCCTGCCGGGCTCCGGATCTGCCGCAGGACCACTTGCGCGCCTGGATCAGCGCCGCCGTGGCGCATCTGCGCAGCCGCCGCGGCATCCCGGTCCAGACGCTGGCGGACTGGCAGGACGCGCTGTCCGCCAAGCTGCGCCAGCGCATCGCCGGACAACGCGACGCCGCGCGCCACGCGATCCGCCAGGCAGCGCTGTTCGATGAAGGCGCGGCGCCGACGATATCGCCGCACGGCACGATCCGCTTCGACGCATCGACCTACGCCGATGTCGCCTTGACGCCGTTGAACCGGCTCCGCTTCCAGAAGCACCTGCTGGGCAACGATGCAGTCCCGGCCTTCGATGGCGACGAGACCGGCGAGGAGTTCGCCTGCGCCCAGGCGCTCGACGCGCTGGAGCAGGTCGAGGTCTGGCTGCGCAACATCCCCCGCCACCGTGACAGCTTCTCGCTGCCGCTGCTGAAAGATAACTTTTACCCCGACTTCGTGGCGAAGCTGACCGACGGGCGGCTGTTCATTGTCGAATACAAGGGCGCAGACCGGGCGACCAACGAGGACACCCGCAACAAGACCCAAATCGGCACCTGCTGGGCGCGGGCGTCAGGACATGTCTATGCCACGATAGAGAAGGCGAAGCACGGTCTGGGCATGGCCGAGCAGATGCGGACTGCGCTCAAGCTGGACTCCAGGGAAACCATACTGAGCGGCGAGGGCTGAACCCTGTGCTGCGATGATGTCTGTATGCAACACTTGGCAACCTGTCGCCGTTCGGCGAACTTTTGCGGCCGATAGTGCGGCACGACTATCTACTCGGGGCCAGGCGCTTTTCTGCTCACCTTGGGGAGAGGGCCTCCCTGTGGCCGCCTGCTTCGGGCGGAAAGCGGACGGTTGCAGGCGTCGAGGACCACACATGGCACAATGCGGGAAGCGGTCGTTCCGATGCCGCTCTACTGTGGGAGGACCTAGCCGCGCGTCACGACGAGCCCCAAGCGGACGTTCGAACAACAGCAGCCATTTTAGCGTTTAGAGTAGCGGACTGCAGTCGTGACCGGGACTGCTGCGTGTGCCAGTGCCAGCCCATCCTTGATCTGACCTCGCGTTCTCCTCGCAACAGCGGAGCAGGAACTGTTAGGGAGAGCTCGCTCGCGTCAAGCAGTATTCGGGGGGGTTCATTGTGGGGCTGTCGTCCATCTCTCATCTGATTGCCGGGGCAGCAGCCCTGGGCTTGCCAGCCCTGCCTTCCTCTGCGGCTGATTTTCAGTTCTTCCCGGGCAATGTCGAGATACCGGCGGTGATCCACATCAAGGGTGAAGTCGTCCCGGGCGACTCTGAGAAGTTCTACGATCTCGTCGAGCACGAGGACCGCGCGATCGTCACTCTAGACTCACCCGGCGGCATGGTTCAGGACGGACTATCCATCGCTTCCGAGATTGCTATGCGTGGCTACACTACCACGGTGGCAGGGGGCGACGAATGCTACTCGGTCTGCGCCGTGATGTGGGTGAGCGGTAAGAACCGCGTCATGGACAGGACCTCGTCCATCGGTGTGCATGCAGCGTGGCGGGATATTGCGATGGATGACGGCACGTCCTTGGCGACGGAGTCTGGCGTCGCCAATGCGGACATCGGTTCCTTTCTCACCCATGTCGGGCTCAGCCGGGAAGCGATCCTCTATTTCACGGCGGCCGGCCCCGACGAGTTGCTCCCGATCACTCCCGAGATTGCTCAGCGGCTCGACATCGACACGATGGTCTTTGACGGGGATGACATTCATAGACCCGAAGACCGGCCCACGCCGCGGCGCATCATGCGACAGGTCACCGAATATCTTGGCATTGGGGCCCAGTGCTCCGAGATATTCGGTGTCGATTCCGAGTGGCTGAACGAGCAGGGCGGAAACAGGCTGACGCTGGGCCATGACCTGTTCGGCCCCGAGATCTTCGTCGATCTTGTCGTCGAGTTCACGGCAGTGCAGAAAAACAGGATCTCCACCGTGGGGCTGAGACCCTGGTGCACGGAGGCCGAGCGCAACCTCCGGCTCGACAACCTGCCAACAGGGGTGACTGGGCCAGGGTTCGACTGCTCGAAAGCAACGACGCCTACTGAGCGCGCGATCTGCGACACTCCTGACCTGTGGACGACAGATCGAACCATGGGCACGCTCTTCGGTATTTTCCAGGAGAAGGCCTCTCCAGAGGAGAAGCGCATTCTCAGTGAGAGGCAGCGAGGCTGGATTGGTCGCCGGGACGGTTGCGGTGCAGATGCCGCGTGCATCTCCGACCGCTACAAGGCGTGGTTCCTCGATATCACGAGCCTTACCGCCGACCTGAACTGAGGCCCTCCCGCCGGGGCGGCCCATGTCATCCCTGCCGCTACCCGCCGAGCGGGATCGATCTCCCCGCTGCTGGAAACAGCCGAGGGTAGTAATTTTCCAAAATCTAGAACCCGCACGCGTCGACGTGCTCGTTAGAAGCACGCGCACGCCATCCTGGAGGTCGATTTCCGACCTGAAGCCGAAGAGCTCACCGCCGCACTGCTCGATCTAGAAGATGCCTTGAGTGCGTGGCGCCTCGGTCCGCTTTCCCAACGCTGCGGCAACGACCGCGCACACCACTTCGATCCACCCGATCCTGAACGCAAACATGCGGCGTCCCGAGCGGCGACCGCGGAGAGAACCCAAGAGCCCGGCACGCAGGACGAACGCGGAAGATCAGCGCTTGACCAAGGCGATTAGAGAACCTCATGGGACAGCATCTTGCGCGCTGCGGCCGAACCGTATTTTCTCGTGACAAATGAGTGGACAAGTTAATCGAATCGACGTCGGAAGCCGCCATCGTTCCCTTCTTGATCGGTGTCTCTCGATCGATCTGGAGGTCAACCCCCGGACCGCCGAGACGTTTTCTTTTGCGGCTGTCAGACACGGCGCAGCCGCTGCGCTCCGTTGCCGGGACGGGCACCTTCACGACGGCTTGAACCGGCTCGAAGCGGCGCTCGATGGTGTCGAGCACCCGATCGGGCACAACTTCCTGCGCCATGATTTCGCTCACCTCGTCGCAAACCGGCCACGTCTGTCGCGTATCATGCAGGCGCCGATCGACACGCTATGGCTGAACCCGCTCGCGTTTCCGCGGAACCCATACCACCATCTCGTGAAGCACTACCACGACGCGCGGCTCCATGCGGGGCACGTGAATGATCCCGAGCTCGATGCGAAACTGGTGTTCCAGGTGCTCACCAACCAGCTGGAGGCATTTGAGGAACTCGTCTCTGAGTCGCCGGACGCGGCGGCAGCCTATCACTGGCTGACCACCCGAAGCGACCTCTCGGCCGGGTTCGACGCGGTGTTTCGCCACGTGCGCGGAGCCGGGGCCCCGATGCAGGCCGATGCCTTCGGCGCCATCCGGCGGCTCGTCCAGGAAAAGGTCTGCAGGACGCAGCTCGAGCGCACGCTGGAGCGGCTTTCGGACCCTACGATCGGCTGGCCCATGGCCTACGCGTTGTCGTGGATTCGCGTCGCCGGCGGGGAGTCCGTCATGCCACCTTGGGTTCGGGCGCAGTTCAAAGAGGCATCGCTGATCGTCGGGCATTTGCGGGACACCTCCTGCGACGATCCCTCATGCGGATGGTGCGCGGAGGTGAACGATCCGGTGAAGGCGCTTCAGCGCTGGTTCGGCTTCGACGCCTTCCGGCCACTGCCGGTCGACGAGGTGGGGCGCTCCCTTCAGGAGCGGATCGTCGACGAGGCGATGCACGGGCAGAGCGTGTTGGGCATCCTTCCCACAGGAACCGGCAAGTCCGTTTGTTATCAGATCCCGGCACTGTCGAAGTTCGACAAGACAGGCGCTCTGTCGGTGGTCATTTCACCCCTCGTCGCCCTGATGGCGGACCAGGTCCTGGGAATGGAGCGGGCCGGGATCGCGTCGGCGGTGACGATCAATGGCATGATGTCGATGCCGGAACGCCAAGACGCGCTCGAGAAGGTGCGCATGGGCGATGCCTCGATGCTGATCATCTCTCCGGAGCAGCTTCGCAGCACATCGATCAGGACGACCCTGAAGCAGAGAGAGGTCGGTCTCTGGATACTGGACGAGGCGCACTGCGTCTCTAAGTGGGGTCACGACTTCAGGCCCGACTACCGATATGTCTCGCGCTTCATCAAGGAGTCTTCAGACGACGAGCCGCCGCCGCTCATCTGTCTGACGGCCACGGCGAAGCCCGAGGTAGTGCGTGACATCCGCGAGCACTTCGAGAGCCGCGTCGGGACTAAGTTGATGCTGCTGGATGGAGGCGCGTCCCGGAGCAACCTCGTGTTCGAGGTGCGCCCCACCCGCAAGGAAACGAAGCTGTCGGATGTCTTCGACGTGGTCACGGAGTTGCTCCCGCGAGAAGGTCGTTCCGGCGCTGTGGTTTATTGCGCGTCCAGAAGCACAACCGAGCGCGTGGCCGAGTTCCTGAAGCAGCAGGATCTGTCCGCAGAGCACTTCCACGCCGGGTTGAGTGCAGATGACAAGAAGATCGTTCAGGAGAGATTCCGGACAGGCGAGTTGCGGGTCATCGCGGCTACGAACGCCTTTGGCATGGGGATCGACAAACCCGATATCCGCCTCGTCGTGCATTGCGATATCCCCGGCTCGCTCGAGAATTATCTGCAGGAAGCCGGTCGCGCCGGGCGCGACCGGGCTGACGCGAACTGCGTGCTCCTTTATGCCGTTGACGACGTGGAGCGGCAGTTTCAGCTATCGGCGCGGTCACGTCTGGCCCGGCACGAGATCGGCGCGATCCTCAAGGCGATCCGCCGGATTGACGAACGCACTCGGAAGTCCGGCAAGGTCGTCGCCACATCCGGAGAGATCGTCCGTGAGGAGAGAGATCAGGACTTCCAGCGCGACAGCGCCACTGACGACACGCGGGTGAAGACGGCCGTTTCCTGGCTCGAAGAAGCAACCCTGTTGACGCGTGAGGAGAACCGCGTTCAGGTTTTTCCCTCGTCTCTGACGATCCGCATGATCGAGGAGGCAGAGGCTCGGTTGAAGGCAGCGCAGATCACCGGCTCACGGCGCATGGCCCTCCTGGCCATCGTCCGGCAGCTGATGAATGCTCCCCCCGATCAGGGCATCTCCACTGACGAGCTTTGTAGCGCCAGCGGCCTTGCGCCCGGTCATCTGACCAAGGCGATGGCGGATCTCGAGATCCTGGGAATCGCGCGCAATGACCTGGCCATCACGGTCTTCGTTCATGTCGGCGTCGAGGGCAGCTCCGCCGCTCGGCTCTCAAGGGCGTCCGAGTTGGAGAGGGCCCTTATCGCGGCCATGCGCGAAGCAGCCCCGGACGCCGATCCCGGCGCGGCCGTCCCGCTGCACCTTTCGGAGACCTGCCAGCTCCTGCGCGACCGCGGTCATCTCGAGGCACGCCCGGACGTGGTTGAGAAACTGCTGCGCGGTATGGGCCGGGATGGCCGCGATCAGGAAGGGGGACGCGGCAACATTTTTCTGCGCAAGGCGTCGCGCAACACGCTCGGAGTCACTCTCCAGCGATCCTGGCGGATCGTCGAGCAGACCGCAGAAGTCCGCTGGAAAGCGGCCGCGCGGCTGCTCGACCATCTCGGCGGCAAGGTCGTCAGAGGGACGCGGGGCAAGGACATCCAGGTCGAGACCACCATCGGAGGCCTGTTGAGCGCGTTGGCCCAAGACCTCGAGATCAAGGGGAGTGGTGTCCGCGACATGACCAAGCTGATGGAACGCTCGCTCCTGTGGTTGCACGAACAGGATGTTGCGACGCTCGGCAAGGGGCTGACGGTATTCCGGCCCGCCATGACCGTCCACCTCAACCCTGGAGGCGGACACTTCACGCAGAACCATTTTCTACCGCTCGAGGAACACTACATCGAGCAGACCCTCCAGACCCATGTCATGGCGGCCTATGCCGAGCGTGGGCTGGTTGCCATCGACGAGGCAACGCGCCTGTCTGAGGACTACTTCGTGCTGGAGAAGGATAGCTTCCTGCGGCGATGGATGCCGGGAAAGGGGCAGGAAATCCGGCGACAAACGACGAGCACGTCCTGGAGCGCGATTGTCGACGCACTCGCCAACCCGGTGCAGCAACAGATTGTCAGGGATACGCGCGAGCAGACGAACGTGCTGGTGCTTGCTGGCCCCGGATCGGGCAAAACTCGGGTGCTCGTCCATCGCATCGCATTCCTGCTGCGCATCAGGCGAGAGGATGCGCGCGGCATTCTGGTTCTGACCTACAATCGCCATGCCGCCACCGAGGTTCGGGCGCGCCTGCGCCACCTTGTGGGAGAGGATGCCAACGGGGTCACCGTCTCGACCTGCCATGCATTGGCCATGCGCCTCGTCGGGGCCAGCTTCGCCGGCCAGAAATCCGACGCACATGATTTCGACGGCATCGTCATGGATGCGGTCCGCCAGCTGAACGGGGAGGGCCTGAGCCGGGCTGAAGCCGAGGCGCAGCGGGACGCACTGATCCAAGGCTATCGCTGGATCCTCGTCGATGAATACCAGGACATCGGGCCTGAGGAATATGCGCTGATCTCTGCAGTCGCCGGACGGTCACTCGAAGACCCGGATCTCCGGCTTAGCCTGTTCGCAGTCGGCGATGACGACCAGAACATCTATGCCTTCGCGGGCGCCTCAATCGACTATATCCGCAAGTTCGAGGCCGACTACCGGGCCCGTCCCGAATTTCTGACCGAGAACTATCGCTCCACGCGGAGCATCATCGAGGCGGCGAACAGCGTCATCAAGCCTGCGCGGGACCGTATGAAGGCGGATCAAGACATCACCGTCAACTGCGACAGGACGTTGGAGGCCGCGGGCGGCGACATGGCCCGTCATGATCCGGTCGCACAGGGACGTGTTCAGCTTTTGGACTGCCCGGCCGGTGAGGTTGCACACGCCATGGCAGCCTTAGACGAGTTGGTCCGGCTGTCTCAACTGGACCCGAATTTCCGCTGGAACCGAACAGCGATCATCGCGCGCGAATGGAGGAGGTTGAACCCGGTCCGCGCCTATGCCGAAAGCCTGGGGATCACAGTCGAGCTGGCGAACGAGGACCTTCCCAGCATCTGGCGGTTGCGGGAAATGCAGACGCTCGTCGCCGCCCTGCGAAGCGATCCCGGCCGGCTGCTGTCGATCGCGGATATGGTCGATCTATTGAACACGCAGGTGCCGAACCGATGGGTCGACCTCATCGCCGAAGGTATCGCGGCATTGGCCCGGGAGTTGGGAGCGAGTTTCATGCCAGCTCTCGATGTCGTCGAGTGGCTGGCAGAGTGGTCGCGGGACACCCGGGGTGAACAGCGAGCGTTGCTGTTGCTGACAGCGCATCGCGCCAAGGGACTGGAGTTCGACCACGTCGTAATCCTAGATGGTGGCTGGGAAGCCATTTCTCGAGGGGAAGACGGAGATGCTCCTCGGCGGCTCTTCTACGTGGCCGTCACGCGCGCGAGGAAGTCACTCGCGGTAACCAGCACCGGAGCGCACCGGTTCCTGGCAACGGACGAAAGCGGTGTTATCAGGCGCAAGATCAGCATTGACGAGCCGATTTTCATGGGAGACAGGCGGCACTATGAGTTGCCGACCCTCAGCTCTGTCGATTTGTCGTTCTCCGGTCGCTTGGGGCCCAGCCATCCCGCGCATGTGGCGATCGCCTCTGCCAAGGTGGGAGATGCGCTCCGATTGGTTCGGGACAGCGATCGCTGGGGCCTGCGAGACCGCTTCGGTAGGCCGCTCGGTCGGATGTCCAGTTCTTGGAATTTCCCGGTCGGTATGACTCTGGTCAAGGGAAGCGTGGGAGCCGTCGTTCGTTGGCGAAGAGTGGATGGCGACGAGCGCTACAGGGACTGGATGAAGAGGGACGAGTGGGAGACCGTTCTCCCGGAGTTGGAGTTCGCCAGCGTGGGCGGGCAATTATCGGCCCAGAGCGGACCTCCGATTTAACTAGAACATGGCTTTGATGATGTGACCGCCCCCCGACGGCATCGCTGTGCCAGGGTGGGTCTTTGAGGATCCACAAAGGAGGACGGTCATGTCGGAGATTACCACGTCGGGCTCGATCTGGCGAAGAATGTGTTTCAGGCGCACGGAGCCGACCCCTCGGGACGGGCGGTGCTGCGCAAGAAGCTGCGGCGAGACCAGGTGCTGGCGTTCTTCAGCCAGTTGCCACGCTATGTGATTGCGATGGAAGCCTGCGGCGGTGCCCACTTCTGGAGTCGCGAGATCGGGAAGCTGGGGCACGAGGTTCGGCTGATCCCGCCCGCCTATGTGAAGCCGTTCGGAAGCGACAAAAGAATGATGCCACCGATGCGGAAGCAATCTGTAAAGCTGCGCTGCGCTGGACGATGCGGTTTGTGCCGGTGAAGAGCGAGGAGACCCAGGCGGCGGCAATGGTCTTCCGGGTGCGCGAGCTTCTGATCCGGCAGCGGACGCAGGCGATCAATGCTCTGCGAGGACGACATCTGGCCGAGTTCGGGCAGGTCGTGCCCCAGGGTGCGGCCAACGCTGCGCGGCTGATCGCCATCGTCGAGGATCCCGACAGCGGCCTGCCTGGCAATGCCATCGCCACGCTGAAGGTGCTGGTCACCGCTGGCGGAGGTTTGTTATACGGAGACCGAGATGATCAACATGGAAGGCAAAGTGGTCCTGATCACCGGCGCGAGCCGCGGCATCGGTGCCGCCGCCGTGCGCGTCTTTGCCGAAGCGGGGGCGGTGGTCGGGCTGATGGCGCGGGACGAAGCCGGTGTAACGGCCCTCGCCGCCGAAGTCGGTGGCCTCGCCCTCGCCGGCGACGTCGCCCGGGCAGCCGACATGGACCGGGCGGTGGCGCGGCTGCTCGAGCGCTCGGGACGGCTCGACGTTCTGGTGAACAATGCCGGCGTGATAGGCCCGATTGCGGATCTCTCCGCGGCCGATCCCGCCGAGTGGAGCCAGGCGATCGACATCAACCTCAAGGGCGTCTTTCACGGGATGCGCGCCGCGGTGCCGGTGATGACCGCCCGTGGCGGCGGGACGATCCTGACGGTCGGATCCGGAGCCGCCCACGCCCCGCTGGAGGGCTGGAGTGCCTATTGCGCCAGCAAGGCCGGCGCGCTCATGCTGACTCGCGCGCTCGACCTCGAGGCACGCGCTGCAGGTATCCGCGCGATCAGCCTGTCGCCGGGCACGGTGGCCACCGAGATGCAGGACAGGATCCGGCGCAGCGGGGTCAATCCCGTCAGCCAGCTCGCCTGGTCGACGCATGTTCCGCCCGACTGGCCCGCGCGAGCGCTGCTGTGGCTCTGCGGTCCGGACGGGGACGCCTATCTGGGCGGCGAAGTGTCGCTCCGCGACGAGGCGGTCCGACGGCGCATGGGGCTCGCTGCCTGAAAGAATGCTGCGCGGTGATCCAGTGGTGTTCGCACCGCATCTGCAAGGGCCCACGATCGCGGCGCTCAGCGCACAGTGCCGCGGGCCAATTCTGGCCACCTGTCCATCGTTGCGCGGCTGTCGGCAATCCGGGCGGCCGCATTGGCCTGGATGTCGGTGTCGCCCGCGTTCGTCAGGGCGGGGCACAAAGCTGCCGCGCGCGGTCAGCGTCCGCTTCTGGGAATCTGCCACGCGGCACCGGCGCCAGCCCGGGCGTCTGGTTCGGGCCGACCGGCACGCTGGGAGCCGGTCGGCGGAGCGGCTACAGGTCGATCCCCTCCGAGAGGGACAACGCATCGTCGATGTCGACGCCAAGGTAGCGCACCGTGCTGTCCATCTTCGTATGTCCCAGCAGCAGCTGGACTGCGCGGAGGTTCCCTGTCTTCTTGTAGATCTGCGCTACCTTGGTCCGGCGCATGGAATGCGTGCCGTAGGCGCTCGGCTCCAGGCCAATCGACGAGACCCAGCCCCTTACGATCCTGGCATACTGCCGGGTCGAAAGGTTCCGGCTGCCATGGATGCGGCTCGGCCAAAGGAACTCGAGGCCGATCATCTCGGGGTCGCGGATCCAGCGCTCGAGGGACAGCCTGGTGGACTCGGTGATCTCGAACCGGACCGGCCTGCCCGTTTTGCTCTGGATCATTGACGCGCGTTCCTTCACACGCCCGGCGGCGAAGACATCCCGGACGCGGAGGCCGACCAGGTCGCAACCGCGGAGTTTGCTGTCGACGGCCATATTGAACAGCGCGAGGTCACGGGCATTGCCTGCCATCTCGAGGCGGACCCTGATGGACCAGACGTGCCGCGGCATGAGTGGGCGCTTCTGGCCGATGATGCGGCCCTTGTTCCAGGCTAAGATCGGTTGGCGCGCGGCAGGGAGAAGATCGGTGGACATGGGTATACCTCCTGTCCACCGGGCCCGCCCGTCTTCGGCCACGCCGACCACGACAGGATAGCACGCGGGGAGGCGAGATGTCCTCGCGTCGGGCGGGAAGCGGCCTGACGGCGGTGCGGCAAGGAACTGTGGCATCAGCCCACAGCGGACACTCACTTTGCCCGAGGCCAAGTGAGCGCCGTCCGTGACACGACGAGGGCTTCGCAGCTTCGACATTAGGGGAACCCGGCATGCTCTTCCGCCCCAACGCGCCCTCAGGGCGCTTTTCATACGAATAGTCAGGTCTCCTCACCTGGAATGCTGCCGGCGATATCATCCCACGAGGTGCGTCGGTGAGCAGACCACCAGTTTCCTCGAGCCCCGCGTCATCGCGACGTAGAGGTTCTTCCTGTTCTTTGCTGCATCACGGTCGAAGTCGCTCGCATCCAGGATGACCGCAACATCGCCCTCGAGACCCTTGAGCAGAAGCGGACTTCCCACGGCTTTCGTTGGCAGGAGCCGGCCAAGGACGCGCTGCTGTTCGCGGATGCGCTTTGCGGCCTCCAGAAAGCTGACATCGGGGCGGGACAACCGGAGGGCTTTGATGCAGGCACGCAGGATTTCCGGCCGGAATGTCCGGGCACCCTGCGCGGCCTCAAGCGCATCGAACAGGGCAATGAGGGAGGCGGCATCCCCAACTTCCCGGTATCGGATGGCCGCAAGTTCGTGCGCCTCGGGCGGTGACCGGTGCCGACCCGCGGCGATTGTTGCCGCCCGGACAGCAATGCCCTCCCGATCAACGCCCGTCATTACAGCAAAGGCGAAGTCGAGAGCGGCTTCGAGGTTTCCCGGGGCAACGAGGTCGACCTCGCGTGCGAAGTCCGTGACCTCCGTCAGATCGACGGCTTCGACCGTCACGGCACCAGGTGTCTGCTTTGCCAGCTTCCGCTGCAGATCCTTCTGAGTCCCACCTGTCATGATCAGAACTTCTCCTCCGGCCCGGGGAGATCGAGTGAGGCAGGCAAGTCGCTGGATCTCGTGATCGGTCACACCGTCCAGATGAACCCAGGTGACGTCGGGGGGAGCGGTTCGCAGGTCGATCCGGCCACCCGCCTTCAGCGTGCGACGCGCCTCGAGCAGCCAGGCCCCGAGCTCATGGGCGCCGGCATTTTCCCATCGCCAGGGTCGGGTTAGTTCCGCGACCAATGGAAAATTGCGAACCACGTCGTTGTCCCAATCCGGGTGGTGGCCCCGCCAGTTGAAGATTTCTTGCATCGGATCGCCGAGAACGACGGTCGGCAGAATGGTCGCGAGATGACAGACCACGGCATGCTGACCGGGGTCGCAGTCCTGATACTCGTCGACGATGACCCGGCTGTAGCTTGCGAAAAGCACATCGTCGATATGCCGACCGGCGAGAAAACGCGCGATCGCCGCCTTGATGGCCGGGTAATCCCGTCTTGCATCCTCGAGGTCGAGGTGAGCGGGAGCGATCCCGGATTGCGCAGGGAAGGTCTTCAGGATGCGAAGGGCCCAGCCGTCGATCGTCGACAGCCGGTAACGATCTTGCGGCACCCGATGTCGCGACAACCGATGCCTGAGCGCGGCGACACCCGCGTTGGTGTGGGTCAGGACGAGGGCGGGTTTCGGATCGGAATGGCCTCGGAGAGCGGAGACGATGAGTTCTGTCTTCCCGCAGCCAGCAGGCGCTTCGACCGCACCCATAGCCACTTGAAGCAGATCGACGTCATTTTCCACCGAGACACCATTTTCGAATGGTGTTGATTGATCTGCGAAAGTCCTCGTCCAATGTCTTAGCCCTCGGGGCTATGACATCCCTAGCGACGCGCTCCATGGTCGATATGTTCTTGAACCAACCCTTACCGGATGCTTCTCCGAGCGCGTGACGAGAGGCATGGCTGAGTTCGCTTGCCGCAACTTCGGCTAGGACTGTGGCCAACGTAACTTTGTTTTCGGAGGCCGTTTTCAACTGATCGTTGATCGACCGCTCCTCACGATCTTCCAAGGCGATGTCCAGGAGCGGTCTCACGGCGTCCGGTGGAATTGAGTCGAAGATTTCCACCTCGATCTTCTTGCCATCCCGCCATTTGAAGACGCGCCCCCCGTCCATTTGGAAATTGCCTTCCTTCTCTTCAGGTGGGCGCTTGTCGTCGTCCCGTAAAAGGGCAGATCGGTAGCCGAGGGTGCGGAAGGCCTGCGCTCGGCTGAGCATCTGATCACCACCACCACCGCCATCGACAAGGCATGCCCCGGCCGCGTGCAACGAGCCCTTTCCGTGGCCATCACACCACTGGTCTATACCTCGCACAAACCCGACTTCCGTCGCCCCTTCACAGACCAAGACAGACTTGGCGAGGAACGCCTCCGGGAAGAGCCGTGCCGTTCCCTGCAACTCAGGATGGTCTCTGGCTCGTCTCAGGTCTGGACCATGATTGCCCCGCCGTGCGATTGTCAGAGGCGGCAGCCCGAGCTCCCGAACGACCACAGGACTGTGACTGGTCATGAATACCTGGAGGGAAGGTTCGGGATCCTTCGCGCCGAGCGCGTTCAGGAACTGGATGATCCGGTGCGGCTCGAGCCCGTGCTCGACTTCGTCGACAAGCACGATCGCCGATCCCGCCGCCGCTTCCTTCTGCAGGCCGGCGATCAGGAGGCGCGTCGATCCGATACCCATTCCCTTCAGAGGAATGCCGCCCGCATTGTGGAGGGAGATCGTGCCCGCCGACACGGACACCGAGTGGGCATCCAGTTCGGCGTGAAGATCGTTCCCGTCTCCAATGCCCAACCCGTCTGCGACTTCCTTGACCTTCGCCAGCGCTTCCGAAAGCTGCTCGTCCGCCGTGTCGCCGAATTGTGCCCGGGCGTCACGCGCCGCAGCGAGAAGGATTGCGGATGCGTCGGCCTTCTCTTTGGAGAGCTTGTTCAGGACGGAGCCACGCCTCCAGGAGAGGTTCACGTCCGAAAAGGAGCCGATCCGCGCCGGGGCGATGTCCTGCCGGTCGGACCAAGCGAGGTAACGCTCGCTCCCGAGCGCAGCCGCGCGATCGGAGACGAGCGTCCAGACCGGTTCGAGATCCGCACCCACCGTCAACCTGAGGCACAAAACCGTTTCGAAACTGGCCTGCGGCTCGTCCTCGATCTCCCCGCTCGCGGCATCAAAGCCGCGCAGAAAGAGGCCGTAGGCGTCGAGGGTCTTCAATCGGTCGGACAATGCGCCGAGCGTGATGGTTATCTCGATCGGCGCGTCGACGGCGAGATCGGTGAAGTCGGCGTCGGTGAACTGGATCGTGCGCCTGGCCCCCATGCAGAGATCGATGGCGTCGAGGATGGTCGACTTGCCGCTGTCGCCAGGGCCCACTAGGCAGTTGATGCCCGGCGTCGGGAACCAGGACAGGGTCCTGATGCTCCTGAAATTCAGAACTTCGAGTTTTCGTATCTGGGCCATGCTCGTCCGCGGGTTGTCTCGACTCCTTCTACCGTCCGGATCGAGCCAGTCAATTTTTTCGGTTCTCCACAGGCGATTGCAATCAGCACATGCCTGGACTGATCCACCGGACGTCGTATCAAATGAGGGCACAGATCCCGGGAGGAGACGCTGCCCCCTCAGTTTCGCTGCGGCCTGTCGCAAGGTCCGCTTTTAGGAGGCGGCACTGCAGTGCCGATTTGGGGCTGACCGGCAGTTATGGGCCGACCGGCACGCTGGGAGCCGGCCGGCGGGGCGGCTACAGGTCGATCCCCTCCGAGAGGGACAGCGCATCCTCGATGTCGACGCCAAGGTAGCGGACCGTGCTGTCCATCTTCGTATGTCCCAGCAGCAACTGGACTGCACGGAGGTTCCCTGTCTTCTTGTAGATCTGCGCCACCTTGGTCCGGCGCATGGAGTGCGTGCCGTAGGCACTCGGGTCCAGGCCAATCGACGAGACCCAGCCCCTTACGATCCTGGCATACTGCCGGGTCGAAAGGTGCGGGCTGCCACGGAGTCGGCTCGGCCAAAGGAACTCGAGGCCGATCATCTCGGGGTCGTGGATCCAGCGCTCGAGGGACCGCCTGGTGGACTCGGTGATCTCGAACCGGACCGGCTTGCCCGTCTTGCTCTGGATCATTGACGCGCGTTCCTTCGCACGACCGGCGGCGAAGACATCGCGGACGCGGAGGCCGACCAGGTCGCAACCGCGGAGTTTGCTGTCGACGGCCATATTGAACAGCGCGAGGTCACGGGCGTTGCCTGCCATCTCGAGGCGGACCCTGATGGACCAGACGTGCCGCGGCATGAGTGGGCGCTTCTGGCCGATGATGCGGCCCTTGTTCCAGGCTAAGATTGGTTGGCGCGCGGCAGGGAGTAGATCGTTGGACATGGATATACCTCCTGCCCACCGGGCCCCCCCCCGTCTTCGGCCAAGCCGACCGCGACAGGATACCACGCGGGGAGGCAAGATGTCCTCGCGTTGGGCGGACAGCCGACCTTCGCCGCAGGAGTGAGCCATCCAGGCTGGCAGGTAGGAAGCAGACATTCAGACCACGCCGAACTCGGGCTTGGCGTTGCACCGCCGCAAGGCGGCTTCGAGCTGTATGCGGACCCTGAGACGCGCACGGCGGAAGTGAATTGCCGCACGATCTGCATGTTCGCGGACGACGAGTAAGAGACAATCGCTTGCTGCCGGTTGTCGCTGGATTGGCTGGTCGCTGCACTGGCATCGTCAAACAGTGGTGCGCCGGTATAACAAGGCAACAGCGCCAGTTGTGAAGGCTTCAAGCCCGCGGTAGCATCGCCAGAATATAGCAAATCGCAGAGCACTATGACCTTCAATTTTACTATTCCCACCCCGGGTGAAGCTCTCGCAGTAGAGTTCGACCCGGGCGAGACTGTCATATTCGTCGGCGCGAACGGTGGCGGAAAAACGCGTCTCACAGTTCATATCGAAAATGACCTGCAAGATGCGGCACACCGCGTATCTGCACATCGTGCACTCTTGATGAACCCTGAGGTTCAAAAAATCAGCGAAAGGCAAGCGCTCTCCGGGTTGCGATTTGGATACACCGGCGACGCGTCAAACGATGCTACCGTGCGACATAGGCACGGGCACAGGTGGGGCAATAAAAATGCGACCCATCTGCTGAATGATTTTGATTATCTCATCCAAGCGCTTTTTGCCGATCAGTCCAACACCTCTTTGAAAGCCTATCATCGGCATAAGCCAGGCGCAGATGAAAGCGAAGACAGCTTCGAAATCACCAAGTTCGACAAGCTGCTCGAAATCTGGAACCGCCTTCTCCCTCATCGTCAACTTCACATCTCCGGGGATAACATCACGGTTTCAGCCGGTGGCGTTGGTGGAACCTACCCCGCTTCCGATATGAGTGATGGGGAGAGAGCAATCTTCTACATGATAGGTCAAGCACTGGTTGCAGCGGAAGGAACGGTCTTGATCGTCGATGAACCAGAGCTTCACGTTCATCGTTCGATAATGGCGAAGCTTTGGGACGAAATAGAGGCCACTCGAGGGGATTGTGGATTTATATATATTACTCACGATCTTGATTTTGCGGCAGCACGATCCGCAAAAAAATATGTGATTCGAGATTTTTCACCTCAGCCCCATTGGGTGATTGAAGAGATTCCGGATAACACCGGATTTCCAGAAGAGTTGGTCACACTCATCCTGGGCAGCAGGCGCCCTATCCTCTTTGTTGAAGGCACGCATGATAGCCTTGACTACGCAATATACCGCGCATGCTATCCAGGATGGACAGTTGTTCCAAAGTCTTCTTGCTCCGAAGTAATCCATTCAGTGGTTTCAATGCGGGCCAATTCGAGTTTGACCCGGATAACATGTTCCGGCATCGTGGACGGTGATGACTACAGCGACGAGGATATAGCTTATTTTGAAGGCTTGGGTATCAAGATCATTCCTGTATCGGAGATCGAGAATCTTATCGCACTTCCAGTTGTTTGCTCCGCGATTGCTGAATCTGATGGCTTCACTGGAGCTGACTTGCAAAAAAAGCTCGATGATGTCTCCGACGGAATATTCGGCTTACTCGATAGCGATGAAAATATTGATAAGGTGGTCGCCCGTCATTGCCAAAGGCGTATTGATCGAATGCTGAAGCAGCTCGATTTCTCAGGCTCAACATCGAGCGAAGAGCTGATTCGCGATTACAATGCTCGCACTGCAAATCTGGATATTACTGGAATCGTGGAAACTCGAACACGAGAGATTAAGGCTGCTATAGAGCAGAAAGACTTGGCGGCACTTCTACGCTATTATGACAATAAAAGAGGAATCACCGCAACCTTGGCGTCAGTTTTGAAAGGGACCAGAAGGGAAAACTTTGAATCGTGGGTTATCAGAGTTCTTGCGGCAAATAGCTCAAGCGGCATAGCAAACGCTGTGAAGAGCATCCTTCCAGTTATCGAGCCTCGGTAGCTCGAGTCCGTTCTTTCCGCACAGCTTACTGCCGACGGCACCCGCAGGACGCATGCGCAGCGAAAGTCCGGTTCGACGGGCCGCGCCGCCGCATCCCGGGTATCGCTTCAACGGCAGCTCTGGGCCCGCAAGCTCCCTACCGCGGGCGTCGCCCCGAACGACCGCTTAGGGCCGAAAGCGGCAGGATCAACGATGTGTTGGAGCATTGCCGAGGACGTGGCGGCGCCGGGTGCGCCGTGCCGATACTCCATGTCAGGCAGCGCGTAACCACGAGTTCGAGGCGCTGGCCTCGAGACTCGTGAATCGGCACGCTCCCGCGTGGCCACGCCTGATCCAGGCGGCGACGAGCTGAAATCCCGATTGCGGCCATTCCCGTGGTGTTTCGAACTGCAGCAGCTCGGCGATCCCGAAGCCGGCCTTGTGGATCGTCCGCAGCCGGGCCTTTGTGGTGAGATTGGGAAGGGGCGCCACGAACACGATATTGTCCGCGCAGTTCATCGCCTTCACCATGAAATCGGCCAGCCGTGACCACGGCGGATTGGTGACGATCCAGTCGGCCTGGCCTTGCCAGGCCAGGAAATCGCTCCCATCCGTGATCTCGCACCAGTCTTTGGCGAGGTGACTGGGGAAATGGTCGTAGAACGCGCCATCGCCTCTGGCGGGGTCCAGGATCAGCCCGTGCATATGCGGCGCGAAGTGCTCGCAGATGGCGCGCGCGAGGGCAGGGGGAGTCATGACGCGGTCGCGTTCCGGGGCGTTGGAGGCAGGGATCAGCCGGCGCTTCGAACTGATCGAGGCAATCGGCGCAGCCATGCCGAGAAGCTGGGTGTAAGCCAGGAGCGAAGCCAGTTCGCCGCGCATGCGCTTCTCGATGCCGATGATGACTGGCCGGCTCAGTGATATACGATCGGATACCTGGGCTTGCGTCAGCCCTCTCCGCCGACGCAGCTCCGCCAGCGCAGCGCCGGGATGTATGCTGCCCGGCGGACACCACGCCCAGGTGCAGGCGAGAGGCGGTAGCACCTGGGCGAGACTGGAGATGGTGCCTTTTCCGTTCATGATCTGCCGCAGGGTGGGCCGTGAGAGCCCACTTCTCGCGGCGAGAGATGATTTGTTGAGGCCGAGACGTCGCATGCGATCTTCGATAAGTCGTTCAAGCGGCATGCAGGACTCGTGCAAAGGGATGCTTACAGTTGCGGCAAGCTTCCGTGACATGCCGCGGGGGGGAGATGCAACCTATAGGTGCGTCTTGAGGCGCATACACGGCGCGGAGGGGCGAGCGTGTTTGCCTTGCCGGCCTCAGGCTCCAGTTCTCGGCTCACTCCTCACAGCGGACACCTCGCCATGGTCCACCCGCCGGGTCCATGCGTCTAGCTCCTCGCCTTCAAGCGAGCCGACGGCGGTCAGCGCCTCCGCCATCGCCTCCAGCAGCGCGCGGTTGCGCTGCAGAGTCGCGAGGGCCCGCTCCTCCGCCTGCTCGATACGCAACCGAACACGCGCGCGGCGCTCCGCGTCTTCCAGGTAGCCGTCCAGGTTGCGACCCAGCCATAGCGGGCCCTCGGCGCCGAGCCCCTGGCGCATGTCAATCGATGCGGCAATGCGTGTTGCCTCGGCCAGATCAGAATTCGGCGGACCGCCTGCGCCTGAAGAGATGCCGCCACAGACAAGCCGTTCGGCCGCGCGGCCGGCCATGCAGCGGTCTAGGTCGGCTTCAACCTCGAAGAGAAGTCCGCTCCGGGGACGGGGTTCCGACAATGTCTCCCCTCCGGCGGGGCCAAGCGCCACGCGCAGGACGCGGCTGACGCCCAGCGCGGTCGCGACGATCGCGTGCCCGCATTCGTGAATCGCGGTGCGGTGATAGATCGCGGCATCGGCTTCGTGTCGATTGCCAAGCGCCGCCAAGACGTCGGTGAGTTGAACGGGCCGCCGCTCGGCACGAGCCGCTGCACGCGCCGCACGCAATCCGCCGTCGATCGCCGCGGCGGTGTGTCCCGAGGCTGCACGCGCCAGACGAGCGAGATCCCGGCTGGAGAGCTGACCCGGGTAGCCCTCGCGCAGCATTCGCGAAATTGCGACCTTTCCCGGGAGTGGCACCTCGACGATGGCGTCGATCCGGCCCGGACGCAGAAGGGCTGGATCGATCGTTTCGGGAGCGTTGCATGTGCCGACGACGAGCACGCCCTCCATCCGCTGCAAGCCGTCGAATTCCTCAAGCACCGCGTTGATCACCTGCCGGCGGTAGGACTCGTTGTGCTGATCTTGGCTGGTCCGGCTTCCCACAGAGTCGATCTCGTCGATCACGAGGACGGCTGGCGCCGAGTCCCGAGCTTCAGCGAAACTGGCCCGCATTGCCGCCAGCATCCGGCCCAAATGCCCTGCGGCTTGCCACTGAGCGAGGCTCCCTCGCACCAGCGCAATGCCGGCGCTATTGGCCATTGCGGCGGCGAGAAAGCTCTTGCCGGTTCCCGGCGGGCCAAAGAGCAGCAGCGCCCGCAGGACCTCCGACCACGCGACCTCGCCCGCTTGCCAGGCGAGGAGGTCGGCGACCATACGGCGCGCAATTCTCTCGGCTTCCCCATAGCCTTCGATGTCGTCGAGCGTAGGATGCCTAGGCCGCGCCCGATCGGTCACCTCGTCGGCCGAGACCATGGCTCGAAGGCGCTCGACGACCCTTTCGGCCGAGGGTTCTCGCAGCGCGAGGAGGAGTGCCGGTGTGCTCAGCTTTTCCAGCTCAGCATCGGCCGGAAGGCGTCGAATGAACTCGCCGCGATCGCCGGGCAGATCGTCGCCGTTGTGCGTGATGCCGAGCAGGAACTGCAGGATGTCCCGGTTCACCGGCGGCACGGTGATCGCGGGGGGCAGGGCGGAGCGGAGCTCGACGGCGATGTCTTCCGGATCGGTGACCAGCAGCAGGACCGGGCTCGCGCGGCCCAGCAACGCCGTCAGCTGGCTGTCCGTGCTACCGCGATAGTAACGCTCGGTCGGGCTCCTAAGCGAGAAGACGTTCAGCCCGTCTCCGGGGGCATGGGGCCGCAGGAGATTGTTCGGCGAGCTGACACTCCCCTCCGGCAGCAGGCCATCGACCAGCAGTTCCCGCACGAGCTCGTGTGGGATGTCGCGGTGATCGAGAACCGTGACCGCGTGCGGCTGAATCGTCGCATCCAGCCTTGCGGCGCTGCCGAAGGCTGCACAAAGCCGAAGCAGGACGAGCATCCTGTCGATCGGGATTGCCGGTTGCGGTCGAGCAGGATGGCTTGCGACCAGAACGGCATCGTCCTGCAGTGGGGTGGTGGGGTTACGCTCGTCGCCGGACGTGGCTGCCGGGAGCGTTCGCGCGGGCGCAAGTTGCGGAGGTTGCCGCGGTTGCATCCAGTCAGCCTCGTCGAACCAGTCGGGCGGGCCAGGGTCATCAGTGCTGCGATCGTTGGCCATGCGGGCCTTGACCCGAGCGAGGGCGTCTGCAGCGAGTTCGGTCCAGTTCGGAGTGGTCATGCGGCGGCCTCACCATTTGGAGGGAGGGCCCACCAGCCGAGGTGCCGGTGGGCTGGATGTTCGACAGCGGCTGGATCGAGGGGGACGTGCCTAGCGTCCTCTGTCCGAGGAGACCTCCGGGACGCGACGAACTAAGGCCGCCACGCCCCGGTCTCACGCTGACCGTTCAGCCGCCCTCGTCATCGGAGTCGTCTTCGATGCCGTCGAGCAGCTGCTGAATTTCGGCCTCCAGCCACTCGGCGTAAACCTCCGTCACGACTGTCAGAGCGCCCGCGAAATCCTTCGCGTCGATGACAGCCTCGGGGAAGCGGCGACGGAGGCTAGCGTGAAGCTTCTTCTCGGTGCGGATGGCGTCGTGCCCGCTTGGCATCGCGACGACGCGCAGGACATGGCAAGCGAGATCGCGATCGCCGAGTAGCTGATGCTGCAAGCGGGACCTGGGGTTCTTGGAAAAGCCGAGCTTCAGAACCCTCATCCCGTTGGGCAGGAGCACCCGGAAGAGGTAGATGAAGCTCGGCGCGCTGACCCAGGTGACCCCGCACCCGCCACAGTCAAAGCGCTGAGTCTTGACGTTACCGCGGGCGATGCGCTGCCGGTGGCCACACGAGACATGTCTGTATTCGCGGTAGTTCGTGTCACCCCCCGGATCCGGGCCAACGAGCTCCCAGCCAACGGCTTGGGCCTCGGCTGCCTCGACGGCCTCGTGACACGTCGCGCAGCGCAGTCCCGTCTCGCCCGCGGCGACACGCGTGATCAGCCCAATTTGGCGCCGAGCTTCATGCCCGCAGGGGAGCCGATACCACGCATAAACGGTGCTGTCCGAATCTCGGCGCAGGAAGGCGATGCCGGCGTTCTCGGCTTCCTGCCGCCGCGCCGCTTCGATGCAGTACGAGCAACGCGGCTGATGGTTCATCAGCACGAACAGGCGGGTGCGCGAGAGCTCGCCGCACAGACGGCAAGTGAGCGCGAGAGCGTAGCGGTCGGCAACGCGCGCGGTGATGTCGAAGCCACGCCGGTCAGCCGCGTCGCGCCAGCGAGCGTGGATCGGCATGTCGATGATCGGCAGGGCCTCGCCGGCAATGATGATGCTGTTGTCATGAGCGTGGGGCATGCGCGTGCCTCCCTGGAATGGGTGAAAGCATGAGGGCAGGGGGCTGCCGTCCTGGCAGCGACGACCTGACCCTCAGTTCGGATTTTCGGGTGCGAGCAGCTTCGGGCTGGCCGCGGCCGACCCAGCCCCCGAAGGTGTGCCGGGCCGCTCGCGCCAGCCGTCGGGGCTCAGCTCAGCGCCGGCAGCAGTTCGCCGTCGCGGGGGAGGTCACCCGGATCATCCTCGGGAGAGGAGCCGCGGTAGAGATCCAGCCCCGCGAGTTCGTCGACCAGCGCAAGGCCAGCGACCAGCATGTTGTCGACCCGGCGTGCCGTCGTGCTGCTGCCAGCACACCGGAACAGGGCGGCGTTCGAAGAGGTCAGCCGGTGCAGGCGATCGAAGTCGCGGCGATCGTCGGCGCCCATCAAGCCGTCGAGGACGAGGGCGAGCCACCGCATCGGGACATCTTCGGGCCGCTCCACCCCGGCATCGTGGACGCTGCGCAGAGCATCGACGACCTTGTCCTGTGCAGACTCGGCGTCATGCCGCCAGCGCGAAAAGGCGGGATCCCAGTAATCCACATCGATCAGGTCGCTCTCGGCGCTGACGAAGTTTGCAAGGGCGGTCAGCAAAGCGGAGAAGCAAGACGCGAGCGGGGTCGTGAAGCCGGCCACTTCAGCGGCGTGCAGAGGCATGTTAGGCATGTTGTTAGCCATGGGGATCTCCTACGGATCACTGTGGTCAGAGCCGGCGCGAGGGGTGCAAGCCTTGCGTCGGCTTGCCCATACTGTTACCGTGTAGGCATGAAGTCAACCCCTCAGGATGAGGAATTTCGTGCCGATGCAAAAAAGATGGGCCGACCAGTAGCCGACACTGAGCCCGTGACGATCCGGATGTCTCGAGAGATGATCCGCGAGATCGACGCATATCGCCGCACGCTCGAAGATCTCCCCACGCGCCCCGAGGTCATCCGCCGGGTCATGGCCGACTTCCTCGAGGCTGCGCGGCGCAGAGAGGGTTGAGGCGCGGTGTTCCTAGACCTGAACGGCCCGCGCGGTTCTACGCCCATGGCAGAGGGCAGGCGAGGGCGGTGCATGTCACGTCGGGAACGCGGATTGAGATGCGCAAGCTCTGCTCGTTAGCTGGAGTCAGGGCGGGAGCGTGCCTGCCAGCCCGTGAAGCCCTGCGACCCGCTGCTGACCATCGATGCAGGAAGATGCAGACCGATCCTCCGCCAATCTTGTTTAGGGAGGCTGGGCATGGCATAACAAACGAACGTTAGTTACGCTAGGTGAGGACCGAAGATGTCAGACTATCCCAGCTTCGTCTATCTCCACGAAGAAGGCCCGCGCGAGGGTATCCAGATCGAGCCGCGCCAGCTGACGGTCGCCCAGAAGACCGGCTTCATCGAATCGCTCGCCGAGACCGGGCTGCGACAGATCGACTGCGTGTCCTTCGTGAACCCCAAGCGCGTCCCCAGCATGGCCGACGCCGACGAGGTGGCCCGCACGCTGAAGCGCAAGCCGGGGGTGCGCTACACGGGGCTGTGGTTGAACCACCAAGGCCTGCTGCGTGCGCTGTCATTGCCGCTCGACGTCGTGGGATCGTTGCGCGTGACGGCGTCGGAGCTGTTCTCGATCCGGAACACGAATCGGACCATCGCCCAGACCTTGGACGAGCAGCAGCTCTGGCTCGAGACCTATCGCGAGCACGGGATCGAGCTGGAATGGGGCTATGTGATGACGGCCTTCGGCTGCAGCTACCAGGGCCATGTCCCGCTGGAGCAGGTGCTCACCATGGTGCAGCACGTCGTCGATCTCGCGGCGGAGTTCGAGCAGCCGCTGAAAGGCGTCTACCTGTGCGACACCGTCGGCTTCGCCACTCCCCGCGACATTGAGGAGCGGGTGGGGGCAGTCCGGGAGCGCTACCCGCATCTGCGCATCGGGCTGCATCTGCACGACACGCGTGGCACCGGAATGCCTAACGTTTATGCCGCCCTGCGCATGGGCGTGGATGAGTTCGACAGTTCCGTTGCGGGCCTTGGCGGTTGTCCCTTCGCCAGCCACAAGGGCGCCGCCGGCAATGTCTGCACCGAGGACATCGTCTTCATGTGCCACGAGATGGGGATCGAGACCGGGATCGACCTCGAGGCGCTGATCGACTGCGCCCGTTCGGCCGAGGATCTGTTCGGTCATCCGCTTCCCGGCAAGGTCATGCACGCCGGCAGCCTCGCGCGGTTCCGCAACGCTGCCTAAAGCGAAGCCGCGCGGCTGAGAGCCACGCGGCTTTCCGCAAATCACCGGTTCAGATGTTCGAAAAATTCTCCGGCGGCTCGGCCTGCAGCATGGCGAACGCGAGATACGTGTATTCCTGCGTCAGCTCGGCAATTGTGTTCGGCCCGCGCTTGTCATACCAGTTGGCGACCTGCGTCAGCATGGCGAGCATTGCCAAGCGTGTAATCTTGGGGTTGCGGCAGTGGAAGACTCCGGCGGCGATCCCCTCGTCGAGGATAGCCGCCAGCTGGCGCTCGTAGGCACGCCGCAAGGCTATGATCGCTTTGAGGTTATCGGGGTCGAGACTGCGCAACTCCATGTTGCCGACGAAGACCTCGTCCTTGCGACGGGTGTGGAAGTCGATATGGACGCGGACGAAGACGCACAACTTCTCCCGCGGATCGGTCAGATCGTCCATGGCGGTCGCCATTTCGACGTTCAGATCCTCGATGACCGCCGACATCAGCGTGAAGAGGAATTCCTGCTTGTTGCTGATGTAATTGTAGAGCGAACCAGCCTGAATGCCGACTTCCTTGGCCAGCATCCGCAGGCTCATGGCTTCGAAGCCGTGCTCCGAGATCAACTTGATGCCCCGCGAACGCAGCAGCCGTTCGGTACCTTCGCCCTTAGAACCAAGTGTTCTCAAATCCGACGTCCCGTTCCTTCTGATGCGCCCTTTACTTATATGCAAAGGTATCCGCCGTCCACCGGAAGCATCACACCGGTAACGTAACTCGCCAGTGGTGACGCCAGAAAGATGGCGGCTCCGGCAAGTTCTTCCGGCTCGCCCGGGCGCTTCATCGGGATATGACGGAGCAAGCCGCGCCTGAGTCTCTCGTCCGACAGGGACGCCTCGGTCATGGGGGTGCGCATGACGCCGGGCGCGATGCCGTTCACGCGGATCCCGAAGTCGGCGAGTTCAGCCGCCAGCGCCCGCGTCAACTGCAGCACCGCGCCCTTCGATGCGGTATAGGCGGCGGAGTTGGGTGCCGAGACGAACGACTGGATTGATCCTACATTGATCACCGAACCGTGCGTCGTTTTCAACTGCGGTAGAAAGGCGTGGATCACGTTGTAGGTGCCGTTGACGTTCACACCCATGATCCGGTCCCAGTTGTCGGCCGAATCCGGCGCATCGAAGCCGCCCCGCAGCAAGATCCCCGCGTTGTTCACGACGCAGCTCACCGGCCCCGCCTCGGCCAGAACACGGTCGGCTGCCGAGCGGACGGCCTCGCGATCGGCAATATCCATGTGCAGGGCAAAAGCGCCGTTGCCGCAGGACGACGCCACGGCTTCGGCCGCCTGGAGGTTTACATCGGCAACGATCACCCGGGCACCCGCGCGCGCCATTCCAAGCGCCATGGCGCGACCGTTACCTTGCCCCGCCCCGGTCACTAGAACCAGGCGGCCGGAGAGCAGCTCCGGCACCGCCTCGAGCAGGTCCGTCATTGGACAGCCTCCTGCTCCTCGAACCGCTTGCGCAGCTCCTTCTTGGCAATCTTGCCGCTGTAGTTGATCGGCATCTCGGCATAGTCGATGAAGAAGATCCGCTTCGGGACCTTGTAGCCGGCGAGCTCCCGGCGCGCATGGGCGGTGATGGAGTCCGCATCGCCGGTCACACCCTCGCGGCAGACGATGACGGCGATCACTTCCTCGCCCCATTTCTCGCTCGGCAGACCGAGGATGGCGACCTCGCGCACGTCGGGGTGGCGCAGGATGACCTGTTCGACCTCTTGCGAATAGACGTTCAGGCCGCCGGTCTTGACCATGTCCTTCTTGCGGTCGTGGAACTGCAGGAAGCCGTTCTCATCCAGCGAGCCCATGTCGCCGGTGCGCAGCCAGCCATCGTGGAACGTTGCGCGGGTCGCTTCGGGGTTGTTGAAGTAGCCCTGCATCACGCTCGGGCCGCGCACGGCGATCTCGCCCACCTCGTTAGGGTCGGCATCCGTCAGGTCGTCGCGCAGGATCTTGATGTCGAAGTTGAGGAAGGCCCGGCCGATGGAACCCGGCGGCGCGGCCTCATAATCCTTTTCCTTCAGCACCGAGACGATGACCCCGGCCTCGGAAAGGCCATACTGGAAGAAGATTTCCACACCCGGGATCAGCGCGTGCATCCGGTCGCGGTCGCTGCGCGACAGGGTCGCCCCGCCGACATACCAGCGCTGGAACGAACTCAGGTCGGCCGTTCTGGCTGCGGGATGGTTGAAGATATCGCGCGCCATCGATGGCGGCGTGAAGGCGTTCGTCACCTTGTGCGTCTCGATCGCGCGAATCGCCGCGGCGGTATCGTATTTAGGCATGATCGTGGCCGTCGCGCCGAGATACAGATGCGGCAGCAACCAGCAGTTGAGCGCGGCCGCGTGATGCAGCGGCGTCAGCAGCAGCGTGTTGTCGTCCTCATGCATCCGGGTGTCGATGGTCTCGTGCAGCGTGTTCCAGAACACGTTCTCATGCGAGAGCATGACGCCCTTGGACCGGCCGGTGGTTCCCCCGGTGTAGAGGATGGCCTGGATCGTTTCCCGGCTGACCTCGACCCTGGGTGCGTCTTCGCCCGCGCCGCCCAGGAACGCCGCATAGGCGGCGGCATCGTCGATCAGCACCCTGCGCTCGGGGGTGCTGGCGCCCAGCGTCAATTCCTCCATCCCGCTTGAGGTGAATACCAGCCGTGCGCCGCTGTCGTCGAGCATCATGGCGATCTCGGGCGGCGTCAGGCGGTAGTTCAGCGGAACGGCCGTCATTCCCGCCTTGGCGATGCCGACATAGAGCACCACCCAGTCGATGGTCGACGGCAGGACAAGCGCGATCCGGTCACCCGCGGCCGCGCCCCAGGTCAGCAGGGCATTGGCGACGCGGTTCGAAGCGCGGTCGAGCTCACCATAGGTCAGTTTCCGGTCGCCCTCGATCAGGGCGGTCTTCCGGCCGTGACGGCCGGCATTGTGCGCGACGTGCGCGCCCACATCCATCTGCATCATCGTGCGATCCTCCCCCGGCGGCTCCTCAGGAATAGCTGAAAAGGGGTGCGCCTTCGTCCACGGTATCGCCTTCCGCCGCGACGATCTCGACTACGGTGCCGGAATCGTCCGCCTCGATGTTGATCTCCATCTTCATGGATTCGAGGATCGCGACCGTATCGCCGATGTCGAATTCGTCGCCGGGCTTGACAAGCATCTTCCAGACGGTTCCGGCCATGCTCGATTTGATCGTCTTTGCCATTTCGGACTTCCTCAGACGGGGTGGACGGCGGATCGCCGCGGAATCACGGCAGCCTTGCGGCGCCGGTAGACGCGGAAACGGTTGATCAGGTCGTTTCGCAGCTCGGTGGGCTGGACCACATCCTCGACCGCGAAAGTGTCGGCCGCGGCCTTGTAGACGTCGATATCCTGGGCGTATTCGTCCCGCTTGCTGCGGACGAATTCGTCCCTCTCGTTCTCGGGCAGTTCCATGATCCGGTTGTAATGGATCGCGTTGACCGCAGCCTCTGGCCCGACCAGCGCCGGCAGGGCGGTCGGTAGGGCGAGCATTGCGTCGGGATGGGTCGGCGCACCGGACATCGCCAGATAACCGCCGCCATAGGCCTTGCGGACGAGGACACAGATCCGCGGCACCGTGGACTCGCAGACCGCCGCCAGAAGCTTGGCGCCGTGCCGGATGATCCCGGACTTCTCGACCGCGCTGCCGATCATGTAGCCGCTGACGTCCTGCAGGAACAGCAGCGGGATGTTATAGGCATTGCACATCCAGATGAAGCGCGCCGCCTTGTCGGAACTGTCCGAGAAGATGACGCCGCCTTTGTGCTTGGAGTTGTTCGCGACGAGGCCGACGGCCTGCCCTCCAAGACGCGCGAGCCCGACGGTCATCTCCTTGGCGTAGAGCGCCTTCACCTCATAGAAGCTGCCGACATCGACGAGCGCGTCGATCAGGTCGTGCACGTCGTAGGGCTGGTTTTGCTGCACCGGGACCAGATCCGCGATGCGGGCCGCGGCCGCCGCCTCCGCGGGCGCGGCGGGGCAATCCGGCGGCGTCTCCTCCCAGTTCATCGGCATGTAGGAGAGATAGTCGCGGGTGTTTCTGATCGCTTCGGCATCGTCCTTGGCCAGCACGTCGCCAAGGCCGCTGAGCATGCAGTGCAGCTTGGCGCCGCCCATCTGCTCCTCGGTAACGTCCTCGAAGATGGTCATCTTGGCCATCCGCGGCGAGCCGAGATAGGCCGAGGACTGCTTGTCCACCATGATCACGAGATCGCACAGTCCTGGGACATAGGCAGCCCCCGCGGGCGAGGGTCCGAAGAGGACGCAGATCTGGGGCACGCGCCCCGAGATCCGCACCTGGTTGTACCAGATGTTGCCCCAGCCGTTGCGGCCCAGGAACAGACTCCGCTGCTCGTCGATCCTGGCGCCGGCCGAGTCGACGAGGTAGATCAGGGGAATGCCCGCCTCGAGCGCCAGGTCCTGCATCCGGTTGAACTTGAGCAGCGCCTGAGGCCCCCAGGTGCCGGCCTTCACCGTCATGTCGTTGGCGATCACCGCCACATCCCGGCCGCCGACCTTGCCCACGACCGTGACGATCCCGTCCGCGGGAAGCCCCTGCTCGGTCCCCGCCAGCAGCCCGTCCTCGAACTCGAACCCGTCGTCGAGCAGGAGCCGCAGCCGGTCGCGGACCAGCAGCTTGTTTGCCGCGATGTGCTTCTCCCGCGCCTTGCCTTGCCCGCCTGCAAGCGCCGTGTCCCGGCGCTCGGCCAGGGTTGCGTTGAGTTCTTCGTTTGTCATGCGGCAGCCAATCACTGGTTGAATCGTCCGGTTGGCGCAGTATAAACAAACAGACATTCGTTTGTAAAACGCCAAATGCGGCGGCTGCCCGAGAGTGGCAGGCATCCGCGGGCTGGGAGCAGGAAGCCATGGAATACACCACGGTACGCGTGGAGACCGAGGATCGCGGGGTCGGCAGGCTGACGCTTGCCCGCCCCGAAGTGCGTAACGCCATGAACGGCACCATGTACGACGAGGCCCGCGAGGTGCTGCGCCGTTTCGCCGAGGACGACGCGGTGCGCGTGATCGTCCTGAGCGGCGAGGGCGAGACCTTCTGCGCCGGCGGCGACTTCAAGTACCAGCAGAGCCAGAACGGCCGCCCGCGCGAGGAGCGGATCCGCGAGGCGCAGAAGCTGGCCCTCTGGCTGCGCGAACTCGACCTGATCGGCAAGATCGTGATCGGGCGAATCAACGGGGCCGCGTATGCTGGCGGGATCGGACTGGTCTCGACCTGCGACATCGCCATCGGCCTGAAGGATGAGACCTTCGCCGTCACCGAGGCGCGGATCGGCATGGTCCCGGGCATGATCTCGCCTTACGTCGTCAAGCGGATCGGCGAGGCGAATGCGCGCCGGCTGTTCCTGAACGCCCGCCCCTTCAGCGGCGAGGAGGCGGTCACGTACGGGCTTCTCTCCGCTGCGGTCGCGCCAGACGAGCTGGATGCGGCAGTGGAGCGTGAGGTCGATCTGGC
Source organism: Paracoccus sp. S-4012 (assembly GCF_009674885.1). GTDB lineage: Bacteria > Pseudomonadota > Alphaproteobacteria > Rhodobacterales > Rhodobacteraceae > Paracoccus. Next base: position 38,970 of record NZ_WKKA01000001.1, read on the forward strand.
GCTACGGTGTTCGCCAAAGGCGGTCCGGGTCATCAAGGACCTGATCCGGTTTGTCGACCGGCACGGCCATGACGACAACCTCGGATACACGGTAGACCGGGTCGCCGACATGTGGGACTGGGACGAAGCGACCGAAGGCATGGCGAGCTTCTTCGAGAAGCGGCTGCCGCACTGGGACTGGCGGGCGACCAAGGCCTGAGAGGAGACAGCGTCGCCCGGCCGGGCGGCGCCATCACGCGCGGAGCTCACTTGATCAGGCGCGACACCTCGCGGAACTGCGGGTGGTCCGCGCCGCCGATCCATCCGAACAGGATCGCCTCGGCGGTGGAGATCTCCGCCCCCATGCTCCGCATGCCGGTCAGCGCCGTATCGCGGTCCAGCGCCTTGCGCGAGGAGACGGCATCCGCAGCGACCACGACCTTCCGCCCCGCCCTCAGCAGCCCCGCCACGGTCTGAAGGACGCAGATATGCGTCTCGCATCCCGCGACGACCAGCGTGTCGTCGGGCGCAGCGCGGTCGAGGATCAGCGTGGAGGCGTCGAAGTCCATCTTGGCGATGGCCGGCGACGGCAGGGGCAGCGGCGCCACCGTTCCGCCCAGCTTGTTGGGCGACTGTTCGGTGGCGAGGACCGGGCGCCCCAGCAGGTCGCTGCCGGCCATAAGCTTCCGCGCGGCCTCGACCATCTGGTCCCCGTCCAGCATCGCTGGGACCAGACGCTCCTGAAGATCGATCAGAACCAGGGTCACTTTGCTCTCCTCACAAGGGTCATCTCAGCCCGGCCAGCGGGAACAGCGCGACCTGCGGCCAGGTCGCCAGCACCACGACGAACAACAGCAGCCCGATCACGAACGGCACACAGCCAAGGAAGATCTTGCCGAGGGGCACGTCCCGGGCGACCGAGTTGATGACGAAGACGTTGACACCCAGCGGTGGTGTCACCAACGCAATTTCGGCCACGATGATGATGTAGATGCCGAACCATACGGGATCGATGCCGAGCTGGAGCGCCATCGGGAACAGGATCGGCACGGTCAGGATCATCATTCCGAACAAGTCAAGCACGCAGCCCAGGATGAGATACAAAACCGTGACGACGACGATGAAACCGACGTAGCCGAGATCGGCGGCGGCGAACGCCGCGTGGATGCCGGCGGTCATCCCGGTTTGTGCGAGAAACCGGGTGAAAAGATAACCACCGATGATGATCATGAAAAGCATCACGGTCGTGAGTATGCTGTCGACCAGCGCCAGCCTGATCGCCTTGAACGACAGCTTCCCGATTGCCGCGCCGTAGACCAGAACGGCGAGCACCCCGACGGCGGCCGATTCCGTCGGCGTGACGATGCCGAAATACAGGCTGCCAAGAATGAGCGCGAAGATCGAGACGACAGGAACCACATCCCCAAGGGCGGCGACGCGATGGCGCCAGGAAATCTCGCCCCGTTGGCGCCTTGTCCCGACCGCCTCCGGACGAATCAGCGCGATGATCAGGATGATCGTGGCGAAAATCACCGAAACGATGATGCCTGGCACGATGCCGGCAATGAAAAGTGCGCCGATCGATGTTTCGGTCATCAGACCGTAGAAGATCATGATGATGCTGGGTGGGATCAGGATCCCCAACGTGCCCGAGGCGGACAGGACGCCTGTCCCGAGCGACATGTTGTAGCGATAACGGCGCAATTCGGGCACGATGATGGAACCCATTGTGCGGGCCGTCGCAGTGCTTGAACCGCTGACCGCACCGAAGCCGGCGCAGGCGAAGACCGAGGCGATGGCCAGTCCGCCAGGAAGCCAGTTCAGCCAGACCGACGCGCCGTGGAACAGGCGCCGCGCGATGCCGGTCTGGAGGATGAGGTTGCCCATCAGGATGTAGAACGGCAGGGCGAGCAGGATGAAATTGCTGCCCTCGCTCCAGACCACCAGCGTCAGCTGTGTCAGGGCGCTGCCCAGGGTTCCGACCACGATCAGGCCGGCCAGCCCCGCAGCCATCATCGCGATTGCAATAGGAACACCGAGCGCCATCAGCGCGAGCATTCCGGCAAACCCGAGATATGCAATGGTCACTCGATGCCTCCGACGAAATCAGCATCTGCTGGATTGGGGATCGTCCCGGTAACAAAACCCCAGAGGCCGATCAGTCCCGTGACAAGCGCAGAAAAAGCCAGCAGGACCCTGAACCAGACCATGGGAATGTCGAGCTCAACGCTCCTTTCGGCGATCAGGATCATCAGCAGACCGTCGATCCTGGACTGCCAGATGAGGGCGATGGAAAGGATGACAAGCAGCAACCACACGAGCCGTTCGATCACGACCAGCGCTCTCTTCGAGATGGCGCCGCGCAGGAACTCGGCCCGGATGTGGATTCCGACGCGCCAGGATTCCGGCAGGGCCAGGACGACCGAGATGAAGAGCAGCAGCGAACAGGCTTCGGTCGACCAGGTCCAGGGCGCGTTCAAGAAATAACGATTGAACACGTCCACCGACATGATGATGAGGATAAGCGGAAGGCAAATGCAGGCGGCGACGAAGGTCATCCCCTGCGAAAGCCGCATCAGGGCCTTTACTGCCATTTCATGCTCCGTTCGGGATCGGCCGCACCGCGCGCCACGACAGGGCGCGCGGTGCAGGTTTCGTCAATGGAACGAAGCAGTGATCGGCGATTCCTCGTCAAGCGCGAGGATTTCCTCGTCGCTCATCGCGGAGTATTTTTCATCGAGCTCCTTGAGGCGGTCCAGAACTTCCTGGGCCGAGGGGTCGGTGAACGACGCGTTCTTTTCGACAAACGCATCATACATCGGCGCCAGCCGCTCCTGGATTTCCGCACGGTCCTCCGCGGTCGGCTCGACGATCGTCACGCCGGCCTCTGCCATGCCCACCATCGCATCGCTCGTCAGCTGCGTGTACATCTTCGCATAGTTCATGCCGGCATGGCGGCCAGCAACGGCGACGACCTCCTGAAGATCCTCGGGCATCGAGTCATAAAGGTCCTTGCGGAACCCGCTGGGGATCGCCACGCGCCCGACACCGGCGCGGTAGAGGTGCTTGCCGACCTCGTGCAGGCGGTAGGCATAGATGTCAGCCGAGGCCAGCAGGACGCCGTCGAGGATGCCTTGCTGGAACGAGGTGTAGGTCTCGGTGATCTGCATCGAGATCGGGACGCCGCCCAGCCGCTCGAGCATCTCGGTCATCGGACCGGGCGCCGCGCGGATCTTCATGCCCTCCAGATCGGCCAGCGAGTTGATCGGCCTCGTGGAAATGATGTCGTAGGAGGGCGTGACCGCATAGAAGCCAAGGTAGATGCCGACCTTCTCGTACTCGTCCATGTAGTAGTCGGGATACATCTCGTTCACCACGCGGGTGGCCGCGATGTCGCTGTCGGGCAGGATGAACGGCAGGTCGTTGGCGTGCATCAGATGGAAGCTGGACGGCATGTAGGCCGGATAGGCGGCCGTCATGTCCGTGACGTTTCCGAGCAGCGCCTTGAAGGCGTCGCCGATCGGATGCAGCACGGCCGCCGAGTAGTATTCCGGCTTCAGCCTGCCGCCGCTCAGCGCCTCGATCTCCTCGCCATAAGCCTGGAACACCTCGATCCAGGCGGGCGAGGTCGCCGGCTGGTTGTAGGAAATACGAACCTTGAAGTCTTCGGCAAACGCCGCTCCGGCACCGACGACGGCTGACAATGCCACCGCCGCCGCGAACTTCCATCCCTTCATCTCATCCTCCCAGGTTTTCGAGGCCAGCGGCTCTCCCCGCCACCTATCCGGATGGAGAAAACATACAAACAGCCGTTTGTAAAGATTGTTGTGCCTGGCTGTGGGGCGCCCGGTGGTGACGATCGTGAGGGGCCCGCATTAGCTTAATGATTTCAACCTATGGCAATTCCTGCACGGCGCCGCCCGGCGGGTGCGGCTACTGATCGCACCTCGCTCGCAAGCTGCCTCCGAGCGGCGTCCAGCCGGTATTCGACGGCTCCGTTGACCGGATCATCACCTCCCGCTGCATCATGACCGGGCCTGTTCCTCCGTCGAGGCTTCAGGTTTGGGGTTGATAAAAGAACTAATGTTTGTATCGTCACGAGCGCGGCCCGATGCCCCCGAGACGTTGGGAGCGGGCGGCCACGACGGCCGGGAGGGCCCCATGATCGACGAAAGCGTCTGCCACGGCATCGCGGGACCACCCGGCCGATGCGCCGTCGCGGGGTGTTTGAGCCAGTGATTCGGGAACGGTCAATGGAAACCGACTATCTCATCATAGGCGCCGGCACCGCGGGCTGCGTCCTGGCCGATCGGCTGTCGGCGGATGGTGCAAGCAAGGTGCTGCTGCTGGAAGCGGGCGGCTCCGACCGGCGGCTGATGGTCAGGATTCCGGCCGGCTTCTATCATCTGCTGCGCACGCCGGCGGTCGGCTGGGGCTACGAAACCGCCCCAGAGCCCGGGCTCGACGGGCGGCGGGTTCCCTACCCCCGGGGACGCATCGTCGGCGGATGCAGTTCGATCAATGGCCTGTGGCAATCGCGCGGCCTGCCGTCGGACTACGGGGCCTGGGCGGAGGCCGCCGGCGATGAGTGGGGCTACAGCGCCATGTTGCCCTACTTCCAGCGCTCCGAAGCCTACCGGCCGGGGGGCACCACACGAGGCACCTCCGGCAAGATTCGCGTCGAGCCCTCGGAGATCCATCCGCTGACACGTCAGTTCTTCGCCGCCGGGCGCAGACTGCAATTGCCGTGGATCGAGGACTACAACGACACTCCCGGCGAGGGGCTGGCGCCCGTGCAGCAGACCCGGCGCGGCCGCCTGCGCCATTCGGCCGCCGACGCCTACCTGCGCGGGGCGCTGCGCCGCGGGAACCTGCAACTGGTCAGCAATGCGCTGGTCACCCGCATCGCCTTCGACGGCAGCCGCGCCATCGGCGCCCATGTCTCGATCGCCGGGCAGGAGCCGGTCCTGATCCGCGCCAGGCGCGAGGTGATCCTCGCCGCCGGCGCCATCAACTCGCCGCACCTGCTGCATCTGTCGGGCATCGGCCCGGCGGAGGAGCTGCGCCGTGTCGGTATCACCACCGTCCTCGACCTGCCCGCCGTCGGGGAGAACCTGCATGACCACTACAACGCGCGTGTCGCCGGGCGGCTGACCCGGGGAAGCAGCCTGAACCAGGACAGCCGCTTTCCCCGCCTCGTGCCCCACCTTTTCCGATACGCCCTGAGGGGACGGGGAATCCTGACCTACTCGGCCGCCAACGGCACCGGCTTCGTGAAAAGCAGCCCCGACGAGCCCGAGCCGGACCTGCAGCTGGTGTTCACCCCGGCGAGCTATTCGCCCGAGGGAGGCGGCAAGCTGGACAGTTTCGCGGCGGTCAGCTGCGGCGTCTGGCTGATGCGGCCGCAGAGCCGGGGCCGGTTGCGCACCGTCTCCGCAGACCCGCGCGCCAAGCCCTCGTTCCATCTGGGATTCCTCCAGTCGGATTCTGACCGCCGGCGGATGCTGGTCGGCATGCAATGGGCACGCCGACTGCTCGCCGAGGCCTTCGGCGACGAGATCGCCGAGGTTCGTCCCGGCCCCGAGGTTCAGGACGAAGCGGCGTTACTGCGCTACATGCAGCAGACGGGCGCAACCGTCTTCCATCCCGTCGGCTCGTGCCGCATGGGCCGGGATGAGGCGGCCGTTGTCGATCCCCGGCTGCAGGTGAACGGGATCGCAGGCCTGCGGGTGGTCGACGCCTCGGTCATCCCGACAATCCCCTCCTCCAATACCCACGCCCCCGTGGTCGCGCTGGCCGAGAAGGCCGCCGATCTCATCCTCGGCAATCCGCCTGCGCCGCCCGCGACGGCGATCCGAACAACACGAGAACTTTCGAGGCACGATCAATGACCCAGCAAACCCCGCAGGCACTCTCAGGCTGTCGCGTCCTGGATCTGACCCAGTTCGAGGCGGGAACCTCCGTGACCCAGGCCATGGGATGGATGGGCGCCGAGATCCTGAAGATCGAGAACCCCAAGGGCGGCGAACAGGGACGCTATGCCTCCTCCGATCGTCCGGGCTTCGATTCCTATTATTTCCTGGTGCTGAACGCCAACAAGAAGAGCGTGACGGTCAACCTGAAGTCGCCGGAGGGCCGGGAGATCCTCACCGGTCTCGTCCGCGAATGCGACGTGATGGTCGAGAACTTCACCCCCGGATACATGGAGAAGCTGGGCTTCGGCTGGGACGAGGTGCATCGGATCAACCCGCGCATCATCTATGCCCGGATCAAGGGTTTCGGCGCCGGAAGCCCATACGAGAGTTACAAGGCCTTCGACATGATCGCCCAGGCCACCGGCGGCATCATGAGCATCACCGGCGAGGCCGACGGTCGCCCGCTGAAGCCGGGACCGACCATGGGCGACACCGGCGCGGGCCTGCATCTGGTGATCGGCATCCTGGGCGCACTGCTGCAGCGCGCCCAGACCGGCAAGGGGCAGCTCGTCACCGTCGCCATGCAGGACGCCATGGTGAACTTCTGCCGCGTGGCCTTCGCCGCGCAGGCGCGGGACGGTCACGCCGCCCGGCGGGCGGGCAACCAGCTCCTGCTGGGCACCACCGCGCCGAGCGAGGCCTATGCCTGCAAGGGGGGTGGCCTCAACGATTACTGCTACGTCTATTCCAATCGCGCCAACAACGTTCAATGGCAGGCGCTTCTGCGGGTCATCGGCCGCACCGATCTGGCCGAGGACCCGCGCTTCGCCTCGCCCCAAGCGCGGGCGGACAATGCCGACGCGATCAACGTGATCGTCGCCGACTGGATCAAGGATTACGACAAGCACGAAGCCATGCGCCTGCTGGCCGAGGGCGGCGTTCCGGCGGGGGCCGTCCTCGACACGATGGAGCTCTCGGCGGACCGCAGCATGCACGACCGAGGCGTGTTCGTGACGATGGACCACGCCCAGCGCGGCGAACTGACGATCCCGGGCTGGCCCGTGATGATGTCGGAGTCGCCGAACGTGACGACGCCCGCCCCGCTGCTGGGCGCGGACACGGAACAGACCTGCCGCGACCTGCTGGGGATGGACTCCGAACGGATCGCCGAACTGCGCGCCGCCGGCGCGATCTGAGCAAACAGGATGGGAACGAGCGACATGACCACGAATGGCGGCCTGCTGCTGGCCGAAGCCCTCGAACGCTACGGAATCACTCATTTCTACTACATCATGGGCGCCCCCATGCTGCAGGCCGAGAAGGAGGCGATGCGCCGAGGGCTGCGGGGCATCGACGTGCGACACGAACAGGCGGCGGTGATGATGGCCCAGTCGTTCAGCCGCGTGACCGGGCGCGTGGCGGCCTGCATGGCAGCCTCCGGTCCCGGCGTGACGAACCTCGTGACGGGCGCGGCGCATGCCAAGGCGGACTGCGTCCCCGTGCTGATCCTCGGTGGCTCTGCGCCCCGTGACCAGTCGGGCAACGGTGTCTTCCAGGAGGATGTCGACCAGCTGGCCATGATGACGCCCTGCGTCAAATGGGCCGAGCGGGTGACGCATGCCCACCGGGTGCCGGAAATGGTCGTCCGCGCCCTCTCGATCGCGACGACCGGCAAGCCCGGGCCAGTCTACCTCGACCTGCCGGCCGACATGCTCTCGGCCGAAGTCGACCCGGCCAGCGTGCGCTGGCCCGCCTATTCGCCCGAGACCCGCGTCCGCCCGGGGCTGTCCGAAGACGATCTGTCTGCCGTCCGGGCCGAGATCGCCTCCGCCAGCCGCCCGATCATCGTCAGCGGCGGCGGCGCGCTGTGGTCGGGTGCGTCGGAGGAGTTGCGCACATTCGTCGAAACGACCGGCATTCCGTTCTTCACCACGCCGCAGGGCAGGGGGATCGTTCCGGACGACCATCCCCAGTGCCATCTGGCGGCGCGGGCGACCGCGTTCCGCGAGGCCGACCTCGTCCTCGTGCTGGGCACGCGGATGAACTATGTCTCGGGCCATGTCTCGGCGCCGCGCTTTGCCGCGGATGTGCGGGTGGTGCGAATCGACATCGATCCTGCCGAGATCGCCTCCAGCCGCGATCTGGCCTTCGGCGCCGTGGCCGACCTGAAGGTCGCACTGGCCCAGCTGAACGAAGGCGCCGCCTCCGGGAACGAACGATTCGAGGCCTGGAACACGCATCTCGCCCAGGTGAATGCCGAGAAATCCGCCAAGGCCGAGGGCGCACTGGCCTCCGACGCGACCCCGGTCCATCCTCTGCGGCTCTGCGCCGAGGTCCGGGACTTCATGTCGCGTGACACCGTCCTGTGCGTGGATGGACAGGAGATCCTGAACTACGGGCGCCAGTCCATCCCCTGCTTCCGGCCCGGATACCGGCAGAATTCCGGCACCTACGGCACCATGGGGGTCGGCCTGCCGCTCGGCCTCGGCGCGAAATCCGCCCTTCCTGATTCGGAGGTTATCGTCCTTCACGGGGATGGCTCGCTGGGCTTCAACGTGATGGAACTCGACACGGCCGTGCGCCACAACTTGCCGGTGATCGTGGTCGTCAGCCTGAACGGCGGCTGGACCGGGGACCCCGAAAAGGACAAGCCGGGTCGTGATCTGGGCTACACCCGCTACGACAAGCTCGCCGAGGCGCTTGGCTGCCACGGTGAGCTTGTCGAGGAATCGGCGGGCATCGCGGGCGCGTTGCAGCGTGCGCGCGAAGCCGTCCGCGCGGGCAAGCCGGCCCTCGTGAACGTGGTCACCGACTGGCGCGCGCGGGCAACGACGGTGGCCTTCACCCGCTATTCGACCTGACGCCGAATGATGTCGGAGCGGCTTGATACCGTCGCCTCCCTTGCGAACGCGCGGCATAGCTGCCGCGCGTTCCTGCCCGACCCGGTCCCGGAGCCGGTCATCCGCGAGTTGATCGCGATTGCCGGACGCGCACCATCCTGGTGCAACTGCCAGCCCTGGACGTTGCATCTGCTGTCGCTTCAGCAGACTAACGAGCTTCGCCCCCTGCTGCGCGAGGCAGCCGCCACGCCAGCACCCGACATTCCGTTCCCCGCGGAATACACGGGCGTCTATCGCGAACGCCGCCGCGAGACGGCGCGTCAGCTTTACGACGCGGTCGGCGTGGAATGGGGCAACCGGCAGGAAAGCGCCCGGCAGTCGCTGCGGAACTTCGACCTGTTCGATGCGCCTCAGCTCCTGATCCTGTCGACGCCGAAATCGCTCCTGCCCTACTCGCTGGTCGATTGCGGCATCTTCCTGGGCGGCTTCCTGCTCGCGGCCGAGGCCGTCGGGGTCGCGACGATCCCGCAGGCGGCGCTCGCGACCTGCGCGCCGCTGCTGCACCGCCATCTGGATATTGCCGAGGACCTGAGCATCGTCTGCGGCGTATCACTCGGCTATGCGCGCCCGGACGCGCCCGAGAACGCCTTCAGAACCGATCGGGCGGAGCTGAAAGACTTCCTGCACCGGCCATAGCATCTTGAGGGAGAGAGAATGACCATCGATTGCAGCACCCGTGACGGGATCGCCCGGGTTGTGCTCTCCCGCCCCGAGAAGCGCAACGCGATCACGCCGGCGATGCACGAGGCGCTGACCGAGCTGTGGCCGCGCCTCGAGGCGGACCCAAGGGTTCGTGTGATCGTCCTGACCGGCAAGGGAAGCGCGTTCTGCGCCGGGGCCGATGTCCACGAGTTCCTGCCCCACATCGCGCGGCTGATCGCCGAGGGCAAGGACCCCGGCCACTTCTGCGGCCTGACGCGCCGCGTCCCCGGCAAGCCGATGATCGCGGCTGTCAATGGGCCAGCATATGGCGGCGGGATGGAACTGATGCTGGCAAGCGATATCCGCATCGCCTCGGACAAGGCGAGATTTGCGCTGCCCGAGGTCCAGCTGGGCGCCATCGCCGGCGCCGGCGGCATCACCCGGCTGTTTCGCGAACTGCCGACAGCCATCGCCAACGAGATGGTGATAACCGGCAACCCGATCGACGCCGCGCGCGCCTTCCAGCTTGGCCTCGTCTCCGCCGTCCACCCTCCGGACGAACTCGCCCCGGCCGCCGAAGCCCTCGCACGCCGCATCACAAGCAATGCGCCGCTGGCGGTCATGGCCAGCCGGGACCTCGGCGCGATTGCAGGGGACGACCCTCTGGAAGAAGCCTTGGAGCGAGAGCGCGAGGGCTTTCGGCAGATCGTCGAGACCGAGGACTTCCGAATAGGCACGAAGGGCTTCGGAGGGGCCGCGCCGCCGATCTACGTCGGCCGCTAGTCCCAGGGGCAAGCGCTGCTCACGACCTCGACTGCGTGAAATCGCTGCGCGTGATGTTTCGAAATGCGCATTCTGTTCGATCGAGATCCGGGTGATACGTGGTCTGATCGGGGACGGCGCTCCGCCCCCGATCGGACCATTTCGGTCAGACCAGTTCCGCCAGCGACTCCTCGACGAACTTCGTGTGGATCCGGTCGGCCAGGAACTCGGGGTGGCGCACCAGACTGCGCAGGAAGCTCAGGTTGGTGTGCAACCCCTCGATCTGCGTTTCCTGAAGCGCGGCGTCGAGGCGGGCGATGGCTTCGGCGCGGTCGGCCCCGTGGGCGATCACCTTCATCACCAGGCTGTCGTAGAAGGGGGTCACGGCGTCGCCGGCCTCGAAGCCCGTGTCGATCCGCACGCCCGGCAGGTCGGGAAGGGCCAGTCCGGTGAGCGGTCCGGGGCTGGGCAGGAACTGCTTGTCGGGCCGCTCGGCGCAGACGCGGACCTCGATGGCATGGCCCTCGTCGACGATGGTGTCCTGCTGCAGTTCCGCCCCGACATCCTCGCCGAGCGCCTGACGAATCTGCAACGCCACGAGGTCCAGGCCGGTGATCATCTCGGTCACGGGATGCTCGACCTGAAGGCGGGTGTTCATTTCCATGAAGTAGAAGCCGCCGGTCTCATCATCGTAGAGGTACTCGATCGTGCCCGCGCCCCGGTATCCGGTCGCCCGCGCGAGGCTGATCGCCGAGTCGAGCATCGCCTGCGCCGAAGCGGGGTCGAGGCGGCGCGGCCGCGCTTCCTCGATGATCTTCTGATACCGCCGCTGCAGCGAGCATTCGCGGTGCCAGAGATGCACCGCGCCCGCTTCGCCGAGACCGAACAACTGCACCTCGATATGGCGCGCCCGCCGGATCAGCTTCTCGATATAGACCGAGGGATCGGAGAAGGCGCGCTCGGCCTGGGACGAGGTCGTCTGGACGGCCTGGACCAGCTTGGCGGGATCGGTGACCGGGCGCAGCCCGATTCCGCCGCCGCCGCCCGCCGCCTTGACCAGCACGGGAAAGCCGATCTGCTCGCCGGCGGCGAGGATGGCGGCTTCGTCCGCGGGATCGAGCTTGTCGCTCCCGGTCAGGACAGGCACCCTGGCGGCTATGGCCGCCCCCCGCGCCGCGTGCTTGTCACCCATCATCCGGATGGTCTCGGGCGAGGGGCCGACGAAGGCCACGCCCGCCGCAGCGCAGGCCTCGGCAAAGGCCGCATTCTCGGCGAGGAACCCGTATCCCGGATGGATCGCCTCAGCCCGGGTCTCGCGCGCCACATCGAGTATCTTCGTCGCGTCGAGATAGCTCTCGGCTGCGCGCGCGGGGCCGATCGGATGCGCCTCATCCGCCAGGCGGACGTGCCGCGCGGTGGCGTCGGCTTCGGAATAGACGGCAATCGAGTGCATGCCGAGGTCACGGATCGACCGGATGATCCGGCAGGCGATTTCGCCCCGGTTGGCAACGAGGATTCTGGCTGTCATCTCGACCTCTCAGAAGGAACGCGGGAACCCGAGCCACCGCTCGGCGATCATGTTGAGCGCCATGTTCTGGTTCAGCGGCGCGAAGGAGTAGAGCCGGACATCGCGGTAGTAGCGCTGGATCGGCAGGTCGGAGTCGAAACCGGCGCCGGCGAAGATCTCCATTCCGACGTCGGCGCAGTGCACTGCCGCGCGGGCCGAGGACCATTTCGCCATCGACGACAGCACGTCGGTGGCCTCGCCGGCATCGTCCTTGCGGGCGGCTTCCAGCACCATCAGCCAAGCCGATTCGATGCCGATGCCGGCGATAGAAAGCTGGTGCTGCACCGACTGGAACTGGCCGATCGGGCGGTCGAAGGCCGTGCGCTCCATCGCATAGTCCCGCGTCACTTCGACCGCGCCGCGGCCGATGCCCACAGCCACGGCGGCCGCGTTCATGCGCTCGCCGTTCAGCGTGGCGATGACCTGCGGGAAGCCGTTGTCGAGCTGGCCGAGGAGCGCGTCGCCGGGCACCCTGACCTCATCCAGGGCGAGGCTGTTGGTGTCGTAGCCGTTGATCGCCATGGTCGCGACCTCGGTGGCCGTGACCCCCTCGGCCCGGGCGGGCACCACGAACATGGACAGGCCCCGGCTGCGATGTTCCCCGGTGCGTGCCAGAACGATCAGCATGTCGCTGGTCGACGCGCCGCTGATCCACATCTTGTTGCCGTTGATGATCCAGTCGTCGCCGTCACGGCGCGCGCGGGTCTTCATAGCCGACAGGATATCGGTCCCGCCGCTGGCCTCGGTCAGGCAGAACGAGGCCTTTGTCTCGCCGCGCAGCAGCGGCGCCAGATGGGCTGCCATCTGCTCGGGCGTGCCGTTCTCGCGCAGGATCCGGGTCGCCATGAAGTGAACGACCATGAAGACCGCCATCGAGGTTGCCTTGCGGCCCAGCACCTCGAGCACGATCACCTGCTCGACCGCGCCGCCGCCGCTGCCGCCCTGCTCTTCGGGGATGCCGATTCCCATGATTCCCAGTTCGGCCAGCGCAGCATGAAGTGCCGTGTCGAAGGTCTTTGCGTTGTCGAGCTCCTGCACCCGCCCCACGGGCGAGACGCGGTCGATCGCACCTTCCAGTGCGTCGCGCAGCATCTGCTGCTCCTCGGTCAGTGTTGCCATTTGCGGCAGCATCAGGGTCTCCTCATCGATGGGCGCCGTTCCAACCATGGCAGTTGACAAAGGAACGGGCGTTTGTTTTGTAGATGACATGAGCACCCGGATCAAGATCACCTACGCAATCTACGCCCGCCCCGATCTCGAGGCCGAGGAAGTCCGGCGGCTGTGGATGGACGAGCATGGCAACATGCTCCGCCGCCATGCGCGAACGCTGGGCATCGTCCGCTACGTGCAAACCCTGCACACCCCGCATCCCTCCGAGCAGGGCATGGCGGAGGTGCGTGGCGCGACCGCCGAGCTTCCGTTCGGCACGGCCGAACTCTATTGGGAAAGCCTCGAGACATACGAGGCGTCGGTCGCCAGCCGCGAGGGGCGTCAAGCCTATCGCGAACTGCTCGAAGACGAGCGCCGATTCGCGTCGCATGTCGTCAGCAGTCCCTGGTTGGGCAAGGAACGCGAAGTGGATCTTGGATGGAGCGAAGAATGACGCAGTCCACGCTGTTCCAGCCGCTGGAGCTTCCGGCGCTGCGCGTGCCCAATCGCGTGGTGATGGCGCCGATGACCCGGAGCCGGGCCGACTTTCAGGGCAACGTCAGCCCGCTCGCGGCGGACTATTACGGGCAGCGCGCCTCGGCCGGACTGATCGTGACCGAAGCCGTCGCCGTTAACACCCAGGCGCACGGCTATCCGTTCACGCCGGGGATATGGAGCGAGGAGCAGGCCGCGGACTGGAAAGCGGTGGTCGAGCGGGTTCACTTCCGTGGCGGTCGCATTTGCGCGCAGCTCTGGCACGTCGGGCGCGTGGGGGCGGCCGAGAACAATCCGGCGGGGCTCGGCCCGGTCGGTCCCTCCGCGGTCGCCGCCGATTCGGTGATCTTCACCAAGAGCGGACGTCACCCCCTGGGCGTGCCGCGTGCGCTGACGACGGAGGAGGTGCGCGCCACGATCGAGGATTTTGCGACCGCCGCCGAACGCGCACTCAAGGCCGGTTTTGACATGGTCGAACTGCACGGCGCAAACGGCTACCTGATCGAGCAGTTCCTGTCCGACGAGGCCAACCTTCGCACGGACGCCTATGGCGGCTCGCTGTCCGCGCGGCTGCGCTTTCTGGACGAGCTGCTTTCGCTGACGGCCGAGCGGCTGGGTGATTTGCGCCGGATCGGATTACGCCTGTCGCCCCATGGCGACTTCAACGGTATCCGTCATTCGGATCCGGAGGGGCTTTACGCGGCGGTTCTGGGCCTTCTGAAGGGGCGAAGCCTCGGCTACCTGCACATCGTAGAAGCGAACGTCTCAGGCAGCGACAGCCGCCGTGCTGGCGACGACACGATGGCCCCCGACGTGCTCGCCATCGCGCGCGCTGGCTTCGACGGCATTCTGGTCGCCTGCGGCGAATATGACGCGGACCGCGCCGCGCAGACACTCGCCGCCGGACGCGCGGATCTGGTGGCCTTCGGGCGACCCTATATCTCGAACCCCGATCTGGTCGAGAGAATGGCGCAAGGCACCGCCCTCGCCGCCTATGACCGGAGTACTTTCTACACGCGCGGCGCTGCGGGATACACTGACTATCCCTCCGCCTCGGCCCTTGCGGACCATTGATCCAGAGGAACTATCGATGAGCGAAATTCGGCCTGTGATCACTCGCGCGGGCAGCTACGACGCCCAGACCGCCCAGTCGGGAGACTGCGTGCGCGTCTCGGGCGTCAGCCCGCAGCACACACCCGCTACCAAGATCTGGTTCGGGCAGGTGTCGAACGAGCCAGGGCACCGCTCGCCGCCGCATCACCATGACGAGTGCGAGACCGGCGGCTATGTGCTGCGCGGCCACGGCCGGATCTATTTCGGCAAGGACTACAAGGAACATGTCGATCTGGGGCCGGGCGATTTCGTCTTCGTGCCGCCGTTCATGCCGCATGTCGAGGCGAACATGTCGACTACCGAAGAGCTGGTGTGGCTGACCGCCCGCACGCCCGACAACCTTGTCGTGAACTTGCCCGACATCGATGATTCCGGGCTTGAAGGCTATTGCCGGCCCGGAGCCGAGTAACAAACCAACGCGAAAGGACTTCGAGACATGCAGAAGGGCATCCTTGCCGCCACGGCGGATCGCAGCGCGCTGAGCCGAAGCATCGTCATCGTCATCGTCGGCAGCGCGCTCATGGCGCTGGCCGCGCGCATCCAGGTGCCGTTCTATCCGGTGCCGATGTCGCTGCAGACGCTGGTGCCCATCGCGATGGGGCTGGCCTTCGGCCCGGTCGTCGCGGTGTCCGCAATGCTGCTCTACCTGTTCCAGGGTGCGCTCGGCTTCCCGGTCTTTGCCGGAACGCCGGAGCGCGGGCTCGGCTTGCCCTACATGCTCGGCCCGACGGGCGGCTTCCTGATCGGATTCGTCCTGGCCGCCGCGGTTGCCGGCGTCCTAGGACAGTTCGCCCGGCGCCGCCTGGCCGCAACGGTGCTGATCGCCTTCCTGGCAGGGGCGTCGGTCTATCTTCCCGGACTGGCATGGCTCGGTCTCGCGACCGGTTATGGCGAGACCCTGCTCGCCGCTGGCCTCTGGCCGTTCCTGCCGGGCGACGTCTGCAAGGCGCTGATCGCCGGGCTGATCCTCTACCGCTTCCGGCCCGCCCAGCATGCGGTGCCCGGGTCGCGGTTGGACGGATAACAGGACGAACGTCTCGTGGCCGATGTGTCGGAAACGACGCCTCGCCCGCGGCGTCTCCGGCACCGTTGACCGCGAAGGCTCGAAAGGAACATCACCCATGACTCTCGCCCAGACCTTCAACGCGGCGCTTGCCGGGATCGCCTCGACGCCGCGGCAGCTCCTCATCGACGGACGCTGGAGCGATGCCGCCGATGGCGGGACGATGGTGACGATCAATCCGGCGACCGGCCTGCCGCTGGCCGAGCTCGCCTGCGGTCGCGCGGCCGATATCGACCTGGCCGTGACGGCGGCGCGGCGGGCCTTCGAGGGTCCGTGGTCGGCGACCACGCCCTATGACCGTCAGCGAATGCTGCTCCGACTGGCGGATCTGATCGAGGCCAACTACGACACGATCGCGCTGCTCGACTCGCTCGACATGGGCGCGCCCATCACGCGCACGCAGGCCGGTCGTCATACGGCGCCGCAACTGGTGCGCTACTATGCCGGCCTGGTTCCCACCTTGCGGGGCGAGACGATCACCCCCTCGGTTCCCGGCGCCCCCTTCGTCGCGACGCTGCGCGAGCCCGTCGGCGTCGTCGGAGCGATCACACCCTGGAATGCGCCGTTCCGCATGTGCGTCTGGAAGGCTGCGCCGGCGCTGGCGGCGGGATGCACCATCATCCTCAAACCAGCCGAGCAATCGCCCCTCTCGGCGCTGCTGTTCGGCCAACTCTGCCTCGAGGCTGGGGTGCCGCCCGGCGTGGTCAACGTCGTCCCGGGGATGGCCGAGGCCGGCCAGCGGCTGGCCGAGCATCCCGACGTGGACAAGATCACCTTCACCGGCTCCACCCGCACAGGGCAGCACATCATCCGCGCGTCGGCGGGCAACCTGAAGCGCCTCTCGCTCGAGCTGGGCGGCAAGTCCGCTCACATCATCTTGGACGATGCGGATCTGGACCTCGCCGCCCCCGCAGCCGCACATGCGGTGTTCCAGAACTCGGGGCAGATCTGCAGCGCCGGAACGCGGCTGTTCGTCGAGGACGGCATCCACGACGAATTCGTCGAGCGGGTTCTCGCCGAGACGGCGACGCTCAGGATGGGCGATCCGCTCGACCCCGAAACCCAGATCGGGCCGCTGGTCGATCAGACGCAGAAGACGACCGTGCAGCAATATATTTCGACCGGCCTCGCCGAAGGGGCCAGCCTGCTTGCCGGCGGTACGGACGTAGAGGCCGAGGCGCTGGCGGCAGGCAGCTTCGTTTCGCCGACCGTCTTTACCGGTGTGCGCGACGACATGACCATCGCCCGGGAGGAGATCTTCGGCCCAGTGCTGTCGATCCTGCGCTTCAGCGACCGGGACGAGGTGATCCGCCGCGCCAACGCCAGCGAATACGGCCTCGGGGCGGGCCTCTGGACCCAGGATGTCAGTGCGGCTCACGCCCTCGGCCGCAGGCTCCGAGCCGGGACGGTCTGGGTCAACTGCTACCAGCTGATGGACCCCGCGGTGCCCTTCGGCGGCTACAAGCTCAGCGGCTATGGGCGGGAATCGGGATACGATCACGTCCATGAGTTCCTGGAAACAAAGGCGCTCTGGATTCGATGATTGCCGCTTCACATCGCGCCGGCCCGCTCGCCGGGTTGCAGGTCGTCGAGTTGGCCGGCCTCGGCCCCGCGCCCTTGGCGGGGCAGCTTCTCGCCGACCTGGGTGCTGCGGTCACAGTCATCGACCGGGCCTCGGCGGCGCAGGACAGCACTGATGTCAACCGCCGCGGCAAACGTTCCATTGCCCTGAACCTCAAGGCTGACGCCGGTCGCGCGATGGCTCTACGCTTGATCGCGAACGCGGATGCTCTGATCGAGGGATTCCGTCCCGGGGTGATGGAAAAGCTTAGACTTGGGCCAGCCGACTGCCATGCGGTCAACCCGCGCCTGATCTTCACCCGCATCACCGGATGGGGACAGGATGGCCCGCTCGCCCGCCGCGCGGGCCATGACCTGACCTATCTGGCCTTGTCGGGCGCCCTTGCCGCGATCGGCCCGGAGGCGGGTCAGCCGGTGCCGCCGCTCAACCTGGTGGCGGATTACGGCGGCGGCACGATGTTCGCGCTTTTTGGGCTTCTAGCGGCGCTGCATGAGCGGCAGATCTCGGGAAGGGGCCAGGTCGTTGACGCCGCGATGCTGGATGGCGTGGTTGCCATGACCGGCATCTTTCACGCCTTTGCCGCCAGCGGTGAATGGACCTCGCAACGCGCGTCGAACCTGCTGGACGGCGGCGCACCGTTCTATCGCTGCTATGGAACCCGCGACGGCAAGAGCGTGGCCTTCGCCGCCCTCGAACCACAGTTCTTCGCCGAGTTCTGCCGGATCGCGGGCCTCGATCCCGCCTGGACTGGCCGTCAGTATGATCGCGCGCAGTGGCCTGCGCTGGGGGCGCTGCTCGAAAGGCTCTTCGCCAGCCGCGACCGTGACGAATGGGACCGTCTCTTCGCTGACAGCGACGCCTGCGTAGCGCCCGTGCTGACCTTCGACGAGGTGGCCGCCTACCCGCACAATGCGGCGCGCGGCCTTCTGGTGGAAGGGGGCGACATGGCACAACCGGCGCCCGCCCCGCGATTCAGCCGCACGCCAGCCGCTCCGCCGCCGGCGCCCGGCGCGGCCGGGCAGGACCGCGACGCGCTGTTGGCCGAACTGGGCAGTACAGCCGAGCAGATTGGCGCGCTTGTAGACGAAGGGACCCTGACATGACCACGCTCCCCGCCCTCGAATTCCCCTTCGTCGAGATGCCCGCTTATGGCAAGGTGCAGGAGGTTGCCGAGGGGCTGCTGTGGGTCAGGATCCCCCTTCCGTATGTGCTGGATCACGTCAACGTCTTCCTGCTGCAGGATCATGACGGCTGGGCGGTGATCGACACCGGCACCCGCACCCCCGAGGCGATCGGGGTGTGGGAAGCCCTTTTTGCCGGTCCGCTGTCAGGCATGAAAATCAGTCGGGTCGTGGTGACCCATTTCCATCCCGACCACATCGGACTGGCCGGGTGGTTCCATGACCTGCACGGCGCTCGGGTTCAGACCAGTCTCAGCACCCATGCCCTTTGCCGCCTGCTCTCGCAGGGTCGCAGCGAACAGACGATCCAGCAGAACTTCGACTTCTTCCTGCGCCATGGACTGAGCCCGGAGACCGCGGAACTGATCTCGATCCATGGCCGGGAGTATCCGCAGTATGTCGCGCCGCTGCCTTCGAGGTTCCAGCGACTCGTGCATGGCGACACCCTGACCATCGGCGCGAGGAGCTTCCGGGTGATGACCGGCGACGGGCATGCCCCCGAACAGGTCATGCTTCACTGCGCCGACGAAGGCCTTTTCTTCGCTGCGGATCAGGTTCTGGAGCGGATCAGTCCGAACATCAGCGTCGATGCGACCGAGCCGATGAGCGATCCCTTGGGACACTTCATGCGCAGTCTGCGCCAGATCGAGGCCGAGGTGCCCGACAACGTGCTCGTCCTGCCGGGCCATCATCGTCCGTTCAAGGGCCTGTCTGCCCGTTGCCGCGATCTTGTCCTGCACCACCAGGAGCGCTGCGACACGATCCTTGCGGCATGCGCCAAACGGCCGCATTCGGCCGCGGATCTGGTCCCTCTGCTGTTTCAACGGCAGCTTGACCCGCACCAGATGTGGTTCGCCATCACCGAAACGCTCGCCCATGCCAACCGGCTGATACGCCGCAGCCAGCTTACCGTGATCGACCAGAGCGATCGCAGCTTGCTGACACTGGCCTGAGCGGGATGACTCACTTTCTGCTTGCCTAGCGATAAAAGCATGCTTGCCTAGCGCTAAAAACAAACGCACGTTTGTCGTATCTGACCGGGGCCTGACCATTCAGGGGGAAAAGCCCATGCGACCCAGAGTCACGAAGCCCCACTCCGCGCTTGCCGGGATCTTCTTCCTGGCCGCCGGCATCTTCGTCCTGTGGGACATGCGCGGCCACGAACTGGGCACCTTGCGGAACATGGGGCCCGGCTACTTTCCGTCCGTCCTCGGCGGGCTGCTCATCGTGATCGCCTTCGGGATCCTTGCCGACTCGTTCACCGGCAAGGTCGAGGCGATGGAGAAGTTTGACGTCGTTTCGCTGGTTGCCGTGCTGACGGGGACCACGCTTTTCGGCCTGCTCCTGCGACCGGCCGGCCTCATCCCTGCGCTGATCGTGCTGACGCTGTGTGCCGGTGCAGCCCCGCGATCCGGCCTCGGGTGGCGGAGGGCGCTCATCCTCGGGATTGTGCTGGCGGTGGCCAGTGCGGTCATTTTCGTGCTGCTGCTGCGCCAGCCGCTGCCCTTGCTCGGCAGCTGGTTCAGGTAGGCGCCCGGCATGGATTTCATCGCAAATCTCGGGCTGGGGTTTGAGACCGCGCTCTCGCCCGTTAACCTGCTCTACTGTTTCATCGGCTGCTTTCTCGGGACGCTGATCGGCGTGCTTCCCGGGCTCGGCCCGGCAGCGACGGTCGCGATGCTGTTGCCGCTGACGTTCACGCTGGACCCGACGACCTCGCTCATCATGCTGGCGGGCATCTACTACGGCGCGCAGTATGGCGGATCGACCACCGCGATACTCGTGAACCTGCCGGGCGAGGTCTCGTCGGTCGTGACCGCCATCGACGGCTATCAAATGGCGCGTCAGGGCAAGGCAGGGCTGGCGCTCAGCACAGCGGCGCTCGGGTCGTTCTTCGCCGGCTCGGTCGCGACGCTGGCGATCGCCCTCTTTGCGCCGCTGATCGCCGCGGCGGCGCTGCAGTTCCGCGCCCCTGACTACTTCGCCCTGATGGTCCTCGGCCTGATCGCGTCCATCGTCCTGGCCCACGGATCATTCCTCAAGGCGCTGGCCATGGTCGTCCTGGGCGTGACGGTCGGGTTGGTCGGCATCGATGTGACATCGGGCCATTCCCGGATGACCTTCGGCCTCGTCGAGTTGTCGTCCGGCGTCAATCTGGTTGCGGTGGCGATGGGCCTGTTCGGACTGGGCGAGATCATCCACAACCTGTCGTCGGATCAGGAGACCCGCAGCGCCTATGGCAAGGCGATCCGTGGCCTGCTGCCCACCCGGCAGGAACTTCGACAGATCTTTCCGCCGGTCTTGCGGGGAACGGTTCTCGGCTCATTACTGGGCGTCCTTCCTGGAGGCGGCGCGATCCTGTCCTCGTTTACGGCCTATGCCGTCGAGAAACGGATCGCCAAGGATCCCTCCCGATTCGGAAAGGGCGCAATCGAAGGGCTGGCCGCGCCGGAAGCTGCGAACAACGCAGGCGCTCAGACCTCCTTCGTCCCGCTGTTGACCCTTGGCATTCCGTCGAACGTGGTGATTGCGCTGCTGATGGGAGCTATGATCATTCACGGCATCCAGCCGGGCCCGGCAATCATCCGCGAACAGCCCGAACTCTTCTGGGGTCTGATCGTTTCGATGTGGGTCGGAAACCTGATGCTGGTGGTGTTGAACCTGCCGCTGATCGGCCTGTGGGTGAAGCTGCTGACCGTGCCATACCGGTTTCTCTTCCCGGCAATTCTTGCCTTCTGCTGCATCGGGGTGTTTACCGTCAACGGCAGCACGTTCGATGTCGTCGTGATGACCGTTTTCGGTTTCCTCGGCTACCTGTTTCGGAAGATGGAATGCGAGCCGGCGCCGTTTCTGCTGGGCATGGTGCTGGGCCCGATGCTGGAAGAGTATTTCCGCCGCTCGATGCTGGTGGCGCGCGGCGACTTGACGGTGTTTATGACACGTCCGATCAGCGCGACGATGTTGGCGTTGGCACTTGCCATCGTCGTTGCAATGGCATTGCCTTTGATCAAACGCACCCGGGAAGACGCGCTCAGGGAGGATTAGCGCGGCTTCCCGTCATCCGCGGGGCGCGGTCGCCCCGGGATCGCAGACCCGAAAAGGAGGAGTAAAGAATGAAAACCTACATACTCGCAGGCGCGCTCGCAGCGACCTTCGCAATGACGGCACCGTTGCAGGCCCAGGATACCTATCCCGCAGGACCGATCACGCTGGTCGTCCCCTTCGCGGCCGGTGGGCAGACGGACAGTGCTGCACGGGTGCTGGCCGATGCCCTCCAGGTTGAGCTGGGGCAGCCCGTTGTGGTAGAAAACCGCACAGGCGCAGGCGGAGTCGTCGGCACGCAGAGCGTCGCCACGGCCCCACCGGACGGCTATACCCTCGTGATCGGCGGTCCCAGCACATTCGTCACGCAACCGCTGCTCTCGAAGGAGATTTCCTACGACGCCGAGGCGGATTTCGCGCCCATCGCGATTTTCGCGGTCGCGCCGATGATGTTCGTGGTGAATTCTGAGAGCCCCTACAACACTCTCGGCGACCTGATCTCCCAGGGTCAGTCGGAGGAACTGACCTACGGCAGTTCCGGTGTCGGCTCGTCCATGCATCTCGGCGTCGAATGGTTCAAGAGCCTGACCGGCACCCAGGCCGCTCACATTCCCTATCGCGGAAGCTCGCAGTCGCTGCCAGCGCTTCTCGGCGGGGAAATCGACTTCCTGATTGACCCTCCCATCACCGCCCTGCCCCTGGTCGAGGATGGGCAATTGCGGGCCCTTGCCGTCACGGCCCTTACGGACGATCCGCGTCTGGCCGAGATTCCGGCGATGTCCGATGCCGGCGCCGAAGGTTATCAGCAGATGATCTGGAATTCGATCATGGCACCGAACGGAACGCCGCCCGCGATCGTCGGGAAGCTGGAATCTGCGATCGAAACCATCCTGGCCAAGCCGGAGTTCGCCGAACGGCTGCAGCAGCTGAGCCTTTCCGCGCGGTTCATTCCCAGTGACGAGCTGTCCGCTTTCCTTGCGAACGAGCGCGCGGTTTATGGAAATGTGATCGAGCAGAACAACATCAGTCTCGATTGACCCCACGCCGCAAGCGTCGGTGTGGACTCCGATCATTCCGGCGGCGCGACCCATCGCGCTGCCGGTTCCCGCCGCCTGGTAATGCGCGCCCGTGAGGCGACCCCCTTGCCGTATTCGCTGCCCGAGGAAACCGCCATGACCACTGACCGCGACCTGCCGCGTACGCCCTCGTTCTCGTTGGTCGGGCGTCGCGCGCTCGTCACGGGGGCAGGGCGCGGCATCGGTTTCGCGCTTGCCGCGGCGCTTGCCGAGGCGGGGGCCGAGGTCACGCTCTGGGCACGCGGCGCCGAGAGCATCGAGGCTGCAGCGGCACGGCTGCGCACTGCCGGTCGCAGCGCCAATGCGCAGGCCGTGGATGTGTCCGACCGGGCGGCGGTCGAGGCCGCGCTCGACGCGGGCCCCGCCTTCGACATTCTCGTGAGCAACGCCGGGACCAACATCCCGCAGCCTTTCACCGAGATGACCGAGGACGCGTTCGACACGGTCATGGACCTGAACGTGCGCGCCGCCTTCTTCACCATGCAGGCGGTGGCGCGGCGGATGATCGCCGAGGGCGTACGCGGCTCGATCATCCAGATTTCCTCGCAGGCGGGCCTGGTCGGCGCCGCCGGGCGCTCGGCCTACACCGCCTCCAAGCACGCGACCGAGGGGCTGACCAAGGTCATCGCGATCGAGCTGGCGCCGCACGGCATCCGCGTCAACTCGATCTGCCCCACCTTTATCGAGACCGAGATGACCGGCCCGGCACTGGCCGATCCGGCCTTCCGGGGCTTCGTGGAGGGCAAGATCAAGCTCGGCCGGCTCGGCCAAGTCGAGGACCTGATGGGCGCGGCGGTGTTCCTCGCGTCCGACGCGGCGGCGCTGATGACGGGATCGTCGCTGGTCGTGGATGGCGGCTGGACCGCAGGCTGAAACGAGAGGAAGCAGTATGTTCTACCACATCGTGATGATGCAGTTTTCGGACGTGGCGGATGCAGCGTTCTTCGCGCGGGTCGATCACTATTGCGACCGTGTGCGGGCCGAATGCGCGGGCGTGCGCGACTACTTCATGGCGCCGAACGAGGCCGACCGCTCGGACGGGCTGACCCATGCTGTGGTCCTCGTCTGCGACGACTCGGCCAGCCACGACGCCTACCAGATCTCGCCCGCGCATCAGGAGATGAAGGCCTTCATGGCTCCCTTCATCACCCGTATCGTGGTCTTCGACGGCGGGCCGCAGGCATGACCGCTCAACTGCCCACCCTGCAGCGCTTCATCGACCAGCACGGCCTCTCGGGCTGGGATGCCCTCATCGCCCGCGCCGATGCCGAGCCGGAGTGGTTCTGGCCGGCAGTCATCGAATTTCTAGACCTGCGCTTCGGCACACCCTTCGAGCGCATCCTCGACCAGTCGCGCGGTCCCGAATGGGCCGAGTGGTGCGTCGGCGGCACCACCAACATCGCCACGAACTGCCTGCAGCGCCCGCGCGACGCGGGCCTCGGCGGCAAGCCGGTGATCGAATGGGTCGGCGAAGACGCGGAGCGGCGGACCGTCACCTATGACGAACTCGCCGACGAGGTGGCGCATGTCGCCGCCGGCATGCAGGACCTCGGCATCCGACGGGGCGACGTGGTCGCGATCTTCATGCCCTCGGTCCCCGAGGCGATCGCGGCCTTCCTCGCCATCGTGTCGATCGGGGCGATCGCGCTGCCCGTGTTCTCGGGCTTCGGCGACGACGCGCTGGTGGACCGCCTGACCGATGGCGGCGCGGTGGCCGTCGTCACCGCCGACCGCACCTTCCGCCGCGGCAAGGCGATCGAGATGGCGGCGCAGGTCGCGGGTCTGCGTCATCGTTTGCCGGCCTTGCGCCATGTCATCGTGGCCCCACGGGAGCCGGGTGCGTCGGTGGAGGCAGGCTTCGTCTCCTGGGCCGACCTCGCCCGCACCGCACGCGCGCAGCCGCCGCTCGAACTGCCGGCCGAGACGCCGGCCATGCTGGTCTTCACCTCGGGCACCACGGGCCGCGCCAAGGGCACGGTCCACAGTCATTGCGGTTTCATGGTCAAGACCGCCGCCGACTACGGCCTGATCCACGACCTGAACGCGGGCGACCGGCTCCTCTGGATGAGCGACATGGGCTGGCTCACCGGCCCGATGCTGGCCGCCGCCGTGCCGATGATGGGCGCGACGATGATCCTCGTCGAAGGAACGCCGGACTGGCCTGACGCGGGCCGGATGTGGCGGCTTGCGGACGAACTCGGCGCGACCTTCCTCGGCGTGGCGCCGACCATGATCCGCGCTGTGATGCAGCAGCCCGAGGGCACCGTCGAGGCGCATGACCTCTCGGGCCTGCGGATCACCGCCTCGACCGGCGAGCCCTGGACGCCGGAAGCCTGGGAGTGGTTCCGCACCACGGTGCGCCGCGGCGGCGAGGTGCCGCTGCTGAACTATTCCGGCGGCACCGAGATCGGCGGCGGCATCCTTGGCACCAGCCTGCTGCACCGCGACCTGCCTCCCTGCGCCTTCGGCGGCCCGCTGCCGGGCATGCGGGTGGTGGCCCTGGGCGAGGACGGCGCATCGATCCGCCCCGGCGAGGTCGGTGAGCTTGCGCTCGCCGGGCCGAGCATTGGGCTGACCCGCGGCCTCTGGAACGATCCGCAGCGTTATCTCGACAGCTACTGGTCGGCCCGGCCCGGCGTCTGGATGCATGGCGATTTCGTGTCGATCGACGAGGACGGCCACTGGTATCTGCACGGCCGCTCGGACGACACGATCAAGATCGCTGGCAAGCGCATCGGCCCGGCCGAGGTCGAGGCGCTGCTGCTCGGGACCGGGCTGGTGGCCGAGGCCGCCGCGGTCGGCATCAACGACCCGGTGAAGGGCCAGGCGGTCGCCTGCGCCTGTGTCCTCGCCAAGAGGGTCCCGGCCGACGAGGCGACCGCAGGAAAGCTCCGCGACGCGGTGGCAGGAGGTCTCGGGTCCAGCTTCCGTCCGAAGCGGATCGTTTTCGTCCCCGACCTCCCGAAGACGCGGACGATGAAGCTCATGCGCCGCGTGGTGCGCGCGGCATTCGAGGACCAACCTCCGGGGGATTTGTCAGGCTTGGTGAACCCCGAGGCGGTGGAGGTGCTCGCCGACAAGGTCAGGCAACAGGAACGCGCTTAGATGCCGACCCGAAATGAACGGCGCCTGGTATCGCTCAAGGCAGAGCACCGCATGGAACGTTTCGTCATCGACATACCTCAGGAGGCCCTGGACGACCTGTACCGCAGGCTGGAGGCGACCCGCTGGCCGGACGAGCCTGCCTCGGCCTCGTGGCGATACGGGGCGGAACTGGGCTGGATGCGTCGCGCAGTACTGGCGTCACGACTACGATTGGCGGGCGGAGGAGCGGCGGCTCAATCGTTTCGCCCATTGGAGGGCGCGTGCAGGGGGAACGGACCTGCACTTCATCCTCGAACCGGGATCGGGCGCGGCACCGTTGCCGCTGGTGCTGACCCATGGATGGCCGGGATCGTTCGAGGAGTTCACCCAGGTGATCGACCCGCTGGCCCATCCTGAACGCCATGGAGGGCGGGTCGAGGAGGCCTTCACGGTGATCGTGCCCAGCCTGCCCGCTATGGCTTTTCAGGCGCGCCCCGCGAACCCGTCACAGCAGCGCAGATCGGGGCGGCGACGGCCGATCTGATGCACCGAGTGCTCGGCTTCGATCGCTGGGTCGCGCAGGGTGGCGACTGGGGCAGTATCGTGACCGCCCGGATGGCTCTGCTGAACCCGCCCGGGCTGGCCGCGATCCACCTGAACAGCGCCCCGCTTCATGCCAGGGTCGTGCCCAAGGAAATGACCGACGACGAAGCCGCCTGGCTGAAGGCCGGCGCCGCGAAGCGGGCATCGCAGGCGGGCTATCGCATCCAGCAGGGCACCAAGCCGCAGAAGCTGGCCTACGGACTCACGGATTCGCCAGTGGGGCTGGCGGCTTGGATCCTCGACAAGTTCCAGAACTTGACCGTCGGCGGCGAGCCCGTCCCGCCGCCCTTCCCGCTGGATCGGCTGCTGACCAACGTCATGCTCTGCTGGCTGGGCGGGATCAATGCCGCCAACTGGCTTTACATCTCGGTGGTTGAAGAAGGACTTGGCCTGCCGCGCAGGCAGCGGGTCGAGGTGCCGACCGGATTTACCCTTTGCCCGAACGACCTCGGCGTGCCGCCGCCCGACGCTTGGCTCAGGCGCAGCTTCAACATGTTGCATCGCGCCGCTGCCGCACAGGGCGGGCACTTCCTTGCCTTCGAGCAGCCCGAGCTTTTCGTGAGTCGCCTGTGCGCTATCGATCCGGTCCGGTTCGATAAGATGGCCGGTCCTCTATGACAGCGGCGTGCTGAAGGCCGCGGACCGCGCCACCCTCGAATCGCCGGGCAGCGTCGCGGACGGGCACGATTAGGCGTGAGTGGGGATGTGAGCCGCGATCAGTCTCTCGCCTATGCACGCCAAGAACGGCATGCACGAATGCGTGGAAAAGAAGGATTACATTGGTGGCAAGCCACCATGACATGCACGGGGGGCGATATGACCCCGGGGTGTCCTGAAGCCCGCGGCTGGGCTACCACGCCGTTTCCATCTGACCGCCGTCAGCCGCCGAGCGGGTCGAAGGGCTCGTCGAACCTGATGGCAAACTGATTGATCGCTGTCAGCCAGCCTCCACTTCGCGGGGTTTTCTCGTGCTCGCGGATGGCGAGATAGATCAGCTTCTCGGCGGCCTCCTGGGGCGGGAACGAGCCGCGCGTCTTGATGACCTTGCAAATCACGCGGTCGAGCCTCTCCGCTGCATTCGTGCTGTAGATCAACCGGCGAATCTCGGAGCCGAAAGCGAAGAACGGGATGACCTCCGGCCAGGGTCGCCGCCGAGTCTGGGCGATCGGCGGGTAGCGCCCGTCTACGCCTCGCTGACGGCTTTCAGGGCGTCCGCCGCGGCCTTTGCAGTCTCGGCGCCGCAGACACCCTTAGTCGGGCGGCCACCGCCTTGCGGTCCTTCCACGAGCAGAAGTTCAGGGGGAGGCGGACCAGATGCCGACGCAAGTCTGGACCCTCGCCTCAGGGAAGGCGGCGGTGATCGCCTCGGGAAAGCCTCTTGGGTCGTCCACCACCGCAATCGGGATGTCCTGAAGGCCCGGCTGCGCAGTTCGGTCATCACCGACAGCGAGAACTTCGCGCCTCGTTTCGGCGATCCACAGGCCCAGACCTCGCGCCGGACCTCGCCGTTGATCCCGAGGCCCGTCGCATGTGTCTCCCGAGGCAGCCGCAGCATTGCCAGTTCCGCCAGACGGCTCAGCGTCGACCGTGGTGCCTTGGGCGAAGATCGTCGTCAGCATCGCGGCCACCGCGCGCGCTGCTTGGCCGGGGCATGTACCAGGGCCATGTGCCCTCCAGCGGTCGGGACAGGAACGCGTTCACCCGCCGGTCGATCTTGGCGCAGAGGCAGCTCACCTGGCTCTTGGACATGCCGCCCGGGCCCATGGCCTTGGCCAGCTCGTCGACCGACTGCGCCGAGACGCCGTGGACATAGGCTTCCTGAATAACGGCCACCAAGGCTTTCTCGGCCGTCCGGCGAGGTTCCAGAAAACTGGGGAAGTAGCTGCCCTTCCTGAGCTTCGGGATTTCCAGCGCGATCCGGCCGGCCCGGGTATCCCAACCCCGGTCGCGGTATCCATTGCTCTGAACCTCCCGCATCGGCGGACGCGCGCCCTTCGCCGCGCCCGGGTCTCGCAACCCGAACCTTCTCCGAAGATCGACGGTGACCGCCAGCGTCACCCACAGCCGCGCGCTGCGCTACGGGCAACAGCGATCAATGATGGAGGCGACGTTACCACAAGCCTCGGGGTGCCATCCCGGCTACACACAGCAGACCAGTTCAGGTAGGTTACGGCGGTTGCGTGTCCCCGCAACCAATCTCAGCGATGTAACGGAGCCCTGTGCACGGCCTCGGCTCTGTTGCAAAATCAGCTTGGCCGGGGTTCCCCTTTCCCCGGACCGAGTCATCCCAGAGTACCCGTGACGGGCATGCCGAGGGCGGCATAGCCGTTCAGGACGGCAATCCGGACTTGAAGCTCGGCGATCTGGCGATCGAAGTCCCTCGCCATGAGGCGGTGACCCCGCAGTTTGACGCAATGCATCTTAGTCTCGACGCGGCTCCGGCGGTGGTATCCGCTTCATCGTCGCCGAAGCGCGCGGCCAAGGTATTTTGCAGTTCGCTGGGCCTCGTTGCGCGCCGCGGCGCGGCGGTGACGGTCTTCCATGGCTTTGCGTTTCTGCGGGGCGGGATTACGGCGTGCGCGCCGCGCTCGGCGATCGCATCGTGGCACTTGCGGGTGTTATAGGCGCCGTCTGCGGTAACGCTGCCGATCTCCTCGTCCGCCGGGATCTGGTTGAGCAGATCGGGCAGGACCGGCGCGTCACCGATGTGGCTCCCGGTGATCTCGACGGCCCGGACCTCCAGCGTTTCCTCGTCGATCCCGAGGTGGAGCTTGCGCCAGACGCATCGCCTCGGGCCGCCATGCTTGCGGGCGTGCCACTCGCCTTCGCCCTCGACCTTGATCGCAGTGCTGTCGACCAGCCGGTGCAGCGGACCCCTGGAGCCCCGCCACGGGATGTTGACGGCCAGGGTCTTCTCGTGCCGCGACAGCGTGCTGAAGTCAGGCACCGTCCAGTCGAGTCCGACCAGGCGAAGCAGGCTCTCGACGAACCCGGTCGTCTGCCGCAACGCCATGCCGAACAGAACCTTCATGGAGAGGCAGGTGTGGATGGCAGCATCGCTGTAGGTCTGCTGTCGGCCCCGTTGCCCGGTCGGCGCTGCCTCCCAGATCATCTCGGGATCGAACCAGATCGTCAGCGAGCCACGGCGCTTGAGCGCCTCTTTGTAGGCCGGCCAGTTCCAAGTCTTGTAGGTCAGGGGTGCGGGTCTGCTCATGTTGACCAGCTACCATGCTGAATCACGACATGAATCCCTCGGAAGATTGTGCAACATGTGTAACCGCCCCATGCGCAAGAGGGATTTTGCGAGCTGAATCTGGCGCGTCGTCGAGTGCTGACATGTGTCCGGCCTCTAATGCGGCCGCCTACATGCCGCGGGCCCGTATGGTGTTCGCAGGTCCGGTCCAGATCAAAGCCGCGTGCTCGATGGCACTCTGTTGCGCCCTGGTTTTCCCGATCCCGTCTCACGACCGTTGCGCCATACCGCTCCTTGCCCTCTTCCGCGCCGACGCTCTCGCGGCCGGCGGTCGGCTTATGCCGCCGCGACCGGAGACTGGTAGACGCCGCCGCGGGCCATCAGCGCCCAGACGATCCGCGCCATCTTGTTAGCCAGCGCTACGCGCACCAGCATCGGCGGCTTGCGGGTCAGCATCCCGCCCAGCCATGTGCCCGGTCGGGCCGTGGCGTGGACATGCCGCTTGATGATGACGCTGTTGGCGCCAATGATCAGCAGCCGCCTGAGGGACCGCTCTCCATCTTCGTCGTGGCCCCGAGCCGCTGCTTGCCGCCGGTCGAATGCTGCCGGGGCACCAGCCCGAGCCAGGCCGCAAAGTCTCGCCCCCGGCGGAATGTCTCGGGTGGAGGGGCCAGAACCGCGATGGCCGTGCCGATCAGCGGGCCGATGCCCGGGACCGTCATCAGACGTCGGGCGACCTCGCTCTCCTTCGCCCCCCGGGCGATCTCGGAATCGAGCCGGGCGATCTCCGCCTCGAGATTGGCGAGCGCCGCGACCAGCACCTTCAGCGTGTCGGTGGCATCGGCGGGCAGGCCGCTGTCCGGGTCCTCGACGATGGCGATCAGCCGCGCGGCATTGGCCGCTCCCTGGGGCACGATCTGCCCGAACTCGGCCAGGTGTCCGCGCAGGGCATTGATCGCCTGCGTCCGCTGCCGGATCAGAAGCTCGCGCACGCGGAAGACCATCGCGGCCCCTTGGGTCTCCTCGCTCTTCACCGGCACGAAGCGCATCGTCGGGCGCAGCGCAGCTTCACAGATCGCTTCCGCATCGGCGGCATCATTCTTCTGTCGCTTCACGAACGGCTTCACATAGGCGGGCGGGATCAGCCGAACCTCGTGCCCCAGTTTCCCGATCTCGCGACCCCAGAAGTGCACACCGCCGCACGCTTCCATCGCCACCACACAAGGGGGCAACTGGCTGAAGAACGCCAGCACTTGGTCCCGCCGCAGCTTCCTGCGCAGCACCGCCCGTGCCGAGGAGTCAGCTCCGTGCGCCTGAAACACATTCTTCGCCAGATCGAGCCCGACCGTGGTAATCTCCGACATGACCGCCCTCCTTTGTGGATCCTCAAAGACCCACCTTGGCACAGCGATGCCGTCGGGGGGCGGTCACATCATCAGAGCCCATGCTGTCGTGAACATGCTCGGGGCGGACGGAATACTCCCGCGCCCGCAACAACAACGGTCGTGCGCCTTCATGATCCGGTAGCCCCGCTTGTGGTTCGCGGGCGCGAGGCTTTCCGATCGAAGCTGGCGGTTCAGGATCGCGGCGATCCGGCGGTAGCCAGAGGTGGGCGCGCCCCCACGGGCGCGTCTTGCACCTGGTGATAGCGGCGGCGCGGCTTCGTCCTACCTTGTAGCCGGTCGATCAGGTCGGAACGGGTCACCCCTAGGGTGTCAGCCACCCTTTCAGCGGCGACCGAGCAAGCAAAGTCGGTTTTTGTTGAGCGCCTTGTCCAGGGCGCTCGCGTAGGATCTCGGCCTCAAGCGTCTTGGGGCCGAGCTGGCGTTTGAGCTCGCGGATGCTCTTTTCCCTCTGCCGGACGGCCGGATGCTGGTCACATCGTCATCTCCGGACACCGTCACGGCTTCCCCGTCCAGCATCAGGCAACGCCAAGGACAGGGCAGTTCGGCGCCAAGCCATTGCCGCGGGCAACCACCGAGATCCCGGCGCCCTCGTCCAGCGTCTCTTCGACGACGGAAGCTTCTCGGCCGTGCTCCAGCGGCGCGGCAACCGGCGTCGATGATGATGTCTCGATCTCAGCCATAAGCACGTGCTCAGGCCTATGCCTGAGCCTACATGACTATGCCCGGGTGTCCGGTTGAAACGTGGCCAGTTCACCGCTGCGCTGATCAAGGAAGAGCCTGACACAGTCGGCCCGCTGCTCAAGGCAAGTAATTCGAGGCGCTCGATGAGGGGCTCTGGCACGACGGCTTGCTCCCTCCTCGACCGAGCGGAGGTGACCCGCCAAGGATGGGACCTATTGCTTCGCTTCAGAGCGAGCGCACGGAACAGGACTATTCACCCCGGAGCTTACGAGACGACCATCCTTCCTTAGGCGCGCGCTTATCAACAGTCAGCGCCGGGGCGGATCCCGAGTCGGCGCTGAGCAGCTGCGCCGCCGGCGCCTCGAGCCGTGATGTATGGCTGCGTCTGCGCCTCTCGCGAGACGGCGCTTCTCGCCCGGCCCGCGACACGGTCACGCGATCAAGTCACGGAACCGCTTGAGGCTGCCGATCTGCTCGCCCGCGGTCTTGCCCGAGAAGCGGAGATGGATGTGGTTTGCGCCCAGCTCGTGCAGCGCCGCGATCTCGGACGTGACCTGCTCCCGCGACTTGCCGTCCGGGTAGTAGCCGAGCTCGAGGTCGATCGTCTTCGGGTCGCGCCCGGCCTCGGCCGCTGCGGCGTTGACCTTAGCGATCGCCTCCTGCTCCGACGCGTCGAGCGTGTCGTCGCCCTTCTTGATCTGGAACAGCGGGCACCAGCCGTCGCCGATGCGGCCGATGCGGTTCAGCACCACGTCCGGCGGCACCGGGTTCTCGGTCCGGCCGGCACCGATCCAGATCGGGATCGGCTTCTGGATCGGCAGCGGGCGGATGTTCACGTGCTGGAGGTCGTGGAAGTCGCCCTTGAACTCCACCACGTCCTGCGTCCAGAGCAGCCGCAGCACCTTCACCTGCTCCTCGAAGCGGCGGGCGCGGGTCTTGAACTCGGTCTCGAGCGCCGCGAACTCCACCGCGTTGTAGCCGAGGCCCACGCCCAGCAGCATCCGCCCGCCCGAAAGATTGTCGATCATTGCGGCCTGCTTGGCGACGAGCGCGGTCTGGCGCTGCGGCAGGCCGAGGACCCCGGTCACGAGCTTCACCTTGCTGGTCAGGTGGCAGAGATAGGCCATCAGCGTGAAGACTTCGTTGAAGTTCGATTGCGCCGTATAGGGCGTGTAGGGCATCCCGGGATGCTTGGTCACATCCACGCCGACGATGTGGTCCACGAAACGGACCTTGTCGTAGCCCTCGGCCTCGGCGGTGGTGATGAAGTCGAGCATCCCCTGGAAATCGTCGAGATGCGTGAACTGGTTCACGTTGACGGCGTATTTCACGATCTCGTGCGGCTGCATGGGCTGTCCCTTCTTGCGGTGTAATGCGGTGCCAGCGGCCAGAGGCCGAGGTCGGCGGCGGTGTCGATGTCGTGGGCGAGCGCCGGGTGGCGGAAGATGC
Source organism: Paracoccus sp. S-4012 (assembly GCF_009674885.1). GTDB lineage: Bacteria > Pseudomonadota > Alphaproteobacteria > Rhodobacterales > Rhodobacteraceae > Paracoccus. The sequence continues at coordinate 71,852 of NZ_WKKA01000001.1, forward strand.
GGCAGGACGCGCCCAGGCGGGCGGCCTCGGCACGGTGGCGGGCGAGGCTGCCGGGGCCATAGGCGAAGCCGAAGCGGGCGCGTTCGGCCGGGCCGAGCACGAGGAGGTTGGTGCCGTCCTCGTGGCGGTCGGGAACCAGTGTGACGCCGGGCACCTCGGCAGCGGCGAGCAGCGCGGCGGCGCTGAGCGCGGGCAGGTCGGCGGGCAGGACGACCAGCGGCGCGGCATGGCCCAACAGCGCAGCGCCATGCGCCACGGCGGCGTTCAGCCCGACGCCAGGATCGGGAAGCGCCATCGCCCCCGCTGCGAGGGCCAGCGCCGCGACCTCCTCGTCCTCGGTAACGACCGCCACCCGCGCTCCGGTCGAGCGCGCCACGGCCAGTGTGCGGCCCAGCAGGTCGCGGCAGAGCCTCGCGCGCACCGTGGGCGAGAGCACGCTCGCCAGCCGCGACTTGCCGCGGCGGAAGCTCTTGGCCGGGATCAGGATGTCCATGCGAGCGATCCGGCAAGATCGAGGCATTCGCGGGCGAGTGCCAGGCGGTCCTCGTCAGTCTGCATCAGGCTCTTGGTGGCGCGCACGGGGATGCGCAGCCGCGCTGCAAGACCCGCGTCGGCCTCGTCGATCACCATGCCCGAGAGGAGGCTGCCGTAGTGGTCGGCGATCCCTACCGGCGAGGCCTCTGTTCCCAGTTCCCGCAGAAGCCGCGCCGCCGGACCCTTGACCGCCTCGCCGCCGATGATCGGCGAGACAGCGATGACAGGCACCTTCGGCATGGCCTCGCGCAGCCCGGGAACGCTCAGGATCGGGTCGATCGAGACATAGGGGTTCGACGGGCAGATAACGATCGCCTCGGCCGCGGCCAGCGCCTCGGTCAGGCCAAAGGCGGGGCGAGCGGCCTCGATGCCGTCGAAGCGGAAACCGGTGACGGCGCCCTCGGCGCGGCGGCGGACAAACCAGTTTTGGAAGCTCAGTTCGCCCGCCGGGGTCTGCACCATCGTCGCCACAGGGTCGTCGGTCATCGGCAGGATGCGGGCGGTGATGCCCAGTTTCGCCGCGATATCGGCGGTGACTGCCGACAGTGGTTCGCCCTGCCTCAGCCGGTCGGTCCGCAGGATGTGGAGCGCGAGGTCGCGGTCGCCGAGCAGGAACCAGTCCTCGCCGCCGAGTCGCCGGATCCGCTCCATCGCAGCAGTGGTTTCGCCAGCCACGCCCCAGCCCTGCTCGCGATTGGCGATGCCCGCCAGCGTATAGGTCACGGAGTCGATATCGGGACAGATCCGCAGTCCCAGATGGGTGAAATCGTCGCCGGTATTGACGATCACCGTCAGGTCCGCGCCGGCCAGCGCCAGCCCATGCGCCAGCCGTCCGCCGCCCACGCCGCCCGCAAGCGCCACGACCTTCATCGGAAGAGGTCCATCTTCCGCGGCCGCACCAGATCGGCCGCGCGGCCATCGCCCACCACCTGAGGCACGCCGCGCAAGTGCACCACCGGGCGGCCTTCGTCGCCCTGTCCCATCAGCAGCGAGCCCGCCGCCGCAATCTCGTCGGCAAAGGCCAGTTCGCTGGTCAGCATCGAGCGGCCCATCCGGTCCGGGCGACCGCGCAGGTCGATCAGCGCCGGTATTCCAGCGACCCCGATTGCCGTGCCGCAAGTGCCCATCCGCCACGCGCGGCCGAAGCTGTCGTTGATGACCACCGCAAGGCCCAGGGCGTCGGCCAACCGTCGCGCCGACGCGTCGGGATCCACAGGCAGCAACAGCACCCGCTCGTCCGATCCGGCGACATTGGAGGCGTCGATCCCCGCATTGGCCATGACGAAGCCGCGCCGGTCCTCGACCACGATCACCCCCGGCACGCAGCGCAGCACCTCTCGGCTCTCGCGCAGGATCAGCTCGACTACGCGCGGGTCTTTCTGCGCCTTGGCTGCGAGTTCCTCCGCCTTCGGTGAAGGCGCGACATCGGCCAGCGCCACCATCCGGCCCTCGGCCTTGGAGACGATCTTCTGCGCCACCACCAGCACGTCGCTTGCCGCGGGCGTGATCGCGGCCCGCTCCAGCCCCGCGCGCAGGATCGCGGCCAGATCGTCGCCTTCGGTGACTTCGGGCAGGCCGGGCAGGGCGGTCGCGGTCAGCTGCATAGTCAGACGCCGGTGATGCGGATGCCCGAGCCGGGCGACTTGTAGCGGCGGTTGATGGAGATCAGCAGCGAGGTCAGCGCCTCGACCGCGGCGGCATTGGCGACCGGCCCGGCATGATAGGCGCGCAGACCCATCGCCTCGGCCAGCCCGACCGCGACCCCTGCCGCCTCGGCATCGTCGGCGCAGACCAGCACGTCGCATTCCACCTCATGCGAGAGGTCGCGCAGGTGATGGGCCGAGACGTTTTGGAAGGCGGCCACGACCCTCACGCCCTCGCCCAGTTCGGCCTGCAGGTTCGCCACTGCGCTGTCACCCTCGGGCAACTGCACGCGGGCGACCTTGGGCGGCATCAGCGGCACCGTCGCGTCGATCAGCACCTTGCCCTGCAATTGCTCGCGGAGCGCGAGTGCCGTGTCGCGCTGCGCGGCGTAGGGGACGGTCAGGAGGATGACATCGGCCCGCGCGGCGGCTTCGGCGGACGTCGCCCCGGTCGCGTTGTCCTTGGCGATCTCCGCGTTGATCCCCGCGGCGGCCGCCTCGGCCTTTGCAGCATCGCGGCCGCCGATCACCACCCGATAGCCCGCATTGGCCAGTCGCAGGGCGATCCCGCCGCCCTCGGCTCCGGTGCCGCCGATGATGGCGATGGTCGGTTTCTCGGTCATTTGCGACTCCATCAGGCAGCGCGCCGGGCGCGCGGGGTGATTTCGCCCGTCACCAGCGGCGCGAGCGGCTCGGCGGCGTAGCTGCGGGCTGTCTGTCCGGGCGGCACGGTCCCGTAGAGCGTCGAGCGCTGCGCGCCCTTCCGCCCGGCGCGGGCGATCAGGGCGTCCATTTGCGCGGGCGGCAGTTCCTGTCCGAACTCGGTTCCCGCCGCGCGCGAGATGCTCTCGTTCATCAGCGTGCCGCCGACGTCGTTCACCCCGGCGTTCAGCGCCGCCAGGACCCCCTCTGCCCCCAGCTTGCACCACGAGACCTGGATGTTCGGGATCAGCGGATGCAGCGCGAGGCGCGCAACCGCATGCATCAGCACCACTTCGCGGAAGGTCGGCCCCTGCCGCGACTGGCCGCGGTGATACATCGGCGCTTCCATGTGGACGAAGGGCAAGGGAACGAACTCGGTGATGCCGCCGCTGCGCTCCTGCAGATCGCGCAGCGCCAGCAGATGGGCGGCCCAGTCGTCCGGCCCGTCGATATGGCCGAACATGATGGTCGAGGTGGTCGGCAGCCCCACGCCATGCGCGGCCTCGATCACGTCGAGCCAGCCCTGCACGGTCAGCTTGTCGGGGCAGAGGAGCGCGCGGGCGCGGTCGGTCAGCACTTCGGCCGCGGTGCCGGGCAGGCTGCCGAGGCCGGCGTCACGCAGCCGCTCGAGATAGGCCGAAACGGACAGGCCCAGCGTCTCGGCCCCGTGCGCGACCTCGAGCGGCGAGAAGGCGTGGACATGGATGCCTGGCGCCCCGCGCTTGGCGGCGGCGATCAGGTCGAGATAGGTCCGGCCGGTGAAGGAGGGATGGATGCCGCCCTGCATGCAGACCTCGGTCGCGCCGCGGTCCCAGGCCTCGGCCGCGCGGCGGCTGACCTCGTCGAGGTCGACCAGATAGGGCCGCCCGCGCAGGTGATCGGCGGTCTTGCCCTTGGAGAAGGCGCAGAAGCTGCACTTGTAGGCGCAGATGTTCGTGTAGTTGATGTTGCGGTTCACCACATAGCGGACGAGGTCGCCGTTCGCGCGGGCGCGCAGTTCGTCGGCGGCGGTGGCGATGGCCTGCACCTCCGGGCCTCGGGCGCGGAACAGGCGGGCGATCTGAGCGGCGTTCAGACGGTAGCCATCGGCGGCGCGGTGGAGGATCGCGTCGAGATCGGGCGTGGCGCGCGGCGCGAGGCGGGGCAGGCGGGGCACGATCCCTGCCTTGCCCGGCGCCCAGGGGTCGGCGCGGCCCCAGCCATCGGCATCGGCGGCGCGCAGGACGGGCGCATGCAGCACGGGATCGACCCAGCGGTCGAGGGCTGCGACATGCGCCGGATAGACCGGCAGCCGCGAAACCAGCGTCGCACCCGCAGCCTCGGTCGTCCGGCGCAGGAGGTCGAGGTCCGGCCAGCGTGCCTCGGGGTTCACGTGGTCGGGCGTGACCGGCGAGACGCCGCCCCAGTCGTTGATCCCGGCGGCCAGCAGTTCGGGAAAGCGGTCGAAGCTCAGGTTCGGCGGAACCTGTATGTTCATCTCTGGCCCGAAGATCAGCCGGGCGGCGGCGGCGGTCCAGAGAAGCTCCTCCATCGACGGCGCGGCGGCGTCGGCCATGCGGGTGCCAGGCTTCGGCTGGAAGTTCTGGACGATGATCTCCTGGATATGGCCGTGCTCACTGTGCAGCGCCTCAAGGGCGAGCAGCGCCTCGACCCGCTCGGCGCGGGTCTCGCCGAGACCGATCAGGATGCCGCTGGTGAAGGGGATCGCCTGTCGGCCGGCGGCGGCGATGGTTTCCAGCCGCACGGCGGGGATCTTGCCCTTCGAGCCGTAATGCGCCCCCCCCTTCGCCAGCAGCACAGGCGCGGTTCCTTCCAGCATCAGGCCCTGGCTGACGCCCACCCGCCGCAGACGGGCAAGGTCGGCTTCGGCCATGACGCCCGCGTTCAGGTGCGGCAGCAGGCCGGTCTCGCGCAGGACCAGCGCGGCCATCGCGGCCAGGTAGTCGAGCGTAGTTGCATGGCCAAGTTCGACCAGTTCCTCGCGCGCCACCCGGTAGCGGTCCTCGGGCCGCTCGCCCAGCGTGAACAGCGCCTCGGTGCAGCCGGCCGCGGCGCCGGCGCGGGCCACAGCCAGCACCTGCTCGGGCGTCATGAAGGCGCGCTCACCCTTCCGCGGTGGATGGGCGAAGGTGCAGTAGCCGCAGGTATCGCGGCAGAGCTGCGTCAGGGGAATGAAGACTTTGGGCGAGAAGGACACGAGATCGCCGTGGCCCAGCCGCTTCAGGCGCTGCGCCTCCTGCAGCAGGTCGGCGCGCTCCAGCCGCGCCATCCAGTCCCGCAGCAGTTCCGGGGAGGGCAGCGCGCCGTGAGCCGGCGCGGCGATCAGGCCTTGCATGATGTTCCCCTCCTTCGGAACAAGTTTGCAAAGTTGGATAGACAACATTGCTGGACCGATGTAAAGGGCAATCAGCATCCCTCGGCGGCCTTGCCGGAGCCGGTCATGCGCATAGACTGGGGAACCGCGGTCATGCCGCGTGTCAGGAGAGGACGGGACATCATCATGAAGAAATTCCGACAACTCGCCGCCAGTGCCGCCGCCCTCGGGCTGACGGCCGGTGCCGCGCTCGCCCAGGAAAGCGTCCATGTCGCCGCGGCCGCCATCAACATCGCGCATGGCCCGATCGCGCTCGCTGCGGCCGATCCGTCGATCTTCAAGGCGCACGGGCTTGATCTCGAGGTGACCGACCTGCGCGGCGCCTCGCCGAACTGCATCGCGGCGCTGCTGTCGCGTTCGGCCGACCTCTGCCAGGTCGGCACCACCACCGGCACCGACGCCATCGCCGAGGGCGCCGATCTGGTCGCCATCGTGGCCGTCTCGGGGCCCAGCGGCGAGGTTATTCTGTCGGACGACACGGTCGAGCGGCTGGGCGTCGCCCCCGACGCGCCGATCGCGGAGCGCATCCGCGCGCTCAAGGGGTTGAGCATCTCGACTGCTGCGCCGGGCTCGGCGCTCTACACGCTCGGCGACGCCATGCTCGGCACCGTGGGCCTGTCGTGGGACGACCTGAACTACCGCACGCTGGGCGAGGTCCCGGCGATGATCGAGTCGATTCGCAACAACCAGCTCGACGGCGCGTTCTGGGTCTTCGGCTCGCTGGCGCAGCTGCTGGTGGACGGCGAGGGCGTGCGCTGGATCAGTCTCGCACGGGGGGATGTCGAGGAATACGAGGGCCTGCCCTTCGTCGCCGTCTTCGCCCGCCGCGACTGGGTCGAGGAGAACCCCGAGCGCGTGGCGGCCGTGCAGGCCGCCTATGCCGATGCGATCGATCGCCTCATCGACGATCCCGAGGCCTCTTCGGCCGCGATCAAGGCCGAGTTCTTCCCCGACATGGACCAGGCCCTCTGGGATGACGGCTACGAGCAGGCGCAGTTGGCCTTCCTGCGCGGCGGCGCCACCACCGAGGCCCTTTGGCAGCGGTTGCTGGATCTGCAGGCCTCCGCCTCGGACAAGGATTACACCGCCGCCTCCTTCGACAAGGTCGTGATCGGCACCGCGCGGGGCGAGTGACAGGAGGATACGGCCGCGGCTTCACCTGCCGCGACCCAGCGCTTGACGCGGCGGCCGCAGGCTGCCGCGTCTTGCTTTCCGTACCCGGGAGGCGATGCAGAACCGTCCAGCATAGAGAATGCCTTTCTTCATGCTGAAAACTTCTTGCCCGCGGCCGCCCGCTCCCCTAGTGTGCCCGGAAGCGGGGATTCGGACGATCGGGAGTGGATCGGACGGCTGACGGAGGATCAGCGGGCGCCCCAGCCAGGGAGGAATGGGATGAGAGCCACAACGCTGACATTTGTGCTGGGCCTGTCGGCCTTCGGTTTTGCCGCGCAGGCGCAGGACGCATCCGCGCCGGACCAGATCCGCATCGCCACTGCATCGACCTCGGTCGCGCACGGGCCGCTGACCATCGCGATGGTCGATCCGACGATCTTCGGCGACAATGGCATCGAGATAAGCGTCACCGACCTGCGGGGCGCGTCGCCGAACTGCATCGCGGCGCTGCTGTCGCGTTCGGTCGAGCTTTGCCAGGTCGGCACGCCGACCGGGGTCGACGCAATCGCCGAGGGCGCCAACCTGCGGGCCATCGCGGTCCTGACCGGCCCGATCAACGAAATCTTCCTGTCGGCGAAGACCGTCGAGCGCCTCGGCGTCGCGCCGGACGCGCCGATCGGGGATCGGATTGCTGCTCTGGAAGGGCTGACGCTGACGACTTCGGCCCCCGGGACGGCGCATTACCTGACGCTCGGTGCGACACTCGAGAAGGCCGGCCTGAGCTTCGACGACATCCATTATGCAACCTTGGGCGACGTGCCGGCGATGATCGAGTCGATCCGCAACGGCCAGATCGACGGGTCGCTCTGGACCATCGGCTCGCTGGCGCCGCTGCTGCAAGACGGCTCCGGCGTGCGCTGGATCTCGATGGCCCGTGGCGACATCGAGGAGTTCTCGACGCTGCCCTACGTCACCGTCTACGCCCGCGGCGACTGGGTCGACGAGAATCCCGAGCTGGTCGAGCGCATTCACCAGTCCTATGCCGACGCTGTCGACGCGCTGAAGAACGATCCGACCGCATCCGAGAAGATCAAGGCCGAGTTCGCGCCCGATCTCGCCCAGGAGCTGTGGGACGACGGCTTCAGCCAGGCGCAGACCGCCTATCTCGACGGCGCCGCCACGACCGCGGAAGCCTGGCAGCAGTCGATCGACATGCAGGCCCGCAGCACCGGCAAGGACTACACCGCCGCGGCCTTCGACAAGGTCGTCATTCCCTCCGCCCGCGCGGAGTGAGCCAGCCGCGCCGGGCCGCGGTGCGGCCCCGCGCCCTTGCGATCAGCCCCGAGGGAACCCGATGCTTCTTGACATCCATGACGTGCATTTCGGCTATCAGAACGAGGTCGAGTTGCTTCAGGGCTTCGACCTGCAGGTCGAGCGCGGGGAATTCGTTGCGTTGCTGGGCCCCTCGGGTTGTGGCAAGTCCACGCTGATGAATCTTGCGGCCGGGCTGCTGCACCCGCTGAGAGGCGATGTCGATTTCGACGGTGCACCCCTGCGGGGGCTGAACCGCGAGGTTGGCTACATGACGCAGGGCGACACGCTGCTGCCCTGGGCGTCGGTCGCCAAGAACATCACCTTGCCGCTCGAGCTGCGAAAGGTTTCGCGCGCCGAGCGCGAGGAGCGGCTGGACCGAGTGATTCGGCTGGTGAACCTCGCCGACGCCAAGGAAAAGTTCCCCTCCGAGCTCTCGGGCGGCATGAAGCGCCGGGCGCTGCTGGCGCGGTCGATCGTCTATGATCCGCAAATGCTGCTGATGGACGAGCCCTTCGGTGCGCTGGACGCGCAGCTGCGCGAGGTCATGCACCAGGAGCTGCTCTCGACCGTGGCCCGCACCGGCCAGAGCGTCCTCTTCATCACCCATGACATCTCCGAGTCGATCCTGCTCGCCGACCGGATCCTCGTGCTTGGCGGCCTGCCGCTGCGCGTGATGGAAGAGATCCGTCCGCCTTACGGCAAGAACCGAGTGCTCGCGCAGGTTCGCAACGAGGAAAGCTACTTCGAGCTGGAACGGCACCTGCGCGAACTGATGCGCGAGGCCGACGCGGAGACCAAGGCCGCCAAGGCGCGGACATTGGCGCATTGAGAGGGAAGCACCAGATGACGGATGCCAGCATGTCCACCGATCACGCCCCCGCTGCCCGCGTTGCCCGTGTTCCCCGCAAGGCGCCGGTGCGGATCAGTCCCACCCGCCGCCGCCTCGAGAACCTTGTGTTGCAGGTCGTGCTGATCGGCGCCTTCCTGCTTCTGTGGGAATACGCCTCGGACCGTTGGGTGCCGAAGCTGATGGTCTCCAAACCCTCGGATATCTGGACGCAGATCGTCCGCTGGCTGGGCGACGGCACCTTTGCGCGCAATCTCTGGGTGACGATCCAGGCCACGGCGCTCGGCTTCCTGCTGGGCGCTTCGGCCGGAATGCTGCTGGGCTTCGTCACCGGCGCCTGGCGTCGTGTGGGCGAGGTGCTGCAGCCGATCGTGACGGCGTTTTACACGCTGCCGCGCCTCGCGCTGGCGCCACTGTTCCTGATGTGGTTCGGCCTGGGGATGGAATTCCGGGTCATGTTCTCGGCCACGATCGTGTTCTTCCTCGTCTACTACAACACCTATTTCGGGGTGCGCGAGGTCAGCAGCGAGCTCATCTCGGCCGTGCGGATCATGGGCGCGAACCAGCTGCAGGTGGCACTGCGGGTCATCATCCCCTCGGCACTGGTCTGGGTGGCAGCGGGGCTGAAGATCTCGGTCCCTTATGCCCTGGTCGGCGTGGTGGTGGCCGAGATGCTCGCCTCGGACGAAGGCATGGGCTACCTGCTGGCCCGAGGCGCCAGCCAGTTCTCGGCGGCGCAGAGTTTCGCGGCCATTGCCGGACTGCTGGTCGTGGCGCTGATCGTGGACTGGCTGATCACCAGGGTGACGGATCGTGCGTTGCGCTGGAAGACGGCAGGCGTGCCGCAGAACTGAACGCTTCTCCTGGCTTGGGTCCCTTCGGGGACCCTTTCTTTTTGCGAGGCAGCATGCCCGATTCCGCCCCGGCGCCCGCGCGCTATGCCCACCTCTTCTCCTCGCTCGATCTCGGACCGCTGCGGCTCAAGTCGCGGGTGATGATGCCGCCGCATTTCTCGGCGATCGGCAACCTCTGGGGATCGGAGGCGGACGCGGCGCGGACCCTCGCCTATCTGGAGGAGCGGGCCGCGGCAGGCGTGGCCTGGGTAACGATCACCGGACGGGTGGGTAACCATTTCATCCCGGGCTTCGAGCCCTCGGGTCTCTCGGCCGAAACGCTCGGCTTCTTCCGCCTGCCACAGTTCGCCGAACGCTCGCGGCTCGTGACCGAACGCCTTGCGGCACATGAAACGCATGTGCTGATCCAGATGACGATGATCGGCGGCTATCCGAACGCGCCATCCGAGGTGCTGTCGAACCCGGTCGCGAACGCCCATCCGCATGTGATGACGCCTCGCGACATCGACGCGATCGTCGAGGAATACCGCCACTCCGCGCGGATGGTCGCAGAGACGCCGCTGGCGGGCGTCGAGATGCATTTCAATCACGACGATCTGGTGGAGCAGTTCCTCTCGCCCCTCACCAACACCCGCACCGACGACTACGGCGGCAGCTTCGAGAACCGCCTGCGCTTCGCCCGCCGCCTGCTCGCCGCGGTGCGCGAGGAGCTGCCGGGGCGGGTCGTCGGCATCCGCCTCAATGCTTTCGAGGAGATGCCGGGCGGCTACGACGCCGAAGAGGGTATCCGCATCGCCGCCGCCCTGTCGGAGACGGGCGTGGACTACGTCTCAGTCGTGGTCGGCTCGCATTGGGGCAGCCCGAGCTACATCCAGCCGCAGCAATATGATCCCGGCCAGTGGTCGGCCTGTGCCGGGGCGATCCGGCAGGCGGTCACGGTGCCTGTGGTCTATACAGGGTTGGTCGATCACCCCGATCTGGCCGAGGGCATCCTCGCGCGCGGCGATGCGGATGTGGTCGGCATGGCGCGCGCGCAGGTGGCCGACGGGCAGTTGCTGGCGAGGGCGCGGGAGGGCAAGACCGACCTGATCCGCCCCTGCATCGCGGCGAACGACTGCATCAACCGCCGCTATGTGGACGGGCTGCCCTTTGGCTGCGCGGTCAACCCGATGGCTGCCAAGGAGCTGGAGGGGCCGATCCCGAAGGCCGTCTTGCCGCGCGAGCTGCTGGTGGTCGGCGGCGGTCCCGCGGGAATGGAGCTCGCGGCGCTCGCGGCCGAGAGCGGGCATCGCGTCCGGCTCTGGGAGGCGGCGTCGGAGCTTGGCGGCCAACTGCGCATCGCCACCCGCGCGCCCCGCTACGAGCGGCTGGCGCGGTTCCTCGACTGGCAGACGGCGCGACTCGAGCGGCTGGGGGTTGAGGTGACACTGAACCGGCGGGCGGAAGCCGATGACCTGCTGGCCCCTGAGGTCGTGGCGATCGCCACCGGCGCCGCCGGCCGCCGCCCGCCGGTGCCCGGAGCCGAGGCGGCCCTCGAAGCGCGCGACATCCTGAACGGCACGGTCACGCCGGGCCGCCGGGTGCTGGTCGTGGCTGAGGAGGACCACATGCAGCCGCTGGCCCTCGCTGATCATCTGGCGACGCGCGGGCATGAGGTGGTGCTGGTCTACGGCACCAACACGCCCGCGATCCTGCTCGGCCGCTATTCCATCGGCGGGCCACTCGCCCGGCTGGACGAGATGGGCGTTGAGATCAGGGCCATGGAGAAGGTGACGACGATCGGCCCGGACTGGGTCGAGACGATGCAGATCTACTCCAAGCGGCGCACGCGGCTGGACGGCTTCGACAGCATCGCGCTGGCCTGCGGCGGGCGGTCGGACTCGGCGCTCTACGACGCCTTGTCCGAGCGGCGGGGCGATGTGCATCTGCTGGGCGACGCCTTCGCCCCGCGCCGCATGGTCTTCGCCACGCGGCAGGCCTACGCCCTCGCTCGCATCCTTGCGGCATGAGGATGCGCGTGATCGTCACCGGCGCAGCCTCGGGGATCGGGCTCGCAACGGCGAAGCGTTTCGCCGCTGCCGGGGCGCGCGTGCTGATGGCCGACCGCGACGCTGCGGTGCGGGAGCGCGCCGCCGAGGTGCCCGAGGCGGTCGCGTCGGTCGGCGACCTCGAGCAACCCGAGACCCCTGCCCGGATCGTCGCGGCGGCGGTGGAGGCTCTTGGCGGGCTCGACGTGCTTGTCTCCAACGCCGGGGTCAACCTCAAGGCGGCCCTGGCCGAGTTCACCGTGGAGGAATGGGACCGGGTGCAGGCGGTGAACACTCGCGCTACGTGGGCGCTGGGCGTGGCCGCGCTGCCGCATCTGCGCGAGAGCGGCGGCAGCATCGTCGCCACGACCTCGGTTGCCGGCCACAACCCGACGCCGATGTGCGGCGCCTATTCGGTGTCGAAGGCGGCGCAGATCATGCTGGTGCGGCAGATGGCGCTCGAATGGGGGCCGTTGGGCGTGCGAGCCAACTGCGTCTCGCCGGGCTCGGTCCCCACGAGCATGTCGCCCGAACGTTACCAGACCGAAGAGGGACTGGCGCTCGCGCGCTCGCGCAACCCGCTGGGCCGCCTCGGCACGCCCGAGGACATCGCCGAAGCTATCTTCTATCTCGCAAGCCCGGCCGCCGCCTTCATCACCGGCGCGGAGATCGTGGTCGATGGCGGGATGCAGGTCACGCTGGCGCAGCGTGGCGCCGCAGGGCTGACGCGGAGCTGACGACGAACCCGCCTAGGCCGCCGCCGCGGCTGCGCCACGGCGATCCAGTGCCAGGCGCACCTTGTAGCGGCTGGCGGGGAAGCTCACGAGGCCGATCTCGACCAGATCCCCCTCGCTCGAATAGAATTTCGAGCGAACGAAGAGCGAGGGCGAGTCGACCGGAACGCTCAGCCGCGAGGCGATGTTGGCGTCGACCAGCGTCGCCTCGATCTCCTGCTCGACCCGGCTGATGACGATGCCGTGGCGGCGCTCGATCAGGCTGAAAAGCTCGCCCTCGGCGCCGAAGCTCTCGATCACATCGGCAAAGCGCGGCAGGACATAGACCTCGGAATAGGCGAAGGGCGCCGCCTGCCCCTCACGGTGACGGAGGAGCCCCAGGCGCACCCATTCGCTGCCAGCGGGAATGTCGAGCCGCCGGGAGAGCTTGTCGTCCACGATGACCGTCTCGGTAGTGAGGATCGTGGCCTTGGTGATCTTGGCGTAGTCCAGCAACTCCTCGGCCGAGCGGACCGCGTTGACGAAGGCGCTTTCGGGGCTGGCGTTGACCAGCACCGACCGCGCCCCGCGCCGACGCTTGATGTAGCCGAGGTCCTGCAGTTCCCGCAGCGCCTCGCGCACCGTGTTGCGCCCGACCTGGAACCGCTCGACCAGCTCCATTTCGGTCGGAAAGGGCGAGTCCAGCGTCCACTTGCCGCCCTGTATTTCGCTCACGAGGGTCGAGGCGATCTGGCGATAGCCGATGGTCCTGGGCTTCCGTCCGGTCAAGGGTCTCTCCGGCCTAGTCATCCTTCGCGGCGAGGAAGATCTTCGCGTCCACGGCGCAAACGCCTTGCTCCATGACGAAGAGGGGATTGATGTCAAGGCTTTCGAGTTGCGGGTTGTCGAGCGCGATCTGGCCCACGGCCAGAGCGGCCGCGATCAGCGCTTCCCGGTCCGGCTTCTGGCCGCGGTAGCCGTGGAGCAGCTTGCCGAACCTCGTGCGGTCGAGCGCGGCACCCAGCTCCTCCTTCGTGAAGGGCGGGGCGAGGACCGCGGTGTCGCCCAGAAGCTCGACCAGGATGCCGCCCGCGCCGACCACGATCATCGGCCCGAGGACCGGGTCGCGCTGGACCCCGACGATGGCCTCCAGCCCGCCGCCCATCATCTCCTCGACCAGCAGCCGGTCGGCGCCGGGATCGGCCGTGGCGAGATTGGCGCGGACGCGACCGATGGCGGCCTCCAGATCGGCGTCGCTCCGCAGGTTGAGCGCGACCAGCCCATGCTCGGATTTGTGCGCGATCTTGTCGGAGAGGCCCTTAACGACCAGCGGGCGCTGCAGACCGGCGAATGCTTCCAGCCCCTCGTCGGGCTTCAGCACATGCGACTGCGGCACGCGAAAGCCCAGGCCGGCGATCACCGACTTGCTGGCCGCCTCGTCAAGAAGCCCTTCGCCCTTGGGCAGGGAGCCCGCGCCGGGGGCATGGGGCGTCGGCTCCGTCCGCGGCCCGCGCCACCGGGCCAGAAGCTCCATTGCCTGGAAGAGAGGGCGCGGGTCCTCCGACACGGTGATGCCGTGGCGTTGGAACTCGGCCTTCTCCGCCGGGTCCACCTCGGGAGAGGCGATGTAAACCTGCGGGAAGCCCGCAGCCTTGGCATCGAGAATCATCTGCGTGACGCCGCGGCGGATATCGTCCTTGAGCAGCGCGAGACCGAAGATCAGCTGATTGAAATCGTCACGGCGGAAGATGTCGATGATCGTCGGGATGAGCGCGTTCTGCGCCGCGATGTCATAGGGATTGACCGGATGGCTCTGCGTCGGCAGTGCGGTCAACTCCGCCGCGGCGGCAGGCGAGGGGTCGACCAGCGTCAGCCCGCAGCGCGCCATCTCGTCGGCCGCGAGCGCCGCGAAGCCGCCCGAGATCGAGACGATGCAGGGCTTCGCCGGCTCGGCCAGGGGCCACTCCTGGCGCATGACCAGCTCGGTCACGGCAGCCAGCGTCTCGACCGTTTCGGCCACCAGCACCCCCTCGCGCTCGAGAAAGGCCACGGTGTTTCGGTAGCTGCCGGCGATGGCGCCGGTATGCGACAGCGCAGCCTTCTGGCCGCTGTCCGACTGGCCGATCTTCAGCGCGATGACCGGCTTTCCGGCGGCGCGGCAGAGGGCGAGGCTGTCCTTCAGTCCCTGCGGGTCACGCACGGTCTCGAGGAAGAGCACGATCACGTCCGAGTCGGGATCGGCAGCCATGTAGGCCAGGTAGTCGGCGACGTTCAGGATCAGTTCGTTGCCGCAGGTCACGGTCTTCGAGATGCCGATCCCGCGCGGCGTCATCTTCGACAGGATGGTCGAGACCATCGCGCCGCTTTGTGAGATCACCGCGACATTGCCCCCCTTGACGCGTCCCGCGAACTGAAACGCCGGCGCGATGGCAAGCGCCTGGCCGTCCTTGACGTTGGCCAATCCGTTGGTGTTGGGGCCGGTGATCGCCATGCCGTAGTCGCGCGCAGCGGCGATCACACGGGCGTCGCGCTCGATGCCCTTGCCGCCAGCCTCGCCGAACCCTTGCGCGACCAGCACCACCGCCTTGATGCCGCGGCGCCCGCAGGCTTCGAGCGCCTCGATCGCGGCGTCGGCGGGGACGTTCAGCATCGCCGCCTCGACGTGGTCGGGCAGATCATCGATCGAGGCCACGCAGGGGTGGCCCATGATCTCCTGATACTTGGGGTTCACCGCGACGATGTCGCCCTTGTAGCCGAGGTTGTGCATGGCAACGATGGCCGAGCTGCCGAGCTTGGTCAGGTCCGGCGTGGCGCCGACCACGGCGACTGCGCGCGCGTTGAAGAGCTTGTCGATCGCGGCCACCCGCTCGCCCGTCAGTCCCATCACGCCCCCGTCCATCGCTGATCCCTCAAAGTTGTCCAGATTTCTCTTGGGCAAGCTGCGGCAGGATGTCAATCACCTTGGGCGGTGTGCGCGCTGGAAGTCACAGCTATGCGCGTGTCTTGCCGCTTGACAGGGCTGGGGCTGACAGCCTAGTTGCATGGGCAAGTTGGTCGCGCGGCGTGAGGAGGCCGAGATGGGCAAGTACTACGAAGAACTGGAACCCGGTCAGATCTACAAGCACCAGGTCACGCGCACCGTCACCGATGTGGACAACCTGATGTTCACGGCGCTGTCGCATAACGACCAGCCGCTGCATCTGGACGAGGAGTTCGGCAAGAAGTCGATCTACGGCTCGCGCGTCGTCTCCAGCCTCTACACGCTCGCCTTCACCAACGGCGTCGCGGTGCGCACGCTGACGCTCGGCACGCTGATCGGCAATCTCGGCTACGAGCAGATTCGCTTCCCGAACCCGGTGCGGATCGGCGACACGCTCCGCAGCGAATCGGAAGTGATCGAGGTTCGCCCGAGCAAGAAGTATCCCAACGCCGGCGTCGTCACGATGGAGCATCGCGGCTACAATCAGCGTGACGAGGTGGTCTGCATCGCCCGTCAGGTCGGGCTGATGAGTAAGCGCCCGGCCGAGGCCGAATAGCATGGACTTCGCGGGCTCGGACGACCACCGCATCCTCGGGGACGCGATCGACGCGTTGATGCGCGACTTCCCCGACGATTACTGGATGAAGAAGGACCGCGCGCACGAGTTCCCCTGGGAGTTCTACAACGCGTTTGCCGCGGCGGGTTTCCTTGGCCTGATCGTGCCAGAAGAATATGGCGGCGCAGGCCTCGGCCTGGCCGAGGGCGCGCTGGTCCTGTCGCGCGTCGCCGGCTCCGGCGGGGCGCTGTCCGCGGCGACCTCGGTCCATGTCTCGCTCTTCGGGATGACTCCGGTCATCAAGTTCGGCAGCGAGGAAATGAAGCAGAAATACCTGCCGCCGCTGGTCGCGGGCGACCTGCATGTCTGCTTCGGCGTGACCGAGCCTGACGCCGGGACCGACACGACGAGCATCAAGACCACCGCCGTTCGCGACGGCGACCACTACGTCATCGACGGCCGCAAGGTCTGGACCTCGAAGGCCGAGCAGTCGCAGAAATGCCTGCTGCTGGTCCGCACGACCCCGCTGGAACAGTGCCGCAAGAAGACCGATGGCATGACGCTGTTCCTCGCGGACATCCAGAACCCCGCGGTCACCATCCGTCCAATCCCGAAGATGGGGCGCGAGGCGGTCGGCTCCTGCGAGGTCTTCTATGACGGCCTGCGCGTGCATGAGAGCGACCGCGTTGGCGAGGAGGGCAGGGGCTTCCACTACCTCCTCGACGGCTTGAACGCCGAGCGTATCCTCGTCGCCTCCGAGGCGATCGCGGTCGGCCGCCGCGCCATCGACAAGGCGGCGCAGTATGCCAAGGAGCGGGTCGTCTTCAACCGGCCCATCGGCATGAACCAGGGGGTGCAGTTCCCGCTGGCCGATTCGCTGGCGCGGCTCGAGGCCGCGGACCTGGTGACGCAGAAGGCGCTTTGGCAATACGACCAGGGGCTGCCCTGTGGCGATCTGGCCAACATGGCCAAGTATCTCGCCACCGAGGCGGCCTTTGATGCCTGCGACCGCGCGGTGCAGACCCACGGCGGCTACGGCTACGCGGCCGAGTACCACGTCGAGCGCTATTTCCGCGAGACCCGCGTTTGGAAGATCGCGCCCATCTCGCAGAACTTCGTCCTGTCCTACATCGCCGAGAAGATCCTCGGCCTGCCGCGCTCCTATTGAGAGGCTCCGATGCGTCCGATCCGCAGCCTGATGTTCGTGCCCGGCCACAAGGACAAGTTCATCGCCAAGATCCCGACGCTGGGCGCGGACGCCATCGTCCTCGACCTCGAGGATTCCGTGCCGGACGCCCTCAAGGTCGAGGCGCGCGAGAAGGTGGCGAGGCTGATCCCCGGCCTCGCGGGCACCGGCCCGCGGCTCTATGTCCGCACCAACCGGGGCCCCCACGCCTATGACGTGGACGACCTGCGCGCGGTCGTGCAGCCGGGGCTGGACGGCATCTTCGTCTCCAAGGCCGAGGACCCGACCGATATCGAATATCTCTCGCGCCTGATCGCCGAGATCGAGCATCGCCGGGGCATGCAGATCGGGTCGGTCCGCCTGATCGTGCCGATCGAGACCGCGAAGGCCGCCGAGTTCGTCTATGACATCGTCAGCAACCCGCGCGTCGCGCATCTGGTGCAGGTGACGGCCAAGGGCGCCGACCTCGAGCGCAACCTCGGCTTCCGCTGGACGCCGGAGGGGACCGAGACGCTCTACCTGCGCTCGCGCGCGGTCGTCGCCGCGCGGGCGGCGGGCAAGCCCTTCATCATCGGCGGCCTCTGGCAGGAGGTGCACGACCTCGACGGCCTCCGCCGCGCGGCCGGGTTCAACAAGACGCTGGGCTTCACTGGCGAGATCGTCCTGCACCCCTCGAACGTGCCGGTGGTGAACGAGATCTACTCACCCGCGGAGGAGGAGTTCGACTTCTACCGCGGCATGATCGCCGCCTTCACCGAGGCCGAGGCAAAGGGTGAGGGCGCGGTGATCTATCGGGGCGAGCATATCGACATTGCCCATGTCCAGACCGCGCGGGCCTTCCTCGCCCTCTGGGGCGGCTGAGCCATGACCGGGGACGCGGTCCGGCGTCCCTTCTGGGTGCTGGCGCTGCTCATCGGCTCGGCGACCATCGGGATGCACATCTTCGTCCCGGCGCTGCCGCAGCTGATCGAGGAATTCCGCATCGATACCGGCCAGGCGCAGCTGACGATCAGCCTCTACATGTTCATCATCGCCGGCGGGCAGCTGGTCTATGGCCCGCTGTCGGACCGCTTCGGGCGGCGGCCGGTGCTGCTGGGCGCGCTCGGGCTCTTCACGCTGGCCGGACTCGCGGCCATGCTGGCGCAGAGCTTCGACGCCCTGCTGCTGGCCCGCATGGCGCAGGCCGCGGGTGGCTGCGCGGGCCTCGTGCTCGGCCGGGCGGTGGTCCACGACACGGCGCAGGGGACCGATGCGGCGCGGACCATCGCGGCGGTGAACTCGGTGCTGCTCATCTCGCCCACGCTCGCGCCGGTGGTCGGCGTCTGGATCGCCAGCACCTTCGGCTGGCGCGGAATCGCGCTGCTGCTGTCGCTTCTCGGCCTCGTCACGATGGCGGGGGTGTCCTTCGGCCTGACCGAGACGGCGGCCAGCCGCGCCGAGCCGATGCGCCGCATCCTGCGGAAGTACCTGGCCCTGATCCGCTCGCGGCCGTTCCTGCTGCAGGTCATTGGCGGTTCGCTCGTCACCACGACGATGTTCGTGCTGCTGACGGCGTCGCCCTTCGTGGCGATGGAGCGGCTAGGCCGGTCGCTGAACGACGCGATGATTTTCTATTCGATCTTCGTGCTCGGGCTGCTGATGGGGAACCTGCAGTCGGGTCGGGTTCTGCGCCGCTTCGGCTTCGCGCGGACCTTCGTCATCATGTCGGGCGTGGGCCTCACCGGGGCGCTGATCTTCCTCGGCGCGGTCACATGGGACGTTCTGACGGTCCCGGTCTTCGTTGTCGCGGGCTTCCTCTACACGCTGATGGCGGGCACGATGGCGCCGTTGACGCTGACCTATGCCGTCGGCCTCTCGCCGGACCTTCGCGGCTCGGCCACCGGCATCTTCGGCGCCTCGCAGTTCACCGTCGGGGCGATCGGCGTGACGGTGGCCGGCTTCGGCAGCGACATCGTGCAACTCGCGGCGGTGGTGCTGGTCTGCTGCGCCGGCATGGCTTTCGCGCTGTATTCGGCGCTGCTGCTGCGGGAGAGACGGGTCGCTGTCTGACGGCACAGGCGGCGCGCGCTCGCACGCACCGCCCTCTGGCTCTACTCACCCAACCGGAACTCCGGCAGCACCACCCCGTCCGACCGCTCGCGCCAGCCGACGACCAGCCGCGCGCCGATCCGCAACTCACCGAGCCTGCAGCCCACGACATTGCTGATCAGCCGCGCGCCGGGCGCTTGGTCCAGATCGACGAGCGCAGGGACATAGGGAAGGTGCCCCTCCATCTCCGGCGTGATGGCCCGTCGGACCACGCTGAAGCTGAAGAGCGTACCCGTGCCGGGCAGATCCGGCCACTCCACCTCCTGCGAGCGGCATTCCGGGCAGAAGGGTGTCGGCGGCATGCGGAAGGCGCCGCAGTTGCCGCAGCGGCAGGCGGTCAGGCGGCGTTGGCGCGCGGCCTCCCAGAAGGGCGCGGTCCAGCGGTCGGTCGCGAGGGTGAAGAGCGCCTCGGGCGGGCTGACGGCGATCTCGGACATCTCAACTCTCCGCCAGGATCAGGCCGCTCATCGGCGCGTTGGAGGGGCCGCCGGTCACGAGCGCAAGTTCGGCCCCGGCGATCTGGTGGTGCGCGGTGCCGCGCATCTGCTCGACCGCCTCGCGGATATGGGTCATGCCCCAGACATAGGCCCCTGACAGCTGCCCGCCGTCGGTGTTGATGGGCAGGCTGCCGCCGCGCCGGATCGCGCCCGAGAGCACGAACCCGCCCCCCTCGCCGGGCTTACAGAAGCCGTAATCCTCGAGCTGGGCGATCACCTGCGGGGTGAAGTGGTCGTAGATCTGCGCCACGTCGATGTCCTCCGGCCCCACGCCCGTCTGGGCGTAGAGATCGCGGGCCACGCTGCGATGGCCCGAGGACAGGAACTGCCCCGCCGGCATGTTCATCCAGTAGAGCGACCGACCCCAGCCCCGCTCGCCGCCATGCGTGGACCCTTGCACGATCACCGGCTTGCGGCGCAGGTCGCGGGCGCGCTCGGTCGAGGTGACGAGGACCGCGATCGCACCGTCCGACTCGAGACAGAAGTCATAGAGACAGAGCGGATCGGCGATCGGCGGCGCGCTGAGGTAGAGGTCCATGTCCAGCGGCTTCTTCATCAGCGCCAGCGGATGCTCCATCGCGTTCTCGCGTGCGTTGATCGCCACCGCGCCGAACATCTCGCGCGTGTAGCCGTAGTCATGCATCTGCCGTTGGGCCAGCAGCGCGAACATGTGCCCCGGCCCGATCAGCCCGGCAGCCTCGAAGAAGGCGTTCGCCGGCGTGCGGTCGTAGCTTTTCGTGATCGACCCGAAGCGGACCTCGCCCTGCTGGTTGCCGCCGACGACGATCACGTGCTTCGCCAGGCCGGCGACCACTGCCGCGGCGGCCAGCCCCACCGCCCCGGCCGAGCCGCCGCCGGAGCCGGTCAGCATGGCCGAGAAGCGCAGTTCGGGGATGCCCAGCGTCTCCATCAGATAGGAGGAGTCGAAGCCGCCCGAGTAATAGGCAAGGCCGTCCACCTCCGTCACCTCAAGCCCGGCGTCGGCGCAGGCGGCGATGATCGCCTGGCCCACGAGTTCGTTCATCGTGCGCGGCGCCGACTGTCCTCGCTTCCAGTAAGGCGTGGCGCCGAGACCCGCGATGGCGGTCTTGCGGCGGATCATGGGGCACCCTTCAGCACGGCGCGGCCGATGACCAGTTGCTGCACTTCCGATGCGCCTTCGTAGATACGCGCGGCACGCACCTCGCGGTAGAGTTGCTCGATGATCGAGCCTCGCGTGACGCCCAGCCCGCCCCAGAGTTGGACCGCCCGGTCCACGGCGCGTCCCGCGTTCTCGGTCCCCACCAGCTTCGCCATCGAGACCTCGCGCGTGCAGCGCCCGCCGGTGGTGTCCTTGGCCCAGGCCGCGCGATAGACGGCGAGCGCCCCGAGCTCGATCTCGACGTTCATCGCGGCGATCTGGTCCTGGACCCCCGCCAGTTCCGCCATCGGTGCCCCGAAAAGCCCGCGCTCGCGCACCCGGGCCACGGTCTCGTCGAAGGCGCGGCGGGCGAGGCCGATCGAGAAGGCGCCGACCGAGGTGCGGAAGGTGTCGAAGACCCCCATCGCCAGGTGGAAGCCGCGCCCGGCCTCGCCGATCAGGGCGGAGGCGGGAATGCGGCAGTTGTCGAAGCGCAGCGGGCCAGCAGGATGGGCGGCAATCAGGGCCGTTGCCTCGCCGGCGATCAGGCCGGGGGTGTCGGCCGGGACTGAGAAGGCCGAAAGTCCGCGTGCGCCGGGGGCCTCGCCGGTGCGGGCCAGCACGACATAGTGGTCGGCGAAGGGCGCGTTCGAGATATAGGCCTTCTCACCGTTAAGCACATAATCGTCGCCGTCGCGCGCGGCCGTGGTTTCCAGCCCCGCCACGTCCGAGCCCGATCGCGGTTCGGTCAGGGCGAAGGCGGCGATCTTGCTGCCGTCGCGGAAGCCGTCGAGCAGCGCCTTCTGCGCCGCGTTGCCGGCCTGAACGATGGCGCCCGCACCGATCCCCTGCATCGCCAGCACGCAGTCGGCCAGCGCCGAGTGGTAGCCGATCCCCTCGCGCGCGAGGCAGACGGCGCGCAGGTCGATGGCCTCGCCCTCGCGGGGAACGACGAGGTCGAGGAACCCGGCCTGCGCCAGCGAGGCCGCGACCTCGCGGCAGGCTTCGGGCAGGCTGGCCTCCGTGACCTCATGGTCATGCACGGGGCTGCGCCAGGCGGCGACGCGCTCGGCGATCTCATGGTGGCGCGGCTCGAAGAACGGCCATTGCCAGAGTGTCCAGTCCATCGTTCCTCCTCCGCGCGCAACCGCTGCGGCCGCCGTTCTATCGCAATACCGAAACATCTTCTACATGAAGAATTACGCTTGCCCAGACAAGCCGTGCTTGCTAGAGGTTCCGCCGGAGGAGCCATGGCGCGACGGCCATGCGCCGGTCCGGTCCGCCGGCCGAGGATGGGAGCTTGACCGATGTCGGTGCTGACCTACCCGCATTTCACCCCGCATTTCCCGCGCGACATGTGGGTTCTGCCCAGGGTGCTGGAGCATCAGGCCGTCCACCGCGCCGACCGCCCCTGCATCCAGTGGACCGACGAGGGCGAGATCCTCACCTTCGCCGAGGCCAACGCCCGCGTGAACCGGCTGGCGCATGGCCTGGCCGCGGCGGGGATCGGCAAGGGCGACCTGGTCGTCCTCTACCTCCCCAACAGCCTCGAATTCGTGCTGCTCTGGTGGGCGCTGCAGAAGATCGGCGCGGTCGAGGTGCCGGTCGGCCCGGTGCAGAAGGGCGCCTTCCTCGTGCATCAACTCAATCTCTCGAAGGCGAAGACCATCGTCACCTGCGCCGAGCTGCTGCCGCGCCTGGTCGAGGTTGAGGCCGAGGTGCCGCATCTGACGCGCTGCTACCTGCTGGACGAGGCGGAGCCCGCGCTGGGCCGGGTCGAAACCCGCGCCTTCGACGAACTCTGGACCGACAACACCGCCAACCCCGGCGTGGAGGTCACACCGCAAGACCGGGCGGCGATCATCTACACCTCGGGCACCACCGGCTGGTCGAAGGGGGTCGATATGCCCCATTCGCAGTTCTACTTCTTCGCGGAGGAGGACGTGCAGCTTGTCGGCCTGACCGAGGATGACGTCTACATGACGGCGTTCCCGTTCTTCCACGGCAACGCCCAGTTCCTGACCATCTATCCCTGCCTGATCGCGGGCGCCCATTGCGTCCTCTACCCCAAGTTCTCGGCTTCGGACTATTTCGGCCGCGCGCGGCGCTCTGGTGCCACGGTGTCGAACCTGATCGGCGCCACGATGGCCTTCATCTGCGCCACGCCGCCCTCGCCCGAGGACCGCGACCACAAGCTGCGGACGATCTATGCCGCGCCCTTGGCCTTCGATCTGGCGAGGGAGTTCACCGAGCGTTTCGGCGAGATCGAGTTCGTGGACGGGTTCGGCCAGACCGAGATCTCGAACATCTTCCAGACCCCGCGCGGCGCGAAGCGGCCGGAAGGCGCGTCGGGCGTGCTGATGGATCAGTGGTTCGAGGTCCGCCTCGCCGATCCCGAGACCGACGAGCCGGTGGCCGAGGGCGAGATCGGCGAGCTGCTGATCCGCCACAAGCATCCGGGCACCATCTCCAGCGGCTATTATGGCCAGCCGGACAAGACGGTCGAGACCTGGCGCAACCTCTGGTTCCACACTGGCGACGCCATGCGCCGGGATGAGAACGGCTGGTATTTCTTCGTGGACCGCGTGAAGGACGCGCTGCGCCGGCGCGGCGAGAACATCTCCTCCTTCGAGGTCGAGAGCGTCATCCGCACCTTCCCCGGCGTGGCCGAGGTCGCGGTGATCGGCGTGCGTGCCGACGAGAAGGCGGGCGAGGACGAGGTGAAGGCCTGCATCATCATGCGCGACGGGCAGACGCTCGACCACGCGGCGCTGATCGCCTGGTGCGACGATCGCATGGGGTCGCATATGGTGCCCCGCTACATCGAGGTGATGGACAGCCTGCCGCAGACACCCTCCGAGAAGGTCAAGAAGAAGGACCTGCGCGAGCGTGGCGTGACCTCCGAGACCTGGGACCGGAACCGCGCCGGTGTGCGCTTGGGCTCTGAAGGAAAGGCGGTGCGGAGTGCCTGACGGGATGCAACCGAACGGAGCCGAGGCGATCGTCGTCACCCGCGAGGGCGCGGTCGCGGTTCTCACGCTGAACCGCCCGCAGCGGATGAACGCGATCAACAACGCGATTCGCGGCGGTCTGCCGGACGCGCTCGCCGCGTTGGACGAGGACCCCGAGGTGCGGGCCATCGTCATTCATGGCGGCGAGGGCCGCGGTTTCTGCGTCGGCGCCGACATCACCGAGCCGCGCGCCCCGCGCAGCCCCGTAGCCGTGCGCCGCGAGATGATGGGGCGGGCCTGGGTCGATTCCTTCGACCGCTGCGCCACGCCCGTCATCGCCGCGGTCCACGGCTTCTGCCTCGGCGGGGGCCTCGAGATCGCGCTCGCCTGCGACATCCGCATGGCCTCGCCCGACGCGAGCTTCTCGCTGCCCGAAACCGGGCTCGGCCTGATCCCCGGCGCGGGCGGCACGCAGCGGATGCATCGCATCCTCGGCCTCGGGCGCACGCTGGACCTGCTGCTGACCGGCGACCGGATCGACGCCGCGGAGGCGCATCGCATCGGCCTCGTCACGCGGCTGGCGAAGGACCGTGAAAGCCTGCTGGCCGAGGCAGTGGAGCTGGCTGCGCGCATCGCCGCCCGCGCCCCCGCCGCGACCGTTTACGTCAAGGAAGCCGCGCGCTCCGGCGCCGACCTGCATCTCGCCGCCGGCATGGCGCTGGAACGCAGCCTTTTTGCGCTGCTCAGCGGCACCGCCGACAAGACCGAGGCCGCCGCCGCCTTTGCCGAGAAGCGCCCGCCGCGGTTCACCGGCGAATAATCCCGAAGGAGATCAATTCCGTGCCGACAAACGATCGGATCACCGTGGTGGGGGCCGGCCAGATGGGCCTCGGCATCGCTCACGGCTTTGCTGTCGCCGGCCATCCGGTCGTGCTGGTGGATGTGAGCGAGGGGCAGCTGGAGAAGGCGAAAACCGCCATCCTCGGCATCATCGACGAGGGCGTGAAGCGCGGCAAGGTCGACGCCGCCATGCGCGGCCAGGTCGAGGGCGGGCTGACCCTTTCGAAGGATCTCGCGGCAGCCTCCGCCGGGGCCGATCTGGTGGTCGAGACGGCGACCGAGAACCTCAAGATCAAGCTCGACATCCTCAAGACCGCCGCCGACGCAGCCGGCGAGGACGCGGTCATCGCCACCAATACCTCGGCGCTGTCGATCACCGAGCTCGCCTCGGCGGTCAACAATCCCGGCCGGGTGATCGGGATGCATTTCTTCAACCCGGTCCACAAGATGAAGCTCTGCGAGGTCATTCGGGGCCTGCAGACCACCGACGAGACCGTGACCCGCACCCGCGCCTGGGCCGAGGGGATGGGCAAGACCCATATCCTCGTCAACGAGGCGCCTGGCTTCACCACCAGTCGCATGTCCGCCATGCTCGGCAACGAGGCGATGTGGATGCTGTCGGAGGGCGTCGCCACGGCTGAGGACATCGACACCTCGCTGCGGCTGGCGTTCAACCACCCGATGGGGCCGCTGGAACTGGGCGACCTGACCGGCTGGGACACGCGCCTTTCGGTGCTGCACTACCTCCACCAGACGCTGGGCGAGAAGTTCCGGCCCTGCCCGCTGATCTCGAAGATGGTCAAGGCCGGCCGCTACGGCCGCAAGGTCGGGCATGGCGTCTACAGATACGAGGACGGGCAGAAGGTGCCCGGCTCGGGGCTGAGGCCGGTCTGATGCGCAACGTCGTGATCGTGGATGCCGTCCGCACGCCGGTCGGCCGCTTCCGGGGCGCGCTGGCGCCGGTCCGTGCCGACCACCTCAGCGCCGTGGTGCTGCGCGCGCTGGCCGAGCGCAACGGGCTCGATCCGGCGTTGGTCGATGACGTGATCTTCGGCTGCGTCACCCAGATCGGCGAGCAGAGCGCCAACATCGGCCGCACCGCGCTGCTGTCGGCGGGCTGGCCGGAGACCGTGCCGGGCCTGACGGTAGACCGCAAATGCGGCTCGTCCGAGGTTTCGGTGCATCTCGCCCACGCGATGATCGCCGCGGGGCAGGCGGACATCGTGGTCGCAGGTGGGGCCGAGGCGATGAGCCGGGTGCCGATGGGCTCGAACCGCGACATCCACGGCGAGCCGTTCGGCCACAAGTGGCTCGACCGCTACGAGCTGACCTCGCAGGGCGAGGGGGCCGAGCGCATCTGCGACCGCTGGCAGCTGACCCGCGAGATGCTGGACGATTACGCCTTCGCCAGCCATCAGCGCGCGGCAGCGGCCGCCGATGCCGGGCGCTTCGACGACCAGATCGTGCCGGTCGACGTGGCTGAATGGGGCGAGAAGGACGCCGAGATCACGGTCCCTGTCCTCGGCGCCGACCAGACCATCCGCCGCGACACCAGCCGCGAGAAGCTCGCCACGCTGAAGACCAGCTTCCGCCCGGACGGCCGGGTGACGGCCGGCAACGCCTCGCAGATCTCGGACGGAGCCGCCGCGCTGCTGCTGATGGAGGAGGCGACGGCCCGGCGGCTGGGCCTGCGTCCGCGTGCGCGAGTGGTGCAGGCGACGACGGTGGGCTCGGACCCGGAACTGATGCTGACGGGGCCAGTGCCGGCGACGGCGAAGGTGCTGGATCGTGCCGGTCTCGCTCATGACGACATCGACCTCTACGAGGTGAACGAGGCCTTCGCGCCGGTGCCACTGATGTGGCTCAAGGAAACCGGAGCCGACCCGGCGAAGCTGAACGTCAACGGCGGTGCCATCGCGCTCGGCCATCCGCTCGGCGGCTCGGGCGCGCGGCTGATGACAACGCTGTTCCATGAGCTTGAGCGTCGCGGCGGTCGCTACGGCCTTCAGACGATGTGCTGCGCCGGCGGTCTCGGGACCGCCACGATCATCGAACGGCTGTGAGGGGGACGCGATGAGACAGGTCGCACTCGGCAATTCCGGCATCTCCTGCGGCGCCCTCGGCCTCGGCTGCATGGGCATGTCCGAGTTCTACGGCCCGCCGCAGGACGAGGCGGTGTCGCAGGCCACGCTCAAACGGGCATTGGAACTGGGCGTCACCCTCTTCGACACCTCGGACATGTATGGCCGCGGTCATAACGAGGAGCTGATCGGCCGCTTCGCCCGCGGCAAGCGCGACCGGCTGGTGATCGCGTCGAAATTCGGCGTCGTGCGCGACCCGGACGGTCCCTCGGGCAGCCTCCACGACCGCGAGCTCGACAACTCGCGCGACTACATGCGCCGGACGCTGGAAGGCTCGCTGAGGCGGCTCGGCACCGACGTGGTCGATCTCTACTACGTCCACCGCATGGACGCCCGCCGCCCGATCGAGGACACGGTGGGCGACCTCGCGGAGCTGGTGCAGGAGGGCAAGATCCGCGCCATCGGCCTGTCGGAAGTCGGCCCCGAGATCCTGCGCCGGGCGGCCTCGGTCCATCCGATCGCGGCGTTGCAGTCTGAATACTCGCTCTTCCACCGCGACGTGGAAGCCGAGGTGCTGCCGACCTGCCGGGAGTTGGGCATCACCTTCGTGCCCTACAGCCCCCTCGGCCGCGGTTTCCTGACCGGCGCCATCACGTCGGCCGCCTCGCTCGACGCCAACGACCTGCGCCAGAACGCGCCGCGGTTCCAGGGCGAGAACATGGACCGCAACCTCGCGCTGCTCGAACAGGTGAAGGTCATCGCCGCCGCCAAGAACTGCACGCTGGGGCAGGTGGCGCTGGCATGGCTTTTCGCGCAGGGCGACGACATCGTGCCGATCCCCGGCACCAAGCGGGTGAAATACCTGGAGGAGAACGTGGGTGCGGTGGGTATCCACCTGACCCCCGAGGAGGCCGGCTCGATCAGCGCGATCCTGTCGCCCGAGAACATCGCCGGCTCGCGCGAGTGGAAGGCGCCGGAAGCGGCGCCGCGTTGAGCGCGCCGCGCTTCACGCTCTACGGCAGTCTCAGCCCGAATGTGCAGAAGGCCATCCTCATGCTCGAGGAGGTCGGGCAGCCGTTCAGGATGGTGCCGCTCAACGTCCACCGGGGCGAGCATTTCGCCCCCGAGTTCACCCGTCTGAACCCGCTGCAGCGGGTGCCGGTTCTGGTGGACCATGCCGCCGACGAGCCGCTGGTGATCGCCGAATCCGGTGCGATCCTGATCCATCTGGCCGAGAGCTTCGGCCATCTGCTGCCGACCGAGCCGCGGCGTCGCGCCGAAGTGCTGCAATGGCTCATGTACCAGACGAGCACGGTCGGCCCGGTTTGGGGCCAGCTCAACCATTTCGCCCGTGACGGCAGTCATGATGCCTACGGCCTCGCGCGGTTCGCCTCGGCCGCGCGGCTGGTCTATGACCGGCTGGAGGAGCGGCTCGCTGTCAGCCCGTGGCTCGGCGGGGCCCAGTATTCCGTCGCCGATGTGGCGGTCTGGCCTTGGGTCTCGATCGAGGCGCGGCTCTTCGGCACGCGCTTCCCGCACATGGCGATAGACGCGCCCGGCCATCCGCGCCTGACCGCCTGGTTCCGCCGCATCGAGGCCCGGCCCGCGACGCGGCGCGCAATGGCCCACATCGCGGCGCTGCCCTCGAACCGCAACACCGGCACGGCGGAGCAGGAGGACCGGCTGGTGGGCCGGGGCGCCTTCGCGCGGAGCCTCGATTAACCGGGCAGGGCGCGCGCCGCCTGCCGCGAGAAGCCCTCCAGGTCGCGGATGATGTCCTTGGCGCGCTCGGGGTCGTATTGCCCGGCGAACATGTTTGCCGTCACCGCAAGCGCGGCATGGCCGTCCTGGTCGAGGATCGGCGTCGAAAGCAGCACCGTCCCTTGCGCGAAGTTGCCGGCATCCTCCGCCCAGCCCTGCTCGCGCGCCTCGGCCACCTGCTCCATGAACTCCTTGAAGGTCAGCGGACCGTTCCAGCGGATCGCCTCGAACTGGCGGCGGATCTCGTCCACGCTCATCTCGCTGAAGGCCGCGAAGATGCGGCCGGTGGCGCCGATCAGCAGCGGCAGTCGCTGGCCCACGGCCATCTGGATCCGCATGGAGCTGCGCGGCTGCGCCGCCATGATGAGGATCTTGCGGTCGCGCCCGGTCGGCTGCCACAGCGTCACGGTCACGCCATGCTCCTGCGCCAGCCGCTCCATCGCCGGGCGCACAGTGCCGATGTCGCCGCCGATCGACATCGCCGCCTGCGCGATCCCGAGGATGCCGAGGCTCAGCGTGTAGGTCTTCGACAGCTGCTCGAACTGCACGAAGTCGTAGAGCATCAGCGTCCGCAGGATGTTGAAGGTGGTCGAGGTGTTCAGCCCGGTTTCCTTGGCGATGCGCGAGACGCCCAGCGGCTCGCGGGCGGCGGCCATGAATTGCAGGATCTTGATCGCCGCGACGACCGCGCCGACCATCTTGCCGGAGGACATGGCCTCGCCGTTCGCGGCCGGAGGGCCGCCCCGGCGCTTCGGTGCCGCGACCACGTCGGCGTCGTCGTCGGTCAGGCTGTCGGGCATCACCATCTCACTGCTTCGGGGCGGGCTTTGCCCCTGTATAACCGGATTTCCTATCGAGAACAGGGGAACCATGCGCCCTTCATTCCCGATGGAGAAGATTCTTCGGCATGAAGAATTGCTGATTGCCATCCCGCCATCCCTGCCGTAAGCCGACCCCAAAGGCCGTGACCTCGGGGGAGGAAGGATGTCCATGTTCCGCCTGTTTCCGCATCCCGACGCCCAGCCCGAGGTGCATGACCCCGCCGCCGCGCTGCGCGCCGAGGTCCGCGCCTTTCTCGCCGAGGAACGCGAGAGCGGCGCGATCCGCCCCGGCCGGCAGGGCTGGACCACATGGGACCGCGGTTTCTCGCTCCGCGCCGCCGCGCGCGGCTATGTCGGCATGACCCTGCCGCCGGAGTTCGGCGGCCATGGTCGCAGCGCCTGGGAGCGTTACGTCGTCTGCGAGGAGATGCTGGCCGCGGGCGCGCCGCTCGGCTCGCACTGGATCGCCGACCGCCAGTCGGCGCCGCAGATCCTGCGCCACGGCTCCGAGGCGGTGAAGCGCGCGATCCTGCCGCGCGTGGCGCGGGGCGAGATCACCTTCGGCATCGGCATGAGCGAGCCGGACAGCGGCTCCGACCTCTCCTCGATCCGAACCAGGGCCGACCCGGTCGAGGGCGGTTTTCGCCTCGACGGGCGCAAGATCTGGACCACGAACGCGCAGCACGCCGAATACATCATCTGCCTCTGCCGCACGGCGCCAAAGGGTGAGGACCGCTACGCCGGCCTGTCGCAGCTGGTCGTGCCGATGGACAGCCCCGGCATCACGGTGCGGCCGCTGCGGAACCTCGCGGACGAGGAGGAGCTGAACGAGATCACCTTCGACAGCGTCTTCGTTCCGGCCGACCACCTGCTGGGGCAGGGCGGCGACGGCTGGGCGCTCGTCAATGCGGAGCTGGCTTTCGAACGCTCCGGCCCCGACCGCATCCTCTCGTCCTTCGGCGTCCTCGCGGTCATGGCGCAGATGCTGGCCGAGACCCGCGACCCGCGTGGCATCGCCGAACTGGGTGGGCTGGTCGCCCGGCTGACGGCGATCCGCCAGCTTTCGCTGCAGATCAACGCGATGCTCGGCCGGGGCGAGAAGGTCGGCGGCATCGCCACGGTGATGAAGGACCTCGGCACCACGCTCGAGCAGGACATTCCCGAGGTCGCGCGGCGGCTCATGGACATCATGCCCGCGCTGGATGGCGACACGCCCGCGGCGACGCTCGCCACCGCGATCCTGAACGCGCCCTGCTACTCGCTGCGCGGCGGCACGCGCGAGATCCTGAAGGGCATCATTGCACGGGAGCTTGGCCTCAGATGAGCGAGAACGCCCGCCTCCTCGATGACATGGCCGAGCGGATGTTCGGCCAGTTCCTCGCCGATCCCCTGGCCCGCGCCGACGCGACCCTGCCCGAGCGGCTGGCCGAAGCCGCCGTGGAAGCCGGGCTCCCGCTCGCCCTCGTGCCCGAGGCGGACGGGGGCATGGGTGCGACCTTGGAGGACGCCGCCATCATTGCCTGGCGCGCGGGCTATCACGCGGCACCGCTGCCGGTGGTGACGCTGCTGCTGGCCCCGACGCTGCCGATCGAGGGGCCGTTCGCCCTTGCCGCGCCGGGCGCGCAGCTGGCCGAGGGTCCTTCCGAGCGGATAGCGCTCGTGGCCGCCGACACGCTGACGCTGCACGCGGCCGAGCCCGCCGTGACGGCGCTGGACCACCGCCCGTGGGTCCGCCCCACCGGCGAGGCGATCGAAACACACAGCCTCGCCGGCATCGAGGACCGGCTGCGAATGCAGGGCGCCTGCCTCACGGCGGCAGCCATGCTCGGCGCGATGCAGCGGGCCTGCGAGATCACCATCGAATATGCCAACACCCGCCGTCAGTTCGGCCGTCCGCTCGCCGCCTTTCAGGCGATCCAGCACCGCATCGCGGAGGCGGCCTCCGAGCAGACCGTCGCGCAGGCCGCCGTCGCGGGCGCGATCCGCGCGGCCGATGGCGGCTGGTCGCGGCCGATCCTCTGGCAATCGGCCAAGGTGCAGGCGGGTCGCGCCGCGAGCGTGGTGACGGCCACCGCGCACCAGGTTCTCGGCGCCATCGGCTTCACCGAGGAGCATGTGCTGCACCACTACAGCAAGAAGCTCTGGGTCTGGCGCGACGCCTGGGGCCGGCAGGCCGCGCTCGAAGCCGGGATCGGCCAGGCCGCGGTCGCGGATGCGCGCGGGCTCTGGTCCCATATCGTCGATACTGAGGAGACGCAGCATGGGTGACGCGCCCGTCATCATCGAACGCGAGGGCGCCATCGCCCGCGTGACCCTGAACGAGCCAAAGTCGCGCAATGCACTTTCCGGCCCCGTCCTCGACCTGCTGCTGCCGTTCCTCGAGAACGCCAATGCCGACGAGAGCCTGTCCTGCATCGTCGTGACCGGCGCCGGTCCCAGCTTCTCCTCCGGCGGGAACGTGAAGGACATGCGCGATGGCACCCATCCGATGTTCACCGGCGCCCCGCACGAGATGCAGGAGGGCTACCGCCGCCATATCCAGCGGATGCCGCGCGCCTTCCATGCGCTCGACGTGCCGGTGATCGCGGCGGTGAACGGCACCGCCATCGGCGCCGGTCTGGACCTCGCCTGCATGTGCGACATCCGCATCGCTGCGCCCGAAGCGACATTCGCCGAGAGCTTCCTGCGCGTCGGCCTGATCTCGGGCGACGGCGGGGCCTGGTTCCTGCCGCGCGTGATCGGCCGGGCGCGGGCGATGGAACTGGCGCTGACCTGCCGCGTGCTCGACGCCGAGGAGGCCGAACGCTGGGGCGTCGTCAGCCAGATCGTCGCGGCCGATGCGCTTGTGGATACCGCCATGGACCTCGCCAGCCAGATCGCCGGCTTCCCGCCGAAGAGCCTGCGCCTGAACAAGCGCCTGCTGCGGCAATCGGCGGAATCCGACCTCGACACGGCACTGGAGCTGGCCGCCGCCTATCAGGCCATTGTCCAGTCGAGCGCCGACCAGCGCGAGGCGGTCTCAGCCTTGCTGGAGAAGCGCGTGGCGCGGTTCTCGGGACGTTAGCTCAAGAGAAACAGTGATCAAATCCTGTGCCCGCTAGCACCGAAACTTGACTCAGACGCGCGATGGCCTCCCTCGGGAGGCCGTTTGCATTTGTGCCCTGAACATCTCCGAAACAGCCGGGCATCCGAGCTGCGGATCTCCACCCGCTGCCCGTCACGTGCATCCTCATGCGGCCGGACGGCATCGGTTCCCAGCAGCTCCCGCAGGAGCCGGTTCGCCTCGACGAGTTCGTCGGTGCCCTCCAACGGCGCGAGGAGCAGGTCGCCGCGCTCAACGACGAGGTCCTGTCGCTCAGGGTCGAGATGCAGCGGCTGGCGAGCCTCGGTCGCGCCCCCGACGTCTACGATCCGGGCGGCGCTGAGGGCGAGATGGGACCGGCGGCGAACGCAGCTCGGGCTGCTGCTGATGTCGGACCTCTTCCACCCGAGATGCTTGACCCGGCCGCGAGGATCAGGGACGCCGGGGGCAGCAGCCCTCCTGACGGATACCCCGATCATGACAGCCCCTGAACTCCGCGGCGTTCTCACGCCAGTCGTCACCCCCTTCGACGCCGGGCTGCGGCCCGACCTGCGGCTGCTGGAGCAGCATTGCCGCTGGCTCCTCGAGCAGGGCTCGGGTCTCGCGGTCTTCGGCACCAACAGCGAGGGCAACTCGCTCAGCGTGCCCGAGAAATCCGACATCCTCGACCATCTCGTCGGCGCCGGCATCCCGGCCGCGCGGATGATGCCCGGCACCGGTGCCTGCGCGCTGCCCGATGCGGTGGAGCTGTCGCGCAAGGCCGCGAGGCTCGGCTGCGGCGGGGTGCTGCTGCTGCCGCCGTTCTACTACAAGGGCGTCGAGGATGAGGGCATCTTCCGCTTCGTGGCCGAGTTGATCGAGCGTGTCGGCGATGCGCGGCTGCGGGTCTATCTCTACCACATCCCGCCGGTGGCGCAGGTCGGCTTCTCGCTGCCGCTGATCGAGCGGCTGGTCGCGCGCTACCCGGGGCAGGTGGTCGGCATCAAGGATTCCTCGGGCGACTTCGGCTATACCAAGCAGATCATGGAGATGCTGCCCGGCTGGGGCGTGTTCTGCGGCAACGAGATCAATCTTCGCGAGGCGATGAGCCTCGGCGCGGCCGGGTGCATCTCGGCCACCTGCAACATCAATGCAGGCCAGATCGCGAAGCTGGCCGAGGGCTGGCAGGACGAGGGTGCCGAGGTCCTGCAAGGCCAGGTCAACGCGGTCCGCGCGACCGTGTCGAAGTTCCCGATGATCGCCGCGCTGAAGGCGGTGGCCGGGCGCTTTCACGGGGCGCCGGAATGGGACCAGCCGCGCCCGCCGCTGCTGCCGCTGACGGAGGGGCAGAAGGCAGACCTCTTCGGGCAGCTCGACGGGCTGGACTACTCGATGCGCCGTTAAGCTGCGCCTACTCCACCGCGGGCACCGCCTTCAGGTAACGCGCGACCGAGCGCAGGTCCTCCTCGGGCAGGTTCGAGAGCGAGCGGACCACCTCGGCCATCTGCGCCCCGGCGGTGTCGAAATCGGGCGTGAAGCCCGAGCGCAGGAAGGCCGCGATCTCGTCCTCCGACCAGGTCAGCCGTCCCGGCGTGATGTTCGGCACCCGCCCCTCGCCGGCCGGGTTGGGCGCGCCGGAGAGCCAGGCGCCACGCTGCAAGCCGCCGAACGCGTTGCGGGGCGTGTGGCACTCGCCGCAATGGGCGAGGGCCTCGGCGATGTAGCGGCCGGTCTCGGCGTCGGGCGGGACCGCCGTCACCACCCAGCCGTCCCGGACGAACATCAGGTCCCAGAGGCCGAGCGCGCGGCGGATGTTGAACGGGAACGGCACCTCATGCGCCCGGTTTTCACTCGCCACGGTTGGCAGGGTCGCCATGAAGGCGCGCAACGACACCATGTCGTTCAGCGTCATCTCCTCATAGGCGTCATAGGGCATCGCCGGATAGAGGTGCCCCTCCGGCCCAATGCCATGGAGGAGCACGTTCACCAGGTCGGCGTCGCTCCAGCGGCCGATCCCGTGCTCGGGGTCGGGAGAGATGTTGGGGGCGTAGAAGGTGCCGAAGTCGCTGACGAAAGCCTGCCCGCCGCCGAGCCGCAGCTGGTCCTCGCCCTCGGCTCCGGGCGCGCTGTGGCAGGAGGCGCAGCCGGCGCCGTGGAAGACGTATTCGCCGCGCACCGGGTCGGCGGTCAGGCCGGAGAGTTCCGCGGCCGAGACGCTGCCCGGCCGCGTGAGAAACCAGAGGATCGCGACGGCGAGGATCGCCGCCGCGGCCAGGATCAGTCCGAAACGGTGCAGCCTCCGCATCAATCCGGCTGGCGGTAGGCCTTGTGGCAGGCGCTGCAGGTCTCGCCCACCGCGCCCATCGCGCCCTGCACCGAGGCAAGGTCGGTGCCGGCGACGCCGGCCATGGCCTTGGCGGCGTCGGCCAGCGCCTGCTGCTTGGCCTCGAAATCGGCCATGTTCGTCCAGATCGCCGGCAGCGCGCGCGTGTCCTCGACCTCGCCCACGGCGGTGCCCTCGGGGAAATAGGCGTGCCAGTCGGTGCCCGCGATCACGGCGAGGTTGTCGGCGGCGACCTGGGCGAGTTCAGCGTCGTACTCGGCCTGCCCCTGGGCCATGCGGCCGAGGATGCCGAGGTTGAACGCGTGCAGATGCATCTGCGAATGACGCGCCTCGACGGCCGGGTTCTCGTTCTCGTGGGCGATGGCGGCCGTGGCGCAGAGCGCGCCTCCGAGCATGGCGAGGATGAGGTGTCTGGCGAACGGCATGATTGCTCCCTGTTTGTTGACGAGGGGGCGAGGCGGAACCGTCACCGGCGACCGTTCTGCGGCGCATGCGCCAGCATGGTCCCGACGACCTCCCCCGGCCCCCGTTTCTTCGTGCGGCCTTCGACGTTCCGGAGCGGTCGCTGCCTCGGCATCGGAGAGGTTCGCGCAGCCCCTGCGTCAATTAGTCACGGGTTGCGGCGTTTTGTCGAGGACGACGTGCGCAAGCTGCAGCGGCCGGTCCGGTCCTCTCAGCCGAACAGGCTCACCGCGAAGCGCAGGCTGACGAGCAGCAGGAAGATCCCGAAGGCGGCCTCGAGCCGGCGCTTGGAGAGGGAATGGGCCAGCCGAGCGCCCATCGGCGCGATCATCGTGCTGGTCGGGATGAAGAGGACCAGCCCGATCAGCGACACATAGCCGAGCGCCAGCGGCGGCTGCAGCACCGCCACCTCGGGATAGTCGGCCATGCGCGGCCAGCCGGCGAGGATGTAGCCGACGGTGCCGGGGACCGAGATCAGGATGCCCAGGCCAGAGGAGGTCGCGATGGCCTGGTGGATCGGGCGGTTGTAGAAGGTCATGAACATGCTCGACAGCTGCCCGCCGCCGATGCCCATCAGCGCCGACAGCACCCCGATCAGCCAGCCGTAGCCGACCATCACCGGCCGGCCGGGGATGTCGTCGCCCAGCCGCCAGCTGTCCTTGCCGAAGAGCAGCCGGATCCCCGAGACGCCGGCGACGAGGACGAACACCGCCATGAACACCGCGGCCGGGGCGAAGCGCGCGATGACGCTGCCCATGACCACGCCCACGACCACCGGCACCGCCCATACCCTGAGGATCGAGAGGTCCACCGCCCCCTTGGCCCGATGCGCGTTGAACGAGCGGATCGAGGTCGGGATGATGATCGCGAGCGAGGTGCCGACGCAGAGCGGCATCCGCACCGCCTCGGGGACCTCGAGCAGGCGGAACAGCTCGTAGAGGATCGGCACCGCGACCGCGCCTCCGCCGACGCCGAAAACCCCGGCGAGGAGGCCGGTGAGCGCCCCGGCGGCGAGGACCGCGACGAGGAGCCATGCGTATTCCAGAAGCGAAGCGTCGTGCACCGGGTGGGTTCCTGTCGGCTGGAGGGGTCGTGAGCGGATGACTATGACGGCGTTGCCGGCTTGACCACCATGCGCGGTTCAGGCCCGCCCCGAGCCGACGCCCCAGTGGCGCGCCAGCCGGTCGGTGAGGCCGATGATCGTCCCCGCAAAGGGCAGGATGATGAAGATCCGCACGAGGTGGAAGGCGGTTACGACCGCCAGCCCCTCCTGCAGGATCTTGGCCGTCAGCGCCATCTCGGTGACGCTGCCCGGCGCGGTGGCCAGCACCATCACCTGCCATGGCTGACGGGTCCACCAGGCGAGGCCCAGCCCCATCAGGATGCAGAGCGCGATCATCAGCGCCGAGGCCACGATCGCGCCGGGGATGAAGCCGCGCGCCCGCAGCAGGAGCTCGCGGTCGAAGACCGCGCCCAGCCAGACGCCGAGGAACACCTGCGCCAGCACGAGAACCGGATAGGGATGGGCGGTGATCGGCAGGCTCAGCGCCGCCGCGAGCGCCGCGCCGCCGAGGGAGCCGACGAAGTAGGGGTTCGCCATCCTCACCGCGCGGGCGACGAGCGCCCCCGCGAACCCCGCGGCGGCGAGGAGCAGCGCGCCGCCGGGCGTCCACGGCACGGCGCTGAGGACCGCGACCGGATCGCCGATGCTGCCGTCGAGGGCCACGATCACCGGCGGGATGACGGTCACGATCAGCATGATCCGCAGCGTCTGCGCGAAGATCACCGGCCCCGGCGAGACGCCGTGCCGCACCGCGAGATTGGCGCTCTCGACCGGTCCCATGGGGATCGCAGACAGCGCCGCCGTGACCACGTCGACCCGCGCCATGCGCATGAGGCTCGCCGCGACGACGAAGCCGAGGCCGATCGTGACCATGGCCGCCCCGACCATCGGCGCCAGCAGCGATCCCATCGTCCGCACCGCCTCGGGGGTGAAGGACAGCCCCACCGAACTTGCGACAAGCATCTGGCCGAGCTGGCGGCTCTGCACCGGGATGTTCACCGGCCGGTCGAAGAGCCGCACCGCCGCTGCGAAGACCATGGCCCCGAACATCCAGGGCAGCGGGAACCTGACCCAATGCGCAACGAAGCCGCAGGCGAGCGCGCCGGCGTAGATCAGAACCGCATGGATCAGCCGCGCGAGCAGCGCCGGTCTGGGCTTTCTGACGTAGCTCGGCATGGCGTCTCCCGGCTCCTCCGTCGCCTCCATAGCGCCGGGCGGAAGCGGGATGCCAGCCGCGAAAGCCGGGCGGCGATGCGGGGGAAGGCTCGGGCAGGCGCCGGCAAGCGGAGCGTTGGCGGGCTCGGGGACTCGTTTGGCGCGGGGAGAGATCAGGCGTTTTCTTGAAAAAGGAGAGGGACGGAAACAAGCTGCAACTATGAGTTGCTCAATTCCGCATGAGTGTTCCGCAACGCCATGTCTTTTTAGCAGGAAGCATATTTCGGACCACGGACCATGCGGAATGCGGATTTTCTCTGGACAGGCGGAAAGCCGCTCGCTTAATCTCAACCCAAGGAGGGGGTAATCGGGACAAGACTTGTTGTCGAAGGAGGCCGCTTGATATGCGCGAGCCTGCAAGGAGCGGTCATTTTTTCCAATGTTTGCAATTCCGGTCGGGATCCGAAGCCTGCGCTGATTTTATACTGGCGTGTTACGATGCGTATTTCATCGCGGATCCCTGACCGTCCCGTTTTCACCGCAGTCGGAAACGGAAATCGAATAACACCGGACTCTCGCGTGGCTCAGGCTGCTGGTTCAGGTTTGCCGCCACCCGCACCGCTATCCCAAGGGCGGCGGTGTGCGTCGGCGAGCCTCGACCTCCCGTCACCGAACCGGCAGGGCCCTGCCAGCAACCCCGTTGCACGAGCCGCGATTTTGGCCTCAACTCGCGCGGACGAACCGGAGCGCGCGCCTCGCAGCACGCGCCAGACAACAGGGAGAACGGTTTCATGATCCGGACATTGATCGGCGCGGCGGCCGCGGTGGTGACGACGGCGGGGCTCGCCATGGCCGACCCGGCGGTGGTGATGGCGCCCGGCGGCCCCGGCGGCGGCTACGACGCGATGGCGCGCCAGCCCTTCGAGGCGATGGCGGCGGACGGCATCTTCACCGATGGCGCGACCTTCACCAACCGCGGCGGCGCCGGCGGCACCATCGGCCTGGCGGAGTTCGTCAACGCCAACCGCGGCAACGACAACGCCGTCATGTCGATGGGCTCGATCCTCGTCGGCGGCATCCTGCTGAACGACTCGCCGGTGACGCTCGAGGACGTGACGCCGCTCGCGCGGCTCATCAACGACACCGGCGTCGTCGCGGTGGGCACCAACAGCCCGTTCCAGACCATCGACGACCTGGTGGCCGCGATGAAGGAGAATCTGGGCGGGGTCTCGATCGGCGGCGGCTCGGCCGGCGGCGTGGACCATATCGCTGCGGCGCTGATCGCGCAGGGGGCCGGGCTGGACCCGAAGGCGGTCAACTACATCGCCTATGATTCCGGCGCCGACGCCGTCACCGCCATCGGTGGCGGCGCGATCACGGCCGCGATCTCGGGCGTCAGCGAGTTCAAGCCCATGGCCGACGCCGGCCGCATCCGCATCCTCGCGGTGACCTCGGAGGAACGCTTCCCCGGCATCGACGCGCCGTCGCTGAAGGAAGCCGGCATCGACGTGGCGATCGGCAACTGGCGCGGCTGGGTCGGCGCCCCGGACATGTCCGAGGAGGGCCGGCAGATGTGGCTCGACCGGCTGACCCGGATGCATGAGGGCGAGGCCTGGCAGAAGGTGTTGGAGACCCAGGGCTGGGAGGACGCCTTCCTCGCCGGGGAGGACTTCGTCGCCTTCCTCGAGGAGGAGAAGGCGCGTCAGGCGGGCGTTCTGCGCGACATCGGCCTGATCGACTGATCCTTCGGGCCGGGCCGCACGCCCGGCCCTTCCAGCTAAAGGGGCGCCCCGGATGGAACAGCAGAAGCGGCCCTACTGGCTCGCGGCGGCGGTGGCCCTCTGGGGCATTGTCTGGGTCTGGCAGGGGCTGCGGCTGCCCCTGACCGACCGCTACGCCTATATCGGCCCCGGCCTGCCGGTGGTGGGGATCGGGGCGGGTCTGGTGATCCTCGCGCTGATCCTCGCGCTGCAGATCCGCGGCGGCGTGCCCTTCGAGGAGCAGTCGGCCGAGGATGTCTCGGCCGATCACCACGTCTCGTGGTACGGCCTGGCCTTCGCGGCGGCGGGCGCGGCGGTGCCGATGCTGACGATGCGCCATCTCGGCTTCGTCATCACCTGCATGCTGGCCTTCTGGCTCATCACCCGCGCCTTCCGCTCGCCCCGGCCCGCCCTCGACCTGGTGATCGGCGCCGTCGTGTCGCTGGGCGCCTGGTATCTCTTCCGCCTGCTCGGCGTGCAGCTGGGCGGCCTCCTTCCGATCGCGGGGATCTGAACCATGGACGCCCTTGCCGCGCTGTTCGACGGCTTTGCCATCGCGCTGCAACCGATCAACCTGATGTGGGCGCTGATCGGCACCTTCATGGGCACCGCCGTCGGCGTGCTGCCCGGCATCGGCCCGGCGCTGACCATCGCGCTGCTGCTGCCGGTCACGGCCAATGTCGCGCCGACCTCGGCCTTCATCATGTTCGCGGGCATCTTCTACGGCGCGATGTATGGCGGCTCGACCACCTCGATCCTGCTCAACACGCCGGGCGAAAGCGGGTCGATGATGACCGCGCTCGAGGGCAACAAGATGGCGCGCAAGGGCCGCGGCGCGGCGGCGCTGGCCACCGCCGCCATCGGCAGCTTCGTCGCCGGGACCATCGCCACGCTGGGCCTGACCTTCCTCGCGCCGCCGATCGCGGAGCTGGCCTTCATCTTCACCCCGCCCGACTATTTCGCGCTGATGCTGCTGGCATTCCTGTCGGTCTCGGTCGTTCTGGGCGCCTCGCGGGTGCGCGGCTTCATCGCGCTCTTCATCGGCCTCGCCCTCGGCCTGATGGGCATCGACTCGCAGTCGGGCGTGCAGCGGCTGACCTTCGGCCTTCCGGCGCTGCTCGACGGGGTCGAGATGACGGTGGTGCTGGTCTCGCTTTTCGCCATCGGCGAGACGCTCTATGTCGCGAGCCGCTTCGCCGGGCAGCCGCCGAACCTGAACCCGCTTGCGGGCGGCGCCTGGATGACGCGCGCGGACTGGCGGCGCTCGTGGAAGCCGTGGCTGCGCGGGACCGCGATCGGCTTTCCCATCGGCGCGCTGCCGGCCGGCGGGTCCGAGATCCCGACCTTCCTCTCCTACGCGGCCGAGCGCCGCCTCACCGCCCACCCCGAGGAGTTCGGGCATGGCGCGATCGAGGGCGTCGCCGGGCCCGAGGCCGCCAACAACGCCTCCGCCGCGGGCGTGCTGGTCCCGCTGCTGACGCTGGGCCTGCCGACCTCGGCCACGGCGGCGATCCTGCTCGCGGCGTTCCAGAACTACGGGCTGCAGCCGGGACCGCTGCTGTTCATCAACTCGGGCGATCTCGTCTGGGCGCTGATCGCGTCCCTCTATGTCGGCAACCTGATGCTGCTGATCCTGAACCTGCCGCTGGTCGGCCTCTGGGTCAGGCTGCTCTTCATCCCGAGACCCTATCTCTACGCCGGCATCCTGATCTTCGCGCTCGTGGGCATCTGGGGGGTGGCGAACTCCTGGATGGACCTTGCGATGATGTTCGGGGTCGGGCTGATGGGTTATGTGATGCGGGTCTATGACTTCCCCATCGCGCCGGTGCTGATCGGCCTGATCCTCGGCCCCATGGCCGAGGTGCAGCTGCGCCGCGCCCTCGCCATCGGGCAGGGCGACCCGATGGCGCTGGTCTCGACGCCGCTCTCGGCGGTGTTGGTGACGATCTGCGTGCTGATCCTCGTGGTGCCGCCGGTGCTGAGCTGGCGGCGCGCGCGCAGGGTCGCGGCGGGGAGCACGTGAACCGGGGTCATGGGCCGCAGGGAGAGACTGAGGCAACGGGCGCTGACGCTGGCTGCTGCCGCCGCGGGCGTGGCGCTGTTCCAGCTGCTCGGCCTCCCCCTTCCGTTCCTGTTCGGCCCGATGTTCGCCTGCCTCGCCGCCGCCCTCGCGGGCTGGCCGCTGATGGGCATGGGGCGGCTTTCGGTTGCGGCGCGGGCGGTCCTCGGCGTGGCGGTCGGCGCCTCGCTGACGCCTGCGGTTGTCTCGCTGATCCCGAACATGCTGGGATCGGTGGCGCTGATGCCGGTCTATATCGTCGCTATCGCGGCGGTCGGCGTGCCCTTCTTCCAGCGGTTCGGCGGCTATGACCGCGTCACCGCCTTCTTCGCCGCCATGCCGGGCGGCGCGGCCGACATGGTCATCTTCGGCGAGGCCGCGGGCGGCGACACGCGGGCGCTGTCGCTGATCCATGCGACGCGGGTGCTGGTGATCGTGGTGGTCGTCCCGATCGTGCTGACGCAGGTCTACGGCGCCACCCTCATCAACCCGATCGGCGCGCCGCTGAACGAGGTGCCGCTGGTCGAGCTGCTGCTGATGATCTTCGCCGGCGCCCTCGGCTGGTTGGGGGCCGAGCGGGTCGGCCTCTTCGGCGCCGCGGTCCTGGGACCGTTGATCGTGGCGGGCGTGCTGTCGATGGCGGGGCTGATCCACGTCCGCCCGCCGCGCGAGGCGATGATGGCGGCGCAGTTCCTGATCGGTCTCGGCATCGGCGTGCAATATGTGGGCGTCACCCTGCGCGAGCTGCGCCGCACCGTGACGCTGGCCGCCGCCTTCATGCTGTTGCTGGCCGCGCTCGCCGGCATCTTCACCGAGATCGTGGTCCTCACCGGCCTCGCGCCCCCGGTCGAGGGCTTCCTCGCCTTCGCGCCGGGCGGGCAGGCCGAGATGGTGACGCTGGCGATCATCGCCGGGGCGGATCTGGGCTTTGTCGTGACGCATCACCTCGTCCGGGTGATGCTGGTGCTGCTCGGCGCGCCGCTGGTCATGCGCGGGCGGCGCTGACGATCCTTCGTAGAAGGATCGTGACCGAAATTTCGTCGCAATTTCGGCGGCGTCAGTCCACCGCGACCTCGCCCTGCATTAG
Source organism: Paracoccus sp. S-4012 (assembly GCF_009674885.1). Classification (GTDB taxonomy): domain Bacteria; phylum Pseudomonadota; class Alphaproteobacteria; order Rhodobacterales; family Rhodobacteraceae; genus Paracoccus. The sequence goes on from NZ_WKKA01000001.1 coordinate 113,845, forward strand.
CCGCCGCGCGGTGCGGAAGCTCGCCGCACTCTCGGCGATCCAGGCATCACCCTCGCGCCGCACCTTCGCGCCGACCGAGATGATGCCCGAGGGATTGCCGACCCGCACCTCCTCGCCCATTGCGGTCGAGAGGCGGTGCGGCAGCGTCCCCTCGATCTTCGCCGCGACCCCGAGGCACAGCGCCGAGGCCAGCGGCACTGCGCGATGCGGGCGGCCCATCGACAGCATCCGCGTGGCGATGTCGTGGCTGCCCGCCTCGTGCCGCGCGCCGTCGAGACTGGTGAAGGCCGCAGGGGCCGAGACTACCGCGATGCGCGGGTTGAACATGCCGAGTGCCTCCGGCGCGGGGCCGAGGCCCATCATCACCCCCGCCTGCCGCCGGATCGCGTCGAGCCGGGCCATGACATCGCCGCGCGCCTCGATCGCGTCAGGGCTTTCGGTCCCGTCGAGCCGTACCGCGGCGGCCTCGATGAAGACGCAGGCGTTCGAGCTGTCCACCATCGAAGCTTCCACGCGGCTGCCGTCCGGCATCTCAATCACGTCAATCACGTTGCCTGTGGGCAGCAGCTTGCCGGTGATCGCGCCCGCCGGGTCGAGGTAGTCGAGTCGGATCAGGTCGCCCGTCCCGGTCACCCCGGCGATGGCGAAGTCGCCCTTTACCGCGGGCCGCCCGTCAACGCTCTGGAAATGCGAGTGGATGATCTTGCCGGTCGAGGTCTCGTGGATGCGGACGGTGGTCGGCCCGTCGCCCGCCGTGACCAGCCCCTCCTCGACCGCGAAGGGGCCGACGGCGGAACTCAGGTTGCCGCAGACGCCGCCCCATTCGCAGACGGGTTCGTCCACCGCGACCTGCACGAAGGTGTAGTCCACATCCGCGTCCGGGTGCTGGGACGGCGTGATGATGACGGCCTTGGAGAGCGACGAAATCCCCCCGCCCATCCCGTTCAGCTGCCGCCCGTTCGGGTCCGGGCTGCCGAGGACCGAAAGCAGGATCGGCTCGATCTCCGCCCGCCCGCGCGGCAGGTCGCGGGCGTGGAAGAACACGCCCTTGGACGAGCCGCCGCGATAGAACACCGCGGGGATGAAACGCTGGCTCATGCCGCTGCCCCCACCATCTCGCGCCACACGGTTGGCATGATGCCGCCGTTCTTCCAGTAGTCCACGTCCTCGCCGGTCTCGAGCCGCGCCGCCAGGCCGATCTCGACGCTGCTGCCATCGGCGCGGCGGATAACGCAGGGAATACGCGACAGGACGCCGATGCCGGTCAGGTCGGGCAGGTCGATCACCTCCGAGCCGTCCATCCCCAGCGTCCGCCAGTCCGTGCCCTCGTCGAAGGCGAGCGGCAGCACGCCCATGCCGACCAGGTTGGTGCGGTGGATACGCTCGAATCCCTGCGCGATGATCGCCTTGACGCCCAGCAGCGCCGGCCCCTTGGCCGCCGAGTCGCGCGACGAGCCGGCGCCGTAGTTCTTCCCGGCCAGCACCGCCAGCGGCACCCCGCGGCGACCATATTCCTGCGACGCCTCGAAGACCCGCATCACGGTGCCGTCGGGCATCAGCCGCGTGAACGGTCCCTCGCGCTCGGGCACCATGGCGTTCCTGAGGCGGATGTTGGCGAAGGTGGCGCGCACCATCGCGTGGTGGTTGCCGCGCCGGGTGGTGTAGTTGTTGAACTCATGCTGCGGCACCCCATGCTCCAGCAGCCAGTCGGCAGTCGGCGTGCCAAGGCTGATCGCGCCGGAGGGCGAGATGTGGTCGGTGGTGATGCTGTCGCCCAGCAGCACCAGCGGGCGGATGCCGGTGATCGCGGATGGCGGGTCCGCCTTCGCCGGCAGGCCGTCGAACCATGGCGGGCGTTGCAGGTAGGTGCTGTCCTCGCGCCAGGGGAAGCGGACGAGGCCGGGCATCTTCAGCGCCTCCCAAGGCGCGCCGCCCTCATAGAGGCTGGCATAGCTGTCGGTGAAGAGCTTCGGGCCGTAGCCCTCGCGGATCACCTCGGTCACCTCGTCGGGGGAGGGCCAGAGGTCGGCCAGCCGTACGGGATTCCCGTCCTTGTCATGCCCCAGCGGATCGCTGGCGATATTCGCGCGCATCGTCCCGGCAAGCGCATGGGCGATGACCAGAGCGGGCGAAGCCAGATAGGCCGCGCGCACGTTGGGGTGGATACGCCCCTGAAAGTTGCGGTTGCCCGACAGCACGGCGGTCGAGACCAGCTTGCCCCCCTCGATCGCGTCCGCGAGCGGCTGCGGCAGCGGGCCGGAGCCGCCGTTGCAGGTCGTGCAGCCGAAGCCGACGATATGGAAGCCGAGCGCATCCAGCGACGGCTGCAGCCCGGTCTTGTCCAGCACCTCGGCCACGACCTGGCTGCCCGGCGCGAAGGAGGTCTTGACCCAGGGTTTCACCTCCAGCCCGCGCGCGACGGCGTTCTTCGCCAGCAGCCCGGCGGTGGCGATGCCCTCCGGCGAGGAGGTGTTGGTGCAGGAGGTGATGGCCGCGATCACGATGTCGCCGTCGCCGAGGCCGAAACCCTCGCCCGCGACCGGGACGCGGGCGTCGGACATCGGCCGCCCGGCGATCTCGGCCACATGGCCGGGGAAGGCGGCGGGTGCCTCGGGCAGCGCGATGCGGTCCTCGGGATTCTTCGGCCCGGCGATGCAGGGGCGGATTTCTGAGAGGTCCAGCGGGATCACGCGGTCGAACTGCGGCGCGGGCGTCGTCGCGTCGCGCCAGAGGCCCTGCGCCTCGCAATAGGCGCGGATGCGGGCGATCTGCTCGGGCGTGCGGCCGGTCATCCAGAGGTAGGCCTCGGTCGCGGCGTCCACCGGGAAATAGACCGCCGTGGCGCCGTATTCCGGGGCCATGTTGGCGATGGTGGCGCGGTCGCCCACGGTCAGCGCCTCGAGGCCAGGGCCGAAGAACTCGACGAACCGGCCGACGACGCCGATAGCGCGCAGCCGCTCGGTGATGGTCAGCACGAGGTCGGTGGGCGTGGTGCCCGCGGGCATCCGGCCCGTGACCTCGACGCCGATCACCTCCGGCAGGGCCATGGCGACGGGCTTGCCGACCATCACCGCCTCCGCCTCGATCCCGCCCACGCCCCAGCCGAGGATGCCGAGGCCGTTGACCATCGGCGTGTGGCTGTCGGTGCCGACGCAGGTGTCGGGGCTGAGCATCGGGCGTGGTTCGCCCTCATCGCACCAGACCACCTGCCCGATCCGCTCGATATGGATCTGGTGCATGATGCCCTTGCCCGGCGGGACCACGCGCACGCCTTCGAAGCTCTCGGCGCACCAGCGGAGGAAGGCGAAACGCTCGCCGTTCCGCTGATACTCGCGGGCGAGGTTCACGCGGGGGGCGTCGGGCGAGGCCCAGCGGTCCACCTGCAGCGAGTGGTCGATGATGATGTCGATCGGCACGCTTGGTTGCACGCGCGCGGGATCGCCCCCCGCCTCGGCCACCGCGTCGCGCAGGCCCGCGATGTCCACCATCATCACGAGGCCGAGGATGTCCTGCCCGAAGATCCGCGTCGGTCGGAACGAGATCGCGGCCCCCACCCGCCGCGCCAGCAGTGCCCCGATCTGGTCGCCCACGTCCTCGCCACGGGCGGCCTGCCGGCAGAGGTTTTCGAGTAGAACCTTGAGCGAGAAGGGCAGCGTCTCGACGCCGGGTAGCTTCGCGATCGGGACGTAGTCGTAATCGCGGCCGTCCACGGTCAGGATGGCGGTGGCGGGAGTCGGGGTCATGCGGGCCTCGGGGTCGCGGATGGGCGGTCCGGCTTGCCGCCTCGGGATGGCTAAGACATATGTTGACGGCCGGGACAATCCAGAGGGGGCCGCGAATGCCCGATCCCGCCGACCTTCTCGCCCCCGCCGGGCCGCTGCGCGCCGCGATCAATCTCGGCAACCCGATCCTCGCGCGGCTTGGGGCGGATGGGGCGCCGGAGGGCGTGTCGGTGGACCTCGCGCGCGCCATTGCTGCGCGTCTGGGACGCGAGGCGGTGCTGCTGCCGGTGGAGGCCGCGCCCCGCTCGGTCGCGGCGGTGGCGGGCGGCCGGGCCGATATCGGCTTCTTCGCCATCGACCCCGAGCGCGGGCGCGAGATCGCCTGGACGTCGCCCATCGTCATCATCGAGGGCGCCTATCTGGTCCGCGCGGAATCACCCTTGCGGCGGATCGAGGACGTGGACGCCCCCGGCGTCCGCATCGCCGCCGGGCGCGGCAGCGCCTATGCCCTGCACCTCGCGCGGCATCTGCGGCAAGCGCGGCTGGTCGAGGCCCCGACTTCGCCCGAGGTGGTGCCGCAGTTTCTCGCGCAACACCTTGAGGCCGCCGCCGGCATCCGCCAGCAGATGGAGGCCGATGCCGCCCGCCACCCCGGCCTGCGCGTGCTGCCCGGCGCCTTCATGACGATCCGGCAAGCCGTGGCCCTCGCCCGCAGCCGCGGCGAGGCGGCGGCCGGGGCGCTGACCTCGCTCGTCGCGGAACTGGTCGCCGGGGGCGCGGTGGCCGACGCGCTCACCCGCCACGGCATCGAAGGCGCGCGCGCCGCCGGTCCCGGCGATTGACGCCCGCGCCGCGCGGTCCTAGCGAGGCCGCGACCGCGAAGGAGGCCGCCATGACCGACACCCCCGCCGCCCGCCTGAGGGCGCTGATCGACGCCCGCCGCGGGGCGCTGCTGCCCGGCGCGGCCAACGCGCTCACCGCCCGGCTGATCGAGGACCTCGGCTTCGAGGCCTGCTACGTCACCGGCGCGGGCGTCACCAACACCTGGTTCGGCCTGCCCGACCAAGGCTTCATGGGCCTGACCGACATGGCCCACCATGTCAGCGCGATCCGCGACGCGGTGGAGCTGCCGCTGGTCGTGGACGCCGACACCGGCTTCGGCAACGCGGTGAACACCTGGCACGCGGTCCGCACGCTGGAGCGCGCGGGCGCGAACGCAATCCAGCTCGAGGATCAGGTGATGCCCAAGCGTTGCGGGCATTTCACCGGCAAGGCGGTGATCCCGGCCGCCGAGATGGCGGTGAAGATCCGCGCCGCGACCGACGCCCGCCGCGACGAAGCCACCCTCATCATGGCCCGCACCGACGCCCGCGCGATCGAGGGCCTCGACGCCGCCATCGACCGCGCCCGGAGCTATCGCGAGGCAGGGGCGGACATCATCTTCCTCGAAGCCCCGACGAGCGCCGGGGAACTGGCCCGCGTCGCCTCCGAGATCGACGCGCCGCAACTGGTGAACCTCGTCGTCGGCGGCCGCACGCCGCTGCTGCCGCGGGCGGAACTGGCCGAGATGGGCTTTTCGCTGGTCCTCTACGCCAACGTGGCGCTGCAGGCGGCGCTTGCGGGGATGACCCAGGCGCTCACCACGCTGAAGGAGGGCGGCGATGTGGGCGAGGGCAGCGGGCTGGTCGCAAGCTTCCAGACGCGCCAGTCCACCGTGCGCAAGCCGATGATCGACGGGCTCGAGGCGGAATACGAGGGCGGCTGACCGCGTCCGGGCGGATCGCCTCAGGCGAGCATCAGCCCGTCGAGGATCAGCGCGCGGAACAGGCGCGCACGCTCGGCGCGGTCCTCGGGCGTCGGGCCGGGGGTGATCGCGCCGGCCATGGCCTGCTGCAGGACCATGAAGGCCTCGGCCGTCACGTCCGGGCGCATCAGGCCCGCGTCGATGGCGGGCCGGGCGGCGGTCAGCAGCAGGTCGGCGATCTCGCGGCGCTCGTTCTGAAAACTGTCGCTCTCGCCGCGCTCCTTCTGAACGGCCTGCGAGAGGCCTGCGTTGCGGACATAGAGGCTGAGTTTCATGTCGAAGAGCGCCGTGAAGTCGCCCGGCTCGCCGGTCTGCCGCGCGGCGAGGGCGCGCATGCTGCCCATGCTCTGCTCGAAGATGGCCGAGGCGAGCTCCATCCGGGTCGGGAAGTTCCGCAGCAGCGTCGTGCGGCCGACCCCGGCCTCGGCGGCAATCTCGGCCATCGGCACGTCGAAGCCCCGCTCGGCAAAGAGCCTGGCCGCGGCGTCGATCAGCGCGGCGCGGTTGCGCGTGGCGTCCGAGCGCAGCGGGCGGTCTGATCTGGGAAGCGAGTCGGTCATGGCGGCCTCGTTGCTGCGGTCAGGCTATCCGATATGTCGCGCCCGACCAAACGGGTTCCCGACTGACGCGGCGTCGGCTCAGCGGCGCACCGCCGGGCTCTCGATCGCCAGCCCGTTCCCGCGCGCGCGCAGGTAGAGTTCCAGCTCGACGGCCATTGGCGAGCCTTCCTCCAGCTGCGTGGCGCGGACGGCCTCGTTGCACCAGGCGATCATGCGGCCCGCCGAGCCGATGTCCTGCCAGAGCTGGCGGTAGATCGGGAAGCCATTGACCTGCCCCTGGCTGATCGTCTCGCCGCGCAGGCGGCTGCCCGCCTGTTCGACATGGCAGTTGGCGCAGGAGAGGTTCAGCTGGCCGCGGCGGGTCTCGAAATAATCGCGGCCTCGGACGTAGGCCTCCGCGGCGGGGCCATCGGTCGCGACCGCCTGCGGCAGGCCGAGGGACTGGTGCATGACGAGTGCCGAGAGGGCCAGCAGCTCGCGGCTGCCATAGGGCAGGGGGACGGCCTGCTGCCGGCCCTCGCGGCAGAGGTTGATCTGCTGCTCGAGGCTGACGACCCGGCCCTCCGTCGCCGACCATGCCGGATAGCGGGCGCCGACGCCGCGCAGGGTCTCAGGGCCCCCGTGGCAACCGGCGCAGCTGTCGCCGCTGGCCTCGGGGCGGTTCCACAGTTCGCGCCCGAGATCGACCCAGAGCATCCCCGGATTGGCGAATGCGTCGTCCTGAAGCGCCTGCGTCTCGGGTTGCATGAAGGCGTAGCCCGAGACCGGCGCCTCGGCCTGCGCCGCCGTCGCCATGAGGGCGAGGAGGGCGGCGTGGCGGATCATGTGACGGTCAGCGTGGCGTCGTCGGTGGTGACCGCGCCATGCTGGTCCACCCAGCGGAACGCGACCGTGCCCGTGCGCTCGGCTCGGAGGCGGAACGAGAACAGCGGGTTCGCCGAGAGGCCGGGGGCGAGGCGGATGTGGACCACTTCCTCGTCCAGATAGGTGCAGGTGAAATCGGTGATGATGTCGACCGGGATGCGCTCGCCCTGGGTGGTGAAGGTGAAGCCGGTGTCCATCGGGTGCATGATCATCACGCGGATCTCAACGGACTCGCCCGCTTTCGCCGTCTCGGGCACGAGGATGCGGGTGTTGAACATCAGTATCTCCCCGGCAGGGCGGTGCAGGCGCCGACCACGACCCGCACATCCGCCCGCGCGGCCATGAGGCGGCCGTCCGAATGTTCGGCCACGCAGACCACCGTCTGCGTCGCCGCAAGCCTGATGTTGGTCACAAGCCGCGGCTCGGCCGCCATGGGTCCGAAGCGCACCTCGCAGCTCAGCGGGCGGGGGTTCTGCTCGGCGAAGACGGCGAGGCGGGTGATGCGGTCGTCCGCGGTCATCGGGCTCTCGACCGCGACCGTCATCGGGACCGAGTTGCCAGTCTCGGCCAGCGCGGGCAGGTCGATCGTGATCGGGCCGTCCTCCAGCGGGGTGCTGCCGAACAGCTTCACGATCTCGGCCGCGACTTCCTCGGGCGTGGCCCATACCGGCAGCGGCAGGATGGTGGCGGCGAGGCCCAGGAGCGCGGTGCGGCGCGAGAGAATCATGGCGCGTCCTCGGTCAGGCCAGAGAGATAGGCGGCCACATCGCCGATCTCTCCCGGCGTCAGGATCGGGCGACCACGGTAGCGCGGATCGACGTCGACCAGCCCCTCGGTGGTACCATAGGGCGGCATCATCGTGTCCGGGTTGCCAATCCGCGCGTCGGTGATCCGCGCGTGCAGTTCCGCGAGGCTCAGCCGTGCGCCGACGCCCGCGAGGGATGGACCGATGTTCCCCTGCGCGTCCTCCGGCAGGCCGATCCCCGGCACGAGATGGCAGATCGAGCAGTTGCCCTTCTGGGAGTCCCGCATCAGCGCCAGCCCGCGGGCCGGATCCTGCGCCCATGCGGGCGCGGCGAGGGAAAGGGCGGTCACGCAGCAGGCGAGGCGGGTCGCAGCCATGATCGTGCCCCCTTTGCTTCGCTTTGGCGCAACCAAATGCAGGGTTCTTTCTTCGTCCACGCCGCCTTCAGCCAGCAGGGTCGCGGCCAAGTGGGCCTCCATGTCCATTTAGACTTGCCCCTTCCGTCCCGGCGCGTCAACATGCCGCAGGAAGTGACCCGTCCGGTCCCGAGGAGGTTCCCCAGAATGGCTTTCACCTTGAACGTCAACGGCACCGACATGGAAGTCGATGCCGCGCCCGAGACGCCGCTGCTCTGGGCGCTGCGCGATCATCTGAGGCTGACCGGCACCAAGTTCGGCTGCGGCATCGCGCAATGCGGGGCCTGCACCGTGGACATCGACGGCGTCGCGACGCGGTCCTGCCAGTTCCCGGTCGAGGCCGCCGAGGGCGTGAAGATCACCACGATCGAGGGGCTGGGCGCCGAGGGCGAGCATGTCCTGCAGAAGGTCTGGACCGAGATGAACGTGCCGCAATGCGGCTACTGCCAGTCGGGCATGGTCATGGCCGCCGCCGCGCTGCTGAAGGACATCCCCGAGCCGTCGGACGCCGATATCGACCTCTATGTCGACAACATCTGCCGCTGCGGCACCTATCCGCGCGTGCGGCAGGCGATCCATCGCGCAGCCGAACTGCTGAAGGCCTGAGGGGGACGACATGACCGAACATATGAAACTCTCGCGGCGCGGCTTCATCTCGACGATGCTGGGAACGGGTGGCGCGCTCGTCATGGGCCTCAGCCGTCCGGTGGTGGCGGCGACGCTCGGGGCCAAGCCCTGGGACAGCTTCGGCGAAGGGGCGGCGTTCACGCCCTGGCTGCAGATTGACCCGACCGGCAAGGTGACGGTCTATGTCACCCATCCCGACATCGGGAACGGCGTGGTGACGCAGGCCTGCTCCTACATCCGCGAGGAGCTGGCCTGCCGCTGGGAGGACATCCGGGCCGAATACGCCGCGCCCGAGCGTGACCATGCTCTCGGCGGCGTCTATTCCGAGGTCGGCGGGCCGCTGGGCTATTTCTCCGGCCGCTCGACCTTCGAGGATCGCCGCACCGCCTACATGACCGCCGCCGCCGGCGCGCGCGAGCGGCTGAAGGCCGCCGCGGCCGAAGCCTGGGGCGTGGACGCAAGCGAGATCACCGCGGAGGAGGGCGTGCTGTCCCACGCCTCCGGCCAGTCGGCGCCCTATGCGGAATTCGTGGCCGCCGCCGCCGCCGTCACGCTGGCCGAGGAGCCGGCGCCGAAGCCGCGCGAGGAATGGACCTTCCTCACCAAGGCCAGCCCGGCCAAGATCCAGATCCCCGAGATCGTCACCGGCCGCGCCGTCTATGGCCTCGACGTGCGCCCGCCGGGCATGGTCTATGCCGCGCTGCGCCAGTCGCCGGTGATGGGCGGGCAGCTGGTCAGCTACGACTTCGAGGCGATCCGCGACATGCCCGGCGTCCGCGCCGTGGTCGAGGTGAAGCCGACCGAGCCGGGCGAGCCCGACCGCATCAAGCCGGCCTTCCCGCTGGGGGCCTCGGTCACCGGCTCCGCCATCGCGGTCATTGCCGATCACTACTGGCAGGCCCGTACCGCCCTCGACGCGCTGCCGGTGGTCTGGGACGATGGTCCCGGCGCCAAGTGGCTGAACATCGAGATGATGGAAGAGGCCGCCATGGCGGCGGTCCGCGCGCCCGGCGAGACGGTCGAGCTGTCGGTCGGCGATGTCGCGGCCGAGTTCGAGGCCGGCGGCACGGTGGTCGAGGCGGAATACCTGACTCCCTATTGCGACCACGTCCAGCTCGAGCCGCTCAACTGCACCGCGCTCATCACCGAAAACAGCGCCGAGGTCTGGGCCCCGGCGCAGCACACGCAGCAGGCCTTTTTCGTGACCGTGCAGGAGACCGGCCTCGCCCCCGAGCAGGTCAAGCTCCACCAGACCTATGTCGGCGGCGGCTTCGGCCGGCGCGTCTTCGGCGACGACACCCGCATGGCGGTGGCGGTGGCCAAGGGCTATCCCGGCGTGCCCGTCCAGGTCATCTGGAGCCGCGAGGAATCCGTGCGCCAGGGCCGCTATCGCCCGCTCATGGGCGCGCATATGAAGGCGCGGCTGGATGACGACGGCCTGCCCTCGGCCCTGCAGATGCGGGTCTCCGGCGGTCCCGGCTTCTTCTCCAACGGCCTGGCCAACACCGCCTTCCCGCTGGTGGTGCCGAACGCGCAGATCGAGAGCACCGTGGTGCGCGACTTCCACATCAAGGCCGGTCCCCTGCGCGGCCCCGGCTACAACTCCTTCGTCTTCTTCCACGAGAGCTTCATCGACGAGCTGGCCGAGGCCGCCGGCGCCGATCCGCTCGATTACCGCATCCGCATCTACGAGAAGTGGGAGGATGAGGGCTGGGTGAAGATCCTCAACGTCCTGAAGGAGAAATCCGGCTGGGGCACGCCCCTCCCGACGGGGCAGGCGCGCGGGGTCGCCATCGGCAACTGGGGCATGGGCGGCCGTCCGCAGCACGGCACCACGCTCGGCGCCGTGGTCCATGCCGAGGTCTCGACCGAGGGCCGGGTCAAGGTGCACCGGATCGACGTGGCCTTCGACAGCGGCCGGGTGATGAACCGAGACGCGGTGCAGGTGCAGCTGGAGGGCGGCGCGATCTTCGGGCTGAACCTCGCCATGAACGAGAAGCTGAACGTGCAGAACGGTCGCATCGTCGAGGGCAACTACGACGAATACCCGCTGATCCGCATGGCCGACACGCCCGAGATCCACATCCACTTCGAGGGCCTGACCGACCACGACCGCTACGACGAGATCGGTGAGCCTCCGGTGGGTCCGGTCGGCCCGGCGCTGGCCTCGGCCATCGCGCAGATCACCGGCAAGCGGCCGCGCAGCCAACCCTACCGCGAACATGACCTCAGCTGGGGCGGCGGCGAAGCCTGAGGGCGCGCCGTCCGGCTGACGAAGGGACAGAGAATTGAGAGCTTTTGCACGTTGGTTCGCCCGGCTGGCGGTGGTCGCGGTGGCGGCAGTCGTGGCCGCCTACTGGTATGGTACGCGGCTGCCCTCGAGCCCCTTCGACGGGGTGCAGGCGGCGGCCGCAATGCCGCTGGAGACCGGGCAATACGCCGCCCGCGTCTCGGACTGCGTCGCCTGCCACTCGACCCATGACGGCCAGCCCTTCGCGGGCGGGCTGGAGATGGGCACGCCGCTTGGCTCGATCCATGCCACCAACATCACCCCCGACCCCGAGCACGGGATCGGCAACTACAGCCTTGCGGATTTCGACCGCGCCGTGCGCCGCGGCGTCGCGCCGGACGGGCGGCGCCTCTACCCGGCGATGCCCTATCCCTCCTACGCCAAGCTCAGCGACGAGGATGTGGCGGCGCTCTACGACTACTTCATGAACCACGTCGAGCCGGTGGCGCAGCCGAACCCGCCTTCCGAGATCGCCTGGCCGCTGAACATCCGCTGGCCAATCGAGGCCTGGAATATCGCCTTCGCGCCGACCGACAGCTTCGAGCCGGACCCGGAGCAAAGCGACTTCTGGAACCGCGGCGCCTATCTGGTACAGGCGGGCGGGCATTGCGGCTCCTGCCACAGCCCGCGCGGGGTGGCGATGAACGAGCAGGGCTACGACGAGACCGACCCGGCGTTCCTGTCGGGCGCGCTGCTCGACGGCTGGTATGCGCCGCCCCTGCGCGGCGGGTCCGGGAACGGCATCGGCCGCTGGTCCGAGGACGAGCTGGTGGCCTTCCTCAAGCAGGGCCGCAACGAGCATGGCGTGGTCTTCGGCTCGATGATGGAGGCGTTCAACAACTCGACCGCCTTCATGACCGAGGCCGACTTGCGGGCAATGGCGCATTACATGAAGTCGCTGCCGCGCGCGTCCGAGCCGCTGTGGGAATATGACGAGACCACCACCGCGAGCTTCGCGGGCGGCATGGCCGAGGCGCAGCCGGGCGCGCAGCTCTACCTGCAAAAATGCAGCTATTGCCACGGCCGCGACGGGCAGAACCGCGGCACGTTCATCCCGCCGCTGGCCGGGCCGTCCTCGGTCCTCGCCGACACGCCGGCCTCGGTCATCAACATCATCCTGAACGGCGCCGGTCGCGTGGTGTCGGACGGCGTGCCCGACAGCTACCGGATGCCGCCCTACCGGGTGCAGCTGACCGATCGCGAGATCGCCGACCTCGCCACTTTCGTGCGGACCTCCTGGGGCAACACCGGCGACGCGGTGACGCCCGAGGAGGTGCGCGAGCTGCGCGAGCGCACGGACCCGTTCAGCGACCGCGTGATCGTGCTACAGATGCGGTGATGGCGGACGTGCTGGACATGATGCGGAGCTCGCTGGCTGGGCATCCGGCGCTGCTCGACCCGTGGCGGGCGGCGCTCGACTGGGGCGAGGGGACGGTGCTTGCCGTCCTGACCGCGACGCATGGCCCGGCCTATCGCCTCGCCGGGGCGGCCGCGGCCATCGCCGCCGATGGCCGCTTCGCCGGGGCGATCACCTCGGGCTGCGTTGAAGCCGACATTACGCTGCGCGCCGCCGAGGTCCGCCGCACCGGCGAGCCCCTGCGGCTGCGCTACGGCGAGGGCTCGCCCTTCCTCGACCTGCGCCTTCCCTGCGGCGGTGCGATCGAGGTCGAGCTGTTCCTGCCGTGCGACCGCGGGGCGCTTGCGAAGCTGGACGCCGCCCGCCGCGACCGCGAACCCGTGGCGCTCCACATCGCGCCCGGCGGCGCGCTGACCTGCGCGCCTTACCGCGAGACTGGCCCCACCCCCGAGGGCTACGCCATCGGCTTCCAGCCCGACATCCGCTTCGTCGTCTTCGGTGCCGGTCCCGAGGCCATCGTCTTCGCGAGCCTCGTCCACGACCTCGGCTACGATCACCTGCTGGTCTCGCATGACCACGCCTGCCTCGATGCCGCCCGCGAGTCCGGCTGCCAGACGCAGCGGCTCACGCGGCTGGACGACATCGCCGCGCTGCGCGTCGATCCCCGCACCGCGGCGGTGCTGTTCTACCACGACCACGACTACGAACCGGAAATCCTGCGCCGCCTCGTCCGCTCCGAGGCCTTCTACATCGGCGCGCAAGGCAGCCGGGCCACGCAAGCCGCGCGGCTCATGCGGCTGCACGAACTGGGCGTGCCGGAGGCCGACACGGCGCGGATACAGGGCCCGATCGGGGTCCTGCCCTCCTCCCGCGACCCGCGCACGCTGGCGATCTCGGCGCTGGCCGAGATCATCGGGCAAGCGGGCTAGAGCAGCCCCGCCGTCCCGTCCAGCACCTCCAGCCCGCGCACCCCGAACCGTTCCGCCAAGGGCGCGAAGCGGTGGGCGTTGGCGTCGGCGGCCGTCCCCGCGGCGGCGCGGTCGGAAATGCCGACGAAGATCACGCCGAAGCGGAAGAGGGCGAAGGCGACGTGGAAGGGGCGCAGGGGCGGGGCGTTGGGCATCATGGCGCGGTAGGCGGCGGTGAACTCGTCGAGGCGCGGGATGCCGGGCACGTCGAGGCCCTTGATGCCGCCATATTCATCCGGCGCGGTGAACCAGGGCATGGCGCAGAAGCCCAGGTCCGCGAGCGGGTGGCCGAGGGTCGAGAGTTCCCAGTCGAGGACCGCGACGACGCGCGGCTCGGTCGGGTGGAACATGAGGTTGCCGAGGCGGAAGTCGCCATGGGCGATGGAGGTGAGGCCGTCGTCCTCGGGCATCACCGCGCGCAGGCGGCGGCCGAGTTCGGCCAGTTGCGGCGACGGCTGGCCGGTCGAGCCCTCCAGCTGCCCGGTCCAGCGGTTCATCTGCCGCTCGAAATAGTTGCCGGGCCGGCCGAAGTCGCCCAGCCCGATGGTGTCAGGGCGGACGGCGTGGAGGCGGCCGAGGGTCTCGGCCATGGCAAGATAGAGCGCGCGGCGTTCCTCCGGGGCGGACTCAGGCAGGGCGGCGTCGTCGAAGACGCGGCCCTCGACGAAGGCCATCAGGTAAAAGGGCGTGCCGAGGATCGCCGCGTCCTGCTCGAAATGGACCATGCGCGGCACCGGCACCTCGGTCGGCGCGAGCGCCGCCATGATCCGGTATTCCCGGTCGATCGCATGGGCGCCCTTCAGCAGCGGTCCGTTCGGCTGCTTGCGGAGGATGTAGCGGTCGCCCCCGCGCCGGAGCACATAGGTCGGATTCGACTGCCCGCCGCTGATCCGCGTCAGCTCGATCGGCTCGGCGGTGCCGAAATGCCGGTCGAGCCAGGCCTCCAGCCGCGCGGGCTCGAAATCGACCGGCCCGCTCACGAGGCCTGTCCTTCGACCGGCCAGGACCAGTAGTTGCGTCCCTCCTCCGAGAGCTTCCGGGCCAGCACCATCCGGTGCACCTCGTCCGCGCCGTCCACCAGCCGCGCCTGCCGGGCGTAGCGGTAGATCCATTCCAATTGCGTGTCGGTCGAGTAGCCGCGCCCGCCGTTGATCTGGATGCCGATGTCGGCCGCGCGGTGCAGCAGGTTCGCGACATGCACCTTGGCGGTTGAGACCTCCTTTTGCGCGTAGCGGCCCTGATCGATCTCCCAGGCCGCGCGCATGACCAGCAGCCGCCCGACCTCGATGTCGGCGCAGAGCGTGCCGAGCATGATCTGGATGCTCTCGCGGTCGATCAGGCGGATGCCGAAGCCCTCGCGGCGCTCGGCGTAGTCGATGGCGATCTCGACGCAGCGCTTGGCGAGGCCGAGCCAGCGCATGCAATGCGTCAGCCGGGCGATGCCGAGGCGGGTCTGCACGACCTTGAGGCCGCGGCCCTCGGCCAGCACCACGTTGCGCGAGGGGATGCGGAGCCCGTCGAACGCGAGTTCGCAATGGCCGCCATGCTCCTCCGGGCCCATGATCGGGATGCGGCGGAGGATCTCCCAGCCGGGATCGTCGCGGTGGAAGAGGAAACAGGTGTGCCCGCGCCGCGCGTCGTCGGAGGTGCGGGCGAGCAGCAGGAAGTGCTCGGCCTCGCCGGCGCCGGTGATGAACCACTTGCGGCCTGTGATCACATAGTCGTCGCCCTCGCGCTCGGCCCGGGTCAGCATCATGCCAGGGTCGGAGCCGCCGCCCGGATGCGGCTCGGTCATGACGAAGGACGAGCGCACCTTGCCCTCGACGATCGGCTTCAGCCACCAGTCCTTCTGCGCGTCGGTGCCGAGCGCCTCGATCACCATCATGTTGCCGTCATCCGGCGCGGCCGAATTGAACACCGCCGGGCCGAAGATCGAGCGGTTCATCTCCTCGTAGCAGACCGCCATGCCGACCTTGTCGAGGCCCCCGCCGCCGGTCTCCTTCTTCAGCTGCAGACACCAGAGGCCTTCCGAGCGCGCCTGCGCCCGGAGTTCGTCCAGCAACTCGATGCGGATGTTCTGGTGCTCGTCGTAGCTTCCGGGGTCGGCTTCCAGCGGCAGGATGCGGTCCGCCACGAAGCGCGCGATGCGGGCGCGGGTGTCCTCGGTTTCGGGGGAGATGCGGAAATCCATGATGCCCTCACAAGCTGGAAACAAGGTGGCCGCCGTCCACGGCGATGACCGCGCCAGTCATGTAGCTGGACGCGTCCGAGCAAAGCAGCCGCAGCGGACCGTCGAGGTCCGACAGCTGCCCGAGGCGGCGCTGCGGAATGCGACGGATCAGCGCCTTGCCCGCGTCCGTGGCGAAGAACTCGCGGTTGAGCGGCGTCTCGACATAGCCGGGGCAGAGCGCGTTGACGCGGATGCCGTGCCGCGCCCATTCGAGCGCGAGGGCCTTGGTGAGCTGGATCACGGCCGCCTTCGACGCTGCATAGGCCGCCACGCTGCCGGCCACGCGCAGCCCGAGGATCGAGGCGATGTTGACGATCGCGCCGCCGCCCTGGTCGGCCATCCGCCGCGCCACCGCCTGCGCCACGACGAAGACCCCGCGCAGGTTGGTGTCGATCACCGCGTCGAAATCCTCGACGCTCTGGGTCAGGGCGGGCTCGGCGCGGCTGATCCCGGCATTGTTGACGAGCACGTCGATCCGGCCGCGGATGCCCTCGAGCGCGGCGGCGACCGAGGCCGGGTCGGTGACGTCCATCACCACCGCCGAGGCCTCGCCCCCGCCCTCCCGGATCTCGGAAGCGATCCCCTCGACCCGGTCCAGCCGCCGCGCGGCGAGCACGGTGCGGAAACCGTCGGCGGCCAGCACCCGCGCGAAATGCTCGCCAAGCCCGCTCGACGCGCCAGTGACCAGTGCAACCTTCTGCGCCATGCCAAGCTCCCTGCCTTTGTGCGGGACCGTCTTACCTCACGGACAGGGCGGCGGCACCCCCTGAAGCCGCGCGGCGGCGGCCGTCAGGCTCTCGGCCAGAAGCGACGACCAGCGTTCCGCGGCGTCCTCGCCCTCGGCCAGGTCGTTCCTGATCTCGATCTCGACGCAGGGCAGCCCGCGCGCCTCGCCGTGGACCGGGATCGCGTAATCGGTGTCGTCGCTGACGCGATAGGGCTCGTTGTCGCCGACGACGTGATGCGAGGTCTGGCGCAGGATCTCCAGCATCGTGGGCGAGAGCGTCATGTCGCGGTTGTGCAGGACCGCAATCTCCCAGGGGCGCGGGACGCCGAGGAAGACCGGCGTGAAGCTGTGGATCGTGACCAGCAGCGTGCGCCGCCCCGCGGCCTCGCGGCGGTCGAGGACCGCCGTCACGTGGTCGTGGAACGGGTGGAAGATCTCGCGGGCGCGCGTAGCGCGATCCTCGGCCGTGAGGCCGATGTTGCCGGGGATTTCGGTCGCCTCGCTCAGGACCGGGGCGAAGCCCGGCACATCCGGGCGGCGGTTGCAGTCGCAGACGAGCCGCGAGTAGCGCTGCATGAAGAGCGGCGCGTCGAGCTTCCGGGCGAGCGCCATGGCGATGCCGCGGGCGCCGATGTCCCACGCGATGTGGCGGGTCAACTCGCTCTCGGGCAGGCCGAGGCTGCGCAGCGACTCCGGGATCAGCCGCCCGGCATGCTCGCAGATCACGACGAAATCGGAGGCGCCCCCGTCGTTGAAGACATCCAGCGGCGGCGGCTCGTGAGGGGCGAGAAGGCGTGGCAAGCGGGTGCTTTCCGTCTGTCGGGGCGTGACACAAATCATACAAAGATGCCGAGCCGGGGCAATATGTCCGCGATGATTGACCGCCCGCCGGCTCTGTTGCTAGCCTTCGCGCCGGGGCGCAGGGGAAACGGGACCATCGACAGCGAGACGATCCTCTCGGCCGAAGGGCTGACGCGGCGGTTCGGCGGCATCACGGCCGTGGAGGGCTACGATCTGCGGCTTGCGCAAGGCGACCTCGTCGGGCTGATCGGGCCGAACGGCGCCGGCAAGACCACGGTCTTCAACATGCTGAGCGGGGTGCTGCGCCCCTCCGCCGGCGGGGTCGCGGTCAACGGGCAGGATCTGACCGGCCGTCCGGCGCACCGCTTCGCCCGTGCCGGGCTGGCGCGGACCTTTCAGAACATCCGCCTGTTTGATGACCTCAACGTCTTCGACAACGTGATGAGCGGCGGGCACATGCGCCTCGGCGCGGGCCTGTGGCCGACGATGCTGCAACTGCCGCGCTTCTGGCGGGCCGAGGCGGCAATCCGCGAGCGCGCGGCGGGGGTGGTCGAGCTTGTGGGCCTCGGCCCGCATATCGGGCGGCGGGCGGGTGATCTGTCCTATGGCGACCGGCGGCGGGTGGAGATTGCCCGCGCGCTGGCCTCGGACCCGCAGGTGCTGCTGCTGGACGAACCGGCGGCGGGGCTGAACCCGTCCGAGACCGCCGGGCTCACGGCGCTGATCCGCGAGTTGGTGAACCGGCATGGCATCACCGTCCTGCTGGTCGAGCATGACATGCGCCTGGTCATGGCGCTCTGCCACCGCATCCAGGTCCTGAACCGCGGCCGCTTCGTGGCCGAAGGCGCACCGCGCGAGATCCAGTCCGACCCGGCGGTGATCGAGGCCTATCTCGGCACCCGCCGCACCCGCGCGGGCGCCGCATGAACGCGCCCTTGCTGGCCATCGAGGGCCTGAACCTGCGCCGCGGGGCCACGCATGTGCTGCACGACCTGACGCTCGACATCCGCCGGGGCGAGATCGTGGCGCTGATCGGCGCGAACGGAGCGGGGAAAAGCTCGACCTTGCAGGCCATTTCGGGGCTGCTGCGGCCGCTTTCCGGGCGCATCGCCTTCGACGGTCCCGACGGCGCAATCGACCTGACCCGCCTCGCGCCCGAGGCGATCGTGCGCGCGGGCGTGGTCCACTGCCCCGAGGGGCGGCAGATCTTCCGCTCGCTGACCGTGCGCGAGAACCTGATGATGGGCGCCTACCCCCGGACCGACCGCGAGAACCTGCCGGCCGAACTCGACCGGGTCCACGAACTGTTCCCGATCCTCGCCGAACGAGCGAAACTCGCGGCGGGCTCCCTCTCCGGGGGCGAGCAGATGATGCTGGCCATGGGCCGCTCGCTGCTGTCAAAGCCGGTGCTGCTTCTGCTGGACGAGCCGTCGCTGGGCCTCGCGCCGCAGTATATCGAGCGCATCTTCGACGTGATCGAGCAACTGCGCTCTCAGGGCGCCACGATCCTGCTGATCGAGCAGAACGCGGCCATGGCGCTCGAGATCGCCGACCGCGGCTATGTGCTCGAGCATGGGCGCATCACCCTCACCGGCACGGGCGCCGACCTCGCCCGGAACGACGAGGTGCGCCGCGCCTATCTGGGGGACCTCGGGTGAGCCAGTATCTGTTCCAGCAGCTGGTGAACGGCCTCTCGCTCGGCAGCCTCTACGCGCTGATCGCGATCGGCTTCTCGATGATCTACGGGATCGTCCGGCTGATCAACTTCGCGCATGGCGATGTGGTGATGGTCGGCGCCTTCGCGTCGCTGGCGATGGTGCAGGCGGGCGTGCCCTGGTCGATGGTGGCGATGCTGGCGCTGGTGATCGGCGCCGCCGCCGGCATGACGATCGAGGCCGCGGTATTCCGCCCCATGCGCGGGGCGAGCCAGGTTACGGGTTTCATCGCCACGCTGGCGGTGTCGGTGCTGATCCAGAACGGGGCGCTGCTGCTGCTGTCGGGCCAACAGCGGACGTTCCAGTTTCCCGCTTTCATGCGCCAGAGGGTCAGCCTCGGCG
Organism: Paracoccus sp. S-4012; assembly: GCF_009674885.1. Lineage (GTDB taxonomy): Bacteria > Pseudomonadota > Alphaproteobacteria > Rhodobacterales > Rhodobacteraceae > Paracoccus. The sequence continues at coordinate 133,013 of NZ_WKKA01000001.1, forward strand.
GCGTCAGCGCCTCCATGACAGACGTGGCGATCATCGTGCTTGCGGTGGTGCTGATCGCGGTGCTGCTGTTCGTGGTCTACCGCACCCGGCTCGGCACGGCGATGCGGGCCACCTCCGAGAACCTTTTGGCGGCGCGGCTGATGGGGGTGCCGGTCAACCGCACGATCCTCGCGGCCTTCGGGATGGGCTCGGCGCTGGCGGGCATCGCGGGGCTGATGTGGGGCGGCAAGTTCGGGCAGATCGACCCGCTGATGGGGGCGGCGCCGGGACTCAAGGCCTTCATCGCCTGCGTGATCGGCGGCGTCGGCTCCATCGGCGGGGCGCTGCTGGGGGGCTATCTGCTGGGCATGGCCGAGGTGCTGTTCGTGGGCCTGCTGCCGCCGGAATACGCGTCCTATCGCGACACCTTCGTGTTCCTGCTGCTGATCGTGATCCTGCTGGTGAAGCCCTCGGGGCTGTTCATGCGCCATGTCGAAGAACGTGCCTGACGCGCTCGCCTTGCCGCAGGCGCGGCCCCTCGCGGGCGGGTTGCGGCTGGCAGCTCTTGTGGCGCTGCTGCTGGCGGCGCTCTGGCTCGCCTCCAGCGTCCTCAGCGCCTATGGCGCGACGCTGGCGGCGCTGGTCTGCCTGAACGTGGCGCTGGCCGTTTCCTTGCAGCTGACCAACGGCCTGACGGGCATGTTCTCGCTCGGGCACCCGGCCTTCATGATGATCGGCGCCTATGTGGCGGCGGTGCTGGGCTATCCGGTGGCGCGGAAGTCCACGATGCTCTCGGGGCTGCCCGAGGCGCTGGCCGCGTGGCAGGCGCCGTTCGTGGTGGCGGTCGCCCTCGGCGCAGTGGCGGCGGGGGTCGCTGCCTGGCTGATCGGACTCGTGGTGCTGCGGCTGAAGGGGCATTACCTCGCCGTCGCCACGCTGGGCCTGATCGTGATCGTGCAGGGGCTGGCGCTCAACTGGCAGGGGATCACGCGTGGCGGCTCGGGACTGTCGGGCATCCCGCGAAAGACCGACATCTGGTGGTGCGCGGGGCTGATGATCGCGGTGCTGGTGATCGTCTGGCGGCTCAAGTTCTCCTCGCTCGGCCGCGCCATGATGGCCACGCGCGAGGACCAGCTCGCGGCCGAGTGCATCGGCGTCCGCACCGCGCGCGTGAAGCTGGTGGCCTTCGTCCTCGGCGCGGTGATGGCCGGGATCGTGGGGGCGCTGATGGCGCATCTGATCACGGTCGTCACGCCGCGCAGCTACGGGATCACGCTCGCGTTCAACCTCGTAGTGATGGTGGTGATCGGCGGCACCGGCTCCATCACCGGCGCGGTGATCGCCGCCGTCGCCATCACGCTCATGGGCGAGGGGCTGAAGCCGCTCGAGGAGGGGATGGGCCTGTACGGTCTGTCGCAGATGATGGTGGCGCTGGCCCTCGTGCTGGTGCTGCGCTTCCGCCCGCAGGGGCTGTTCGGCTCGGGCGAGCCGGGCTGGCTGATCCGCTTCTTCCGGCCGGAGCTTTCTCGATGACCAAACCTCGCCCGCAGGACGTCTTCGCCACCCGCGCCCAGCCTCTGGTCGCCGCCCGCACCGCGCTGCTGGTGATCGACGCCCAGAACTGGGTGTTGGACGAGCCGGCCCGCCAGCCGCGGCCGGAGTTCTACGAGGACGCGCGGGGTTTCGTGATCCCCAACATCGCCCGCCTGATCGCCGCCTGCCGCGAGCGGTGCATCGAGGTCGTCTACACGGTGATGGAGAACGAGACGCTCGACGGGCGCGACCGCTCGCTCGACTACAAGCTGTCGGACTTCTTCATCGCCAAGGGCTCGCATAACGCCCGTGTGATCCCGGAGCTTGCGCCGGGGCCGGACGAGATGGTCATTCCGAAGACCTCGTCGTCGCTCTTCAACTCCACCAATTTCGACTACCTGATGCGGAACATCGGCATCGACACGGTGATCGTGACAGGGTTCCTGACCGATCAATGCTGCGACCACACGATCCGCGACGGGGCCGACCGCGGCTATCACATGATCTGCGTCGAGGACGGCTGCGCGACCGACACCCGCGCGCGGCACCGCGCGGCGCTCGCCGCGTTTGGAGGCTATTGCGTGACCGAGACGACGGACAGCCTGGTCGCCCGCATGGGTCAGTAGACCTCGGCGTAGCGGGCGCAGAGGGCCTCGGGCGGGAGGTCCTTCAGCAGGCCGATCTCAAAGCGCTTGAAGGCGAGGAAGGCAGATTTCAGCACCGGCGTGATGATCGGCGTCAGGTCCTCGTCGGCCTCGAAGGCGTCGAGCGCGTCGGTGAGCGACAGCGGCAGGCGGCGGACGCCCCGCGCCTCGTTGTGGGCATCGTCGAAATGCTGCGGGGCGCCCTCGAACACGCGGGCTGGGTCGAGCCCTTGGTCGAGTCCCCACAGTCCGGCCGCCAGCATGGCGCCGAGGACCATGTATGGGCTCGCGGTCGCATCCGCAGCGCGATACTCGAAGTGATACTGCTTCGCGATCCGCGTCGGGTCGAACACCGGGCAGATCCGCACCCCGGCCTCGCGGTCGCGGTAGCCGAGGTTGTTATAGGCAGCGCTCCAGCGGTTCGGGGTGAGGCGGTAGTAGCTGACCGGCGAGGAGGCCGTGAGTGCCAGATAGGCCGGCATCTTCCGCAGCATGCCTTCGATGAAGCGCCCGGCGGATTCCGAGAGACCGTCGGGCCGGTCGGGATCGTGGTTCACCGGCCGCCCGGTGGCGGATTCGAACAGCGAGAAATGCACATGCACGCCGTTGCCGACCGCATCCGGGCGCAGCAGCGGGGCGAAGCTGACCCGCTGCTCGCCCAGCCGCCACGCCGTCGCGCGGGCGAGTTCGCGGACCAGCACCGCATGGTCGGCGGCGCGCACCCCGATGGCGGGGCCGACGGTCACCTCGTATTGGCTGGGCCCGTATTCGGCCATGAAGGTGTCGAGCTCGATCCCGGCCTGATCGAGCGCGGCCAGATACAGTTCGCCGAACGGGCCGAGGCGGCGCACGGCGCCGAGCGCGTAGGGCGAGTTCGGCTGCTCGTCAGCGCCGAAATAGGCGAACTCGTGCTCGAAGGCGGCGCGGACCGAGAGGCCGTGGCGCTCGTCCAGAGCCTTCAGCACGCGGTTGAGGAAGCCGCGGGTGCAGACCTCCCAAGGGGTGCCGTCCAGATGGCAGATGTCGGCCATGACGAAGCCCTCGACCGCGCTGCCGTCGCCGAAGTCGATCCGCGTCTCGGTCGCCGGGTCGGGGTGCATCACCAAGTCGCCGAACGGCCCCCAGGGCGATGGGGCGATCTTGCCGAAGGGCGTGATGAGCGCGTTGGTGGGCGTCCAGCCGATCCCCCGCTCCAGCCGCCGCTCGCGGTCGCGGGTGGGGTAGCCCTTGCCGCGCGTCTGCCCGCCGATGTCGCTGGTGCAGATGGTGGTGATTTCCTGACGCATCATTGGCCGGTCCCTGTCCTTGTCTTGTCTGCCGCGAGCCGCGCCTGCGCGTCGCGCAGAGCCTCCAGCCGCGCCATCCGCTCGCGCCCCTCGCTTCCGCTGGCATGGGCAACCGCGCCCAGCAGCGCATCCGCCACTGCCATCGCCCCGGTCATCACGTCGAAGATCGAGGGCGAGGCGATCGGGAAGGTCAGCACATGGTCCGCAACCCGTGCGGCGGGCGAGAGCCACGGGTCGGTCAGCACCACCACCTTCGCCTTCTGCGCGGCGGCGAGGCGGGCGAAATCCACGACGTCATCCTGATAGCGGCGCACGTCGAAGACGCAGAGGACCGAGGCGCGTCCGATCCCTAGTAGGTGCTGCGGATGCTTCTGCGCGTCCGGGTCCACTGCCCGCACCCGCGGCCGCACCGAGGCCAGCAGGTCAGCGAAATAATGCGCCACGCGCCCGGAGTAGCGGCCGCCGATGACGTGCAGGTCGCGCTTCGGATCGGCCAGCAGCGCCGTGACGGCGCGAAAGGCGGCGCGGTCCATGCCCGTCCGCAATTCCTCCATGTCGCGGGCGAGCCGCGCGAAATAGGCGTCGAGGAAGTCCGTGCCCGCGCCCTCGCTCCGCTCGAGCCGGATCAGCGGCGATTGCAGCCGGATCTCCAGCTGGGTCTTCAGCGCCGCCTGGAACTGCGCGTAACCCGCGAAGCCAAGGCGGCGGACCAGACGCAGCACGGTCGCGGTGCTGACCCCGCTCGCCTCCGCCAGTTCCGCCACGGTGCCAAGGCCGGAGATAGGGAAGTTCGCGGCGAGGTGCCGAGCGGCGCGAAGCTCGCGCGCGCTCAGGGACGACGCAATGTCCTGCAACCGCGCCTGAAGGTCGCCCGCCGCCTCTGCCTCTACCTGCGCCACGCCCGCTCCCTGCCACCAGCCTGTATCGAAACAGACAAAGCCGCCGCGTTCCACCGAAATGTATGTTTCGTTTGACAGGCCGAAGCGGCTGCTGACACACTCCCGGCCAAGGTCGCCCGACGACCGGCAGGGGGAGAAGCACCATGACAAGACTGTTCGGCGCGACGACGGCCATCGGCCTCGTCCTCGCCTCAGGCGCGATGGCGCAGGAGGCGATCAAGCTCGGCGCGCTCTACAACCTCACGGGCGGCATGTCCTCGCTCGACGGCCCCTCGCTCGCGGGCGCGCAACTCGCGGCCAAGCAGATCAACGAGGCTGGCGGGCTGCTCGACGGCCGCCAGATCGAGATCATCGCGCCGGACGGCAAGACCGACCAGCAGGAGACCGCGATCAACGCCCAGCGGGTGCTGTCCGAAGGCGTCGCCGCGGGCTTCGGCCAGTCCGACACCACCTTCGTGATGGCCGGCGCGCCGCTCTTCCAGGAGGCGGGTATCCCGTTCCTGACCTCGGGCGCCACGCACCCGGAACTGCCCGCCTGGGTCGGCGACCACATGTTCATGACCGCCTTCGGCGACGACGACCAGTCCTTTGCCATCGCCGACTATGCGATGGACACGCTGGGCCACGACAGCTTCGCTGTCTGGACCGACCAGTCGATGGACTTCACCAAGGCGCTGTCGCAGTTCTTCAAGCAGCGGGTCGAGGAGAAGGGCGGCACCATCACCGCCGAAGACAGCTTCATGATCGGCGACACCGACTTCTCGGCCCAGATCGCGCGGCTCGCGGCGCTGGACCCGGCGCCGGATGCGGTCTTCATCTCGGCCATCCCGGCCGAGGCGGGGCTGACCGTCAAGCAGATCCGCGAGGCCGGCATCGAGATGCCGATCATCTCGGGCGACGGCTTTGACACGCGGCTAATCTCAACCATGCCGGGGCCGGAGCTGGCCAATGACGTGTGGTTCTCGACCCACACCTATCTGGCCGACGACCGGCCCGAGGTGGCGCAGTTCATCGAGGACTATACCGCCGAATACGGCCACCCGCCGGAAAACAGCTTCGCGCCGCTGGGCTATGACGCGGTGAAGCTGCTGGCGGACGCGATCACCCGCGCCGGTTCGGCCGAGCCGGAAGCGATCCGCGACGCGCTGGCCGAAACGCGGGACTTCCCGGCTGTGACGGGGACGATCAGCTACACGCGCGAGAGCATGGTGCCGCCGAAGCCGATCTCGATCGTCGAGATGCAGGGCGGCGCGTTCAGCGTCGAGGAGATCTGGCGTCCCGAAGGCCAGTGAACCAGATGAAAGGCGGTGCGGCCGGCCCCTCCCAGGCCGGTCGCTTGCATGATGGAGGCATGAATGACCGCTGCCGGAACCACTCTGGCGCATTACACCGGCCGCGACCGCAAGCTGGACCCGCGGCGCACCGCGGTCCTGATCGTGGACGCCCAGAACGCCGAGGTGTCGCCCGAGGTCGAGGCGCAGCACCCGGATTTCGTCCGCGAACTCCGCCAGAACGCGTTGCCCGCCATGCAGCGCCTGCTGGCAGGCGCCCGGGCGGCGGGGGTCGAGGTCGTTTATACGGTGATCGAGTCGCTGACGCTCGACGGCCGCGACCGCTCGCTCGACCACAAGCTGTCGAACATGCACATTCCCAAGGGCTCGCCGCTCGCGCGAGTGATCGACGCGGTGGCGCCGGCGGGCGACGAGATCGTGGTGCCGAAGACCTCCTCGGGCGTCTTCAACTCGACCAACATGGATTACCTGCTCCGCAATCTCGGGGCCGAGAACGTGATCGTCGCCGGGTTCCTGACCGATCAATGCGTGGACATGGCGGTGCGCGACGGGGCCGATCGCGGCTTCTACATGGTCTGCGCCCATGACGCCTGCGCCAGCTACACGCCCGAGCGTCACGCGGGCGCGCTGAAAGCGTTCGGCGGCTACTGCCGCTTGCAGACGGTGGACGAGGTGCTGGCCGACATCGTGGTCTGAACGCCGGGTGCTCGCCGCGAGCGTCGCCGTGCCGCGCCCCCGCGTTGACTCACGACCGTCCTCGCCGCTACACCCGTGACAAGGCCGCGGATGCGCCTTGGTTGATCGATGCCCGGTTCGGGCTGCCCAGGTTCCGACATCCTGCAAGCGGAGAGCGCGTGGCCGTTCCGTCCCCTGTTGCCCTTGCTGCCGACCCGTCGGCGGCCACCTCGCCGGGCATCTTCGCCGCCCTGCGGCTGCTGCCGGGCGCGGATCTGATCGCGGGCCTGCGCGCGTTGCAGCGGCGGGCGGATGCCCCGGCCATGGCGGTGGTCGCCTGCGCGGGCAGCCTGACGCGGGTGCTGATCCGCCATGCCGATGCCGCCGAAGGCACGCTCTACGAGGGCCGGTTCGAGATCACTTCGCTCTCCGGCACCATCGACCCGCGCCACCAGCATCTGCACATCGCCATCGCCGACCCCGAGGGCCGTGTCTTCGGCGGCCACTTGCTGCCCGGCTCGCAGGTCCGCACCACGGCCGAGATCGTGGCCCTGATCCTGCCCGGCCTGCGCTTCGGCCGGGCGCCCTGTCCGCGCTCCGGCTACGACGAACTGACCATCGCCGCAGAGGAGGCCCCATGATCCGCCTAGCTGTCCCGCTCGCCCTTGCGGCGGGCCTCGCCCCCGCCCAGGCGCAGGAGATCGATCCCGCAGACCTCGCCGTGATGGCCGGGCCTTGCGCCAACTGCCACGGGCCGGACGGGCGCTCGCCGGGCGCGATCCCCTCGATCGCGGGGCTGCCGGAGGGCGAGGCGGCGGCGAAGATGCTGGCCTTCCGGGCCGATGAGGACCCGAAGGCGACCATCATGCCGCGGCTGATGAAGGGCTATGGCGAGGCCGAAATCCGGGCGCTTGCCCGCTGGTTCGCGGAGGTGGGGCAATGATCGCGCGGCGCAGCGTTCTCAAGGGCATCGGCGTGGGCATGGGCGCGCTTGCGCTGCCGTCGCTCGCGCGCGGACAGGCGGCGGCGCATGTGGTGGTCGTCGGCGGCGGCTTCGGCGGCGCGACGGCGGCCCGCTACCTGCGGCGCGGGAACCCCGATCTGCGCGTCACGCTGGTCGAGGCGGACGAGCGGTTCGTGACCTGCCCGTTCTCGAACCTCTATCTCGGGGGCCTTCGCGACCTCGACAGCATCACCCACGGCTATGACGATCTCCGCGCCGCCGGGGTCGAGGTGGTCCATGCGCGGGCCGAGGGGGTGGATGCGGCCGCCCGCACGGTCACGCTCTCGGACGGCTCGCAGCTCGCCTGGGACCGGCTGGTCCTCTCGCCCGGCATCGACATCCGCTGGGGGGCGCTCGCCGGCTATGACGAGGCCGCGGCCGCGCTGGCGCCCCATGCCTGGAAGGCCGGGCCGCAGACGCAGCTTCTGCACGACCAGCTGCGCGCGATGGAGGATGGCGGCACCTTCGTCATGGTCCTGCCGGAGGGCCCGTTCCGCTGCCCGCCGGGCCCCTACGAGCGCGCCAGCATGGTCGCGCATTACTTCACGACCGAGAAGCCGCGCTCCAAGATCCTGATCCTCGATTCGCAGGAGCGCTTCTCCAAGCAGCCGCTGTTCCAGCAGGGCTGGGAGGCGCTCTATCCCGGCATGATCGAGTGGGTGAGCCAGTCCGATGACGGGCTGGTGGTCGAGGTCGACGCCGCCGCGCGCGAGGCCGTCACCGGCTTCGGCGAGCGCCACAAGGCGGATGTGCTGAACGTCATCCCGCCGCAGAAGGCCGGGGCGATCGCCGAGGCAGCGGGCGTCACCGACGAGACCGGCTGGGTGCCGGTCCGCGGCGACCGGTTCGAGTCGGCGCTCGTGCCGGGCATCTACGTCCTCGGCGACGCGACCATCGCCAACCCGATGCCGAAGTCCGGCTTCAGCGCCAACACCCAGGGCAAGGTCGCCGCGGCCGCGATCATCGCCGAGCTTGCCGGGCGCGAGCCGCCGACCGCGAGCTTCGCCAACACCTGCTACAGCCTGATCGGTCCCGGCTACGGCATCTCGGTCGCGGGCGTCTATGCCGCGGACGGCGGGACCGTGATCGAGATCGAAGGGTCCGGCGGCGTCAGCCCGCTCGAGGTGGGGCCAGAGTTCCGGCGGGCCGAGGCCGAGTATGGCGCCGGCTGGTATGCCTCGATCTGCGCCGACATCTGGGGCACCAGGGCGTGACCGGACTGGCCCTCGGCCTCGTCCTCGGCGCCGTCTTCGGCGTCGCGGCCCGGCTCGGGGCCTTCTGTCTGCTGCGCGGGATGAAGGGGCTGCGGCCGGGGGGCGATCTGTCGGCGCTGCGGGCCTTCGCGCTCGCCATGCTGGTGGCCTTGCTGGCAACGCAGGGGTTGAACGCGACGGGCGCGACCGATCTCGGCGCGGCGATGCAGCTGAACGCGACGAATCCGTGGGTCTCGATGCTGACCGGGGGCGTGATCTTCGGCCTCGGGATGGTGCTTGCCAATGCCTGCGGTGCGCGCTCGCTCGTGCTGCTGGCGGGCGGCAACCTGCGATCGCTTCTGGTGCTGCTCTGCCTTGGGCTGGCGGCGCAGGCGACGCTGACCGGGGTGCTGGCGCCGCTGCGTATGGCGGTGCAGCGGATGGGGACGCGCGGTGATGAGACCGCGCTGCCGCAGCTGCTGCAGGCGGCGGGGCTGACCGGGCCGCTCGCCCTCGGCCTCTCCATCGCCCTCCCCGCCCTCGCGCTCGGCTGGTTCGCCTGGCCAGTCCTCCGCCGCAGCCGGATCGAGGCGCTGGCCGCCGCGGTCATCGGCCTCGCCATCGCCGGTGGCTGGTGGATCACCTTCGCCACCGACGATCCCTTCGACCCGAGGCCGCTCATCTCGCTCAGCTTCGTCGGCCCGGTGGGCGAGGGGATGCTGTGGATGATGCTGGCGACCGGGCGGCAGGCGGGTTTCGCCGTCGCCGTCATCGGCGGCACGATCCTCGGCGCCTTCGCCACGGCGCTGGCGACCCGCAGCTTCCGCGCCGAGGGCTTCGGCTCGGCCCGGCAGATGCTGGGCGCGGTCGCGGGCGGCAGCCTGATGGGCTTCGGCGGCGTCCTCGCCCTCGGCTGCTCCATCGGGCAGGGCCTCTCGGGCTTCTCGACCCTTTCCATCGGCAGCCTCGTCGCTCTTGCCGGCATCGTCGCCGGCATCGCGGCGGGCCTCTCTCTCACCCCGCAACCCACACCCGCAGGAGCCCGGACATGATCATCCGCCGCCGCAGCCTTCTCGCCGCCGTGCCGTCCCTCGCGCTCGGGGCCACGCTCGCCGGAAGCCCCCTTCTCGCCGCGCCCGCCTCGCTGAGCGCGGACACGCAGCTGCTCCCCCGCAGCGGCAGCGCCCCGCGCATCGTGATCTGCGGCGGTGGCTGGGGCGGGCTGACGGCCGCCCGCTACCTCAAGCAGGAACTGCCCGGTGCCGAGGTGATCCTGCTCGAGCGCAACCCGTCCTTCTGGTCGGCCCCGTTCTCGAACAAGTGGCTGATCGACGTGGTGGACACCAGCTTCCTGATCCACGACATGCAGCGCCCGGCGAACAAATACGGCTACCAGCTGGTGCAGTGCGAGGTCACGGGGATCGAGCGCGACCGCAAGATCGTCCGCACCTCGAAGGGCGTGGTCGATTACGACTACCTGATCCTCTCGGGCGGCATCCGCGACGCCTGGGACGCCTGGTTCGGCGACGACAAGGCCGCGGCCGCCTATACGCGCGCGCATTACGCCTCGGCCTATATCCCGCAGGGCGAGGTCCTCGGGCTGAAGGACAGGGTGCGCGGCTTCCAGGGCGGCACCATCGTGATGACCCTGCCGCCGCCGCCGCACCGCTGCCCGCCCTCGCCCTATGAGCGCGCCTGCCTCATGGCCTGGCACTTCAAGACCAACAACATTCCCGCAAAGATCGTGATCCTCGATCCGAAACCGCAGGTGGCGCCGATCGGCGGTGGCTACCGCGCGGCCTTCGAGGAACTCTATCCCGACATCATCACCCATGTCCCGAATGCGCGGGTGAAGGAGGTCGATCCTTACAACAAGCGCATCTCGACCGAGGCGGGCGATTTCGACTTCGACGACGCCATCCTGATGCCGCCGCACCAGGCCTCCGACATGGTCTTCTACGCCGACCTGATCGGGAAGGACGTCGAGGGGAAATCGACTGGCTGGGCCGACATGCACCCGCGCCTGTTCCACGCCAACACCGACGAGGACGTCTATATCGTCGGCGACTCGATGGGCGCGGTCTCGCCGCATTTCGGCCATTACCCGAAGAGCGCGCATGTCGCGAACTACATCGGCAAGATCGTCGCCGGCTATATCGGCCAGCGGGTGCGCGGCGAGGAGGTCGTGGCGGCGCTGCCCGACAACCTCTGCTACATGCTGGTGAACGGCGACCCGCGCGAGGCGATCTCGGTCGAGTTCGACTACGAGGTAGGCGCCGACGATCAGGTCCATCAGACCCAGATTGATATCGACGTCCGCACACCCGATCTGATGGCCGAGGACTTCGTCTGGATCAACGGGATGTTTGATGACTTCGTTCGTGTTTGAGCCAACGCGCCGCGACCTCCTTGCGGGGGGCGCGGCGCTCGCCGGGCTGGCGGCGGCGGGCCTCGGGGCCTCCGCCGCGCAGGCGCAGGGCACCTCGCTCGCCATGCCGCAACTCGACTCGGCCGTCGCCGACGATATCGCGGCCGCGTTCGCGGGCGGCGCCACGCCGATCATGGAGGGGCTGGAACTCGACCTGCCCGCGCTCGGCGACAATCCGGCCGCCGTGCCGGTGCGGGTCCACGTCACCGAGCCGATCACCGAGGCGTCATGGTGCGAGGAGCTGATCCTCATCGCGGACCTGAACCCGCTGCCGCTCGCCTGCCGCTTCACCTTCACCCCCGATGCGGGGTCGGCGGATGTCGCGGTGCGGCTGCGGCTGATCGGAACCATGCCGATCCGTGCGCTCGCCCGGATGAACGACGGCCGGGTCCTCGTGGCGCGGCAGGAGATCACCGTCGCCGCCGGCGGCTGCGGTCTTTGAGGAGATGAGCATGGCCCGTCCCCCCCGCATCTGGATCAGCAACGACACGCCCGCCTTGGGCGAGATCGTCCGCGTCCGCGCGCAGATCGTCCATGTCATGGAAAGCGGCTTCCGCATGGATGCGAATGGCGACCCGATCCCGCCGAACCTGCTGACCGGCTTCACCGCGACGCTCGACGACAGGCTGCTGATGGAGTGGCTGCCCGAAACCGCCATCTCGCAGAACCCCTATATCGAGTTCACCTTCGCCGCCCGCGCCTCCGGCACGCTGCGGATGGTCTGGACCGACGAGAGCGGCGTCGTTGCCGAGGCCGGGCAGGAGATCGCGGTCGGCTGACCGTCAGGCGCGGGGCGGCTGGACGCGACTGACATATTCCATCAGCCCGAGGTCATCGAGGTTGCTCTCGACCAGCAGCCGGGCGAGGTCGTCGTCGATCTCGACCGGCTCACCCCCGGCCACGTTCTCGCGCGGGGCCGCGACGGTGAAATCGGGCCATTCGCCCGCGATCTGCTGGCGCAGCCGCTCGACCGCGTCGGGGAAGCGCTCGACCACGCCGAGGACGCCCTCGCGGCGCAGCATGTCGACGGCCAGCATGGCCCGATGCAGCTCCGGCTCCGGGCCGGGGAGGAAGGCCGCGAGGCGCAGGGTCTGGAAGTTACGGCACTGCCGGTCGCCGGAATGCGCGAGCCGGGCGCGGACATAGGCGCCGAAATCGCCGCGCTTGGCCAGCTGCGCGCCCCAGTTGTCGGCCTCCTGCTGCCGCTCGAAGCGGTAGACCGACACGAGCCGCGCGATGGGGTTGCGCAGGAAGGCCACCGGCACCACGCGCGCGCCGTCGATCCGGGGCACCGGGCCGAGGGCGGAATGCGAGGAGAAGGCGACCGCCTCCGGCGCCCCCGCGATCCACTCGGCCAGCAGGGCCGAGTTGTCGCCGCCGCGGGCCGGGAACTCGGCCGTGACCCAGCCGTGACCGAAGTTCCGCTGCAGGACCCGGTCGAAGGAGGTGCCGGCGTTCTTGAACAGGTGGTAGTGCAGGATGACGGTGCGCGCGGTCATGCGCGGCCAGCCCGCCTGAGGGGGCCTCCGCGCGGCGGGATCACTCGCGGGCAGAGGGGCGCGGGAGAGGCGCTGTGATGCATGAAGCGGCGAGGCTCCGTTCGGCGTGGCGGCAGGCGCGATGATAGGATCAAGGCCGAGCCCTGCACAACCAGGCCGGAAGACCTCGGGCCGGCGATGTTGGATTTCACCGCCCCGCTTGGGGCCTGCGCCGCGGGCTGCGAGGGGCGCTGAGGTCAGATCGCCACAGGCTCGGGCCGCACCACCTCGCGCCGCGGGCCCCAGGTGCCGGGGGCGGCGGCGAAGACGCCGGGCAGCCTTGTGCCGCAGGCGGTGCAGGCACCTTCGGGTGTCAGCTTCCAGTCCGACAGTCGGTACCAGTCGCGGCCGATCACCGCCCCGCCGCAGCCGGGGCAGTAACTCGACTGGCCCTCGGGGTCGTGGGTGTTGCCGGTATAGACGTGGCGCAGCCCCACCGCCTTGGCGATCCGCCGTGCCTCGGTCAGCGTCGCAGGCGGGGTGCGGGGCACGTCGGGCATCCGGTGGTCGGGGTGGAAAGCCGAGAAATGCAGCGGCACGTCCGGGCCGAGGCGGTCCATGATCCACTCGCACATCCGGGTGATCTCGTCGACCGCGTCGTTGTAGCCGGGGATCAGCAGCGTCGTCAGTTCCACCCAGCAGTCGGTCTGGTTCACGACGTAGTCGATGGTCTCCAGCACCGGCGCGAGATGCGAGCCGGTCAGCTTGCGGTAGAATTCCTCCGAGAAGCCCTTGAGGTCGATGTTGGTGGCGTCCATCGCGGCGAAGAACTCGGCCCGCGGCGCGGGGGTGATGTAGCCCGCTGTGACCGCCACGCTGCGGATGCCGCGGGCGCGGCAGGCCTCGGCCGTGGCTGTGGCGTATTCGTGGAAGATCACCGGGTCGTTGTAGGTGCAGGCGACCGAGGCGCAGCCCGCGCGGACCGCAGCCTCGGCGATCGCCTCGGGCGTCGCCTCGACGGCGAGGGAGTCAATCTCGCGGCTCTTCGAGATCTCGTGGTTCTGGCAGAACTTGCAGGCGAGATTGCAGCCCGCAGTGCCGTAGCTGAGGACCGGGGTGCCGGGCAGGAAGTGGTTGAGCGGCTTCTTCTCGATCGGGTCGATGCAGAAGCCGGTGGACCGGCCCCAGGTGTCGAGGACGATCCCGTCGCCCTCGCGGCGGCGCACGAAGCACATGCCGCGCTGGCCGGGGCCGAGGGCGCAGAAGCGGGGGCAAAGCTCGCAGACGATACGGTCGTCGGCAGGCCGGGCGGACCAGAAGCGGGCGGTTTGCATCGGCGCAGGCCCTCGCAGGGGCGCGGTCAGTGACTACATGCGGGATATGGGGGCGGCGGGCCGCCGCGCAAGGAGGATGCCATGACCGCGATGCCGCGCCGGTTGCGATTTGCGGGGTCGTTCTTTCCGGGCGAGGTCGGGGCGCTCGGCGCGGCGGTGGACGAGGGTTTGGCGGGGGCCGCGGGCCTGACCGCCGGGGCGATGCCGCGCGCGGTGGTCGCCGCGCATGCGGGATATGTGTATTCGGGGCGCTTCGCGGGGCTGTCGCATGGCGTGGTGCCGCGGCGACCGGGGCGGGCCGTGGTGCTGTCGCCCTCGCACCGCCACGCGTTCCGCGGCGTGGCCTTTCCGTCGCAACCGGCCTTCGTGACGCCGCTCGGGCAGGTGCCGATCGACCGCGCGGGCTGCGCCGCGCTCGCTTCGGCCGGGCTGGCGTGCGAACTCGATGCCGCCCATGACGACGAGCACGGGATCGAGACGCAGCTGCCATTCCTCGCCCGGCTCTGGCCCGGCCTGCCGGTGGTCCCGCTGGTGATCGGGGCCGAAACCCCCGCCACGGTCGCGGAGGCGATCGACGCGCTCGATGACGGGGCGACACTGTTCGTCCTCTCCTCCGACCTCAGCCATTTCCTCACCGACGCCGAGGCCCGCCGCATCGACGCCGAGACGGCGGCGCTGATCGAGCGTGGCGAGGCTGGGGGTCTTGACGGCCAGCATGCCTGCGGATGGCAGGCGGTCGCGGGATGGCTGGCCTCCCGCGCGGGCGCGCAGAGCCGCGCGCTGCGGCTGGGCATGGGGAACAGCGGTGACGTGTCGGGCGACCGGGGGGCGGTTGTGGGCTACGGGGCCTGGGGGTTCTACGATCTGGACGCGGACTGCTTCCCTGCGGCGCACCGGGCGCGGCTTCTGGCGGCGGCGCGGGCGGCCATCGCGGGGCGGCTGGCAGGCGAGCGTTCTGCTGTGCCGGAGGTCCCTGCGCCGCTTCGGACCACGGCCGCCTGCTTCGTCACCCTCACCGAAGCGGGGGCGCTGCGCGGCTGCATCGGAACCCTCGAGGCGCGCGAGCCGCTGGTCGGGGCGGTGATCGATGCCGCCCTCGGCGCCGCCTTCGACGATCCGCGCTTCCCGCCGCTCCGGGCGGGGGAGCTGGACCGGCTGCGGATCAAGATCTCGGTCCTCACCCGCGCCGCGCCGATGGCGGTGGGCTCCGAGGCCGAAGCCCTTGCTGCCATCGAGCCGGGCCGCGACGGGCTGATCCTCGAGGACGGGGCGCGGCGCGCGACCTTCTTGCCGGCGGTATGGGAGAGCCTGCCCGATCCGCGCGACTTCCTGCGCGACCTGCGGCGCAAAGCGGGGCTGGGCGCGGATCACTGGTCGGCGGCGACCAGGCTCTTGCGCTACCGGGCGGAGGAGTTCGGGGAGGAGTGAAGGTCCGCAGGGCGGTCGATGTCGAGCAATTCCTCCGCCGCAACCTCCACCACCGCCGCCTCCGCCAGCAATGCGCCCGCGCCGCGGTCGCCTGACAGCCCCAGCAGCCCTGAAAACATCGTGGCGGGAAAACAGGCGGGGACGCCGGGTCTCCCATCGGGGTGGCGCACCGCCGCCGGTGTCGCGCCGCAGGCCGCCACCACCGCGTCGAGCGTTTCCGGCCGCAGGCGCGGCATGTCCCCGAGGAGGATCAGCAACTTCCGCGCACCGACGGCCTCCGCGTGACGCACGGCGGCGCGCAGGCTCGCGGCCTGCCCCTCGTCCGGCTCGTCGGGGACGAGACGCTCAAGCCCCGGCAAGGCCGCCGCCACTTGGGGCGCGCGGACCACCGCTGCACGGTGATCCACCCGCGCCGCGCCAAGCGCCGCCGCCGCCCATGTGACCAGCGGCCGTCCCTGCCAGTCCGCCAGCAACTTCTCGCCCGCGCCCCATCGGCGCGAATGACCGGCGGCCAGCAGAACGCCCGCGACCCGCATCATGGCCCGCACCCTGTCCTCCGCAGACGGATCACCCAAGGGACGCACGGGGCAGCGAGGGGCGCGGAAAGCATCATCGGCGATGGAACATCCCGCCGTGCGCGTTGTTCCCTGTGGCGGCCAAGGGAGGGGACAGATGCAGCTGAGACTGACGGTGAACGGGACGGAGCATGCGCTCGACCTCTCCGATCCGCGGGTCACGCTGCTCGACCTGCTGCGCTACCGGCTGGGGCTGACGGGCACCAAGAAGGGGTGTGATCACGGGCAATGCGGCGCCTGCACGGTGCTTGTCAACGGGCGGCGGATGAACAGCTGTCTCAGCCTTGCCGCGATGCATGAGGGCGACGAGGTGACGACCGTCGAGGGGATCGGCACGCCCGACAACCTCGCCCCGATGCAAGAGGCCTTCGTGCGCCACGACGGGTTCCAGTGCGGCTACTGCACGCCGGGGCAGATCGTCTCGGCCACCGCCATGCTGAAGGAACTCGCTGCCGGCTGGCCGAGCCAGGTCAGCGGCGATCTGGACGCGGTCGCGCTCAGCGACGACGAGATCCGCGAGCGGATGTCGGGCAATCTCTGCCGCTGTGCGGCCTATCCCAACATCGTGGAGGCGATCCGCGAGGTGGCCGAGCAGGAGGGGCCGGCATGAGGCCCTTCGACTTCCAGCGGGCCTCCGGCGCGGCCGAGGCGATGGACCCCGGCCTGCGCGTGATCGCGGGGGGCACGAACCTGCTCGATCTGATGAAGCACGAGGTCGAGACGCCCGCACGGCTGATCGACGTCAACCATGTCGGGCTTGACGAGGTCAGGCGCGAGGGCGAGGGGCTGCGGATCGGCGCGCTCGTCCGCAACTCGGACCTCGCCGCTCATGAGGCGGTGCGGCGCGACTGGCCGCTGCTGTCGCGGGCGATCCTTGCGGGCGCCTCGGGGCAGATCCGCAACCGCGCCACCACCGGCGGCAACCTGATGCAGCGCACGCGGTGCCCGTATTTCTACGACATCCATGCGCGCTGCAACAAGCGCGAGCCGGGTCAGGGCTGCGACGCCA
This sequence comes from Paracoccus sp. S-4012, assembly GCF_009674885.1. Classification (GTDB taxonomy): domain Bacteria; phylum Pseudomonadota; class Alphaproteobacteria; order Rhodobacterales; family Rhodobacteraceae; genus Paracoccus. The sequence continues at coordinate 149,769 of NZ_WKKA01000001.1, forward strand.
TCGGCGGCTTCACCCGCAGCCACGCGATCCTCGGCGCGTCGGAGGCCTGCATCGCCACCTATCCCGGCGACATGGCTGTGGCGCTGACCGCGCTGGACGCCGTGGTGGAGGTCGAGGGGCAGGGCGGCGCGCGCGAGATCCCGGCGGCCGGCTTCCACCGCCTGCCCGGCGACGACCCCTCCCGCGACAACGATCTGCGGCCCGGCGAGTTCATCACCGGCGTGCGCCTGCCCGCGCCGCTCGGCGGGCGGCAGGTCTATCGCAAGGTGCGCGACCGCCGCTCCTACGCCTTCGCGCTAGTGTCGGTCGCGCTGGCCGTGACGATGGAGGGTGGGCGGATGACCCGTGTCCGCCTCGCCTTCGGCGGGGTGGCGCACAAGCCCTGGCGGGTGCCGGAGGCCGAGGCGCTGCTCGAGGGGCACGCGCCCCACGCGGCGCTCTTCGACCGCGCTGCCGACGCGGTGCTGGAAGGCGCGCGAGGGCAGGGCGACAACGACTTCAAGATCGAGCTTCTGCGCCGCACGCTGGTCGCGACGCTCACTGATGCGACGGGGGACGCGGCATGAGCGATACCGTGCAGGTCGAGCGCCAGCAGAAGATGGACAGCCGCGAGGACACCGATTTCTTCGGCGGCACCGCGCAGGGCGTCCTCTCGACCGCGATGGACCGCCCGGACGGGCCGCAGAAGGTCACGGGCACCGCGACCTATGCCGACGAGGACCACCCGCCGGGCACCGTCTTCGGCTGGCTGGTGCGGGCCACCGTCACGCGCGGCTTCGTCACCGGGCTGAACACCGACGAACTGCGCGCCATGCCCGGCGTGCTGCTGGTCCTCCGCGACGACCGGCTGCTGAGGAACCCCGCGCAGGGGCAGGCGGGCCGCGCGCCGGTTCAGTTCAAGGGCGAGGTCGCCTACAAGGGCCAGCCGATCGCGCTCGTGGTGGCCGAGAGCTTCGAGCAGGCCCGCCACGCCGGGCTGGCGGCGAAGGCCGACTATCTCGACCGCGGCGGCAAGGCGGTGATCTGCCCTGAAGATGCCGAGTTCGAGACGCCGAAGGCCAAGCAGTCCTCCATGGGCGACCTCGACGCCGCCATGACGGCGGCCGCGCACCGGCTCGACGGCGAGTGGACCACGCCCTCGATGAGCCATGTGGCGATGGAGCCGCACAGCGCGGTGGCCTGGTGGGAGGACGGCAAGCTGACGGTCCGCGCCAGCCAGCAGATGCTCAAGCACAATGTCAAGGAACTGGCGGATTCGCTCGGCATCAGCCCGGCGATGGTCCGCATCCTCGCACCCTTCGTTGGTGGCGGCTTCGGCAGCAAGCTGGGGATCAGCCACGAGTCGGTGGCGGCCGCCATCGCGGCGCGAAAGCTGGGCCGACCCGTCGCCGTGCCGCTGCACCGCCGTCAGGTCTGCGAGACGACCACGCGGCGCAGCGAGAGCCGGCAGCGCGTGCGCCTCTGCTGCGACAGGGACGGGGTGCTGACCGGGGTTGGACACGAGGTCTGGGTCTCGAACCTTCCCGGCGAGACCTTTTCGGAGCCCGTCACCCAGTCCACCCCCTTCACCTATCGCGGCGAGAACCGCGAGATCGCCCACCATGTCGGCCGGCTGAACATCACCTGCGCGGGCTCCATGCGGGCGCCGGGCGAGGCGATCGGGGTGCCGGTGACGGAGGCCGCGATCGACGAGCTGGCCGAGATGGCGGGGATCGACCCCATCGAGTTCCGGTTGCGGAACATCCCCGAGGAGGACCCCTCGAAGGAGATCCCCTACAGCTCCAACCGCCTGGCCGACTGCCTGCGCCGGGGCGCCGAGCTTTTCGGCTGGTCCGAGCGCAAGCCCGCGGGCACGCGGCGCGAGGGCGAGTGGCTCATCGGCATGGGCATGGCGACCGCGGTGCGCGTCAACATGCTGCAGGAGAGCGAGGCCAGGGTCGTGCTGCTGCCCGACGGCAGCGCCCGGGTCGAGACCGACATGACCGACATCGGCACCGGCAGCTACTCGATCCTGACGCAGATCGCGGCGGAGGCGCTCGGCCTGCCTGCCGACCGCGTGACCACGGTGCTGGGCGACAGCGACCTGCCGCCCGCGGCCGGCTCGGGCGGCTCCTTCGGCGCGGCATCCTCGGGCAGTTCGGTGACGCTCGCCGCGCAGGCGGTGCGCGAGGAGCTGGCGAAACGCATGGGCGCCGACCCCGGCGAGCTGACACTGAAGGACGGCCACGCCATCGCCGGCAACACGCGGCGCAGCCTGCCCGACCTGCTCGGCGGCGAGGCCATCGAGGGCAAGGGCACGATCAAGCCCGGCAGCAACGCCAGGTCGGTGCGTCAGGCAAGCTGGGGGGCGCAGTTCGCGGAGGTCGCGGTCAGCGCGGTCACCGGCGAGGTGCAGGTGCGGCGCATGGCGGCCGTCTTTGCCGCCGGGCGGGTGCTGAACCCCAAGACCGCGCGCTCGCAATGCATCGGCGGCATGGTCTTCGGGATCGGCTCGGCCCTGACCGAGGAATCGCATTACGACCGGCGCGACGGCAGCTTCGTCAACCGCGACCTCGCCGAGTACAAGATCCCCGCCAATCTCGACGTGCCGAAGATCGAGATCGAGTTCCTGGAGGACCGCGACGCCTGGGCCAACCCCATGCAGGCCAAGGGGATCGGCGAGGTGGCGGTCTGCGGCACCGCGGGCGCGATCCTGAACGCGATTGCCAACGCCACGGGGGTGCGGTTCCGTCATCTTCCGGTTACGCTGGACAAGGTGATCGCCGCCCTGCCGCGCCCCTGAGGGCTGCCGAGGCGGTCCGACAGGGAGGCCTGCCCGTGAACATCGCCCAACTCGACGCCCGCGCGGCGGCCGATTCGCTGCCCGCGCCGCGGCATCCGCAGGTGGTGACGCATTGGGGCCTCTACCGGGCGGTGATGGAGGAAGGCCGGGCCGTGGGGGTGCGGCCGTTCGACGGCGACGTCGCCCCCTCGGCTATCGGGTTGGATTTGATCGCCGACCGCCTCGCGCCCGCGCGCATCACGGCCCCGGCGGTGCGGCAGTCGTTCCTCGAAGGGCGGCGCGGCGGCTTGCGGGGGGCCGAGCCGTTCGTGGAGGTGGGTTGGGACACCGCACTCGACCTCGCGGCCGGGGAACTGGACCGGGTGCGCCGCGAGCATGGCAACGGCGCCATCTATGGCGGCTCCTACGGCTGGGGCAGCGCCGGGCGCTTCCACCACGCGCAGAGCCAGCTGCACCGCTTCCTTAACTGCATCGGCGGCTACGTCGCCTCGCGCCAGAACTACAGCTTCGCGGCGGGCGACGTGATCCTGCCGCATGTGATCGGCTCGTCGGACGGCCTCGCCACGCATCACACGCCCTGGCGACTGATCGCGGGCGAGGCGGAACTGGTCCTCTGCTTCGGCGGGTTGCCGGAACGGAACGCGCAGGTGAGTTCCGGTGGCATGGCGCGGCACGAGGCGGCTCCGGCGCTCGCGGGCATCCGCGCGGCGGGCGGGCGGTTCGTGAACATATCGCCGATCCGCGACGACATGGGCGAGGCGCTCGGAGCCGAGTGGCTGGCGATCCGGCCCGGCAGCGACACGGCGCTGATGCTGGCGCTCGCGCATGTGCTGATCGCTGAGGGGCGGGTGGACCGCGCCTTCCTTGCGCGCTGCACGACCGGCTTCGACCGGCTCGAGGCCTACATCATGGGCGGCGACGAGCCGCGCAGCCCCGAATGGGCCGAGCCGCTCACCGGCATCCCCGCCGCCCGCATCCGCGATCTCGCGCGCGAGATGGCATCCTCGCGGACCTTCATCACCGCCGCCTGGTCGCTGCAACGCGCGCGGCATGGTGAGCAGCCCTACTGGATGGCCGTGGCGCTCGCCGCGATGCTGGGCGGGATCGGGCTGCCGGGGCAGGGCTTCGGCTTCGGCTACATGTCGTCGGGCGGCATCGGCCAGCCGCGGCCGCAGCTCCGCTGGCCCTCGCTGCCGCAGGGGCGGAACCTCGTCGCGGACTTCATCCCGGTGGCGCGGATCGCCGACATGCTGCTGCATCCCGGCGAGCCCTATGACTACGACGGCGAGCGGCGGGCCTATCCCGACATCCGCCTCGTCTACTGGTGCGGCGGCAACCCCTTCCACCACCACCAGGACCTGCACCGGCTGCGGCAGGCGTGGTCGCGGCCCGAATGCGTGATCGTGCAGGACAGCTGGTGGACCGCGAGTGCGCGCCACGCCGACATCGTGCTGCCCGCCTCGACCTTCCTCGAGCGCAACGACATCGCCGCCTCCGGCCGCGAGTCCTTCATCGCCGCCTCGCACAAGCTCTTCGATGCGCCGGAAGGGGTGCGCGACGATTTCGACATCTTCCGCGGCCTCGCCGTGCGACTCGGCGCGGAGCCGGGCTTCAGCGAGGGGCTGGACGAGGCCGCCTGGGTGCGGCGCCTCTACGACGAGGCGCGGGCGCGGGTCGCGGCCATCGGCCAGTCGCTGCCGGAGTTCGACGCGTTCTGGACCGGCGAGGGGCTTGTGGAACTGACCGTGCCGGAGGCCGACGACCCGTCGCTGCTGGCCGGGTTCCGCGCCGACCCGGAGGCGCATCCGCTCGGCACCCCCTCGGGCCTGATCGAGCTTGCCTCGGAGCGGATCGCAAGCTTCGGCTATGACGACTGCCGCGGCCATCCGGTCTGGCTGGAGCCGGAGGAATGGCTCGGCGCCCCCTTGGCCGCGCGTTTCCCGCTGCACCTGCTCTCGAACCAGCCCACGCGGACGCTGCACGCGCAGTGGGACCACGGGCGGCATGCGCGCGCCGACCGGCCCGGCGGGCGGCCGCCGGTGCGGCTGCATCCCGACGATGCCGCCGCGCGGGGGATCGCCGAGGGCGATCTGGTGCGGGTGTTCAACGAGCGTGGCACGGCGCTCGCCTCGGCCCGGCTCTCGGATGCGCTGCGGCCCGGCGTGGTGCAGATGACCACCGGGCCGTGGTTCGACCCGGAAGGTCCGGAGGCAATCGGCGGGATCGACCGCAACGGCAACCCGAACACGCTGACCCCCGACCGCGCCACCTCGCGGCTATCGCAGGCGCCGGGGCCGAACAGTTGTCTGGTGGATGTGGCGCGCTTTGAGGGTGCCGCGCCGGACGTCCGGGTCTATGAACCCCCGGTGATCCTGCGCTGACTACGCGTCCGCCTCGCGGCGCAGCGCGGGGAGGCCAACGCCCGCGGCCTCGAAGCCGCCGTCCACAGCCAGCGTCTGGCCGGTGATAAAGCTTGCCGCCTCCGAGCACAGGAACACGATCGCCTCGGCGATCTCGCGCGCCTCGCCGTAGCGGTTGAGCGGGATCGCGTCGTAATAAGCGGCTATGATCTCGGGCGCGTGGACCGCCATCGCGAGCTTGGTGCGGACCGGGCCGGGGGCGACGCAGTTCACGCGAATGCCGTGCTCGCCCAGTTCGACCGCGTGCTGCTTGGTCAGGTGGATCACGGCGGCCTTGGAGGTGCCGTAGGCCACCCGCAGCGTCGAGGCCCGCAGCCCCGAGATCGAGGCGATGTTGACGATCGCGCCCTTGGTCTCGCTCAGCGCCGGGATCAGCGCCTGGGTGCAGAGGAACACGCCGTCGAGATTCGTCTCCATCACCTCGCGCCACTGCTCGAACGCGGTCTGCCCGACCCGCGAAAACAGCGCCACGCCCGCATTGTTCACGAGCGCGTCGATGCGGCCGAAGCGGGTGGTCGCCTCGGCCACCATGCGCTCCACCTGCTCGGGGATGGAGACATCCGCGACCACCGGCAGCACGCTCTGCCGCTCGCCCGAGGCGAGGCCCAGTTCGTCGCCGTCGCGGTCCACCATCACGACCTGCCAGCCGCGTTCAAGGAAGATGTCGGTCGCGGCGAGGCCGATGCCGCGCGCGGCGCCGGTGACGAGGGCGGTCTTGGTCATGGGGCCTCTACGGGTTCGATCAGGAGTTCGAGGGTGACGCCGACCGGATTGCCGCCGCGCGCGAGGATGCCTGCGGCGATGCGGCCGTCGATGTCCACGACCTCGATTGGCAGATGCGCGCGGCCGCCGGTCACGCGGGCGTCGCGGAACATGAGTTCGGTCGCGTGGCAGTCCATGCGGCTGCCGTCCGCAAAGCGGATGTGGTCGATGGAGCCGACGCCGTGGATGCGGGCGTCGAAGATGCCGTGGGCGGCGCACAGGGTTTCGATGCCCGCGGTCACGTCCTCGCCGGGCAGGATGCGGGCGATCAGACCGGAGGCAGGCGCGCCGCCCTGCGGCTGAAAGAGGGTGAAGGCGGTTTCCTCGTCCGGCAGGGCCTCGAACCATGCGTCTCGCGCGCCAAGACCCGTGACGGGTGCATCCTCGGTCAGCACGGAATCGAGCGGCAGCAGGTGGCCCATGCGCACCTCGCCGCGCCCCTGCCAGATGCCGTGGCAATGCAGGAAACTCGCGCCCTCCTTCTGGCCCACGACGGCCGTAGCGCGGAGGATCGTAGCGCGGCCGAGTTCGTGCGTCTCGCTATACCACGCGCCATGCACCCCGTCGGTCGCATGCGCGGGCAGCACATAGCGCAGCGGCGCGCAGCCGACCCGGTCGAGCGACACCATGCCGCCCTTGCAACCGGCGGCCTCGAACAGCGCCGCCACCCCCTCCATCACCGTCCGTCGGGCCGGCAGCGTGCCCGCCACCGGCACGAGCCGCGTCCGCCGCGCCTGCACCCGCTCGGCCGCGCGCGGCCCCGGATGGATCATCCTCAACCCGCTCATGCGTCCTCTGCAAGCCCGCGAGCCATGATCTCGTCGCGGATCATCTTCTTGGTGATCTTGCCATAGGCCGATTTCGGCAGCCCCTCCCAGATGAGGAACCGCCGCGGCAGCTTGTAGCGCGACAGCTTGCCGTCGAGGAACGCGGCTATGGCCGCCTCGTCCAGCCGCGCGCCGTGGCGGGGCACGCAGACCGCCCAGCCGACCTCGCCCCAGATACGGTCGGGCATGCCCAGTACCGCGACCTCGGCCACGTCCGGGTGCGTGAGGATCTTCTCCTCGATCTCGCGCGGATAGACGTTGGAGCCGCCAGAGATGAACATGTCCGACTGCCGCCCCGTGATGTAGACGAAACCCTCCGCGTCCATGTGGCCGAGGTCGCCGGTGCGGAACCAGCCGTCGCGGAAGCTCTTGGCGTTGGCGTCCGGGTTCTGCCAGTAGCCGGCGAAGACGGCGGCGCCGATGACGCAGATCTCGCCGGTTTCGCCGGGGGCGAGTTCGCGGCCGGTGTCGTCCTGGATCTGGACCTCGACGCCGGTGCGGGGATAGCCGCAGGTGCCGATGCGGGCGCGCTCGCCGTCCTCGGGTTCGTGCAGCCACGGCGGCAGGACGGTGATGTTGCCGGTCACTTCGCCGAGGCCGAAATACTGGACCAGCACCGGGCCGAGCGTGGCAAGCGCGCGCTTCTGGTCCTCGCGATACATGGGCGAGCCCGCGTAGATCACGTAGCGCAGCGAGGAGGTGTCAGCGCGCGCAGCCGAGGGATGCTCGACCAGCAGTTTCAGGATCGTCGGCACCGTGAACATGGTCGAGACGCGCCATTCCTCGACCAGCCGCCACACGGTCTCCACGTCGAACTTGTCGGACGGCATCAGCACTGTCTTCACGCCGCGCGCCACCTGCGTGAGCTGATGCACCCCCGCGCCATGCGAGAGCGGCGCCACGACCAGCGAGGCGTCCTCGGGCGTCAGGCCAGGCATCAGGTCGGCGAGGTGGTTCGTCACCACGAAGGCCATCTGCCCATGCGTCAGGACCGAGGCCTTGGGCCGCCCGGTGGTGCCGGAGGTGAAGAAGAACCAGCAGGGATCGTCGCGGTCCACCGCCGCGACCTCCGGGCGGCGGCCCATGAAGTCGTCGGTCAGGGCCTCGACGGATGGGCCGAAGGCGGATTCGCCGAAGGACAGGGTGAACTCGACGCCCGGGCAGGCGGCGGCGTGGTCGGGGAAGGCGGCGTTGCAGACCATGCCGCGCGCGCCGGAGGCCTCGGCCTGATAGGCCACCTCCTCCGGCGTCTGGCGGAAGTTCGCGGGCACCCAGACGCCGCCCGCGCGCCAGACGGCGAACATCGCCTGCATCATCTCCATGCAGTTCTGCGACTGGCAGAGGACGCGGTCGCCTTTCGTGAGCCCGAACCGCTCCTGCAAGGCCGCGGCGAGGGCGTCGGTGCGGGCCTCGAACTCGGCCCAGGTCCAGCGACGCTCGCCCATGACGAGGGCGATGTCGTCCGGCAGCCGGCGGGCGGACTGCGTGAGGAACGTGGCAAGGTTCATCACCCGCGTGGAGACCGGCGTCATTTCACGCGCTCGAGGATCGAGCAGTAGTTGGCCACCGCCGCCCCGCCCATGTTGAACACGCCCGCGAGCTTCGCGTCCGGCACCTGCATCGCGCCCGCCTCGCCCGCAAGCTGCATCGCCGCCATGACGTGCTGGCTGACGCCGGTCGCGCCGATCGGGTGGCCGCGCGACTTCAGCCCGCCCGAGGGGTTCACCGGCAGCTGGCCGTCCATGCGCGTGGTGCCCTCGCGCACGACCTTCCAGCCCTCGCCGGGGGCGGCGAGGCCCATCGCCTCGTATTCGATCATCTCGGCGATGGTGAAGCAGTCGTGGGTCTCCACGAGGTCGAGGTCCATGATGCCGACCCCCGCCTGCGAGAGCGCATCGGCCCAGGCGCGGTGCGCGCCCTCGAAGGCGATCGGGTCGCGGCGGGATAGCGCCAGCATGTCCCCCGCCTGCGCCCGGGCGCGGAAGCGGATCGCGCGGGCGAGGCCAGCGGCGGTCTCCGCATCGGCCAGCACGATCGCCGCCGCGCCGTCCGAGATCAGCGAGCAGTCGGTGCGCCTGAGCGGCCCGGCCACGCGGGGGTTCTTGTCGGAGGGCGTGTTGCAGAACTCGACCGAGAAATCCTTCTGCATGTGGGCGTAGGGGTTGCGGGTGCCGTTCGCGTGGTTCTTGGCGGCGATCATGGCGAGCTCCTCGGAGCGGTCGCCGTATCGCTGGAAATAGGTGTTGGCGATCTGGCCGAAGACGCCCGCGAAGCCGCCCTCGCCCGCCTCCTCGGGGACGTAGCTGGCGGCCAGAAGGATGTCGCCGACCTCGGCCACCGGGGTCGCGGTCATCTTCTCGGCCCCGATCACGAGCGCGACCTTGCCGCGGCCCGAAGCGATGAAGTCGGCGGCCGCGTAGAGCGCGGCCGAGCCGGTGGCGCAGGCGTTCTCAGTCCGCATGAAGGGCACGCCCGTAAGCTCCGGCGTCCCCATCGCCACTAATGCGCCCTGAAAATCCTGACGCGCGAAGCCGTTGTTCCAGACGCCGACGAAGATGCCGTCCACGTCGCCCGCAGCCAGGCCCGAATGGTCGAGCGCCGGGGTGGCGACCTCGGCCATCAGCGCCATGGTGTCGGGCGCTTCGGACTTGCCGAAGCGGGTATGCGCCCAGCCGACGATCAGGGGCTCGGTCATGGCTTCTCTCCTTGAATGGGGGGCCGCGGCGTCACCGCGGCCCCGTCGGGCATCAGGCGAGCGGACGGCCCACAGCGGCCTCGAGGATCGCCCAGGCCTCGTCGCCATAGTTCTTCTTCCACTCGGCATAGAAGCCCACGTCGCGCAGCTTCTGCTCGAAGGGCACGGGATCGACCTCGTTGAAGACAAAGCCCTCGGCCTCAAGGTCGTCCCGCAGCGTCTGGTTCATCGCCATGACGTCGGCCCGCTGGTTCATGCCGGCCTCGTTGAAATGCTTCGCGACGATCTCCTGCAGGTCCTCGGGCAGCGCCTGCCATGCGCGGCGGTTGCCGAGCAGCCAGAAGCCGTCCCACATGTGGTTGGTCATCGAGGCGAACTCCTGCACCTCCCACAGCTTCGCGGTCTGCATGATCGCCAGTGGGTTCTCCTGCCCGTCCACGACGCCGGTCTGCAGCGCCGAATAGACCTCGGCGAAGTTGATCGAGGTGGGGGCCGCGCCGAAGGCGGTGAACATCGAGGTCCAGAGGGGCGAGACGGGCACGCGGATCTTGAAGCCCTCGAAATCCTCCGGCGTCACGATCGGCCGGGTCGAGGAGGTCGTCTGGCGGAAGCCGTTGTCCCAGATCCTGTCCATCACCACGAGGCCGGCCTTCTCGATCTCGCTGCGCTCGTAGGCGCCCAGATCGCCGTCCATCGCGCTCCAGACGGTATCGTAGTCGGGGAAGGCGAAGCCCACGCCGTTGATCGAGGCGTTCGGGACCAGGGTCGAAAGAATGATCGGCGAGAGCAGGAAGAACTCCACGCCGCCCGCGCGAAGCTGGCTCAGCACGTCCGTATCGGCGCCCAGTTGGTTCGAGGGGAACACCTGCACATCTACCCTTCCGCCCGATTCCTCGGCGATGGCCGCCACCGCCTCGGCCGCGCGAATGTTGGTCGGATGCGTCATCGGCTGGTTGTTGGCCAGCTTCATCGTGAACTCGGCCGCGCGGGCGGCACCCGGACGGATGAAGGGCGCGGCGAGGGCGCCGGCGGCGGCCCCCATCAGGATCGTGCGGCGGTTCAGGATCATGGCTCTGGTTTCCTCCTTAGAGCAGTGCGGTCGAGATGGCGGGCACCGCGGCGATCACCGCGAGGCCGACGAGAAGGGCGGCGATATAGGGCCAGATGCGGCCCATGACGGCGTCGGGCTCGGCGCCGCCGATCTTGCAGGCGATGTAGAAGCCGATGCCGATCGGCGGCGCCATGAGGCCGATGTTCATCGCGGTGACGACGACCATCGCGTAATGGACGTCGTGGATGCCGAGGTTCCTCGCCAGCGGGAACATGATCGGCGCCAGCAGCACGATCGCGGGCAGCCCCTCGAGGATGCAGCCGAGGATCAGGAAGATCAGGATCGAGACGCCCATGAACCCCAGCCAGCCGCCCGGCATGGAGCTGACGAGGGTCATCAGCTCGCGCGCGAAGCCCGACTGCGTCAGCGCCCAGGCCATGGCGGAGGCGAAGCCGAGGATCAGCAGGATCGCTCCCGACATGGCGGCGGTGGCGACCAGCATCGGCATCAGCCGCCGCGGCGGGATGCCGCCGTAGAGGATCACGCCGATCACGAAGGCATAGACGACCGCGATGGCCGAGACCTCGGTCGCGGTGGCGACGCCGCCGCCGACGAGGCCGCGGATCATGAAGGGCAGGACCAGCGCCGGGGTGGCGATCACCGCCGCGCGCAGCACGTCGCCCCAAGTGGCGCGGCGCACGCCGCGCATGTCCTCGCGCCGCGCCTTCCAGCGGGCGAGGGCCGCGAGCGAGACCAGCAGCACGATGGCGATGGCGAAGCCCGAGGTGAACAGCCCCGCGATGGACACGCCCGCGACCGAGCCGAGCACGATCAGCACGATCGATGGCGGCACCGTGTCGGCCATCGCGGCGCCCGTGGCGAGCAGCGCCGTCATCTCGGGCGTGGAATGGCCACGCCGCTTCATCTCGGGGAACAGCGCCGGGGCGACGGTCGCCATGTCCGAGACCTTGGAACCGGAAATGCCGGAGACGAGGAACAGCGAGCCGAGCAGCACATAGCTCATCCCCGCCTTCACATGCCCGAGCAGCGAGCCGAGGAAGCCGACAATGGCACGGCCCATGCCGGTCTCGTCGAGGATCACGCCGAGCAGCACGAAGATCGGAACGGAGAGCAAGATCAGCGACGACATGCCCTCGTCGATGCGGCCGATCATCACGAAGACCGGCGCGGTCGTGGCCAGTGTCAGGTAGCTGAGCGTGCCGAGGCCGAAGCAGAAGGCGATGGGTACGCCCACGGCGAGGAAGGCCGCGACCAGCAGGACGAGGAAGATCGGCAGGTTCCAGAGGCCGAGCGAGGCGAAGAGGGGCTGGCCGAGCCAGGGGAGGCCGATGCCTGCCGCGACCGTCAGCCCCGCCGGGACAAGCATCTTCCGGTCGCCGTCGCGCAGGATGGAGAGCAGCGTCAGCAGCGCCATCAGCGCGATGCCGACCGGCAGCGCGGCGGCGCGGACGGTCATCGGCAGCCCGAGCGCAGCGGAGGTGACGTAGCTCTCCTCCCAGGCGTAGGAGACCGCGACCGGCAGCAGGCGCAGCAGCAGCACCGCCACCGCAATGCGGCCGACGAGTTCGAGGAAGGCGCGGGGACGCTCGGGGATCAGCGGCAGCACGATCGTCAAGCGCAGGTGCTCGTGGCGGTCCACGGCGAGGGCCGCGCCCAGCATTGCCATCCAGATGAAGCTGATGGAGGCGACCTCGTCGCCCCAGATCAGCGGCTTGGTCAGCACATAGCGGAAGAAGACGTTGGCGAGGATCGTGACCATCATCACGAGGAAGAGGCCCGCCGCCAGCAACTCGACCGGGCGCATCCAGCCTTCCGCCCGCTGCGGCGCGGCCTCGATCTCGAGGCCGCCGACGGCCAGCACGCTCTCGTCGGTCATCCGATCCTCCGTCCCCTGCGGCAGCTTACGCAGCGGCGGGGCGGATTCCACGATTTTCGCGCTTCAGATCGGCACCGCGCCGATACTCGCCCCACCGCAGATGTATAGGGTCTGGCCCGTCACGAATCCCGCGCCGGGATCGGCGAAGAACATGAAGGCGCGGGTGATGTCCTCGACCGTGCCGAGTCGGCCGACCGGCAGCCGAGACGCGAGGTCCTCCTGCTGCGGGCTGTCCTTCGGCACGATGCCCCAGAAATTGTCGGTCAGGACCGGCCCCGGCGCGATCACGTTGACCGTGATGCCGTGCGGCGCGAGCTCGAGCGCCCAGGTCCGCGCCATGCCCGCGATCCCCGCCTTGGTGGCGCTGTAGGCGGTGCGGGTCTTCGCGCCGAGCGCCGCGCGGGAGGAGTTGAAGAGGACGCGCCCGAAGCCGCGCGCCTTCATCGCCGGCAGGACAGCCTGCGTTAGCACCAGGGGCGCTGCGAGGTGAAGCTGCGTCAGCGTGGCGAGGTCCTCGGGCCGGGCGTCTTCGATCAGGTTCGGCAGGATCATCCCGGCGTTGTGCACGATATGCGTCACGTCGCCCCGCGCCGTCAGCGCCGCCGCCGCCTCCGCCACCGCTGCGGGGTCGGTCAGGTCGGCCTCCAGATGCCCGATCCGCGCATCCTCTGGCGCGCGGCGGGCGATGGAGACGACCTGCCAACCCTGATCCGCCATCGCCGCCGCGATCCCGGCGCCAATGCCCTTGTTGCCGCCGGTGATGATGGCGGTGAAGCCGCCCGCGCTCACGGCAGAAGCTGGATGTTGCCGAAGGCGGCGTCGGAGTTCAGCAGGTCCACCCGCTTCAGCGCCATCTTCCAGCGGCCGTCCTGCCGCACGAGGTCATGCGTGACCGTCACCGCCAGCAAGAACTGCTCGTCGAGCCGCGTCTCGACATAATGCATCTGCGTCACGACCTTGGCCCGGTCCTCGCCCAGTTCCAGCACGCGGGGGCGGTTCAGGACGTGGTGGCAGCGGCTCTTGGGCTTCTGGCTGAAGGTCCGGGCCCCGTTCAACCGCTCGACCCGCAGGCGCAGCATGAACTGGTCCTCGTGCAGCAGCGAGGTCTCGTGGACCGCGTCCTGCTGCTTCCAGTCGAGCGGCATCCAGTAGATGCCCTCGGGCGTCCACAGGTCCAGCCATTCGGTAAAGCGGCCATCGTCGAGCAGCCAGGCCTCGTCATGGACGAAATCGGCGATCTCCTGCGCGGCGGTTCCGCGGGTCGCCTCGGCGGTCATCACGTCATTCATTCCGCCGCCTCCGGGCGCTGCATGGCGGCCGCGCCGCTCTGGTTCTCGCCCCACAGCATGAACTTGCGCCAGGCGTGGAACTGGTTGCGCATCTGCCGCTCGGTGGTGCCGTTCAGCACCGCCTCCTCCTCGAGGTTCTCGCCGTCCTCGTAGAGCCGCTGGACGTTCACCCATTCGAGGCCGTCCGAGGCCATCCCCTCCTGCGCGCGCTCATACATCTCGAGGTCGTCATGGCCGACCATCGAGGTGGGCGCGTTGATCATGCGGTTGTACATCGCCGTCCGCGCGACCAGCTCGTCGGGCGCCCCGGCGAGGCGGAAGATCCAGCTCTCGACCAGCGTCCGGTCGGCCGCCAGCGGGATGAAGTTCCGCAGCTGCTGGATCGGGCCTTTTATCATGATGTTCGGAAAATAGACGGTGTTGTGCCGGTTCTCGCCAAGGATCGTCTTGGCCCTCTCCTCGCCATGCGTCGCGGACAGCGCCTCGAAATAGCCCGGCACGGCCGAGTAGTCGGAATGGATCGAGTGATGCACCCCGGTATGGCCGTGGCCGTTCGGCCAGGTGCGGATGCCCATGTTCTCGAAGAACTCGTAGGGCGACATGAAGGGCGCGATGATCTCCATCGCAGGGGGCTTCGGCGCGCCCTCGGGCTTCTCCATCTCCTCCCAGATCTTCACCGCCGTCCCGGCGCTCGACTCATGCGCGACCATCGGGTGGCAGGTGTCGGTCTGGTTCTCGACCAGCATCTTCCAGTTGCACTTGTGCATGTAGCGCAAGGGCTGGCCAGAGACGATGAGCCGCCCCTCGGGCGAGCGGTCGACCATGTTGTCGAAGCTCGACAGGCTGCCGCCGAAATACTCGTGGAAGCCGATCCCGTCCTCCGCCAGCCGCGCAAAGACGAAGCCGCGGTAGTTCTCGACCGCGCCGACCGAGGCCATGCCGCCCGCAGCCTCGGACTGGTCGAAGCCGGTGCCCTCGTAGCCCTTCTTCAGCGGGATCGCGAGCAGGCAGCCGTCGGTCTTGAAGGACCAGGCGTGATAGGGGCAGCGGAAGAACTTGCCGGTGTTGCCGCTGCGGTCGATGACGATCTTGGTGCCCTTGTGCGGGCAGCGGTTGTGCAGGACCTTCACTTCGTTGTCGACATGGCGGACCATGATGACCGGCTGATCGCCGACCTGGGTGGTGTAGTAATCGCCCTTGTTCGGCACCTGGCTGTCATGGCCGACATAGACCCAGGTGTTGCGGAACAGGTGCCTCATCTCGAGGCGGTAGATGTCCTGCGAGGTGTAGAGGTCGCGATGCACGGCTTGGGGCCTCATCAGCGGGTCGATCCGTTCGGCGAGCGACATGGCGGTCATGGTCACGTCCCTTTCGGTTTACAGGTCCAGCTTCAGGCGGGGCGTCAGCGCGCGGCTGACGCAGATCTGCATGACGTCGCCGGCCGCGCGCTCGGCCTCGCTGAGGACCACGTCGCGGTGGTCGGGCACCCCCTCCAGCACGGTGGTCTGGCAGATGCCGCAATCGCCGCGCTGACAGTCGAACATGACGTCGTGCCCGGCTTCCTCCAGCACCTCGATGATGGTGCGGCCGGGGGGCACGGTCAGGACCTCGCCGGTGGAGGCCAGCTCGACCTCGAAGGGCTGGTCGCCGGCCTGCTCGGTCGGGTTCTCGAAGAGTTCGGAATGGATACGGTCGGAGGTGAAGCCACGCGCCTCGGCGGCGGCGCGGACCGCTTGGATCATGGGCTTGGGGCCGCAGACATAGACGTGGTCGGCGGCTCCGCTGTCCGCCAGCACCGCCGCCACGTCGAGAAAGCGGCCCGCCTGATCGTCGAGATGCAGGTCGAGCGCCGCGCCATGCCGCGCCGTCAGCGCCTCGGCATAGGCCGCGGCGGCATGGGTGCGGGCTGCGTAGTGGAGGCGGTACGGGCGACCCGATTCGGCCAGCGTCACGGCCATGGACAGGATCGGCGTGATGCCGATGCCGCCCGCGATGAGGATCGCCCGGCCGGGATGCTCTGCCAGCGGAAAGTCGTTCTTCGGCCCCTCGGCCGTCACCCGGTGGCCGGGCTGGAGCGCGTGCATGTGGCGCGAGCCGCCCTTGCCCTCGGCCTCGTAGAGCACGGCGAGCGTGTAGGAGTCGGGCGCCCCGGCGCGGCCGTCGGCATCGACCAGCGAATAGGCGTTGCTGCGCCCGTCAGGCAGGTCGATCCGCAGATGCGCGCCCGCGGTGAACGGCGGCAGCGGCGCCCCGTCCGCGGCCCGCAGCACCAGCTGGCGCACGCCCTGCGCGACCTCTGCCGCGGCCTCGACCGTCAGGTTCAGCTTCGTCATGCGCGTCCTCCCTCCCGAAGCATGAATTATCATGGACCGGGCTGTCAATCTTCCGGCTGGAAAGGGTGCGTTTTCATATTTCCAGTTGCGCAGGGCAGGCGCGGGCTGTCAGCTTGCGGAAAGGACGACCTGTCCGAGGAGGCGGCGCCGGATGACTGCTCCCCTTGACCCGAACAAGCCCGCCGCCGGGCAGGAGTTCCTCCCCGATTACCTGCTGTTCCTGCTGGCCACGGCGAGCGCCGCCGCGAGCGAGGGCTTTCACGCCCGGGCCCGGCAGGCCGGGCTGCGGGTGCCCGAATGGCGCGTGCTGGGCAGCCTGCACGATCAGGACGGGCAGATGATCACCCGCCTCGCGCAGCTCTCGCTGATGGAGCAGTCACGGCTGACGCGGGTGGTCGAGCGCATGGTGGACCGCGGGCTGGTGATTCGTCAGGGCGACGCGGGCGACCGCCGCCGGGTCCGTGTCTGGATGACCGACGAGGGCAGGGCCCTCGCGCGGCGCGTGGTGGCCGAGGCGCGGAGCCATGAGGCGGGGCTGATCGCGCTGCTGGGCGAGGCCGAGGGGCGGCAGCTCAAGGACTTGCTCAAGCGGCTGCACCATCTCGCGAGCGAAGCCGAGGGCAGCGCCCCGCACCCGGCCCTCGGCCCGGCGGTCGCGGAAGACGCCTGACCGTCCGGCTGCAGTTAACATTTCCCCAAGAGACGCGGCCGCTCAGACGGTGAAGCGCCCCTGGTCTCCAGTCGAGCCGTAGAGCCAGGCGATAGTGTCGAACCAGTCCTCGTCCGACTTCGCCTTCATCACCGCGTTCCGCAGCGCCGCATGGCCGCCGGCGGGGTGGTAGACATGGTTGCCGAGCTCGCGCGAGGTCAGCTGCACCCGCGCCGTCCGCAGCATCCGCCGCGACTGGTAGTCCGGCAGCGCGCGGTCGATCTCGCCTCCCGCCGCCTCCATCGCCGCGGCGAGCGCCACCGCGTCCTCCATCGCCATGCAGGCGCCCTGAGCGAGATATTGCAGCATCGGATGCGCCGCGTCGCCCAGCAGCGCCACCCGGCCGTCGAGCCAGTTCGTCACCGGCTCGCGGTCGCAGAGCACCCAGAGCTTCCAGTCGCGGCCGCGGTCGATGATCTGACGGGCGACCGGGCTCACATGCTCGAAGCCGCGGCGGACCTCGTCATGGCTGACGGGGAGGCCCGCGACCGGCTCGGGCGCGTCGTTGTGATAGGTGACGACGAGATTGAACATCTTCCAGCCCTTCAGCGGGTAATGGACGATGTGGCATTTCGGCCCGGCCCAGAGGGTGGCGGCATTCCAGCGCAGATCCTCGGGCATGTCGTCGGTCGGGATCACGCTGCGGTAGGTCGTGTGGCCCGAGACCCGCGGCGGCCCGTCGCCGACGACGCGGGCACGGACCTTCGACCAGAGGCCGTCCGCGCCGATCAGCGCGGCCCCCGCGACCCGGCTGCCGTCGCCAAGGATCGCCGTGACGCGGCTGCTGTCCTGATCGTAGCCCACTACCTCGGCGGAGGTCCGCAGCTCCACCAGCGGGCTCGCCTCGCAGGCGCGCAGGAAAGTGCCGTGGAGGTCGCCGCGGTGGATCACGGCATAGGGGTTGCCGAAGCGGGCGCGGAACGGCTCGCCCAGGGGGATGCGGGTGATCTCGTCACCGCTCAGCGCGTCCATCAGGCGCAGGCTGTCGATATAGACCGCCAGCTCGCGCGCCCGGTCGCCGACGCCGAGATAATCGAAGGCGTGAAAGGCATTGGGACCAAGCTGGATGCCCGCCCCGATCTCGCCCATCCGCGGCGCCTTCTCGAGCACGGCGGAGCGATAACCCTTCTGCGCCAGCCCTATCGCGGCGGCGAGGCCGCCGATGCCGCCGCCGGCGATCAGGATCGGTTGCTGGCTCATCGGGCCCTCACACGGCGTCGGGCTGGCGCGACGGCGCGGCCTCGGCAAAGGCCGGCAGTGCCTCGCAGGCGGCCCGGATCGCGTTGAGGCGCGGGAAGGGCCCGGTGTCGAGGCCGAAGCGGTCGGCCGAGGCCATTTGCGGCACGAGGCAGATATCCGCGAGGCCGGGGGTGTCGCCGAAGGCAAAGGCGCCGCCATGGGTCTGCCGTGCCGCGATCGCCTCGCAGGCGGTCAGGCCGTCGCCGATCCAGCGATGCGTCCAGGCGGTGACGGCGTCCTCGTCCTGCCCCAGGTTCTCGCGCAAATACCTAAGCACACGCAGGTTCTGCAGCGGGTGGACCTCGCAGGCGATGATCTGCGCGAAGGCGCGGACATGGGCGCGGGCGATGGCTCCCGCGGGCAGCAGCGGCGGCGCGGGATGCGTCTCGTCCAGCCACTCGATGATGGCGAGCGATTGGGTCAGCACCTCGCCCTCGGTCTCGAGCGCCGGGACGAGGCCCTGCGGGTTCAGCGCGAGATAGCCCGGCGCCCGCTGCGCGGCTTCGCGGAGCGGCACGAAGACGGTCTCGGGCGCGATGCCCTTGAGGTTGAACGCGATCCGGCAGCGCCAGGCGGCGGAGGAGCGGAAATAGCCGTGGAACCGCATCACCCGGCCGCCCCAAGCGTCAGTTCGAGCGCGGACTTGGTGAAGTAGAACGGCGCCTCGCGGTCCACCTCGAAACCCATTTCGGCGGCGTGGGCGGCGTAGTTGCGGCCGACGCAGAAGACCCGGCGGACGGGGAAGCGGGCGGCTTCGCCCTCGACCGCGAGGGTCGGCCATTCGGGGGCGGGGAACAGCAGGTCGGTCAAGCGACGGTCCTTTCGTCTTCAGGCGCGGGCGGCGCGGCGCGCCTCCCGCGTGTGGCGCGGTCCAGAGGGGACCGGCGGGAAGCGGGGCGGCGTCGGGCGCGGGCATCGCCGATGGCAAGGGCGGGGGCGAGCCGCATTCCGGTCAATACGGCAGCCCGACGTAATTCTCGGCCAGCGATTCCTGCAAAGCAGGCGAGCCGAGGAGATAGTCCAGCTCCGCCGCCTGGATCTTCGCCGCGAACGGCCCGTCATCGGGAAAGCTGTGCAGCAGCGAGGTCATCCACCAGCTGAACCGCTCGGCCTTCCAGACCCGGCGCAGGCAGTCGGCGGAATAGCTCTCGATCCCCGCCATGTCGCCCCCGAGGCAGGCGGCGGCAAGCGCGCGATGCGCGTAGAACACGTCCGAGGCGGCGAGGTTCAGCCCCTTGGCCCCGGTCGGCGGCACGATATGCGCGGCGTCACCGCAGAGGAGCAGGCGGTGCCAGCGCATCGGCTCGGCCACGTAGCTGCGCAGGGGCGCGATCGATTTCTCGATCGAGGGGCCGGTCTCCAGCCGCGCCGCGATCTGGGGCGGCAGGCGGCGGGCGAGTTCGGCCCAGAAACGCTCGTCCGGCCATTCATAGAGATGCTCGGCCAGCGAGCATTGCAGGTAGTAGCGGCTGCGGGTGGTGGACCGCTGGCTGCAGAGCGCGAAGCCGCGGTCGTGGTGCATGTAGATCAGTTCGGACGAGACCGGGGGCGTGTCGGACAGCAGGCCCAGCCAGCCAAAGGGATAGACCCGCTCATACTCGCGCAGGGTGCCCTCGGGGATCGAGGCGCGGCTGATGCCGTGGAAGCCGTCGCAGCCGGCGATCCAGTCGCAGTCGAGCGCGCGGGGGTGGCCATCCTCGACCCAGGTCACGCGGGGGCGGGTGCTGTCGATGTCGCGCAGCGCCACGTCCTGGGCCTCATGGATCACGCGGCCGCCACGGGCCTCGCGCGCCGCCATCAGGTCGCGCGTGACCTCGGTCTGGCCGTAGACGACGACGCTCGCGCCGGTCAGCGCCTTCAGGTCGATGCGCTGCAGGCGGTCGTTCCAGCCGATCTCGATGCCGTCATGGACCAGCCCCTCGCGGTCCAGCCGCTCCGCCACCCCGGCCTCGCGCAGCAGGCGGACCATCCCCTCCTCCAGCACGCCGGCGCGGACCCGGCCGAGGACATAGTCGCGGCTGCGACGCTCCAGCACCACGGTGTCGATGCCCGCAAGGTCCAGCAGTTGCGACAGCAGCAGCCCCGAGGGACCGGCGCCGATGATCGCGACCTGGGTGCGCTCGGCCATCAGCGCTGCCGGATCACGGTGACGGGGCAATGCGCGCGGCGCATGACCTTCTGGGCCGCACGGGCGCAGCCCTTTCCGCGGTCGGCGAAGGGAAAGCGGATGTGGGGGAGCACGGCGGCCCTCAGTTCAGCAGCCGCACCAGCCCGAGGCTGATGGCCGGGAAGGCGACCAGCAGGGCGATGCGGATGATGTCGGAGATCAGGAACGGGATCACGCCGCGGAAGCTCTCGATCATCGGCGTGTCCTTCGCCATCGCGTTGATGACGAAGACGTTCATCCCCACCGGGGGGGTGATGAGCCCGACCTCCACCACCACCACGGCGAGAATGCCGAACCAGATCATCGTCTCCTCACGGCTCATGCCGAAGTCGAGGCCGGCGATGATCGGGTAGAAGATCGGGATCGTCAGCAACAGCATCGACATGCTGTCCATGACGCAGCCGAGCGCAAGGTAGAGCAGCAGGATCGCCAGCAGGACGAGCATCGGCGAGAGGCCCGATCCCACGATCGCGCTGGCCGCGATGCTGGGCGCCTGCGTGAGCGCGAGGAAGGCGTTGAAGGTATCGGCCCCGAGCAGGATCACGAAGATCATGCCGCTCGTGCGCGCCGTGCCCATCAGGCACTCCACGAAGCCGCCCCAGCGCATCCCGCCCTTGATGACGGCGAGCAGGAAGGCCCCGAATGCGCCGACCGACGCGCCCTCGGTGGGCGTGAACCAGCCGCGATACATGCCGACGATCACGACGAGGAAGATTGCGGCAATGGCCCAGGTCTCGCGCAGCGCGGTCAGGCGCCCGGACCAGCCGACGCGCGGCCCGGCGGGACCGGCGGCGGGGTCGAAGCGCACGAAGACGGCGACGGCCAGCATGTAGCCGGCGGCGGCGAGGACGCCCGGCACCATGGCCGCGACGAACATCTTGGCGATGTTCTGCTCGGCCATGAGCGCGTAGAGGACGAGGATCACCGAGGGCGGGATCAGGATGCCCAGCGTGCCGCCCGCGGCCAGCGCGCCGGTGGCGAGGCGGCCGGAATAGCCGTAGCGCCGCATCTCGGGCAGGGCGACCTGGCCCATCGTCGCGGCGGTGGCCAGCGAACTGCCGCAGATCGCCCCGAAGGCCGCGCAGCCGCCGATCGAGGCCATCGCCATGCCGCCGCGCCGATGCCCCAGGAAGGCCGCCGCCGCCCGGAACAGCGCCCGGCTGAGGCCCGCATGGGTCGCGAACTCGCCCATCAGCACGAAGAGCGGGATCACCGACAGCGAATAGGTCGAGAACTGGTAGTAGGGGGCGGTCTTCCAGTAGGCCAGCAGCGGCATCAGCCCGTTGAGCGAGATGTAACCCACGAGGCCGGTGGCGATCATCGCGATCCCGATCGGGATGCGGAATGCCATCAGCGCCAGCAGCGCCGCGAAGCCGGTCAGGCCGGCCGCCATCCCGCTCATCGGAACGCCTCGCGCAGATGGCCGGTCATGGTCCAGAGGCAGGTGACGCAGAGCAGCGCCAGCGACGGCAGGATCACCACGAAGCCCCACCAGAGTGGCAGGCGCAGGATCATCGAGCTTTCCCCGTAGCTGTAGAACTCGGCTGCGCCGACCGAGAGACGCCAGGTCAGCAGCGCGGCGATGACCAGCCAGATGAGGTCGCCGACGGCTTCCAGCAGGTGGTTGGTGCGCGGGCTGGCGCGCATGGTGAAGAAGTCCACCAGCACGTTCCCGGCCCTGAGTTGGCACAAGGGAAGGAAGGCGAAGATGGCGACCGCGCTGGCCATCTCGACCATCTCGAAATCGCCCGGCAGCGGGGCGCCGAACAGCGTCCGGCGGGTCACGCTGATGACGGTCATCAGCATCATGCCGACGAGGACCAGCCCGCCGGCGGTGGCGATGAGGCGGCAGGCCGCCTCGAGCCAGCGGGGCGCGCGGAGGGCGGTCCCGGTCTCGGTGTTCAGTTCCGCGTCGGCCATGCTCGGCGCGTGCCGTCCCTTACTGCGCCTGATGCGCGGCGATCATGTCGCGCGCGTCCTGCAGCATCGCGGCGCCGTCATGGCCGGCCTTGTCCATCGCCGCGACCCAGGCGTCGGTGACGGGCTGGCTCGCGTCCTTCCACGGCTGCAGATCGGCCTCCGGGATCACGATCACCTCGGCCCCGGCGTCGATCGCGTCCTGGCGGATGTCGGCCTCGATCTGGTCGTAAACCGCGGCCGCCTTCCGGGCCAGCACGGTGCCGGAATTGTCGTCGATCACCTGCTTCAGGTCGTCGGGCAGCGAATCGAATTTCGCCTGATTCATCACCAGCGCAAAGACCGAGGTGTACATGCCATGCGGACCGTCGAACTCGGTATGGTAGGGCGTGATCTCGGACAGGCGCAGCGAGGGCGTGACCTCCCACGGGACCAGCGCGCCGTCGATCACGCCGGTCGTCAGCGCCTGCGGCAGCTCGGGCACCGGCATGCCCACGGCCGTTGCGCCGAGCGCGTTGAGCGTGTCGGTCATGGTACGCGACGGGGCGCGGATCTTCATGCCAGCGAGATCCGCAAGGCCCGTCACCGGATGCGTCTTGAGATGGAACTTGCCCGGCGCCGGGACGTGCAGCAGCAACGGCTTCACCTCGCCCAGCTCGTCGGCGAGATACTTCGCCTGGAAATCCTGGAGCGCCATGTTGGTGGCGGCGGCGTTCGAGGCGACGAAGGGCAGCTCGAACACCTCGGCGACAGGGAAGCGGCCGGGGGTGTAGCCCAGAAGCGTCCAAGCGATGTCCACGACGCCGTCGCGGGCCTGGTCGTAGAGCTGCGGCGGCTTGCCGCCGAGCTGCATGGAGGGGAAGATCTGCACGTCGATCCGGCCGCCCGACTGCTCCTCCACCGCCGCGGCCCAGGGCTCCATGATCTGGGTCTGGACCGGCGCGGTCGGCGCGAGGAAATGGTGCAGCCTCAGCGTGACCTCCTGCGCCGAGGCGGCGCCGGAGGTGAGGAGGGCGGCTGCGGCCGCGGCGATCAGTGTCTTCATCATGCTCTCCCCGAATCCCCCCGCGGCACGGCATCGCATGCCGCGCTTGCGCCCAATGGGTGGCATGGCCGGGGGCGTCCGGGCAAGCGCTCTGTGTTGAAAAGGCGAGGCGTTATTCCGCGCGGGGGAGAAAGGCGAGCAGTTCCGGCTCGCCCGGTTTCAGTCCCGGCCGGGGGCTCGCGTGGATGGCGGCCAGCTGTGAGCGGCGCAGGCCGTCGTCGAGCTTCGACAGCGCGAGAACGGCCGGATGGATGTAGCTGTTGCGGCTGATCGTCGGGGTGTTGTGCAGCCGGTCGGCCGCGGCCTGCGAGAGGCCCTTGATGGTCAGGATCTCGGCCTCGCGCGCGTACTGGAAGGCGGCATGGGTGCCGTTCCAAGTGCGGAAGGTCTTGGCCGAGTGACCCTCGCCGCAGACGGCGCGGATGGCGTCGTTGACCTCCTCGGAGGTCACGGCGCAGGGGGTGCCGTCCTCGTCGAGCCAGGTGAAGAGGTCCGCGCCCGGCAGGTCGCCCAGCTGGTGCAGCACGCGGGCCAGCTTGCGGCCCGTCAGCCGCTGCGAGACCTGCTTGCCCCCCTTGGCCGGGAAGGCGAGCGTGACCTCGCCTTTGCCGAGCGTCAGGTGGCCGGTCTGCAGCGTGGTCGCGCCGAAGGAGCCGTTCTCGGCCGCGTATTCCGGGTTGCCGACGCGGATCGAACTGGCGTCGATCAGCGCCAGCACCGCGCCGACCGCAAAACCGTGGTCCCCCGCCTCGCGGCGCAGGCGCGAATCGATCCAGCGGCGCAGGCCGGGGAGGGACTCGCCGAAGGCGGCGAGGCTGGCGTATTTCTTCTCCGACCGGGTGCGGGTCCAGTCGGTGTGATAGCGATACTGCTTGCGGCCCCTGGCGTCGCGGCCGGTGGCCTGCAGGTGGCCATTGGCATGGGGCGAGATCCAGACGCGCTTGTAGGCCGGCGGAATGCCGATCGAGTCGATCCGCAGCCGCACCTCGGGGTCGCGGATCAGCGCGCCGTCGATGTCGAAATAGGCATAGCCGCGGCCCGAGCGGCGGCGGGTGAAGCCGGGGCGGGAATCGGGGTAGAAGCGCAGCCGCGGCATGTTTGTTGCCTCCGCCCGCGTTGTCAGGGCCTCCGCTAACGCTGGGTTGTGACCCCGCGGTTCCCACGGGAGCGGCCGCTAACGATCAACGTCCGTTTAGTCCGATCGCGACGTGAACAGTTTCCCAATAGTCTCGGCGAGAGCTCCTCGGGGTGGCTCGTCAAGTCTGCTGGATATCGAGCTTGGAGGGCCAGGTTGACCATCATCGCGAAGATTCTGCTGCTCGGCGCAGTGTGATCAATGGCCGCGTGCTCTGGCACCATGCAGGGTGTGGTCCGAGGTTCCGGACAGCCGGTGCAGTTCAGTTATGAACAGGGCACGGACAGCGTTACGCTGACCGCCGTCATCGACGGCGAGACATTCAACGGCAAGGCCGTGATGCGTGGTGCGAGCACCACTTGGGCTACTGGCTTTGGCACTGCCACAGCCGGATCGACGGTTGCATCGGCAGTGACAACAATCAGTGGGGTCGGCACGACAGGGGATTTTGTCGCCGTCCTAATCGGCTCGCGCGGGTCGTCGCTTTCGTGCCAACTCCAATACGCCGATTCGAGCGGCTTCACTACAAGTGGCGGCGTCGGCGTCTGCCAGCACAGCGACGGAAGGGTGATCGATATCGTCTGGTGATGCGCCGCGGCGAGCTCGGGACCGGGCGCGGGAACTGGTTGGCTGATCCGGGAGGCCGATCCTATGGCGACGGGGTACGGAACTTCGGACGACAATCCGGTGCTCAGCGCGCCGCCGCGCCGCTTGCATATTCGAGGAACGCGCCCACGGCCTGCGCCTCGCGGCGGCCCTTCAGCGACAGGCCCGAGCGCGCCGCCCAGTCATGCAGCGAGCGTTTCGCGCCGTCATTGAATCCCATCGCCCAGCGGCTGAAGCGACGGTTCGGGATCGGGCCGAGGTGCAGCGGCGTCACCCCCTCGTGGCGCGGGTCGTTCTGGATCGCGTGCCAGACCTGGGCCACGGCCTCGGCCTCGCCCTCGATATACTGGTAGAAGACCCCGTCCTCGTGATGGATGAAGCCGGTCAGATGCCGCTCGCGGTTCCGGGCCGCAAAGCGGTCGAGCGCGCCGCTTTCCAGCAGCCAGGTGCCGAGCGGGGTCGCCACGCTGCGGTAGAGGACCGACCTCAGACCGGACGATGCGCCGAAGATCAGGCGCTGCGGATTGAAGGTCGCGTTCATCTCGTTTCCTGCGATGGTCTTGCTGTTGCCCGTATTTCGAGCTTCTCACAGCAACCCCTAACCGACAATGAACGCCGCCGCACAAATCCTTGTGCGGGGCGTGAGTGTGACCGATCGGACGCGGCGTCACGTCGTGGTCTGCGTCTGTCCCCCGTCGAGAAGCAGGTTCTGGCCGATGATGAAGCGCGCCTGCTGCGAGCAGAGGAACGCGCAGGCGGCGCCGAAATCCTCGGGTCGGCCGTAATCGCCCGCGGGGATTCGCGCCTTGCGCTCGGCCCGCGCCTCGTCGAACGAGACATTGCGGCTGCGCGAGACGTTCTCGTCCAGCTGGATCAGCCGGTCGGTCGCATGCATCCCCGGCAGCAGGTTGTTGATGCAGACGCCCTGTCCCGCGACCTGCCGCGAGACCCCGGCGACGAAGCCGGTCAGCGCCAGCCGCGCCGTGTTGCTGAGGCCCAGCTCGGGGATCGGCGCCCTCACCGACTGCGAGGTGATGTTGACCACCCGGCCCCAGCCGCGCTCGGCCATGCCGGGCACCAGTGCCTGCATCAGCGCCACGGCGGCCAGCAGGTTGCCGTCGAGCGCGCCGATGAAGTCCTCGCGGCTCCAGTCGGTCCAGCGGCCGGGCGGCGGGCCGCCGGCGTTGTTGACGAGGATGTCGGCCTGCCCGCCCAGCGCTTCGAGCACTGCCGCGCGTCCCTCCTCGGTGGTAATGTCGCCCGCCACCGGCGTCACCTCGACGCCGTGGCGATCGGCGATCTCGCGCGCGGTCGCCTCCAGCGTCTCGCGGGTGCGGGCGTTGATGACGAGGTTCACCCCCGCCTCCGCCAGCGCCTCGGCGCAACCGCGCCCGAGGCCCTTCGACGCCGCGCAGACCAGCCCGCGCTTGCCCCTGATGCCCAGATCCATCTCGTTTTCTCCCTCAGAATGGCTGCGGATGCGCCTTGTGGGCCTCCGCGACGGCGTCCAGCACCTCGGCCGAGAGCCGCAGGTCCAGCCCGTCGAGCAGATGCGCGAGTTGCGCGTCGGTGGTGGCGCCGATGATCGGGATGACCGGGAACGGCCGCTGCCGGGTGAAGGCGAGCGCCATCCGCACCGGGTCGAGCCCATGCCGCTGCGCCACCTCGTGATAGGCGGCGACCGCCTCGTCCGCGCGCGGCGTCCGCCGCCCGCCGAGGTCGCCCGCGCCACCCGTGGCGATGTCGTTCGCGGCCCGGCTGGGCTGCGGCGTGCCGCTGGCGTATTTGCCGGTCAGCAGCCCCGCCGCCAGCGGCGAATAGGCCAGCAGCGTCACGCCCTCATTGGCGCCAAGCTCGGCCAGATCGGTGTCATAGAGGCGGCAGAGCAGGGAATATTCGTTTTGGATGCTCGCCAGCGTCAGCCCGTGGCGCGCGGCCGCGTCGATCCATCGCGCGGTGCCCCAGGCGGTCTCGTTCGAGAGCCCGACGGCGCGGATGCGCCCGGCCTGCACCTCGGCGGCGAGCGCCGCCATGACCTCGTCCATGTGCCGCAGGGTCGCGTCGCGGTCGCTGGAGGGCGCGAAGGTCCATGTGCGGCGGAAGTGGTAATGCGGGCGCATGGGGACGTGCAGCTGGTAGAGGTCGATGGTCTCGACGCCCAGCCGCTCCAGCGATTCCGCCACGCGGGTGGCGATGGACGCGCCGTCGAAGCCCGCGCCGCCGCGCACCGCCGGGTTGGGGCCGGAGACCTTGGTCGCGATCTCGACCCGGTTGCGGGTGCCGTGCGCCTTCAGCCAGGCGCCGATCATGCGCTCGCTGTCGCCCACGGTCTCGGGGCGGACCGGGTTCACCGGATACATCTCGGCGCAGTCGAGGAAGGTGATGCCGGCGTCGAGGGCGCGGTCCATCTGCGCGAAGGCGTCCTCGCGGCCGGTCTGGTTCGCGTAGGTCATGGTCCCGAGGCAGACCTCGCTGACCTCCACGTCCGTCCCGCCCAGTCTCACGCGCTGCATCCGCCACTCCTGTCTTGCCGGGCAGCGGCTAGCACGCGGGGACGCGGGGGAAAAGCCGAGGCGGCTTGCGCCTGCGGAGTGCCGCGCGCCAGATGCGCCGACAGCCGAAAGGAGCCGCTGATGTCCCTGCCGCCGATCCTGCAAGACCTGCGCCTGCCGGTGGTCGGGTCGCCCATGTTCATCGTCTCGGGGCCGGAGCTGGTGATCGCCCAGTGCAAGGCCGGGATCGTCGGCTCGTTCCCGGCGCTGAACGCGCGCGAGAGGGAGGGCGAGCCGCCGTTGCTGGACGCCTGGCTGACTCGCATCGCCGAGGAGCTGGACCGCCACAACCAGGCGAACCCGGACAGCCCGGCGGCGCCCTTCGCGGTGAACCAGATTGTCCACCGCTCGAACGCGCGGCTGCAGCGCGACATCGAGATCTGCCACCGCCACAAGGTGCCGATCTGGATCACCTCGCTCGGCGCGCGGGTCGAAGTGAACGACGCCGCGCATGATTGCGGCGGCATCGCGCTCCACGACATCATTAACGCGACCTTCGCCCGCAAGGCGCTGGAGAAGGGGGCGGACGGGCTGATCGCGGTGGCGGCGGGGGCGGGCGGCCATGCGGGGCCGCAGTCGCCCTTTGCACTGGTGCAGGAGATCCGCGAGTTCTTCGACGGCCCGCTGCTCCTCTCGGGGGCCATCGCCACGGGCCGCGCCGTCCTCGCCGCGCAGGCGATGGGGGCCGACCTCGCCTATATCGGCAGCCCGTTCATCGCGACGGCCGAGGCGCATGCGCCGGCCGACTACAAGCGGATGATCGTCGACTCCTCGGCCGAGGACATCATCACCTCCTCGGTCTTCACCGGCATCTCGGGCAACTATCTCGGCCCCTCGATCCGTGCCGCCGGGATGGACCCGGACGTGCTGGGCCATGGCAGCCCGTCGGACATGGACTTTGCCGAGGACGGCGCGAAGCCGAAGGTCTGGAGCCAGATCTGGGGCAGCGGCATGGGTATCGGCGCGGTGAAGGAGGTGGTGCCCGCCGCCGCGCTCGTGGACCGGCTGGCGCGGGAATATGCTGCGGCGCGGACGGCCTTGGCCGCCGCGCCGGGCCTGCGCGGCGGTTGAGGCGCGCGGCTCAGCCGTTCAGCTGCGCGAAGGTGCCGCCCTCGTCGGCCATGCGCCGCAGGATCGCCGGCACGCGCCACTGCCAGGGGTCCTCGGCGCTCCACTCCTCCATCCGCCGCACCAGCTCGGCCGCGCCGATCACGTCGGCCTGATGCAGCGGGCCGCCGAGATGGCGCGGGAAGCCGTAGCCGTTGAGGAACACCGCATCGACGTCCGAGGGGCGCTGGGCGATGCCGTCCTCGACCACCCGCGCCGCCTCGGCTATCATCGCGGTGAGATAGCGGTCGCGGATATCGTGATCCGAGAACTCGCGCGGGGCGATGCCCGAGAGGGCGCGCTCGTCGGCGACGATGCCGTCGAGGTCCGGGTTCGGCACCGGCTTGCTTTCCCCATAGACGTAATAGCCCTTGCCGGTCTTGCGGCCGAGGGTGCCGGCCTCGACCAGCCGGTCGGCGACCTTGCTGTAACGCTCCTCCGGCGGGCGGATCGGGTCGCGGCGGCGGCGGTTGAAATAGCCGATGTCGAGCCCGGCGAGGTCGGCCATCTCGAACGGTCCCATCGCCATGCCGAGGCCCCGCACGGCCCGGTCCACCTGCGAAGGCGCCGCGCCGTCGAGGACCAGGTGCTCGGCCGCGCGGGCGTAGTTGCCGAGGATGCGGTTGCCGATGAAGCCGTCGCAGACCCCGGCGCGGACGCCGATCTTGCCGAGCCGCTTCGCCAGCGCGAAGCCCGTCGCCACCACCTCGGGCGCGGTCCGGTCCGCGACCACGATCTCCAGCAGCCTCATGATGTGCGCGGGCGAGAAGAAATGCAGCCCGATCACGTCCTCGGGGCGCGACGTGACGGCCGCGATCTCGTTCACGTCGAGATAGGAGGTATTCGTCGCCAGCACCGCGCCGGGCTTGGCGATGCGGTCGAGCGCGGTGAAGATCTCGCGCTTGACCTCCATCTTCTCGAAGGCCGCCTCGATGATGAGGTCGGCATCGGCCAGCGCCTCCATGTCGGTCGTGGCGTCGAGCGCAGCCTCGGCCTCGGCGCGGGCGGCGGCGGTCATCTTGCCGCGCTCCATGGCGCCGTCCAGGTTCTTCGCGATCGCCGCCTCGCCGCGGCCGAGGGCCTCCTCCTTGACCTCGACCAGCGTCACGTCCAGCCCGGCGAGCAGGCAGGAGGTGGCGATCCCTTGCCCCATCGTGCCCGCGCCGATCACGCCGACGCGTTTCACCGCGCGCGGCTTGGCGCCGGCCTCGGGATATTTCGCAACCGCGCGCTCGGCGAGGAAGGCGTGGACCAGTGCCGCCCGCTGCGGGTCGTCGTAGCATTCCATGAACAGCCGCCGCTCCTCGGCCAGCCCCTCGGTGATGGGCCGGGTGCTGGCGGCGACCGCCTCGACGATGCGCGGCGGCGCGTTGAGGCCCGGCTTCTTCGCCAGCTTCACCTGCGCGGCGTTGATCGCGTCGGTGTCGGCGGGCGTCTCGAGTTCGCCCGTGCGACGGGTCTTGAGATCGCCCGCGGCCGCGCGGCGTGCGGCGTCGAGCGCGACCTCCCGCGGCTCGCCCCGCGTCAGTTCATCGATCAGCCCGTGCTTCAGTGCCTCCTCGGCCGGCATCGGCTTGCCCGAGAGCGCCATGTCCAGCACCGGCGCGATGCCCGCCAGTCGCGGCCCCCGCTGGGTGCCGCCCGCGCCGGGGAGGATGCCGAGGTTCACCTCGGGGAAGCCGACCCTGAGCCCGCTGAGGCCGATGCGCGCGTGGCAGGCGAGCGCCAGCTCGAACCCGCCGCCCAGCGCGGTGCCGTGCATGACGGCCACGATCGGCACCGCCGAGGCTTCGAGCGTGTTGCAGACCTCGGGCAGCGAGGGCGGCTGCGGGGTCTTGCCGAACTCGCGCACGTCGGCCCCGGCGGTGAAGGTCCGGCCCGCGCACCAGAGGCCCGCGGCCTTCGCGCCGCTGCCCGCCAGCCACGACACGGCGGCGGTCAGGCCCTTGCGGACTTCGTGGCCCGCGGCGTTGACCGGCGGGTTGTCGATACAGATCAGCGCCACCTCGCCGACCATCTCGCCCGTGACCGCCTCGCTGAACCGTTCCATGCCGAACCCTCCGCTCTGATATGACGGCAAGCTAGTAGCAGCGTCGCGCCCCGCGTCAACGCGGGTTGCCCGGCGGGGCCGCTTGCCGCAAGGATGCCGCCGCAAGCGGCGCGAGGCTCCGATGACGTCGATCCTGATCCTGAACGGCCCGAACCTGAACCTGCTGGGCACCCGCCAGCCCGAGGTCTATGGCCCGACCACGCTGGCCGACATCGAGGCGATGTGCCGCGAGGCGGCGGACCGGCTGGGTATCGAGGTCGCGTTCCTGCAGTCGAACCACGAGGGCGCGCTGATCGACGCCATCCATGCCGCGCGCGGGGTGCATCGGGGCATCGTCATCAACGCGGGCGCGCTGACCCATACCTCGGTCGCGCTGATGGATGCGCTGGCCTCGGTCGAGCTGCCGGTGGCCGAGGTGCACCTGTCGAACATCCACCGGCGCGAGGAGTTCCGCCACCGCTCCTACATCTCGCTGGTCGCGATCGGCATGATCGCAGGCTTCGGCCCGAAGGGCTACGTTCTCGCCCTCGAGGCGCTGTCGGAGCGGCTGGCATGAGTGCGGCGATGCGGATGACCGTGGACGAGGCCCTCAGCCGCGGCGGTGCGGGCGCCTTCCAGCGGCGGATGCTGCTGATCTTCGGCCTCGTCTGGGCCGCGGATGCGATGCAGGTGATCGCGGTCGGCTTCTCGGCCCGCTCGATCGCTGACACCTTCGGCGTCACGGTCCCGGTCGCGCTGCAGACCGGGACGCTATTCTTCCTCGGCATGTTCATCGGCGCGATGCTCTTCGGCCGCATCGCCGACCGGATCGGGCGGCGCAACGTGCTGCTGTTGACGGTGGGCCTCGACGCGATCTTCGGCCTCGCCTCGGTCTTTGCGCCGGACTTCCAGACGCTGCTGATCCTGCGCTTCCTGACCGGCGCCGCGGTGGGCGGCACGCTGCCGGTGGACTACGCCCTGATGGCCGAGTTCCTGCCGCCGAAGAACCGCGGACGTTGGCTCGTGCTGCTCGAGGGCTTCTGGGCGGTCGGCACGGTCATCATCGCCCTGACCGCCTGGGCCGCGAGCCTCGCCGGCCACCCGGAGGCGTTCCGCTGGATCTTCTTCGTCGCGGCGGTCCCGGCGCTGATCGGCATCTTCCTGCGCCTGCTGGTGCCGGAATCGCCCCTCTACCTGCTGCGCCGGAACCGCGAGCCCGAGGCGCGGCGGATCGTCTCGCGCATCCTCGCCACGAACCGGGCCGAGCCGCTGCCCACGGGCACGACCCTCAGCCTGCCGCAGCAGACGCCGACCGAGGGCGGCATCTTCGGCCCGGCGATGCGGCGGCTGACCTTCGCCGTGCTGGCCCTGTGGTTCGTGGTGTCGCTGGCCTATTACGGCGTCTTCACCTGGCTGCCGCCGCGGCTGGCCGAGGAGGGTTTCGGCTTCGTGCGCGGCTACGGGTTCCTGCTGTGGCTCGCCGTCGCGCAGCTGCCGGGCTACGCGCTCGCCGCTTGGGGGGTCGAGGCGATCGGGCGGCGGTGGACGCTAATGCTGTTCCTGGTCCTCTCGGCTGCGGGCTGCACGATCTTTGCGCTGGCCGCTTCGCCGATGGTCGTGGCGCTCGGCCTGACGCTGATGAGCTTCGCGCTGCTCGGCACCTGGGGCGCGCTCTACGCCTTCACGCCGGAGCTCTATCCGACCGACCTGCGTGGCACCGGCATGGGCACCGCTTCGGCCGCCGCGCGGCTGGCGGGGCTGCTTGCCCCTTCAGCCCTGGCGCCGATGGTGGTGGGGCGGGGGTTTCCCTTCGCCGCAGGGGTGTTCGCGGCGCTGCTGCTGCTGGGCGTGGTCGTGGCGCTGACGATCCGCGAGGAGACCCGCGGCCGGGCGCTCGACTGACGTGACCGTCGCGATCCTGCTGGCCACCTACGACGGGGCGCGGTGGCTGCCGGAGCAACTGGCAAGCCTTGCGGCGCAGGGGGGCGTGGAGTGGCGGCTGGTCGCCGGGGACGATGGTTCATCGGACGCGACGCCCGCCATCTTGCGCGCCTTCGCAGCGGCGCATCTGGGACGGGTCGAGTTGCATGACGGCCCGCGCGCCGGGGTGGCCGCCCATTTCCGCATGCTCATGGCCCGCGCCGGGGAGGCAAAGTTTGCCGCCTTCTGCGATCAGGACGATGTCTGGGACGCCGACAAGCTCTCCCGCGCGATCCGCGCGCTCGCGCCGGTGGAGGGACCCGCGCTCTGGGCCGCGCGGGTGCGGTATGTGGACGAGGCGCGGCGGCCGCTGGGCCTGTCGCCGGGGCTCAGGCGGCCGGCGGGCTTCGGCCACGCGCTGATCCAGAACATCGCGCCGGGCAACAGCATGGTCCTGAACCGCGCCGCGCTGCGGCTGCTGCAGGCGGCGGATGCCGAAGCCGGGCCGGTGCCGATCCATGACTGGTGGGCCTATCAGCTCGTGACCGGCGCGGGCGGCGCGGTGCTGTTCGAGGACGCGCCCTGCCTCGACTACCGCCAGCACGACGCGAACGCGATCGGCACGCCGCTCGGGCTGCGCGGGCTGGCGCGCCGGGCGACGCGGCTCGTGGGCGGGGATTACGGCAGGGCGCTCGCAGCCGGGCTGAAGCCGATCGCTGCCTCCGCGCATCGGCTGACCCCTGAGAACCGCGCGCGCCTTGACGCCCTGCAGGCGGCATTGGCGGCGCGGAGCGCGGCGCGCCGGATGGCCTTCCTCAGGGCCTCGGGGGCCTACGCCCAGCGGCCGGTGGCGAACCTCGCCCTGCGCGCCGCCGCGCTCGCCGGCTGGGGCTGACTTCCCGCTTGCAAGACCCGGGCCGGCCGGGCTAGCGAAGGGAACGGACAACGGGAGACACCGGGCGGGCAACCGTCCGGGGCCGAAGGAGCAACCGCCCCGGTAAACTCTCAGGCGAAAAGAACCGCTGTTCGTGACGGACTCTGGAGAGTGGCGCAGCCGCGCCCGCCGAAGGGATAACGATCTCAGGCGCCCCGTCCGGGGCAGGGACAGAGGGGGCATCGGCGGGCGATCGGACCCGCAGCGATGACGCCGGTGCCGGGAACGCGCCGGTCCGGGAGGGGACAGGCATGGCTGATACGCCGGGCGGTTTGCGGCGGACGCCGCTCCACGATCTGCACCTCGCCCGCGGGGCGCGGATGGTGCCCTTCGCCGGCTGGGAGATGCCGGTCCAGTATCCGATGGGCGTGCTGGGCGAGCACAACCATACCCGCGCGAAGGCGGGTCTCTTCGACGTCAGCCACATGGGCCAGATCGTGCTCCGGCCCGCGGTCGAATGGCCGAGCGGCCATGCCCGCCCGGCGGCGCATGAGGAGGTGAACGACCTCAAGCTGCGGCTGGAGACGCTGGTTGCCGCCGACGTGCTGGGCATCCCGCAGGGGCGGCAGCGATACGGGCTGTTCACCACGCCCGAGGGCGGGGTGCTGGACGACCTGATGATCGCGGACAAGGGCGACCACCTGCTCCTCGTCGTGAACGCGGCCAATGTCGAGGCGGATCTGGCGCATCTGCGGACGCTCGAGGGCACCGATGTCGTCCTGCTGGACGCCCGCTCGCTCATGGCACTGCAGGGGCCGGAGGCGGAGGCGGTGCTGGAGCGGCTCGTGCCGGGTGTGGCCGCGATGCGGTTCATGGACGTGGCCGAGTTCGACTGGGACGGGGCGCGGCTGTGGGTCAGCCGCTCGGGCTACACCGGCGAGGACGGGTTCGAGATTTCCATCCCCGACCACCGCGCGGTGGAGTTCGCCGAGGCGCTGCTGGGTGACGAGGCGGTGGCGCTCATCGGCCTCGGGGCGCGGGATTCGCTGCGGCTGGAAGCGGGGATGCCGCTTTATGGCAACGACATGGATGCCGGGACGACGCCCGGTTCCGCGGGCCTCGGCTGGTCGATCCCCAAGGTGCGGCGCACCGGCGGCGCTCGGGCGGGGGGCTTCCCCGGTGCCGAGCGCATCCTGGCAGAACTGGCCGAGGGCGCGAAGGCGACCCGGCGCGGCTTAAGGCCCGAGGGCCGCGCGCCGATCCGCGAAGGGGTGCCCCTCTACGAGGCCGAGACCGGCGGCGAGCCTATCGGCACCGTCCGCTCCGGCGGCTTCGGCCCGACCGTGGGCGGCCCGATTGCCACCGCCACGCTGCCCGCGCATCTCCCCGAGGGCGCCACCGTCTGGGCCGAGCTTCGCGGCAAGCGCATTCCCGCGACCATCGTGCCCCTTCCCTTCATCAAACCCTCCTACAAGCGCTGAGGTCAGACATGCTGCGTTACACCGAAGACCACGAATGGCTCCGCGCCGAGGGCGAGGAAGTCGTCGTGGGCATCACCGCCCATGCCGCCGAGCAGCTGGGCGACGTGGTGTTCATCGAACTGCCCGAGGTTGGGCGCGAGGTCACGAAGGGCGAGGAGATCGTGGTGATCGAGTCGGTCAAGGCCGCCTCCGAGATCACCGCGCCGCTGGCCGGGACCATCACCGCCGTCAACGACGCGGTCGAGGCCGATCCCGGCAGCGTCAACAGCGACGCGGCGGCCGCGTGGTTCTTCCGCATCAAGCCCACCGAGCCCGACCTCACGGGCTTCATGGACGAGGCCGCCTATCAGGCGATGATCGGATAACCGCCATGCCCCTGCCCGTGACCGACTACGATCCCTACGACTTCGCCAACCGCCGCCACATCGGCCCCTCGCCGGCCGAGATGGAGGAGATGCTGCGCGCGCTTGGCGTCGCCTCGCTCGACGCGCTGATCGACGAGACGGTGCCGCCCTCAATCCGCCAGTCGGAGGCGCTCGGCTGGGAGCCGCTCAGCGAGCATGAGCTGCTGGCGAAGATGCGGGGGCTGGCCAAGCGCAACCCGCGCATGGTGAGCCTGATCGGGCAGGGCTATCACGGCACCGTCACCCCGCCCGCGATCCAGCGGAACATTCTGGAGAACCCGGCCTGGTATACGGCCTACACGCCCTACCAGCCGGAGATCGCGCAAGGGCGGCTCGAGGCGCTGCTGAACTATCAGACGATGGTCTCGGACCTGACCGGGCTGCCGGTGGCGAACGCCTCGCTGCTGGACGAGGCGACTGCGGCGGCCGAGGCGATGGCGATGGCGCAGCGGTCCTCGAAGGCGAAGACCATGCGCTTCTACGCCGACGAGGCGCTGCACCCGCAGACGCTCGCGGTGGTGAACACGCGCGCGCAACCGCTGGGGATCGAGGTCGTGACCGGTCCCGCCGACGACGTGCCGGGCGATGTGTTCGGGGCGATCTTTCAGTATCCCGGCACGCATGGCGACCTGCCGGACCTGACCGCGCCCATTGCCGCCGTGAAGGCGGCGGGCGGCCTCGCGATCGTCGCGACCGACCTGCTGGCCCTCTGCCTGCTGAAATCGCCGGCCGAGATGGGCGCCGACATCGCCGTCGGCACCTCGCAGCGCTTCGGCGTGCAGATGGGCCACGGCGGCCCGCATGCCGCCTTCTTCGCCTGCCGCGACGAGTTCAAGCGCGCCATGCCCGGCCGCATCGTCGGCGTCAGCGTGGATGCGCGCGGCAACCGCGCCTATCGCCTCGCGCTGCAGACGCGCGAGCAGCACATCCGCCGCGAGAAGGCGACCAGCAACGTCTGCACCGCGCAGGCGTTGCTGGCCGTCATGGCCGGCTTCTACGCCGTCTTCCACGGCCCCAAGGGCCTGCGCGCCATCGCCACCCGCATCCATCACCGCACCGCCCGCCTCGCCGCGGCGCTGAAGGCGGCGGGCGCGTCCGTCGCCAATGACAGCTTCTTCGACACGCTCACGGTCGAGGTCGGCATCGGCCAGACCGCGGTGATGACCGCCGCGCAGGACAACGGCATCCTGCTGCGCCGCGTCGGCCGCTCGCGCGTGGGCATCAGCGTGGACGAGACCACCACCGACGAGACCCTGAACCTCCTCCTCCGCAAGGCCTTCGGCAGCGAGGCGGGCCTGCCCGACGCGGCCCCCGAGGGCGTGCCGGAGGGGCTTGTCCGGACCTCGGACTACCTCACCCATCCGATCTTCCAGATGAACCGGGCCGAGTCCGAGATGATGCGCTACATGCGCCGCCTCAGCGACCGCGACCTCGCGCTCGACCGGGCGATGATCCCGCTCGGCTCCTGCACGATGAAGCTGAACGCCGCGGCCGAGATGATGCCGATCACCTGGCCGGAGTTCGCCGACGTCCACCCCTTCGCCCCGGTCGAGACCGTCAGCGGCTACCGCGAGATGCTGGCCGACCTCGAGGCGAAGCTCTGCGCCATCACCGGCTACGACGCCTTCTCGATGCAGCCAAACAGCGGCGCGCAGGGTGAGTATGCCGGGCTGCTGACGATCCAGAGCTACCACCGCGCCAACGGCGACGATCAGCGGACGGTCTGCCTGATCCCCGTCAGCGCGCATGGCACCAACCCGGCTTCCGCCCAGATGGCCGGGATGGAGGTGGTGGTCGTCAAGTCCACCGCCACCGGCGACATCGACCTCGACGACTTCCGCGCCAAGGCCGAGGCCGCGGGCGACCGCCTCGCGGCCTGCATGATCACCTACCCCTCGACCCACGGCGTCTTCGAGGAGACGGTGCGCGAGGTCTGCGACATCACCCACCGCTTCGGCGGGCAGGTCTATCTCGACGGGGCGAACATGAACGCCCTCGTCGGGCTGGTGCGGCCGGGCGAGATCGGCAGCGACGTCAGCCACCTGAA
Organism: Paracoccus sp. S-4012; assembly: GCF_009674885.1. Classification (GTDB taxonomy): domain Bacteria; phylum Pseudomonadota; class Alphaproteobacteria; order Rhodobacterales; family Rhodobacteraceae; genus Paracoccus. The sequence goes on from NZ_WKKA01000001.1 coordinate 187,057, forward strand.
CCTGCACAAGACCTTCGCCATCCCGCATGGCGGCGGCGGGCCGGGCATGGGCCCGATCGGCGTCAAGGCGCATCTGGTCCCGCACCTGCCCGGCGACCCGCGCGACCCGGAGGCGGGGGCGGTCAGCGCCGCGCCCTTCGGCAGCGCCTCGATCCTGCTGATCTCATGGGCCTACATCCTGATGATGGGCGGCGCGGGGCTGACGCAGGCGACGCGGGTGGCGATCCTCAACGCCAACTACATCGCGGCGCGGCTGAAGGGGGACTATCCGGTCCTGTTCCTCGGCAATCGAGGGCGGGTCGCGCATGAGTGCATCCTCGACACCCGCCCCTTCGCCGCGCATGGCGTGACCGTGGACGACATCGCCAAGCGGCTGATCGACAACGGCTTCCACGCGCCGACGATGAGTTGGCCGGTCGCCGGCACGCTGATGGTCGAGCCGACCGAGAGCGAGACCAAGGCCGAGCTCGACCGCTTCATCGCCGCCATGCTGGCGATCCGGGCCGAGATCGAGGAGGTGGCGCAGGGCCGCATCGACGCCGCCGCCAGCCCGCTGCGCCACGCGCCGCACACGGTCGAGGACCTCGTCGGGGACTGGGACCGCCCCTACCCGCGCGAGCAGGGCTGCTTCCCGCCCGGCAGCTTCCGGGTGGACAAGTACTGGCCGCCCGTGGGCCGCGTGGACAACGTCGCCGGCGACCGCAACCTGATCTGCACCTGCCCGCCGCTGGAGGCGTATCTGGAAGCGGCGGAGTAGGGGCGGGAGACACGCGTTTGGCCCCGCGACCTCGCTTGACAACCCCCGCACCCCGCGCCAGATAGGCCCCCGGTGCGGGGCAGTAGCTCAGTTGGGAGAGCGCGTCGTTCGCAATGACGAGGTCAGGGGTTCGATCCCCCTCTGCTCCACCAGGCACCGGTTCATGTGAGATTTGGGTTGGGCGCGGGGCGCGTGTTGGGCTTGCGCCTCGGCATAGAGCTGAATCATGCTAGGTGCAAAGACGAGGTGCCGCGGGCCTACATGGACGGACAGCAAGCGGAAAGAGATCGTGCGGGGGAAAGCAGTGTCATCCTCTGCCTACCCCTTAGCTGTAACTGTTAGATGTTTGCCGTGACTCTCGTTTAAATAGAGTTGCAAGCGTTGAAAGGGCAACGTCGTTGCGCGTAGCCGAAAAATGATTTTCGAAATCTACAACGGTTTCGAGTGCCGGCCGTTGATAGCCGTATCTGAGAAGGATGTGCTCTAGCGCATCCTCCCGGCTTTTTGACGTGCTCGACGACCGGCGAAGGGACAGGACCCTTCGCACAAAGCTCTCGGGGAACTCTTTTTCTAAAGACGTAGGGGAGAACAGGAATCTCCCCCTCTCCACAGCTAGAGAAATGAGGATCGTTCGGGCGCACCACGCAAATCGCCGATTTATAATGCAGGGATCTGCCGATTTAGCCTGATCAATGAGAAACCAGCCCAGATCAGATGCCCTTCTGCGCGGCTGGTCGTAGTTCTTTTGTACAGTAATCGATTCCCGAAAATTAGAGAAAAAACCTGAAGGGTCGAAAATAGTTTGCCCTTCAAGCGCAAGATGGAGCGCAAACAGGTCTCCCTCGCGGGCCATCTCAAGCAGTTTCCCCGCAGGCATGACTTGGAGTTCAACGTTCCCCCGTCTAACTGAAAATGGTCTTCCGCTTTGCTTTATCTGAAGCAGGTCGATATCGGAAGTCTCGGTGAAGTCGCCCCGTGCGAAACTGCCGTAGAGCATCATCGCATCATACACTAGCGAATCCTCGTGAGTTTATTTACGACGGTAGGCACGGCGACGATATACCAAACAACCCCTGCCAGCGCATTGGCAAGCATCATGCTGTCCCCGGTTGGGTGAGATGGAGACGGTGAGTGTTTAGTGTAGCCGAACAGCAGGAACAGCTCGGTAGCTTCCTTGAATGCGGAGGAGAATGCTACATTATCGGCTCCCACATAGTAATAGGAGAAAACGCAAAGGACCACCGTGCCTACCGCAATAGTTCTGCTGATGCTGGCGCCCCAAGCGTTTATGGCGCCTAAGATAGACAGGGCGATGACGTCAATCGCAGACAACAGGAGCACGAGCAAGCCACGAACTGCCCTCGCGAGATACCTTACGATTTCGTGAGCTCTCCATTGGATTTGGAAATTACGTCAAGTAAGCCAGTCGACGCTCGGGCAAAGCTCTCCTGCCGGGAGGCAACGCGCACACATTCGTAGAATGAGGCATCAGGTCCCTTGCGCGACAGGTTGCTAAGAAGAGCACGTGCGACGGCAGAGCGGTCCCTCTGAAACCGTAGAAATTGCCTTGCGGCATTAACGCCGGAGGGGGGATTCTTGAGGTTAGTTCGCGTTGCTCTGATGAACGCTGCCGGATTAGAAATTATGGTGCTGGTCAGGTCGGTTTCGTTGCTTGAGATTCCGATATCATCGAACTCACATCCTTGAAAGTCGCAACCGCTAAGAGAGCATTGCGTGAATGAGCTGCTCCTGAACTCGCACCCGCTGAATTTTGCGCCTTGAAACGTGCTTAATCCAAAGTCGCAGAGTGTGAACTTGCAGTCCTTGAATACGGGTCACGGTGAGGAGAAGACGCCTTGGAAGTCACACTCGGTAAAGCTTATGCCGCGTACGACTGGAGGAGCTTTAGACGAGAAATCGGACGCGTCGAGATGGCAGCGGACCACCCCACTTTCGTGTTCGAAATCCCAGTCGTGGCATTTAAACAGCTTCGGAGCGTTCGGATCGTATATTACCTCCCAATAGCTCTCTAGCCTGCGATTCCTGGCGGGTGCGTTGGCTGTTGTCATTCCCCGATAACCTCACCCCTGCAACGTCCGCACGCGCACATCCTCCTCCTCCCGCGACCGGATCGCCGCCGCCGCCGCCACCGCCCCGGCCGCCGTGGTGAAATACGGAATCCGGTCCATCAGCGCCACGGCGCGGATGTCGCGGCTGTCGCTGACGGCCTGCGTGCCCTCGGTCGTGTTCAGGACCAGCGCGATCTCGTCGTTCTTCAGGCGGTCCACGATGTTCGGGCGGCCTTCGTAGACCTTGTTCACGCGCTCGGCCTCGACCCCGCGCGCGGCCAGCCAGGCGGCGGTGCCGCGGGTGGCGACGAGGGTGAAGCCATTCGCCGCGAGGTCGGCCATCGCGGTCCCGAGCTCCTCGGTCTTGTCGGCGTCACGGACCGAGACGAAGACGCGGCCCGCCTCGGGCAGCTTCACCCCGGCGCCGAGCTGGGCCTTGAGGAAGGCGCGCGGGAAGCTGCGGTCCCAGCCCATGACCTCGCCGGTCGAGCGCATCTCGGGGCCGAGCAGCGGGTCTACGCCGGGGAAGCGGGCGAAGGGCAGCACCGCCTCCTTGACCGAGAACCAGGGCGTGATCGGGTCCGCGAGCGTCAGCGGGTCGGCATAGGGCAGCGGCGTGTCGGGGCCGACGCCGGCGGGGTAGGGTTCGCGCAGCGGGAAGGCCGAGAGCGGCTCGCCCGCCATCAGCCGCGCCGCGATCGAGGCGATGGCGCTGTCGGTGGCCTTGGCGACGAAGGGGACGGTGCGGCTGGCGCGGGGGTTGACCTCCAAGACGTAGATGTGGCCGTCCTTGATCGCGAACTGGACGTTCATCAGCCCGACGACGCCGAGGGCCAGCGCCATGGCCTCGGTCTGGCGCTTGAGCTCGGCGATGGTGGCGGCGTCGAGCGTATGCGGTGGGAGCGAGCAGGCGCTGTCGCCGGAATGGACCCCTGCTTCCTCGATATGCTCCATGATGCCGGCGACGTGGACCTGGCGCCCGTCGCTGAGGGCGTCCACGTCCACCTCGATCGCCTTCGAGAGATAGCTGTCGAGCAGCACCGGGTTCGCGCCCGAGACCTGCACCGCCTCGGTGATGTAACGCCGCAGCTGGGCCTCGTCGCGGACAATTTCCATCGCGCGGCCGCCGAGGACGTAGGAGGGGCGGATGACCAGCGGGTATCCGACCTCGCCCGCGATCCGCAGCGCCTCGTCGGGCGCGCGGGCGATGCCGTTGACCGGCTGGCGGAGGCCGAGGCGGTTCAGGAGCTGCTGGAACCGCTCGCGGTCCTCGGCCAGGTCGATGGCGTCGGGGGAGGTGCCGAGGATCGGGATGCCCTCGGCCTCCAGCGCGTCGGCGAGCTTCAGCGGCGTCTGGCCGCCGAACTGGACGATGACGCCGTGCAGCGTGCCGGCCTGCTGCTCGGTCCGCAGGATTTCGAGGACGTGCTCGAAGGTCAGCGGCTCGAAATAGAGGCGGTCGGAGGTGTCGTAGTCGGTGGAGACGGTCTCCGGGTTGCAGTTGACCATGATGGTCTCATAGCCCGCATCGCTGAGCGCAAAGCAGGCGTGGCAGCAGCAATAGTCGAACTCGATCCCCTGACCGATCCGGTTCGGGCCGCCGCCCAGGATGACGACCTTCTTGCGGTCCGTGGGGCGGGCCTCGTCCTCGGCGGCGCCCATCGCCGGGGCCTCGTAGGTCGAGTACATGTAGGGGGTCTGGGCCTCGAACTCGGCCGCGCAGGTGTCGATGCGCTTGAAGACCGGGGTGACGCCGGCGCGATGCCGGGCGCGGCGGATGTCGGCCTCGGGGTTGCCGGTGAGGCGGGCGAGGCGGGCGTCGGAGAAGCCCAGCATCTTCAGGCGGCGCAGGCCGGGCGCGTCGGCGGGCAGGCCCTCGCGGATCGCGGCTTCGGCGTTCACGATCTCGCGGATCCGGGCGAGGAACCACGGGTCCCATGACGTGACGGCGCCGATCTCGGCATCGTCGAGGCCGGCCCGCATGGCCTCGGCGATGACGCGGATGCGGTCGGGGGTCTGCCTCGAGAGCGCGGCGATGATGGCGGGTTTGCCCTGCTCGGCCGCGCCCTCGATCGCGATCTCGTCGAGGCCGGTGAGGCCGTTCTCCATCGAGGCGAGCGCCTTTTGCAGCGACTCGTGGAAGCTGCGGCCGATGGCCATGACCTCGCCCACGGATTTCATCGCCGTGGTCAGTTCGGGCTTGGCGCCGGGAAATTTCTCGAACGCAAAGCGGGGGATCTTCGTGACGACATAGTCGATGGACGGCTCGAAGCTCGCCGGGGTGACGCGGGTGATGTCGTTGTCGAGCTCGTCCAGCGTGTAGCCGACCGCCAGCTTCGCCGCGATCTTGGCGATCGGGAAGCCTGTCGCCTTCGAGGCCAGCGCCGAGGAGCGGCTGACGCGCGGGTTCATCTCGATCACGACCATGCGGCCGGTCGCGGGATCGACCGCCCATTGCACGTTCGACCCGCCGGTCTCGACGCCGATCTCGCGCAGCACCGCGACCGAGGCCGAGCGCATCCGCTGGTATTCGCGGTCCGTCAATGTCAGCGCCGGGGCCACGGTGATGCTGTCGCCTGTGTGGACGCCCATCGGGTCCATGTTCTCGATCGAGCAGACGATGATGGCGTTGTCGGCGGTGTCGCGCACCACCTCCATCTCGAATTCCTTCCAGCCGAGCAGGCTCTCGTCGATCAGGATCTGCCCTGCGGGGCTGGCATCCAGACCGCTGCGGCAGATCGCCTCGTAGTCGTCGCGGTTGTAGGCGACCCCGCCCCCGGTGCCGCCCAGCGTGAAGGCAGGGCGGATGATCGCCGGCAGGCCCACGGTGTCGATCGCCTCCATAGCCATCCGCACGCCCGCGGCGGTGTCGAAGCGGCCATCGGCGCGCTTGGGCGAGGTGACGATGGTGGCGCGCGGGTTCTCGAGCCCGATCCGCTCCATCGCCTCGCGGAAGAGCTTGCGGTCCTCGGCCATCTCGATGGCCTCGCGCCTGGCGCCGATCAGTTCGACCCCGTAGCGCTCGAGCGTGCCGCGGTCGGCCAGCGCAAGCGCGGTGTTCAGCGCCGTCTGCCCGCCCATCGTCGGCAGCAAGGCATCGGGGCGCTCGGCTGCGATGATCTTCTCGACGATCTCGGGGGTGATCGGCTCGATATAGGTGGCGTCGGCCATGCCCGGGTCGGTCATGATCGTGGCCGGGTTCGAGTTCACGAGGATGACGCGATACCCCTCCTCGCGCAGCGCCTTGCAGGCCTGGGCGCCGGAATAGTCGAACTCGCAGGCCTGACCGATGACGATGGGACCGGCGCCGATGATCAGGATCGACTGGATGTCGGTGCGTTTCGGCATGGCATGTCCCCGGAGGCTGGCGGCGCGGGCGCGCGTCAGCCGGGCGTTATAGCCAAGGGGGGCAGCGGCGCAACCCGATGGGCCGGGCGCCCCCGCCGCGTCGCCGCGACGCGCGCCACGTCTTTGCCCGTACCGGGCGGGAGGGACCACCGAAAGCACCGGCTACGTGGTCGGTCGACGAAGGGGAACGTTGATTGCCTCCCCTTGTCCCTACGCTTTTTGTTCCCGCTCCCGCTCCCGCTCCCGCTCCCGCTCCCGCTCCCGCTCCCGCTCCCCTGCCAGGCCTCCACGCCCCGCCTCAGCCCCGGAGGATCGCAAGGGCCGCGTTCCAGGGGCCCGATACTGCCGTGGCCTGCAGGCTTGCCCGCGCGAGGAAGGCATCGACAATCCGCGACATCGTGGCCGGGTCCTCCAGCTGGTTGAAGCTGCCGATTCCGAGGCGGCGGCTTGCCGTCTCGGCGAAGAGTTCGACCTGACGGTCGATCGGCATCCGGATCGTCTCCTTCGGAAGCCCAAGCGCCGCCTCCATTACCTGTCGCAGCGGCGGGGTGCCCATGACCTCGAACCACTTGGTCCGATCACTCGAGCTCCGTCCCGCGATCGAGGCCAGCTCGCGCCCCGCGTTCATGGCAAGGCGCAGGTTGCCATCGACCTCGCCGACCCGACGCTCGAACTCGCGTTCCAGATAGAGGCCGGACACACGTGCGGCAATCGCATCGGGTTCCGGCGGAACCCCTCCCGCGCCGAGGCCAAAGGTCTCGGCTAACTGGCGGTACCGCTTGTCCGTCAATCGGTTGGCCAGGCTCTTGGGATCCGAGAGGTCCGATTCCATTACCTTGCGCAGGAACGCCTTGTTCGGGAGATCGGCCTCCAGTCCGAACGCACTCAGCGCCACCTTCAGCATCTGGTAGTCGCCAACCAGCGCCTGGGCAGAGTCGAGCTTGTCCGCCCCGGCCTCGAAGCGCGCCCGTTCGCGCGCGACCTGTGGATCGCGGGCCAGCGCCGACAGCTGCTGGCCGGACGTGCGTTGCAGCAGCCGCCAGCCCGCCAGCCCGCCGCCACCGACCAGAGGCCGCATTATTGCATGGGCGCGAGCAGCCGCGCCTCGATCGGTATCAGTCCGCGGAGGGCCTTGAGGGTGCCGTAGTCGTTCCCGGAGAGCAGGGCCGAGCGCGCCTGACCGATCAGGCGGCCGCTTTCCGTGGCGGTAAAGACCTGCGCCAGCTCCTTGAGCGCGCGCGACAACTCGCGCCGGCCCTGCGCGGGCGGGAGGTCGCCCGAGAGAAGCAGCTGGCACAGATAGATGGCGCGCGTCACGGGCGTGGTGGCCTGGTCCGGGTGCAGCGCGTCGGACAGCCGCAGGATGTTGGCGTTCGGGGTCTTGATCCACAGGCTCGCGCGGCGGTCGCCGTTCTCGATCACGGCGCTGTTGATCAGGACGCGCTCCCTCGGGGCGAGCTTGAGGACAAGGCCGCCGCCGCTCATGCCGCGAGCGCCTGAGCGCTGAGGCCGTGAATGACGGCGCGGTTAACCTCGATCAGAGGTTCCGCCGCGGCCTCGCCGGCGAGGACGCGCGAGGAATGGGCGAGGACGAACCCCGCGAGAGAGATCATCCCGGCCCGGAGATCGGCCGGCAGGCCGTTGCCGTCGTCCGCGAGATCGGCCGCCGCCGCGGTCCAGAAGCGGCGGTTGTCGTTCAGCGCCACGGCGAGCTGCGGGAAGCCGTCGCGCCCCCTGGCCGCGGCGGTGTGGAGGCGCGCGGTGATCCGGGCGAGCACCGCCGATTCGGCCGTGCGCGGGTCCTTGGCGGGCGAGTGGGCGGAGCCGTAGGCATGCGGGAGCGGAGGGGTCATGTAAGTTCGCCTCATCCTGGTGACGGGGGCACGAAGCCCCAAGGGGAAGAGGGCGCGGGCGCCCCCTTCCGGTCGCATGGCTTTGATCAGCGGAACAGCGACAGCAGCTGCTGCGGCGCCTGGTTGGCGATCGACAACGACTGCGTGGCCAATTGCTGCTGGACCTGCAGGGCCTGCAATCGGGCCGAGGCTTCCTCCATGTTGGCGTCCACGAGCGAGCCGATGCCCGACTTCATCAGGTCGGAGAGCTTGCCGACGAAGTCGTTCTGGATCTCGATCCGCTGCTGCGCCGAACCGAGGGCCGAGGCGGCGTTGATCGAGGTCTGGATCAGCCCCTCGATCGCCGTGAGGGCGGCTGTTGCGCCGGAGTCCGTCGTGACGCTCATGGTGTTCAGTGCGCCGAGGCCGCCGCCCGACGCGGGAACGCCGCCGGTCGCCGTCGTTGCGGTCACGCTGATGTCGTCTCCAGAGGCGTTGGTGAACTCGATCCGATCATTGACCCGCAGCACCGAGTAGTTCGTGTTGTTGGTCGAGGCAAGGTGCTGCGCGATCTGGTCGCCCAGACGGGTCGCCACGTCGACGGCGCTGTCCTGCGCCGTTGCCACATACGAGAAGGTCCGCGAGCCGAGGCTGTTCGCATCAGCCGTGTCGTCCAAGGTGATGCTGTAGCTGTGACCGGAACCCACCGATTCAATGGAGATGGTCTGCGTGCCCGCGGTGGCGAGCGTCGCCGCGGTTCCGGCGGCCGTGCCGCCGTTGTCGATGATCGAGAGGTCGTTCACCGCGGTGGCGCCGAAAGTCGCGGCGACCGCAGGTACCAGTGAAATATCCTGACGCGCGACCGAAATGTGCCGGGGCGTCACGCCGCCGCCGTCGCGATCGAGCGACGACAGCACGTTCATCGGCGTGGTGCTGGAGCCGTTCAGCAGGTTGACCCCGTTAAACTGGGCTGCACCCACGACCGAGCCGATCTGCTCCCGCAGCGCCTCGATGTCGGTCTGCATTTTGAGGCGGTCGCTGCCGCTGGCCTGCTGCGCCGAGACGATCTTGCTCTTGATGTTCTTCAGCAGGTCGGTGACGGATTCCGCCGCGGCGCGCGCGGTCGCGACGGTGGACTCGCCCTGGCTCAAGCCGTCGGAAATTCCCTTGAAGCCGTCCATGTCGGCCTCCATCGTCTTGGAGATCGCCCAGACCGCGGCATTGTCCTTGGCGGTGCCAACCGCCTTGCCGGTCGAGATCTCGCTCTGGGTCTTGCCGAGGCTCTGATTGATCCCCTTGAGGGTCTGCAGCGCGACCATTGCGCCGTTGTTGGTCAGGATGCTGGACATTGCGTCCTCCGAAATTGGGGCTTCGGCCCCGGATTGTTGACCGGCCTTCTGACCCTTGGGGCCTTTGCCCCGATCGACCTTCTGTCGCCTTCCCGTCTAGCGTGCCGGGATTTCCGAATACTGAACGGCGGGGCGTCCGCCTATCGAGAAGCCCGTAAAATGCCCCCTAGAAGGCGCGGCCGGGGCGCGGGCGGGCCTGGCGATGCGCGCGCGCGCCCCCCGAGTCGTAAGTGGTCAGCTGGCCCGCGGCCTCGAGCGCCTCGGCAAAGGTCCTGCAGGCGCTGGCCGCGCCTTCGGCGCAGGCCTGGGCGAGCCCGTGCAATTCCCGCACCAGCCGGACGCAGCGTTCGCGCTCGGCGGCGGGTGCGGGTGCAGTTTCCAGAAATGCCTCGAATGCGAGGATTTCCCGCTCGCAATCCTGCGGGCGGCCCTCGAGCAGCGCCTTTCGCGCCCGCACGAGCGCCCCGAGATGCCCGCTCACTGCTTCGCCCCTTCGAGCCGCAGGTCGATCCGCTCGCTCAGCAGGCGCGCGTATTGCTGCTGGAGGAAGGAGTGGAACTGCGATTCGCCGGCGCCGCCGGAGAGGGTGCCCTCGCGGGCGCGCAGGCCCATGGGGGTGAGCATCTGCTCGAGAAACGCGGCCTCGAGGGCCTCGGCGGGCGCGGTGCTGCCGCGGCTGGGGAGGCCGGGCCGAATCGGCGCGAGGCCCGTGATGGGAAGGGACGACATGGGCAGGCTCCTTTCGGTTGCGGTGCCCTTGGCATAACGCGCTGCGGTAAACATTCTGGTAATGCGGCTGCGGTAAGGAATCACGAAACGAGGAGCGTTTCCCGTGATGCCGATTCTTCCTCCCTCTGCTGCGGCGACCCCCGGAGTGCCGCAGCCTGCGCCACCGCGCAGTGGTGCTGCGGGCGAGTCCTTTCTTGCCTTCATGTCGACGTCGGAACCCGTCTGCGGCGAGAGGTGCGAGCGGGATGCTGGCAGCCTGCCCGACGCCACCGGGCCTTCGGACGGTGTCGAGATGGAGGTGGAGGACCCCGCAGGCGGTGCGGAGGACTGGCCGGAGGTGGACGCGCGTCCTCTCCCCATCATGCCCGGCGCGCATTCGCCGGATTCGGGGCCCGACAAGGGGAAGCCCGCGATCATGGTGGCGGCGAAGGTGATGGCACCCGCGCCTGGCGTGGAGGCCGGGCCTCCGGGTGGGATAGAGCGGGGTTTGCCAGTCGTGGCCGAAGCAGGGTCGGGCAAGCCGCTCGAAGGGAATCCGATTGCTGCAGCTGGCGGCCAGGTCGGAGCGGCCGCCGAAATGTCGTCCTTTCCACCTCGCAGTGGCGACTTCGACAACAGGGCCGCGGGTCCGACACTTCCGAAGGAGTCGGTCGAAATCGACCGGCCGTCCTACCGCCCCGCCACGGTCCCGCGGCCCGACATCATTCCGGCCCCGGAGCAGGGAACGTCCGGCGCCCGGACAGGCGAGGGTGCGGGCGTCACCAGCCTTGCTGCGCCGCTTCAGCGAGCGGATATGCCCGGCAGCCCGCGGAACGCGGCGTCGCAGCAAGTGGCGCGTCAGGCGGATGCGACTGCCAGCGTGAAAGTGGAAACCGGGGTCGAGGCGGAAAAGGCGACGGGTCACGGCGCGGTTGCGCCCGCTCGGAACGTCGGGACGGCCGCCGCGATAGTTGATTTGTGCCGGCCTCCCGGCGCCGACGGAACATATCAGCGGACCTCCGAGGCCGTCACCGCGCGAACCGGGGAAGCCGGGGTTCTCGAACTCGCAGAGCCGCCGGCGGAAGCTGCCACTCGCAGCATCGGGGGCGAGGGCGCTGCGGCGACCCCGCTGCGACCCGAGTTGCCGTCGGCGATCCCGGCTCCCGCCGGGGAGACGATGGCGATAATGGCGATGCGCGATCAGGCAGAGCGCCCCGAAGAAGGTCAGCGCCATCAGGAGGCAGGCGCGCCGGAGGGTGACGGGCCGCAGGCTTCGCCCGTGCGAACGCCCGTCCCCGCCGCGCCCGATGCGATGCGCGTGCGGCTCCGTGTGGATGGCGAGACCGCGCGGCTCACGGTGGCGCCGGATGAGCTCGGGCCGGTCGAGATCAGCGTGGCGGCGGATGAGGCCGGCCTCGCCATCCATGTGCGCGCCGATCGGGCGGAGAGCGGCGATCTGCTGCGCCGCCACGCCGAGCTGTTGCAGCGCGAGCTTGCCGAGGGCGGGGTGGCGGCCTCCCGGCTGACCTTCTCGCAATCCGGGCAGGACGGCACGCCGGGCGGGCGCTCCGGCCATGCCGGCGAGCCGATGCGCCACCCCCGCGCGCGCGGCACGGACGCGCCGCAACCCGCGCCAGCCCCCGCCGCCTCTGGCGTGACCGGGCGTCTGGACCTGCGCCTGTGAACGCCGCGTCCAAGGCCTGCGCCTGCTGCGCGAGGACGAACGGCGCCGCCGCGACGCAACAGAATCCACGTCTCACCGAGGAGTCGGCATGATCCCCCCCATCGCAACCAGCGGAGCGCCGGCCACAGGCACCTCGGCGGCATCATCCCCAAGCGGCGGCTTCGCCGGCGGCGATTTCGAGACCTTCCTGAAGATGCTGACGACGCAGATCAGGAACCAGGATCCGCTGAACCCGATGGAGGGCGCAGATTTCGCCGTCCAGCTCGCCACCTTCTCGGGGGTCGAGCAGCAGGTGCGGACCAACCAGCTGCTCGAGGCGCTCGCAGGGGCGGATCAGGGGCGGGGGCTGGCGCAATATGCCGGCTGGATCGGGCGCGAGGTGCGCTTGACGGCGCCGGTCTGGTTCGAGAATGCGCCCGTCACGCTGGAGATCGCGGCCGATCCGGCGGCCGATCAGGTGGTGCTGGTGACGCGGAACGCGCGCGGGCAGGTCGCCTCGCGCGAGGCGATCGGTCCCGGCAGCGGGCCGGTCGAATGGCTGGGCCGGGACGCGGGCGGCGCGGTCCTGCCGCCGGGAAGCTACAGCTTCAGGATCGAGAACTGGAAGGGCGGCACGCTTCTCTCCGAGAGGCCGGCCCCGAGCTACAGCCGCGTGACCGGGGTCGAGACCGGGTCCGCCGGGCCGGAGCTGCTGCTGCGGGGCGGTGGCCGGGTCGCGGCCGCGGAGGTCACCGCGCTGCGCGATCCCGCGACGGCCGCCAGCCAGTCCGGATCGTGACATGCTTTCGGCCGGCCCGCGCCTCAGCCGAACGCCGCCAGGAGCAGCCCGAGCAGCCCCGCTCCGCCGGCCGCGCCCAGCGTCAGCCACAGGCCGCGGCGCGGGCGCGGCGCGATCACGGCCGTCACCTGCGGCTCCGTCGCGCGCCACAGCGCCTGCTCGATGATTTCCGGCAGCAGCGGGCCGTAGTGGCCCAGGGTCCTCAGCGCGCGGCCGAGATCGGTCGCCACCGCGCGCGGGCCGATCGAGGCGCGGATATAGTCCTCGACCACCGGCCGCGCGGTCTCCCACATGTTCATCTGCGGGTCGAGCGAGCGCGCCACCCCCTCGACCACCACCATTGTGCGCTGCAGCAGGATCAACTCGGTCCGGGTCTGCATGCCGAAGCGTTCCGTCACCTCGAAGAGGTAGCTCAGCAGGTTCGCCATCGAGATCTGACTGGCATCGGCGCCGAAGATCGGCTCGCCCACAGCCCGCAGCGCGCGGGCGAACTCGGCCTTGTCGCGGTCGCGGGGGACGTAGCCGGCCTCGAAATGGACCTCCGCCACCCGGCGGTAGTCGCGGCGGATGAAGCCCATCAGGATCTCGGCATAGACGCGACGGCTATAGTCGTCGATCTCGCCCATGATGCCGAAGTCGTAGGCAAGGATATCGCCGTTCGCCGCGACCTTCAGGTTGCCCTGGTGCATGTCGCCATGGAAGAAGCCGTCGCGCAGCGCGTGCCGCAGGAAGAGCTGCATCAGCCGGATCGCCAACACCGCAGGGTCGTGGCCGGCGGCCCGGATCGCGTCGAGATCGCCCAGCGGCACGCCCTCGGCCCAGTCCGACGTCAGCACCCGGCGCGCCGACAGCGGCCAGTGCGGCCGCGGCACCGCGAAGCCGGGATCGTCCTTCGTGTTCTCGGCGAATTCGGACGCCGAGGCAGCCTCGAGCCTGAGGTCCAGCTCGCCCAGCACCACCGATTCGAAATGCGCCACCACGTCACGGGGCCGCAGGCGACGGGTGGAGGGCGAGAGGCGTTCGACCAGGGAGGCGCCGAGATAGAAGGCGTCGATGTCGCGGCGGAAGGCGGCAAGGATGTTCGGGCGCAGCACCTTCACCGCCACCTCCGCCCCGGTATCGGCGCGTCGAGCGCGGTGCACCTGCGCGATCGAGGCCGCGGCGACGGGGGGCGAGAATTCCGAGAAGAGCACCGGCGCCGGGCGGCCGAGCTCCGCCTCGATGGTGGCGACGGCCGCGGCGGTGGGGAAGGGCGGCATCCGGTCCTGCAGCACGCGCAGATGCATGGCGACCTCGGTGCCGACCACGTCGGGACGGGTCGAGAGGATCTGGCCGAACTTGACGTATGCGGGCCCGAGCGCCGTCAAGGCCCGCGTGACCGGCGGCAGCGCCGGGTCCCCCTTGTAGCCGAGCCAGCGGAACGGCCAGCCCAGCACCCGCGCTGCCACCCGGACCCGCGGCGGGGCGCCCATCGCGTCGAGCGCCACACTCATCGCCCCGGTGCGCTCGAAGGTGGCGCCGGTGCGGATCAGGCGCAGGATGTTGTGGGGGCCGCGCATGGATTCAGAGCTTCCAGCCCGAATGCAGCGCGGCAATGCCCATCGAGAGGTTGCGGTATTGCACCCGGCCGAAGCCCGCTTCCCGGATCATGCCCGCGAAACGCTCCTGATCGGGGAAGCGGCGGATCGATTCGACGAGATACTGGTAGCTGTCGCGGTCCTCGGCCACGAGCCCGCCGAGCGGCGGGATGACGTTGAAGGAGTACTGGTCATAGGCCCATTGCAGCGCGGGGACGGGAAGCTGGCTGAACTCCAGCACCATCAAGCGGCCGCCGGGCTTCAGCACGCGGAAGAAATCGGCCAGCGCGTCCTGGATGCGGGTCACGTTGCGGATGCCGAAGCTGATCGTCACGCGGTCGAAGCTGGCATCCGCGAAGGGCAGCGCCATGGCATCGCCCGCGACCCAGGCGAGGCGCTCGGCCAGCCGCGCGGCCTCGGCCCGGTGGCGGCCCTCGACGAGCATCGCCTCGGTCATGTCGCAGACGGTGACGCTGGCCCCGGGCGCGCGCTCGAGGAAGCGGAAGGCGATGTCGCCGGTGCCGCCCGCCACGTCCAGCAGGTGCTGGCCGTTCCGCGGCGCGAGCCAGTCCATCATCGCGGCTTTCCACAGGCGGTGGACGCCCGCGCTCATCAGGTCGTTCATCAGGTCGTAGCGCGAGGCCACGCGGCTGAAGACCCCATGGACCAGCCCCGCCTTCTCGTCCTCGGCGACGTCGCGGAAGCCGAAATGGGTGGTGCGGCCTTGGCGGTCGTCCATGCTCTTGCCCCTGGCGTGGTGGTTCCGGCATCAGTGGCGAGGCGCCGGGATCGGCGCGGACACTGCAACGGATGGGCCGGAAATGCCAGAACTGCCGGAGGTCGAGACCGTAAGGCGGGGCCTCGCGCCGCATCTGGTGGGCCACCGCCTCGCGCGGGTCGAGGTCCGCCGCCCCGACCTGCGCTGGCCGCTGCCGGTGGACCTGGTGCAGGTGCTGACCGGTGCGACGGTGACGGGGCTGGAGCGGCGGTCGAAATACCTTCTGGCGCCGCTCGATCGCGGGCCGGTGCTGCTGATGCATCTGGGCATGTCGGGCCGGTTTCTGGTCGAGGACGCGAGCCTCGGCCAGTTCCACCGCGATCCAGGCATCCTGCCGCGGCACGACCATCTGGTGCTGACGACCGAGGCGGGCACGCGGGTCACCTTCAACGACGCCCGGCGCTTCGGCATGGTGGACCTGATCCGCGAGGGCGCCACGCATCCGCTGCTGGCCGGTCTCGGGCCGGAGCCGCTGGGTGCCGATCTGGACCTGGCCGAGGCCTTCCGCGGCCGTCGCGCGCCGGTGAAGCAGGTGCTGCTGGACCAGCGGCGGGTGGCGGGCCTCGGCAACATCTACGTCTCCGAGGCGCTGCACCGGGCCGGGATCGACCCGCGCCGGGCGGCGGGGCGGATCGGGGCGGCGCGGATCGCGGCGCTCGAAGGCCATGTCCGCGACGTGCTGGAGGAGGCGATCGCGGCGGGCGGCTCGTCCCTGCGCGACCACCGCCAGGCCTCGGGCGAGCTCGGCTATTTCCAGCACCGCTTCCGCGTCTACGACCGCGAGGGCCAGCGCTGCCCGACACCCGGCTGCACCGGCACCATCCGGCGCATCGTGCAGGGCGGCCGCTCCACCTTTTTCTGCCCGCGCTGCCAGAGGTAGCCGGCTGGCCTTGCCCCCGGCCCTCTGATAATGCCGGCGCGTTCCAGCAGGGGTGCTCCGCATGGCCTACCAGACCATCATCGTCGAGATCGAGGATCACGTCGCGCTCGTCCGGCTGAACCGGCCCGAGGCCCTGAACGCGCTCAACAGCCAACTGCTGGGCGAGCTCGCGACGGCGCTCGCGGCGCTCGACGCCGACCCGGAGGTGCGCTGCATCGTGCTGACCGGCAGCGAGAAGGCCTTCGCCGCCGGAGCCGACATCAAGGAGATGTCGGAGAAGAGCTTCACCGACATGTTCCTCGAGGACTTCTTCGCGGCCGAGCAGGACGCGATCATGCGCATCCGCAAGCCGATCATCGCCGCGGTCGCGGGCTATGCGCTCGGCGGCGGCTGCGAGCTGGCGATGATGTGCGATTTCATCATCTGCGCCGAGAACGCCAGGTTCGGCCAGCCCGAGATCAACCTCGGCGTCGTGGCCGGGATCGGCGGCACCCAGCGGCTGACGCGCCTCGTGGGCAAGTCGAAGTCGATGGACATGCACCTGACCGGCCGCTTCATGGACGCGGCCGAGGCCGAGCGCGCGGGCCTCGTGAGCCGGGTGGTGCCCGCGGCCGACCTGCTGGCCGAGGCGAAGGGCGCGGCGAAGAAGATCGCGGCGAAATCGGCGGTGGCGGTGCGGGCGGTCAAGGAAGCGGTCAACCGCGCCGAGGAGACCAGCCTCAGCGAAGGCATCCTCTTCGAGCGGCGGCTGTTTCACGCGCTGTTCTCGACCGAGGACCAGAAGGAGGGCATGGCCGCCTTCCTCGCCAAGCGCGAGGCGCAGTTCCGCGACCGCTGAGTGGTTGACTCGGCCCCCGCGCCTCACTAGAAGCGCGTCTTCAATTCAGATTCGCCTCAGACATCGGAACCCCGCCAACATGGCCAACACGCCCCAGTCCCAGAAGCGCGCCCGCCAGACCGAGCGCCGCACCGCCGTCAACAAGGCCCGCCGCTCGCGCATCCGCACCTTCATCAAGAAGGTCGAACTGGCGATCGCCGGGGGCAACGCCGAGGTCGCGGCCGAGGCGCTGAAGACGGCGCAGCCGGAGCTGATGCGCGGCGTCACCAAGGGTGTGGTCCACAAGAACACCGCCGCGCGCAAGATGTCGCGCCTCGCGGCCCGCGTGAAGGCCCTCGCGGCCGCCTGACCCCGGCGCCTCTGGCGTCCGCACAACCTGTCTGGGGCGTGGCTTCGCAGCCGCGCCCTTTTTCGTTGATCGGCCGCACCAATTAACGGTTTTTTAACGAAAAATCACCCTGAGGCCGCGCGGCAACGGGCCGCGGGGATTCGATCAGGCGAACGTTCTGTCAAGCGCGAAGATCGGTTGCGGGCAGAGGTCCCATGGCCCAAGGTTCAAGAACGCGATTCACATCGCAGGGGGACAAGACGCTTCGGCGGACCGGTGCTGCCAACCGGTTCGGGGCGCGGGTAAGGGGGCGTGGCCAACGCGCCCCGGCGACAATGCCGCGGCTGCCACCGCGGCCACCCGCGCCACGCACCGAAGCAACTCAGCGGCCCGCAGGCCCACCAACCGGCGATTCGCCGGCGGGGGTCGGCGTGGCCGTGATCTGTCGGTCCTGCCGTGGAGCGCGTGTCCTGCCGGTCGTTTCCCGGCAGGGACTGGGGACAGGAACGGGATGACGGACGACATGCTGCAGGAACTCTGGGGGCAGGCACGGGCCGAGCTTCAGAAGACGGTCGGGGCGGACAGCTACGCAACCTGGATCGAGCCGCTTCGGCTCACCCGGCTGGACGAGGGCGAGGCGGGCTTCGCGTCGCCGACGCGGTTCATGTCGAACTGGGTCTCGCGCCATTACGGCGACCGCATCCTCAGCGAGCTGGCCCGCGCCGGCGGCGCCGTCGAGCGCATCTCCTTCGAAGTCGCGGCGCCCGCGCCCGCCAACGACACCCGGCCCGCGCCGGTCCCTGCCGCCGCCACCGGAGCGCGCGAGGACGATATGACCGCGCCGCTCGATTCCCGCTTCACCTTCGGCAACTTCATCGTCGGCAAGCCGAACGAGCTTGCCCATGCCGCCGCCCGCCGGGTGGCCGAGGGCGGGCCGGTCACGTTCAATCCGCTGTTCCTCTATGGCGGCGTCGGCCTCGGCAAGACCCACCTGATGCACGCGATCGCCAGCGAATACCGCAGCCGCCACCCCGAGGCGCGGGTCCTCTACCTCTCGGCCGAGCAGTTCATGTACCGCTTCGTGCAGGCGCTGCGCGAGCGCAACGTCATGAGCTTCAAGGAAATCTTCCGCACCGTCAGCCTGCTGATGGTCGATGACGTGCAGTTCATCGCCGGCAAGGAGAGCACGCAGGAGGAGTTCTTCCACACCTTCAACGCGCTCGTGGACCAAGGCAAGCAGATCGTCATCTCGGCCGACCGCGCCCCGGGCGAGATCAAGGAGATGGAGGAGCGGATCAAGTCGCGCCTCAGCTGCGGGCTGATCGTGGACCTGCACCCGACCGACTACGAGCTGCGCCTCGGCATCCTGCAGGCCAAGGTCGAGGCCTTCCGCGGCACCTATCCCGGCCTGCAGATCTGCCCCGAGGTGCTGGAGTTCCTCGCCCGCCGCATCACCTCGAACGTCCGCGTCCTCGAAGGCGCGCTGCAACGGCTGTTTGCCCATGCGAGCCTGCTCGGCTGCGAGATCACGCTCGACCTGACGCAGAGCTGCCTCGGCGACATCCTGCGCTCCTCCGACCGGCGGCTGTCGATCGAGGAGATCCAGCGCAAGGTGGCCGAGCATTACAACATCCGCCTGTCGGACCTCGTTGGCCCGAAGCGCGTGCGGACCGTGGCGCGGCCGCGGCAGGTAGCGATGTATCTGGCCAAGCAGATGACCAGCCGCTCGCTGCCCGAGATCGGCCGCCGCTTCGGCGGGCGCGACCACACCACGATCATGCACGGCGTGCGCAAGATCGAGGAGCTGAAGCTCGAGGACCGGCAACTCGCCGAGGACGTCGAGCTGCTGCGGCGCCTGCTGGAAGCCTGACAGCCCAACCGATTGACAATCTTGTGAGAGGCCGCCGGCGCGGCTAGAAGCAAGGTCCGGGAAAACGGACCGGACGGGGGGCAGGCGATGAAGTTCTCGATCGAGCGGGCGGTGCTGGTGAAGGCCGTGGCCCAGGCGCAGTCGGTGGTCGAGCGGCGCAACACCATCCCGATCCTCGGCAACGTGCTGATCGAGGCCGGCCCCGACGACGTCGTGTTCCGCGCCACCGACCTTGACACCGAGATCGTGGACCGCGCCCCGGCCCAGGTGGAACGCCCCGGCGCCACCACCGTCAGCGCCGTGATGCTGAACGAGATCGCCCGCAAGCTGCCCGACGGCGCGCTTGTGCAACTGACGCTCGAAGGCGCGACCGAGCGGCTGACGGTGCAGGCCGGACGCTCGACCTTCAGCCTCGCCACGCTGCCCCGCGAGGATTTCCCGGTGATGGCGTCCTCGGAATACGCCACCAACTTCTCGGCCCCGGCGGGCGTGCTGAAGCGGCTCTTCGACAAGTCGCAATTCGCCGTCTCGAACGAGGAGACGCGCTATTACCTGAACGGCGTCTACATGCATGTGGCCCGGGGCGAGGACGGCCAGCACCTGCGCTGCGTGGCGACCGACGGCCACCGCCTCGCGCGAATCGACGGCCCGCTGCCGGAGGGCGCGGAGGACATGCCGGGCGTGATCGTGCCGCGCAAGACTGTGGCGGAACTGCTGAAGCTGCTGGGCCAGGTGGCCGAGGACGAGCCGATCGCGGTGTCGGTCAGCGAGACCAAGTGCCGCTTCGCCACGCCGCAGGTGACGCTGACCTCGAAGGTCATCGACGGCACCTTCCCCGACTACGCCCGCGTGATCCCCCAGGCCAACGCCCGCCGGCTGGAGGTCGATGCCGCCGACTTCGCCCGCGCGGTGGACCGCGTGGCGACCGTGAGCAGCGAACGCTCGCGCGCGGTGAAGCTGGCGCTGGACGAGGACCGGCTGATCCTCTCGGTCCACGCGCCCGACACCGGCGCGGCCGAGGAGGAGCTGGCCGTGGCCTATGGCGACGGGCCGCTCGAGATCGGCTTCAACGCCAAGTATCTCAAGGAGATCGCCGACCAGGTCGACCACGAGAACGCGGTCTTCCTGTTCAACGGCTCCGGCGATGCCGCGCTGATCCGCGAGGGCGGCGACACGAGCGCGGTCTATGTCGTGATGCCGATGCGCGTGTGAGCCTCGACCGGCTGCAGCTGGCGCAGTTCCGCAGCTGGACGCGGCTGGACCTTGGCTTCGACGGGCGGCCGGTGGCGATTCACGGGCCGAACGGGTCGGGCAAGACCAATATTCTGGAAGCCATTTCGATGCTGTCGCCGGGCCGGGGCTTGCGCGGCGCGGCGCCGGGCGAGCAGGGCCGGCAGCAGGCAGGCGTGGGCTGGCGGGTGCGCGCGGTGCTTGGCGGGCATGAGGTCGAAACCGGCGCGCAGGACGGGCCGCGGGAGGTCCTGGTCGACGGCAAGCCCGCGCCGCAGGTCGCGCTCGGGCGGCTGGCGCGGGTGATCTGGCTGGTGCCGGCGATGGACCGCCTCTGGACTGACGCGCCCGAGGTGCGGCGGCGGTTCCTCGACCGGCTGACGCTGAGCTTCCTGCCCGAGCATGCCGAGGCGGCGCTGACCTGGGACAAGGCGATGCGCGAACGCAACCGGCTGCTGCGCGACGAGGTGTCAGACCCGCGGTGGTACGGCGCGCTCGAGGCGCAGATGGCGGAGGCTGGGGCGGCGGTGACGCGCAACCGGCTGGCAGCGCTCGACCGGCTGGCGGCGGCGCAGGCGGACGGACAAACGCCGTTCCCGGCCGCCCGCCTCGCGCTGCTGCCGGGCGAGGGGTTTGCCGACGACCCCGACCCCGTCGCCCTCGCCACGCGGCTGGCCCACGGACGCAACCGCGACCTCGCCGCCGGCCGCACCCTCACCGGCCCGCACCGCGCCGACCTCGGCGCCGTGTGGGGGCCGCAAGACATGCCGGCCGCCCTCGCCTCGACCGGCGAACAGAAGGCGCTGCTGCTGTCGCTGATCCTTGCCAACGCCCGCGCGCTTGCGGGCGAAACGGTGCTGCTGCTGCTCGACGAGGTCGCGGCGCATCTCGACGCCGGGCGGCGGGCGATGCTCTATGACGAGATCGCGGCGCTGCGGGCGCAGAGCCTGCTGACCGGCACCGGCCGCGAGCTGTTCGAGGCATTGGAGGGGCGGGCGATGTTCCTGCAGGTATCCCATGACGGCCGGACCAGCCGCGCGGAGGTGGAGGCATGAGCCTGCCAATGCAGCGGGTGACGCTGATTACCCTCGGCGTGGCCGACATGGAGCGCGCGCGCGGCTTCTATGAAGGCTGGGGCTGGCGGCGGCATCCCGCGTCGATGGACGGGCTGTCGCTTTACCAGCTGCACGGGCAGGCGCTCGCCCTGTTCTCGCGCGGGGAGCTGGCGGCGGATCAGGGCCGCCCCGGCGCAGAGCTCGGGACCGGGGCCATGACGCTGGCGCAGAACTGCGGCAGCGAGGCCGAGGCGGACGCGGTGTTCGACAGCGCGATCAAGGCTGGCGGCACGGTGCTGAAGCGCCTCGAGCGCGCATTCTGGGGCGGGTATTCCGGCTATCTCGCCGACCCGGACGGCCATGTCTGGGAGATCGCCTTCAATCCCGGCTGGCCGCTCGACGCAGACGGCAACCTGACGCTGCCGGCACCCTAGAGCAGCCACTCGATCGGCAGCCAGCCCAGCACCGTCATCGCCAGGCGCGAGCCGAGGCTGGTCCCCGGCTCGACCCGGTGAACGGTCACGCTGCCGTCGGCTGCGGTCTCTTGCCAGACCGTGCGCCCGTCCCGCAGCACCGGGCGCAGGCTGTGGCGCACCATCGCGCCGCCGAACTGCGCGCTCGACGCCTGCGCGAGCGCCGGACTGTCGATCAGAAAGCCCATCTCGCAATTCAGCGCGACCGAGCGCGGGTCGAAGTTGAACGAGCCCGCGAAAAGCTGCTGCCCGTCCACCGCGAAGGACTTGGCATGGAGCGAGGTCCCGGAGAGGCCGAGCCGCCCCATCTCCTCGCGCCCGCTCGGCGCGCCGCCGCCGGGCAGCACCTCGAAGATCTCCACCCCGGCCCGCAGCAGGTCGTCGCGGCGCTTGACGTAGCCCGCATGGACCAGCGGCACGTCGGTCGCGAGGAACGAGTTCGTCAGGATGCGGACCTGCCGGCCCGAAGCCTCGATCCCCTCCAGGATGCGACTGCCGCGGGGGCCGGGAACGAAATAGGAGGACACGATGTCGAGCCGGTCCTCGGCCGCCATCAGGATCTCGCTGAGCCGCTTGAAGAGGAAGGTGTTGTCCGCCGCGTCGCCCAGCACCTTGCCGGGCGGATCGGCCAGCACCTCGACCCGCGCCCATTCGAGCGGCGGGCCACCGCGGGCGAGCAGCACCGGCGGCGAGGAGGGCAGTCCCGCCACCGCCCGCGCCCGTTCCGAGCCCCGGGCGAGCATCACCTCCGCTTCCAGCCGTTCGGCATCCGGGGCGGGGAAGCCGCGCAGCTCGGCAATGTCGATGGCAGCGCGCGCGTTCCAGTAGGCGTCGAAAACCGCCGCCGTGTCCGGCACCACCTGCCCGACGCCCAGCACGTCGAGGTCGAAATACTCGATCCCGTCGCCAAGGCTGAAATACTCGTCGCCGATATTGCGCCCGCCGACGATGGCCGCGGCGCCGTCCACGATCAGCGCCTTGTTGTGCATCCGGCGGTTGATCCGCACCGGGTTGAGCAGGTAGCCCGCCCATTTCACCCGCCGGATGGTCGAGGGGTTGAAGATGCGGACCTCGAAGCCCGGCAGCGCGTCGAGGGCGCCGAGCAGCGGGTCCATGCGCTGCTCGATGCCGTTGTCGTCCAGCAGCAGCCGCACCCGGACGCCACGCAGCGCCGCCTCGCGCAGGGCGTCGAGCAGCAGGAGGCCGGAGGCGTCCTCGTGCCAGATGTAATAGAGCGCGTCGATCGAATGTTCGGCGAGCGCGATCAGGTCGAGGCGGCTCTTCAACGCGTCCTCGCCCTCGGCCAGCGCGATGATCCCGCTCATGCCCGGATGCGCCTCGGCCGCCCGGCGCGCGGCCGGCCCGAAGGTGCTGTCGGGCGCGAAGGGGATCGAGGACACGGGCGCCCGGCCCGCGGTCGAAGGCAGCGGATAGGCAATGCGCGCGCCGACCCATGCCGCGCCCAGCAGAGCCGCCGTGATGCCCAGCCAGACGGCGCCGCGCCGCATCCGCCAGCCTCCTCGTTTCCAGCGCAGACTGTCGGTTGCGTGCAGGCTCGGCAAGGGGCTGCGTCCGAAGCCGCGAGACCCGCAAAATCCTGTGTCTGCGCCGTGACTTCCCCCGGCGGAGGGCCTATATGACAGGGGTCAGGATCAGGACCAATCACGCATGAGCGCAGCGACCCCTCAGCCGGCTGATTACGGCGCCGATTCCATCAAGGTTCTCAAGGGGCTGGAGGCCGTCCGCAAGCGGCCCGGCATGTATATCGGCGACACCGACGACGGCTCGGGCCTGCACCACATGG
Source organism: Paracoccus sp. S-4012 (assembly GCF_009674885.1). Classification (GTDB taxonomy): domain Bacteria; phylum Pseudomonadota; class Alphaproteobacteria; order Rhodobacterales; family Rhodobacteraceae; genus Paracoccus. The sequence goes on from NZ_WKKA01000001.1 coordinate 210,415, forward strand.
TGACGGAGGTCGTGGACAACGGCATCGACGAGGCGCTCGCCGGTCATGCCGATTTCGTGCGCGTCAAGATCCACGCCGATTCCAGCGTCAGCGTCCGCGACAACGGCCGCGGCATCCCGGTGGATATCCATGCCGGCGAGGGCGTCAGCGCGGCCGAGGTCATCATGACCCAGCTGCATGCGGGCGGGAAGTTTGACAGCAACAGCTACAAGGTGTCGGGCGGTCTGCACGGGGTCGGCGTGTCGGTGGTGAACGCGCTCAGCGACTGGCTGGAGCTTCGCATCTGGCGCCGCGGCAAGGAGCATTTCGCCCGCTTCGAGAATGGCGAGACGGTCGAGCATCTGCGCGTCGTCGGCGATGCGCCGGGCGAGAGCGGGACCGAGGTGCGCTTCCTCGCCTCGGCCAAGACCAACCGCGCGGACGGCACCTTCTCGAATCTCGACTACAGCTTCCGCACCCTCGAGGCGCGGCTGCGCGAGCTGGCCTTCCTCAACTCCGGCGTCCGCATCATCCTCGAGGACGAGCGTCCGGCCGAGCCGCTGCGGGTCGAGCTGTTCTACGAGGGCGGCGTCCGCGAGTTCGTGCGCTACATCGACCGCTCCAAGACTCCGCTGATCCCCGAGCCGATCTTCATCACCGGCGAGCGCGGCGGCATCGGCGTCGAGGTCGCGATGTGGTGGAACGACAGCTACCACGAGACGGTGCTGCCCTTCACCAACAACATCCCGCAGCGCGACGGCGGCACGCATCTCGCGGGGTTTCGCGGTGCGCTGACGCGGGTCATCAACAGCTACGCCCAGTCGAGCGGCATCGCCAAGAAAGAAAAGGTGGACTTCACCGGCGACGACGCCCGCGAGGGGCTGACCTGCGTGCTGTCGGTGAAGGTGCCGGACCCGAAGTTCTCCAGCCAGACGAAGGAGAAGCTCGTCAGCTCCGAGGTGCGACCCGCGGTCGAGGGCCTCGTAGGCGAGAAGCTGGCCGAGTGGTTCGAGGAGCATCCGGCGGAGGCCCGGACCATCGTCGGCAAGATCGTCGAGGCCGCGCTCGCCCGCGAGGCGGCGCGCAAGGCGCGGGAACTCACGCGGCGCAAGACGGCGATGGACGTGGCCTCGCTGCCGGGGAAGCTGGCCGACTGCCAGGAGAAGGACCCGGCGCTGGCCGAGCTTTTCATTGTCGAGGGTGACTCGGCCGGTGGGTCCGCGAAGCAGGGGCGGAGCCGCCAGAACCAGGCGGTGCTGCCGCTGCGGGGCAAGATCCTCAACGTCGAGCGGGCGCGGTTCGACCGGATGCTGTCATCCGATCAGGTCGGCACCCTCATCACCGCGCTCGGGACCGGCATCGGGCGGGGCGAGTTCAACCTCGACAAGCTGCGCTACCACAAGATCGTCATCATGACCGATGCCGACGTGGACGGCGCGCATATCCGCACGCTGCTGCTGACCTTCTTCTTCCGCCAGATGCCGGAACTGATCGAGGCCGGGCACCTCTACATCGCCCAGCCGCCGCTCTACAAAGTCACGCGCGGGCGATCGGAGGTCTATCTCAAGGACGAACCCGCGCTCGAGGATTACCTGGTCGAGCAGGGGATCGACGGCGCGGCGCTGCGGACCGGCGAGGGCGAGACGCTGACCGGCGCCGACCTGCGCCGCGTGGTCGAGGAGGCGCGGCTGACGCGGCGCATCCTGCGGACCTATCCGACCCATTATCCGCCCCACATCACCGAGCAGGCGGCCATCGCCGGCGCGCTGCTGCCGGGGCGGGTCGAGGCCAACGCCGCCGGCGTGGCCGACGAGGTCGCCGCCCGGCTGGACCTCATCGCCGAGGAATACGGCCGCGGCTGGCAGGGCCGTCCGACCCAGGACGGCGGCATCCGCCTCTCGCGGCTGCTGCGCGGGGTGGAGGAGATGCGGACGCTGGACGGGCAGATGCTGCGCTCGGCCGAGAGCCGGCGGCTCGGGCAGATGACCGACGCGCTGCAGGAGGTCTATGTCGCGCCCGCCGCGCTGATTCGCAAGGACCGCGAATCGGTGATCCACGGGCCGCTGGACCTGCTGCAGGCGATCTTGCTGGAGGGCGAGAAGGGCCTCAGCCTGCAACGCTACAAGGGTCTCGGCGAGATGAATCCCGAGCAGTTGTGGGAAACGACGCTCGACCCTGACGCGCGGACCATGCTGCAGGTGAAGATCGAGGACTTGGCCGAGGCCGACGACATCTTCACCAAGCTGATGGGCGACGTGGTCGAGCCGAGGCGCGAGTTTATCCAGCAGAACGCCCTGAGTGTGGAAAATCTCGACACTTAAACCATAAGTTGATCGTCGCTGTGGCATTTTTGCACCGATCGGACGCCCTCAGCCGTTCGCGCGCCGGTTTGACGGACCTCCCATGCCCGATTCTGGTTTAGCTTGCATCCTCAAGCGAGAGCCGCTGGGGATGCCGTCGGGGCGTCTCAGCGGTTTCTTTGGAAGGAGTAAGGTGACTTCATGAAATACAGCTTTGCATCCGTCGCGGCGGCCAGCCTTTTCGCCGCGGGCGCCGCTTCGGCGGGGGGCTATGTCGCGCCGGTCGTGGAACCGGCCCCCATCGCGCCGGTCATCACGCCCACCGCGACGGTCGGGAACTGGCAGGGCGGCTATGCCGGCGCCTCGCTGGGCTATGCCTTCGGCGGTGATGACGAGTTCACTATCGCGACGGGCACCGACAATACCGAGATCAGCGGCGTGAACGGCGGCCTCCACGTCGGTTATCGCTGGCAGCGCGACCGCTGGGTGTTCGGCCCCGAGCTTTCGATCACCGGCGGGAGCATCGACGACAGCGTCACGGTCGGCGGTGTTGACGTCGAGTCCTCTGTCAACCACGTGGCCGCGCTCAAGCTGAAGACGGGCTACGAGGTGCAGCCGAACACGCTGCTCTACGGTACCGCCGGTATTGCCCGCGGGGACTTCACCTTCACGGCGGACGGTACGGATTTCGACTACGACGCTAATGGCTACGTCTTCGGCATCGGTATGGAACGCAAGGTGACCGAGCGCATGTCCATGTTCGGCGAGATTGAGCGCAACCACTTCAAGTCCGAGAACATCGATCTCGGTCCCTTGGGCGACACCAACACCTCGCCCTCCTTCACGAACGTTAAGCTCGGCGTGAACTTCAACTTCTGAGGTCCGCTCCGATCCCGCGAAGGCCGCCCCTGTGGCGGCCTTCTGCCTTTCACCCCGCCATCCGCGCGAGCGGCACCGGCACCGCCCGGTGCAGACAGGCTACCGCCAGCCCGCCGCCGGCGAGCCGCGCAAGCGCGGGGGCGTTCGCGTCCAGCCCACCCGTGTAGGCCCCGAAGGCCGGCAGGATCAGGTGCTGCGCGCCGATCAGGAAGGCCCGGCGCCGCCCGCCGCCGAGGCGCACGACGGGATGGAAATGCCCCGATATATCCGGCCCCGCGCCCGCCTCGTGCCGCGCGGTCACGCCGCCCATCGCGGCCTCCGCCGCGATCCGGCCCGGCAGGCTGGCCGCCGCCCGCAGCGGATCGTGGTTGCCCGCGAGCCACAGCCAGTCGCGCCCCCGCGCCAGATCCTCCAGCATCGCGCGGACAGTCGCGTCCAGCCCGCCGCTCGCTGCGTCGTCGTCGAACCCGTCGCCGAGGCTCACTACCACCGCCGGATCGAGCGCCGTGATCTCCGCCCCGAGCCGCTCCAGCGTCGCCAGCCCCTCATAGGGCGGCAGCAGCGCGCCGCCGCGCCGGGCCATGCGCTCGGACTTGCCAAGGTGCAGATCGGCCACCAGCAGCCACCGCGCCTCCGGCCACCAGAGCGCGCCCGAGGCCCGCGCCTCGAGCCGCAGCCCGTGCCAGTCGAAGCGGTATCCGTCCATGCCCAAGCCCTCGAGCCGGTCACGCCAGCCCCGCCTCCGCCATCAGCGCCGCGGCCTCGTCTTCGGCCAGCCGCAGGCGGCCCTGGCCCTCGATCCGCACCCGCCCCATTTCAAGCATCAGCGGCGCGCCGAGCGGGGTTACGCGGTCGAGGATGCGGTGGTCAAGGACGGGCGAGCGGTCCAGCATCTCCTCGATCCGGCCGAAATCGACGAGGCCCCGCGCCGCCTCCTGCGCGGTGATCCTGAGCAGCAGGTGCCCGGCGTCATACTTCCGCAGCGTGTCATAGAGGATGTCGGAACTGAACGTCGCCTGCCGCCCCGTGCGCCGCGCGCCGATGTTGTTGCGCTGGATCAGCCCGGCGACGATGGCGACGTTGCGGAAGGTGCGCTTCATCACCGTGTTGCCGGCGAGCCAGGCGTCGAGACCGTGCCGCAGCCGTTCCCGGTTGAGCAGCGGGCCCACATCGAGGACCGGGTCCACCGACCAGACCAGCAGCGCGTAGTCGGTGGCGAGGAAGCCCAGCGGTCCCAGCCCCGCCGCCTCCATCTCCTTCGTCAGCAGCAGCCCAAGCGTTTGCAAGGCGTTCCGCCCGGCGAAGCCGTAAACCGCCAGATGCCAGCGCCCCTGATACGGGAAGGTCTCGGCTAGCAGCACCCCGGGCCCCGGCACGCGCGAGACCTCGGCCTGCAGCGCCAGCCAGTCGCGGGTGTTTTCCGGCAGCGCCGCCCAGCGGTCCGGGTCGCCCAGCAGCGCCAGCACCCGGTGGCTGAGTTCCGTGGACATGGCGAGCTTCAGCCCGCCATAGACCGCGATCTTCGGCTCGCGGTGCGGGTTGGGCGAGACCTCCAGCGTCAACTCGCGCATCCCCTCGTAGCGAACCGTCCGGCCGCCGAAGAGGAAGGTGTCGCCGGGAACCAGGGTGGCGGCGAAGGCTTCCTCGACCTCGCCCAGCGGCTTGCCGCCGCGGCCGCGCAGGCGGACCTTCACCATCTCGGCCTCGACGATGGTGCCGATGTTCATCCGCAGGTCTCGCACGGCGCGCGGGTCGCGGAGGGTCCAGAGCCCGTCGCGCAGCATCAGCCGCTTCCAGCGGTCATAGGCGCGCAGCGCGTAGCCGCCGGTGGCGCAGAACTCGAGGCAATCGTCGAAATCGGCGCGGCAGAGCCCGGCATAGGGACCGGCCCGCCGCACCTCGGCATAGAGCGCATCGGCGTCGAACGGCCCGGCGCAGGCAGTCAGCAGGATGTGCTGGCAGAGCACGTCCAGCGGACCCGGCCCGCGATCCTCGCCGTCGAGGTCACGCTCGCGCACCGCCTCGAGCGCGGCGACGCATTCGATCACCTCGAACCGGTTCGCGGGCACGATCCTCGCCTTCGAGGGCGCGTTGTAGCGGTGGTTCGAGCGCCCGATCCGCTGCACGAGGCGCTTCACGTTTTTCGGCGCGCCGACCTGGATCACCTGATCGACGCTGCCCCAGTCGATGCCGAGATCGAGGCTGCCCGTCGCCACGACCGCGCGCAGCTCCCCCGCCGCCATCGCCGCCTCGACCCGCTGCCGCTGCTCGCGGGCGAGCGAACCGTGATGGATGCCGATGGGCAGGTTCTCGTCATTCACAGCCCAGAGCCGCTGGAAATACAGTTCCGCCTGCGCGCGCGTGTTGATGAAGATGATCGTGGTCTGCGCCCCGCGGACGGCGTCGAGCACGTCGGGGACCGAGTAATGCCCGTTGCCGCCGGACCACGGCGCCGGTGCGGTCGTCCCCAGCATGCCAATGTCGGGATCGGGGCCGGGATCGGCCAGCAGCACCTCGGCCCCGCCCATGAAGCGGGCGAGCGCCGCGGGATCCTCAACCGTTGCGCTGAGGCCGGTCGCGGTCAGCCCCGGCGAAAGACTCCGGAGCCGGGCGAGGCCCAGCATCAGTTGATCGCCCCGCTTGCTCTCGGCCAGCGCGTGCAGTTCGTCCAGGATCACCCGGCGCAGGCCGCCGAAAATCCGCGGTGCCTCGGGGTAGGAGAGCATCAGCGCGAGGCTCTCGGGCGTGGTCAGCAGGATATGCGGCGGGTCGGTGCGCTGCCGCTGCCGCTGCGCCTGCCCCGTGTCGCCGGTGCGGTCCTCGACCCGGATCGGCAGGCCAAGCTCGGCGATGGGCCGGGCGAGGTTGCGGCCGATGTCTGCCGTCAGCGCCTTCAGCGGCGAGACATAGAGCGTGTGCAGCCCGGATCGTTCGGACGAACGATCTGAACGCAAATCTTCGTACGAAGATTTGAGGGCCACGAGCGTCGGCAGGAAACCGGCCAGCGTCTTGCCCCCGCCCGTCGGCGCGATCAGCAGCGTGTCGCCTTCCGCCTCCAGCAGCGCCAGTTGATGCGGGTGCGGGGACCAGCCCTTCGACGCGAACCAGGCGGCGAAATCGGGCGGCAGGCTCACGCGCGACGCCCGGATTTGCGCGGCGTGGTCTGCGCCGGGCCGCCGCCGATCATCGCCTCGAGCGTCGGCAGCACATCGGCCTCGGCCACCGGCTTGTCCCAGCGGATGCGGCTGATCCGGGGGAAGCGCATGGCCACGCCCGAGCGGTGGCGGGCCGAGCGGTTCACGCCCTCGAAGGCGACCTCCAGCACCAGCTTCGGGGCGACCGCGCGCACGGGGCCGAACCGCTCGGTGGTGTTGTTGCGCACAAAGCGGTCCAATTCGCGCAGCTCCTCGTCGGTGAAGCCGAAATAGGCCTTGCCGACCGGCACCAGCTCCCCCCCGGCCCAGAGCCCGAAGGTGAAGTCGCTGTAGAACCCCGAGCGCTTGCCGTGACCCCGCTGGGCATACATCAGCACCGCGTCCACCGTCATCGGATCGCGCTTCCACTTGAACCACGGCCCGCGTGGGCGACCGCCGACATAGGGGGAATCGCAGCGCTTGATCATCACCCCTTCGATAACCGGCTCGGGCGGGTCGGCGCGCAGGGCGGCGAGGTCGTCCCATGTCGTGAAACCCAGCACCTGCGAAATGTCGATCCGGTCGGAGCCGAAATCCGCCGCTTCCAGCACCTTGCGGCGGCGGGCCAGCGGCAGGTCGCGCAGGTCGCGGCCCTCCCAGATCAGCAGGTCATAGACCCGGAGGCCCGCCGGGTGGCTGGCGAGTTGCGCCTTGCCGACGGTCTTGCGGTTCAGCCGTTGTTGCAGGTCGTTGAAGGTCGCGACCTCCCCGGCACGGCGGACCAGCAGCTCGCCATCGGCCGTGCCCTCGAAGTTCATCGCCTCGATCACGTCCGGGAAGCTGCCCGAGATATCCTCGCCCGTGCGCGAATAGAGCCGCCGCACGCCGCCCTCGCTGACCGCCTGCACGCGGATGCCGTCCCATTTCCACTCGGCCAGATGCTTGGCCGGGTCGAGGGCGCGGAGCTGGTCGAGGTCGGTTGGGGTGGAGAGCATGACCGGGCGGAAGGGCGCAAGCGCGGCGCGTTCCGGGCGCGGGCCGCCTGCAATCCACTCGAACAGGTTAATGTAGGGCGGCGAGAGGCCGTGCCACAACTCCTCGATCTCGGGCAGCGTCGGACCGCCCATCTCGGCCAGCGCGGTCCGCGCGAGGCGGGCCGAGAGGCCGACGCGCATGTTGCCGGTGGCGAGCTTCAGGAAAGCCAGCCGCTCGGAGGCGTCGAGGCCGTCGAGGGTCTGCGCGATCACGGCGGGGAGCGCCGCCTTGCCGGTGGTCTGGAGCAGTTTCACCGCCTCGGCCAGCCCGAGATGCCGCGGCTCGCCCTCGGGCCAGATCAGCGCAATGGTTTCGGCGAGGTCGCCCACGAAATCGTAGCTTAGCGCGAACAGCACCGGGTCCACCCGCTCGGCCACCAGTCCGCGCAGCAGCGACGGCGTGACGGTCCTGAGCTTCAACTCGCCGGTCAGCGCCGCCAAGGCATAGCCCCGGTCGGGGTCCGGCGTGCGCTCGAGGTAGTGGCGCAGGATCGTCAGCTTGGCATTGCGGGCCGGCGTGAAGGCGAGGCGTTCGAGGAGGCGGGCGAAATCCCTCATTCCGGCTCGTCCTCGTAGCCGACGAGGCGCAGCGGGCGCGAGGCGATCCCGTTCAGCTCGCACCACCGCAGCACGCCGTCCTCGGCCCCATGCGTGACCCAGACCTCCCTCGCGGCCAGTTCCTTGAGCGTCTGCGTCAGTTGCGGCCAGTCCACATGGTCGCTGATGACCAGCGGCAGCTCCACGCGCCGCTGCCGGGCGCGGGCGCGGACCGCCATCCACCCGGAGGCGAAGCAGATGACCGGGTCGCGGAACCGCTGCACCCAGGGCGAGGCGAAGGCCGAGGGCGGCGCGATCACGACCTGCCCCTCGATCTCCTTTGGCACCGTGGCCGGGCGAAGTTCGCCAAGCTCGATGCCTTCGGCCACGTGATAATCGGTCAGCCGCTCCATCGCGCCATGAAGATGGATCGGCGCGTCATATCCCGCCTGCCGCAGCAGCGCGATCATCCGCTGGGCCTTGCCCAACGGGTAGGCGCCGACCAGATGCGCGCGGTCGGGAAACTCGGCCATCGAGGCGAGGAGGCGCCGGGTTTCCTCCAGCGGGTCGGGGTGGCGAAAGACCGGGAGGCCGAAGGTCGCCTCGGTCACGAAAACGTCGCAGGGGACCGGCTCCCACGGCGCGCAGACCGGGTTCGGCGTGCGGCAGTAGTCGCCGGAGACGGTGATGCGCGGGCCCTCGTCCGGCACGATCTCCACCTGCGCCGAGCCGAGGATATGGCCCGCGGGATGGAACCGCACCGTGACGCCGCCGATGCGCGTCTCGCCCTCCGCCGCCTGCCTCGTTCCGGCGAAATCCTCGCCATAGCGGATCGCCATGATGTCGAGCGTCTGCCGCGTCGCCATCACCGCGCCATGCCCCGCGCGCGCATGGTCGCTATGCCCGTGGGTAATCAGCGCGCGTTCCACCGGCCGCACCGGGTCGATGTAGAAATCCCCCGGCGCGCAATAGAGGCCGGAGTCGGTCGGGAAAAGGATCTCGTCGGCGCGCATGGGACCATAACGGCGCACTGGCGCCCGGGTTGCCGGGCCGGGCATTGCCGCTGCCTGCCCGCGCCAGTAAAGCGAGGGCAGGCGCGGGGCAAGGCGAGAGGCAAGAGGAATGGCGGGCACGGACGATCCGACGGTGCTGGTCTCGACCGGCTGGCTGGCCGCGCATCTGAACGATCCCGACCTGCGGGTGATCGACGCGAGCTGGTATCTGCCCGGCGAAGGCCGCGACCCTCGCGCCGAATATGAAGCCGCGCATATCCCCGGCGCCCGCTTCTTCGATATCGACGCCATCGCCGACACCCGCTCGGACCTGCCGCATATGGCGCCGCCGCCGGAGATGTTCGTCAGCCGCATGCGCGCGATGGGCGTCGGCGACGGGCATCAGGTCGTGGTCTATGACGGCAGCGGGATCTTCAGCGCGGCGCGGGTCTGGTGGACCTTCCGGCTGATGGGCAAGACCGATGTCGCGGTGCTCGACGGCGGCTTTCCGAAATGGCAGGCCGAGGGCCGCCCGGTGGAGGACATGCCGCCGATCCTGCGCGACCGGCACATGACGGCCTCGCGGCAGGCGGGCCTCGTGCGCGACGTGACGCAGGTTGCCGCGGCCTCGAAGCTGGGCGGGCCGACGATCGTGGACGCCCGCCCCGCCGCCCGCTTCCGCGGCGAGGCGCCGGAGCCGCGGCCCGGCCTGCGTTCGGGCCATATCCCCGGCGCGCGCAACCTGCCCTTCACCGAGTTGCTGAACGAGGACGGCACGATGAAGGCGCCGGAGGTCCTGCGCGCCGCCTTCGAGGGTGCCGGAGTAGACCTCTCGCGGCCTGTGATCACAACCTGCGGCTCCGGCGTTAGCGCGGCGGTCCTCGCCCTTGCGCTCGAACGGCTGGGCCACCGCGACTGGTCGCTCTATGACGGCTCATGGGCCGAATGGGGCAGCTTCCCCGACCTCAGGATCGCCACCGGAGACGCATGATGCTGGGCAATCTCAAGCCGCAACAGCCTGACAAGATCCTCGCCCTGATGGGCGAGTTCCGCGCCGATACGCGGCAGGGCAAGATCGACCTCGGCGTCGGGGTCTACAAGGACGCGAGCGGCAACACGCCGATCATGCGCGCGGTAAAGGCGGCCGAGCAGCGGATGCTCGAGACCGAGACGACCAAGTCCTACACCGCGCTGCCGGGCGAGCCCGCCTTCCGCGATGCGATGGCGGCGATGATCCTCGGCGAGCCGCCCGCGGACCGGCTGGCGAGCCTCGCGACTGTCGGCGGCACCGGCGCGATCCGGCAGGGGCTGGAACTGGCGCGGATGGCCTCGCCGGGGCTGACGGTCTGGTATTCCGACCCGACCTGGCCCAACCACCTGTCGATCCTCGACTTCATGGGCATTCCGAAGCGCGCCTACCGCTATTTCGACGCCGAGACGCGGGGCGTCGATTTCGAGGGCATGGCCGCCGATCTGGCGCAGGCCCAACCCGGCGACGTGGTGCTGCTGCACGGCTGCTGCCACAACCCGACCGGGGCGAACCTGACCGCGACGCAGTGGGAGGAGGTCGCCGGCCTGCTGGAGCGGACCGGCGCGCTACCACTGATCGACCTCGCTTATCAGGGTTTTGGCGATGGGCTCGACCAGGACGCCGAGGGCACCCGCCTGATCGCCGCGCGTCTGCCCGAGACGCTGATCGCGGCGTCCTGCAGCAAGAACTTCGGCATCTACCGCGAGCGGACCGGCGTGCTGCTGGCGCTGAGCTACCCTGCCGCGCGCGATCTGACACAGGGGGCGATGGCGTTTCTCAACCGCCAGACCTACAGCTTCCCGCCCGACCACGGCGCGCGGATCGTCAGCACGATCCTCGGCGATGCGGAGCTTGCGGCGGACTGGAAGGCGGAACTGGAGGAGGTTCGCAACCACATGCTGGCCCTGCGGTCGCAGCTAGCGGGCGAACTGCGCGACCTGACCGGCAGCAACCGCTTCGACTTCATCGAAGAGCACCGCGGCATGTTCTCGCGCCTCGGGGCCACGCCCGAACAGGTCGAGGCGATCAAGCGCGATGCGGCGATCTATATCGTGGGCGATTCGCGCATCAACATAGCGGGGTTGAACCGGGACACGGTGCCGATCCTCGCGCGGGCCATCGTCGAGGCGGGGGTGTAGGGTAGGGTGCGTTCGAAGAACGCACCCTACGCGGCATGATCCGAGGCTGGGGTAGGGTGCGTGGTCCCCACGCACCGTCCTCACGCCACCGCTTCCAGCCTCGGCGCCGCCAGAATCCCGAGGGCCGCACATACGTCCCGCGTCATTTCCGGCCGGTTCAGCGTGTAGAAATGCAGGTCTTCCACGCCGCCCTCGATCAGCGCATCGCAGAGTTCGGCGCAGATCGCGGTCGCCAGAAGCTGCTCGCGCCCGTCGCGGCGGGCGGTGGCGAAGGCCTCGTCCAGACCGGCGGGAACCGCGGTGCCGCAGCGTGCGGCGAAGCGTTTGGCGCCCTCCCATGACTGGATCGGAAGGATACCGGGGATGATCGGCGCAGTGATTCCGGCATCGGCGCAGGCGTCGCGGAAGCGGAAGAAGGTGTCTGCCTCGAAGAAGAACTGCGTGATCGCGCTTGAAGCCCCGGCGTCGATCTTGCGCTTGAGCCAGGCGACATCGGCGGCGGTGTCGGCCGAATCGGGATGCGGCTCGGGATAGGCGCCGACGCGGACCTGCATGTCGCCGCGCGCCGCGATCGCCTCGATCAGCTCGACCGAGGAGGCGAAGCCATCCGCGTGCGGGGTGAAGCGGTCGGTCCCTTGCGGCGCGTCGCCGCGCAGGGCCACGATCTCGCGCACGCCGGCTTTCGCGTAGCCGTCAACGATCGCCATCGTCTCCTCGCGGCTGGCCTCGACGCAGGTCAGATGCGCGGCCACGCTGACCCAGTAATGACTGCCGATGGTCGTCACCGCCTCATGCGTCAGCTGCCGCGTGGTGCCGCCGGCGCCGTAGGTGACGGAGACGAAGGCGGGGTCGAGCGGCGCCAGTTCGCGCACCGTCTCCCAGAGGCGGAAAGAGGCGTCGAGCGACCGAGGGGGGAAGAACTCGAAGCTGAGGCGGGGGCGGGACATGACGGGACTCCGTGATTTCTGCGCTTGTGACACGGCAGCCAGCGTGAGACAAACTCATCCTCCGCAAGATCGTCTTGAAACCGGCTCATGCATCTCGACCTCCGCCACCTCCGCACCATCGCCGCGATCCACCGCCACGGCGGCCTCGCCCGCGCGGCCGAGGCGCTGAACCTGACGCAATCGGCGCTGAGCCATCAGCTGAAGGGGCTGGAGGGGCAGGCCGGGGTGGAACTGGTCGTGCGCCGCGGCAAGCCGCTGCGGCTGACCGCGGCCGGGCTGCGGCTGCTGCGGACGGCCGAGCAGGTGCTGCCGCTGATCGAGGCCGCGCAGGACGAGTTCCGCGCCGTCGAGGCCGGCAGCGCCGGGCGGCTGCATGTGGCGATGGAATGCCACGCCTGCTTCGACTGGCTGCTGCCTGTGATGGACCGCTTCCGCCGGGCCTGGCCCGCGGTCGATATCGACATCCGCGCCAGCCTCGCCTTTCAGGCCCTGCCCGCGCTGATCCGCGAGACGGCCGACCTCGTGGTGACCTCCGACCCCGAGCCGCTGGACGGCATCATCTACCAGCCGCTGTTCGACTACGCGCCCCTGCTGGCGGTCCCCGCCTCGCACCCGCTGGCCGAGCGCGGCTGGGTCGCGCCCGAGGACCTCGCCGGCGAGACGCTCATCACCTATCCGATGGACCGCGCGCGCCTCGACGTGTTCTCGCATTTCCTGACGCCTGCGAGGGTCGAACCCGCGTCGGTGCGCGAGGTCGAGCAGTCGGCCGTGGCGCTGATGCTGGTCGCGTCGGGCCGGGGCGTCACGGTGCTGCCCGACTGGGTGCTGCGCCGCGAGGCCGCGAACCCGGAACTGGCCTTCCTGCGCCTCGGGCCCGGCGGTGTGCTGCGGCGGGTGCTGGCGGCGGTGCGCGAGGGCGACCTCGGCCTGCCGTTCATGGGCCATTTCCTGCGCCTCGCGCGGACCGAGCCGATCCGGTTGTTGCGCTGATCACTCCGGCGCAAGGCGATAGGCGATAACCTCGCCCGCCGCCGTGACCGGGACCAGCAGCAAATCTCCCGCCGTCCCGAGATCGGCCGCCGTGCGTGCGGTCTCGGCCAGCGTCGTCAGCTCATCGCCGCTGAGCGCCAGGATGCGCCCGGTCTGGAAATCGTCATAGATCACCCGCTGGCCCAGCCGGGCGATTCCGTCCACGCTGCCGCTCGCCTCGGTGCCGGGAACCGGCGCGACCTTGCCGCTGGCCAGATCAAGCCGCCACAGCCCACCGGGGCTTGCGACCGACAGATCGTCGGCCAGCCCTTCACCGAAGGAGCCCACGAGGAGGTTGCCGTCATCGACAAGGAGGCCGTTCGGCAGGGAAAGCCCGCCCTCCGGCAGCACCTGATCCACCGCCTCGCCCTGAATCCGATAGATGCTGCCGGCGAGCATGTCGCTGACATAGACCGTGCCCTCGGCATCGGCGGCCACGTCGTTCAGAAGCTGCGCCCCCGGCACGGGGATCGGCCCGACCTGCTCTCCGGTGGCCATGTCGATGCGGTGCAGCCTGTCGGGATCGGCGACATGGAGGGTGCCGTCGACCACCGCCATCCCCTTCGGATCGACGAGGCCCGTCACCCAGTCGGCCTCGATCATCGCGCCTTCGGGCGACACCAGGCTGAGCCTGCCATCCGCCTCCGGGCCGAATGCGCCCATCTGCGAGACGACGATCTGCCCGGTCGCCGGGTCGAACATGGCGGATTCGGGGGCGTTGAAGCCGCCGAGCCGCCAGACCTCGGTGAGCGCCTGAGCCTGCGCCGCCGCTGCGGGAAGCAGGACGCCGAGGAGGCAGACCGCGGCGGCCTTGGCGGAGGAGCGGCCGGATTGCGGCCGGACAGCGGGGGCGCTCATGGGCGGGCCCTTTCCTAGTTCGACGTCACGCGCGAAACGGGGTGCTGCCCGCGATCCTATCACTTCCCCCCGGCTGCTGCTATTCCGGCGTCCCCCCTTCCCTTCGGCGGACGGCGCAAGTAATCCGCCGGCTTCCCAGACCGGAGGCCCACCGATGCCGAGCGCCAATCTCAACGTGATGATCAAGGCCGCCCGCAAGGCGGCGCGCGGGCTCGTGAAGGACTTCCGCGAGGTCGAGAACCTGCAGGTCTCGGTCAAGGGCGCGGGCGATTTCGTGACCCGCGCCGACCGCGAGGCCGAGCGGGTGATCAAGGAGGAACTCCGCGGCGCGCGGCCGAACTACGGCTGGCTGGGCGAGGAGACCGGGGCGGAGCCCGGCGAGGACCCGACCCGGCGCTGGATCGTGGACCCGCTCGACGGCACCACCAACTTCCTGCACGGGATGCCGCATTGGGGCATCAGCATCGCCCTCGAACACAAGGGCGAGATCGTCGCGGGCGTGATCTTCGACCCGGTGAAGGACGAGCTTTTCTGGGCCGAGAAGGGCGAGGGCGGCTGGATGAACGACACCCGCCTGCGCGTCAGCGGAAGGCGCAAGATGGCCGAGGCGGTGTTCGCCACGGGCGTGCCTTGGGGCGGCAGCCGCGAGCTGCCGGCGCTGCTGCGCGACCTCGCCCGCGTCTCGCCGCAGACCGCGGGCATCCGCCGCTGGGGTTCGGCGGCGCTGGACCTCGCCTATGTCGCCGCGGGCCGCTTCGACGGCTACTGGGAGCGGGGCGTCCATGCCCATGACGTCGCCGCCGGGATCATCCTCGTGCGCGAGGCCGGGGGCTTCGTCGAAGGCCTCACGCCGGGCGAGAGCCCGCTGGAGTCGGGCGGGATCGTCTGCGCCAACACGCAGCTCTTCGGAACGCTGGCAGAGACGCTGCGGGAAGCCTGACGCAGGAACCCCCCGGACCGGCCGGCGTTGCGGGCGGGTCCAGCTGGGGGAAGCCATGGAAGCGCAGGAACTGCATCGCGGCCGCCTGATCGACCACATCCAGCTCATCGTGCGCGATCTTGCCGCAAGCCGCCGCTTCTACGAGGCGGTGCTGGGCGCGCTCGGGGTGCCCATCGGCGGCACCGAGGCGGATTACTTCTGGGCCGACGAACTCTTCGTCTCGACCGCCGACAGCGCGGCGGCAGCGGGACAACTGACGGGCCGCCACCACCTCGCCTTTCAGGCTCGCGACCGGGAGATGGTCGAGGCGTTCCACAAGGCCGGGCTGGCGGCGGGCGGCATCGACAACGGCCCGCCGGGCGAGCGGCCCTATCATCCCGGCTACTATGCCGCGTTCCTGCTCGATCCCGACGGCAACAACATCGAGGCCGTGTTCCACGGCGAGGCGCAGCGCAGCGCACCCTCGGTGAAGATCACGTTCTGATGCCTCGGTCGGACGGGTGGTTCACCCCGTCCGCCCACGGCACCGGATCGAGGTCGCGCGGGTTCACCCCCTCGAGCGCGCCCGCGTTGACGCCGTATTCGGTCGGGTTCGACCGACGGCGGTGGTGGGTGTAGATGCCGCAACGCGAGCAGAACCAGTGCTGCGCGGTCATGGTGCCGAACTGGTAGAGGCTCAGCACCTCCGCGCCCCGCACGATCTCGACGCCATCCAGCGGCGCGCTCACCGTCATCGCGCCCCGCCTGCGGCAGAAGGAGCAGTCGCAGCGGCGCGCGCCCCTCAGCCCGTTCTTCAGCGTCACGGCCAGCTCGACCGCGCCGCAATGGCAGGTCAGGCGATGGCGCGGGCCGACCTCCGGCAGGCTCATCGCCGCACCACCGGCACCCGGCTCTCGTGGAAGGTCGGCGGATGCGGCGGATGCCCTCGGGTGCGGTCCCAGAAGGCCCGCCCGCCGCGGCGCAGGAACAGCGGCACCGCAAACACCACCCCGGCCACGAAGCCGCCCGTATGGGCCCAGTAGGCGATGCCGCCCTCCGGCCCTGCGGTCCAGCCGCCGAGGATCTGCAGCGCGAACCAGGCCACCAGCACCACCCAGGCGCGGATCGTGAACCGCTTGATGATGATGATGACGATCGCGATCACGTCCACGCGGGCGCGCGGGAACATCAGCAGGTAGCCCCCCATCACTCCGGCAATGGCGCCCGAGGCGCCGACCATCGGGATCGGGCTCCACGGATCCATTGCGATCTGCGCGGCGGCGGCGGCGAGGCCGCAGGCGAGGTAGAAGACGAGGAAGCCGACAGGCCCCATCTGCTCCTCGAGGTTGTCGCCGAAAATCCACAAAAACAGCATGTTGCCGCCGATATGCAGCAGCCCGGCATGCAGGAACATGTGGCTGACGAGGCCCCAGAGGTGACTGCCGTGCAGCACCGCGACCGGGTAGAGCGCCAGCTCCGTCCACAGCCGCTCCATCCCGCCGAGCCAGGGCGTCGTGAGCAAAAACATCAGCAGGTTCAGCGCGATGAGCGTGATCGTGACGTATGGCGTGCCCTCGGAGGGGTTGTGGTCGCGGATCGGGAACATCAGCGCCGCGGGGCGAGGTCGGGCGGCACCGGCGCGCTGCCCCCGGCCCTTAGGACGGCGGCCGCGAGCGCGCGGTTGGGACGGACGGGCATGGCGGGCCTCCACGGGTCGCCGGAACCCTGTCGCAGCGGGCGCGGGCAGGCAAGAGCCGCCGCACTGGAACGGTGCCGGCGGCGCGGCTAGAAGGGGCCAACCCCAGGGAGGAGCGCCGAAGATGGCCGACACGCAGATGACCGACCGCAAGAACGCCGCCATCTCGCGCGGCGTCGGCATGACCACGCAGATCTACGCCGAGCGGGCCGAGAACGCCGAGATCTGGGACCGCGACGGCAAGCGCTGGATCGACTTCGCCGCCGGGATCGCCGTGGTGAACACCGGCCACCGCCACCCGAAGGTGATGGCGGCGGTGAAGGCGCAGCTCGACCGCTTCACCCATACCTGCCACCAGGTCGTGCCCTACGAGAGCTACGTGGCGCTGGCCGAGCGGCTGAACCGGCTCGTGCCCGGCGACTTCGAGAAGAAGACCATCTTCGCCACCACCGGCGCCGAGGCGGTCGAGAACGCGGTCAAGGTCGCGCGCCACTACACCGGCCGCCCCGGCGTCGTCGCCTTCACCGGCGCCTTCCACGGCCGCACCTTCATGGGCATGACGCTGACCGGCAAGGTGCAGCCGTACAAGGCGGGCTTCGGCGCCATGATGCCGGACGTCTGGCACCTGCCATTCCCGAACGACCTGCTGGGCGTGAGCCAGGAGGACGCGACGCGGGCGCTCGACAAGCTCTTCAAGGCCGACATTGACCCGAAGCGCGTGGCGGCGATCATCGTCGAGCCGGTGCAGGGCGAGGGCGGCTTCTACGAGGTCCCGGCCGGCTTCATGCGGAAGGTGCGCGAGATCTGCGACGAGCACGGCATGCTGCTGATCGCCGACGAGGTGCAGACCGGCTTCGCGCGGACCGGCAAGCTCTTCGCGATGGAGCATCACGGCGTCGCGGCGGACATCACCTGCATGGCCAAGGGCCTCGGCGGCGGGTTGCCGATCAGCGCCGTGACCGGCCGGGCCGAGGTGATGGACAGCCCCGATCCGGGCGGCTTGGGCGGCACCTACAACGGCAACCCGCTGGGGGTCGCAGCGGCGCATGCGGTGCTCGACGTGATCGAGGAGGAAGGCCTGAACGAGCGCGCCGTCCGCCTCGGCCAGCGGCTGAAGCAGCGCCTCGCGGGGCTGCGCGACGAGGTGCCGGAGATCGTGGACATCCGCGGCCCCGGCTTCATGAACGCGGTGGAGTTCAACGTGGCGGGCAGCGACAGGCCCAACCCCGAGATGACCAACCGCGTCCGCGAGGAGGCGCTGAAGCGCGGGCTGATCCTGCTGACCTGCGGGGTCTATGGCAACGTGATCCGGTTCCTGGCGCCGCTGACGATCCCGGATGACGTGTTCGACGAGGCGCTCGGGATTCTCGAGGAGTCGGTGAAGGCGGCGCGCGGCGGTGGCTCGGGCGACGCGGCGAAGGACGGGAATGTGGGGGCGGGGATGCAGGAGGCGTGAGCGGCGCGAGGGTGGCGGTGCGTTCGTAGAACGCACACTGCTTCATTTTCCGCCGTAGGCTGCGCGGTTCCCACGCACCCGCCATCCTCCCGCGTCCGCAAGCGGGACCCTGTGCCCATTTGCGCGCAACCTCAGCCACGGGACGACCGATCCGCCCCGCGGATCGGTCAGCGTCCGCCCTCCCCACGGCGGACGCTTTGCGTCCACCAGGGCGAACGCTGACCTTTGTCTCGATACGCTCGCGACGAGCGTGTTTTCCGTCGCCACTTCCCTCTTCCCGCTTCCCCCGCGCGCGCCCTTCCGCTACGCTCCCTCCATCGGCGCGCGTGACGGCGGATCAACCGCAGCGTGCAGCGCCGCAGAACAACCCCGCGGCAAAGCGGGGGCGAAAGGCAGAACGTGGCGGGCATGTCGAGCAGGGCAGCCCAGACCGTCGCCGTCCTGATGGGCGGACCCTCGGCCGAGCGCGAGGTGTCGCTCTCGTCGGGACGTGAATGCGCGACCGCGCTGCGGCGGGCGGGGTATCAGGTGGTGGAGGTCGCGCTTGCGGCCGACGCGGGCGCGAGCCTGCCGGCGCGGCTGGCCGAGGCCCGGCCCGACGTCGTGTTCAACGCATTGCACGGCCGCTGGGGCGAGGACGGCTGCGTCCAGGGCCTGCTGGAGTGGCTCGGCTACCGCTACACCCATTCCGGCGTGCTCGCCTCGGCCCTCGCCATGGACAAGACCCGCGCCAAGGAGGTCTTCCGCGCCGCCGGTCTGCCGGTGGTCGAGAGCCGCCTTGCCTGCGCGGCCGAGGTCGCCGCCCGCCACGTGCTGACGCCGCCCTATGTGGTCAAGCCGAACGCCGAGGGCAGCAGCGTCGGCGTCCATATCGTGCGCGAGAACGGCAACGGCTTCGCGCCCGTGACCGCGGGCGTCTGGATGGTCGAGGCCTATGCGCCGGGGCGCGAGCTGACCACCTCGGTCCTCGGCGACCGGGCGCTCGGCGTGACCGACATCATCACCGACGGCTGGTACGACTACGACGCCAAATACGCGCCCGGCGGATCGCGCCATGTCATCCCGGCCGAGATCCCGGCCGAGATCGACGCCCTCTGCCGCGACTACGCCGTGCGCGCCCATGAGGCGCTTGGCTGCCGCGGGCTGACGCGCACCGATTTCCGCTGGGACGAATCGAAGGGCGCCGAGGGGCTGATCCTCCTCGAGACCAACACCCAGCCCGGCATGACGCCGACCTCGCTCTCGCCCGAGCAGGCGGCGGCGGCGGGGCTCGATTTCCCGGCGCTCTGCGCGTGGATCGTGGAGGACGCGCTGTGCAGGGACTGACGCCCCGGTTCTTCGACGGCGACGGGTCCGCCCGGCCCGCGCCCATCCGCGCCGGCGCCCGTCCCGCCCCGCGCCCTCCGCGCCGCGACCCGGCGCCCTCGCGGCTGGCTTACCGGCTGCATCGCATGTGGCTCACGCCGCTCTACCGCCGGCTGCTGCGCGTCGGCCTGCCCGCCTTCATCATCGCGATGGTCGCCGGCCTCTGGCTCAGCGATCCCGACCGCCGCGCCAGCCTCACCGCGCAGGTGGATGGCGTGATCGAGCAGGTGCAGACCCGCGACGCCTTCATGGTCAAGGCGATGCGCATCGACGGCGCCTCCGACACGGTGGACCGCGCCATGCGGGCCATGCTGCCGGTGACGCTGCCCGCCTCGAGCTTCGATCTCGACCTCGACATGCTACGGGCGCGGGTGCTGCGGCTCGATGCCGTCAAGAGCGTCGAGTTGCGGATCATGCCGGATGGTGTCCTCTCGGCCGTGGTGGTCGAGCGCGAGCCGGCGGCCCTCTGGCGCCACGCGCAGGGGATCGAACTGATCGACGAGACCGGCCACCGCGTGAACTCGGTCGAGAGCCGCGAGGCGCGGCCCGACCTGCCGATGCTGGCGGGCGCAGGGGCGGACGCCGCCGCCGCCGAAGCCATGGCGCTGATAGACGCCGCCGGGCCGATCCTGCCGCGGCTGCGCGGGCTCGAACGGATGGGCGAGCGTCGCTGGGACGTGGCGCTCGACCGCGGGCAGCGGATCATGCTGCCGGCGGAGGGCGCGCTCGCCGCCCTCGAACGCGCGCTCGCCATGCACCGCGACACTGGCCTGCTCGACCGCGACGTGGCGGCGCTCGACCTGCGCGATCCGCAGCGGACCGCGATCCGCCTCGGGCTGGATGCCCAGAACGCCATCCGCGGCGCGCGGGGCGAGGGGCTGCTGGGACCTGACGGCCAGCCGCTGCCGGAAGACACAAACACGACCGGCAAGAAGCCGGCGGCATGAGGAGGGGCGAGGGGTGAGCGACTTGTATCAGGTCCAGCGGTCCATGCGGGCGATGCGCCGCGCGGCGCTGCAGCGCGGGCTGATCGCGGTGCTGGACATCGGCACCTCCAAGATCGCCTGCCTCGTGCTGCGCTTCGACGGCCCCGGCCAGTTCCGCGCCACCGACGGGGTCGGGCCGATGGCCGGGCAGTCGAACTTCCGCGTCATCGGCGCCGCGACCACGCGCTCGCGCGGGGTGCGCTTCGGCGAGATCGAGACCGTCTCCGAGACCGAGCGTGCGATCCGCACCGCCGTTCAGGCGGCGCAGAAGCTCGCCGGCGAGCGGGTGGACCATGTGATCGCCTGTTTCTCGGGCGGGCGGCCGTCCTCCTACGGCCTCGCGGGCGAGATCGCGCTGCCTGCGGGCCGGGTGGCCGAGCAGGACGTGGCCCGCGTGCTGGCCGCCTGCGACGCGCCCGACTTCGGCCGCTCGCGCGAGGTGCTGCATGCGCAGCCGGTGAACTTCGCCGTGGACCACCGCTCGGGCCTCGCGGATCCGCGCGACCTGATGGGCAACCGGATGGCGGTGGACATGCACGTCCTGACGGCGGACGGGTTGTCGCTCGGGGCGCTCGCGCAATGCATCCGGCGCTGCGACCTCGAACTCGCGGGCGTCGCGTCCTCGGCCTATGTCAGCGGACTCGCCTCGCTCGTCGAGGACGAGCAGGAGCTGGGAGCGGCCTGCATCGACCTCGGCGGCGGGGCGACGGGCGTCTCGGTCTTCATCAAGAAGCACATGATCTTCGCCGATGCCGTGCGCCTCGGCGGCAACCAGATCACCTCCGACATCGCCCAGGGACTGCGCGTCAGCCAGGCGGTGGCCGAGCGGCTCAAGACCCTCAACGGCGGCATCGAGGCGACGGGACGCGACGACCGCGAGATGATCGAGCTCGGCGGCGAGACCGGCGACTGGGAGACCGACCGCCGCACCGTCAGCCGCGCCGACCTGATCGGCATCATGCGCCCGCGGGTCGAGGAGATTCTCGAGCGGGTGGCCGAGGTGCTGCATGCGGCCGGATTCGAGCACATGCCCAGCCAGCAGATCGTGCTGACCGGCGGCGGCGCCCAGATTCCGGGCCTCGACGGACTCGCGGCGCGGATGCTGGGGCCGAATGTGCGGATCGGGCGGCCGCTGCGGATCCAGGGCCTCGCGCATCAGCTGACCGACCCTTGCTTCGCCTCGGCCGTGGGCCTCGCCCTCTTCGCGGCGCATCCGCAGGACGAATGGTGGGACTTCGAGATGCCCGCGGACCGCTATCCGGCGCGCAGCCTCAAGCGGGCCTATCGCTGGTTCCGAAACAACTGGTGAACGGCGGAACGGCCGCCGCCACCACAATTCGGCGAATCGGCAAGATGCCGCCGATTCTACTGAGTCTATCCACACGATTTTGTGGACAGTCTGTGGTTTTCGGGTGACGCGAGGCGTCCTCCGGGGGTAAGCTGGGAATGAACCGGGGGACGGGTTCGGACCGGCGTCGAGCGGTAATCGGGCGGAAAGCCCGGCGGAACAAGGGATACGGGCGAATGGCACTCAACCTCATGATGACGGAAGACGATGAGCTGCGGCCGCGGATCACGGTCTTCGGCGTCGGCGGCGCGGGCGGCAACGCGGTCAACAACATGATCGACCAGCAGCTCGAAGGGGTGGAGTTCGTCGTGGCGAACACCGACGCCCAGGCGCTCGCCCAGTCGCGGGCCCGCTCGCGCATCCAGATCGGCCCCAAGAAGACCGAGGGCCTCGGCGCGGGCGCCAACCCGGCCATCGGCGCCGCCGCGGCCGAGGAGACGATCGAGGACATCGTCGATCACCTGATGGGCGCGCATATGTGCTTCATCACCGCCGGCATGGGCGGCGGCACCGGCACCGGCGCCGCGCCGATCATCGCCCAGGCCGCGCGCGAGATGGGCATCCTGACCGTCGGCGTCGTGACCAAACCCTTCCAGTTCGAGGGCGTGAAGCGCATGCGCCAGGCCGATGCGGGCATCGAGGCGCTGCAGAAGGTCGTGGACACGCTGATCGTTATCCCGAACCAGAACCTGTTCCGGCTCGCCAACGAGAAGACCACCTTCACCGACGCCTTCGCCATGGCCGACGACGTGCTGCACCAGGGCGTCAAGGGCGTGACCGACCTGATGGTCCGTCCGGGCCTCATCAACCTCGACTTTGCCGACGTGCGCGCGGTGATGGACGAGATGGGCAAGGCGATGATGGGCGCGGGCGAGGCCACGGGCGAGAACCGCGCGGTGCAGGCGGCAGAGAAGGCGATCGCCAACCCGCTGCTGGACGAGATCAGCCTCCACGGCGCCAAGGGCGTCCTCATCAACATCACCGCCGGCTACGACCTCACGCTGTTCGAGCTGGACGAGGCCGCCAACATCATCCGCGAGAAGGTGGATGCCGACGCCAACATCATCGTCGGCTCGACGCTGGACGAGACCATGGAAGGCGCGCTGCGGGTCTCGGTCGTGGCGACCGGCATCGACGCCGAGCCGGCCGCGGCGGAGGTGCCCCATCCCCGCCGCAGCATGAGCGCGCCGCTGACACAGAACCCCTCGGTCACGCAGAAGGAGCAGCCCGCGCCGGCCGCCCGTCCGGCCGTGGCCGAGGAGGACGACCTGCCGGTGCCGCCGCGCCGTGTCGCGCCGACCGCCGACCCGCGCGTCCTGGCCGCGAGCCGCGCGCATGAGGACGAGGGCATGCCCGAGCCGGCCTATCGCCCCGCGCCCGAGCAGCGGCAGGACCTGCGCCCGGCGACCGCCCGCCTCGGCGACGATGCGGCGAGCTTCACCGCCCCCGCGCGTCCCGCCGGCCAGCCCGCGCCGCAGATGCTCGACCGGGTATCGAACGCGGTGAACCGCGCCGCCGCGCGCGCGCCTTCCTTTGATCCCCGCGGTCAGCGCGCGCCGGAGCAGGCGCCGCAGGCCGCGCCCGCCGCGGGCCGTATGGGGGGCCTCGCCCGGATGCTCGAGCGGATGTCGGGCCATGCCGAAGGCGGGGCGAAGCCGTCCTCCGCGACGCTCGCCGATCGCATCAGCGAGCGCGTCGCGCATCGCCGCTCGACTCAGGACGAGTTCGACGGAATTGACGAGCCGGCGCGCGACGACGATCCGGTCGAGATCCCGGCTTTCCTGCGCCGCCAGGCGAACTGAGCCGTCACCAGGCCGTCACGTTTCCGGCAACACCGTCCCCGAGGCCTCCCCCAAGGCGGCCTCATTTGTTGCCTGCAGCGCAGCTTCCCGCGCCAAACTGTTTCATCCGTTCATAATTTGTTAATTGAGACATGCCGCACGAAGACTAGATGACAGTCATCCAGACCGGACCCGCGAGAGGTCGGGCCGAATGACTCGGGCAGGACAGTGGCGATGCAGGCGACAATCAGACAGGACGCGGCGTTCCTCGGGGTGGGCCTCCACACCGGGGCGCCTGCGCGGCTGGTGATCCGGCCTGCCACGGCCGGACACGGCATCATCTTCCGCCGCACCGACCTTCGCGGCCGGCCGCGCATCCCCGCGCTCTGGCACCAGGTCTCGCCCTCGCGCCTCAGCACGCTGCTGGAAGGCGAGGGCGGGGTCACGGTCTCGACCATCGAGCATGTGATGGCGGCGCTTGCCGGGACCGGGATCGTCAACGCCCTGATCGACCTGCACGGGCCGGAAGTGCCGATCCTCGACGGCTCGGCGGCGCCCTTCGTGGACGGCATCCTCGCCGCCGGCATCGTGCCGCAGAACGCCCCGGCGCGGGCGATCCGGGTGCGAGAGCGGGTCGAGGTGCGCGAGGGGCTGGCCTGGGCCGCGCTCGCGCCGGGCGACCACCTTGAGATCGAGTTCGAGATCGACTTCCCCGACGCCGCGATCGGCAGGCAGCGCAAGCGACTCGACATCACGCAGGCGAGCTTCGTGCGCGAACTGGCCGACAGCCGCACCTTCTGCCGGCTCGAGGACGTGGCGGCGATGCAGGCGGCCGGGCTGGCGCGCGGCGGTTCTTACCTGAACGCCGTGGTGATCGACGGCACGGAGGTGCTGACGCCCGGCGGGCTGCGCCACCCGGACGAGGCGGTGCGCCACAAGATGCTGGACGCGCTTGGCGACCTCGCGCTTGCCGGGGCGCCGCTGCTGGCGCGCTTCAGCACCAGCCGTGGCGGCCATGCGCTGACCAACCGGCTGCTGCGGGCTCTCTTCGCGGACGAGACCGCCTGGGAACTGGTCGAGGGCACGGGCGACCTCGACGCGCGGCTGCCCGGACAGGGCCTCGCGCTGCCTCCGGCGGCGCGGCAGCCTGCCGCCGGGCCCGCCGCAACGCTGCGCTCGGCCGCGGGCTGACCCGGCTGCGGCCGCGGGCGATTGCCATTTTGCGCGCCCCAGATATCTATGCTAGCAGGTTCGGACCGTGCGCGACGGGGCCCCTGCAGGCCACGCGCGGCGATGCAGGGGACAGGCGGAACGGCATGGCGGGATTCGCATCAAGGGCAACCCTCGCGGCGCTCGCCGTCACCGTGCTGCTGGCCGGCTGCGGAGAGCGTGGGGGCGGCCCCTCGGGCACCCGCCACTCGCTCGAGAACTTCGACGCCGCGGCAATCTACCAGCGCGGCGAATACGAGCTGGAGAACAACGACCGCCCGCGCGAGGCGGTCTACTACTTCTCCGAGGTCGAGCGGCTCTACCCCTATTCCGAATGGGCCAGGCGCGCGCTGATCATGCAGGCCTTCAGCTATCACCGCGCCGGCAACTACGAGGACGCGCGCGGCGCCGCGCAGCGCTTCATCGACGCCTATCCCGGCGACGAGGACGAGGCCTATGCGAAATACCTCCTCGCGCTCAGCTTCTACGACCAGATCGACGATGTCGGCCGCGACCAGGGCCTGACCTTCCAGGCGCTGCAGGGGCTGCGCGAGGTGATCGAGCTCTATCCCGACAGCGAATATGCGCGCTCGGCGATCCTGAAGTTCGACCTCGCCTTCGACCATCTCGCCGCGAAGGAGATGGAGATCGGCCGCTACTACCTGCGCGGCGGCCACTACACCGCCGCCATCAACCGCTTCCGCGTCGTGGTGGAGGAGTTCCAGACCACCACCCACACCCCCGAGGCGCTGATGCGGCTGGTCGAGAGCTATCTCGCCCTCGGTCTCACCGACGAGGCGCAGACCGCGGGCGCGATCCTCGGCCACAACTTCCAGTCCTCGCCCTTCTACCAGGACGCCTATGCGACCCTGCGCGGCCGCAATCTGGCGCCGGAAGCGCGCGGCGACAGCTGGCTGACCAACGTCTACCGCCAGGTGATAGAGGGCCGCTGGCTCTGAGGGGAGGCCGCGATGCTGCGGCATCTCGACATCCGCGACATGCTGCTGATCGAGCGGCAGGAGCTGGAGTTCGGCCCCGGCCTCAACGTGCTGACCGGCGAGACCGGGGCGGGAAAGTCGATCCTGCTCGACGCGCTCGGCTTCGTCCTCGGCTGGCGCGGGCGGGCGGATGTGGTGCGGCAGGGCGCGGCGCAGGGCGAGGTGACGGCGGTGTTCGCGCTGCCGCCGGGTCATCCGGCGCACGGGATCCTGGCCGAGGCGGGGCTGGCGGCCGAGGACGAGCTGGTCCTGCGCCGCACCGCCACGCCCGAGGGCCGCAAGACCGCCTATGTGAACGACCGCCGCAGCTCGGCCGAGATGCTGCGCGCGCTCGGCGAGAGCCTCGTGGAGTTGCACGGTCAGCACGACGACCGGGGCCTGCTGAACCCGCGCGGGCACCGGGCGCTGCTCGACGCCTTCGCGGGGCTGGATACCGCTCCGGTGCGCGCCGCCTGGGCAGCCCGACGCGATGCCGTTGCCGGGCTGGCGGCGGCGGCGGAGGCGCTTGCGAGCGCGAAGGCCGAGGAGGAGTTCCTGCGTCATGCGGTGGCGGAGCTCGACCGTCTCGCCCCGCAGCCGGGCGAGGATGCGGAACTCGACACCCGCCGGAGGGGCATGCAGGCGGCGGCGCGCTTCCGCGAGGATGTGGTGCGGGCGCTGAACGCGCTTGGCTCTCAGGGGGCGGAGGGGGCGATGATTGACGCATCCCGCTGGCTCGAGGACGCGGCCGAAGGGGTGGAAGGCGCCCTCGAGGACCCGCTCGCGGCGCTCGGGCGGGCGCTGATCGAGCTGGGCGAGGCGACGAGCGGGATCGAAGCGGCGCTGCGGGCGATGGACTTCGCGCCGGAGGAACTGGAAGCGGCGGAGGAGCGGCTGTTCGCCATCCGCGCCCTCGCCCGCAAGCACGACACGCTGCCGGATGATCTCGCGGTGCTGGCCGATGACCTGCGCGGGCGGCTGGAACGACTGGAGGCGGGGGAGGGCGAGGTTGCGCGGCTTGGCGAGGCGCTCGCGGCAGCCGAATCCGGTTACGAGCGCGCAGCCGATGCCGCCACGAAGGCGCGGAAAGCGGCGGCGCTTCGGCTCGACGCCGCGATGGCGCAGGAGCTTGCGCCGCTGAAGCTGGAACGCGCCCGCTTCGAGACCCTCGTGGAGCCGGGCGAGCCCGGCCCCGACGGCCGCGACGCGGTGCAGTTCGTCGTCGCCACCAACCCCGGCGCCCCGGCCGGGCCGATCGACCGCATCGCGTCGGGGGGCGAGCTCTCCCGTTTCCTGCTGGCGCTGAAGGTCTGCCTCGCGCACGGGTCCGAGCCGGTGACGATGATCTTCGACGAGATCGACCGTGGCGTCGGCGGCGCGACCGCGGATGCCGTGGGCCGCCGCCTCGCCCGGATCGCCGAGGACGCGCAGGTTCTGGTCGTGACGCATGCGCCGCAGGTCGCTGCGCGCGGAGCCGACCATTTCCTCGTCGCGAAGTCGGCCTCCGACGAGACGACGCGGACGGTGGTGACGCCGCTGGCCGAGGCCGAGCGCGTGGACGAGATCGCGCGGATGCTGGCGGGGGAGACCGTCACGGCCGAGGCACGCGCGGCGGCCGAGGCGCTGCTCAGGGGCTGAGGTTCAATCGACCGGATGCACCTGCCGCCGGATGACCGAGCGCACCATCATCGTCGCCGGGTCAAGCCGCACGAGCGAGTCCGAGACGATCGCATAGCGCCCGTGCACCGGCTGCGGCCCGAGACCGTAGAGGCCCGGCCGCTCGATCAGGTGCGTCTCGGCCGCCGGCGCAATCGCGCCCACCGCGATCGGCCGCGGAACGAGAGGCCGGGCGACCTGCTCCGGCTCGGAGCCGGCGAGCGTGGATGCGAGGGCCGCGAGTGCGATGGCAAGGGCTCCGGCGGCGATCAGGTGAGTATTCTGCATCTTCTCGGGTCCGGGCGTGTCAGCCAATAGAACCCGCCCGGTCGCGGATCGGTTGCCCTGCCGGGTTCACGAATCCCGGCGCCGGGCCGAAAAACGCGGCAGCATGGCCGAAAAGTCACGCCCCCGCCCGCCTTCCTGCTCGACGAAGGCGGCGTAGAGCCGCATCGCAAGCTCGCCCATCGGCGTGTCGGCATCGACCGCCTCGGCCGCCTGCTGCGACAGGCGCAGGTCCTTGAGCATCAGGTCGGCGGCGAAGCCGGGGCGGTAGTCGTTGTCGGCCGGGCTCCTGGGGCCGACGCCGGGGGCGGGGCAGTAGGTGTTCATCGACCAGCTCGACCCCGAGGAGGTCGAGACCACGTCGAACATCTTCTGCCGGTCCAGACCCAGCTTGTCGGCGAGGGCGAAGGCCTCGCAGGTGGCGATCATGGTCGCGCCGAGGATCATGTTGTTGCA
The DNA here is from genome assembly GCF_009674885.1 of Paracoccus sp. S-4012. Classification (GTDB taxonomy): domain Bacteria; phylum Pseudomonadota; class Alphaproteobacteria; order Rhodobacterales; family Rhodobacteraceae; genus Paracoccus. The sequence continues at coordinate 238,407 of NZ_WKKA01000001.1, forward strand.
GATCTTGGCCGACTGCCCGGCCCCCGCCTCGCCGCAATGGACGGCCTTCTGGCCCATGATCTCGAACAGCGGCCGCACCTTCTCGAACGCCGCGTCACCGCCGCCGACCATGAAGGTCAGCGTCCCGGCCGCCGCCCCGCCGACGCCGCCCGAGACCGGCGCGTCGAGCGCGCCGAGGCCCGCCGCCTCGGCCTGCGAGGCGACCGCGCGTGCGCTCTCGACATCCACGGTCGAGCAGTCGCAGAGGACCGCGCCTTCGGCCATCGCCGGGATCGCCTGGAGGGCGACCGAGCGCAGGATCTCGCCGTTCGGCAGCATGGTTAGGACCACCTCCGCGCCCTCGACCGCCTCCTCGGCACTGGCGGCACGCGCGACGCCCTCGGGCGGCTCGGCCGAGGGGTCAAAGCCGCGGACCTCGTGGCCCGCCCCGGCCAGGTTGGCGGCCATCGGCCCGCCCATGTTGCCCAGACCGATGAATCCGATCCTCATCCCCGACCCTCCGTGTCATCCCAGGGCAGCTCGTCGGCGCCGAGCGGCGCCAGCATCGCCTCGACCTTCGCGCGATCGGCGGGGGCCGACCACACGGGCTTTCTGTCCTTGTCGATCAGCTGCGCGCGGACGCCTTCCATGAAGTCGCCCTCCTCGGTCGCGCGCCAGGTGAAGCGATGCTCGCGGCTCAGGCTCTGCTCGATCCGCCGGTCGCCGCGGGCGGCGCGCACCATCTTGAGCGTCGCCGCCATGCTCAGCGGCGAGTTGCTGCGCATCACCTTCAGCGTCTCCTCGTCGCCCGCCGCCTCGAGCGCCGCCATGATCTCCGGCACCGTCGCCTGCCCGAAGGCCGAGAGGTCGCGCCGTTCCAGCGGCGCATCGAGGCCGGGGCCCTGCGGGACGACGGACGCGTCGCCGGTCTCGGCCAGCCGGTCGATGATCTCCGGCCAGTCGGCTTCCGGCAGCCAGCGGTCGGCGAAGCCCGCATGGATCGCGTCGCCCGGACCCATCCGCGCGCCGGTGAGGCCCAGGTATTCCCCGATCCGCCCCGGCGCGCGGGACAGCAGCCAGGTGCCGCCCACGTCGGGGATCAGGCCGATTCCGCTCTCCGGCATGGCGATCTGCGTGCTGTCGCCCACGATGCGGAGCCGCGCGTTGCCGCCGACGCCGACCCCGCCGCCCATGACGAAGCCCTGCATGAAGGCGACGACCGGCTTGCGGTAGTTCGCGACGGCCGCGTTCATGCGGTATTCGTCGGCGAAGAAGCGGCGGCCGACCGCGTGGTCGCCCGCCTTCGCCGCCCGCCACAGCGCCGCGATGTCGCCGCCGGCGCAGAAGGCGCGCTCGCCCTCGGCGTCGATGACGACGAGGCGCACTTCCGGGTCGTTGCGCCACGCGTTCAGCGCCGCCTCGATCGCCAAGGCCATGTCATGCGTCAGCGCGTTGAGCGCCTGCGGCCGCGTGAAGGTGATCCGGCCCGCCCGGCGGTCCTTCCTGATCGCAAGGTCGTCCATCAGCCGCGTGTCCCCCGGTCGCGTTCCGTCAGCAGCGCGCGGCTGACGATCATCCGCATGATCTCGTTGGTGCCCTCGAGGATCTGGTGCACGCGCAGGTCGCGGACGATCTTCTCGATCCCGTAATCGGCGAGGTAGCCGTAGCCGCCATGCAGTTGCAGGCACTGGTTGGCGACCTCGAAGGCGGCATCCGTGACCTGCAGCTTCGCCATGGCACAGAACTTCGAGGCGTCGGGCGCGCCCTGATCCAGCTTCCACGCCGCCTGCCGCAGGAAGATGCGCGAGCATTGCAGCGCCGTCTCCATCTCGGCCAGCCGAAACTGCAGCGCCTGGAACTGGTCGAGGCTCTGCCCGAAGGCCCGCCGCTCGCCCATATAGGCCAGCGTCGCGTCGAGCGCCGCCTGCGCCCCGCCGAGCGCGCCGGCCGAGATGTTCAGCCGACCCCCGTCGAGGCCCGCCATCGCATAGGCAAAACCGCGCCCTCCCTCGCCGAGCAGGTTCCCGGCCGGGATACGGCAGTCGTCGAACTGGACCTCGGCGGTCGGCTGCGCGCGCCAGCCCATCTTGTCCTCGAGCGCGCCGAAGCTGAGGCCCGGGGCGCCCGCCTCCACCACCACCGCGCTGATGCCCTTCGGCCCGTCGCCGCCGGTGCGGACCATGGTGAGATAGGCGTCTGAATAGCCCCCGCCGGAGATGAAGGCCTTGGTGCCGTTGAGGGTCCAGCCCTCGTTGGTGCGCTCGGCCCGCGTCCTCAGCGCCGCGGCGTCCGAGCCGCTGCCGGGCTCGGTCAGGCAGTAGGAGAACACCTTTCGCAAACTGGTGAGGTCCGGCAGCCACCGCGCCTTGTCCTCGTCCGAGCCATAGCGGTCGATCATGCCGCCGCACATGTTGTGGATCGACAGGAACGAGCCGACCGCCGGATCGGCCATCGCGAGCGCTTCGAAGACCAGCGTGGCGTCGAGCCGCGTGAGGCCCGCGCCGCCGTAGTCCTCCGAGACGTAGATGCCGCCGAGTCCAAGCTCCGCGACCTTGCCCCACAGCGCCTTCGGGATCGTCCCCGCCGCCTCCCATTCGCGCGAGAAGGGCGCGATATGCTCGGCCCCGAAGTCGCGGGCCATGTCGAAGATGGCCTGCTGCTCCTCGCTCAAGCCGAAATCCATGCTGCCTCCCACGGCTGACGACGACGGCTACCGTTCAACTGTTGCAGCGGATTTTGCAACAGGCGCGAGGGGGCGGCGCGCGGCCGCCCCCGCCTCGTCAGTCGATGGCGCGGAAGTGGAACTCGCCGCCTTCCTTGATGCCCGAGGGCCAGCGCGAGGTGACGGTCTTCGTCCGCGTGTAGAAGCGGAAGGCGTCCGGGCCGTGCTGGTTCAGGTCGCCGAAGCCCGAGCGCTTCCAGCCGCCGAAGGTGTGGTAAGCCAGCGGCACCGGAATCGGGACGTTGATGCCCACCATGCCCACGTTGATGCGGCTGGCGAAGTCGCGGGCGGCGTCGCCGTCGCGGGTGTAGATCGCCACGCCGTTGCCGTATTCGTGGTCCATCGCGTAGGAGACCGCCTCCTCGTAGGACTGCGCGCGGACGGTGGAGAGGACCGGGCCGAAGATCTCGGTCTTGTAGATGTCCATGTCGCGGGTCACGCGGTCGAAGAGATGCGGGCCGACGAAGAAGCCATCCTCGTAGCCTTGGAGGCTGAAATCGCGGCCGTCCACGACCAGTTCGGCGCCCTGCTGGATGCCGCTCTCGACCAGCCGCAGGATGTTCTGCTGCGCCGCCTTCGTCACCACCGGGCCATAGTCCACGTCGTTGCCGGCCGTGTAGGGGCCGACCTTCAGCTTCTCGATCCGCGGGACGAGCCGCTCGATCAGCGCGTCGGCGGTCTTCTCGCCCACCGGCACCGCGACCGAGATCGCCATGCACCGCTCGCCCGCGGCGCCGTAGCCTGCGCCGACAAGGGCATCCGCCGCTTGGTCCATGTCCGCGTCGGGCATGATGATCATGTGGTTCTTCGCGCCGCCGAAGCACTGCGCCCGTTTGCCGGTCTTGGCGGCTTCCTCGTAGATGTACTGCGCGATCGGGGTCGAGCCGACAAAGCCCACGGCCTGGATCACCGGGCTGTGGAGCAGCGCGTCCACGGCCTCCTTGTCGCCGTTCATCACCTGCAGGACGCCATCGGGCAGCCCGGCCTCCTTGAAGAGCGCGGCCAGCATCATCGGCACGGTGGGGTCGCGCTCGGAGGGCTTGAGGATCGCGGCGTTGCCCGAGGCGAGCGCGGGGCCGAGTTTCCACAGCGGGATCATCGCCGGAAAGTTGAAGGGCGTGATGCAGGCAACGACGCCCAGCGGCTGGCGCATGGAATACATGTCGATACCGGGGCCGGCGCCGTCGGTGAACTCGCCCTTCAGCAGATGCGGCGCGCCGATCGAGAACTCGATCACTTCGAGCCCGCGCTGCACGTCGCCTTTCGCGTCGGGCAGGGTCTTGCCGTGCTCCGAGGACAGCGCCTCGGCCAGCTTGTCCATGTCGCGGTTCAGCAGCCGCACCATCTCCATCATCACCCGCGCCCGGCGCTGCGGGTTGGTGGCGCCCCAGGCCTTCTGCGCCTCGCCGGCCGACGCGATGGCCCGATCCATCTCCTCGCGGCTGGCGAGGGCGAGCTTGGCCTGCACCTCGCCGGTGGCCGGGTTGTAGACGTCGGCGGTGCGACCCGAGCCGGCGACCTCCTGCCCGTCGATCCAGTGTCCGATGGTTCTCATGATGCCCTCCGTGATCTCGGTCGCGCGGCACAGTAGGGGCGCGCGGGCCGGGGCGAAAGGGGGATGGGCAGGGGTCGCTCGGTTCCGGCCGTGCCGTGCCCGCGGGGGTTGCTGCACCCGGGGCGCGGCCTCGCCCCCATCTGCGGCAGTCCGCCATGCCGCAAAAGGCCCGCTTGACGGAACCCCGCGCCCCGGTCACGTTCAACCCTGAACCGTCAGGCGACAGGAGGAAGCAGCCCGTGCTGGTGAACCAGATCCTCGCGCTCAAGGCCGAGTCCTCGCCCCTCCACGCGCGTCGGGTGGCGACCGTGTCGCCCGACACGACGCTGGCCGAGGCCACGGCGATCCTGGCCGAGAAGCGCATCGGGGCGCTCGTGGTCTCCAGCGATGGTGCGCGGCCGGAGGGGATCCTGTCCGAGCGCGACATCGTGCGCGAGATCGGGCGGCAGGGGCACACGGCGCTCGACCGCCCCGTCCGCGAGGCGATGACGGCGCCGATCGCGACCTGCCGCACCGGGGACGACGCCCTCGTGATCCTCGACCGCATGACCCAGGGCCGGTTCCGCCATCTTCCGGTCGTGGACGAGGACGGCGTGATGATCGGCCTCGTCTCCATCGGCGATGCGGTCAGCGGCCGTCTGAAGGAGCTGTCGGCCGAGAAGGAGGCGCTGACCGGCATGATCATGGGCGCCTGACGGGTTGCCAAGACGGCAAAGGTGCTGTTTTCGTGGCGCCGACCTGCCAGCGAGGGCGCGATCATGCGGACCGGCTTCTATCCCGGCACCTTCGACCCGATCACGCTCGGGCATCTCGACATCATCCAGCGGGCCATGGCGCTCGTGGACCGGCTGGTGATCGGCGTCGCGATCAACCGCGACAAGGGGCCGCTGTTCTCGCTCGAGGAGCGGGTGGAGATGGTCTCGGAGGAGTGCAGCGCCATCGCCGCGCGGAGCGGGGGCGAGATCGTCGTCCGTCCGTTCGAGAACCTGCTGATCGATTCGGCCCGCGACGTGGGCGCCACGGTGATCGTGCGCGGTCTGCGGGCAGTCGCGGATTTCGAATACGAGTTCCAGATGGTCGGCATGAACCGCGCCCTCGACAGCTCGATCGAGACGGTGTTCCTGATGGCCGACGCGCGGCGGCAGGCCATCGCCAGCAAGCTGGTCAAGGAGATCGCCCGGCTCGGCGGCGACGTGTCGAAGTTCGTGACCCCGGCGGTTTCCGAGGCGCTGCGCCTGCGGTTCGACGGCGGGCGTTGAACCGGGCCGCCACTCTGCCCTAGCGTCACAGTGACGCAGGGGGAGAGAGGAAACGCCCGCATGAACCAGACCAGCGCCGCCACGGCCGGACGCCCGCCGAACCCGTTTCCCGATCCGGTGCCGGACCCGATTCCCGGCCCGGCGCCGCTGCCGGGGCCCCAACCCGACACGCCGGACGAGATCCCGGCCGCCTCGATCATCGACATGGGCGTGGTCGGGCGGTCGCTGCGGGCGGGGCTGCGCGACTTCCGCCGCGCGCCGGCCTGGGGCCTCGCCTTTTCCGGTTTCTACGTCGCAGGCGGGCTGGTCCTCGCGGCGGTGGCGACCGCGATGGGGCAGGACTGGTGGCTGATGCCCTTCATCGTGGGCTTCCCGCTGATCGCGCCTTTCGCCGCCGTCGGCCTCTACGGGGTCAGCCGCCGCCTCGAGGCCGGGGAGCCGCTCGACCGCCGCTCGGTCCTCGGCGTCGTCTTCGCGCAGAAGGACCGGCAGGTGCCATCCATGGCCATGGTGATCCTGCTGCTGTTCATGTTCTGGGTCTTCGTCGCGCATACGATCTTCGCGCTGTTCCTCGGGCCGGGCGCGATGACCAATGTCTCGCAGTCCTTCGAGATCCTCTCCGGGCCGCGCGGCACGGCCATGCTGGGCCTGGGCACCGGCATCGGCGCGGTCATGGCGGCGGCCCTGTTCAGCATCACCGTGGTCGGCCTTCCGATGCTGCTCGACCGCGAGGTGGACTTCATCTCGGCCATCATCGCCAGCTTCGAGGCGGTGGCTGGGAACCCAGTCGTGATGCTCGTCTGGGCGGCGGTAATCGCGGTGCTGCTGCTCGCGGGGATGCTGCCGCTGTTTCTGGGCCTGTTCGTGGTGCTGCCGATCCTCGGCCATGCAAGCTGGCACATGTATCGGGAGCTGATCCCCGAGGACGCCTGAACGAAAAAGGGCGCCCCTCGGGGCGCCCTCGAAACCTGCGGCCGCGCGGCTCAGCCGGGCTCGCCCTCGGCTTTCGCCTTCGGCGGCGCGAGGCGGGGCTGGCCGTTGGTCGCCAGCGGGTCCTCCTGGCGCTGCACCGAGCCCTCGAAATGCGCGCCCGATTCGATCGCGATGGTCTTGTGGATGATGTCGCCCTCGACCCGCGCGGTGGCCGACAGGCGCACTTTCAGGCCGCGCACCCGGCCGACGACGCGGCCGTTCACGACGATGTCCTCGGCCACGATCTCGCCGCGGATGGTGGCGCTCTCGCCCACGGTCAGCTGATGGGCGCGGATGTCGCCCTCGACCTGGCCCTCGATCTGGACGTCGCCCTGGGTCTTGATGTTGCCGGTGACGGTCAGGTCGGCCGAGAGGACCGAGGGGGTCGCGCGGCCGCGCGTGGTTGCCGGAACGTTGCCGGGGGCCGGGTCGTCGGCGAGGGGCCGATAGGGCTCCGGCTCGGGGGCGCCGGCGCTGCGGGGGCCGGGTTCGGTCACGCGCGTCTTAGAAAACATTCTGGGCTGCCTTGATGAAGCTGAGCGGATCGACGGCGGTTCCCTTGACGCGCACCTCGTAGTGCAGATGCGGGCCGGTGGACCGTCCGGTGTTGCCCATATCACCGATCCGCGCCCCGCGCGAGACCTGCTGGCCGGCGCGGACATGGATCTTGTTCAGGTGCCCGTAACGGGTCTCGAGTCCCAGCTCGTGCTGGATCTTGATGACGTTGCCATAGCCGCGCTGCCAGCCCGCGAAGGTCACGGTGCCCTCGCCGGTGGCGTAGATCGGCGTGCCGACCGGGCCGGCCATGTCGATCCCCGCGTGCTGGCGGCCCCAGCGGGCGCCAAAGCCCGAAGTGTAGCGGAAGGCGGCCTGCACCGGCATGGCCAGCGGCATCTTGTCGGCGGCGATGCGGTAGGTATTGATCTGGTCGAGCGAGATCAGAATGTCGTTCGCCCGCGCCTCGCCCTGGCTGATGGCGGCGTTGCCCCGCGACGAGTAGGACATCGGCTCGAGCGGCCCGCCCTGGCCGGAATAGCCCGAGCGCACGGTCCGCAGCAGCCGGTCGGCGTCGACGCCGGCCGATTCGAACATCTTCTGAAGCGGCTCGACCGAGACTTCGACCGCGGCCTCGAGCTGGGCGAAGATCTCGTCGTGACGGGCAACGATGGCGTCGCGCTCGACCGCGATCTGCTGGGCCTGACGGCGGGCCTCGGCGGCGTCGGCCTCGGCCAGCGCGCGGCCTTCGGCGGCGCCGTCGAGTTCGCCCGAGAGGATGTCGAGGGCGACGCTGATCTCTTCCGAGCGGTCGGCCTGCGCCGGCTGGTCGGCGGCAAGGGCGACCGCATCGGAAGCACGGGCGGCGAGGGCGTCCTGCAGGCTCGCCTGCACCACCTCGAGACCGGTCTCCAGCTCGCGCCGCCGCTCCTCCGAGGCGAGCAGTTCGTTCTGCATGCGCGACACCTGCTCGAGCGCCGTGGCGAAGCGCGCCTGCGCCGCAGCGGCCTCGGAAGCGCGCGTGTCACGCTCGGCGGCCAGCGCGTCCAGCCGCTCCTCGAAGGCGCCGTTGGCGCGGGCCATCTGGTCGCGGGCGCTGCCGGCGCTGATCGCGTCGATGGCGAGAACGGCGGTGGCGAGGATCGCCCAGCCGAAGACCAGCGCGGTGCCGCCGAGGGCCACGAGCTGGGTTCCGGGCCGCAGGCGCACAAACCGCGTGGAGCGCTCCGACTTCAGAAACAGGCGCTGTTCAGGCAGCCAGCCTTCGAGGACGGCGTTCAGGCGGTATGCGATACGAAGCGGCAAGGTCGTCACTGTCCGTTTTGGGTCCGTTGGTCGGATCCGGCGCAGCCTTCTTCGCGGGCGCGGCAGGGAACCTGAAAGCGGTAAACAGCACCTGTGCTTTGGCCGCAACGGTTCCCTAAAAATCGGGCCGCAAGTCGGCGGAATGACGCCGCTCTGCGGCGAGCGTCGGCGGCATCGCGCGCGTGACGCATCCCGTAGCGACCACGCGGCGCTTGACCGCTCTCAGCCGCGGCGCACCAGCAGGATCGACGCAAGCGACGCCGCCGCGGAAACGGCCATGATCGCCACCAGCGGCGTAGCCCCCGCACCGGGCACCAGCAGCGCCCCGGCCAGCGCCGCGAGCGCGGCCCCGCCCGCCACCATCAGCGCGCCGCCCAGGCCCGCCGCGGTCCCGGCCAGATCGGGCCGCACGCTCATCATCCCGGCATTGGCGTTCGGCAGCACCATGCCGTTGCCGATCCCCATCAGCACCACAGTGCCGAAGAAGCTCAGCGGCACCGTCCCTCCACCGAGGTCGATCGCCAGGGACAGCAGCACCGCCGCGAGCGTCACCGCCCCGCCGGCGACGATCATCCGGTTGATGCCGACCCGGCCCGAGAACCGGCCCGAGAGGAAGTTGCCCAGGAGGTAGCCGAAGGAGGGCGCGGCGAACCAGTAGCCGACCTCGGAGGGGGACATGCCGAAGACGCTGCTGCCGACGAAGGGCGCGCCGCCGAGATAGGCGAAGAACGTCCCCGAACCGAAGGTGGCGATGCCGACATAGCCCCAGTAGCTGGGCGAGCCGAACAGCACCGGATAGCCGCGCGCCTGCTCGCGCAGGCTGGTGCCGCCGTCGGCGACGGTCTCGCCCATGTCGTGCCACGCCCAGATCAGCACCAGCACGCCCACCGCCCCCAGCATGACGAAGTTGGCCCGCCAGCCGAACGCCTCGTCGAGGACGCCGCCGATCGCCGGGGCCATCATCGGCACGACCGACATGCCCATGGTGACGTAGCCGAGGCGGCTCGCCGCCTGGTCGGGCGGCGCGGTGTCGCGCACCACCGCCCGCGACAGCACCATGCCTGCGGTGATGACCGCCTGGATCATGCGGAAGAACAGGAACATCGTCGCCGTGGTGGCGAGGATCGTGCCCAGCGTCGCCAGCAGGAAGATGACGATGGAGCCGAGCGTCACCGGCCGGCGGCCGATGTGATCGCTGATCGGCCCGGCCACGAACTGCAGCACCGCCCCCGCCGCCAGATAGGCCGAGACCGAGAGCTGCATCACCGCGTAATCGACGCCGAAATCCCGCGCCATGCCGGGCAGCGACGGCAGGAACACGTTCATCGACAGCGCCGCCAGCGCCGTCAGCGCGACCAGCGTGATGAGCCGCGGCGGCCGCCGGAAGGGCCGCGTGGCGGCCGCGAAGGCGCCCGGCTCAACCCCAGTCATGGAACACGAACCATGCGCCGAGGCAGATCAGCGCAAAGCCGACGCCATGCTGCCAGCCGAGCCGCTCGCCCAGCCAGAGCCATGAGAAGACCGCGAAGACCGAGAGGCTGATGACCTCCTGGATGGTCTTCAATTGCGCCGCGGTCAGCGCGCCGTGGCCGATGCGGTTGGCGGGGACCTGCAGGACGTATTCGAAGAAGGCGATGCCCCAGCTGACGAAAACCACGAGGGCAAGGGGCGCCGCCTTGAAGCGCAGGTGCCCATACCACGCGAAGGTCATGAAGACGTTCGAGCCGAGCAGCAGAAGGATCGTGACGGCCGGTGCCGGAAGCCCGGTCAACCCCATTGCGGCGCCTGCCGCGCGAGGTCGGAAAAGCGCGTGAACTGCCCCTCGAAGGCCAACTCCACCGTGCCGATGGGGCCGTGGCGCTGCTTGCCGATGATGACCTCGGCCTTGCCGTGGCAGGATTCCATCACCTGCTGCCACTTGGCCATCGCCTCGAGGTCGTGGTCGGCAGGCTTCTCGCGCTCCTTGTAGTATTCCTCGCGGAACACGAACATCACCACATCTGCGTCCTGCTCGATCGAGCCGGATTCGCGCAGGTCGGACAGCTGCGGGCGCTTGTCCTCGCGGTTCTCGACCTGACGCGAGAGCTGGCTCAGCGCGATGACGGGGATGTTCAGCTCCTTGGCGATGGCCTTGAGGCCCTGCGTGATCTCGGACACCTCGTTCACGCGGTTGTCGGATTTACCCGTCCCGCGCAGCAGCTGCAGGTAGTCCACGAAGAGCACGTCGAGGCCATGCGTCCGCTTCAGCCGCCGCGCCCGCGCGGCGAGCTGGTTGATCGGCAAAGCGGGCGTGTCGTCGATATAGAGCGGGCATTTCTGCAGATCGCTCGCCGCCTGCAGGAACTTGCGGAACTCGTCCTCCGACAGGTCGCCGCGGCGGATTTTTTCGGACGCGACCTCGGCGGCCTCGGACAGGATCCGGGTGGCGAGCTGCTCGGCCGACATCTCGAGCGAGAAGAAGCCGACCACGCCGCCACCCAGCACCTGCCGCTGGCCGGCATCGTCGGTGCCCTCGCGGTAGGCCTTGGCGACGTTGAAGGCGATGTTGGTGGCGAGCGAGGTCTTTCCCATCGACGGCCGCCCGGCAAGGATCAGCAGGTCCGAGGGGTTCAGCCCGCCCAGGCGGTGATCGAGGTCCTTCAGGCCCGTGGGCGTGCCGGACAGCCCCCCATCCCGTTCATAGGCAGCACCCGCGACCCGCACCGCGTCGGCGGCGGCCTTCAGGAAGCTCTGGAAGCCGCGTTCGGCCACGCCCTGCTCGGCGAGGCGGTAGAGCACCTGCTCGGCGGTCTTGATCTGCTCGGCCGCGTCCTCCTCGACGCTGACCTTCGCGGCGCGGGCGCTGATGTCCTGCCCGAGCGCGATCAGGTCGCGGCGCATGGCGAATTCGCGGATCATCTGGGCGTAATCGCGCGCGGCATAGGGCGAGATCGCCGCCGCCGCCATCCGCGCGAGGTAGGCCGGGCCGCCCAACTCCTTGAGGCCGGCGTCGTCCTCCATGAAGGCCTTGATCGTCACCGGGCTGGCGAGGAAGCCGCCGGTGATGCGCTGCGCGCAAAGCTCCCAGATGCGGGCATGGACCGGGTCGTAGAAATGCTCGCCGGAGACGATCTGGCTCACCCGCTCATAGACGTCGTTGTTGGTCAGCACGGCGCCGATCAGCTGCTGCTCGGCCTCGATCGAGAAGGGGATGGTGGCCTCGGTCTCGGAACCCGTCTGCTCTCCGAATGCCGCGCCGCCCGCCGGCCGCAGCTGCACCGCCCGCGCCTCACCCATGTCGCTGTCCTTCCTGTCCGCGCCCGCCGCCCGCGCGGTTCAGTCCCGCGTCGGTCGGTGCCTTATCCCACAGCCCGCGCGGGCCCGCCATCGGGATATCCGGTGGAGAAGCTGTGGACAGTTTCGCCGGGCGTCACCGCGCCGACTGCCAGCCCCGCGGATCGCGCAGGAAGGCTTCGACGCCGTCCAGCGTCTCGGTGTCGAACGCGCCCTGCGCGCGGGCCTCGGCCAGCACGTCCCACCAAGTGCAGAGGTGGTGCAGCTTCACGCCATGGCCGTCGAGCCGCTCGGCGGTCTCGGGGAAGATGTCGTAATAGAAGATCACCGCCGTATGCCCGCAGGAGGCGCCGGTGTCGCGGATCGCGTCCACGAAGGAGAGCTTCGAGCCGCCGTCGGTGGTCAGGTCCTCGACCAGCAGCACCCGGTCGCCCTCGGCCATCACGCCCTCGATCCGGGCGTTGCGGCCGTAGCCCTTGGGCTTCTTGCGCACATAGGTCATCGGCAGGCCGAGCCGCTCGGCCACCAGGGCTGCGAAGGGGATGCCCGCGGTCTCGCCGCCGGCGACGCTGTCGAAGGCCTCGAAGCCCGCGTCACGCAGGACGGTCGCCACCATGAAATCCATCAGCGTGCCGCGCACGCGCGGGAAGCTGATGAGGCGGCGGCAGTCGATATAGGTCGGCGCCTTGAGCCCCGAGGCCAGGGTGAAGGGCTCGGCCGCGTTGAAGAGGACCGCGCGGACCTCGATCAGCATCCGTGCGGTCAGCCGCGCGATCTCCTCGCGGCTCAGGAAACCCGTGCTCATTCCGCCTCCTCGGGGTGCCAGTAGAGTGGCTGGCCCGGGTCGAAGACCGTGACCGACTCACCGCCGGCGTCGATATGCGACGGCGCGGCGAAAGGCACGTCCCGGCGGACGAGCGCGATGCGGTCCTCGTTCGGCGGCAGGCGGTAGAAGGCGGGGCCGTGGAGCGATGCGAAGCCCTCGAGCCGGTCGAGCGCGCCCTCGGCCTCGAAGACCGCCGCCAGCAGCGGCATCGTCACCGGCGCGGTGAAGCATCCGGCGCAGCCGCAGGCGCTTTCCTTGGCGTGGTCGGGATGGGGGGCGGAATCGGTGCCGAGGAAGAAGCAGGTCTCGCCGCCCGTCGCCGCCTCCACGAGCGCGCGGCGGTGCGTCTCGCGCTTGGCTACGGGCAGGCAGTAGTAATGCGGGCGGATGCCGCCGGCGAGGATGTGGTTGCGGTTGATGACGAGGTGATGCGCGGTGATCGTGCCGCCCATGTCCGGCCCGCCCGCGCGGACGTAGTCGAGGCCGTCCCTCGTGGTCACATGCTCCAGCACCACGCGCAGCCCCGGCGTGGCGCGGCGGATCGGGTCGAGAACGCGGTCGAGGAACACCGCCTCGCGGTCGAAGATGTCCACCGCCGGGTCCGTGACCTCGCCATGGACCAGCAGCGGCACGCCCGCGCCCGCCATCGCCTCCAGCACGGGGCGCACGCGGTCGAAGTCGCGCACCCCGCTGTCGGAATTGGTCGTCGCCCCGGCGGGGTAGAGCTTCACCGCCGCGATCAGCCCCTCGGCATGGGCGGCCAGAATGTCGGCGGGGTCCGAGCCCTCGGTCAGGTAGAGCGTCATCAGCGGGTGCAGCGCCGCGCCTTCGGGCAGGGCGGTGCGGATGCGGTCGCGATAGGCGCGGGCCTGGGCGCCGGTCACGACCGGTGGGACCAGGTTCGGCATGATGATCGCGCGGCCGAAAGCGGCGGAACTGGGCGCCACGGCGGCCAGCATCGCGCCGTCGCGCAGGTGCAGGTGCCAATCATCGGGGCGGCGGAGGACGAGGCGATCGTACATGATGGCCTCGTAACGCGACGTTTTGGTGAAACCAAGCGGGTTTTCGGAAAGTTACGGTTGGTCTCGGGCGCGGATCGGATGCAGCCTGTCCGGCAGAATTACAGGAATCGAAGGGAATCGGTATGATGGTTGCGAACCCGTGGGCGCTCTGGGGGCAGATGGTCCAGATGGGCCTCGAAGCCCAGATGGTCATCGGCCTGCGAACCGCCGCGATGATGGGCATGCTGCCGCAATCCGCAGGCGAAAACGCACGCATGGTGACCGAGAAACAGGATGCTGCGGCTGCGTCGATGCGGGCCGCGATGCGTGCCGCCGGACGCGGTGCCCGTGCCGACGAGGTGCTGGCCGCGGCGATGAGGCCCTACGGCCTGCGCACCCGCGCCAATGCCCGCCGCCTGACCAAGAACGCCTGCGGCTTCTAAGGCCGCTGCCCGGCGCCGCCGCCCGCGAACGGCAGCACCGGATCTCACGACGACGGAAATGAAAAAGGGGCCGCGTCGCCGCGACCCCCCTTCAGCCCGCATGTCGCCGGGCTCAGATCAGCTTGCCCATCGCCACGGCGGTGTCGGACATGCGGTTCGAGAAGCCCCACTCGTTGTCGTACCAGGTCAGGATGCGGCACATGCGGCCCTCCATCACCTTGGTCTGGTCGAGGTGGAAGATAGAGCTGCGCGGGTCGTGGTTGAAGTCGATCGAGACCAGCTTCTCATCGGTGTAGCCGAGGATGCCCTGCAGCGGTCCCTGGTCGGCGGCGTTGCGGATCGCCTCGTTGATTTCCTCGACCGACGTGTCGCGCGCGGCTTCGAAGGTCAGGTCCACGACCGAGACGTTGGGCGTCGGCACCCGGATCGCCACGCCGTCGAGCTTGCCCTTCAGCTCCGGCAGCACGAGGCCCACGGCCTTCGCGGCGCCGGTCGAGGTCGGGATCATCGACATCGCCGCGGCGCGGGCGCGGTAGAGGTCCTTGTGCATCGTGTCCAGCGTCGGCTGGTCGCCGGTATAGGCGTGGATGGTGGTCATGAAGCCCTTGGCGATGCCGATGCGGTCATTGAGCACCTTGGCCACCGGCGAGAGGCAGTTGGTGGTGCAGGACGCGTTCGAGACCACGTGGTCGCCGGACTCCAGCGTGTCGTGGTTCACGCCGAAGACGATGGTCTTCAGCGCGCGGTCCGTGCTCCACTCGCCCGAGACCGGGGCCGAGACCAGGACGCGCTTCGAGCCGTTCTTCAGATGGATGGCAGCCTTGGCGCCGTCGGTGAAGATGCCGGTGCATTCCATCGCTACGTCCACGTCGTCCCACGGCAGCGCGGCCGGGTCGCGCTCGGCGGTGACGCGGATCGGCCCGCGGCCGACGTCGATGCTGTCGCCCGCAACCGTCACCTGGGCCGGGAAGCGGCCGTGGACGCTGTCATAGCGCAGCAGGTGGGCGTTGGTCTCGACGGGGCCGAGATCGTTGATCGCCACCACCTCGATGTCGGTGCGGCCCGATTCGATGATCGCCCGCAGAACGTTCCGGCCGATCCGGCCAAAACCGTTGATCGCTACCTTGACAGCCATGATCCTCTCCAACTTGGGGCTTTGGCGGGGAATGGCCCGAATCCCGGCGGAATGCAATTCGGGGGCGAGGGACGGCGGGCGCGTTCAGCGCCAGAAGCTCGCCCATTCGACCAGCCGCACGAACTCGCGCCCGACCAGCAGCGGCAGGTTCCAGTGCAGCAGCTGCGCGTCGAGGATCAGCAGCCCGCCGATGACGAGCGCGAGGATGATGGCGAGGGTATTGGTCATGGCAGGCTCCGCGCCGCAGATGGCGCCGCTCTAGGCGGGGCAGGGGGGGCGGGGCAAGGCGCGGCGGCGATTATCCGGGCTGCGACACCGCCGAGATGGTGATCTCCTCGCCCTCCTCCGCCTCGCCGGCGATGAGGAACAGGTCGCCCGCCGCCTCCATCGCGCGGATCGCGGCCACGACCTCGGACATCGCCGCTTCGGCGTCGGCCGCCGACACCTTGCCCGCGGTCTCCATCTCCTCGCGCAGGCTGTCGGCCATGCGGCTGCCGAGCGCGCCGAGGAGGAACCCCACCGTCGGCTCGTCGGCCCCCCGCGCGCCCGCGAGCGCCCGGACCAGCACCGGCTGGTCCACCGCGCGGGTGATCCGCGGCACGTCGCGCGGGTCGATCCTGAGCGGGATGTTGGCCCAGGTGAAGATCGCCTTGCGGACGCTGCGGGCGAAATCGTGGTCGTCCTCGTCGAGGCCGTCGAGGACCGTGTCCCGCGTCGCGGCGGGCGAGAAGTTGAGGATCGCGCCGACCTTCTCGACCGGCCCGCCGTCCAGCACCGGCTGCGGCAGCGCCTCGGCTGCGTGGACGAGCGCCTGCCCGATGCGCCTGAGGGCAGGGGCCTCGATGCCGCCGGTCAGCGACATGGCATAGGCGATCCGCCGCGCGCGTCCGGGGTCGAGCCGCCCGAAACTCTCCGCCGCCTTCGTCACCGGCAGGCGCGCGAACATCACCGCCGCGATCTCCTGCGCCTCGGTCTCGGCCAGATGCACGAGCGTCGCGACCGGCAGCGTGGCGATCCGCTCCCACGGGTCCCCCCGGCCCGAGAGCGCCGCCAGCCGCCGCAGCCGGTCCGAGGCGTCGCGCGAGATGCGCGCGCCCAGCAGGTCGAGCGTGCCGTCCAGCCCCTGCGGGAAGGTCAGCCCCACGGCGTCGAGCCGGTCACAGAACTCCGCGATCACCGAATCCCGCGTCGTGCGGTCGATCAGGCCCATGCCCGACATCTCGTCGGCGAGTGCCCCCTGCAGCTCCACCGGCAGCGCCTCGAGCGAGATATCCTCGCCCTCCGCCAGCAGCAGCCGCACGATCACCGCCGCCTTCTGCCGCGAGGTCAGATCCGCCCCGTCGATCATTCCCGCCCCCGCCAGATTCGGAACGTGCCGACTATCGCAGCGAAAGCCTGACGCCCGGTTAACGGGCGAGGGGGCGCGTCAGCCCCGCGCCTCGCGCAGCCATTCGGGATGGCCGGCGCGCTCGACCGCCGCGCGCACGGCGTCGCGGGCCTCCGGCGCGAAGCGGGCGAGGATGTCGTCGGAATGGAGCTTCTGGCGTCGCGGCGCGAGGTCGCGCGGCGCAACCCCGAGGAACGCCTGAATTCGCGCGATGCCGGGGTCGGGCAGTTCGCCATAGGCGACCTCGAGCAGCTCGCCCGCAGCGTGCGCGCGATACTCGTCGAAAAGCTTTTGCTGCCGCTTCAGAAAGGCCTCGAAATCCGCTGCGTCGAAGGGCAGCAGCGGCGGCGCGGCCTTGCGCCCCTCGCCCGGCCAGAGGTTCCAGACGCCGGTGGTGAAGGCCAGGCGGACCGAGGAGTAGGCGGCGAGGCGGTTCTTCCGCTCGATCACGATCTTGCGCAAGCCGGGATCGGCGAGGATCTCGCGCGCCGCCGCCGGCGCCTGCCAGGTCCACATCTTGAAGCCGACCACCGGCGGCCCCGGCGTGAAATCCAGCACCGCACGCGCCAGTTTCACCGGCGTTTTCGCCAGCCCCTCCACGTCATGCGCGGCGCGGAACTCCTTGAGGATGTGGTTCTCGCGCTTCGCCTGAAAGATCTCCGCGTGGCAGTAGATGTCCGGGTGCTGGCCCAGCGTCGCCGTGACGAGGCTGGTGCCCGACCGGGCCGAGCTGAAGATCACGAAGCGCGTCCGTGGCGTCATGCGCCGAACACCCGTGCGAAGATCGTGTCCACGTGCTTGGTGTGATAGCCGAGATCGAACTTCTCCTCGATCTCGGCGGGCGAGAGCGCCGCGGTCACCTCGGGGTCGGCCAGCAGCTCCTCGCGGAAATCGGCCCCGGCTTCCCAGACCTTCATCGCGTTCCTCTGCACCAGCCGGTAGGCGTCCTCGCGGCTGATGCCGGCCTGCGTCAGCGCCAGCAGCACGCGCTGGCTCATCACGAGGCCGCGGAAGCGGTCCATGTTGCGGCGCATGGTCTCGGGGTAGACGACGAGCTTCTCGACCAGCCCGGCGAGGCGGTGCAGCGCGAAGTCGAGCGTAACGGTCGCGTCCGGGCAGATGCCGCGCTCGACGCTCGAATGGCTGATGTCGCGCTCGTGCCAAAGCGCCACGTTCTCGAGCGCCGGCGTGACCGTCGAGCGGACCAGCCGCGCGAGGCCGGTGAGGTTCTCCGACAGGACCGGGTTGCGCTTGTGCGGCATCGCCGAGGAGCCCTTCTGGCCGGGCGAGAAATACTCCTCCGCCTCCAAAACCTCGGTGCGCTGCATGTGGCGGATCTCGACGGCGATGTTCTCGATCGACGACGCGATCACGCCCAGCGTGGCGAAGAACATGGCGTGCCGGTCGCGCGGGATGACCTGGGTGCTGATCGGCTCGGGGACGAGGCCCAGCTTCTCGCAGACATGCGCCTCGACCGCCGGATCGATGTTGGCGAAGGTGCCGACCGCGCCGGAAATCGCGCCGGTCGCGATCTCCTCGCGAGCGCGGGCGAGGCGCTGACGGCCGCGGTCGAACTCGGCATGGAAGCGGGCGAAGGTGAGGCCGAGGGTCGTCGGCTCGGCATGGATGCCGTGGCTGCGGCCGATGCGGAGCGTATCCTTGTGCTCGAAGGCGCGGGCCTTCAGCGCCGCGAGCACCCGCGCCATGCCCTGATCGAGCAGGTCCGCGGCGCGGGTCAGCTGCACGTTCAGCGCGGTGTCCAGCACGTCGCTGCTGGTCATGCCCTGATGCACGAACCGCGCCTCGTCGGCGCCGACATGCTCGGCCAAGTGGGTCAGAAAGGCGATGACGTCGTGCTTCGTGACCGCCTCGATCTCGTCGATGCGGGCCACGTCGAACTCCACGTCCTTCGCGCGCCAGACCGCCTCGGCGTTCTCCTTCGGCACCACGCCGAGCGCCGCCATCGCGTCGAGCGCATGGGCCTCGATCTCGAACCAGATGCGGAACTTGGTCTCGGGCGACCAGATGGCCACCATCTCGGGGCGGGAATAGCGCGGGATCATGGGGGTCTCCTCGGGGGTTGCCGCCCTGTAGCCGGTGTGACCCCGCGGGACAACGCTGGGGCCGGCGGCAACGAAACAGGCGCCCCGGAGGGCGCCTGCCGGTCAGTCAAGCCGCCTCAGCAGCTGTAATACATCGCGTATTCGATCGGATGGGGGGTGTGCTCGAAGGCATAGACCTCCTCCCATTTCAGCCGGATGAAGCTCTCCAGCTGGTCGCGGGTGAAGACGTCGCCCTGGAGCAGGAAGTCCATGTCCTTCCCCAGTTCCTCGAGCGCCTCGCGCAGCGACCCGCAGACGGTCGGGATCTCGGCCAGTTCCTCCGGCGGCAGGTCGTAGAGGTCCTTGTCCGAGGCCGGGCCGGGGTCGATCTTGTTGCGGATGCCGTCGAGCCCGGCCATCAGCAGCGCCGCGAAGCAGAGATACGGGTTGGCCGAAGGATCGGGGAAGCGCGCCTCGACCCGCTTGGCCTTCGGGCTCTCGGTCCACGGGATCCGCACGCAGCCCGAGCGGTTGCGGGCCGAGTAGGCGCGCAGCACCGGGGCCTCGAAGCCGGGGATCAGGCGCTTGTAGCTGTTCGTGGAGGGGTTGGTGATCGCGTTCAGGGCCTTCGCGTGCTTCAGGATGCCGCCGATGAACCACAGCGCCTCCTGGCTCAGGTCGGCATATTTGTCGCCTGCAAACAGCGGCTTGCCGTCCTTCCAGATCGACATGTTGACGTGCATGCCGCTGCCGTTGTCGCCCTTCATCGGCTTCGGCATGAAGGTCGCGGTCTTGCCGTAGGCGTCGGCCACGTTGTGGATGACGTATTTGTATTTCTGGATGTTGTCGGCCTGCTCGACCAGCCCGCCAAAGACCAGCCCCAGCTCGTGCTGACCCGAGGCGACCTCGTGATGGTGCTTGTCGGTGCGCATCCCCATGCGCTTCATGGTGGTCAGCATCTCGCCGCGGATGTCCTGGCCGCGGTCGATGGGGTTCACCGGGAAATACGCCCCCTTGTGCGGCGCGCGGTGGCCGTGGTTGCCGGTCTCGTATTCGGCGTCGGTGTTCCAGGCGGCGTCGTCGGCGTCGAGCTGGAAGCTGACCTTCTGCGGCGTGACGGCATAGCGGACATCGTCGAAGATGAAGAACTCGGCCTCGGGTCCGCAGTAGAAGGCGTCGCCGATGCCGGTGGACTTGAGATAGGCCTCGGCCTTGACGGCGGTGCCGCGCGGATCGCGCTCATAGGGCTCGCCGGTGTCGGGTTCGGCCACGTTGCAATGCAGGCAGAGGGTCTTCTCGGCGTAGAACGGGTCGATATAGGCCGAGGACGGGTCCGGCATCAGCTTCATGTCGGACTGGTCGATCGACTTCCATCCGGCGATGGAGGAGCCGTCGAACATGAGGCCGTCCTCGAAGAACTCCTCGTTCAGCAGGTCGATGTCCAGCGTGACGTGCTGCAGCTTGCCCTTGGGATCGGTGAAGCGGACATCGACATAGGCGATTTCCTCCGCTGTCACGAGGTCCATGACCTCGGCGACCGTCTTGGTCATGTTCTCTCCTTTATCCGCCTTCTCGGGCGGTCTGCGAACTGGGGTTCAGAGGGCGTCGTCGCCGCTCTCGCCGGTGCGGATGCGGATCGCCTGCTCGACGGGCGAGACGAAGATCTTGCCGTCGCCGATCTTGTCGGTGCGCGCGGCCGAGATGATGGCCTCGATGGCCGGCTCCACCAGGTCGTCGGGCAGCACCACCTCCAGCTTCACCTTGGGCAGAAAATCGACGATGTATTCCGCCCCCCGGTAGAGCTCGGTATGGCCCTTCTGGCGGCCGAAGCCCTTGATCTCGGTGACGCTGAGGCCCTGCACGCCGACCTCCTGCAGCGCCTCCTTCACGTCGTCGAGCTTGAACGGCTTGATGATCGCCTCGACTTTCTTCATCGCGTCAGCCTCCGTGCCTGTCGGAACCGTTCCACCAGCTTCCCCGAAGGCCGTCCACCGACTAGCCTCGCACTGATGCCGCCCTCGCGCCGCTGCGCTGACTCAATGGCGAATATTTGGGCAAGATGCTGAATGGTGGGGCACATAGATGACGCCGCTGCTGACCTCGGCCCAGATGCGCGCCCTCGAGGCCGAGGCGATCGCCGCGGGCCGCACGACCGGCCGTGCCATGATGGAGGATGCCGGGCGCGGGGTGGCGCAGCTGATCCTCTCGCGCTGGCCCGGGGCGCGGAAGGCCCGCGTGCTGGCGGGGCCGGGCAACAACGGCGGCGACGGCTATGTGGTGGCGCGGCATCTGGCCGAGGCGGGCTGGCGGGTCGAGGTCGCGGCGCTCGCCCCTCCGGCGACGGCGGATGCCGCCGCGGCGGCCGCGGACTGGCACGGGCCGGTGCGGGCCTGGGAGGACGCCACTGGCGGGGCCGACGCGGAGACGGTCGTGGTGGACGCGCTGTTCGGCACCGGCCTCGTCCGACCGCTGGCGGCGGAGGTCGCGCGCGTGATCGACCGGCTCGCCCGTCAGGCAGGCCCTGTGGTCGCCGCGGATATCGCCTCGGGGATCTGCGCGGACAGCGGGCGCGTTCTCGGGGGCGGGGCGTCTCACGACGTGGAGCTGACCGTGACCTTCCAGGCCGCCCGGCCGGGCCATCTGCTGGACCAGGGCGGGGCGCAGTCGGGGGAGCTGGCGGTGATCGACCTCGGCCTCGACGTGGGGGCCGAGGATGGCCGGAGGATCATGCAGGTCGGCGCGCCGCGCGATATGGGCAAGCACACCGGCCACAAATACGACCACGGCCACGCGCTGATCCTGGCCGGGCCTGCCACCCGCGGCGGCGCGGCGCGGCTCGCCGCCCGCGCGGCGCTGCGGATCGGGGCGGGGCTGGTGACGGTCGGCGCGCCGGACGATGCGCTGATCGAGAACGCGGCCCGCCTCGATGCGGTGATGCTGCGCGAGATCGGTGCGCCGGGGCAGCTTCGCGATGCGCTCGAGGACAGGCGCATTTCCGCGGTGCTGATGGGTCCGGGCCTCGGCCGCGACCGCGCCTCCGCCCTGGTGGCGGCAGCGCGAGGCGCGCGGGCGCTGGTTCTCGACGCCGACGCCCTGGACGCTGATCTCGGGGCGTTGCCCGCCGAATGCGTGCTCACCCCGCATGACGGCGAGTTCGCGCGCCTGTGCCCGGATCTGGCCGCCCGGCTGGCGGAGACGCCGCTGCAGGGCCCGGCCTTTTCGCGCGTCGATGCGGCGCGCGAAGCGGCGGCGCGGCTGGGTGCGGTCGTCCTGCTGAAAGGCCCCGACACCGTGATCGCCGCCCCGGACGGCCGCGCCTGCATCCACGCCGCGCATCGCGCAGCGGCCGCGCCCTGGCTCGCCACCGCGGGGTCGGGCGATGTGCTGGCGGGCCTCATCACCGGACTGCTGGCGCGCGGGTTTCCGGCCTATGACGCCGCCGCGAGCGCCACCTGGCTCCACGCCGCCGCCGCCCGCCGCTTCGGTCCCGGCCTGATCGCCGAGGACCTGCCCGACCTGATCCCCGCCGTCCTGCGCGACCTCGGCGCCTGACGAATCTTCTGGCGAAGATTCCTCGCAGAGGAATCGCATCCCCCGCCCTGGCCTGCTATCAGGCCCCCGTGCGGGTGTGGCGGAATGGTAGACGCACCAGATTTAGGTTCTGGCGCCGCGAGGCGTGGGGGTTCGAGTCCCTTCACCCGCACCAGCCTCGCGCTTGCAGTCGCCCTTTCGCGTCACTAGAAGCCCCCAATCCCCTTGGCGGCCCTCGGCGGGCGGCCGCGTCCGACATGAGCAAGGATTCCCGACGATGCAGGTGACCGAGACCCTCAGCGAAGGCCTCAAGCGCGGCTACAGGTTCACCCTCCCCGGCACGACGCTGACCGAGACGGTGAACCGCAAGCTGGCCGAGGCGCAGCCCGAAGTCGAGATGAAGGGCTTCCGCAAGGGCAAGGTGCCGATGGCGATGCTGAAGAAGCAGTTCGGCCAGCGGCTGATGGGCGACGCCCTGCAGGAGGCGATCGACAGCGCGCTGAAGGGCCATCTGGAGGAAACCGGCCACCGCCCGGCGGTGCAGCCCAAGGTCGAGATGGAAGGCGGCGAGGCGTGGAAGGAAGGCGACGACGTCGTCGTCAACGTCGAATACGAATCGCTGCCCGACATCCCGGAGACGGATCTCTCGGACCTCGAGCTTGAGCGGCTGGTCGTCCCCGCCGACGAGGCCGCCGTGGACGAGGCGCTGCAGAACCTCGCCAAGAACGCCCGCACCTTCGAGGACCGCGAGGAGGGCGCCGCGGCCGAGAACGACGACCAGATCGTGATCGACTTCAAGGGCATGATCGGCGACGAGGCCTTCGAGGGCGGCTCGGCCGAGGATTTCCCGCTGGTCCTCGGCTCCGGCAGCTTCATCCCCGGTTTTGAGGAGCAGCTCGTCGGGGCGAAAGCCGGCGACGAGCGCGACGTGACCGTCAGCTTTCCCGACGACTACGGCGCGGCGCATCTCGCCGGCAAGGAAGCGGTGTTCCATACCAAGGTGAAGGCGGTGAAAGCCGGCAAGCCGGCCGAGATCGACGATGCGCTGGCCAAGCGCTACGGCGCCGACGACCTCGCCGCGCTGCGCACCCAGATCAGCGACCGCATCGGCGCCGAATACAAGGGCGCGGCGCGGCAGGTGATGAAGCGGGCGCTGCTCGACCGACTGGACGAGCGGGTGAAGTTCGACCTGCCGCCGAGCCTGGTGCAGGCCGAGGCCGAGCAGATCGCGCATCAGCTGTGGCACGAGGAGCACCCGGAGGAGCACGGCCACGACCACGCCCATATCGAGCCGACCGAGGAGCACCGCAAGCTGGCCGAGCGCCGCGTCCGCCTCGGCCTGCTGCTGGCCGAGATCGGCCAGAAGGCCGGCGTGGCCATCTCCGATCAGGAAATGACGCAGGCGGTGATGAACCAGGCCCGCAACTTCCCCGGCCAGGAGCGCGCCTTCTTCGAATACATCCAGAACACCCCCGCCGCCCAGCAGCAGCTGCGCGCGCCGATCTTCGAGGACAAGGTGGTGGACCACATCGTCGAGGGCGCGAAGGTCACCGACCGCGAGGTGACGAAGGAAGAGCTGGAGAAGGCGATCGAGGCGCTGGACGAGGTCTGAGGCCTTCCCGATCGGCTTTCGCGGGCGAGGGTCTGCGCATCTTGAACCTGCCGGCCGCGAGGTCGGCAGGTTCTCTTGTCTCAGAGGGTGCGATCCTCAACTGTCATGTCGAGCCGCGCTGCGATCGCAGCCCTCACCGAGGACAGTTCCTGCGCCGCGATCCGGCCCCTTGGTTCGGCTCGGGCGAGATCGATCGTCGCGATCTTGGCGGTGCGGACGACCGACGCTGCGGGAAGACCCGCGCTACGGGAGTCGGCAATCTCCACATCGCCGGGCCAGCCGCGGTTCTCGGCCGAGGTAATCATCACGACCCAGATCAGGAACGGCTCCGCACCCGAGCCTGCCTGAGCCACCACGAGGGCCGGGCGATGCTGGCGGGTCTCGGCGTCGGTATAGGGGAACGGAACGCGCACTACCGCTCCCGGGGCCTCAGAAATCGGCATAGGCCTTGCGGTCCGCCGCGCTGTCCCATTCGGAGAAGGTGGCGAAGGGGTCGTCGGGCGGGTTCTCCGCCCGTGTCATGATGACGCGGCCCTGTTCGATCCGGTAGCTGACCAGATCACCCTCCTTGAGCCCGAGCGCCTTGCGGACCGGGGCGGGGATCGTGGTCTGCGCTTTTGTTGTCAGCCGGGACTGGATCATGGGCTTGGTCCCCCTCCTCCCACAAGGTAAGGAATGTCCTTACTCGTGTAAAGGCCGCCCTCCCCCGGGTTTCACCCGCCTCACTCACTCGTATCCTTGGCCGCATCATCCTCGAGCGGAATCCCGTTCTCCTTCTGGATCTGGCGCTCGACCTCGCTGTTCACCTCGGCACCGACCAGCACCACGGTGCAGGCGATCCACAGCCACATCATCAGCGCGATGGCGGCGCCGAGCGAGCCGTAGGTCTCGTTGTAATTGGCGAAGTTCGACGCGTACCACGAGAACAGGACCGAGGCGATCAGCAGCCCGGCCGTGGCGATCAGCGCGCCGGGCGAGATCCAGTGCCACTTGGCGTCGTCCTTGTCGGGCGCGAAGCGGTAGAGGGCCGCGAGCGCCACGGTCAGCGCGATCACGATGAGCGGCCAGCGGGCCCAGTTCGCGACCGTGCCCCAGAAGCTGCTGCCGGGGAGCGCGTTCAGGATCGCGGGCAGGACCGCGATGGCCGCGATGAAGGCGATCACCAGGACGATGCCGCCCAGCGTCATGCCGAGCGCGAGCAGGTTCAGCTTGATGAAGCCCCGGCGCTCGGTCTGGAACCAGGCGATGTTCAGCGCCTGAATCAGCGCCTTCATGCCGCCCATCGCGCTCCACAGCGCTGCCAGCAGGCCGACCACCGTGGCGATTCCGAGGGCCCGCGCCGGGGCGTCGACGATGGCGACAATCTGGCCGCGGATCAGTTCGACCGCGCTTTGCGGCAGGATGCGGTTCAGCGCGCCGATCTGGTCGAGGATGGTCTGGTTGTCGGCAAACAGGCCGTAGATCGACACGAGGGCCGTGATCGCCGGAAACAGCGCCAGCAGCCCGAAGAAGGTCACGCCGGCCGCGACCGAGGTCACGCGGTCCTTCGAGAACTCCTTCACCACGCGCTTGAAGGTCTCGATCCAGGACGCCCGGCTCAGCTGCCAGGGCGAGGAGGGCGCGCCCGGCACCCGCGGCGGCGCGCCCTTGGCCTTCTCGGCCTTGATCCCGGCGTTGCGGAGGGTGCCGCTGTCCTGCGGTGCTGCGGTCCCGGCCCCCGGCGGCGGGTCGAGGTGGAAACGCCGTCGCGCCTCGGGGGTGAGGTCGCCGAGAAGCGCATCGGTCACGGAGCGCGGGGTAGGGCTGGGCATTTCGCCTCGGGTGAGGAAGGGGAGGGACGGGGCGCCGATGAGGGCGCCCCGGCCTCACAGGTTATGGGTGCGGGTGTCGGCGCGGTGCTCGGCTTCGGTCTCGTCGCGCAGGTCGACGACATCGCGCCGAGAAGGGCGCGCGGTAGCGGGACGCGGCCGGCGCTGTCGATCCGGGGCCGCGGTGTCGAGCATGCTGCGGACCGTGTCGGCGGCATTGTGGAACTCGTCCATGATGCCGCCGGCCTGGCCCGCGACGCTCTGGAAGCCCTTCACGGCGGCGTTCACCGTGTCGAGCAGGTTGCGCACGCCGTCGGTCATGTCGGCGACGGTGTGGTTCACGTCGTCGAGCAGCCCCGCGCCCATGGGACGCTGCGGCGGCGGGCGGCGGCGCGGGGCGGAACGGGCGCGCTCGAAACGCTCCTGATCTTCCTCGGGCTCGTTGAAGCCGCCGACGGCATAGCGGGGCGTTCGGCCGCGGGGGGCGTAGGCGTTGCGCGGCATCCGGCTGCGCTGACGCCGCCGCGCACGCTCGCGGGCCTCCTCGACGCGATCTTCGTCGTCGTCATCGCCCGAGATGGCGTCCACCACCGCGCGGACGGCAAGGACCGCACCCGCGGTCGCGGCCGCCGCCGCGATGCCGATGCCGCCATAGACCAGGACCTTGCTGGTCAGCGACGTGCGCGGCCAGGGCCGGGTGCCGTCCGGAGACACGTCACCCGAGGGCGGAACGCCGCGCGGCGGATAGGGCGAGGGGCGGTAGGTCTCCTGACGGCGGTCGATCGGGTCGGAGGCGGAGGCGGCGCCCGGCGCGGGCGCGGTGAGGGGGGAATCGCTGTGGCTCATCGGGCATCCTCGGGCTGAAGCGCGGCAGCGCCGCGGGCTCGCCGGTTCAACTTGCGGTGCGGCGCGAATGTTCCGCGCAAGCCGCCGGGAGATGATGCGTCCGGTCCGCTGACGGCCTTGCCCCGGCCCGACGCCGCAGATGCGAAAACGCCGCCCCGGGTGGGGCGGCGTTTCCAGAATCGTCAGGGAGGCTTGGCTCAGAACTCGCGGTCGCGCGACACCGGCTCGCCGTCCTCGTCGCGGCCCGCCGCGCCGAGGTCGTCGAAGAGGCCCGCGATCTCGAACTCGGCCTCGGCATCCGCCTCGGCCTGCGCGTCCTGGATCGTGCGGCCCGAGGCCTGCAACTCGGCCTCCTCGGGCGAGCGGGCGACGTTCAGGCGGATCGTGACATCGACCTCGGGGTGCAGGTGCACGCGCACGTCGTGCACGCCCAGCTCCTTGATCGGCGCGGCGAGCACGATCATGCGCCGCTCGAGAGCGTAGCCGGCCTCGTTGGCGGCATCAACCGCATCGCGCGGGCTGACCGAGCCGTAGAGGGCGCCGGCGTCGGAGGCCGAGCGGATGATCACGAAGGTCTTGCCGTCCAGCGTCTCGGCCACGGCCTCGGCCGTCTTGCGCGAGTCCTCGTTCTGTTGCGCGAGGCCGGCCTTGCGCGCCTCGAAGCCCTTGATGTTGGCCTCGGTCGCGCGCAGCGCCTTGCCCTGCGGCAGCAGGAAGTTGCGGGCATAGCCCTCGCGCACCGACACGACATCGCCCATATGGCCGAGCTTGCCGACGCGCTCCAGCAGGATCACTTGCATTGCAGGGTCCCCCTCACTTCACGGCGTAGGGCAGCAGCGCGAGGAAGCGCGCGCGCTTGATCGCCTGCGCCAGCTTGCGCTGGTTCTTGGCCGAGACGGCGGTGATCCGCGACGGCACGATCTTGCCGCGCTCGCTGATGTAGCGTTGCAGCAGGCGGGTGTCCTTGTAGTCGATCACGGGCGCGTTGTCGCCGCCGAACGGATCGACCTTGCGGCGGCGGAAGAACGGTTTGGTTGCCATCTGTCAGTTCTCCCTCAGGTCCGTTCCGGCCGCGGGCCGCGGTCGCCGCGGTCGGCCCCACGATCACCACGATCCCCGCCGCGATCACCGCGGTCACGGTCGCCACGGTCACGATCGCCGCGCGGGCCGCGGTCGCGGTCGCCGCGGTCACGCTCGTCGCGCTTCTGCATCTGGATCGACGGGCCTTCCTGATGCTCGTCCACCTTGATGGTCAGCACCCGCATGACGTCGTCATGCAGCCGGGCCAGACGCTCCATCTCCTGCACCGCCGCCGAGGGGGCGTCGCTGCGCAGGAAGGCGTAATGGCCCTTGCGGTTCTTGTTGATCTTGTAGGCGAGCGTGCGCACGCCCCAGTATTCATGCTCGACCACCTTGCCGCCATTGTCGGCGAGAACGGTGGAGAAATGCTCGATCAGCCCCTCGGCCTGCGTGTTCGACAGGTCCTGGCGGGCGATCAGCACATGCTCGTAAAGCGGCATGGGCGATCCTTCGGTTCGTATCGGGCGGCTTCATAGGCGGGCGGTTGCCTTTCCGCACCCCGCCACGAGAGGCTACGCCGTTTGATCTCATATCGGCGGAAAGGATGCGGGCTTATATCAGGGCCGCCGCCGCGCGCAACTCGAATCGCCCGGCGGACGTTCGTCGCCGGCCACCGTTCCCATGACATGGAAGGAGATCGCCTTGACACGCGCCGGATTGATCCTTGCCGCTCCGCTGATCCTCGCCACAGCGCTGCCGGTCTTCGCGCAGACCGCCCCGGCGCCTGGCGCGGATGCGACCGCCCCTGCCGCCGAGGCTCCGGCCACCCCCGCGGCCGAAGCCCCGGCCAGCGCCGACGCGACGGCGGCCAATGCCGCAACGGCCGACGCCGCGCCCGCCGACAGCGGCGGCCTCGAGATGGTCGAGCCGGGCGGCACCTGGGAGTTCGACCCCGAACACAGCCATGTGATCTGGAGCTACGATCACATGGGCTTCTCGACTTCCACCGGAACGATTCGCGGCGTGACCGGCACGGTCACGCTGGATCAGGACAATCCCGCGAACTCCTCGGTCGAGGCGAGCTTCCCGCTCTCCGCCCTGAAGTCCGTCTCGGCCCTGCTCGACGAGCATCTGATGGGCGACGACTTCTTCGCCGGGGCGGCGCCCGACACCGCGATCACCTTCCGGTCGACCTCGGTGGAGCCCACGGGCGACAAGACCGCCAAGGTGACGGGGAATGTGGAGCTGAACGGCGTCACGCAGCCGCTGGTCCTCGACGTCACCCTGCGGCAGACCGCGGTGGACCCGGTCACGCAGCTGCCGACCGCCGGCTTCGCGGCCACCGGCACCCTGCTGCGGACCGACTTCAATCTCGGCGCCTTCGCCCCGGCGGTCAGCGACGAGATCAAACTCGTCATCAACGTCGAGGCCAAGAAGGGCAGCTGATCCGGCCTGCACTCAGGCAGAGGGCCGCCTTCCGGGGCGGCCCTTGGTGATTTTGCGTCAGGCAGGTGCCGTGTCCTCGGCCGGGGCTGCGGCGGTCTGCGCGCCGAGCGGCATGGCAGTTGCCTCCAGCAGGGTGGCGGGGAGCGCGGGACGGGCTGGGGACTTGGTCCTCTCCTTCCTGCATAGGGACCATGCGTGGCCTCTGCGGAGGTTCCCTGATCTGCACCGATATCCTAAGAAACAGCGGGCGGATGGGAGGATGGCAGATGGCGCTCGAGGATGCGGCTTCGCAAGTTGACGAGGCGCTGACCCGCGGGGATCTGCGCGGCCCGACCTTCGAGAACGCCTTCGCCGGGGCGCCGTCCTTCCTGCGTCGCCGATGGACCAAGGACCTGACGGGGGCCGATCTCGCCATCACCGGCATCCCCTTCGACCAGGCCGTGACGCACCGCCCCGGCGCCCGCTTCGGGCCGCGCGCGATCCGCGAGGCCTCGACCCTGCAAGCCTTCGACGCGCCCTTCGGCTGGGGCTACGACCCGCTGACGGAACTGGCGATCATGGATCACGGCGACATGGCCTTCGACTATGCCCGCGTGGCCGATGTCCCCGCCCGCATCGAGGCCCATGTCGCCGCGATCCTCGCCGCGGGCGTCGGCTGCATTGCGCTTGGCGGCGATCATTCCGTCACGCTGCCGATCCTGCGCGCCCATGCCGCGCGCTTCGGGCCGCCGGCGCTGATCCAGTTCGACGCCCATTCCGACACCTGGCCGGATGACGACCCGGCCCGCATCGACCACGGCACCTTCCTCTACAAGGCGCTGAACGAGGGCGTGGTGCGGCCCGAGTCGACCGTGTCGGTCGGCATCCGCACCGACAACCCCGACACCCGCGGCGTGACGATCCTCGACGCAGCCAGCGTCCACCGCGACGGCATCGACGCGACCCTCGCCCGCATCCGCGACGTTGTGGGCGAGCGCCCAACCTACATCACCTTCGACATCGACTGCCTCGACCCGGCCTTCGCGCCGGGCACCGGCACGCCGGTCTGGGGCGGGCTCGCCAGCTGGCAGGCGGCGGCGCTGCTGCGGGGGCTCGCCGGCATCAACCTGATCGGCGGCGACGTGGTCGAGGTCTCGCCGCCCTACGACCCGACCGGCGCCACGGCCATCGCGGGCGCGCATGTCGCGGTGGAGCTCATCTGCCTCTGGGGCTGGACCCGCCGCCTTGCCGCCCCCGCCTCGCGCGGCTAAGCGGGCGCGATGCTGCCCGCCGACCGTCTCGACCAGATCGTGCAGCGCTTCGAGTATCTCGAGGCGCGGCTGTCGGCAGGCGCAACGGCCGACGAGATCGCGCGGCTGTCGCGGGAATATTCGGGCCTGAGGCCGGTCGTCGCCGGGATCGCGGACTGGCGCGCGGCGAAAGCCGGGATCGCCGAGGCCGAGGCCATGCTGGCCGACCCGGAGATGCGCAGCCTCGCCGAGGAGGAGCTCTCGCGCCTGCGTGAAGGCCTGCCCGATCTCGAGCACGCGCTGCGCCTCGCGCTGCTGCCCAACGACGCCGCCGACGCCCGGCCCGCGATCATGGAAATCCGCCCCGGCACCGGCGGCGATGAGGCGGCGCTCTTCGCGGGCGACCTGCTCAGGATGTATCACCGCCACGCCGAGGCGCAGGGCTGGCGGTTCGAGCTGATGGACCTCACCACCAACGAACTCGGCGGCGTGCGCGAGGCGATCGCGCGGATCGAGGGCGAGGGGGTCTTCGCGCGGCTGAAATACGAAAGCGGCGTCCACCGCGTGCAGCGCGTGCCCGAGACCGAGAGCCAGGGCCGCATCCACACCTCCGCCGCGACCGTGGCGGTCCTCCCCGAAGCCGAGGAGGTGGACATCGCCATCCCCGACGCGGACATCCGCATCGACACCATGCGCTCGTCGGGCGCGGGCGGGCAGCACGTCAACACCACCGATTCGGCCGTGCGGATCACCCACCTGCCGACCGGCATCGTCGTCACCAGTTCCGAGAAATCGCAGCACCAGAACCGGGCCAACGCGATGGCCGTCCTGCGCGCCCGCCTCTACGACATGGAGCGCACCCGCGCCGACGCCGCCCGCGCCGCCGAGCGCCGGGGCCAGGTCGGCAGCGGCGACCGCTCGGAACGCATCCGCACCTACAACTTCCCGCAGGGGCGGCTGACGGATCACCGCATCGGCCTGACGCTCTATGCGCTCGACCGGGTGATGCAGGGCGATCTGGGCGAAGTGATCGACGCGCTCGCCGCGCATGATCAGGCGGAAAAGCTGGCCGCGCAGGAAGATTAGCTTCTATCGAGGAGCCAGTGACAGGAAGGGGGCAGATCGGAGGCATCGGCTCCCACCGTCCCGCGTCCGCAAATGGGACCCTGTGCCCATTTGCGCGCAGCGTCAGCCG
Organism: Paracoccus sp. S-4012; assembly: GCF_009674885.1. Taxonomy (GTDB): domain Bacteria; phylum Pseudomonadota; class Alphaproteobacteria; order Rhodobacterales; family Rhodobacteraceae; genus Paracoccus. The sequence goes on from NZ_WKKA01000001.1 coordinate 269,488, forward strand.
CGGGAGGACCGATCCGCCCCGCGGATCGGTCAGCGTCCGCTCTCCCCACGGCGGACGCTTGGCGTCCACCAGGGCGGACGCTGCCCTCTGTCGCGACGAGGCCTGCCACAGGCGACGCCGGCTCGCGGCGGCGCGATCTTACGAGACCCGCCAAGCCGCCGGGATGCGGTTGTCCCCGCCGAGGACGAGGTCCGCCACCGCTGCGGCGACCCATGGCGCCATGCCGAAGCCGATCTTGAAGCCGCCATTGGCGATCACGTGACCCGGCCGCCCCGGCCACGCCCCGACCAGCGGCGCGCGCGAGGCGGCGCGGGGGCGCACGCCCGCCCAGCGGTCCGCAACCGGGGCATCGCGCAGGGCAGGGACTGCGGCACGGGCGCGCTCGATCAAGGCGTCCAGCTGAGCGTCGGTGGCGGTGCCGTCGGAAAACGCACGCTCGGAGGTCGAGCCGATCGCCACGGTGCCGTCCGCATGAGGCACGACATGCAGCCCGTCCGTGTAGAGCTGCGGCCCGGAGGCGCCGGGAAGCGCCAGCAGCGCCGACTGGCCCTTCACGCCGCCGCCCGCGCCCAGAACCGCCAGCCCCGGCGCCCCGGTGGCCCAGACCACCGGCGGCGTCGGCCCTTCCGGCCCGACCTCGCCGCACCCCTCCTTGATCACGCCCCCCGCCGCCCGGATCGCCGCCGCAAGCGCCGCGAGGGCCCGGCGCGGGGCGATCCGGGCCGAGAGCCTGTCGTGCAGCCACAGGCCCTCAAGCCCCTCCGGCGCGTCGACCAGCCGCATCCCGAAGCCCTCGGGCCAATGCGCCTTCGCCGCCGCAATCCGCGCCTCGGCCTTCGCAACGCCGTCCGCTGCCACCGGCTGCAACCGCCCGATCCGCCCGTAGCCGGAATCGACGCCGCCCGCCGCAGCCACCTCGCCCCAGAAACCCTCGGCCGCGAGCAGGCTCTCCAGCTGAACCTGCTTCTTCTCGTTCCAGTTCTCCGGCGCATGCGGGCTCAGCGCCCCCACATTCCCGCCCGACGACCCGGCCCCGATCCGCGCCGCCTCCAGCACCCGCACCCGCGCCCCGCGCCGGGCCATCGCCCAGGCGCAGGCGAGCCCGAAGATGCCCGCGCCGACCACCGTGACTTCGCTGGACATGCGCGTTCCTCTGCGGCTAGGCCCGCGCGAGAGGTAGCGCGCATGACTGATCCCGACCAGCCGCTCGACTGGCGCGAAGGGGGCGTCCCGGTGTCGCGGCGCTTCGACGATCCGTATTTCAGCCTCGCCGGGGGGCTGGCCGAGACCCGCCACGTCTTCCTCGACGGCAACGGTCTGCCCGAGCGGCTGCGCCCCGGCTTCCACGTCGCCGAACTCGGCTTCGGCACCGGCCTGAACCTGCTCGCCCTCGCCAGCATCACCACGGTCCCGATCCGCTTCACCAGCTTCGAGGCCTTTCCGCTTGGCGAGCGGGACCTCTCCCGCGCCCACGCCGCCTTCCCCGCGCTCGCCCCCCTCGCCGCCGAACTGCGCGCGGGCCTTGCCACCGGCACCCGCTTCCGCGTCGGCGAGGTGGAGGCCGAGATCATCCCCGGCGACGCGCGCGAGACGCTGCGCCTCTGGCCGGGTCGCGTCGACGCCTGGTTTCTCGACGGCTTCTCGCCCGCAAAGAACCCCGAACTCTGGGGCGAGGCGCTACTGGCCGAAGTCGCCCGCCACACCGCCCCCGGCGGCAGCTTCGCCACCTACACCGCCGCGGGCCATGTCCGCCGCGCGCTGACCGCCGCGGGCTTCGCGGTCGAGCGCCGTCCCGGCTTCGCGGGCAAGCGCCACATGACCGCCGGCCGCCTGCCCGACATTGCGGCGGCGGGGGCGAGCCGCCATATCCAAGGCTGAACCGCCTTCCCCGGCGGGGCGTTGTCCCGGCCCCTCAAGGAGACATTCCCGATGAACGATCAGCGCCACTCACCCGGTCCCATCCACCGCATCTTCGGCCGCCCGATGAACGAGCCGGTGCCGCATGGCTTCGAGCAGGCGGTCTTCGGCATGGGCTGCTACTGGGGCATCGAGCGGCTGTTCTGGAACATGGACGGCGTCTGGATGACCGAGGTCGGCTTCGCCGGCGGCCATGTCCCGAGCCCGACCTACGAGCAGGTCTGCCGCACCGACACCGGCCATGCCGAGGTCGTCCGCGTGGTCTTCGACCCGAGCCGCGTCAGCTACGAGAAGCTGCTGAAGGCCTTCTGGGAGAACCACGACCCGACCCAGGGCAACCGGCAGGGCAACGACGTGGGCTCGCAATACCGCTCGCTCATCATGACCTTCTCGGACACCCAGCGGGCGCAGGCAGAGGCGTCGAAGGTGGATTACGACAACCGCCTCGGGGTGGCGGGCTTCAAGCACATCACCACCGAGATCATCCCCGCCGGGCCGTTCTGGCCGGCGGAGGAGCCGCACCAGCAGTATCTCGACCGCAACCCCAACGGCTACTGCGCGATGCGCGGCACCGGGGTCGAGGCCTCCATGCCCGAGCCGCACGAGCCGGCCTGATGGCCACCTGGACCGCGCTGACCCACCTGCCCGGACGCGCCGCGGCCGAGGCGCTGGCCGCGCAGGGCGAGGAGGTGCTGGACCCCCTGCCCGCGGGCAGCGGGGTCTTCGAGGTCGAGGACGGCTCCGACAGCTGGGAGGTCGGGCTCTACTTCACCGAGGCGCCCGACGAGGTCGCGCTCGCGCTGCTGGCCGCGGCCGCGGGCGCGCAGCCCTTCGCGGTGTCGGAACTGCCCGAGGTGGACTGGGTCGCGCATGTGCGGCGTGAGTTGAAGCCCGTCGTCGCGGGGCGGTTCTTCGTCCACGGCGCGCATGACGCCGACAAGGTGCCGCCGGACGCCGAGCCGCTGCTGATCGAGGCGGCGATGGCCTTCGGCACCGGGCATCACGGCACCACGCGCGGCTGCCTCGAGGCGCTCGACCGGCTGATCGAGGCGGGAGAGCGGCCGGAGCGGATCGCGGATATCGGCTGCGGCACGGCGGTCCTCGCGATGGCCGCCGCGCGGGTGTTCAGGCACACGGTCGTCGCGGGCGACATGGACCCGCTGGCGGTGGAGACGGCGGCCGCGAACGTTATCGCCAACGGCCTCGCGGGGCGGGTGGAATGCGTGGTGGCCGAGGGCTTCGACCATCCGCTGCTGGAGGCCGCGGCGCCCTACGACCTCGTCTTCGCCAACATCCTCAAGCAGCCGCTGATCGACCTCGCGCCCGACATGGCCGCCAGTATCGCGCCGGGCGGGCGGGCGATCCTCAGCGGCATCCTCGTGCCGCAGGCGGAGGCGGTCGAGGCGGCTTACCACGCGCAGGGCTTCGCGACCGAGCGCCGCGACGACCTCGGCGAATGGACCACCCTGGCGATGCGGCGGGCGTGAAACGAGAAAGGCCCCGTTCGGGAGCGCCGAACGGGGCCTTTGGGCTGGATGGCGCGGGGCTCAGAGGCCGCGCGCGATCCGGTCGATGTCGCCGCGGACGAGGCCGATGTCGTCCAACTCGCGGTCGCTGAGCCGCGAGAGTTCGCGCCGGGTCACGCGGGTGTTGTACCAGTTGTTCAGCGTCGCGGAGACGCGGGAGAACATACCGGGGGCCGCCGCGACATGGGCGCGGCTGTCGATTGCAGTCATTCTGTCACCTGAAGTTGGCACCGGCCGGATGCCGGTAGCTTTGTTCCTCGATGCCGCCGACATAGACCTCGTCAGGCCGAACGAGCAGGGGGGCCGGCGGCAATCCAGCTATGCAGCTTCTACATAACTGCCCGAGTTCTATTAACTTTTCGCGGGTGCCCGTTCAGCTTCTACATAGCTACGACGCAGCGCTGAATCAAGGTGCTGCGATGCGGCATAAAGCCTCGTGCGCGTGCAGAAACTTCAGCGCGGGACGAGCGTTGAGCCAGATGCGCGACGGGCGGCGACGCTGCGTCACGTCATCCGCGAACCGCCCCAGTCCCCGAGCGCCGCCTGCCAAAGCGTGATGGCAGCGCAGGCGGCGGTGTCCGCGCGGAGGATCCGCGGCCCCAGGCTAACCGGCGTCACGACGCCGCTCCCCCCGAGGCGCGTCCGCTCCGCCTCCGAAAACCCGCCCTCCGGCCCGATCAGAATCGCCCAGGGGCCGCGCGGCAGTCCCGCCAGCGTCTCCGCCGGGCCGACCCGCGATTCGTCGGCCCAGAGGATGCGCCGCCCTTCGTCCCAGCCGTCCAGCACCCGCGTGAGCGGCGAGAGCTCCGCCACCTCGGGCACATGCGTGCCGCCGCATTGCTCGGCCGCCTCGACGGCATGGGCCTGCAGCCGGTCGCGCGCGATCCGCCCGGCCTGCGTGAACTCGGTCGCCACCGGCAGGATGCGCGCGCAGCCGAGCTCGGTCGCCTTCTCGACGATGAAATCCGTGCGCGCCTTCTTGATCGGCGCGAACATCAGCCAGAGGTCCGGCGGCGGCAGCGGCGGCCTCACCTGCGCCACGGCCTCGATCCGCCCGCCGCGCTTGCCCAGTTCGACGATCTGCGCGGACCAGCCGCCGTCACGCCCGTTGAACGCCTCGATCTCGGCACCCGGCCCAAGCCGCATGACCCCGCCGAGATAATGCGCCTGCGCGGTGTCCAGCCCCGCTTCTTGTCCCCCGCCGAGCGGCTGGTCTATGTAGAGGCGCACCTGTCCCATGAGGTCTGTTCCTATGGCAGCCCGCAGCGCCGCGCCAGCCGCAGGCGCGCAGCCCGACGCCCCGGCCGGCAACTGGGTGGACCGCAGCGCCCCCGCGTCGTGGCGGCCGTGGCTGCGACTGAGTCGCATCGACCGGCCGATCGGCACCTGGCTGCTGTTGCTGCCCTGCTGGTGGGGGATCGGCCTCGCGATGATCGCCCACGGTCCCGGCTGGCGGGCGCTTTGGATCGCCGTGGCCTGCGGCATCGGCGCGGTGGTGATGCGCGGGGCGGGCTGCACCTGGAACGACCTCACCGACCGCGACATCGACGCGAAGGTCGAGCGCACCCGCATCCGGCCGCTGCCCTCGGGTCGGGTGACGGCGCGGGGAGCCTTCGTCTGGCTGGTGGTGCAGTGTCTCATCGGGTTCGCGCTGCTGCTGACGCTCGGCCCGGCGGCGATCTGGCTCGGGGTGCTGTCGCTGATCCCGGTCGCCATCTACCCCTTCGCCAAGCGCTTCACCTGGTGGCCGCAGGTGTTCCTCGGCATCGCCTTCAACTGGGGCGCGATGCTGGCCTATGCCGCCCATGCCGGGCGGCTGGAGGCGCCCGCGGTGATCCTCTGGCTCGCCGGAATCTGCTGGACGCTGGTTTACGACACGATCTACGCCCATCAGGACATCGAGGACGACGAGCTGATCGGCGTCAAATCCACCGCCCGCCGTTTCGGCGACAACAGTCTGCGCTGGCTCTCGGGCTTCGCGGTGGCATCAGTCGCGGGCATCGCCCTCGCGATCGTGATGGCGGGGCCGGAGAGCGCGCTCGCCTGGGGGCTGGCGCTCGGCGGACTTGCGGGATTCGCGGTGCATCTGGCGTGGCAGCTGCGACAGTTCAGACCACGCGATGGTGAACTGGCCTTGAGATTGTTCCGCTCCAACCGTGATGCCGGGCTGATCCTTGCGCTGTTTCTCGCCTCGGCCGGGCTGGTCTGATTGCCCCCCGGGCGGCGTGGGGCTAAACCCCCGCGGTCCTGAAGCTGCCGCGAGGCACCGATGAGCCGACCCCCTCCCCGCCGCCGTTCGCGCAAAGGCGTCGCCACCCTCGCGGCTGCGGTGCTGATGGCGGGCGCGGCCGGGGGCGCGTGGTTCGGGGCGATCGAGGCCGCCGACTACATCGAGAACCGCTCCGCCATCGAGGTGCGCCGCGCGCTCGCCGACGGCTTCCCCTGGGCCAGCGTGGCGACGGACGGGCTGCAGGTGGCGCTGACCGGCACCGCGCCCGACGAGGGCGCGCGGCTGCGCGCCCTCGCCGCCGCGGGCACGGCGGTCGATCAGGGCCGCATCGTGGAGCGCATCGAGGTCGCGCGCCAAGCGCCCGTCGCCCCGCCCGCGTTCAAGGTCGAGCTGCTCAGGAACGACTCCGGCATCTCGATGATCGGCCTCGTGCCCGCGGCCAGCGATCCCGCCGCAATCGCCAGCACCGCCGGCGGTTCCGGCCGCGTGCCGGTCGCCGACCTGCTCGAGACCGCCGACTTCCCCGCGCCCGAGGGCTGGGCCGAGGCGCTCGGCTTCGCGCTCGAGGTGGTGGCCGGCACCCCGCGAGCGAAGATTTCCGTGGCGCCCGGCCATGTCGCGGTGACGGCGCTGACCGACAGCGCCGAGGAGAAGGCGCGGCTCGAGGGCGCGCTGACCAGCCGGGCGCCCGAGGGGGTGGTCCTCGATCTCGACATCTCGGCCCCCCGGCCGGTCATCTCGCCCTTCGCCCTGCGCTTCGTCATGGACGAGGCGGGCGCGCGCTTCGACGCCTGCGCCGCGGATACCGAGGCCGCGCGCGACCGCATCCTTGCGGCGGCGCGGCAGGCCGGGGCGACGGCCAGCGACTGCGCGCTCGGCCTCGGCGCCCCGTCCCCGCGCTGGGCCGATGCCGCGTCAGCCGCGATCTCGGCGCTCGCGGCGCTGGGCGAGGGCTCCGTCACCCTCTCGGACGGCGACGTGGCCCTGCGCGCGCCCGCGACGGTCCCCGCCGCCGCCTTTGACGAGCAGGCGGCAAGGCTCGAGCATACCCTGCCCGATGTCTTCCGCCTCACCACGCTCCGCGACGCGCCCGCGGCCGAGGCGCCGCGGCCCGCGGAGTTCGTCGCCGTCGAGGACAGCTCCGGCCGCCTCACCATGCGCGGCCGCGTCCCCGACGAGGCCATGCGCGACGCGGTCCAGAGCTTGGCGCGCTCGCGCTTCGCCAGCGTCGATGCGGCGCTGACGGTGGACCCCTCGGTGCCGGAAGGCTGGACGGTGCGGGTGATCGCCGCGCTCGAGGCGATGGGGGATCTGGCCACGGGTGCGGTCGAGGTCACGCCGGCGCTGATCCGGGTGCAGGGGGTGTCCGGCAGCCGCACGGCGTCAGACGCCGCCGCGACGGCGCTCGCCGGCCGTCTCGGCGCGGGGGCGGCCTATGCGCTCGGCATCCGCTACGAGCCCCGACTGGACCCGGTCCTCGGCCTGCCGGATGGGGCCGAATGCGCCGCGGCGGCGAATGAGGTCCTGGCTGTGTCCGAAATCGGCTTCGAGCCCAACCGGCCGGAGATCGCGGGCGAGGTCGAGCCGTCGCTCGCCGCGCTCGCCGAGGCGCTCGAGCATTGCGGCGACTTCCGGCTGGAGATCGGCGGGCACACCGACTCGCGTGGGTCGGAAGAGTTCAATCAGCGCCTGTCGCAGCAGCGCGCCGAGGCGGTGCGGGCGGCGATGGCCGGGGCCGGGATCACGACCACCCACATGACCGTGGTCGGCTATGGCGACAGCCGCCCCGTCGCCAGCAACGAGACCGTGGCCGGGCGCGAGGCGAACCGGCGGATCGAGTTCCGCCTGCTCTCGCCCGAGCCGGTCGGCGGCTATCCGGCCGCGGCGGCCTCGTTCGTGAGCGGCGTGACCGGGGGGCCTGCACCGGAGAGCGCGGGCGAGGCGCCCGTGCTGGTCGCGGCGGAAGCCGAGGCGCTTGAGGAGGACGACGCGCCGGAGCGGCACGAGCCCGAGCCGATCGCCTGGCCCCAGACCGACGCCGACCTCGACGCCCTGCGCGACGATCTCGGCTTTGCGGACGACCCCCCGGCCAGCTATACCGCCGGGACGAGCGCGATTGCCGCGCATGTCTCGCCCGGCCCGCCCGACTGAAGGACCGTCCATGGACCGCGAGCAGTTCATCGTCGCCACGGCCGTGACGCTGTTCGCAGCCTTCGTCATGGGCTGGTTCGCCAGCTGGCTGATCCACCGCCTGACCCGCGCCACCCGCGCCGACATGGGCGAGCTGGACCGCATGGCGCAGCAGCTCCACGAGGCCGAGGAGGCCATCGCCACGCTGGAAGCGCGCGAGTCGGACCTGTCGAGCCGCCTCGCCGCGGCCGGGATCGAGCTTCGCGGCGCGATGGACGCGCTGGCCGAGAGCCGGGCCGAGGTCGAGGAGCTGCGCGACTACATCGAGAAAAAACTGGCCCGCAGCCGCGGCGCCTCGTGAGCAAGGGGCCACGGATGACGGCACGGTTGATCGACGGCAAGGCGCGCGCGGCCGCGCTGCGGATGCGTGTGGCCGAGGAGGTGGCAGCGTTGAAGGCCGGGCACGGCCTGACGCCCGGCCTCGCCGTGGTGCTGGTCGGCGCCGATCCGGCGAGCGAGGTCTATGTCCGCTCCAAGGGCAAGGCCACCGTCGAGGCCGGGATGCAGAGCTTCGAGCACAGGTTGCCCGCCGAGACGCCGCAGGCCGATCTGCTGGCGCTGATCGCGCGCCTGAACGCGGACCCGGCGGTGCATGGCATCCTCGTCCAGCTGCCGCTGCCCGCGCAGATCGACGAGGCGGCGGTGCTGGGCGCGGTCGCGCCCGCCAAGGACGTGGACGGCTTCCATATCGAGAACGCCGGCCGTCTGGCGACCGGGCAGGAGGCGATGGTGCCCTGCACGCCGCTCGGCTGTCTGATGCTGCTGCGTGAGGAGTTGGGGTCGCTCGCGGGGCTGGATGCGGTGGTGGTGGGCCGGTCGAACATCGTCGGCAAGCCGATGGCGCAGCTGCTCTTGCGTGACAGCGCGACGGTGACGGTGGCGCATTCGCGGACCCGCGACCTGCCGGGGCTGTGCCGCCGGGCCGATATCCTGGTGGCCGCGGTGGGGCGGCCGAAGATGATCGGCGCCGGCTGGATCAAGCCGGGCGCGGTGGTGATCGACGTGGGCATCAACCGGACGCCCGAGGGGCTGGCCGGCGACGTGGATTTCGACGCCGCGCGCGCCGTGGCAGGGGCGATCACCCCGGTGCCGGGCGGGGTCGGGCCGATGACGATTGCCTGCCTGCTGGCGAATACCGTGACCGCCGCGGCGCGGGCGAACGGCCTGCCGGTGCCGAAGGGGCTCACCGCCTGACGACCCCGTTACGGCCCGCCCGTCCGCCAAAGCGGACGGGTCCGCGCCCGCCCGCCCGACAGGCGGGCGCGATTGCGCCCACCTTCGTGCGTGCGGGGACCCTCTGTTGCGCTGCGTCATCATACGGAGCGGGATCGGGTCACGCGCCCCGATCCCTCGCGCGGAAATCTTCGCCTACCGCAAGGCGGCGAGCGCCTCCCCCAGATCGAGCGCGCCGTCATAGAGCGCCCGCCCCGAAATCGTCCCTGCGATTGCGCCCGTATCCCGCAGCGCCAGCAGGTCCGCGAGGCGGCTGACCCCGCCCGAGGCGATCACCGGGATCGTCACCGCCCGCCCAAGCGCCGCTGTCGCCTCGACATTCGGCCCCTGCATGGCGCCGTCGCGGTCGATGTCGGTGTAGATGATCGCGGCCACGCCCGCGTCCTCGAAGCGGCGGGCGAGGTCGGTGGCCTCGACCTCCGTCTCCTCGGCCCAGCCCCGCGTGGCGACCCGGCCCCCCCGCGCGTCGATGCCGACTGCGATCCGGCCCGGATGCGCGGCCGCCGCCTCGCGCACGAGGTCCGGCGCCTCGACCGCGACGGTGCCGAGGATCACCCGCGCCACGCCCTTCTCCAGCCAGGCCTCGATCCCCGCCCGGTCGCGGATGCCGCCGCCGAGCTGGACCGGGATGCTCACCGCGCCGAGGATCGCCTCCACCGCCGCGGCGTTCACCGGATGCCCGGCGAAGGCGCCGTTCAGGTCCACCAGATGCAGCCACTCGGCCCCGGCCTCCGCAAAGGCGCGGGCCTGCGCTGCGGGGTCGGTGCCGAAGACCGTCGCGGCCGCCATGTCGCCGCGCAGCAGCCGGACGCAGTTGCCGTCCTTGAGGTCGATGGCGGGGTAGAGGATCATGGCGCGCTCCCTGTTGATGGCCGCGGCTTGCCACAGGCGGACCGCCGCCGGAACCCCACGTCAGGCTTGATCGGCCGCGAGCCGCCCGCGCAGGCTTCGGGCGAAACGAAAGGAGGCTCATCGATGCACAGGCTCGCACTCGCCGCCGCCCTCGCGCTCGCCGCCGGGGCGGCGCAGGCGCAGGGGATCGGCGGCATCTTCCAGACCCAGGCCAACGACAACGGCGATGTGGGCATGGTCCAGTTCGCCCCCTGCGGCGACCGCTGGTGCGGCACGCTGATCAAGTCCTTTCACGCCGACGGGACCGAGTTCCAGTCGCCGAACACCGGGCGCAACATCGTCTCGGACATGCAGGACAATGGCGGCGGGGCATTCTCGGGCGGCAGGATCTGGGACCCCGGCTCGGACCGGACCTATTCCTCGAAGATGACGCTCGATGGCGGCACGCTGAAGGTCCAGGGCTGCATCGCGGTGATCTGCCGGACGCAGACCTGGGTGCGGGTGCGGTAAGGAACCCCGCGGCGGCGCAAGGGTTCGGCCCCCGACAGCAAGGGAGGTCCGCATGTCCCGCATCACCGCCGCCGATGGAACGTCGCTCTACGTCAAGGACTGGGGGCAGGGCCGCCCGGTCGTGCTGATTCACGGCTGGCCGCTCTCGTCCGATGCCTGGGAGTACCAGGCGGTGCCGCTGGCCGAGGCGGGCTATCGCGTCGTGGCCTATGACCGGCGCGGCTTCGGGCGCTCGGACCAGCCGTGGACGGGCTACGATTACGACACGCTGGCCGACGACCTCGCCACGGTGATGCGCGAGCTGGGCCTCAGCGACGCGACGCTGGCCGGCTTCTCCATGGGCGGCGGCGAGGTCGCGCGCTACATGAGTCGGCACGAGGGCCGCGGCGTGCGGCAGGCGATCTTCGTCTCCTCGGTCGCGCCGGGGCTGCTGAAGTCCGAGGCGAACCCGCATGGCGCCACGGGCGACGTCTTCGACGGCATGAAGGACGGCATCCGCAAGGACCGGGCGCAGTTCTTCAAGGACTTCTTCCCGTCGTTCTACGGCAACGGCCTGATGAGCGGCGGCGCGAGCGACGGCATCCTGCACTGGAGCTGGAAGATGGCGATGCAGGCGAGCCTGAAGGCGACGCTCGACTGCGTGGACGCGTTCGGGCGCACGGATTTCGCCGCCGACATGGGGGCGATCAATGTGCCGGTGCTGGCGATCCATGGGACGAAGGATGCAACCGTGCCCATCGGGGCCACGGCGCACCGGGTGGCGAAGCTGGTGAAGGGGGCGGAGCTGATCGAATACGACGGCGGCGCGCACGGGATTCCGGCCACCCATGCGGTGAAGCTGGCGGCGGACATGAAGCGGTTTCTGGCGGGGCCGATCGCGTGAGCGGGTAGGGTGCGTGCTCTGCACGCACCGGGGGCGACGGTGCGTGGAAACCACGCACCCTACGGCGCCCAGCGAAGGAAATTGCCGAGTATCCGCAACCCCGCGGCCTGCGACTTCTCCGGGTGGAACTGGCAGCCCGCGATGTTGTCGCGCCCCACCACCGCCGTCACTGGCCCGCCGAAATCCACCCGGGCCAGCAGATGCGCGGGGTCGTCGGGGTGGAACTGGTAGCTGTGGACGAAATAGGCGTGGTCGCCGGTCGCGACGCCCTCCAGCAGCGGATGCGGGTGCAGCACCTCGAGGTCGTTCCAGCCCATCTGCGGCACCTTGAGGCGCGGGTCCGCGGGCTCGATCCGGCGGATATGTCCGCCGATCCAGCCCAAGCCCGGCGTCTCCTCGTATTCGTGCCCTGTGGTCGCCAGAAGCTGCATGCCGACGCAGATGCCGAGGAACGGCACACCCCGGTCCAGCACCGCATCGCGCATCGCCTCGACCATCCCCGGCACCGCGTCGAGCGCGGCGCGGCAGGCCGGGAACGCCCCGTCGCCCGGCAGCACGATCCGGTCGGCGCGGCGCACCGCCTCGGGATCGGCCGTCACCGCGACTGTCGCGCCCAGGTCGCGCCCTGTCAGCGCCAGGGCCTTTTCGGCCGAATGCAGGTTGCCGCTCTCGTAATCGATGAGCGCGACCCGCATCAGAGGGCGCCCTTGGTCGAGGGCAGCACGCCGCCCATGCGCGGGTCCGGCTCCACTGCCTCGCGCAGCGCGCGGGCGACGGCCTTGAAGGCGGCCTCGGCGATGTGGTGGCTGTTCAGCCCGTGCAGGCGGTCCACATGCAGGGTGATGCCGCCATGCGTGGCCAGGGCCTGGAAGAACTCGCGAACCAGTTCGGTGTCGAATGCGCCGATCTTCGCGGTCGGGAAGTCCACGTTCCACACCAGAAACGGCCGCCCCGAGAGGTCGAGCGCCGCGCGGAGGAGCGCGTCATCCATCGCGAGGTGAAAACTGCCGTAGCGGCGGATGCCGCGCTTGTCGCCCAGCGCCTGTGCCAGCGCCTGCCCGAAGGCGATGCCGGTGTCCTCGACCGTGTGGTGGTCGTCGATGTGCAGATCGCCCGTCGCGCGCACCGTCAGGTCGATGAGCGAATGCCGCGCCAGCTGGTCGAGCATGTGGTCGAAGAAGCCGACGCCGGTCCGGTTGTCATAGGCGCCGCTGCCGTCGAGGTTCACGCGGACCTCGATCTCGGTCTCGGCCGTGGCCCGGCTGACGCTCGCCTCGCGCATGGGGTCCTCCTGTGCGCCGTCGCAGATCGCGGTTTGCGGCGCTTTCCCGCGCGGGGTTCTTGTCAGGCCGGGGGTGCGGATGCAACAACGGGCAGGACGGACGAAGGACAGATCAATGAGCGACCTCTCCGCCAGCGAACGGCGCCTGCTCGCGGCGCTGGACCGGATCGACCGGAGCATCGACCTGATCCGCGCGCGGGAGGCGGAAGCCCCTGCGCCCGCGGCGGAGGGCGCCTCCGAGGCGGCGCGGCTGGCCGCGGCGAATGACGAACTGATCGCGGCCAACCGCGCGCTGATGGCGGCGTTGGACGGGCAGGGCGGGGGGGAGGATGCCAGCCGCCGCGCGCTCGAGGCCGAGATCGAGGCCCTGAAGGCCGCCCGCGCGGCCGAGATCGCGCAGCTTGGCGATGTCCTCGGCGCGCTCGAGGCGCTGACGGGGCGCCAGGACGGCGGCCCGGCCGGGGACGAGGAGGCGGCGGGCGACCTGCCCTCGCTGCCCGAGGGCGGCCTGCCGCGGACCGCGGAGGCCACGCCGATGGCCGATCCCGAAGCGGAGGAGCGGTGATGGCCGAGGTCGATTTCACCATCGGGCACAAGCAATACACCCTCACCTCGCAGGAGGGGGAGGAGCGGCTGCTGCGCCGTGCCGCGGGCCTTCTCGACGCCGAGGCGCAGGCGATCCTCGAGCAGGCCGGAAGGATGCCCGAGGCGCGGCTCCTGCTGCTCGCCGGGCTGATGCTCGCCGACCGGATGTCCGCGCTCGAGGATCGGGCGGCATCGGCCGAGCGCGAGTTGAACCGGCTCAAGTCGAACCCGCAGCGGGTCGAGGTCCCGGTGTTTCCGCCGGAACTGCGGGAGGCGCTCAACGAATGGGCGGCGCGGGCCGAATCGGTGGCGATGCGGGCCGAGGAGCTGGCGCAGGAATAGTCAGTTCAGCCGCGCGGCGAGGGCCACGAAGGCCGGGTCGCCGGATTTGGCCATGCGGCGATTCGCAAACAGCGTCGCTTGGCTCGCATGGATCAGCCCGTCGGGCAGCACCTTGAGGTGGTTCGCGCGCAGCGTCTCGCCGGAACTGGTGATGTCGGCGATCGCCTCGGCCGTGTGGTTCGCCACCGTCCCCTCCGTCGCGCCCTGGCTGTCCACAAGCTGGTAGTCAGCGACGCCCTTCTCGGCGAGGAAGGCGCGCACGAGGCGGTGGTATTTCGTCGCGATCCGCAGCCGGTGGCCATGCGTGGCGCGGAAGTCCCGCGTGACGGCGGAGAAATCGTCCAGGGTCTCGACATCCTGCCAGCAGGCCGGAACCGCGAGGACCAGATCGGCATGGCCAAAGCCCATCGGAGCAAGCTCCACCACGTCCGAGCGCCAGCCCGCCAGCCGCTCGCGCACGAGGTCCGAGCCGGTCACGCCAAGGTCGATCCGCCCCGAAGCCAGCTCGCGCGGGATCTCGCCGGCCGAGAGCAGGACCAGCGACAGCCCGTCCGCGCCCTCGACCCGCCCTGCATATTCGCGCGCGCCGCCCGCCCGGCCCAGCATGATGCCGCGCGCCGCGAACCAGGCGAAGCTCTCCTCCATCAGCCGCCCCTTGGACGGCAGGCCGAGCTTCAGCATCGCCCGGCCTCCAGTTCCGCCACGAGGCCGGGACGGATGATGCCGCCGACCGCCGGGATCGCCGCCCCGCGGCCGAGTTCGGCGGTCAGCAGGTCGTAGCGGCCACCCGAGGCGACCGGGGGCCAGTCGGCTCTTCCGGGGGCGAGGAAGCTGAAGGTCATGCCGTCGTAATATTCCATGGTGCCGCGGCCGTGGCTGGCGTCGAAGCCGATCACGTCGAGGGGCACGCCGGCCCCTGCGATCAGCGACAGGCGGCGCGCAAGGCGCTCGACCGCCTCGGCGATGCCGGGCCAGTCGCCGGCGAGGCGGCGCAGGTCAGTCAGCGCCGCGGGTGCGGGGCCGGCAACGGCGAGCAGCCGACGCAGCGCCTCGGCCGCGTCGGGGGCGAGCGGGGGTTCGGCCGAATCGACCTTGAGGCGCAGGAGGCGGGCCTCCATCTCCTCGCGCGAGCGACGCCCGGTCCAGGGGGCCTCCGAACGGGCCGGGTGGCGCGGTGGCACGGGAGCCGAGAAGCGCGCCAGCAGCCGCTCGAACCTGACCGGCCGCCAGATGTGATGCAGGAGCGCCGACCGGCGCAGGGCCGCGAGCGGCAGCGCCGCGATGGCGTCGCGCACGAGGCCCATGTCGCCCATCACCGGCGTCAGCCGCAGGGGCGCGAGCAGCCGGTGAAAGAGCGCGAAGACCTCGGCATCGGCGGTGGCCACGTCGCGGTCGAACACCTCGAAGCCGACCTGCAGGTATTCGTTGTCGCGCGGATCCGCGGGCCGCTCCTCGCCCGGATCCTGCTTGCGGAACACCTCGCCCAGATAGCAGTAGCGCGCCGGATCGGCCCCGTCCTGCATGTGCAGCCGCACCACCGGCACGGTGAAGTCGGGCCTGAGCGCCACCTCGCCCCGCAGGGGATCGGTCGTGACATAGGCCCGCGCGCGGATGTCCTCGCCGTAGAGGTCGAGGAGGGTGTCGGCGGGCAGCAGCACGTCGGGCGAGACCTCGTCCGCGCCCGCCTCGCGGAAGGCGGCGAGCAGGCGCTGACCGGTGCGGGCCTTGGCAGTCTTGGCGATCATCGGCGCGCGGCGGCGCGCTCGAGCATCGCGCGGACGCCCTCGACCAGGCCCGTGCGCGCGACCTCGGTCTGCGCCGGCTGCGAGCGCCATTCCTCGTGCGTGATCTCGCCCGCGAGCCGCGCGCCGAGGTCGAGGTCCTTGAGCTGCACGACACCGCGCGCCGCCTCGTCCTCGCCCGCGATCACCGCCACCGGCGCGCGGCGGCGGTCGGCATATTTGAGCTGGTTGCCGAAGTTCCTGGGGTTGCCGAGATAGACCTCGGCCCGGATGCCCGCCGCCTGCAACTCGGCGGCCATGGCGAGGTAATCGGCCATCCGCGCGCGATCCATGACCGTCACGACCACCGGCCCGGCCTCGTCCTCCCCCGCCAGCCCCTTCTCGCGCAGCGCCGCGAGCAGCCGGTCCACGCCGATCGAGACGCCGGTCGCCGGCACCTTCTGGCCCGTGAAGCGTTCGACCAGATCGTCATAGCGCCCGCCGCCCGCCACGCTGCCGAACTGGCGCGGGCGGCCCTTGTCGTCCAGCACCTCGAAGGTGAGCTCCGCCTCGAAGACCGGGCCGGTGTAATAGGCGAGGCCGCGGACGATGGAGGGATCGATGACGACGCGATCCGGGCCAAGTCCGAGCGCGGCGAGCAGGGTGGCGATGGTCGCCAGCTCCTCGACGCCCTCCGCGCCGGAGGCCGAGCCGCCGACGGCCATGCGCAGGTTGTCGAGCGTCGCCGCGTTGTCAGCGCCCTTGGAGGTCAGGAAGGCCAGCACCGGCGCGGCGGCGGCCTCGGTCAGGCCCACGCCCTCGATCTCGGCCCCGGATTGATCGCGGCGTCCGGCGGTCAGCAGCTGCCGCACCCCCTCGGCGCCGATCTTGTCGAACTTGTCGATGGTCCGCAGCACCGCGGCGGCCCGCTCGCCCGCGACGCCGACCGCCTCCAGCACCCCGTTCAGCACCTTGCGGTGGTTGATCCGCACCAGATAGTCGCCCGGCGCGATCCCGGCCGCCTCGAGCGCCTCGGCCAGCATGGCGATGATCTCGGCATCCGCGGCGGGAGAGGCGCTGCCGACGGTGTCGGCGTCGCACTGGTAGAACTGCCGGAAGCGCCCCGGCCCCGGCTTCTCGTTGCGCCAGACCGGGCCCATCGCGTAGCGCCGGTAGGGCGAGGGCAGGTCGTTGCGATATTGCGCCGCGACGCGGGCGAGCGGCGCCGTCAGGTCGTAGCGCAAAGCCAGCCAGTCGCCCGAGCCGCCGCCGGGCACCGCCTCCTCCTGCCAGGCGAAGACGCCGGCATTGGGGCGGTCGGTGTCGGGCAGGAATTTTCCCAAGGCTTCGACCGTCTCGACCCCCGCGGTCTCGAGCGCGTCGAAGCCGTGCCGGTGGTAGACCGCGGCGATACGGTCCAGCATCGCCTTGCGCCCGGTCACCTCGGCGCCGAAATAGTCGCGGAAGCCCTTGGGCGTCTCGGCCCGCGGGCGGCGGATTTTCTGGCTTGGCGGCATGGCGGCTTCCGGTCTGGTCGGGCGCCGGTCTAGCGAAGGGGGCGGGCATGGACAAGGACGGGCGGCTGGAGCGGATCGAGGCGGCGCTCGCCCATGCGCTGCGGGCGGTGGAGGAGCTCTCCGAGGTCGTGGCCCGGCAGGATGCCGAGCTCGCCCGCCTCTCGCGCCGGGTGGGCCAGCTGCTCGAGCGCGAGGCCGAGCGCGAGGCGGATGCCGGCGGCACGATCCCCATTGCCGACCAGCGGCCGCCGCACTGGTGAGGCTCAGCTCTCGCGGAAGGCGCGGGCGAAGTAGTTGGACAGCGGCTGCATGAGGTAGTCGATCGGCCGCCGCTCGCCGGTCAGGACATAGACCTCGACCGGCATGCCGGGGACGAGGACCAGGTTGCCGAGCTTGGCGCGCTCCGCCTCGGGGATGCTGACCTCGCCGCGATAATAGGGCATCTGCGTGCGCTCGTCGGTCACGGCATCGGCCGAGATCCGCTCCAGCACGCCCTCGATCTCGGGCGTGGTGCGCGAGGCGAAGGCCGAGAAGCGCAGCCGCACCGGTTGGCCGGGGCGGACCTCGTCGATGTCGATGGTGGCGATTTGCGCCGCGATCACCAGCGGGCGGTCCTGCGGCACGAGGAACAGGATCGGATCGGCCGGGCGGATGACCGAGCGCGGCGTCGTCACCTGCAACTGGTGGACGATGCCCGAGACCGGGGCGCGGATCTCCAGCCGGGCGATCTGCTCGCCGAGGGAACGGCGGCGCTCGGCCAGTTCCAGCTCGCGATAGCCGAGATCGCGCAGCTCGGCCTCGGCGTTCTCGCGGCGGGTGGCGGTGAGGCGCAACTGCTCGATGTCGAGTTCGGTGATGCGTGCCTCGGCCTGCGCGCGGCTGGCCGCCAGCTCGCCCAGCCGGCCGTCGAGGCCCGCCGCGTCGCGCCGCAGCGCCAGCACCCGAGGCGCCTGCGCGAGGCCCTTGTCGAGCAGCGTCTGGGCATCGCCCAGCTCCTGCCCGATCAGCTCGCGCTGCTCGGCCAGCGCGGCGGACTGGGCGTTGATCCCCTCGATCTGGGCCCGCATCTGCTCGGCCTGCTTGTCGAGCTGGTCGAGCGATTGCCGCAGCGTGTCGAGCCGGGCCTCGAACAGCGCCGTCTGGCCCTGCATCAGCTCGGCGGCGTCGGGATCGGTGGCCGCGGCATCCACCAGAGGGGCGGGGAAGGTGAGGGTCTCGGCATCGGCGCGTTCGGCCTCGAGCCGGCCGCGGCGGGCCATGACCTCGAAATACTGGCCCTCGACGATCGAGCGTTCGGTCGTGAGCAGCGCGCCGTCGAGGCGGATCAGCGGCTGCCCGGCTTCGACGGTCTGGCCCTCGCGGACCAGGATCGCGTCGACCACGCCGCCATCGGGGTGCTGGACGACCTGCCGGTGAAGCTCGACCTCGACCTGCCCCTGGGCGACCACGGCCCCGCCGATGCGCGCGCCCCAGGCCCATCCGCCCAGGGCCCCGACGAGGAGCAGGAGGCCCATGAAGCCGAGCAGCAGGCCGCCACGCGCTGACCACCGGCGCGGGGGCGGCGGCGGCTCGGGGCGGAGCGGCGTCGGATCGCGCGGCGCCTCGGCCTCGCGCGCGGGCGGCGGCGCGCCGTTCGGCTGGCCGGTGCGGCCGGGCGAATAGGCGGTGCCGGTGACGCCGGTGACGCGATAGGCGGGCGCGTCGGTGCCTGCCGTGAGATCCTTGTCGCTCATGCCACACCCGTCCCGGCGCTGCCCGCCCGCTGGATCTCGCCCGCGTTGCGCACCACCGCCTTCAGCACCTCCTCGCGCGGGCCGAAGGCGCGGCGCACGCCGCCCTCCAGCATCAGCAGGAGCTCGCATTCATTGATGGCGGCGGGCCGGTGCGCCATGATGATGACCGCGCCGCCCCGCGCCTTGATCGCGCGGATGGCGCGGTTCAGCGCCTCGGAGCCTTCGTTGTCAAGGTTCGAGTTCGGCTCGTCGAGGACGAACAGCACCGGGTCGGCATAGAGCGCCCGAGCGAGGCCGATGCGCTGGATCTGCCCGCCCGAGAGGCGCCCGCCGGTCTGCGAGACGAGAGTGTCGTAACCCTCGGGCAGCTCGAGGATCATGCGGTGGGCGTTGGCCGCCGTCGCCGCGGCCACGACGCGCGCAGCGTCCGGCTTGGTCGAGAGGCGGGCGATGTTCTCGGCGATGGTGCCGTCGAACAGCGTGACCTGCTGCGGCAGGTAGCCGATCAGCTGGCCCAGAACGTCCGGGTCGTACTGGTCGAGCGTCGCGCCGCCGAGGCGGATGGTGCCCGCGGCGGGGGTCCAGGCGCCGATCAGCGCCTTGGCGAGCGTCGTCTTGCCCGCGCCGGAAGCGCCGATCACGCCGAGCGCCTGGCCCGGGCCGAGCGCGAAGCTGACGCCGCGTAGCGTGGCGAGGTTCTGGCCGGGCGGCACGACCGAGAGCTGGCTCACCTCCAGCTTCGCCTCGGGACGGGGGAGCGCGGTGCGGGGCGCGAGCGGGGGACGGCGCGAGAGCAGCCCGGCGAGCCGCCGCCAGCCATCCTGAGCCGCCTGGACCGAGGCCCAGCCGCCGACCACCTGGTCCACCGGCGCGAGCGCCCGGCCCATCAGGATCGAGGCGGCGATCATGGCGCCGGGCGTCAGCTGGGCCCGCAGGACCAGCCAGGCCCCGGCGGCGAGCAGCGCGCTTTGCAAAAAGAGGCGGAAGGTGCGCGAGAAGACGGTGAAGCCCGCCGCCCGGTCGGCGCCGCTGACCGCCGCGACCGCCGAGACGTCGCGCGCGGCCTTCCACCGCGCATGCGCCGCACCGCGCATGCCGAGTGCGCCCACAAGCTCTCCCGCGTCGCGATAGAGATCGCCCATCCGCTCGGCCGCCTTGCCGTAGCGCATGGCCTGCTGCAGCGGCTTGCGGCTGAAAAGCTGGTTCGCCAGCGTCGTCAGGACCAGCACCACGAGCCCCGCCAGCGCCACGAGGCCGAGGATCGGATGCAGCAGGAACACCGCCGCCATGAAGAGCGGCGCGAACGGCAGGTCGAACAGCGCCAGCAGCAGCGGCGAGCCGACCAGCCGCTGCACCGAATCGAGGTCGCGCATGCCGCCCTGCAGGACGGCCGAGTCCGGCGCGGCCCCGCCCTCGCGCAACGCGGCATCGAAGACCCGCGGCTCCAGCCGCTCCTGCAGGCGGGCGCCGACGCGGGTCATCACCCGGCTGCGGGCGAGGTCGATCGCCCCCATCAGCACGAACAGCGCGGTGACGAGCGCAAAGAGCGCCGCCAGCGTCGGCACCGAGCGGCTGGTCAGCACCCGGTCATAGACCTGCATCATGAAGAGCGGCCCGGTGAGCATCAGCAGGTTCACCGCCACCGAGAACAGCCCGACAGCCGCCAGCAGCGGCCATGACTGGCCGCGCGCGGCCGAAAGCTCGGCCCATCCGTGTCGCTGAGGCGTGAGTGTCATCTCGCCCTTCCATGTCCATTGCAGCGCCGCGTCGGGCCGAGTCGTCGGGCCGAGGCTAGCGCCGGAATCTTTACGCGCGGTTGACGCGCGTCAGTTGCTGCCCATCGCCTGTCCCAAGGCCGCCGCCAGCGGATCGGCCCCGCCCTGCGGCGCCACCGGGGAGGCCTGTCCCTCCGGCCCGTTGCTGACGATGCGGCCCGGCGTCGCTGGCGCGCCCATCGCCTCGCCCAGCGCCGCCTGCATCGGGTCGCCCGCGGGCGCGCCCAGCACCTGACCGAGCGCGGCCGCGAGCGGGTCGCCACCCTCCATCGCCACCGGCGTGATCTGCGTCGCGCCCACGCCCTCGGGGAAGTCGGTCCCGAGCGCCACATTGGGCAGGCCCTCGTGGATCTCGGCCATGACCGCCTGCCACATCTCGGCCGGCAGCCCGCCGCCGGTGACGCCGGTCAGCGGCGTGTTGTCATCATAGCCCATCCAGACGCCGGTAACGTATTGATCGGTGAACCCGATGAACCAGGCATCGCGGTAGGAGGAGGTGGTGCCGGTCTTGCCCGCGGCGTCGCGCCCCGGCAGCTTCGCCCGGCCGCCGGTGCCGCCCTCGATCACCTGCCGCATCATGCCGATCAACTCGCCGGCCGCCTTCTGCGAGATCACCCGCCGGCCCATGCCGCCCGACTGGCCGATCAGCGGCGTGTCGTCGCTCTTCAGGCGCACCTCGACCATGCCGTAGGGGCGCACGGCGGTGCCGCCGTTGCGGATGCCGGCATAGGCGCCGGTCATCTCGAGCAGCGTCGATTCGGAGGCGCCGAGGCCCAGCGAGGGCGAGTGCGTCATGTCGCCGCCGAAGCCGAAATCCTCGGCCACGCGGCGCACGTTCTCGCGGCCCGCGGCCTCCTGCAAGCGGATGGTCGCGGTGTTGATCGACTGCGACAGCGCCCGGGTCAGCGTGATCTCGCCCAGATAGCGGCGGGTGTAGTTCTGCGGCGACCAGGGGCCGGAGCCGGGGATGTTGATGGTCAGCGGTCCGTCCAGCACGATCGAATCGGGCGAGTAGCCTTGGTCGAGCGCCGCGGCGAAGACGAAGGGCTTGAAGGCCGAGCCGGGCTGGCGGCGGGCCTGGGTCGCGCGGTTGAAGGTGCCGTCCTCGGTGTTGGTGCGCCCGCCGATCATCGCGCGCACCGCGCCGTCGGCGCTCATCACGACTACCGCCGCCTGCGCGGCCGAGCCTTCCTTCACCTTCTCGGCGAAGATCTGGTTCATCGCACGCTCGGCCGCGCGCTGCACCCGCTGGTCGAAGGTGGTGCGGATGACCACGTCCTCGGTCGTCTCGGAGGTGAGGAAGCCCGGCCCGCTTTCCATCAGCCAGTCGGCGAAATAGCCGCCGGACCGCGCGGCGGCGGCGCGCGACAGCTGCGCCGGGTTGGCGCGCGCCGCCTCGAGCTCGGGTTCGTTGATGTAGCCCTGCTCGCGCATCAGCGCGAGGACCACGTTGGCGCGGTTCTGCGACCGCTGGATGTTGCCGGTCGGCGCGTAATAGGAGGGCGCCTGCAGCAGCCCGGCCAGCATCGCCGCCTCCGGCAGCGACACCTCGAGCGCCGGCTTGTCGAAATAACGCTGCGAAGCGGCCTCGAAGCCGCGCGCGCCGCCGCCGAGATAACTGCGGTTCATGTAGATGTTGAGGATGTCGTCCTTGGAGTACTTGATCTCCAGGGCGAGCGAGAAGGGCACTTCCTTGACCTTGCGCCAGAGCGACGAGGTCCGGCACTCGGCTTCGAAGGCCGATTCGCTCTCCCAACGGGTCGGGTCGAACTCCTCGCCGAGGCAGAGCAGCTTCGAGACCTGCTGGGTGATGGTCGAGCCGCCATGCCCCTCCAGCGGGCCGCGGCCCTCGGAGAGGTTGATGCGGATGGCCGAGGCGATGCCGCGCGGGTCGATGCCGGGGTGGATGTAGAACCGCCGGTCCTCGGTCGCGATCACCGCCTCGCGCAGGACGGGCGCGATCTTGTCGGAGGTAACCATGCCGAAGGTCTCGCCGCGCCAAGCGAAGGTCCGCCCGTCGGTGTCCATCATCGTGACCGAGCCGCGGGCGCGGCCGTCGAACAGCTCCGCCGCCTCGGGGAGGTCCGCGTAGTAAAACGCCGTGGCGGTGCTCAGAATCAGCAGCATCACCAGCCCGAGCCGCCAGAACGAGCCCCAGAGGACGCGCCAGACCAGCGAGATTCCCCCCGTGACGCTGCGCACCAGCCAGTTGCCGCGACGCGCCGGCCGCGCCTTCGCCCGCCGCCTCGGCTTGCGGGGCGATTCGGGCGGGGGCTCGGTTACGATGCGTCGATCGGCGGTCAGGCGCCGCGGCGATCCGCTGGGTTTCTTCATCTGCTCGTCCTGCCCCGGCCGTCTCGCGCGGCTCGTCAAAACGCGAAGTTACAGCAAAGCCGCGGCTATTGGAAACCGCGCGCACCGAAGCGTGACCGGAGGAGAGCGGCGGACCGCCGCCCGCGTGTCCGCCTCAGGCGATCCGCTCGACCACGAAGCCCGAAAGGTCAGCCAGCATCCGCCGCAGGGGCGTGTCCGGCAGGGCGCCCAGAGCGTCGCGGGCCTGCCCGGCCCAGTCGAGGGCGTCGGCGCGGGCTGCCTCCATCGCGCCGTGGCGCGCCAGCAGCGCAATCGCGTGCTGCAGGTCGCCGCCACGCTGGTCGCCGGCCTCGATCACCCGCGACCAGAAGGCGCGCTCCTCGTCACTGGCGCGCGCGACGGCCTTGATGACCGGCAGGGTCAGCTTGCGCTCGCGGAAATCGTCGCCGACCTCCTTGCCGATCACCGCGGCGCTGCCGCCGTAGTCGAGCAGGTCGTCCACGATCTGGAAGGCGATCCCCAGGGCGTCGCCATAGGTCCGCAGCGCATCGACCTGCGCCTCGCTGCCGCCCGCGATCACGCCGCCGACCTCGGCCGCGGCGGCGAAGAGCGCCGCGGTCTTGCCGCGCACGACCTGAAGATAGGTCGCTTCGCTGGTGGACAGATCCTGCGCCGCGGTCAGCTGCAGCACCTCGCCCTCGGCGATCACGGCGGAGGCATCGGCGAGGATGTCGAGCACGCGCAGGCTGCCGGTCTCGGTCATCAGCTGGAAGCTGCGGGCGAAGAGGTAGTCTCCGACCAGCACGCTCGACTTGTTGTCCCAGAGCAGATTCGCCGTCGGCCGCCCCCGCCGCTTGCTGCTCTCGTCCACCACGTCGTCGTGAAGCAGCGTCGCGGTATGCAGGAACTCCACCGTCGCCGCGAGGCGGATGTGGTCCTCGCCCTGGTAGCCGAGCGCCTTCGCGGCCGCGAGCGTCAGCATCGGCCGCAGCCGCTTGCCGCCGGCCTCGACCAGATGCGCCGTGACCTCGGGGATGCGGGGCGCGTGGCGGCTGGCCATCCGCTCGCGGATCAGGGCGTTCACGCGCGTCATCTCGGCGTCGAGTTCGGCGGACAGGCGGTCGAGCGGGGTGGGATCGTTCATCGGGCGTGCCTTTCGCCCGCCCCTTGCCACGGCCCCCCGGCTTCCGCAAGTTTCCCGCCATGAAGGAACTGATCCGCAGCAACGACCCCGTCCGCCTCTCGCGCGCCGCCGGACTCCTCGAGGCCGAGGGCATCCCCAGCTTCGAGCTGGACGGACACATGAGCATCCTCGACGGGTCGATCGGCATCCTGCCGCGGCGGCTGATGGTGGCCGACCGCGATCATTTCATGGCCCTCGCGATCCTGCGCGACCATGACCTCATCGACGGCTGAACCGGGCGCGACCCGGTGCGACGCGTTCCTCGGCGGCGCCTTGCTGCTGGAGCAGCCGGTGCGCGGCTACCGCGCCGGGATGGACGCGGTTCTGCTGGCCGCCGCCTGCCCGGCCCGGCCGGGGGAGAGGGTGCTGGAGCTTGGCTGCGGCGCCGGGGCGGCGGTGCTGGCGCTGTCGCGGCGCGTGGCGGGCATCGAGGCCGCGGGACTGGAGGTGCAGGGGAAATATGCCGCGCTGGCGCGGGCGAATGCGGCGGGCAACGGCCTGAGCCTGGAGGTGGTCGAGGGCGACCTCGCGGCGATGCCGGAGGCGCTGCGCGGCCGCTCCTTCGATCACGTCATCGCGAACCCGCCCTTCTTCGCCGCCGGTCCCTCTGCCCCGGATGCCGGGCGCAGCCGCGCGCGGCACGAGACGACGCCGCTTGCCGTCTGGGCCGATGCCGGGCTGCGGCGGCTGCGGCCCGGCGGCTGGCTGACGCTGATCCTGCCCGCGGGGCGGATGGGCAGCCTACTGGCGGCGCTCGAGGGCCGCGGCGGTGATGCCCGTGTGCTGCCGGTCGCGCCGCGCGACGGCCGCCCGGCGGGGCGGGTCATCGTCGCCGCGCGCAAGGGGGCGAAGGCGCCGCTGACCCTGCTGCCGCCCCTCGTCCTGCACGCGCAGGCGGCGCATCTGACGGATGGCGAGGACCTGACGCCCGCCGCTCAGGCGGTCCTCCGCCGGGGCGCGGCATTATCGCTCGCCTTTGTGCAAACCGGGTGACAGCGGGACGGGAACGTGGTGGGATCGGCGTCACTGGCATAACAGGAGGATGACCATGACCGTCGCGTCCCACGTCCAGGAACTCCGCCGAAAGCATCAGGCGCTCAGCGCCGCGGTCGAGACCGCGCAGCGCAACCCCGGCATGAGCGATATCGAGATCGCCCGGATGAAGAAGGAGAAGCTCCGGCTGAAGGAGGAGATCTCGCGCCTGACACCGGACGCAGCGGAGGGGGCCAACGGCACGGCGATGCGCCAGCCGGCGGGCTGACCCTGCCGCGCGAAGAGTGGGGGCTTCGCGCCCCCACACCCCCGCGGGATATTTCTGGACAGAAGAAGGGACAGGTAACGGTCGGGCGCTGGGCGGCCGATGGCCTTCCAAACGGCGATGGGAGCCGGCCTCGTCACTGGCGACACGGGACTCCTCTGACGGAGAAGCAGTGGCTTCGCGCCGTGGGTCGTCGCTGAGCCCGGCCCGGTTCGACTTGCCAGTTGTCATGTCACGGTCGGACCGCGCCGTCGTCGAGCAGCCGATCCGCCGCAGCGTCGCTCCGGGCAATTTCCTGAACGACGCGCGGCGTTTCGGGTTGCGGGACTCAGCTGACGAACTGGCCCCCGTTCACGCTGATGGTGGAGCCGGTGATGAAGCCGGCGTCGTCGGAGGCGAGGAACACCACGGCGCGCGCGATCTCCTCCGGCTCGCCGAGGCGGCCGACGGGAATCTGCGGGATGATACGCTCGTTCAGCACCTTCTCGTCGATGGCGCGGACCATGTCGGTGCCGATGTAGCCGGGGGCAATGACGTTGACGGTGATCCCGGCTCGCGCCCCCTCCTGCGCGAGCGCGCGGGTGAAGCCGATGTCGCCGGCCTTGGCGGCGGAGTAGTTCGCCTGACCCGCCTGACCCTTCTGGCCGTTCACCGAGCTGATGTTGACGATGCGGCCGAACTTGCGGTCGCGCATCCCGCCCCAGACGCCATGGGTCATGTTGAAGACACCGGTGAGATTGGTGTCGATGACCTCCTTCCACTGCTGCGGGGTCATCCTGTGGAACATCGCGTCGCGGGTGATGCCGGCGTTGTTGACCAGCACCGCGACGGGCCCGAGGTCCTCCTCGACCTGCTTCAGCCCCGCGGCGCAGGCGTCATAGTCGGCCACCGACCATTTGTAGGTCTTGATTCCGGTCTCGTCGGTGAAGGCCTTCGCGGCCTCGTCGTTGCCGGCATAGTTGGCCGCGACCCTGTAGCCCGCCTCCTTCAGCGCCTTCGAGATGGCCGCGCCGATCCCGCGCGAGCCGCCCGTCACTACCGCGACCTTGTCCCCGTCCGCCATGCCGTCACTCCCCCGGTTGGTGTTCCACGCAATCTTTCTAACCAGCCGCCGCGTCACCAAGCAAGATCATTGCGCGCTACGAGCGGGCCGCGGCCGAGGGTGAGGTCCAGGGAGGATGGACGGTCGGAGCGCCGAAGTAGAAGCCCTGCAGGCAATCCACGCCCATGCCGATCAGGAAGGCCGCATCCTCGGCCGTCTCGACCGATTCGGCGACGGTGAACATGTCGAAGTGATGGGCGATGTCGATCAGCGCGCGGGTCAGCACCTGGCAGTCCTGCGCCTGGGCGATGCCGCGCACGAACTGGCCGTCCACCTTGATCATGTCGAAGGTGAAGTCGCGCAGGTAGCGGAAGGAGGTGTGCCCGGCGCCGAAATCGTCGAGCGCGAAGCTGACGCCGCGGCCCTGCCATTCGCGCATGAAGGCCGTGACCACCTCGGGGGCGTCCATGGCGGAGCTCTCGGTGATCTCCAGCACCAGCCGCTCGGAGATGCGGTCGTCGCCGCCGGTCTCGGCCTGCATCGTCCGGATCCAGTCGGGATAGCCGATCGAGCGTGCCGACATGTTGATCGAGAGCCGCAGCGACGGGTCGGCCGCGAGCGCCGCGAGGCCGAGCGAGAGCGACAGGCAGTCGATCTGCCGCCCCAGCTCGGTAGCCTCGGCTTGGGGCAGGAAGTCGCGGACCGGCACGAAGCGGCCGGTGTCGTCGATGATGCGGATCAGACCCTCGTGGAAGGCGGCGTGGGTGGGGCGGTCGGCCTGCACCACCGGCTGGAAGGCCAGCACCGCGTCGCGCCGGGCCACCGCACGCGCCACGGTGGCGAGCGTCAGCCGGTTCTGCTGGCGGATCGCCTCCTCGATCGGCGAGCTTCCACCGCGGTCGTCCCTCATCATCGGCCCCCCGTTTCCCATGTGTCACGAGTTCTGGCAGGAAGCCCTGAACATACCGTAAACTCCAACCGCTAAACGGAGAGAATTTTAGCGATGTCAGACCGTTGCCCGTGGTGCGGGACCGATCCCCTCTATGTCGCCTATCATGACGAGGAATGGGGCATGCCCGAGCGCGACCCGCGGGCGCTGTGGGAGAAGCTGGTCCTCGACGGCTTTCAGGCTGGGCTGAGCTGGATCACGATCCTGCGCAAGCGCGAGGCGTTCCGGGCGCGATTCGAGGGCTTCGACCCGGAACGCGTCGCCCGCTGGGGCGAGGCGGAGGTCGCGGCGGCGCTCGGCGATCCGGGCATCGTGCGCCATCGCGGCAAGATCGAGGCGGCGGTGACGGGCGCGCGGGCCTTCCTCGAGGTCGAGGCGGCGGAGGGATTCGCGCCCTTCCTGTGGCAGTTCATGGGTGACGCGCCGATCCAGAACGAGTGGCGCGCAGGCGAGGTGCCGACCGAGACCGTGCAGTCGCGGGCCATGGCCAAGGCGCTCCGTCAGCGGGGTTTTCGCTTCTGCGGGCCGGTAATCACCTATGCCTTCATGCAGGCGACGGGCATGGTCAACGACCACCTCGTCACCTGTCCGCGTCACAGCGAGGTCAGGGCGCTGTCAGCTGCGCGATGACCGCTTTCGCGGGTTCCGACGCCCAGTCCGCGTCGCCGATCAGCCGCGCGACCTCGTGCCCCTCGCGGTCGATCAGGACCGTCACCGGCAGCCCGAGGACGCCCATCGCGCGGGCGAGCGACTGGCGCTCATCGCGCAGGATCGGCAGCGTCTCGATGCCGTTCTCGTCGTAGAACTTCTCGATCGCGGGCAGCGGGTTGCGGCCGGAGGCGATCGTCAGCACCTCGAAATCATCGCCGCCCAGCTCCTGCTGGAGCGCGTCGAGCGACGGCATCTCCTCGCGGCAGGGGGCGCACCAGGTGGCCCAGAAGTTGACCAGCAGCACCTTGCCCTGCCAGTCGGCGAGGCTGCGCTCCTCGCCCGCGGCGTTGAGGAACACGGTATCCGGGGCCGCCACCGGCTCGGGCAGGTCGGCGATCTTGGCCAGCCCCGCGTCGCGCGCCGCCTGCCAGTCCACCGGGCCGGCAAGGGCGCCGTTTGCGAAGCCGAGAAACGCCGTGATAAGGACGAGCGACGCGCGCATGCGACCCCCTTTCCGAGAGCTTCAATCCGATGACCGACCGTCCCACCCCCGATGCCGCCAACAGCATGTGGGGCGGCCGCTTCGCCGCGGGGCCGGACGCGATCATGGAGGCGATCAACGCCTCGATCGGGTTCGACCGTCGGCTCGCGGCCCAGGATATCCGGGGCAGCCGGGCCCATGCCGCGATGCTGGCGGCGCAGGGCATCATCACCCCTAGCGATGCCGCCGCGATTGAGGAAGGGCTGCTCACCGTCTTGTCAGAGATCGAGGGCGGCGGGTTCCAGTTCCGCACCGACCTCGAGGACATCCACATGAACGTCGAGGCGCGGCTGAAGGCGCTGATCGGCGACCCGGCGGGGCGGCTGCACACGGCGCGGTCGCGGAACGACCAGGTGGCGACGGACTTCCGGCTCTGGGTGCGCGACCAGTGCGACGCTGCCATCGCGGGGCTTGAGGCGCTGATCCGCGCCGCGCTGACGCAGGCCGAGGCGGGGGCCGACTGGGTGATGCCGGGCTTCACGCATCTCCAGACCGCACAGCCGGTGACCTGGGGCCATCACATGATGGCGCATGTCGAGATGTGGGGGCGCGATCTCGGCCGCTTCCGCGACGCGCGGGCGCGGATGAACGAAAGCCCGCTGGGCGCCGCGGCGCTGGCCGGGACCGGGTTCCCGATCGACCGCGAGGCGACCGCGAAGGCCCTCGGCTTCGACCGGCCGATGGCCAACAGCCTCGATGCCGTCTCGGACCGCGACTTCGCGCTCGAGTTCCTCGGTGCCGCCTCGATCTGCGCCATGCACCTCTCGCGGCTGGCAGAGGAGATGGTGATCTGGTCCTCGGCCCAGTTCCGCTTCGTCGCCATGTCGGACCGCTGGTCCACCGGATCGAGCATCATGCCGCAGAAGCGCAACCCCGACGCGGCGGAGCTGATCCGGGCCAAGATCGGCCGCATCCTCGGGGCGACGGTGGCGCTGTTCACCATCATGAAGGGCCTGCCCTTGGCCTATTCCAAGGACATGCAGGAGGACAAGGAGCAGGTCTTCGACGCCGCCGACAGCCTCATGCTGGCGCTTGCGGCGATGGAGGGCATGCTGCGCGACCTGACCGTGAACCGCGAGGCGATGGAGCGGGCGGCGGCCTCGGGCTTCTCGACCGCGACCGACCTCGCCGACTGGCTGGTGCGCGAGGCCGGGCTGCCGTTTCGCGAAGCGCATCACGTGACCGGATCGCTGGTGGCGAAGGCCGAGGCGCGGGAGGTGGACCTGCCGGACCTGAGCCTCGGCGAGATGCAGGCGGTCAATCCGGCGATCACGGCGGCGGTGTTCGACGTTCTGGGCGTGCAGAACTCGGTCGCCTCGCGCACAAGCTACGGCGGCACCGCGCCGGTGCGGGTCCGCGAACAGATTGCCCGCTGGAAGGAGCGCCTCGGATGAAGGCCCTGACCCTCGCCCTGTCCCTTACCCTCGGACTCGCCGCATGCGGCGTGGACGGCCCGCCCGTGACCCCTGCCGCGGCTGGCGTCACGTTTGGCGGTGATGCCTATGTCGGCGTTCGTGGCGAACTCTAAGCTGACGCCCCTGCGCCTCTTCTGGCTGCTGGCCGCGCTCGCGGGCGCGGCGTTCGCCCTGCTGCGCGGGCCCCTCGGTCCGGCTTCGGCGGGCGAGTGGGTCGCGGCCGCGGTGCTGGTCGTCTGGTGCGGGCTGGAAACGCAGGTGCGGCGCAATTGGGAGGCGCTGCTGACGCTTCCGGCGCTGATCCTCGGGACCGGCTGCGCGCTGCCCCTCTACCTGTTCCTGCGCTCGCGCCCGGTGGCCTGATGGACCATTTCAACTACCAGGGCGGCATCCTCCATGCCGAGGACGTGCCGCTGACCCGGATCGCCGAGGCGGTCGGCACGCCAGTCTATGTCTACGCCGCCGCCACCCTGCGCCGACATTTCGGCCTGTTTCAGGAGGCGCTGGCCTGGGCGCCGGGGCATCTCATTGCCTTCGCGGTCAAGGCCAACTCCAACCTCGCGGTGCTGAAGCTGCTGGCGGACATGGGCGCGGGCATGGACGTGGTCTCGGGCGGCGAATACGCGCGGGCGAAGGCTGCGGGCGTGCCGGGCGAGCGGATCGTCTTCTCCGGCGTCGGCAAGACCCGCGAGGAGATGGCCGCGGCGCTGAGGGGCGGCATTCGCCAGTTCAACGTCGAGAGCGAGCCGGAACTCGCAGCACTGTCCGAAGTCGCGGTGAGCCTCGGCGTGACCGCGCCGGTTGCCATGCGCGTCAACCCGGACGTGGATGCCCGGACGCATGCCAAGATTTCCACCGGCAAGGCCGAAAACAAGTTCGGCATCCCCCTCGCGCGGGCGGTGGAGGTCTATGCCGAGGCCGCGCGCCTGCCCGGCATCGAGGTAGTGGGGGTGGACATGCATATCGGCAGCCAGCTGACCGACCTCGACCCCTACCGGCAGGCCTATGCCCGCATGGCGCGCCTGACCCGCGAGTTGCGCGCGGAGGGCCACGACATCCGCCGCCTCGACATGGGCGGCGGCCTCGGCATCCCCTACCGCCGCGACAACAACGCGCCGCCGCTGCCGATCGAATGGGGGCAGGTGATCCGCGAGGCGGTGGCCGATCTCGGCTGCGAGATCGAGGTCGAGCCGGGGCGCAACATCGCCGGCAATGCGGGCGTGCTGCTGTCGCGCGTGATCTGGGTCAAGCGCGGCGAGGGGCGGGACTTCCTGATCCTCGACGCGGCGATGAACGACCTGATCCGCCCGGCGATGTATGACGCGCATCACGACATCGTCCCGGTGCGCGAGCCGGAGGTCGTGGCGCCGCTCGCCCCCTTCGACGTGGTCGGCCCGGTCTGCGAAACCGGCGACACCTTCGCCCGCGGTGCGCCCCTGCCGGAGATGGACGAGGGCGATCTGGTCGCCTTCCGCTCGGCCGGGGCCTATGGCGCGGTCATGGCGTCCGAATACAACTCGCGCCCGCTGGTGCCCGAGGTGCTGGTGGACGGCGATCACTTCGCCGTGATCCGCGCCCGGCCTTCAGTCGACGAGATGCTGGCGCGTGATAGCATCCCGGAATGGCTCTGAGGTTCACCCGCGGCGTCTCCGGGCGCACTCGTGACACGGGGGGCTTCGCGCCCCCCGAGCCCCTCGCGGGATATTTCCAGACAGAAGAAGACCCGGCCGAGGTCGCGCGGGCCGTCGCGCGGACCCGCCGAGCGATGTGGTGGGAAGTTGCGGCGCGGGCGTTCTGGCCGACTTTTGCCTGGGGCGTGGGCGGCGTGGCAGCGTTCGGGCTCGGGCTGGGCGAGGTGGTTCCGGACTGGGTGGCGGCGGTCTGGCTGGGCGTTCTGGCGCTGCTGCTGGTCGGCGGGCTGTGGCGGCTGTGGCGGCTGCGGTTGCCGGGGCGCGGGGCGGCGCGGGCGCGGGTGGATGCGCGGCTTCCCGGTCGACCGCTCTCGGCGCTGCGGGATGGGTTGGCGCTCGGGCAGGGCGATGGCGGTGCGGCGGGGCTGTGGCGGGCGCATCTGGCGCAGATGCGCGAGGCGGCGCGCGCGGCGCGGGCGGTGCCGGCGGCGCCGGGGCTGGCGCGGCGCGATCCGCTGGGGCTGCGGCTCGCGGCGCTGACGGCGCTCGCGATGGCGATGCTGTTCGGCAGCGCCGGGCAGTTGGGGCAGGGCCTCGGCGCGGTGGCCTCGACCTTCCGCCCGGTCATGCGCGACGCGCCCGGCGGTCCCGGCTGGGAGGGCTGGGCGCAACCGCCCGACTATACCCGCCGCCCGGTGATCTATCTCAACGCCCTGCCCGAGGAGGCGGTGCTGTCGCTGCCCAAGGGCAGCCGCTTGAGCTTCCGCCTCTATGACGACGCGCAGGTGGTGCAGGATATCGGCCCGCTGGCCGACGCGGCACCGGAGGCGCCGGTGATCCTCGCCGAGCGCTCGGGCGCGGTGGCGGTAGCAGATCGCCGCTTCACCGTGGACGTGCTGCCCGACGACCCGCCCGTGATCCGCGCCGGGGCTGCGCCGCAGCGACGGGCGGATGGCCGGCTGGTGCAGCAGTTCACCGCCGCCGACGATATCGGCGTCGCGGGGGCCGAGGCCGAGATCACGCTCGACCTGCCCGCTGTCACCCGCCGCTACGGCCTCTCGGCCGAGCCGGAGCCGCGCGAGCCGGTGCGTCTCGACCTGCCGCTGCCGCCGCGTGGGGCGCGGACCGAGATCGAGGGCGCGTTGACCGCCGATCTGGCGCAGCATCCCTGGGCCAATCTGCCGGTCACGATCCGGCTCTCCGCCGAGGACGGGATCGGCCAGATGGGCATGGCGCCGCAGATGGCGATGGTGCTGCCGGGGCGGCGGTTCTTCGACCCGCTCGCCGCCGCGCTGATCGAGTTGCGGCGGGACCTGCTGTGGTCGCGCCAGAACGCCCCGCATTCGGCGCAGCTGCTCCGCGCGGTGTCATGGCAGCCGCAGGACGCGATGGACCGTGACCTTGCCGCGATTCTCGGCGGCATCGTCGGGCGGCTCGAAGCCGCGCCGCTCACACCCGAGGCGCGGGACGAGGTCGCGGCCGCGCTGTGGGAGGCGGCGGTGCTGCTGGAGGATGGGGGCCTTGCTGATGCTTTGGCCGCCATGCAGCGGGCGCAGGAGCGGCTCAGCGAGGCGATGCGGCAAGGCGCGACTCCGGACGAGATCGCGCGGCTGATGGAGGAGCTGAAGCGCGCCACCGAGGACTACACCCGGATGCTGGCCGAGCGCGGCGAGACCGACCCGAACGAGCGTTTCGTCAAGCAGGGGCCCTCGCAGCGCATCACCGGCGACCAGATCCAGGCGATGATGGACGAGATCGAGCGGCTGATGAACGAGGGCCGCATGGCCGAGGCGGAGGCCCTGCTGGAGCAGTTCGCGCGCATGATGGAGAACCTGCAGGTCACGCAGGGGCAGGGCGGCGAAGGCGAGGGCGGCGCGCGCGAGGAACTGGCGGACACCCTGCGCGAACAGCAGCAACTCGCCGACGAGGCGATGCGGCAGATGCAGGACGAGTTCCTCGGCCGCCGGCCGGGGCAGCAGCCGGGGGAGCAGGGCGAGGGGCAGGGACAGGGGCAGGGCGCCGGCCAGCAGGGCGAGGGCGACCTCGCCGGGCGGCAGCGCGGGTTGCGCGAGGACCTCGGTGCGCAGCGCGGGATGCTGCCGGGCGCGGGCAGCGAGGACGGCGAGGCGGCGCGGCGAGAGCTCGACCGCGCGGGCGAGGCCATGCGCGAGGCCGAGGAGGCGCTGCGCCAGGGCGACAACGCCGGCGCGATGGACCGTCAGGCCGAGGCGATCGAGGCGATGCGCGAGGGGCTGCGCGCCCTTGGCCGGATGCGCGGCGAGGGCGAGGGCGAGGCACAGGCGGGCGATCCGGGCCAGCCGCAGGACGGCCCGCCCGGCAGCACAGCCGAGGAGGGCGCGGCGGCGATGCCCTATCTGCCGCGGCCGCCGACCGATCCGCTGGGCCGCGAACTCTCCGGCTCCGGCAGCACCGTCACCACCGGCGATCCGCTGGCCGAGACCGGCGTCGACCCGGCCGAACGGGCGCGCGACCTGCTGGACGAGATCCGCCGCCGCAGCGGCGAACGCTCGCGCAGCGCTGAGGAGCGCGGCTATCTCGACCGGCTGCTCGATCACTTCTGACGCGGTTCAGCGCTCGATCAACTCGCGGATGGCGGCGATGCCTTGGTCCGTCGCCGGGGCGGCGCGGTCGTAGAGCCAGAGGCGGCCGTCGTCCACCGCGGCGCGGTATTCGCCCAAGGCGGTCCCGGCGCGGCCCTGACCGGCGAGCGGAGGCGCGGCGACATAGGCGCCGACCGCGAGCAACGACAGGGCCAGCACGAGGCCGAAGCCTGCGTCGTAGCCGCGATTGCTGCGGCGGCGCGGCGGTAGGCGATGGGCAGCTGTGGCTGCGGGGGGGGCGACGGCCTGCGGGTCGGGCCAGTTCAGGCTCGCCGCCATGGCTTTCGGATCGGGGAGCGGCGCGTCGTCCTCGACCAGCTCGGCCTCGATCACCTCGGGCGCGTCTGCGGGCGCCTCGCGCCGGGTGGCGGCGGCGACCTGGGCGCGAGCCTCGTCGGCCGGGCGCTCGGCGGCGCGGGCCTGCAACTCGCGCGCGGCCTCCTCGCGCAGGATGGCGAGGGCGGCGGCGCTGGCGGGCGCGGCGCGCGGGGGCAGCGGCGGCGGGTCGTCCTCGGCCTCGGCCGCCGCGACCACGGCGCCTTCGGGGCGCAGGACGATCCGCGGGCCGGGCTGGTGCCAATGATGGCCGCAGGAGGCGCATTCGACCTCGCGGCCCGAGGCCGGGATCAGCGCGTCTTCGACCTCGTATTCGGCCGCGCAGCTAGGGCAGATCACCCGCATTGGTCCCGTCCCCCGCCTGGCCAGCTTTCTGGCGTTCCTCGCGCGGACGTTCTATCAACGCGCGATCCCGCTTCCAAGACGGGGTGCGGGCGAGACGCGGGAACACGCGCGAAGGCGGCAGATGGCAGGACAGCCCTTGATCGAGATGCAGGACGTGGCCTTTGGCTATCGCGGCGGCGGCACGCTTCTCGGTGGCATGGAGCTGGCGTTGCAGCCGGGCTCGTTCCATTTCCTCACCGGCCCGTCCGGTTCGGGCAAGACCACCTTCCTCAAGCTGCTGACCGGGGAACTCACCCCCTCCACCGGCCGCATTACCGCCTTCGGCCGCGACCTCGCCGAGCTTGGCCGCGACGGCATCGCCGCCCTGCGCCGCCGGATGGGGGTCGTGCACCAGGACCCGCAGTTCCTCGACCACCTGCCGCTGGTCGAGAACATCGCTTTGCCGCTGACCGTCGCCCGGCAGCCGGTGGACGTGCCGGCGCTGAAGGGGCTGATGGCCTGGGTCGGGCTGACCGGCCATGCCAAGACCCTGCCGCCGGCGCTCTCGGGCGGCGAGCGGCAGCGGGCGGCGCTTGCGCGTGCGGTGATCCTGTCGCCCGATCTGGTGCTGGCCGACGAGCCGACCGGCAACCTCGACGAGGAGATGTCCATGCGCCTGATGCAGCTGCTGGTGGAGCTGAACCGCTCGGGCAAGACGGTGCTGCTGGCCACGCATGACCTGAACCTGATCCGGGCGCTGAAGCCGATGGTCGCGGCGCGGGTGCTGAGGATCGCGGGCGGGCGGGTGCAGCTGGCGGGGGCGGACCTGTGACCCGGCTGGCGCAGGGCCAGCCGCGTCCCGGCCGGGGGGCGAATCTGCCCAAGATCGGCGCGCTGAACCCCAAGGCGCTGTGGAGCGGCCTCGTTTCGGGCGAGGGCGGGGCGGGTGACCGCATGGTGCCGCGCACCGGGGCGACGGCGATGCTCGTGCTGCTGACCTCGGGGGCGATGGCCTTCCTCGCGGTCTTTGCGCTCGCGCTGACCTTCGCCACCGGGCGCCTCGCCGACCGCTGGGCCGAGGGGCTGGCGCGGACCATGACCATCCGCATCACCGCGCCGCAGGACGTGGCCGACGCCGAGGCGCGCCGCGTCCTCGACATCCTCGCGCAGACGCCGGGCGTGGCCGAGGCCCGCACCGTCTCGCAGGAGGAGATGCAAGAGCTGCTGCTGCCGTGGTTCGGCCCCGACATGCCGGTGGACGCGCTGCCGATCCCGCGGCTGGTCGAACTCACGCTCGACGGCGGCGGCCCCGACGTGGACAACCTCGAGTTGCGGCTCGAGGGCGAGGTGCCCGACGCGGTGCTGGACGACCACACCCGCTGGCGCGAGCCGCTGGTCACGGCGGCGACGCGGCTGCGGAGCCTGGGATGGATGTCGCTGGGACTGATCGCGGTGACGGCGGCGGGGATGATCTCGCTGGCCGCGCAGGCGTCGCTGGCGGCGAATGGCGGCGTGATCCGGGTGCTGCGGCTGATCGGGGCGCGCGACCTCACCATCGCCGGGGCCTTCGTGCGGCGCTTCACGCGGCGCGCGGCCTTGGGCGCGCTCGGCGGCGCGCTGCTCGGCATGCTCGCCATCGCCGCGCTGCCGGACATGGATCAGGCGGGGACGTTCCTCACCGGCCTCGGCTTCACCGGCGCGTCCTGGCTCTGGCCGCTGCTGATCCCGGTCTTCGCGGCGGGTATCGCCTTTCTCGCCACCCGCCGCGCCGCCATCCGCCGCCTGCGCGAGATCCCATGAGCGCCGTGCCCCCCGGTCCCCTCGGGCCGCTGACATGGCTGCGGACGATCCTGTTCTACATCCACATCGCGCTCGCCACGCTGGTCATCGGCCTCTGGGGCCTGCCGCGGGTGCTGCGCGACCGCCGCCATGCGAACCGCGTGGCGACCGTCTGGCTGCGCTATCTGCTGCGCTGCGCCCGCTGGCATCTCGGCCTCACCTGCGAGGTCCGCGGGCGGGTTCCGGGTGGCGACTGCCTCGTCGCCGCGAAGCATCAGAGCTTCTGGGACATCCTGTGTCTCGCCCATGCCTTGCCCGAGCGCGCCTTCATCATGAAGCGGGAGGTTTTGCGGGTGCCGGTCATGGGCGCCTATGCCCGCGCGATCGGAAGCATCCCCATCGACCGCAGCCGCGGCGGTGAGGCGATGACGCGGATCGGGGCCGAGGTGCGCGCGGCGATGGCGCGGCCCGAGGGCCTCGGCCAGCTCATCATCTATCCCGAGGGCACCCGCACCCGTCCGGGCGAGCGCCGCCGCTACAAGCACGGCGTCGCCTCTCTGGCGGGGGCGACGGGCCTGCCGGTGGTGCCGGTGGCGGTGAACGTGGGCCTCTTCTGGTCCCGCAAGGGCTTCCCGATCCGCTCGGGCCGGTCGGTGATCGAGTTTCTCGACCCTCTGCCGCCGGAGCTGCGCGGCGAGGCCGTGACTGCGGCGCTGCAGGCGCGGATCGAGCCTGCCTCCGACCGGCTGATGGCCGAGGCGGGATTCGTCGCGCCGCAGCGTCCGGGCTAGGATCGCAGGCAGCCGGAGCCCTCCCATGAGCCCGCTTCCCCCCTCCGAATCGGTCCTCTTCGCCATCTATCTCGTGGCCATCACCGCCGAGGCGATGTCGGGCGCGCTCGCGGCGGGGCGGCGCGACATGGACATCTTCGGGGTGGTGGTCATCGCCTTCGTCGCGGCGCTCGGCGGCGGCACAATCCGCGACCTGATCCTCGGCCGCTTCCCGATCGGGTGGACCCAGCACCCGGAATACGTCTACATCGTCATCACCGCCGGGCTTCTGACCACGGTCGTCGCGCCCTTCATGCAGAATCTGCACCGCATGTTCCTCGTGCTCGACGCGATGGGGCTGGTCGCCTTCTCGCTGATCGGCTGCAGCGTGGCGATGCAGATGGAGTATGCGACGGTCGTCGTCATCATGGCCGGCATGACCACCGGCATCTGCGGCGGCATCCTGCGCGACGTGCTCTGCGCCCAGGTGCCGGTGGTGTTCCGGCGCGAGCTCTATGCGAGCGTGTCGCTGGCGGTCTGCGGGCTGTTTCTCGTCCTGCACGCGCAGGGCGTGGACGCGGACCTGAACACCGCGATCAGCTTCGCCGCCGGGCTGACGCTGCGGCTGCTGGCGATCTGGCGGCGGTGGAGCCTGCCGGTCTTCTCCTACCAGGATCGCTGGGAGTAGCGGTTCAGGCCGCCAGCCCCTTCTTGCCCATGTCGAGGAACTTCTGCCGCCGCCTGCGGACCAGCTCCTCGGGCTTGGCGCCCTCCAGCTCGCCAAGCGTCCTTGCGATCGCCTCGCCCACGGCGGCGATCGTCTCGGGTTTGTGGCGCTGCGCGCCGCCCGCGGGCTCGGGGATGATGCCGTCGATCACGCCCAGCTTGCGCAGGTCCTGCGCCGTCAGCTTCAGCGCCTCGGCCGCCTCGCGCATCTTCTCGGCGTCCTTCCACAGGATCGAGGCGCAGCCCTCGGGCGAGATCACCGAATAGATCGAATGCTCCAGCATCAGCACCCGGTCGGCGGTGGCGAAGGCGACCGCGCCGCCCGAGCCGCCCTCGCCGATGATGACCGAGACCAGCGGGACGCCGATCTGCAGGCATTTCTGGGTCGAGCGGGCGATCGCCTCGGACTGCCCGCGCTCCTCCGCGCCCTTGCCGGGATAGGCTCCGGGCGTGTCCACCAGCGTCACCACCGGCAGGCGGAAGCGGTCGGCCATGTCCATCAGCCGGATCGCCTTGCGATAGCCCTCGGGCCGGGCCATGCCGAAGTTGTGGTGGATGCGCGACTTGGTGTCGTCGCCCTTCTCGTGGCCGATGACCACCACGGGCGCGTCGTTGAACCGCGCCAGCCCGCCCATCACGGCGTGGTCGTCGCCGAAGGTCCGGTCGCCCGCGAGCGGGGTGTATTCGGTGAACAGCGCCTCGATGTAGTCGCGGCAATGCGGGCGCCGCGGGTGGCGAGCGACCAGCGTCTTCCGCCAGGGGTCGAGGTTCTGGTAGATCACGCGAAGCTGATCGGCCGCCTTGAGGTCGAGCGCCGCGGCCTCCTTCTCGACATCGACCGCGCCTTCGCCCTTGCGGGCCATGGCGCGCAGTTCCTCGGCCTTGCCCTCGATGTCGGCGAGCGGCTTTTCGAAGTCGAGATAGGTCATCGGCGCCCTCAAGCGGTTGCGCGGACTATATGCGGGGGGCGTGGCGGGATTGCAACGAAGGCGGGCGCGCGGCGGCTTGCCGCGATGCGGCCGCGGACCTAGACCGGCGGGCAGGGGACGGCCCCTCCCGATGCGGGTTCGGATGACCAGGACGGCCTGGCTCTCGGATGGAGATGCACATGGCCTGGGTCTGGCTTGTCACCGCGGGACTTTTGGAAATCGTCTGGGCCTTCGCGATGAAGCAGTCGGCGGGCTTCACCCGGCCGCTGCCGACGGCGGTGATGCTGGTCTCGATGCTTGCCAGCTTCGGGCTGCTGGGTGTCGCCATGCGGAGCCTGCCGCTCGGGACCGCCTATACGATCTGGACCGGCATCGGCGCGGTGGGCGCGTTCCTCGTCGGGATCATGGTTCTCGGAGAGGCAGCAACGCCCCTGCGCCTGCTTGCCGGGGGGCTGATCGTCTCGGGTCTGGTCCTGATGACGCTCTCGACGCCGTCGTGAGGCTTGCGGTGGGGCAGGGCCAGCCGCAGGCTGAGGGCGGTCCCGAGGGAGCCGCCCATGTCCGCCATCCTGCTGCGCCTGCACCCGCCCCGCCCGACCTTCCCCGCCGACGCCACGGCCGAGGAGTTGTCGGCCATGGAGCGCCACGCCGCGTGGTGGCAGGGGCTGGCCGACAGCGGCGAGGCGGTGGCAGCCGGGCCGGTGCTGGACCCGGAGGGCGTCTGGGGGCTGGCGATCCTCATCGCCGGGAGCGAGGCCGCGGCGCTGAGGCGGGTGGAGGATGACCCGGTGATCGTGGCCGGTTTGGGGTTCCGGTATACGGCGGTGGCGATGGGCGGGTTGATCGTCCGGTCGCGGTGAACGGAGCGACGGTGATGCGTGCGAAGCACGCATCCTACGGGTGAAGTCTAGCCCCCCGTGACTCGCCACCCAAGGGACCGACGCGTCGGAGGGTGCGTGGTTCCCACGCACCGGTGCGCCTCACCACCGCCCGAGCGCGTCCTCGTCCTCGTCCTTCGCCGCGACCCACGTTCCCGGTGTCCCGTCCGCAACGATCTCGCGCTTCCAAAACGGGGCGCGGCTCTTCAGCCAGTCCATCAGGAACTCCGCCGCCTCGAAGGCCGCCCTGCGGTGCGGGGCTGCGGTCGCGACCATCATGATCGGCTCGCCGGCCGTCATTGGGCCGGTACGGTGGACGATCTTCCATTCCGTCAGGCCGAACCGCTCCGCCGCCTGCGCGCCGAACGCTTCGAGCGCGCGTTCGGTCATGCCGGGGTAGTGCTCGATCTCCAGCCCCGCCAGCCGGCCGCCCTCGTCACGCACCAGCCCTGTAAAGCTTACGACCGCCCCGGCCCCCGCGCCGAAGCCCGCAAGCTCCGCCCCGAGGTCGAACGCGGACTCCTGAACCCGCGCCGCCATCAGCCGCCGGTCATCGGCGGGAAGAACGCCACCTCGCGCGCGCCCTTGATCGGCGCGTCGAGCGGAGACAGCTCCTGATCCACCGCAACCCGCACTGCGGCCATGTCCGAGAAGGCGGCGGCGTGCCACTCGTCCTTCGCCGCCAGTTCGCCCACCAGTTCGCGCACGGTGGCGGCGGCGGTCTCGATGCGTTCCTTGGGCACGCCCACCCGCTCGCGCAGCCAGGCGAAATACAGCACATCCAGAGTCGTCATCGCGGCTCCCTCAGCCAGGGCAGGGCCTTGCGGAAATAATCCCAACCCGTGATCGCCGTCAGCCCTGCCGCGATCCAGATCAGCGCCAGCCCGAGATGGGTGGCAAGGGCGGCCCAGCTCGCGGACCAGGGCAGGCCGACCTGCCCCACCCGCGGCGGACGGCCGAACTCGACATAGGCAAGCCCGGTCCCGAGAAACAGCACCGAGATCGCCACCATCTGCGCCGTGGTCTTCCATTTGGAAAGCTGCGTCACCTTCAGCTTGCCCGCATCCGCGCCGAGAAACTCGCGCAGGCCCGAGACGAACACCTCGCGGAAGAGGATCACCGTCACCGGGATGATGAGCCAGGGGTTCATGCCCGAATAGCCGGTGATGACCACGAGCGCGATGATGACCATCGCCTTGTCGGCGATCGGGTCCATGGCGGCGCCGAAGCGGCTCTCCTGACCCCAGGCACGGGCCACGCGGCCGTCGATCCAGTCGGTCGCGGCCGCGACAAGAAACAGCGCGAGCGCCGCCCAGTCGGCCCATGGCCGCCAGAAGAAGAGGAACATCAGCGGCACGCCCGGCGCGGCGAGGAGCCGCAGCACGGTCAGCACATTGGGGAGGTTCCAGCGCATGGCCGCAAGGTAAGTGTCCGCCGCGGGAAGGGGAAGGGGCGCGCGTCAGGCGGGATGCGCTGCCGGTGCGCGGTCGCGGATGCCCAGCATCAGCGGCAGGGCAAGCGCATAGACCGCCGCCGCGGCCAGCCAGACCGTGCCGAAGAAGGCGTCCCGCGTCAGCATGTAGATCCCGGTGAAGAACAGCGGCCCGGCGACGGCGGTCAGACTGCCGAGACTCGCCAGCACGCCCTGCAGCTGCCCCTGATGCGCGGCGTCCACCTTGGCGGTGATGAGCGCCTGGAAGGCCGGAAAGCCGATCCCGCCCAAGGCGAAGGCGGGCGCGAGCGCGAAGAGCAGCCAGCCCTGCGAGGCGAAGGCGATGGCGACGATCCCGGTGATTTCGAAACCGGCGCCGAGCAGCATGGAGCGCCGCTCTCGCAGCCGGGCGACGATCGGGCCGGTCAGGAAGATCTGCGCGGCGGCATGGCAGAGGCCGAAGGCCGCCAGCGACAGCCCGATCATGGTCATGTCCCAGCCGTAGCGGTCGGCGCCGTAAAGCACCCAGACCGAGCCGTAGACCTGCCCGACGAAGTAGAGGATCATGTTGATCGCCAGCAGCGGCACGAGCGCGCGGAAGCGCAGCGCCCAGACCAGCGGCAGGAACGGGTTCAGCGCCTTGGCCTCGAACCGGAGCCCGCGGTCGCTCGGCCGCGATTCGGGCAGCACGAGAACCGCCACTAACGCGTTCAGCCCGTTCAGCGCCGCCGCCAGCAGGAAGGGCGCGCGAACCCAGGCGTCGCCCAGCACGCCGCCCAGCGCCGGGCCGATGATGAAGCCGATCCCGAACATCGCGTGGAAATAGCCGAAGCGACGGGCGCGCTCCTCTTCGGGGGTGATGTCGGTGATGTAGGCCGTAGCCACCGCCATGTTCGCCGCCGTCGCGCCGGCGATGGCGCGGCCGAGAAAGAGCATCCACAACTCGGGCGCGAAGGCCATGAACAGATAGTCGATCGCTGCCCCCGCGAGCGAGCCGATCAGCACCGGCCGCCGACCGTAGCGGTCGCTGAGGACGCCCAGCACCGGCGCACACAGGAACTGCATCGCCGCGTAGAGCGCGATGAGCCCGCCATAGGCCAGCGTGATATCGCCCGCATGCGCCACCTCGCGCAGCAGCGAGGGCAGGATCGGCATGATCAGCCCGATACCGATGGCGTCCAGCGTCACCGTGGCGAGGATGATGAGCAGCGGGCGCGGCATGGGGCGGGGTCCGAGCGGTCCCGCGGGCCGGGACCTGAGGCTGCGGCATCTAGCCGCAGGCGGTCGCGCTGTCTATCGCGACGATGCGTCCGCCGAAGGTGTTGCCTCACCCCTTCTCATGAAAATGGTCATGCACCTTCTTCGCCATGCTGGCGCTGATCCCCTCCACCGCCAGCAACTCCGCCACGCTCGCCCGCGACACCGCCTTGGCGCTGCCGAAGTGCGACAGCAGCGCGCGCTTCCGTGCGGCCCCGACGCCCGCGATCTCGTCCAGCGGCGAGGCCCCGATCGCCTTGGAGCGTCGCGCCCGGTGGGTGCCGATGGCCCAGCGATGCGCCTCGTCGCGCAGGCGCTGCACGAAGTAGAGGACGGGGTCGTTCATCCTCAGCGAGAAGGGGCGGCGGCCGGGGCGGTGGAACTCCTCCTTGCCCTGGTCGCGGTCGATGCCTTTCGCCACACCGACCACGGGGATGTCCTCGACGCCGAGGTCAGCGAGGATGCCCGCCACAGCCGAGACCTGCCCCGCGCCGCCGTCGATCAGCAGCAGGTCGGGCCAGGTGCCGCCCTCGCGGTCGGGGTCCTCGGCCATCAGGCGCTTGAAGCGGCGGGTCAGGACCTCCCGCATCATGCCGAAGTCGTCGCCCGGCGCGATCTCGGTGCCCTTGATGTTGAACTTGCGATACTGCGACTTGATGAAGCCTTCGGGTCCCGCGACGATCATGCCGCCGACCGGGTGGCTGCCCTGGATGTGGCTGTTGTCAAAGACCTCGATCCGGCGCGGGGGGCCGGGGAGCTCGAACGCCTCCGCCAGCCCGTCCAGCAGCCGCGCCTGGGTCGCGCTCTCGGCCATGCGGCGGGCGAGGCTCTCGCGGGCGTTCCGGTGGGCGTTCTCGACCAGCTCCGCCTTCTCGCCCCGTTGCGGCACGCCCAGCGTCACCTTGCGCCCGGCGC
Source organism: Paracoccus sp. S-4012 (assembly GCF_009674885.1). Taxonomy (GTDB): domain Bacteria; phylum Pseudomonadota; class Alphaproteobacteria; order Rhodobacterales; family Rhodobacteraceae; genus Paracoccus. The sequence continues at coordinate 312,734 of NZ_WKKA01000001.1, forward strand.
GCTGCGACAGCAGCTCGGCCATCAGGTCGGGGTCGTCGGGCGACTGGCTGAGCAGGATCAGGCGTGGCGGCACCTTGTCGTCGTAGAACTGGGCGAGGAAGGCCTCCATCACCTCGGGCGGGCCGGCGCCCTCGCCGGTGCGAGGATAGAAGTCGCGGTTACCCCAGCTCTGGTTGCCGCGGATGAAGAACACCTGCACGCAGGCCTGCCCGCCCTCCATCGCGAGCGCGATCACATCTGCCTCGGCCACGCCCTTGGGGTTGATCGCCTGCACCGACTGCACTGCGGTCAGCGCCTTGATGCGATCGCGCAAGGCCGCCGCGCGCTCGTATTCCATCGCCTCGGCCGCCTCGGCCATCTCGGTCGCGAGGCCGGCCTGGATGCGGGTGCTGCGGCCCTTCAGGAACAGCTCGGCATCGGCCACGAGGTCGGCATAGTCGTCCTCGCTGATGCGGCCGACGCAAGGGGCGCTGCAACGCTTGATCTGGTGCAGCAGGCAGGGCCGCGTGCGCGCCGCGAAGGTCGCGTCGGTGCAGGAGCGCAGCAGGAACACCCGCTGCAACTGCGTCAGCGTCCGGTTCACCGCCCCCGCCGAGGCGAAGGGGCCGTAATAGTCGCCCGGCTCGGACTTGGCGCCGCGGTGCTTCTTGATCTGCGGGAAGGGGTGCGCCTTGGCGACGAGGATGTTCGGGAACGACTTGTCGTCGCGCAGCAACACGTTGTAGCGCGGCTTCAGCTGCTTGATGAGGTTCTGCTCCAGCAGCAGCGCCTCGGTCTCGGTCCGCGTCGTCAGGAACATCATCGAAGCGGTGTCGCGGATCATTCGGGCGATTCGCGGCGAATGACCGTAGTCGCGGGCATAGGCCGAGACCCGGGCCTTCAGGTTGCGTGCCTTGCCGACGTAGAGGACCGCCCCCTGCGCGTCGAGCATCCGGTAGACGCCGGGCGAGGAGTCCAGCCGCTTGAGGTGATCGGCGATCACCGCCTGACCGGTGCGCCGGGCCGGGGATTCGAGGGTCATGATACACGCATAAGGAGAGTCGGCCAGATAGGGCCGCCGCAGGGGGGAATGCAAGCCTTAAAGCGTCCACGGAAGCTGTGGATAACCCTGTGGGCGCGCTCGGGGCGGCGATGCTCCCGGCCAGCGACGGCAGGCCCCCGGAGGGTTTGCACAAGATTTAGGCAAAACCGCAAGCCTTTGAAAGTGCTATGAAAGTTTTTCAGACGTCTCACTTCTGTGACTAAGACCTTCATTTTGGTCAGGCTTTTGTGAAGTCAGCGGCGGGTTGAGCGGCGGGTGGACAACTTGCCGCGTGCTCCTCAGCCCGCGCCCCGCACGTCCCGCGTCTGCCACAGCAGATGCTGCCCGCCATCGACGCAGATCAGCTGCCCGGTGACGGCCCTCGCCTCCAGAAGATAGCCGAAGGCAGCCACCACGTCAGCCTCGTCCGCCCCGCGTTCCAGCAGGGTGGCGGCGCGTTGCCGGGCGAAATGCGCCGCACTCTGCCGGGTGGCGCGCAGGGTCGGCCCGGGGCCGATGGCGTTCACGCGGATGCGCGGAGCGAGGGCCTGCGCCGCGGTGCGGGTGAAGGACCAGAGCGCCGCCTTGGCGAGCGAGTAGGTCATGAACTCGGGCGTCGGTTTCAGCACCCGCTGATCGACCATGTTGACGACGAGACCCGAGGCCAGCGGCTCGCCGGCGTCCTCGCGCGCCGGCGGGCATTGCGCGGCGAAGGCCTGGGTCAGCACGAAGGGCGCGCGCAGGTTGCTGCCGAAGTGACGGTCCCAGTTTTCGCGGGTGGCGGTGTCGAGGCGGTCGTGCTCGAAGATCGAGGCGTTGTTGACGAGGACCGTGAGCGGGCCGAGCGCTTCCGCCGCGGCCGGAACCAGCCCGGCGAGCGCGTCCTCGTCCAGCAGGTCGGCGCCGAGCGCCACCGCCTTCACGCCATGCCCGCGCGCTTCGGCCGCCACCGCCTCGGCCGCCTCGGCCGAGTTGTGATAATGGATCGCCACGGCGAAGCCCCGCGCCGCGAGGTGCAGCGCCATGGCCCGGCCGAGGCGCTGCCCGGCGCCGGTGACGAGAGCCGCCTCAGCCACCGCCGAACCCCAGCAGCCGGCGCAGGAAGCGCCGGAACCCCGGCCCGGTCAGCAGCGCGACGGCGACGAAGAGGATCAGGAACAGCGTGACGATCTTGAACAGCATCAGCCAACCCCGAACCGCGCCCAGGCCGCGCGGTCGTCGGCTGCGGCCATCACCGCGTCGGCGGAAAAACCCAGCCGCCGGAACCACGGCACCCGCATCCCGTAGCCCAGGAAGCGGACCTTCTCGCCATGCACCTGTTTCATCCGCGGGACCAGATGGCCGATCCCGTCCGCAAGGCCGAGGGCAACGGCCTCGCGCCCCGCCCAGACGTCGCCGGTAAAGAGGTCGCGGTCGGTCGCCAGCCGCGCGGCCCGCCGTGCCTCCACCTGAGCCTTGAAAGCGTCGTGGATCGGCTCCAGCAGGCGCCGCAAACGCTCGACATCCTCGGGCTTCTGCGGGCTGAACGGATCGAGCAGCGACTTGGAGCGCCCGGCGGTATGGATCCGACGCTCGATCCCCCAGCGGTGCAGAAGCTCGTGGAAGCCGAAGCCGGCCGCGATCACCCCGACCGAGCCGACGAGCGAGCTTTCGTCCACCCAGATGTCATCCGCCGCCGTGGCGAGCCAGTAGCCGCCCGAGGCCGCCACGTCCTCGACGAAGGCGTGGACCGGCATCCTGCGCTCCTCCGCCAGCCGCCGGATGCGAGCCGCAATCAGCGAGGACTGCACGGCCGAGCCGCCGGGCGAGTTGATGACGAGCGCCACCGCGACCGGCCGCTTGCGGCGGAAGGCGCGTTCGAGCACGGGGGCGAGGCCCGCATCCGAGAGGCCGCTGCCCCCGGGCCGTCCCGCCGCGCCGATCGTTCCGGCGAGGCGGACCACGGCGACCACCGGCGGACGGGGCGAGAAGAAGGGGATGCGCATGGTCCGCAGATAGGCGCGGGCGCGGCCACGGGCAAGCCGCGGTGGCCGCTTGCCCTGACTGCCGGTGCAAGCCAGACAGGACGACAATCGACGGAGCCGCCGCCCATGATCCGCCCCGAACTGGCCGCCCGCCTCGCGCCCTGGCGCCCCGCCGCTGCCGCCTCGACGACGGCGGTCCTCGGCGCGTGGCTCTTCACGCTCGGCGGCTGGATCCTCTGGCCGGTCGGCGCGATCCTCGCGGCCGTCGGCGTGATCTGGCTCGGGGTCGAGCTGAACCACCTGCGCCTGCGCGGCGGCGCGGATGGGCAGGGTCTCGTCGAGATCGAGGAGGGCGCGGTGCGCTATTACGCGGCCCGCGCGCTCGGCGGCGAGGTGGCGCTGCGCGACCTGGCCGAGATTCGCATCCTGCGCCTCGGCGGACGGCCGCATTGGCGGCTGCGGACCCGCGAGGGCGAGGCGCTGCTGATCCCCGCCGATGCGGCAGGGGCGGGGGCGCTCGCCGACGGCTTCGCGGCGCTGCCCGGCGCCGATCTCGGCCGCCTCGCCGCCGCCCTCGAACGCGCGGCGGCGGGCGGGCCTTCGGTGCAGACGGTCTGGACCGCGCCGCATAGGGGCCCAAGCTCGCCTTGACTCGCCCGGCGCCGCGCGCCACCTGTCCCGCGCACGGGCGTCGAGAGGATCAGCCATGTCCATTCCCCAGCAGGGCGGCGGTCTCATCGAGGGGCGCGCGCAACTGGTCGAATACGTCGCCTCGGGCGAGAAGCCGCGCACGGACTGGCGCATCGGCACCGAGCACGAGAAGTTCGGCTATCTGCGCGACAGCCTCGAGCCGCTGCCCTATGACGGCCCGCGCTCGATCAAGGCGATGCTCGAGGGCATGGCGGACCGCTTCGGCTGGACCCCGGTGCTGGAGCAGGACAACATCATCGGGCTCAGCCGCGACGGGGCCAGCGTCTCGCTTGAACCGGGCGGGCAGTTCGAGCTGTCGGGCGCGCCTCTGGAGACGATCCACCAGACCTGCGACGAGGTGCATCAGCATCTGGCCGAGGTGAAGGCCGTGGCGGACGGGATCGACACCGGCTTCATCGGTCTCGGCGCGGCGCCGATCTGGAGCCAGGAGCAGATGCCGATGATGCCCAAGGGGCGTTACCGGCTGATGACCGACTACATGGGCCGGGTCGGCACCCTCGGCACGCAGATGATGTATCGCACCTGCACCGTGCAGGTGAATCTCGACTACGGCTCCGAGGCCGACATGGTGAAGAAGCTGCGCGTGGCCCTCGCGCTGCAGCCGGTCGCCACGGCGCTGTTTGCCAATTCTCCCTTCCTCGACGGCAAGCCGAACGGGATGAAGTCGTGGCGCAGCCATATCTGGCAGAACCTCGACGACGACCGTACGGGCCTGCTGCCCTTCGTCTTCGAGGACGGCTTCGGCTATGAGCGGTGGGTGGACTACATCCTCGACGTGCCGATGTATTTTGTCTACCGCGACGGGAAATACATCGACGCCCTCGGGCAGAGTTTCCGCGATTTCCTCGACGGCCGCCTTCCCGCGCTGCCGGGCGAGCGGCCGACGCTCTCGGACTTCGCCGACCACATGACCACCGCCTTCCCCGAGGCGCGGGTGAAGAAATTCATCGAGATGCGCGGCGCCGACGGCGGCCCCTGGTCGCGCCTCTGCGCGCTGCCGGCGCTGTGGGTCGGGCTGACCTATGACGACGCGGCGCTCGATGCCGCCTGGGATCTGGCGAAAGGCTGGGACCACGAGACCCGCGAGGGCCTGCGCCGCGTCGCCGCCCGCGACGCGCTGCAGGGCGAGGCGAACGGATTGAAGCTGCACGACCTCGCCCGCGAGGTGGTGGCGATCGCCCGCGCGGGGCTGAAGGCGCGCGCCCGGCCGAGCTGGAATGGCATGACCCCGGATGAGACTGGCTTTATCGAGGCGCTCGAGGAGAGCGTCGAGACCGGCCGCGTGCCCGCCGACGAGCTGCTGGAGAAATACCACGGCGAATGGCAGGGCGACCTCAGCCGCATCTACGCCGAGTATTCCTACTAGGCGCCGTAGTCTGCGTCCGAGACCTTCTCGAGCCAGTCCGCCGTCACGCCGTCCAGGGCCTCCTGCAAGGCGATATGCGTCATCTCCACGTCGGGCGCGGCCCCGTGCCAGTGTTTCTCGCCGGGCGCGAACCAGACGATGTCGCCCGGCCGCAACTCCTCCACCGGCCCGCCTTCGCGGGCGCAGCGGCCGAGGCCGGCGGTCACGATCAGCGTCTGGCCCAGCGGATGCGTGTGCCACGCGGTTCGCGCGCCCGGCTCGAAACTGACGGTGGCACCGCGGAGGCGCGCGGGCGCGTCGGTCTGGAAAGCGGCGTCGAGGCGGACGCGGCCGGTGAAGTAGTCCTCGGGGCCGGGTTTCGATGGCAGGCTGCCGGCGCGGGTGATCTTCATGGGCGTGACTCCTCAGAAGGGGGCGGGGGAGGAAAAAGTCATGTGCCGCCCGCCGTCCGGGTGGCGCAGCCGCAGGCTCTCGGCATGCAGCATCAGCCGCGGGTGGTCGTCGCGCGCGGGTCCCTCGGCATAGAGCGGATCGCCGAGGATCGGATGCCCGAGGCTCTGCATATGCACGCGCAACTGGTGGCTGCGCCCGGTGAGCGGCATCAGCCGGACCCGCGTTTCGTCGTCCGTCGCGCGGACCACGCGCCAGTCGGTCCGCGCCGGTCGCCCGCGCTCGTGATCGATCATCTGCTTCGGCCGGTTCGGCCAGTCCACGATCAGCGGCGCCTCGACTGTCCCGGTCGCGGGTTCCAGCCGCCCGGCGACGCGGGCGACATAGGTCTTCTTCACATGCCGCCGCTCGAACTGGAGGCCGAGATGGCGCTGCGCGTGGGGCGTCAGCGCGAAGACCATGACGCCGGAGGTGTCGAGGTCGAGACGGTGGACCAGCAGCACCTCGGGGAAGGGGCCGCGCAGCCGGGCGATCAGGCAGTCGGCGCGGTCCTCGCCCTTGCCGGGCACCGAGAGCAGCCCGGCGGGCTTGTCCACGACCAGCAACTCATGGTCGTGGTGAATGATGCGGGGCGCTTCCTCGGTCGGGCGATAGACGAAAGGCGCGCTCATGGCAGCGCGCCGAAGGTCTCGGCAAGGATGGCGGCGAGGGCGTCGGCGTCCTCGGCCGTGAAGGCATCGGGCCGGTCGCTGTCGATGTCGAGAACGGCCATAAGCCGCCGGCCGGCCGCGAAGACCGGCAGCACCAGTTCCGAGCGGGTCGAGGCGGCGCAGGCGATGTGGCCGGGGAAGGCCTCCACGTCCGGCACGATCTGCGCCTCGCCGGTCCGCGCGCAGGCGCCGCAGACGCCGCGGTCGAACGGAATCGTCAGGCAGCCGTGGCCGCCCTGGTAGGGGCCGATCTTCAGCAGCCGCGGGGCCACGACGCGGTAGAAGCCGGTCCAGTCGAAGCGGTCATCGGCGTGGTGGATCTCGCAGGCGAGGGTCGCCATCAGGGCGACCTCGTCGCGCTCGCCCTCGGTCAGGGCGCGGAGGCGGGCGGCGAGGGCGGCATAATCGGCCATGCTCTCCATCGGCCACGAAAAAGCCCCGGCCGCAAGGCCGGGGCTTGAGATTGGCGCGTCGGATCAGTTGGTGGTCGCGGGCGCGGTCGTATCGGTGGCCGGCGCCGTGTCGGTCGTCGTCGCCGCCGCATCGTCGGTAGCGGCCGCATCCGTCGAGGCCGTGCCGTCCAGCGGCACCGTGGTCACGGTCGTGTTCGTGTCCGCATCGGCCGCCGTATCGGTGGCGGCATCGGTCGCGGCCGCGCCGCCGGCTGCGGTATCCGTCACCGGCACGGTGGTGGTTTCCGTGGTGGTGTCGGTCGTCGCGCTGTCCGTGTCGGTCGTGGTGACGGCGGTCGCGGGCGCTTCGGCGGTCGCGGGCTCGGTCGTGGTGGTCGTCGTCACGGCCGCGGGCTCGGTGGTGGTCACTACGGTGTCGTCGCCGCTCGGCCTCAGCAGCCACCAAGCGAGCGCGGCCGCCACCAGCAGCGCGAGAATGATCCACAGCAGCGAACCTCCGCCGGTCCTCTCGGCGGCGGCACCGACCGGACGCTCGGTCACGACGGTGCGGTTCGTGGTGGTCGTGGTGTTGTGGGGATCGGGGTTGCGATCGGACATGCGTCAGTTCCCTCTAGGATAAGCGTTACCTGCCTGCCGCAGGCCGAACCAGTGTGGGGTGCCAACGCCGGGCTTTCGCGCCGGTTCCAAAGGGCTGCGATCTGGCGGCGAAATCCTGCAAGCCAGCGGAAATCAGGCAAAAATGTCACAACCCTGCCGCGAGCCTGCGCTCTGCCAGGGCGAGGTCCGCGAGAGTGTTCACGTTGAAGAAGGGCTCGTCGCCCGGAAAGGCGACCTCGACGAGGCCGCCCGCCTCGGCCACCTCGCCCACCCGCCGCCGCCCCGCGGCGAGCGCCTCGCGCAGCCTCGGGCGCATGGTCACGGCCCACCAGGCGAAAGTCGGATGGCGGCGGACGCCGTCGGGCGTGGCGCCAGTGGCCAGGGCCACCGGGACGCGCGCCTCGGCCGCCGCGGCGGCAAGGCGGACGGCGCAGTCGCGCGGGAAGAATGGCGTGTCGGCGGCGGCGGTGACGATCCCGTCCGCGCCCTGCGCGGCGGCCCAGTCAAGACCCGCGAGCACGCCTGCGAGCGGCCCCGGATGGCCGGGCAGCGTATCGGGCAGGACCGGCAGACCGAAGCTGGCGAAGCGCGCCGGATCGCCATTGGCGCTGATCGCCCGCGCGCAGCCAAGCCGCTCGATCACATGCCCGATCAGCGGCCGACCGCCGAGCAGGGCCAGGGGCTTGTCGATCCCGCCCATGCGCCGGCCGAGACCGCCGGCCAGCACGATGCCGATCAGGGGAGAGGGGCTCATGATGGCCATCAAAGCCCCGTCGCGGCGGTGCGGCAAGGGCGCATGTTGCGCGGCGCGGCGGTCGCCTTATGCTTCACGCTTCGAGGCGAGGGACAGGCGATGCTCGGATACATCCTGCGGCCGGAAGGGGCTCAGAGCGCGGCGGTGGACCAGCTGCTCGATGCGCTCGCGCAGGCGCTCGGGGCGGAGGGCGTGGCCCTCGGCGGCGGGGTGCAATCGGCTGGCCAGGGCCCCGGCTGCCGGGCCGAGATGCGGTTGCGCCTGCTCGGCTCGGGCGAGGAGCGGGTGATCTCGCAGCCGCTCGGCAGCGGCGCTGAGGGCTGCCGCCTCGATTCGGGCGCGCTCGAACTGGCCGTCGAGGCGATGTCGCGGCGGCTGCCCGCGGCGCGGCTGGTGATCCTCAACAAGTTCGGCAAGCAGGAGGCCGCCGGACGGGGCGTGCGCCCGCTGGTCGCCCATGCGATGGTGTTGGGGCTGCCGGTCCTCCTCTCCGTCTCGCCTGAGGTGTTGGACGAGTTCCGCAGCTTCGCGGGCGGCCTCGCCGAAGCCGTGGCGCCCGAGGGCGCCGAGGCCTGGTGCCGCGGGGCCATGGCCGCCGCATGAGCGACGCCACCGAGATCGACGCCCGCGGCCTCCTCTGCCCGCTGCCGGTATTGCGCCTGCGCAAGCGCCTGCTGGCCCTGCCCGCAGGCGCCGAGGCGGTCCTGCTGGCGACCGACGCCGCCGCTGCCCTCGACGTGCCGCATTTCTGCGGCCAGGCGGGCCACGACTATCTCGGCGCCGAACCCCGCGATGACGGCGCTACGGCCTATCGCGTCCGCCGCGGCGGCTGACGCGTCACTCCACCAGCGTCGCCGTCACCTTCATCGTCTGCCCGCCCACCTCGTAATCCGCCTCCAGCTCCACCCCCGGCGCGGCGGGCGTCAGCGGGCTGAGCGAGCCGAGCGAGATCAGGTCGCCGGCCTTCAGCGCCGCGCCGTCCTCGACCAGCCACAGCACCACGTCCAGCGGATGCCCCAGCAGCATCTCGCCGGTCCCCTGCGCCACTTCAGCACCGTTCGAGTCCAGCTTGACGGTCAGCGCGGCGAGGTCGGCCACCGGATCGGCGAGATCGGCGATCTTGACGCCCGCGCCCATCACCCCGCGCCACGGCGTGACGCCATAGGCGGTCATCAGCGCGCCCGTGGGCGCCACGCCCTCGACGAAGGCGAGGTCCGGCAACTCGATGAAGGGCCGCACCTCCTCCAGCGCGGCCGCCGCAGCCTCCCGCGTCGTGGCGGCGGCGAGGGCGTCGGGGTCGGCCACGGTGACGATCAGATCGGCCTCGTAGAAGGGCGTCCGCGTGCCGGTCAGGCTGACGCTCGCCCCGTCCTCGAGGATCATCGGCGCGAAGAGAGCGCCGGCGACCGGGCCGGGCACGCCGAATCGCTCCTGCGCGGGTTTCGAGGTGAAGCCGACCTTCCAGCCGACCGGTTCCCCGAACTCGGCCTCGAGAGCGGCGCGCCAGCCGTCATAGGCGCAGCGCGCCTCCTCGGGCGAGGCGAGCTCGAGGTCGGGGATGGTGCCGCCTGCCGCCCATGCGCGGGCATGCTCGGCCATTTCGGCCGGGGGCGGGCAGGCGGCGAAGGCGGGGGCGGCGGTGATGAGGGCGAGAATCGTGGTTCGGATGAGCATGGCGAGGTCCTCCCGCGGATCAGGATGAAGCCACGCCCTGCGTGCGGCAAGCGCCGCGTGAGGGCTGGACTCGGGCAGGCTACGGCAGAAACATTAAGGGAACATGCACACCCGAGTCGCCCGCCGAATCGTCGCCGTCTGGCTGCCCCGTCTCGCGGTCGAGACGGCCGCCCGGCATGTGCCCGAGGCCTCGCTGCGCCCCTTCGCGCTCGTCACCCGCAGCGGCAGCGCCGACCGGCTGGCGGGCGTGACCCTGCTTGCCGCGAAGGCCGGGCTTCGGGCGGGGATGAACCTCGCCGATGCCCGCGCGCTGCAGCCGGAACTGGCGACGCGGCCGCACGATCCCGAGGCCGAGGCCCGGGCGCTGACCGCGCTCACCCGCTGGGCCGGGCGCTTCAGCCCTTGGGTCGGGCGCGAGGCGGACGGGCTGGCCCTCGACCTCACCGGCAGCGCGCATCTCTTCGGCGGCGAGGTGGCGGCGATGGAGCGGATCGGCCTCGGCCTCGCCCGCGCCGGCCTCACCGCGCGGCTGGCCGCGGCGCCCACCCGCGGCGCGGCCCATGCGCTTGCGCGATTCGGCCCGCCCGGCGCCTCCGTGGACGACCTGGCAGACCTGCCCGCGGCCCTCGGCCCCTTGCCGCCCGCCGCCCTGCGCCTCGCGCCCGAGACCTGCGAGCGCCTCGCGCGGCTCGGCCTCGACCGCATCGCGCAACTGCTGGAGATGCCGCGCGGCCCGCTCGCCCGGCGCATGGGGCCGGAGCTGATACTGCGGCTCGACCAGGCCCTCGGCGCGGTGCCCGAGCCGGTGACGCCCGAGGCGCTGCCGCCGGTCTTCGCCGCGCGGCTGACGCTGCCGGAGCCGATCGGGCTTCTCGCGGACCTCGCCGCGGGCCTCGAGCGGCTCCTCGCGCGGCTTTGCGAGCGGCTCGAGGCGGCCGAGCGTGGGGCGCTGACGCTGGTTCTGGAGGCGCGGCGGGTGGACGGCTCGCCCGAGCGGGCCGCGATCCGGCTGGCGCGACCGATGCGCGATCCGGCGGCGCTCGCGCGGCTGATGGCGCCGAAGCTGGACGGCATCGAGGCCGGCTTCGGCATCGACGCGCTGCGGCTCTCGGCCCCCCAGACGGGGGCGCTGAGGGCGGTGCAGGCAGAGGCGGCGGGCGAGGCGGCAAAAGGGGAGGCGCTCGCCGATCTCGTCAGCCGCCTCGGCAACCGGCTGGGTTTCGAGGCAGTCACGGCCTTCCGCCCGGCGGCGAGCCATCTGCCCGACCGCAGCTTCCAGATCGTCGAGGCCCGCTTCGCCCCGCCGCCCGAGCCCTGGCACCTGCCCGCACCCCGCCCCCTGCGCCTCTTCCCGCCCGAGCCGGTGCTGGAACCCGACACTGCGCGCCAGCCCACGGAGCCGCCGGTTCCAGCGCGGTTCCGCTGGCGGCGGATGGTGTTCAGCACCGTCGCCGCCTCCGGCCCGGAGCGGATCGCCCCCGAGTGGTGGTTCGACCTTCCGGTCTGGCGGACGGGGCCGCGCGACTATTGGCGCGTGGTGACGGAAGAGGGACGGATGCTGTGGCTCTACCGCGCTTTGGGAGAGCCGGGATGGTGGGCGGAGGGGGAGTTCGGGTGAGGGGGGCGGCACACCGAGCGCATGGCCTTGCGGCTGCGTCCCGCCTGTCAGCCCAAGCAGACCGATCTGTCCGGGATCAAGCGGGATTGCACCCCGTGCTCAATCCCTCGCGCTGAACACCACGCAGCACGAAGCCAGTGATTCCGTGTCGCCCGTCACTCTCTACCGTGACCCCGGCGCCACTCAGCAAGACTCCGCCGGCCGGGCAAATGGAACTTGCACTTCCTGCTCCCCGTTCTCCGGTCGAACGAAACTCGGGCGGCACCCCAACGACCGCTCCGCGAAGGAACCAGTCAGGGGCCCTGCGAGCGTCATCATCAACCTGGGCTTCGGCCTCGGGCTAGCCCTCGGATCGGCGCTGCTGCTCGTCTTGTAAGCCGCCAGTCCTGAGACGGATCAACGAAAACCCCCGGTCCTGCGACCGGGGTTTTTCGTTGTCCGGGGCGAAGCGTCACGCCTGCGGCTGCGGCGACGGCCCGGCCGCGGGGCGCACCGGCGGCACGCGCGCGGTCGAGGACACTGCCGGGATCGAACTCGACGGTGTGTCGTCGTCGCCGCCGAGCTGCTCGCCGCGGATCACGCGGCCGATCTCCTCGCCGGTGAGGGTCTCGTACTCCAGCAGACCCTGCGCCAGCCGCTCGAACTCCTCCGAGCGTTCCAGCAGAATCCTGCGGGCGATCTCGTAGCCCTCGTCGATCAGGTCCTTGACCTCCTGCTCGATCAACTCCTTGGTCGCGGCGCTGACCGAGAAGCCGCCGGTGTTGCCGGAATAGCCCTCATGCGCCTCGGCGTAGTCCACCGCGCCGACCTTGTCGGACATCCCCCACCGCATGACCATGGCGCGGGCAAGCGCCGAAGCCTGCTGGATGTCGCCGGCCGGGCCGTTCGAGACGCCTTCCTCGCCATATTTGATGATCTCGGCCGCCTTGCCGGCCATCGTCATGGCGATCTTCTGCTTCACCTCGTCCTTGTGGTAGTTCAGCCGGTCCATCTCGGGCAGGCTGACGACCATGCCGAGGGCGGAGCCGCGCGGGATGATCGTCGCCTTGTAGACCGGATCGCACTTCGGCAGTGACAACCCGACGACGGCGTGGCCGGCCTCGTGATAGGCGGTCTTTTCCTTCTGGTCGGGCGTCAGGACCATGCTGCGGCGCTCGACCCCCAGCATGACCTTGTCCTTGGCGTTCTCGAAATCCTCCATCGTCACGAACCGCCGGCCCACGCGCGCGGCCGTCAGCGCGGCCTCGTTCACGAGGTTCATCAGGTCCGCGCCCGAGAAGCCGGGCGTGCCGCGGGCGATGATGCGCAGGTCCACGTCGGGACCTTGGGGCACCTTGCGGGCGTGGACGTTGAGGATCTTCTCGCGGCCCTTGATGTCGGGGTTCGGGACGTGGATCTGGCGGTCGAAGCGGCCGGGGCGCAGCAGTGCCGGGTCCAGCACGTCCTTGCGGTTGGTGGCGGCGATGATGATGACGCCCTCGTTGGCGTCGAAGCCGTCCATCTCGACCAGCAGCTGGTTCAGGGTCTGCTCGCGCTCGTCATTGCCGCCGCCGATGCCTACGCCGCGGGCGCGGCCGACCGCGTCGATCTCGTCGATGAAGACGATGCAGGGCGCGGATTTCTTCGCCTGCTCGAACATGTCGCGCACGCGGCTTGCGCCGACGCCCACGAACATCTCCACGAAGTCCGAGCCCGAGATGGTGAAGAACGGCACCCCCGCCTCGCCCGCAATCGCGCGCGCCAGCAGCGTTTTACCCGTGCCCGGAGGGCCGACCAGCAGCGCGCCCTTGGGGATCTTGCCGCCGAGGCGCGAGAACTTCTGCGGGTTGCGGAGGAATTCGACGATCTCCTCCAACTCCTCCTTGGCCTCGTCGATGCCGGCCACGTCGTCGAAGGTGACGCGTCCATGCTTCTCGGTCAGCAGCTTTGCGCGCGATTTTCCGAAGCCCATCGCGCCGCCGCGGCCGCCGCCCTGCATGCGGTTCATGAAGAAGATCCAGACGCCGATCAGCAGGATGAAGGGCAGCCAGACGCCGAGCAGCGACAGGAAGCCCGAGGTCTGCTGGCGCTCGACCCGGACCTCGACATCGTTCTGGATCAGCCGGTCGGCGATGTCCTCGCCTTGCGGCCGGATGGTCACATACTGCTGACCGTCGGTCGCCTGGATATAGACCTGCTCGCCGTCGATGGTGGCGGTCTCGACCTGGTTGTTCTCTACCCGCGAGATGAAGTCCGAATAGCTGATCTGGCGGCTGTTCATCTGCCCCTGTCCGTCGCTGAACAGGTTGAAGAGCGCCAGCACCATCAGGAACAGGACGACCCAGAAGGCGATGTTGCGCGCGTTGCCCAAGGGCGGTTCCTCCGAAGGAAGGGGATTGGTGCGAAGATAGGGCTTTCGGGGCGGGGTTCAATGCGACGGAACGGGCCGACGGTCAAGAACCGCCGAGATGGCGGAGGAAGTCGGGGAGTGCGCGGGCGGCGGTGAGGCGGATGCCGTGCGGCGGAACGGGCAGCAGCGGGGCGATGAGTTGCCCGCCGCGCCAGAGGCCGGGGGAGCACTCGGCGGCGGCGCGCGACATTTTCAGGACGCGGCGGTCGAGAGCAGGGGCCGCGGGGCCGAGCGCGCGAATCTCGGTGCCGGGGGGCAGGCCGGAGATGATCCAGCGGCGGTCCCAGACGCCGTCTGCCGTCAGCGGCGGCGCCTTGACGGCGGCGGCGGGTTCGCGCTCCACCCGGAGCGTCGTCGAGGTGAGGCGCAGCAGCGCGCCGCCGGCAGCAGCGCCGCGGCCGCTAGCCAGTGCAGCGAGCGTGGCGGCAAGGGCATCGCGGCGCGGCGGATAGTCCTCGCCGGTGACGCAATGCAGCGCCGCCTTCAGCAGCAGCCGCCGCAACTCGGGATGCGCGGCCTCGAAGGCGACGCGCGGCAGATGCAGCGAGCCGTGGTGCCAACGGGCACCCTGGGCCGCCGCAACGGCAACCGCGCCAAGCGCCTCCCGCGCGGCCCGCAGATGCGACGCGCTCTCGGCCAGCCGCGCCGGATCGAGGCCGAGCGCCGCAATCGCCTGCCGCGCCCGCGTCCGTTCCTGCGAGGGATCGTCGTTGGTCGGGTCGTCGGCCCAGCCGATCCCGCGCGCCGAAAGCCAGCCGCGCAACTCGGCCCGGCCCAGCCCCAGCATCGGCCGCAACCAGACCATCCCCTCGGCTTCGCGGCGCTCCGCCATCGCCGAAAGCCCGTCCAGCCCCGCGCCGCGACCCAGCCGCATCAGCAGCGTCTCACCCAGATCGTCGCGGGTGTGGCCGAGAAGGACCGCGCCCAGTCCCTCGTCCCGCGCCCATGCGCCGAGCAGCCGCAGCCGCGCAGCGCGGGCGGTCGCGGGCAGGTTGCCGCCCTCGTGAGGATGCTGCCAGGGCAGCGTCTGGTGGGCGATGCCCAGAGCCGCGGCCGCCGCCCCGGCCTGCGCGGCTTCTGCCCCCGATTCCGGCCTCAGCCGATGATCCACCGTCGCCGCGGCAAGGCGAATCCTCCGCCCCTGCGCCCACGCGGCCGTGAAATGCAGCAGCGCCGTCGAATCGCCGCCGCCCGAGAGCGCCACCCCCAACGCCGCCTGATCCCCGGCCAGCCGGTCGAGCGCCGCGAGGGCCCGTGCCTCGGGGTCAGCCGCCCCCGGCATCGTCCGGGACCGCGCCGCCCTCGCAGCCCAGGGCCGCCGCCCGATTCTCCGCCTCGGTTGCGGAGGGCGAACCGGCATAGCGCAAGCCGACCTCCGCGAGGAAGGTGCAGGCCTCGGCCTGGCGCCCGCCCGCCGCGATCACCCCGGCGACCCCGATCAGCGCCGGTGCCGCGCGCGGCCCCTCCGGGGCGGCGGTGTAGGCGGCGAGCCAGGCCTTCCCCGCGCCGGTGCCGTCGCCCGCCGCGGCGAGCGCCTCGCCCTGCAGATAGAGGGCCTCGGGGACCAGCGGACTCTGCGGATGGGCCGTCGCGAAAGCCGCGAACTGCGCCGCCGCGCCTGCCGGATCGGCGGTGTTCATCGCCTCGACCGCGCGGCTGAAATCGGCCTGCTCGGCCGGGTTCTGCGCCGGGGCGGCGGCCGGCACGGGCGCGGGCATCGCCAGCACCTCCATCCCCGAGCCGCCCTGCATCTGCGCCGTGGTCAGCGCGCCGAGGTCGCAACCGGGGTCGATCTCGCAGAGCCGGAACTCGATATCGCCCGCGCGGTTCGTGGCCTCCGCCAACGCGGTCTCGACGCGCTGCCCGAGCCGCTCGACCTCGCCCGTGAGGCGGGCGATTTCCGCCTCCATGGCGTCCATCCGCTCGATCGCGCCGGGCCCACCGGCGATCTCGTAGCCCTGCGGGCCGGCGGCCACCATCTCGGCCCGCAACGCCGTCACCGCCTGGCTCATGGCCGCTAGGTCGGCGCGAATCTGCGCCAGGGTTTCGGGCGCGACCGCCCCGGCCGGCGGCGCGTCGAGCGCGATATCCAGCCCCTGCGCCGGCGCCGCGCCCGTCATCGCCGCCAGCAGCGGCAGCGCGAGGGCAAGCGCGCGCATCAGACCCCGGCGCCGGCCGGCGAGACCACCGTCACCGCGCGACGGTTGCGCTCGAAGCAGGCCTCGTCGGTGCAGGCCTCCAGGGGCCGCTCGTTGCCGTAGCTCACCGTCGAGATGCGGCCCGGATCGATCCCGCGCGCGACCAGATGCTGCTGCACCGAGGCCGCCCGCCGCGCGCCGAGGGCGAGGTTGTGCTCGCGCGTGCCCTGCTCGTCGGCATGGCCCTCGATGACGGCGCGGAAGTCGCGGTGGCGGGTCAGCCACTCGGCCTGCCGGGCGACGATCAACTGTGCCTCGGCGGTGAGGACGACCTGATCGGCCGGGAAGGTCACGGTATCGCCGGCCATCGCGGCGAAGGCCTGCGGCGTCGGTGTGCCCGGCAGCACCGCCTGCGTTGCGCCCACGGTCACGTCGCCCGCATAGCGCGCCCCGCCGCCGGGCAGGTCCACATAGGGATCGACCACAAGGCTCCCCGGCGTCGCTTGCGGCGCATCGGTGCAGCCCGCCGCCAGCAGCAGTCCGGCCGTGGCGCAGGCCCCCATCAGCATTGCCGGCAGCCGAGCCATTCCGACGCTCCTTCCCCTCACGGCAGCAGTGGTCCCCAGTCCGGGTCCGAGGCCGCCGCCTTCAGCTCGACAGGTCGCATGTCGCGCCCGGCGATGTCCACCGCATGGAGGCGCGCGCGCCCGTTTTCGGCCCGCTCCTGTCGCGTGAAGACCACGACGCGGCCGTTCGGCGACCAGCTCGGCCCCTCGTCATGCGGCCCCTCGGTCAGCAGCCGCTCGCCGGAGCCGTCGGGGCGCATGACGCCGATCATGAAGCGGTCGCCGACTCTGCGTGTGAAGGCGATCAAATCGCCCGTGGACGACCATGCGGGGGTTGAATAGCGCCCCTCGCCGAAGCTGATCCGCTGCGCCTCGCCGCCGCCGTCCAGCTGCATCAGGTAGAGCTGCTGCGCGCCCGAGCGGTCGCTCTCGAACACCATCGCGCTGCTGTCGGGCGCGAGGCCGGGCGCGGTGTCGATCCCCGCGCCGGTCACGAGCGCGCGGGCGAGGCTGCCGGTGGCGTCGGTCTGCCAGATATCGGTGTCGCCGTCGCGCGAGCGGGAATGGACGAGCCAGCGGCCGTCGCGCGAGGGGCGCGGCGCGAAGGCCATGACGCCCGGCTCGGAGGGCAGCAGCCGCGGCGGGCCGCCGTCGAGCGCGATCTCCGCCAGCCGCGGCGCGCCGCCCGCGAAGCTGACGAAGACGATGCGCCGGCCATCGGCCGAGAAGCGCGGCGACAGGACCAGTTCCGCCCCGTCGGTCAGGTAGCGGACGTTCTCGCCGTCCTGGTCCATCACCGCGAGGCGCTTGATACGGGCGGTGCGCGGGCCGCTCTCGGCCACGAAGGCAATGCGGCTGTCGAAATAGGGGTCCTCGCCGGTCAGGCGGGAATAGACCCGGTCGGCCAGCTTGTGGCCAAGCCGCCGCCAGCCCTCGGGCGGACCGTCGAAGCTCAGCCCGTCGCCGAGCGGGCGAGCGGCGAAGATGTCGTAGAGGCGGAAGCTGACATGCAGCTTGCCCGCGTCCATGCGCGCCGCGCCGAGGACCAGCGCCTGCGCGTCGGCCGCGCGCCACTCCTGCCACGCGGGCGCCGCATCGATGCCCTGCCCCTGTGCGGGCATGGTCCCGGTCGCGATCTCGCGGAAGAGGCCGGTCCCGGTCAGGTCGCGCGCCACGAGGTCGCGCAGGGCCCGGGTCTGTTCCGCCGCGCCGCCCTCGTCGAGGAAGGGCGGGATGGCGATGGTCATGGGCTCGCTCACGCCCTCGGTGATCTCGATTCGCAGCGGCTGCGCGGCGGCTGGCCGGGCCAGCAGCGGCAGGGTCGCGCCGAGGGCGAGGAGGCTGCGGCGGGAGAGGGTCATTGCAGTTCCAGCAGCCCCTCGGGGTGGAAGTTCATGACCACGTCGCTCCAGCGGTCCCAGCGGTCACGGGGCAGCGGATAACCGGTCTCCCCCGCACAGCGCATCACCGCGCGGCGGCCGGCGTCGAAGGCCTGCTCGGCCACCTCGGCGGAGACCGGCAGCCCATCCGCCCCGATCGCCGCCTCAAGCATGATCGAATCGTAGATCGGTTGCGCCGCGGGCGTCATGGCAAGCCGCATCGTGACGGTCGTGCCGCGCGCTTCCATCGACAGCGGCCGCAGGTTCCAGCAGGGCGCGACCTGATCGCGGAACGCGGCGATCTCCGCCGCCGAGAGGCCCGGCCCGGAGCCTGTCCCGTCCCGGTTGCCGCCGCCCTCGCCGGTAGTGATGGTCAACGCCTGCACGAGTGCTTCGGCCAGCGGGTCGCCGCCCGGCGTCGGGTCGTCGCTGCTGGCATCGGCGGGCATGGGGCCTTCGGCCATCTCGCCCTCGGGCGGCAGCGCGTCGGGGTCCGTGGCCAGCGCCTCGGCCAGCGCCTCGGCCAGCTCGTCCGCCTCGCCGACCGGCGTGATGCCGGGGTCGAGCGGGGTGACGCTCTGCGTCGGGTCGATGATCGGGCTTTCGAAGGTCGGATCGAGCGGATTGGAGAAGGGATCGGGCGTCGGCGACGGGTCGGCAGGCACCGCCCCGGCGAGCGCGTCGGCCAGGGGATCCGCCTGAGCGAGCCGCTCGGCCTCGGCCGCGGCGGCGGCGAGCGCGCGCTCTTCCGCGGCGGCGGCTTCGGCGGCGGCGCGCTCCTCGGTCTCGGCCTGAAGGGCGCGGGCCAGTTCCTCGGCCTCGCGCTGCCGCTGCTCCTCCTCGAGGCGGGCCAGTTCCGCCTGCCGCTGCGCCTCGGCTTCGGCTGCCGCACGGGCGGCTTCGGCCTGCCGCGCTTCGGCCTCGGCAGCGACGCGGGCTGCTTGCGCTTCGGCCTGCCGTTGCGCCTCGGCTTCCGCCGCGACCCGCGCGGCTTCGGCCTCCGCCCGACGCTGCGCTTCGGCTTCTGCGGCCAGCCGCGCCGCCTCCGCGTCTGCCCGCCGCTCGGCCTCGGCCTCGAGCTGCTCGGCTTCCGCCTGCCGCTCGGCTGCAGCCGTTGCGGCAAGGCGGGCCGCTTCGGCGTCCTGCGCCGCCTGCCGTTCGGCGGCGAGCCGCGCGACCTCCGCCGCCTCGGCCTCGGCCGCGATACGAGCCGCCTCGGCCTCCGCGATCCGGGCCTGCTCCGCCGCCGCGGCCTGCGCGAGCGCCGCCTGGGCCTCCGCCCGCGGGCGCGGCGGGGCGGAGGTCTGAATCGCCGGAGCCGCGGGCGCGGCGTCCGGGGCGGCGGGTGCCGGGGCGAGGGCGCCTGGAAGCGATGGGGCCGGGCTGATCGCGGTCGTTTCGGCGGCCGGGGCCGAGGGCGCCTCGGGCGGCGCATCGGCCTCGGCAACGCCGGGCAGCGAGCCGGGCGATACGCTCGCCACCGCCACCGGTGGCTGGACGCGGTTGAAGTCGCTGAGGTCCGGGGCGCTCTCGGGCGGGGGCGTGCCGGCGGAAGGGGGCGGCGCGACCGGCTCCGGCGGCGTGTCGGCCTCGGGCGCGCTCGCCCCGCCACCACCGGCAGCGGGCGTGGCGGGCTGCGAGGGCGACGCGTCGCCGCCGGGTGCCACCGGCCCGGCGCCGCGGGCGGCGGCGGCGATGGTCTGGAACTCGGCCTCGGTCATGGTCGAGACCTCGGCCGCGCGCAGCGCCTCGCCCGGCTGCGGCCGGAACAGCGCGCCGCCCAGGATCGCCCAGAGCAGCACGGCCAGATGCACGCTGCCCGACACCCAGGCGCCGGTGCGCCGCGCGCGGTCCATGGCTCAGCCGCCTCCCGGCGGCGCTGTGGTCGCGGGAACCGGAGCGCCGCCCATGTCGGGGCCGCCGCCCTCCGTCACCAGAACGAGATCGTTGATCCCGGCGGCGTTCAGCGCCCCCATGACCTGCATCACCCGGCCATAGGGCAGCCCCGCGTCGGCGCGCAGGAACACGCGCTGCGACTGCCGTTCGGTCAGCAGCGCCTGCAGGCTGGGGATCAGCTGAGCCTCGGCCACCTCGCTCTCCATCAGCACGAGCGGTCCCTCGCGGGTGATCGACAGCGTCACCGGCTCCTGCGGCTCGCCCGGGACGGCCTGCGCGGCGGTCTGAGGCAGTTCCAGCGGCACGCCCACGGTCAGCAGCGGTGCTGCGACCATGAAGATGATGAGCAGCACCAGCATCACATCCACGAAGGGCGTGACGTTGATCTCGGCCATGGGCCGGTTGTGGCGCTTGCGGCGCATCGGCTTGCGGGGGGCGGCGCTGTCCATGCCTCAGTCCCCCTCGAGCTGCCGCGACAGGAGCGTGGCGAACTCGTCGGCAAATCCCTCGTAGCCGCCGGCGATGCGGTCGGCGTCGGCGGCGAGCTTGTTGTAGAAGATCACCGCCGGAATCGCGGCCAGAAGCCCGAGCGCGGTCGCCAGCAGCGCCTCGGCGATGCCGGGCGCGACGACGGCCAGCGAGGTGTTCTGGCTGATGGCGATGCCCTCGAAGGCGGTCTTGATGCCCCAGACAGTGCCGAAGAGGCCGATGAAGGGCGCGGTCGCGCCGACCGTGGCGAGCAGCGTGAGGCCGCGGGTCAGCCGGTCCTCCTCGCGGTTGACGACGATCCGCATGGCGCGGTCGATGCGGGCGCGGGCGCCCGCGATCACGCCGCCGTCGTCGCGGTGGCTGCGCCGCCACTCGCCCATGCCGGCGGCGAAGACGCGCTCGGCCGCGCCTGCGGGGCGGTCACCGATGCGGTCGTAGAGGTCGTCGAGCGGCTGGCCCGACCAGAAGGCGCGGTCGAAGCGGGCCGCGTCACGGCGGGCGGCGGCGAAGACGATCAGCTTCTGGATGATGACCGCCCAGGCCCAGAACGACGCCAGCACCAGCACCACCATAGTGATCTGCACCGTCAGCGACGAGCGCAGGAACAGGCCCACGAGTGTGAAGTCGAGCGGCTGGCCGTTGGCGGCGAGGGTTTCCATGTCAGTGCCTCAAATCCGTTTCATGCCGCAGTTCCGCGGGCTTGTAGCAAGAAGCGCGTCGCGGGGTCAGGCGCAAGGCCAACACAATGCCGTGCGGCCCGGCCCGTCAGCCGTCCCTTGCCGGGTTCGGGAGGGAGGCCAGCCCCGCAGGCAGCCGCACCGGCCGCCCTGCCGGGCCGAGCGCGACGACGGTGACGGCGGCGCGGAACAGCAACGCTTC
Source organism: Paracoccus sp. S-4012 (assembly GCF_009674885.1). Taxonomy (GTDB): domain Bacteria; phylum Pseudomonadota; class Alphaproteobacteria; order Rhodobacterales; family Rhodobacteraceae; genus Paracoccus. Next base: position 333,688 of record NZ_WKKA01000001.1, read on the forward strand.
GCCGCGCCGCACCTGCTGGTCGAGGGTCAGCCGCGCGGGAGTGGCGGCGGCGAGCGTGGTCTCGGCGGTAAGCAGGTCGTCGAAGCGGGCCGGGGCGAGGTAGTCGGCCTCGATCCGACGCACGGCGAAGACGGTGCCCGCCTCCTTCATCGCCGCCTGGTCGAAGCCCATCTCGCGCAGCCATTCCGAGCGCGCCCGCTCGATGAAGCGCAGGTAGTTGGCGTAATAGACGATCCCGGCGAGGTCGGTGTCCTCGTAATAGACCCGGATGGGCCAGCGATGCGTCATGCAAGCCTCGCGCCGAGGCGCAGCGCATGCGAGGCGTCGGTGGCCACGGCGGGCAGGACCGGGTCATAGGCGGCGCGGATGAGCGCGGCGAGGTCGGGCGAGGGCGTGACCTCGCGAGCGAATGTGAGCAGCGCGTTGACGGCGAGGGATTCGGCGAGTGCCGCGGGATGCTCGTCGGTGACGCGCACGAAGGTCAGGCAGGCGCGGATGGCGCCCTCGGCGTCGAAGCGGAACAGGCGGTAGCGCGCGACGCCCTCGGCCGCGAGGCGCGCGGGCAGGTCGGGGAAGCCGGTGAGCTGGTCGAGGTCGGGGAAGCCCTCGAGCTCGGCCCAGTCGCGCAGGAAGAAGCCCATGAGGTTCGCGCCGGTCTCGGGGTCGGTCTCGGCCATCGGGATGCGCGCGTCGGCAAGGACGGCGGGGATCGCGGACTGGAACACGGCGAGGGAGTCGTCGGCCAGCCCGAACATCACCGGGACGATGGGCCGCGCCCAGCGGGAGCAGAGGAAGCGGTCGTCGCGGGTGAAGAGGGCGGCGATGTCGTCGGAGGTGAGCATGGGGCGGGGGCATAGGCGCGCGCGGCCCGGCCGTAAAGCCCGTGGCGAAGCCGGGGGCTTTGCGCCCCCGGACCCCCGCAGGATATTTGGATCAAGGCGAAAAAGCGGCCGCAGCGCCGCTGTCGGCCGCGGCGTAGGGTGCGTGGTTTCCACGCACCATGTTGCGGCGGGGCCGCCCGCGTCAGTTGACGATCGTCGCCTCGGTCGCCGCCCGCAGCTCGTCCTCGGTCACGCCGTCCGCGGTCTCGACGATCTTCAGCCCGCCCTCGACCACGTCCAGCACGCCGAGATTGGTGATGATGCGGTCCACCACGGCCTTGCCGGTCAGCGGCAGGGTGCAGTCCTTCAGCACCTTGCTCTCGCCCGCCTTGTTGGTGTGATCCATCACTACCACCACGCGGCCGACGCCGGCGACGAGGTCCATGGCCCCGCCCATGCCCTTGACCAGCTTGCCGGGGATCATCCAGTTCGCCAGGTCGCCGTTCTCGGCCACCTCCATGGCGCCGAGGATCGCCATCGCGATCTTGCCGCCGCGGATCATGGCGAAGCTGGTGGCGCTGTCGAAATAGGCCGAATGCGGCAGCTCGGTGATGGTCTGCTTGCCGGCGTTGATGAGGTCGGGATCCTCATCACCCTCGAAGGGGAAGGGGCCCATGCCGAGCATCCCGTTCTCGGACTGGAGGGTGACGTGCACGCCCTCGGGGATGTAGTTCGAGACCAGCGTCGGGATGCCGATGCCGAGGTTGACATACATGCCGTCCTCGAGCTCCCGCGCAGCCCGCGCCGCCATCCGGTTGCGGTCCCAACCCTTTGTTTCGGCGGCCATCAGGCGGTCTCCCTCTTGCGAACGGTGCGCTGTTCGATGCGCTTCTCGTGCTCGCCCTGCACGATGCGGTGGACGTAGATGCCGGGCAGGTGGATGCCGTCGGGGTCGAGCGAGCCGGCCTTCACGATCTCCTCGACCTCGACCACGCAGACGCGGCCGCAGGTGGCGGCGGGGACGTTGAAGTTGCGCGCGGTCTTGCGGAACACGACGTTGCCGGTCTCGTCGGCCTTCCAGCCCTTCACGATGGCAAGGTCCACGACCAGCCCGCGCTCGAGGATGTAGGTCTCGCCGTCGAACTCCTTGTGCTCCTTGCCCTCGGCGATGACGGTGCCTACGCCGGTCCGGGTGTAGAAGCCCGGGATGCCCGCGCCGCCGGCGCGCATGCGCTCGGCCAGGGTGCCCTGCGGGTTGAACTCCAGCTCCAGCTCGCCCGAGAGATACTGGCGCATGAACTCCGCGTTTTCGCCCACATAGGAGGAGATCATCTTCTTGATCTGCTTGGTATCGAGCAGGATGCCCAGCCCGAATCCGTCCACGCCGCAGTTGTTGCTGGCGATGGTCAGATCCTTCGTTCCCGCCTCGCGGATGGCGTCGATCAGCAGCTCCGGGATGCCGCTGAGGCCGAAGCCCCCGGCGGCGATGCTCATGCCGTCGCGGAGCAGCCCGTCGAGCGCCTCCGCGGCGGTGCCATAGACTTTCTGCATGCACGGTCCCCCTTGTCGCCTGCTTCTATTGGCCGAAGCGGCGACGGGCTGTCAACGCAGGCGGTCAGTAGCCGACAGTGGCCGCGTCCGAGCGCCGCGGGTCGGAGGCGCCGAAGAGGTAGCCGCTCGCGGGGTCGCGCAGGATCGACTGGGTCGAGCCCATCGCCTCGCGCACGACGATGGTGTGGCCCTTGGCTTCCAGCAGGCGGATGGTGTCGGGGCTGATGCCCTCCTCGATCCGCAACTCCTCGGGCAGCCACTGGTGATGGATGCGCGGCTCGGTGCTGGCCTGGGCCACGTTCATGCCGTGGTCGATCACGTTCATGACGACCTGCAGCACGGTCGTGATGATCCGCGCGCCGCCGGGCGAGCCGGTGACGAGGAACACCTCCCCGTCCTTGGTCACGATGGTCGGCGTCATGGACGAGAGCGGCCGCTTGCCCGGCTCGACCGCGTTCGCGTCGCCGCCGATCAGGCCATAGGCGTTGGGCACGCCCGGCTTGGCCGAGAAGTCGTCCATCTCGTTGTTCATCAGCACGCCGGTGCCGTCCGCGACCAGCCCCGAGCCGTAGGAGAAGTTGATCGTGTAGGTGTTCGAGACCGCATTCCCGTCCGCGTCGATGATCGAGAAATGCGTGGTCTCGTTCGACTCGTAGGGCGAGAGGTCGGCGGGCCGGATCAGCGCCGAGGGCGTGGCGAAGTCGCCGTCGATCTTCTGACGCATGGCGGCGGCGTATTCCTTGGCCGTCAGCGCCTCGACCGGCACGTCCACGAAATCAGGATCGCCCAGGTATTCCGAACGGTCGGCATAGGCGAGCTTCATCACCTCGGCCATCAGGTGGATGGTGTTCGCCGCATTCGGGCCGAGGGCGCCGATCGGATAGCCCTCAATCGCGTTCAGCATCTGGATCAGGTGCACCCCGCCGGAGGACGGCGGCGGCATCGAAATGACCTCATGCCCGCGATAGATGCCGCGCACCGGCTCGCGCTCGACGGCCTCGTAGGCGGCCATGTCCTCGACGGTGATGCGCCCGCCCGCGGCCTGCACGGCGCTCGCGATCGCCTCGGCCACCGGGCCGCGGTAGAAGCCGTCGGGCCCGTCATTGGCGATGCGTTGCAAAGTCTGGGCGAGGTCGGCCTGCACCAGGCGCTCGCCCGGCTGCCAGAAGCTGCCGTCGGGCTTGTAGAAGATCGCGGCGGCGGAGGGGTACCGGGTCAGGTCCTCGTGCGAATCCTCGAGGCTGTCGGCGAGGTCCGGCGTGACGGTGATCCCCTCCTGCGCGAGCCGGATCGCCGGGGCGATCACCACCGGCCAGGGCATGGAGCCGAAGCGGTCGAGCGCCAGCTTCATGCCCGCCACGGTGCCCGGAACCCCGGTCGCGAGGCCTGAGTAACGCGACTTCTCGCTGTCCGCCTCGCCGGCGTCATTCAGAAAGATGTCCCGCTCGAACGATGCGGGCGCGGTCTCGCGGTAGTCGATGGCGTGGGTGGTGCCGGTCTCGGCGTCATGGACCAGCATGAAGCCGCCGCCACCCAGGTTGCCCGCCCGCGGCAGCGTCACGGCGAGCGCGAAGGCCACCGCCACCGCCGCGTCCACGGCGTTCCCCCCTTGGGCGAGGATGTCGCGCCCGATCTCGGCCGCGATCCGCTCCTGCGCCGAAACCATGCCGTTCGCGGCCCAGACCGGATGGACCCGGTCCATCTCGGAGAAGATCGCCACCTCCTGCGCGGCGGCAGGCGTCGCGAGCGCGACGAGCAGCGAGACGGCGCAGCCGCGCCGCAGTCCGGTTGCAAGCGTCATTGGAAACTCTCCCCTGATCCGTGGAGCAGAGGGTAGCAGGCAAGCGGCCTGCGACAAAGCGCGGTTGTGAGGTCAGCCCTCGGCCGCCGCCTTGCGCTCCGCGGCCGTCTTCCTGGCGGGCGCTTTCTTCGTGGCGGCAGCCTTGGGCTTCGTAACGCCCTTCGTGGTCGCGGCCTTCTTCGCCGTTGCCTTCTTCGCCGTCGTCGCTTTGGGCTTGGCGTCGGCCTTCGGCTTCGCCCTCGTCTTGCCGCCTTTCGCCGCCTTTGCCTCGATCAGCTCCAACGCCCGGCCCAGCGTCACCTCCTCCGGCGCGAGGTCGCGCGGCAGGGTGGCGTTGATCTTGCCCCATTTCACATAAGGCCCGAACCGGCCCGACAGCACCTGAACCGGCCCGCCGTCGGGATGCTCGCCCAGCTCCGCCAGAGGCGCGGCGGCGGCCCGGCCGCGCTGTGGCTTGCTCGCCAGCACCTCGACGGCGCGGTTCATGCCGATGGTGAAGACCTCCTCCACATCCGGCAGGTTCGCGTATTTCGGCCCGTGCTTCACATAGGGGCCGTAGCGCCCGATCCCGGCCTCGACCGCCACCCCGTCCTCGGGGTGCGGCCCGATCTCGCGTGGCAAGTCCAGCAGCTTCAGCCCCCGCTCGAGGTCCATCTCCTCGAGGCTCCACCCCTTCGGTACCGAGGCGCGCGGCGGCTTCGGCTGCGCCTCGGACGCCTCGCCGCGCTGCACATACCAGCCGAAGCGACCGTTCCTGAGGCTGATCGGCAGCCCCTCCGCGTCGTCGCCGAGCAGCCGGTCGCCCTGCGCCTCCTCGTCGCCGGGCGCCGAAAGGGGACGGGTATAGCGGCATTCGGGGTAGTTCGTGCAGCCGATGAAGGCCCCGCCCGCCCGTGCGGTCTTGAGGTTCAGCCGCCCCTTGCCGCAGAGCGGGCATTCCCGCGGATCGCCACCATCGGCGCGCGGCGGGTAGAGATGGTCGGCCAAGGCATCGTCGATCGCCGTCAGCACCTCGCTGATGCGAAGCTCGGACGTGCCGTCGAGCGCGGTGCGGAAATCGCGCCAGAAGCGCGCCAGCACATCGCGATAGGCGCGGTCGCCGGCGCTGATCTCGTCGAGTTCGTCCTCCAGCCCGGCGGTGAAGTCATAGGCGACGTAGCGCGGGAAGTAGCGGGTCAGGAACGCGGTGACGAGGCGGCCCTTGTCCTCCGGGATCAGCCGCTGGCCATCCTTGCGAACGTATTCGCGGTCCTGAATGGTCGTGACGATGCTCGCATAGGTCGAGGGCCGGCCGATCCCCAACTCCTCCATGCGCTTGACGAGGGTCGCCTCGGTGTAGCGCGGCGGCGGCTGGGTGAAGTGCTGCTCGGGCGTGACGCTGCGCTTGTCGGCCCGATCGCCCTCGCGGATCAGCGGCAGGCGGGCGCCGTCCTCGCCCTCGTCATCGTCACGGCCCTGGTCGTAGATCTTCAGGAAGCCGTCGAAGAGCATCACCTGACCCGTCGCGCGCAGCCCCACCTGGCCGTCGCGGCTGGCGATCTCGACCGTGGTGCGCTCCATCCGCGCGGCTTCCATCTGGCTGGCTAGGGTGCGCTTCCAGATCAGATCGTAGAGCTTCCGCTGCTCGGCGTCGTGGATCCTGGCGTTCGCGGGCGCCAGCATCATGTCGGTCGGCCGGATGCATTCATGCGCTTCCTGCGCGTTCTTGGCCTTGTTCTTGTACATGCGGGGCGATTTCGGGACGTAGTCGGCCCCGAACCGCGCCCGGATCGCATCGCGCGCGGCCATCACTGCCTCGGGCGCCATGTCGATGCCGTCGGTCCGCATGTAGGTGATGAGCCCCGCCTCGTAGAGGCGCTGCGCCGTGGACATGCAGGCCCGCGCGCCCATGCCGAGCTTGCGGCTGGCCTCCTGCTGCAGCGTCGAGGTCATGAAGGGCGGCCACGGGTTCCGGGTGGCGGGCTTGGCCGTCACCGAGGCGACCTGCAGGTCGCGGCTCTCGACCGCGGCGACCGCCAAACCCGCCTCCTCCGCCGTCTTGAGGTCGAACTTCTCCAGCTTGCGCCCGGCGTAGCTCACCAGTTGCGCGTCGTATTCGGCGCCCTCGGGCGTGGCGAGGCGGGCGTGGACGGTCCAGTATTCCTGCGCCCGGAACGCCTCGATCTCCATCTCGCGCTCGACGATGATCCGCAGCGTCACCGACTGCACCCGCCCGGCCGACTTCGCGCCCGGAAGCTTGCGCCAGAGGACCGGCGAGAGGTTGAAGCCGACGAGGTAATCCAGCGCCCGCCGCGCGAGATAGGCGTCCACCAAGTCCTGGTCGATCTCGCGCGGGTTCGCCATCGCCTCGGTCACGGCGTTCTTCGTGATCGCGTTGAAGGTCACGCGGCTGACGGGCGTGCCCTTCTTCGGCGCCAACGCCTCGAGCAGGTGCCAGCTGATCGCCTCGCCCTCGCGGTCGGGGTCGGTGGCGAGGACCAGCGCGGGATCCTCCTTCAGCGCCTCCTTGATCGCGCGAAGGTGCTTTTTGGAATCCGCCGCGACCTCCCATTTCATCGCGAACTCGTCCTCGGGATCGACCGAGCCGTCCTTGGGCGGCAGATCGCGGACATGGCCGAACGAGGCGAGGACTGTGTAGTCGGGCCCGAGGTACTTGTTGATCGTCTTGGCCTTGGCGGGGGATTCGACGACGACGACGGGCATGGTGGTGACTTTCGGCAGGGATGGCCGCGGAACATGGTCGCCGAGGCCGGGGCTGTCAACCGCAGGTCGGCGGGGCTTCTTCTGTCCGAAAATATCCTCCGGGGGTGCGGGGGTGGAAAACCCCCGCCGTCGCAGCGTCAGGTCAGGGCGATCCGCCCGCCCGCCGCGCGGGTGATCCGCCCGTCGAGTTCCAGCGCGACAAGCGCCGGGGCCAGCGCCGCGGCCGTGAGGCCGAGATCGCGCAGGAGCATGGTCTCGTCGGTGGGGCTGCGGCCGAGGAGCGAGAGGATGCGGCCCTCGAGGTTCACGGGCCCGCCGGCATCCCGCAGGCGCGGCGGCGGCCGCGGGATCTCGGGGGCGCGGGGCAGGCCCCCGTGGCGCGGCGGGCTGCGTCCGGCGAGGGTTGTCGCGATACGATCCTGGGCGCCGGGCGCTTCGATCAGGGTCGCGGCCGGCGCCGGTTCGATCCCCAGCGCCGCCAGCACATCGGCCGCGCTGCGGACCAGCGTGGCGCCGTCGCGGATCAGCGCGTTGCAACCTGCGGCGCGAGCGTCCATCGGGTGCCCCGGCACCGCCAGCACCTCGCGGCCCTGATCGAGCGCGCAGCGCGCGGTGATGAGCGTGCCCGAGCGATGCGCCGCCTCGACCACCACGACGCCGCGCGTGAGGCCGGAGACGATGCGGTTCCTGAGCGGAAACAGCCGCGCCACCGGCTCGGTCCCCGGCGCCTGCTCGGAGATGAGCGCGCCGGTCTCGCAGATCGCCTCGGCCAGCGCGCCGTTCTCGGAAGGATAGATCCGGTCGAGTCCGCCGGCGAGGACCGCGACGGTGCCGCGGGCGCGGCTGCCCTCATGTGCGGCGGTGTCGATGCCGCGCGCGAGGCCGGCGGCGACGGTGACGCCCGCCTCCGACAGCGCGGCTGCCATGCCATGCGCCATCCGCAGCCCCAGCGAGGAGGCGTTGCGGGCGCCGATCACCGCGACGGCATCGCGCGCCAGGCAGGCCGGATTGCCACGCAGCCACAGGACTGGCGGCGCGTCGGGCAGGTCGAGCAGCGTGGCGGGATAGCCGGGGCCGTCCCAGCGCAGCAGGCGCCAGCCCGCGCGGCGGCCGGCGGACAGTTCCGCCTCGGCGACGCCGATGGGGCAGGGCGCATAGCCTTCCACCCCTGCGGAGGCGGCGATGCGCGGCAGCGCCTCCAGCGCGGCTTCGGCCGAGCCTTCCTCGGCGATCAGGCGGTGAAAGGTCGTGGCGCCGACGCGGCGCGAGCGGATGAGGCGCAGGACGGCGAGATCGTCTTCCCTCGTGGTGGTTGGGGTGGGGGTGCCGAAAGAAAACATCCGCATCGCCACGTTCCTCGCCTCATCCGGGGATGTTCATGCCCCGGAAAGATTAAGGAAAGGTTGATGCGGCTGCGGAAATCTCAGGCGGCCGAGCCGCCCACCGTCAGCCCGCCGATCATCAGCGTCGGCAGGCCCACGCCAACCGGCACCCATTGCCCCTGCTTGCCGCAATTGCCGATGCCGGGATCGAGCGCGAGGTCGTTGCCGATGGCGCGAATCTGCCGCAGCGCGGTCGCGCCGTCGCCGATCAGCGTCGCCCCGCGGATCGGGTCGCCGACGGTGCCGTCCTTCACCCGGTAGGCCTCGGTGCAGGAGAAGACGAACTTGCCGTTGGTGATGTCCACCTGGCCGCCGCCGAAGCCGACCGCATAGATGCCATCCCTGAGGTCGGCGAGGATCGCCTCGGGTGCGGCATCGCCGCCCAGCATGAAGGTGTTGGTCATGCGCGGCATCGGGGCATGGGCGAAGCTCTCGCGGCGGCCGTTGCCGGTGGGCTCCACGCCCATCAGCCGCGCCGACTGGCGGTCCTGCATGTAGCCTGTCAGCACCCCGTCCTCGATCAGCACGTTGCGGGCCGGCGCGGTACCCTCGTCATCGACGCTGATCGAGCCGCGGCGGCCTGGGATGGTACCGTCGTCGATCACCGTCACGCCCGGCGCGGCGACCCGCTGGCCCATCAGCCCGGAGAAGGCCGAGTGCTTCTTGCGGTTGAAATCCGCCTCCAGCCCGTGGCCCACCGCCTCGTGCAGCAGGATGCCCGGCCAGCCGGGGCCGAGGACGACGTCCATCACCCCCGCGGGGGCCGGGACCGCGCGCAGGTTCACCCGCGCGATCCGCAGCGCCTCGCGCACCTGCGCCTGCCAGTGCTCCGGCGCGATCAGCGCGTCCAGCGGCCCGCGGCCGCCGCCGCCGGTCGAGCCGGTCTCGCGCCGGGCGTTGTCCTCGAGGATGACCGAGACGTTCAGCCGCGCCATGGGCCGCGCGTCGGTGACGAGCCCGCCCTCGGGGCGGAGGATGGCAATCTCCTGCAACCCGCTGGCCAGGGTGGCGCTGACCTGGACCACCCGCGGGTCGAGGTCGCGGGCGTAGGCGTCAATTTGTCGCAGCAGTTCCACCCGGCGGGCGAAGGAGATGCCCTCGGCCGGGTCGGTGTCGGGATAGAGGGCGGGGCCGCGCGGCGGCGGGGCAGGCCCGAGGCGGCCGCCGCCCGCGACCGCGAGGCGCACGGTCTCCGCGGCCTGGCGCAGCGCGGCTTCGTTGATCTCGGTCGAATGCGCGTAGCCCGTCACCTCGCCCGAAATCGCGCGCAAACCGAAGCCCTGGCTGGCATTGTAGCTCGCCGTGCGCAGGCGCCGGTCGTCGAAGACGAGCGCCTCGGCGCGGGCGCGTTCGAGGAACAGCTCGCCGTCCTCGGCGCCGTCCAGCGCGGCGCGCAGGATGGTCAGCGCGCGGTCGCGGTCGATCAGATCCTCGAAGGGTGAAAAGCTGGGCTCTGGCATCTGGAGGCCCTCCGAAGGCGCGGGACAAGAGGTCCGCGACGGCTTGTCGCGGTGGCCGGTCGGCTCTACAACCCAGTGACAACGGCAGCGGCGCGGCGTCAACCGCCCGCCCGCGCAGCATGGGCGCCGCGCAGGGGAGTGAAGGACACAGATGCTGAAGGCGATGACAGGCCGCGCGGCGGCAGTGATGACGGCAATCGCGGTGCTTGGCCTCGGCGGGGCCGCGGCGGCGCAGGAACTGGAAGTGCTGGGCGACCTGCCGCATATCGGCAAGCCGGTGAACGGCGCCATCCATTTCCAGCCGGGCGTGACCTCGATCGCGCATGACCAGATCTGGCTGGACAACTTCGTCCTTATCATCATCACCGCGGTCTGCGTGCTGGTGATCGGGCTGCTCCTCTTCGCCGCGGCGCGCTTCAACGCCCGCGCCAACCCGACGCCGGCGCGTTTCACCCATAACACCGCGCTGGAGCTGACCTGGACGCTGATCCCGGTCCTGCTGCTGCTGGTGATCGGCATCTTCTCGCTGCCGATCCTGTTCCGCAGCCAGGAAATGCCGAACGACCCCGACATGGTCATCAAGGCCATCGGCAACCAGTGGTACTGGTCCTACGAATACCCCGAGGAGGGGCTCGTCTTCGACGCGGTGATGCTCGAGCGCGAGCAGCTGGCGGAATACGGCTACATGGAGGACGAGTACCTGCTGGCGACCGACAACTCGGTGGTGGTGCCGGTCGGCGCGCAGGTGCTGATGCAGTTCACCGCCAACGACGTGATCCATGCCTGGGCCATGCCCGCTTTCGCGATCAAGCAGGACGCCGTTCCCGGCCGTATCTCGCAGGCCTGGTTCACGGTCGAGCAGGAAGGCGTCTATTTCGGCCAGTGCTCGGAACTGTGCGGCATCAACCACGCCTACATGCCCATCGTCGTGAAGGCCGTCTCGCCCGAGCGTTATGCGGCCTGGGTCGAGGCGGCGCAGACGAACTTCGCGGCCGCGCCCGGCGCCCCCGCGACCGTGCAGACCGCCGCGGCCGACGCCGCCTCGCCGGTCCGCGTCGCCGCGGCGGAGTGAACCGGTGAGCGACGTCCCCCACAGCACCAGCGCGACCGGCGAGGCCGGGTTCGGCGACTATGTCGCGCTGCTGAAGCCGCGGGTGATGTCGCTGGTCGTCTTTACCGCCTTCGTCGGCCTCTGGGTCGCGCCGGTGCCGATGAACCCCTTCCTCGCTTTCTGCGCGGTGCTGTTCATCGCGCTCGGCGGCGGGGCCTCGGGCGCGCTCAACATGTGGTATGAGCGCGACATCGACGCGCTGATGCGCCGCACCCGCAACCGCCCGCTGCCCGCCGGGCTGATCGAGCCCGACGCGGCGCTCGGCATCGGCCTCGGCCTCGGCGGCTTCGCGGTGATGCTGCTGGGCCTTGCGGCCAACTGGTTCGCGGCCGGGTTCCTCGCCTTCACCATCTTCTTCTACGCCGTCGTCTATACGATGTGGCTCAAGCGCTCGACGCCGCAGAACATCGTCATCGGTGGCGCGGCCGGGGCCTTCCCGCCCATGATCGGCTGGGCCTGCGCCACCGGCGGCCTCGGGGTCGAGCCGCTGCTGATGTTCGCGCTGACCTTCTTCTGGACGCCGCCGCATTTCTGGGCGCTCGCGCTGTTCGTCAAGGATGACTACTCGAACGCGGGCGTGCCGATGCTGACGGTGACGCATGGCCGCCCGGCCGCGCGCCGCCAGATCTTCGCCTATACGCTGCTGCTGGTCCCGGTTGCCCTCGGCCTCGGGCTGACCTCGATCGGCGGGCCGGTCTACATGACGGTGGCGATCGTGATGAACGCGCTCTTCCTGCGCGGCGGCTGGCAGATCCTGCGCCGCACCGACGCCGAGTCCGAGGCCGACCGCCACGCGGCCGAGCGCGGGTTCTTCAAGCTGTCGCTCTACTACCTCTTCGCGCATTTCCTCGCGCTTCTGGTCCAGAGCGGGTTCGGGGGATGGTGAGCATGGCGCCTCGGGTCGAGCATGATCTCCACCGCCGCCGCCGCTCGCGGAACCTCGGGCTGCTGGTGGTGCTGCTGGCGCTGGTCGCCCTCATCATCGGCATGACGATGGTGCGGGTGAGCCAGGGCAACATGATGAAGGGCTTCGATCACCGGATGGGCGACCTGCCGCCGCCGGTGGTGCAGGAGGGCCAGCGATGACCACCGCCAGCGACCGCTCGAACAGCCGCACCCTCGCGATGCTCGTCGGGGTGATCGTCTTCATGGGCGCCGCCGCCTGGGCCGCGGTGCCCTTCTACGACTGGTTCTGCCGCGTCACCGGCTATGCCGGAACCACCATGGTCGCCGATGGCGAGAGCGACGTGATCCTGGACGAGTTGATCACCGTGCGCTTCGACGCCAATGTGGACCGCGACATGGGCTGGACCTTCCGCCCGGTCGAGCGCGAGATGAAGATCCGCATCGGCGAGACCGGCCTGGCCTTCTACGAGGCGGTCAACACCACCGACGAGACCATCATCGGCACCGCCTCCTACAACGTCGCGCCGCCGACCGCCGGCTACTTCTTCGAGAAGATCGAGTGCTTCTGCTTCACCGAGCAGACGCTGGCCCCGGGCGAGCGGGTCGAGATGCCGCTGAGCTTCTTCGTCAGCCCCGACCTCGTCGAGGACCGCGACGCCGGCCGCGTTCGCAGCATCACGCTGAGCTATACCTTCCACCGGACCGAGCCGAAGCAGCAGGTCGAGGCGCGGCTGGACACCGCCGCGGCCGCTGCGGTGAACTGAGGCCAGAACAGTCCAGAGCAACGAAGAACGTCCGACCGGGAACCTGAAGATGGCGCACGCGAAGAACCACGACTACCACATCCTGCAACCGTCGATCTATCCGTTCATCGGCGCGATCGGCGGCTTCACCATGCTCTCGGGCGGGGCCTTCTGGATGAAGGGATCGACCCCGGTCGCCTTCTTCATCGGCCTGGCGATCGTCCTCTTCACCATGTTCGGCTGGTGGCGCGAGGTGGCGCATGAGGGCAACACGGGCGACCACACGCCGGTCGTCCAGATCGGCCTGCGCTACGGGATCATCCTGTTCATCGTCTCCGAGGTGATGTTCTTCGTCGCCTGGTTTTGGGCCTTCTTCAAGCACGCCCTCTACCCCATGGGACCGGAGAGCCCGCTGCGCGACGGCGTCTGGCCGCCCGAGGGGATCGTCACCTTCGACCCTTGGCACCTGCCCTTCATCAACACGCTGGTCCTGCTGCTCTCGGGCGTGGCCGTGACCTGGGCGCACCATGCCCTCGTCCACCACGACGACCGCAAGACCGCGATCCGCGGCACCGCCGTCGCGGTGATCCTCGGCGTCGGCTTCACCATCCTGCAGGCCTACGAATACAGCCACGCGGCCTTCGGCCTTTCGGACACGGTCTATGGCGGCGTGTTCTTCATGGCGACCGGCTTCCACGGCTTCCACGTCATCATCGGGACGATCTTCCTCTTCGTCTGCCTGGTGCGGCTCATGCGCGGCAACATGAACCAGGAGCAGCATGTCGGCTTCGAGGCGGCAGCCTGGTACTGGCACTTCGTGGACGTGGTCTGGCTGTTCCTGTTCTTCGCCATCTACGTCTGGGGCCGCTGACGCCCGTCCTCGGCAGCAAGCGCGCGGGGCCGCCCCCCGCGCGCTTTTTCGTTCAAGGGGGCGTCGGCGATGCGCCGCTACCTGTTTCCCGCGATCCTCGGCCTTGCCGGGGTGGCGATCCTGCTGAGCCTCGGCTTCTGGCAGCTGCGCCGGCTGGAATGGAAGACGGCGATGCTGGCCGAGATCCAGCAGGGCATCGAGGCCCCGCCGCAGGCGCTGCCCGCCACGCCCGAGCCGGGGATGAAATACCTGCCCGTCGAGATCGCCGGCCACACCCTTGGCCCCGAGGTGCTGGTCCTCGGCGGCAGTCGCGAGACCGGCGGCGGCTATCTCGTGATTTCCGCCTTCGAGACCGATGACGGCCGCCGCGTCATGGTGCAGCGCGGCTTCATCCCCGAGGGCGCCCGCCATGCCGAGCGCCCGCCGGTCGAGCTGCGGATCGAGGGCAACCTGCACTGGCCGCAGGAGACCACCTCATCGACGCCGGCTCCGAACCGGACCGAGAACATCTGGTTCGCCCGCGATGTGCCGCTGATGGCCGAGGCGCTCGGGACCGAGCCGGTGCTGGTCGTCGCGCGCCGCATCCAGGGCGACCTGCAGGGGATCGACCCGGTGCCCGTCGCCATTGCCGGGATCCCGAACAATCACCTCGAATACGCCTGGACCTGGTTCATGCTGGCGGTGGTATGGGGGGGCATGACAGCCTATCTGATCTCGCGTATCAGACGCCGTTCCTACTGAAGGCCCCTGCCCATGCGCTATGTCTCGACCCGCGGCTCCGCCCCCGTCCTGCCCTTCGACGAGGCGATGCTGACCGGGCTGGCGCGGGATGGCGGCCTCTATGTGCCGGAGGCGGTGCCGACCCTCTCGCCGAAGCAGATCGCCGGGCTTGAGGGGCTGCCCTACGAGGAAGCGGCCTATCTCGTGCTCGCGCCGTTCATCGGCGACAGTTTCACGCGGGCCGAGATCACCGGCGCGATCGAGCGCGCCTATGCTGGTTTTGCCCATGCCGCCCGCGCGCCGCTGGTCCAGCTCGGCCCCGGCCATCACCTGCTGGAGCTGTTCCACGGCCCGACGCTGGCCTTCAAGGACTTCGCCATGCAGCTGATCGGGCAGCTGTTCCAGATCGCCCTCGCGCGCACCGGCCGCCGCATCACCATCGTCGGCGCGACCTCCGGCGACACCGGCTCGGCCGCCATCGAGGCGTTCCGCGGGCTGGAGAATGTCGATGTCTTCATCCTCTACCCGCATGGACGGGTCAGCGAGGTGCAGCGCCGCCAGATGACCACGCCTTGCGAGGCGAATGTCCACGCCCTCGCCATCGACGGGACCTTCGACGACGCGCAGGCGCGTCTGAAGGACCTGTTCAACGACCACGGCTTCCGCGACGAGGTGGGCCTTGCCGGGGTCAACTCGATCAACTGGGGGCGGGTGCTGGCGCAGGTGGTCTATTACTTCACCTCGGCCGTCTCGCTGGGCGCCCCGCATCGCGAGGTCGCCTTCACCGTGCCGACCGGCAATTTCGGCGATGTCCTCGCCGGGTCGGTGGCCAAGCGCATGGGCATGCCGGTGGCGAAGCTCGTGGTGGCCACGAACCAGAACGATATCCTCCATCGGGTGCTGACGACCGGCGAATACCGGCCCGCCACGGTCGCGCCGTCGCTCTCGCCGAGCATGGACATCCAGATCAGCTCCAACTTCGAGCGCGCCCTGTGGTGGGCCCACGACTGCGACGCCGCGGCGGTGTCGCGCCTCATGGCCGAACTCGGCGCCGGCGGGTTCACTGTCAGCCAGGGCGCGTTCGAGGCCCTGCGGGAGCTTTACGCCTCCGGCCGTGCCTCGGAGGAGGAGACGCTGGACACCATCCGCCGCACCCGCGACGAGACCGGCGAAATCCTCTGCCCGCACAGCGCGGTGGCCGTGAAGGTCGCGCAGGAGCACCTTCAGCCCGGCGTGCCGATGATCACCCTCGCGACCGCGCACCCGGCCAAGTTCCCCGCCGCGGTCGAGCGCGCGACCGGCCTGCGCCCGAAACTGCCGCCGCATCTGGCCGACCTCATGGGCCGCCCCGAGCGCATCACCGAGGTCGCAAACGATGTCGCCGCCCTTCAGGCGTTGATCCGCGAACGGAGGACGGCATGAGCGGGCGCGTTCAGATCTCGACCCTGCCGAACGGGTTGCGTGTCGTCACCCATGCGATGCCGGGCCTGCATTCGGCCAGCATCGGCGTCTGGGTGAACGCAGGCGGGCGCGACGAGCGGATTGAGCAGAACGGCATCGCCCATTTCCTCGAGCACATGGCCTTCAAGGGCACCGCCACCCGCAGCCCGTTGCAGATCGCCGAGGCGATCGAGGACGTGGGCGGCTACATCAACGCCTACACCTCGCGCGACGTCACCGCCTATTACGCGCGGGTGCTGGCCGGGGACACCGGCCTGGCGCTGGATGTCATTTCCGACATTGTGCTGAACCCGGCCTTCGACGCAAGCGAGATCGAGGTCGAGCGTGGCGTGATCCTGCAGGAGATCGGGCAGGCGCTCGACACGCCCGACGACATCATCTTCGACTGGCTGCAGGAGGCCGCCTATCCCGGCCAGCCGATGGGCCGCACGATCCTCGGCCCGGCCGAGCGCGTGCGCGCCTTCTCGCGGGGCGACCTCGCGGGGTTCGTCGCCGAGCATTACGGCCCGGGCGAGATGATCGTCGCCGCCGCGGGCGCGGTGGACCACGACCGGATCGCTCGCCAGGCCGAGGCCGCCTTCGGCCACCTGCCCGCGCGCCCTGTCGCCCCGCGCGAGCCCGCCCGCTGGACCGGGGCCGAGCAGCGGCGCGAGAAGCGGCTGGAGCAGGTGCATTTCGCCCTCGCGCTCGAAGGCCCCGGCTATCTCTCGCCCGACTACTTCGCGGCGCAGATCTGGACGTCGGCCTTGGGCGGCGGCATGTCCTCGCGCCTGTTCCAGAAGATCCGCGAGGAGCGCGGCCTCTGCTATTCGATCTTCGCGCAGTCGGGCTTCCATGAAGATACCGGCATGGTGACCATCTATGCCGGCACCTCCGCCGCCGACATCGGCGACCTCTCGCGCCTGACCATCGACGAGATTCGCCGCAGCGCCGACGACCTGACCGAGGCCGAGATCGCGCGCGCCAAGGCGCAGCTGCGCGCCTCGATGCTGATGGGGCTCGAGAGCCCCTCGGCGCAGGCCGAGCGGATTGCGCGGTCGCTGGCGATCTGGGGCCGGGTGCCGGACGCGACGGAGGTGGCCGAGCGAATCGCCGCGGTGACCGCGGACGAGGTGCGCGACCATGCCCGGCGGCTGATCGGCGCGGCGCGGCCGGCACTGGCGCTTTACGGCCCGGTGGGGCGGGCGCCCTCGCGCGACGAACTGGCAGAACGCCTCGCCGCATGATGTTCGGCCGCCGCCGTCCGCTCCAGATCGAGACCGAGCGGATGGTCCTCCGCCTGCCCGCGCATGGCGACGCGCGGGCCTGGGCGGCGCTGCGGGACACCAGCCGGGACTTCCTGACACCCTGGGAGCCGATCTGGGCCGACGACCACCTGACGCAGAAATCCTTCGCCCAGCGGGTCTACTGGGCCGGCCGCGCGCAGCGCAGCGGGACCGCGCTGCCGCTGTTCCTCGTGCGCCGTGACGGCGTGCTGCTGGGCGCGATCACGATGGACAACATCCGCCGCGGTCCGGCGATGGCGGCGACCATCGGCTACTGGATCGGCGCCCCCTTCGCGCGCCAGGGCTACATGCACGAGGCGATCCTCGCCCTCGTCCACCACGCCTTCAGCGCGATGGAGCTGAGCCGGATTGAAGCCGCCTGCCTGCCCGAGAACACCGCCAGCCGCGGCGTGCTGGAGAAGGCGGGGTTCAAATACGAGGGCGTGGCGCAGAGCTATCTGCAGATCAACGGCCGGTGGCGGAACCACGTGCTTTACGCCAACCTGCGCAGTGACCGGCGCGGGCGCAGCGATGCGCGGTGAAGCCGGGGGTTTCCACCCCCGGACCCCCGAGGATATTTGGATCAAGGCGAAGATGCTGAATGATGCCGACGAGACCCTTGCCGCGCGGTTGCCTGTTGGCGTCGTGCGGGCGGTCGCCCCTCGGCTCTTGGAGGAGCCGCGAGGGCGGTGGAAGGGCCGCGCCGGGGTCGTGGCCGCGCCGCGCAATGTCGAGGAGGTCGCCGGAGTGGTCCGCGCCTGCGCCGAGGCGCGGGTGGGGATCGTGCCCTGGGGCGGCGGCACTGGGCTGGTCGGCGGGCAGGTGATGCACGAGGGCGCGGTGCCGCTGGTCCTGACACTCGAGCGCATGGCTGCCGTTCGCGCGGTCTATCGGGAGGAGAACGTCATCGTCGCCGAGGCCGGCGCCACGCTGCAGGCGGTGCGCGATGCGGCGGTCGCGGCGGGACGGCAGTTTCCGCTGGCGCTCGCCTCGCAGGGGACGGCGACCATCGGCGGGGTGCTGGCAACGAATGCGGGCGGGACGGGCGTGCTGCGGTGGGGCAATGCCCGCGAGCTGTGCCTCGGGGTGGAGGCGGTGCTGCCGGATGGGTCGGTCATGCGCACGCTGACGCGGCTGCGGAAGGACAATACCGGGTATTCGATCCGCGACCTGCTGGTCGGGGCCGAGGGGACGCTCGGGATCATCACCGCCGCTAGCCTTCGGCTCGCCCCGGTCCCGGCGGGGCAGGGGACCGGGTTTCTGGTCGTGCCCGACCCTGCGGCGGCCTTGACGCTGCTCGCCCGCGCGCAGGCCCGGTTCGCGGGCGGCGTGACAGGGTTCGAGCTGATCTCGGGCGAAGGATTGAGGTTCCTCGCGGAGGTCATGCCCGAGGTGCGGCTGCCCTTCGATCCCGCGCCCGCCTGGCTCGTGCTGATGGAGGTCGGGCTGCCCGCCGGGATGGACCCCGAGGCGGCGCTGTCGGGACTGCTGGAGGAGGCGGTCGAGGCCGGGCTGGTCGAGGACGCGCTGCTGGCGCAGTCGGGCGCGCAGGCGGCGGCCTTCTGGGCCGTGCGGGAGTCGATCCCGGATGCCAACCGAAGGATCGGCGCGGTGGCCAGCCACGACGTCAGCCTGCCGCTGTCCGAGGTGCCGGGCTTCATCGCCGAGGCGGGGGCCATGCTGGGGCGGATGGCGCCGGAGCTCAGGATCAACTGCTTCGGCCATCTCGGCGACGGCAACCTGCATTACAATCTGTTCCCGCCGTTCGGCGGCAGCCGCTCGGATCATGCCGGGGCTGCGCCCGCCCTCTCTCTCGCCGTGCATGAACTGGTCGTCGCCCGCGGCGGCAGCTTCTCGGCCGAGCATGGCATCGGCCGCGCCAAGACCGCCGATCTCGCCCGCTGGGCCGATCCGGCGCGGCTGGCGGCGATGCGGGCGGTGAAGGCGGCGCTCGACCCGCTGGGGATCATGAATCCGGGGGCGGTGCTGGCCTGAGCCGCAGGTCGGCGAGGCGGCGGCGCAGTTCGAGTTCGAGGGCACGCCGCTCCTCGGGGGCGAGGAAGGCGCCGAGTTCGACCTCGCGGCCCTCGCCCCTGAGCGTCAGGTAGCTCTCGACCGGGCCGGGACGCAGGACCACCTGCACCCAGTAGGGGTTGGCGTCGAAGCGGCGCGGTTCGCGGCCGGGATCGTGCCGCGTCAGTTCCAGCCGGTCAGCGTCGAAGCGCAGCACCTCGCGGGTCTGCTCGGCGCGGCGATAGCTGCGGTCGATGGCGTGCCAGAGGCCCCAGACCGTCACCACGATGAAGGGCAGCAGCCCCCAGAGGACGGCCGAGCCGACCACCGCCAGCAGCGGCAGCGCCACAAAGCCGGCGGTAATGGCGATGAACCACACGAAGCCGCGCCGCGGCAGCGAGCGGTGCGGCCAAGCGACCAGCTCATGAAAAACGGCCCCGAAATGATCCGGGGCCGCCTGATGGTCACGCCACTGGTAGGGCATCAGTGGGCGTGGCTGCGGTCCCAGTCCGAGGGCTTCGGCAGCTGCTCGAAGGTATGCTCGGGCGGCGGCGAGGGCAGCGTCCATTCCAGCGTGTCGGCATGCTCGTTCCAGTAGTTCGCCACCCCGACCCGGCGCCCGGCGAAGAGGGTGTAGAACACCACGCCGATGAACCACAGGAACGAGGCGAAGGCGATGTAGGCGCCGATCGAACTGAAGTTGTTCCAGAACGCGAACTCGACCGGGTAGTCGATGTAGCGCCGCGGCATCCCCTGACGGCCGAGGAAGTGCTGCGGGAAGAAGATCATGTTCGAGCCGATGAACATGGCCCAGAAATGGACCTGGCCGGCCCACTCGGGATACTGCCGGCCCGACATCTTGCCGATCCAGTAGTAGACCCCGGCGAAGAGGGCGAAGGCCGCGCCGAGCGACATCACGTAGTGGAAGTGGGCCACGATGTAGTAGGTGTCGTGATAGACCCGGTCGAGCGGCGCCTGGCTGATGACCACGCCGGTCACGCCGCCGATGGTGAACAGGAACAGGAAGCCGAAGGCCCAGAGCATCGGCGTCCTGAACTCGATCGAGCCGCCCCACATGGTCGCGATCCAGCTGAACACCTTGATGCCGGTCGGCACCGCGATGGTCATGGTCGCCAGCATGAAATAGGCCTGCTGGGTCACGGACATGCCGACCGTGTACATGTGGTGCGCCCAGACGACGAAGCCCAGCACCCCGATCGCGATCATCGCCAGCACCATCGGCAGGTAGCCGAAGATCGGCTTCTTGGCGAAGGTGGCGATCACGTGGCTGATGATGCCGAAGCCCGGCACGATGATGATGTAGACCTCGGGGTGGCCGAAGAACCACAGGATGTGCTGGTAGAGGATCGGATCGCCGCCGCCGGCCGGGTTGAAGAAGTTGGTCCCGAAGTTGCGGTCCATGAGCAGCATGGTGATGGCCCCGGCGAGCACCGGCAGCGCCAGCAGGATCATCCAGGCGGTGATGAACACCGACCACGCGAACAGCGGCACCTTGAACAGTGTCATGCCCGGCGCGCGCATGTTCAGGAAGGTGGTGATGATGTTGATCGCGCCGAGGATCGAGGAGGCGCCCGACAGGTGGACCGCGAAGATCGCGAGGTCCATCGATACCCCGTCCTCGAGCGTCGAGAGCGGCGGGTAGAGCACCCAGCCCACGCCGGAGCCCAGCTGGCTGTTGCCACCCGGCGACAGCAGCGAGAAGAGGCCCGTGGCCACGCCCGCGACGAAGAGCCAGTAGCTGAGGTTGTTCAGACGCGGGAACGCCATGTCCGGCGCGCCGATATGCAGCGGCATGAAGTAGTTGCCGAACCCCCCGAACAGCGCCGGGATCATGACGAAGAACATCATCAGGATGCCATGGTAGGTCACCATGACGTTCCAGAGGTGCCCGTTGGGCGTGCATTCGGCGGAAGCGTCGGCGATGAGGCGCGCGCCCTCGAGGCACATGAACTGGACGCCGGGATGCTGCAGCTCCATCCGCATGTAGACCGTGAAGCAGACCGAGATCAGCCCCACGACGCCAGCGGTGAAGAGATAGAGAATCCCGATGTCCTTGTGGTTGGTGGACATGAACCACCGGGTGAAGAATCCACGCTTGTCGTGGTGTTCCTCGTGCCCGTGGACGGCAGCGTCGGCCATGTTTGCTGCTCCCCTGCAAGGACCAAAAGCCGGACGAGTGCCCGGCGACTGCCATCGGTTCTAGCGCGGCCCTCCGGCTGCGGCAATGTATCACTGCCCCCAGGCTGCGGCCAGTTGTCGCGGGTGGGTTGATGTCGCGGCGGCGGGTTCCACCGGCGCGGCGCTGCCGCGCGTGGGCGGGGCGCCGCGCCGAGCCGGGTGGCAAAGAAAAACCCCCGGCGCGGGGCCGGGGGTTCTGGCAGGTCACGGCGCCGGGGGCGCGGGGGAGGTCAGTTCGCGGCAGGCGCCGCGGCGGCACCGGCCGGAGCGGCCTCGGCCGGGGCCGCATCGGCGGCGGCCGCGTCACCGCCGGGCTCGGCCGGGCCGGTGTCGCCGTCGGCCTCGGCCACGTTCGCCGGGGCGTCGGGCGAGTGCTCGAGCAGGAAGGCGACCACGTCTGCCTGGTTGCGCGCCATCTTGAAGGTCATCTTCGACTTGGCGCTCGGGTCGGTGCCGTGCTCGTCAACCCAGGGGGTCGGGTCGGTGATGTAGGCGGTCAGCGCCTCGACGTCCCAGGTGCCGCCGGGATGGGCTTCCTTCACGCCGAGGATGCCGTCACCGTACTTGAAACCCTCGACCGAGGCGATCTCGCGGCCTAGAACCCCGTAGAGGTTGGGCCCGGTGCGGCCGCCCTTCACGATGTCCTCGCCGTCGGGCGCCTGGATCATGTGGCAGGCCTTGCACTTGTTGTATTCCTTCATCCCGGCCGCGGCGTCGCCGACCTCCTGGGCGAAGGCGGGCGCGGCAAGAGCCAGCATCGAGGCGGCGAATGCGGTGGTCAGCTTGATGGTCATGTTCATTCCCCTGGTCTGCGGGCGAGGCCCGGCGACAGACCCCTGTTCTAGCATGGATTGCCCGGCCTCAACCACCGAGTAGTGATTTGGTGCCATACCCTTGCACAAAAAACACCGTGAATTGGGCGTGCAAGGCGTGATCGAGGTCGGCCATGCCGACGGGAAGCCCTAGGTCCACGAGGCTGGTCACGCCATGCGTGCGGATGCCGCAGGGAATGATGGCCTCGTAATGGCGCAGGTCCGGCTCGACGTTGATGGCGAGCCCGTGGAAGCTGACCCAGCGGCGCAGGCGGATGCCGATGGCCGCGATCTTGTCCTCGCGCAGGCTGCCGTCGGGCAGGGGCGGCTTCTCGGGACGGGTGACCCAGACGCCGACGCGGCCCTGGCGCGCCTCGCCGCGGATGCCGAACTCGGCCAGGGTGGCGATGACCCAGGCTTCGAGTTGCGCCACGAAGGCGCGGATGTCGCGGCCGCGGCGCTCGAGGTCGAGCATGACATAGACCACCCGCTGGCCGGGGCCGTGATAGGTGAACTGCCCGCCGCGGCCGCTGCGGAAGACGGGGAAGCGCGCCGGATCGAGGAGGTCCTCGTCGCGGGCGGAGGTCCCGGCGGTGAGCAGGGGGGGATGCTCGACCAGCCAGACAACTTCCGCTGCGGTGCCCTCGCGGATCGCGGCGGCGCGCGCCTCCATGGCGGCGACGGTCTCGAGATAGGGCGAGAGGCCCGGAAGGACGGTCCATTCGATCATGGCCGCGGGCGTAGCGCGCCCGTTGCGCCGCAGCAACGCAGCGTCGCGATTTTCCCCCTTTTCACCCGCGGCGGGCTCGGCTATCAGGCGGCCCTGCCCGGATGCGGTCGTGGCGGAATTGGTAGACGCGCAGCGTTGAGGTCGCTGTTCCTTAACCGGAGTGGAAGTTCGAGTCTTCTCGACCGCACCATTTTTCCTTTATTTCAGGCATGGGCGCGGATCGCCTGCACGCGGTGCGTGCAGAGCACGCACCCTGCGGCTCCGGTAGGGTGCGTGGTTCCCACGCACCATGCGGCGCGGTGCCGGTTTAACCCTCCGCCATCGCGCGACGCCCCGGAGCGATGTCCGGGGGTTGCGCCGCGCCCCACCCTCGGCAAAGGTGGCCGTGGCCTCGGGGAGGAGGCCGCGGAAGGGGGGATGGATGACGGCTGATCTGGCCGAGCCCGCAGCGAGGCCCGCGGGACTCAGCGCCGACCCGATCCTCGCCCTCGAGCATGTGACCGTGCGCTTCGGCGGCCTCGTGGCCAATGACGACGTCAGCCTCACCTTGGGCGAGCGGCGCTCGTTGGCGCTGATGGGGCCGAACGGGGCGGGCAAGACGACGCTCTTCAACGTCGTCGCGGGATCGGTGCGGCCGACCTCGGGGCGGGTGGTCTTCGCGGGGCAGGACATCACCACCGCCCCCGCCTCCGAGCGCAGCCGCCTCGGCATCGCCCGGACCTTCCAGATCACCCAGCCGTTCAGCACCCTCACCGTGCGCGAGAACGTCATGGTCGCGCTGACCGCCGCCGGGGCGTCGATGAAGGACGCCCATGCGCGGGCGCGGGACTATGTCGATTTCGTCGGCCTGGGCCTCAAGCTCGACGATCCCTCCTCGACCCTCAGCACCGGGCAGCGCAAGCGCCTGGAACTGGCCCGCGCGCTCGCCACCCGGCCCCGTCTGCTGATGCTGGACGAGGTCACGGGCGGCGTGGATCGGCCTTCGATCCCCGGCATCATCGACACCATCCACCGCCTGCGCGACGAGCGCGGCATCACCCTGATCGTGGTCGAGCACCACATGGACTTCCTGCGCGCACTGGCCGACGAGGCGCTGTTCCTGCATCGGGGACAGGTGGTCGTCGGCGGCCCGATCGAGACGGTCGCGGCGCATCCGACGGTGCGGAACATCTATCTCGGGGATGCCGATGACTGAGCCGCTGCTGGCGCTCGACGCCATCGACGTGCGCTACGGGCCGACGCAGGTGCTGTGGGGCGTGACGCTGCGGGTGGAACCCGGCGAGGTCGTGGCGGTCATGGGGCCGAACGGCTCGGGCAAGTCAACGGTCCTGAAGGCCGCGATGGGGCTCAAGGGCGTCTCCGGCGGGCGCGTCATGTTCCGCGGCGAGGACATGACCCGCCGCCCGGCCACCGCGCGGCCGGGCGCCGGCATGTCCATCGTGCTCGAGCGGCGGCGGCTGTTTCCCTTCATGTCCGTGCGCGAGAACATCGAGCTTGGCGCCTATGCCCGCAGGCTCTCCCGCGCCGATCTCGCGCGCAGCTTCGACGAGGTGCTGGCCCTCTTCCCCGAGATCGCGGGCCACCTCGATGCCACCGCCGCCCGCCTCAGCGGTGGCCAGCAGCAGATGGTCGCCATCGCCCGCGGGCTGATGGGCGACCCGCAGCTGCTGCTGATGGACGAGCCGCTGCTCGGCCTCTCGCCCGCGCTGCAACGGCATGTGATCGACCTCATGGGCCGCATCAACCAGCGGGGCGTGGCGATCCTCTTCAACGAGCAGAATGCGAAGCTTAGCTTCGGCCTCAGCCACCGCGGCTACCTGCTGGAGAGCGGGCGCGTGGTCCTCGAAGGCTCGGGCGTCGAGATGCTGGACCATCCCGAGGTGCGCCGGGTCTATCTGGGGGAGGAGGCCGCATGACCGGCACCTTGCTGGCCGAGTCGCTCATCAACGGCCTCATCACCGGCGCGATCTACGCCCTCGTGGGCGCGGGCGTGGCGCTGATCTACGGCACCATGCGGGTGCTGAACTTCGCGCATGGCGAGATGATGATGCTGGGCGCCTATTTCGCTTGGATGGGCGTCGCGGTCGCCGGCTTGCCGGTGCTGCTGGCCTTCGCCCTCGCGCTGATCGGCGTGATGATCGTCGCCGCGGTGATCCAGCGCGCCGTCGTCGCGCCGGTGCTGGCGCGCGAGGACTGGTCCTTCCGCGTCATCGCCGCCACCATCGGCCTCTCGGTCGCCCTGCAGAGCGCGGCGCAGCTGATCTGGGGCGAGAAGTTCAACGCGCTGCCCTATTTCCTCGACGGCGTGGTGCAGATCGGGCCGATGCGGCTGCCTTGGCAGCGCGCGGCGATCCCGATCGTGGCCTTCGTGGCCCTCGGCCTCTCGGCGCTGCTGCTCTACCGCTCGCGCTTCGGCCAGATGATCCGCGCCACCGCGCAGGATGCCGAAGCCGCGCAGGCCGTGGGCATCCCCGCGGGTCTGGTCCACACGGCGGTGTTCGCGCTCTCGGCCGGCCTCGCCGCCATCGCCGCGATCATGCTGGCGCCGATCATGTCGGTGAACCCGTGGATGGGGCTGCCCTATATCCTCAAGGCCTTCGCGGTGGTGATCCTCGGGGGCTTGGGCAACTTCGGCGGCGCGATCGCGGCGGGGCTGCTGCTGGGCCTCGTCGAATCGTTCGGCGTCATGGTCACCTCGAGCGAGTGGCGCGACGTGATCTCCTACGGGCTGCTGATCGCGATCATCTGGGTGCGGCCCTACGGCCTCTTCGGCGGGCGGGAGGCGGCCTGATGCGTTCGGTCCTCGGCTCCCGTCCGTGGCTCACGCTGGCGCTGATCGCTCTCGTGCTGGCGGCGATGCCGTTCGTGATCGACGACAACTACCTGCTGCACATCCTGATCCTGTTCCTGATCTTCGCGGTCTTCGCCACCGGCTGGAACCTGACCCTCGGCATCCTCGGCCAGAAGACGCTGGGCCATCACGCCTTCTTCGCCATCGGCGCCTATACCACGGCGCTGCTGTCGGGGACGGTCGGCCTCTCGCCCTGGCTGACGCTGTGGCTGGGGGTGCTGGCGGCGGCGCTTGCGGGCGGGCTGATCGGCATCCCGATCCTCCGCATCCGCTCGATGCCGCACGTCGCCATCGTGACGCTGGCCTTCGCCGAGATCGTCAAGCTGCTGCTGGCGAACTGGAAGGACGTGACACGGGGAGAGCTTGGCCTCTGGGGCATCCCGCCCTTTCCGGCAATCGAGATCGGCGGCACAACGATCCGCTTCGGCGCGGGCCAGATCGCGGGCAGCTTCGCGCTCGCGCTGCTGGCCTTCGTGGCCGTCCACGCGCTCGTGCTGTGGCTGCTGCGCGGCCGCTTCGGCCTCACCATGGTCGCCATCCGCGACAGCCAGCTCGCGGCCGAGAGTCTGTCCATCGACCTCACCCGCAGCAAGCTCGCGGCCTTTGCGCTCAGCGCCGCCATCGTCGGCCTCTCGGGCGGGCTCTATGCGCATTACCTGCAGATCCTGACGCCCACCTCGACCGCGGGGCCGGAAATGCTGGTGACGCTGCTCGCGATGATCATCCTTGGCGGCGTCGGCACCTTCTTCGGCCCGATCTTCGGCGCCCTCGTGCTCACGGCGCTGACCGAATACCTGCGCGAATACGGCGACCTGCGGATGCTGATCTATGGCGCCACGGTGACGCTCTTCGTGATCCTGCTGCCGCGCGGGGTGGCGGGGCTGCTGACACGCCGCGGCCGTCCGGCCGCCGCGGGCGACGAACCGGCCACGGCGCCGGAAACCTGAACCAACCGGGGAGAGAGACCAGATGACCATCCGCAGGACACTGATGAGCGCCGCCGCTACCGCCCTCGCGCTCGGCGCGGGCGCGGCCTCGGCGGAGGAGATCGTGCTCGGCGCCACCGCGCCGCTGACCGGGCCGGCCGCCAACAGCGGCGAGGCGCACCGCCAGGGCATGGAACTCGCGGTGAAGGAGTGGAACGAGGGCCGCGGCGACTACGTCAACGAGGGCGGCGAGCATCCCACCTTCCGCCTGGTGATCGAGGACCAGAACTCCAAGCCCGAGGTCGCGGTCAGCGCCGTGCAGCGCATGGTCACGCGTGACGGGATCAAGCTGCTGCTGGGCGACACGCTCCACAGCCACGTCACCATGGCGCTGATGGAGCTGAGCCCGCAGTTCAACCTGCCGATCCTGTCGATCGAGCCGGTCTCGACCTTGATCGCCGACAAGGTCGTCTCGGACCCCGAGAAATACGCGATGTACTGGAAGGGCAACTACAACAGCGAGGGCTACGGCAATGCCGTGGACCAGTTCGTCGAATGGGCGACCGGCAAGGGCCTCCTCGATCCCGGCGAGAAGAAACTCGCCTTTGTGATCGAGGACACCGACTACGGCCATGCCAATGCCGACACGATCATCGACCTTCTGGGCGCCGACGGCTGGACCCATGCGACGACCGAGACGCTGCCGGCGGGCAGCACCGACTTCTACCCGGTGCTGACGAAGCTGCGGGCCGAGGACCCGGACCTCACGGTCTCAGTCTTCACCGCCGTCAACAGCGGCGTGGCCCTCGTGCGGCAGATGCAGGAGCAGGCGATCCCCGGCCGGCATCTGGCGATCTACTATCCCACCAAGACCGAGTTCGTGG
Source organism: Paracoccus sp. S-4012 (assembly GCF_009674885.1). Taxonomy (GTDB): domain Bacteria; phylum Pseudomonadota; class Alphaproteobacteria; order Rhodobacterales; family Rhodobacteraceae; genus Paracoccus. Next base: position 360,898 of record NZ_WKKA01000001.1, read on the forward strand.
AGCAGGTCGGCGACGCCGCCGAGGGGCTGGTCTGGGCCTCGCTGCAATACGCCCCCGAGCTGTCGGAGGCGCACAAGGCCTTCGACGACAAGATCGTCGCCGAATACGGCAACCCCTCGACCTACAGCCAGGCCCAGGCCTACTGCATCACGATGCTGGGGATGCGCGCGATCGAGCAGGCCGGGGCCGACGACCCCAAGGCGATCTCAGACGCCATCGGCGCCAGCGACTACGAATGCCTGACCGGCAGGCTCGTGTTCAACCCCGAGAATCACACCGTCATCGACGGCGAGGGTTACATCCCGATCCCGGTGGCGCAAATCCAGGACGGGCACAACCAGATCATCTGGCCGGAATCGTCGGCCTCTGCCGAGATGGTCCAGTAAGCGGACGCGGGCGGCGGGGCAGGTGTCCCGCCGCCGTTCTATGCATGAAGGGACGGGAATGGAGTTCATCGACAGCGAGGCCAAGCTTGAGTCGCTCTATGGCGAGGTGAGCATGGCCGCGATCACAAAGGTCGCGAATCACATCACGCCGACCTATCGCCGCTGGATCGAGCAGGCGCGCTTCTGCGTCGTCTCGACCGTGGGGCCGGGCGGCACCGACGCCTCGCCCCGTGGCGACGACGGCCCGGTGGCTCGGCTCCTGGACGAGCGGACCTTCGCGATCCCCGACTGGATCGGCAACAACCGCATCGACAGCCTGCGCAACCTGATGCACGACCCGCGCATCTCGGTGATGTTCATGGTCGCGGGCTCGGGCAACGTGGTGCGGGTGAACGGCCTCGCGCGCGTCACCGCCGACGAGGCCTTCCGCGAGAGCTTCGCGCGGCACAACAAGGCCGGCGCGCTGCTGCCGCGCACGGTGATGATCGTGCAGGTGGGCGAGATCTACATGCAGTGCTCGCGCGCGCTGATGCGCTCGCGCATCTGGGGCGGGCAGGCGGCGCCCGAGGGCCTGCCGACCCAAGGGCAGATGATCGCCGGGCAGTCGGAAACCTTCGACGTGAAGAGCTATGACGAGGGCTGGGCGATCCGGGGGCCGGCCAACCTCTGGTGAGGGGCCTTCCGCCTCAACTTTCCTGAAGGACCGGGAAGGTGTTCGGTCTTCGCGGCAAGACGGGACGGGCGGGCCCGGTTCCCGGAAAATCTCCGCGGCTGTCATAAAACATACATGTTCCTGCCGCACAGGTGTCACGGGACCGCGTTACTCCCCGCGCGTCAACATCCCATCGTTGGCCACACCAGTGGAGCATTCACATGACCCCCGCCAAGATCACCGTCTCGGCCCTCGCGCTGCTGGCGGCTTCGGCCGCCACCGCCGCGGCGCAGGAGCAGATTCAGGTTGCCGGCTCGTCGACCGTCCTTCCCTACGCGACCATCGTGGCGGAGGCCTTCGCCGAGAACACCGACTTCCCCGCGCCCGTGGTCGAGGGCGGCGGCAGCGGCGCCGGCCTCAAGCAGTTCTGCGCCGGTGTGGGCCAGAACACCATCGACGTCGCCAACGCGTCGCGGCCCATCAAGGCCTCGGAACTCGAGGAGTGCCGGGCCAACGGCGTCGAGAACGTCATGGAGGTCCAGTTCGGCTATGACGGGATCGTCTTCGCCTCGTCGATCAACGGCCCGGACTTCGTGCTGACGCCGGCCGACATCTACCGCGCGCTGGCCGCCGAAGTCGTCATGGACGGCGCCACGGTCGCCAACCCGGCCATGACCTGGGCCGACGTGAACCCCGCGCTGCCCGCGCAGCAGATCACCGTCTTCGTCCCCGGCACCAAGCACGGCACCCGTGAAGTGTTCGAGGAGAAGGTCATGGCCGCCGGCTGCGAAGCTTCGGGCGATCTCGAGGAGATGACCGGGCTGGCCGATGCGGACACCGCCGAAGCCGCCTGCACGGCGCTGCGCACCGATGGCCGCTCGATCGACATCGATGGCGACTATACCGAGACGCTGGCGCGCATCAACAGCGACCCGAATGGCATCGGCGTGTTCGGCCTCTCCTTCTACGAGAACAACACCGACAAGCTGAAGGTCGCGACCATCGACGGCGTGGCCCCCTCGGTCGAGACCGTCGCCTCGGGCGAGTACCCGGTGTCGCGTCCGCTGTTTTTCTACGTCAAGAAGGACCACTTCGGCACCGTTCCGGGCCTGAAGGAATACGCCGAGTTCTTCGTCGCCGACGCGATCGCCGGCCCCGGCGGCCCGCTGGCCGACTACGGCCTGGTCCCCGACCCGGAACTGGCCGCGGTCCAGTCGGCCATCGCCGACGAGACCGTCCTCTCGGCGGCGAACTGATCCGCCAGGAACGACCGGGCAGGCCGCATGCGGCCTGCCCGAACCCGGTTGCCTCCCGCGCTCCCCGTCATCTTCGCAGGCGAGTATAAATGTCCCCCTTCTGGACCATCGTTGCGATCCTTGCGCTTGCCGCCCTGGGCTACGGCCTCGGCCGCCGCCGGGCGATGTCGCTGGCGCAGGGCAACCCCCGCAGGCTGCACTCGCGGCCGAACTATTACGGCTGGAACGTGGCCCTGTTCGCGGCCGTCCCGGCGCTGCTGCTGCTCGTGCTCTGGGCGCTGGCCCTGCCGCTGCTGCCCCACGGCGCCGCATCCTCGCGAGCCGCCGGTATCCTCGCGATCATCATCGCCGTCGCCGGGCTGGCGGTCGCCGTCCGCCGCACCACGCCCGAGTTCCGCGCCCGCAACGCCGTCGAGCAGATGATTCGCGGCCTCCTGATCCTGTGCTCGCTGATCGCCATCGCCACGACCGTGGGCATCGTGCTGTCGCTCGTCTTCGAATCGCTGCACTTCTTCAGGCTCTACCCGTGGCAGGACTTCTTCTTCGGCACCGAATGGACGCCGCGTTTCGGCGGCGGCTCTCGCCTCGGCATCCTGCCGCTGCTCTGGGGCACGCTCTACATCTCGTTCATCGCGCTTCTGGTGGCGGTGCCGGTGGGCCTCTACGCGGCGATCTACATGTCGGAATATGCCACCCCGCGGGTCCGCTCCTTGGTGAAGCCCGCGATCGAGGTGCTGGCCGGGATTCCCACCATCGTCTACGGCCTCTTCGCGCTGGTCACGGTCGGCCCGCTGCTGCGCGACTGGATCGCGCAGCCGCTGGGGCTGGGCAACAGCGGCTCCTCGGTGATGACGGCGGGGCTGGTGATGGGCATGATGCTGATCCCCTTCGTCAGTTCGCTGTCCGATGACATCATCAACGCGGTCCCGCAGACGATGCGCGACGGCTCGCTCGCGCTCGGCTCCACCCATTCCGAAACCATCCGCCAGGTCGTGATCCCCGCCGCGCTGCCGGGCATCGTCGGCGCGATCCTGCTGGCCGCCTCGCGCGCGATCGGCGAGACCATGATCGTGGTCATGGGCGCCGGAGCCATGGCGACCATCAGCGGCAACCCGTTCGAGGCGATGACGACGATCACCGTCAAGATCGTCTCGCAGCTGACCGGCGACAACGATTTCTCCTCGCCCGAGACGCTGGTCGCCTTCGCGCTCGGCCTCACGCTGTTCGTCATCACGCTCGGGCTCAACATCTTCGCGCTCTACATCGTCCGCAAGTATCGGGAGCAGTACGAATGAGCGACGTGGCCCCGACTCCATCCCGCCCGACCCCGGCGCGCTCGCTGCTGGTCGAGGATGCGCGGACCAGGCGGCGCAATGCGGCCGAGCGGCGTTTCCGCGCCTATGGCGTCATTGCCATCGCCATCGCCGTGGCCGGCCTCGCCTTCCTGCTCTTCACCATCTTCCGCGACGGCTCGTCGGCCTTCGTGCAGACCTACGTCAAGATCCCGGTCGCGATCGAGGCCTCGGTCGTGGACCCCGAGGGCAACGGCGATCCCGCCGAGATGCAGAAGATCCTGACCATGAGCTATGGCAGGCTGCTGGAGAATGCGCTGGCCCGGCACATCGCCCGCAACGACATCCAGATCGAGGGGCTGGAAGACGCCGACCTCTCGACCTTCTTCTCGAGCCAGGCGCGCGCCGATCTGCGGCGCGCGGTGCTGGCCGATCCTTCGCTGGTCGGCACGGTCGTCGAGCATCCGGTGATGACCTCGTCGCGTGTGGACGGCATGTTCAAGGGCCGCGTCAGCCGCGCCTCGGCCGCCATCGACGCCAAGACCTCCGCGGCGCAGTATGATCTGGCGATGGCCCTCGGGGCGCGGGACGATGTCAGGACCACGTTCAACTGGAACTTCATCATCTCGACCGACAGCTCGGACAACCGTCCCGAGGCGGCGGGCCTCGGGGTGGCGATCATCGGCTCGTTCTACATGATGCTGATCGTGCTGGTCCTCGCTGTGCCCATAGGCGTCGCGACCTCGATCTACCTCGAGGAATTCGCGCCGCAGAACAGGCTCACCGACGTGATCGAGGTGAACATCTCGAACCTCGCCGCGGTGCCGTCGATCGTCTTCGGCATCCTCGGTCTCGCGGCCTTCATCAACTTCATGGGCCTGCCACGCTCGGCCCCCATCGTCGGCGGGCTCGTGCTGACCTTGATGACGCTGCCGACGATCATCATCTCGACCCGAGCGGCGCTGAAGGCGGTGCCGCCCTCGATCCGCGAGGCGGCACTCGGCGTCGGCGCGTCGCGCATGCAGATGGTGTTCCACCACGTCCTGCCGCTGGCGATGCCGGGCATCCTGACCGGCACCATCCTCGGGCTGGCGCAGGCGCTGGGCGAGACCGCGCCGCTGATGCTGATCGGCATGGTCGCCTTCGTGACCACCTATCCGGCCGCGCCGCCGGAGGGCTTCTTCGACCCGGCCTCGGCGCTGCCGGTGCAGGTCTTCAACTGGACGCAGCGCGCCGATCCGGCCTTCTTCGAGCGGGCCTCGGGTGCGATCATCGTGCTGCTGGCCTTCCTGCTGGCCATGAACCTCCTTGCGATCTACCTGCGCCGCAAGTTCGAGCGCCGCTGGTGAGCGCGACCGGAAAGGCTGAAACCATGGACGATGTGAGACTGGCGGAGCGCGGCGTGGACGCGGACGCGAAGGTCAAGTTCGAATGCCGCGGCGTGCAGGTCCACTACGGCGAGAAGCAGGCGCTGAAGGATGTCGACGCGGACATCCTCGACCGAACGGTCACGGCCTTCATTGGCCCGTCGGGCTGCGGGAAATCCACTTTCCTGCGCTGCCTGAACCGGATGAACGACACCGTGGCGAGCGCGCGGGTCGATGGCCGGATCCTGCTGGAAGGCGAGGACATCTATGACGCCCGCGTCGATCCGGTGCAGCTTCGCGCCCGTGTCGGCATGGTGTTCCAGAAGCCGAACCCGTTCCCGAAATCCATCTACGACAACGTGGCCTACGGCCCGAAGATCCACGGCATGGCCCGCAACAAGGCCGAGCTGGACGAGATCGTCGAGCGCGCGCTGCGCGGCGCCGCCCTCTGGAACGAGGTCAAGGACCGGCTGGGCGAGACCGGCACCGGCCTCTCCGGCGGCCAGCAGCAGCGCCTCTGCATCGCGCGCGCCGTCGCCACCGCGCCCGAGGTGCTGCTGATGGACGAGCCCTGCTCGGCCCTCGACCCGATCGCCACCGCCCAGGTCGAGGAGCTGATCGACGATCTGCGCGAGAGCTATTCGGTCGTCATTGTCACCCATTCGATGCAGCAGGCCGCGCGGGTGAGCCAGCGGACCGCCTTCTTCCATCTCGGCAACCTCGTCGAATACGGCGACACCGAGCAGATTTTCACCAATCCGCAGGACCCGCGGACAGAGAGCTACATCAGCGGCAAGATCGGCTGAGCCGGCTGCGCGAATGCGGAGAGAGACATGAAGCTGGATCAGCGCCATATCGTTTCGGCCTTCGACCGGGACCTCGAGACCGTCCAGGCCCTCGTCGTGAAGATGGGCGGCATGGTCGAATCGGCGATCAGCGACGCCGCGACCGCGCTCGAGCGGCGCGACGAGGAACTGGCCGAGGAGGTCCGCCGCCGCGACCGCGCGATCGACGAGCTTGAGTTGCAGGTCAACCACGAGGCGGCGCGGCTGATCGCGCTGCGCTCGCCGCGCGCCACCGACCTGCGGATCGTCCTCTCGGTCATCAAGATCGCCGCCGCGCTCGAGCGGGTGGGGGACTACGCCAAGAACATGGCCAAGCGCAGCCATGTCCTGCTGAGCCTGCCGCAGATCGAGGGCGCCGGACCGTCGCTGCGGCGCATGACCGCGACGGTCGAGCGGATGCTGAAGGACGCGCTCGACAGCTACATCCACCGCGACGCCGAACTCGCCGCGGATGTCCGCGCGCGCGATGTCGAGGTGGACCAGATGTACAACGCGCTGTTCCGCGAGTTCGTGACCCACATGATGGAGGACCCGCGCAACATCACCGCCTGCATGCACCTGCATTTCATCGCCAAGAACATCGAGCGCATGGGCGACCACGCCACCGGCATCGCCGAGCAGGTGATCTATCTCGTGTCGGGCGAGCTGCCCGAGGACAGCCGGCCCAAGGACAACGCCCTGCGCGCGGAGGCGGACGAGGCCAAGGAGGACTGACACCATGACCTCAAACCAGCCCAGCGTCCTGATCGTCGAGGACGAGAGCGCGCAGCGCGAGGTGCTCAAATACAACCTCGAGGCCGAGGGCTTCGAGGTGGTGATGGCCGAGAACGGCGACGAGGCGCTGCTTCTCGTGCGCGAGGAGAACCCGGACCTGATCGTGCTGGACTGGATGCTGCCCAACGTCTCCGGCATCGAGGTCTGCCGCCGGATCAAGGCCGACCCCGAGACGCGCGGCATCCCGATCGTGATGCTCTCGGCCCGCGGCGACGAGGGCGACCGGGTGCGCGGGCTCGAGACCGGCGCCGACGACTATGTCGTCAAGCCCTATTCGGTGGTCGAGCTGATGGCCCGCCTGCGCACCCAGCTGCGCCGCACCCGACCTACGACGATGGGCGAGCGGCTGGTCCATGACGACATCGTCCTCGATTCCGCCGAGCACCGCGTCTTCCGCGATGGCGAGCCCCTGCATCTCGGCCCGACCGAGTTCAGGCTCCTCTCCACGCTGATGGAGAAGCCCGGCCGCGTCTGGACCCGCGAGCAGCTGCTGGACCGGGTCTGGGGCCGCGACATCTATGTCGACATGCGCACGATCGACGTCCATGTGGGCCGCTTGCGCAAGGCGCTGATGGCGAATGGCGGCTCGAACCCGGTCAGGACGGTGCGCGGGACCGGCTACGCCCTCGGCTAGGCGCGGTCGGCGCTGTTTATCGGGTGATAAGATCAACCAGTTAACCTGCGAGCCCTCAACGGGTCATACGCCGTATGACAGGCGGACCACAGGGCAAACACAAACCCTGGCGGTACCAGGTGGAAGCTGATGCCAGCTCAGGTCGCGGAGCTAAGAACGTCGGCAACCGCACTCAGGCTTCCGTCCGTCGCTGTGAAGAAACAGGGCAGCGTTCGAAAGCGGGGCCAGAGGCACTCCACGGCAGGTTTCTACCGATGAGCGGCAGGTCCAGTACGGCAATGGCAAGATTGCAGTTGCTGAAAGGAAAGAAAAGCCCGTCAAATGGCAATTTTATCGTTGGCTCTGCACCCCTAAACCGTGTCCAGATACAGCTCCACCGTCTCCTCGTCCGACAACTCCGCCATGTAGTGCAACTCCTGCCGCTTGGTCATGACGTAGTTCTCGATCAGATGGGCCGGGAAGATCCTTCCGATCTCGGGGCTTTGCGCGAAGGTCGAGATGGCTCCGGACCAGCTGCCAGGCAGTTGTGCGAGGGCCTTGTCGTAGGCGTTGCCCTCGAACGGGTCGGGGCAGGAGGCGCGGGACTGCATGCCGTCCAGCGCGGCGCCGAGGATTGCGGCGAGGGACAGGTAGGGGTTCACGTCGCCCCCCGCCACGCGGTGCTCGATGCGCCGGGCCGATGGTCCTGAGGCGGGGATGCGGATGGCGGCGGTGCGGTTCTCGTAGGCCCAGCCGATGCCGGTCGGTGCGTGCTGGTTCGGCACCAGCCGGTCGTAGCTGTTCTCGTGCGGGGCGAAGACCAGGGTCGAGCCGGGCATCGCCTGAAGGCAGCCGGCCACGGCGCAGCGCAGCGCCTCCGAGCCCTTCTCGCCGCCGTCATCGAAGATGTTGCGGCCCGCCGCGTCCAGCACCGAGAAATGGACATGCATGCCGCTGCCGTTCCACTCCTCATAGGGTTTGGCCATGAAGCTGCCAGCGAAGCCGAAGTTGCGGGCGAGGCCCTTGACCAGCATCTTGAAGAGCCAGGCGTCGTCCGCGGCTTTCAGCAGGTCCGGCTGGTGCATCAGGTTGATCTCGAACTGGCCCGGCGCGGCCTCGGAGATCGCGGTGTCGGCGGGAATGTCCATCGCCTCGCAGGCGTCGTAGAGGGCGGTGAAGAACTTGTCGAAAGTGTCGAGCGCCCGCAGGCTCAGCGTCTCGGCCCCGGTGCGGCGCTTGCCCGAGCGCGGCGAGCGCGGAGCCTGCAACTGCTTGCCGGAATCGTCGATGAGGAAGAACTCCAACTCGGTCGCCACCACGGGCGTCAGCCCGGCGTCGCGGTAGCGCGCCGCGATCAGCGCGAGCGCTTGCCGCGGGTCGCCGTCATAGGGGCGGCCGTCGGTGTGGAACATCCACAGCGGCAGCAGCGCCGTGGGGGCCGCGAGCCAGGGCATCGGCATGAAGCCGCGCTCGGTCGGCAGCAGCAGCCCGTCCGGGTCGCCGGCCTGGAAGACCAGCGGACTGCCCTCGATGTCCTCGCCCCAGATGTCCATGTTGAGGACCGAATAGGGGAACCGGGTCCCCTCGCTCATCAGCTTCTCGGCGAAGCGGGCGGGCACGCGCTTGCCGCGGGGAACGCCGTTGAGGTCCGAGGCCGCCACGCGGATCGTCTTCACTTCGGGATGCTCGCGCAGCCATTCCATATCGTTCACCTGATAAGCCGGGGCCGGAAGCGCAGGCGCGTGGCGGAACCCGGAAGATGCCGGTTCAACCGGCGGTTCGCCACCCCGAAGAGCGCGGTGAGCGCCAGTGTCGCGAGGATGAAATAGGCCGCGACCAGGGGGTAGGCGACGAAGGGGTTGAAGGTCTTGCCGACGATGTAGCTGGCGTAATAGAGCGCGTCGCCCGACTGCCGGAAGGCCGGGAAGCTGGAGAAGAAGACCAGCGTCGTGGCGTGAAAGAGGAAGATCGCCTCGTTGGTGTAGGCGGGCCAGGCGAGGCGCATGGCGGTCGGCCAGACGATGCGGCGAAAGCGCGCCCAGCCGGCGAGGCCGTAGGCGTCGGCCGCCTCGACCTCGCCCTTTGGCACCTGCATCAGCGCGCCGTGGAAGATCTGCGCCGAATAGGCCGCGGTGTTCAGCGTCAGCACGATCAGCGCCCCGAGCCAGGCCTTGCTCAACGTGGAGGTCGGCAGGGTGAAGGCTCCGAGGTCGATCCCGTCGCGCGGCAGCAGCACCACGGCCGAGTAGAACAGGAAGAACTGGATGAAGAGAGGCGAGCCGCGGAAGAGGAAGATGAACCCCTCCGCCGGGCGGCGCAGCAAGGCGCGCGGCGAGGTCTTGGCGAGGGCGAGTCCGGTCGCCAGAACGAAGCCCGCGGCGAGCGAGAGGGCGGCGAAATAGACGTTCCAGATCAGACCCGAGCCGATCAGCACCACCTGCTCGCAGAGGGTGAAGTCGGTCGTCGGCAGCCGCCGCTCGCCGATGCCGATGGCGCGGAGGCCGTAGTCCTGCAGCGTCTGCGCGCAACTCATGCCCAGGCCCCCTGCGCGGCGCCGGCGACGGTCGCCTGTCCGCGGGCGAAGCGGCGGCTCAGGCGGGTGATCACCCGCTCGGAGATCGCGGTCATGGCGAGGTAGAAGCAGAGGATCACAAGGAAATACCACAGCCGCCAGTCGCCATGCGGATAGGCATAGGTCGAGGTCTTGGAGCCGCCGAGCTCGCGCGCCCAGTAGACGATGTCCTCGATCCCCAGCAGGAACAGCAGCGGCGTCGCCTTGATGAGGATCATCCACAGGTTCGAGAGGCCCGGCAGCGCGAAGGTCCACATCTGCGGGATCAGGACGCGCCGGTTCACCTGGCCGGGCGTCATGCCATAGGCCTCGGCCGCCTCCAGCTGGCCGTGCGGCACCGCGCGCATGGCGCCGTAGAGGACATTCGCCGCGAAAGCGCCGAAGACGATCGCGAAGGCGAGGACCGCGAGGCCGAAGGCGTAGATGTCATGCACCCAGGGCGCAGCGGTCGACTGCGGCAGCTTGGCCGCGGCGCAGACGACGAACTCGTTGCCCTGCCGCACCGGGACCGAAGGATCGCAGAGCGCGCGCGAGCGCAGCCATTCGAGGCCCTGGTCCACCGCGATCGGAACGAACAGGAAGAACACGATGTCGGGGATGCCCCGCACCATCAGCGTGTAGAGCTTGCCGATCCAAGCCAGCGGCGCGATATGCGAGCGCGCCGCCATCGCCGCCGCGAAGCCGAAGGCGAGCGCGACGGGGGCCGTGATCGCCAGCAGCAGCAACACCGTGCCGAAGCTGGCGTAGAAGCTCAGATGCGTGCCGGTCGTGAGGTAGCAAGCCAGCCACGGCAGGCGCTCGAGCGTCGAGGGGTCGGAGCAGAACTCGAACATCGGGCGGTCCGCGCCCGGCGCATGCGCGCCCGGCACGGCCGGGACCGGTCAGAAGATCAGCGCTTCCTCGCCAAACCACTTGCGGATCAGCTCGTTCAGGCTGCCATCGGCCTTCATCGCCTCGATGACCGCATCCACCTTGGCCTTCAGCTCGGTGTCGGAGGGGCGCAGGCCCATGCCGATGCCCTCGTCGAGCGCGATGGTGTCGCCCACGAAGACCAGCTCGCCGCCGCTCTCGGTCACGAAAGGCGCGAGGAAGTCGCGGTCGGCAAAGACCGCGTCGGCCTCGCCGTTGCGGACCGCGGCGATGGTCTCCTCGCCGGTGGCGAACTCGATCACGTCACCCGTCTCGGCGACGTGGCTGGCCTGAATGGTGCCGGTCTGGGCCGCGATCACGCCGCCTTCGAGGTCGGCGTCCTCCGACAGCGCGGCATAGGCCGAGAGCGCGGGCGGCAGGTAGGGCTCGCTGAACTGGATCGACTTGCGCCGTTCCTCGTTGATGCTCATGCCGGCCATGAAGGCGTCGTAGTTCCCGGACAGCAGGTTCGGGATCATCGTGTCCCAGTCGTTCTTGACCCAGGTGCATTCCAGTTCGGCGCGGGCGCAGATCTCGTCGCCGAGGTCCTTCTCGTAGCCGTCGATCTCGCCCTTGTCGTTGATGAAGTTGTAGGGAGGGTAGGCGCCCTCGGTGCCGATCCGCACCGTCTGTCCGGCACTCATGCCGGCGCTGAGGGCGACGGCCAGGGCGGCAAGCATCAGGTTCTTCATTCTTCGTTTTCTCCCGTTGGATTCAATGCACCCTGCTGGCGCTCAGGAACTGGCGCAGGCGGTCGCTGCGTGGCTCGCGGAACAATCGGGCGGGCGGCCCGGCCTCCTCGATGCCGCCTTGGTGCAGGAAGACGACGTGGTCGGACACGTCCTCCGCCAGCCGCATGTCGTGGGTGACGAGGATCATGGTGCGGTGCTCGGCGGCGAGGTCCTTGATGACCCGCACGACTTCGTTCTGAAGCTCGGGGTCGAGCGCGCTCGTCGGCTCGTCGAACAGGAGCGCCCGCGGCTCCATGCACAGCGCGCGGGCGATCGCGGCGCGCTGCTGCTGGCCGCCCGAGAGCTGCGCCGGCCAGACGTCGGCCTTGTCGCCGATCCCGACCTTGTCGAGCAGACGCCGGGCGCGATCCTCGACCTCGGGTCTGGGCTGGCGCAGCACCGTCAGCGGCGCCTCCATGACGTTCTGCAAGACGGTCATGTGGGCCCACAGGTTGAACTGCTGGAACACCATCGCGAGATTCGTGCGGATGCGCGTCACCTGCGCGCGGTCGGCGGGCAGGCGGTCATGGCCCTCGCCGCGCCACAGGACCGGCTCGCCCTCGAAGAGGATTTCGCCCGACTGCGAGGGTTCGAGCAGGTTGAGGCAGCGCAGCAGCGTGGACTTGCCCGAGCCGGAGGAGCCGATGAGGCTGACCACATGCCCGCGCGGCGCCGCAAGGCTGACCCCGCGGATGACCTCCAGGGGGCCATAGGCCTTGTGCAGGTCGCGCACCTCGATCACCGGCGTTGCGGCGGCGGTGGCGGTGGCGGCGCTTGCGGGGGAGGGATCGGGCGTCATGGCCGCGTCATCTGGCGGGATTCGCAGCGCGATTGCAACGGGTTTGGCCGCTGCGGGACAGGCGTGCCGTGCCGTCAGGCCTCGTCCTGCCGGGCCAGCACCGCCTGCCGCGCGAGGTTCGAATCGCGGTCGTTGACGCCGATCAACCCTGCCGCGAGGCGGACCATCGCCTCCTCCTCGGCATGGCGGTGGCCGTCGGAATAGACCACCTCCCACATCGAGGCGATGATCTCGATGCGCTCCTCGAGCGGCACGAACTCCTTGATGCGCCGGGTCAGCCGCACGGTGTCCGGGGCCTCGGCCTCGATCATCTCGGCCGCGGCGCGGCGGTCGGCGGCCTCGACGGAATCAAAGCCGCCCCGGCGGGCGAGGATTTCGTCGATCAGCGCCCGTTCGAGCCGGGTGTAATGGTCATCCGACCGGGCAACCCGGACGAGCAGGGCGGCGATCGCCAGGTCGGCGTCACCGGGGCTGAGCGCGGCGGCGTCGGCGTCGTCACTCAGCAGGCGCGAGAGCAGGTTGCGGAACATGCGGGCAGGATATTCCTTTCCGGGGGCGGCACAAGCTCCTAACATTGTTATGATCTGCCTCTATCCCTCGGCTACGCCCTCCACGATCACGAGGTCGATGACCGACGCCCCCTCCCGCATCGCCATCGCCTCGCGGTATTCGGCGGAGGCGTAGCAGTCGCGCGCCGCCTGCAGGGACGGGAACTCCAGCACCACGGTGCGCGCGTGTGTCTGCCCCTCCACCACCTCCTGCGGCCCGCCGCGCACGAGGAAGCGGCCGCCGTATTTCGCGAAGGCGGCGCCGTTCGCGGCGCGGTAGGCCTCGTAGGCTTCGGGGTCGGTGATGGTCGTGAGCCCGACCCAGTATCCCTTGGGCATTCCTGGTCCTCCAGTCAGAAGCGTTTCGGCACGTAAAGGTCGCGCGGCAGGATCTCGCGCTCGTAATCGGGATTGAACACCCGCTCGGGCAGCGTCACCGGCTCGTCCGGCACCTCGGTATAGGGAATTAGCGACAGCAGGTGGCTGATGCAGTTCAGCCGGGCGCGCTTCTTGTCGTTGCCGGGGACGATGTACCACGGCGCCTCGGGGATCGAGGTGCGCTCGAACATGTCCTCCTTGGCCTTGGTGTAGTCCTCCCAGCGGATGCGGCTCTCAAGGTCCATGGGCGAGAGCTTCCACTGCTTCAGCGGGTCGTGGATGCGCATCAGGAAACGCATCTGCTGCTCGGCATCGGTGATCGAGAACCAGTATTTCACCAGCCGGATGCCCGACCGGACCAGAGTCCGCTCGAAGCCGGGCACGTCGCGGAAGAACTGCTCGACCTCGTCCTCGGAGGCGAAGCCCATCACCCGCTCGACGCCTGCGCGGTTGTACCAGCTGCGGTCAAAGAGGACGATCTCGCCGCCGGCCGGCAGATGCGGGACGTAACGCTGGAAATACCATTGCGACATCTCGCGGCTGGAGGGCGCGGCCAGGGCCACGGTGCGGACCACGCGCGGGTTCAGCCGCTGGGTGATGCGCTTGATGACGCCGCCCTTGCCGGCCGCATCGCGGCCCTCGAAGATCACCACCACCTTCTCGCCGTGATGCTGCACCCAATCCTGCAGCTTGATGAGCTCGCCCTGCAGCCGCAGCAGGTTGCTGTAATAGACGCCCCGGGGCAGCGGATCGGGGTGCATCTCCTTGTAGGCGGCGGCGATCTGCCGCGGCAGGAGCGCGTCTTCGAGGTCGAGCTCGAAGTCCTCGTCGAGGGACTCGTCGATGGCGAGGCTGTCGAGGTCCGGCATGGCAGGCTCCGTTGCGGCGGCTGGCGCAGCGATCATGCGCCGCCTCCATGACTCGCGCGCGACGGCCCGCCGCGCAAGCGCCCTCAACCCAGCCAGACGTCGAGGAACAGCATGATGACGAGGCCGACGGCGAGGCCGAGCGTCGCCCTGTTCTGGTGCCCCGAGCGGTGCGTCTCGGGGATGATCTCGTGGCTGATGACATAGAGCATCGCCCCCGCCGCGAAGCCGAGCCCCCAGGGCAGCAGCGGCTGCGCGATCACCACGAGGCCGGCGCCGAGGATGCCGCCCACCGGCTCCAGCAGCCCGGTCAGCGTCGCGATCGTGAACGAACGCCGCTTGCTGTAGCCCTCGCCCAGCAGGGCCACCGCGACGGCGAGACCCTCGGGGATGTTCTGCAGCCCGATGCCGATGGCCAGCGGCATCCCGCCCAGCAGCCCCTCGGCGCCGAAGCCGACGCCGACCGCCAGCCCCTCGGGGAAGTTGTGGATGGTGATGGCGAAGACGAACAGCCACACCCGCCGGAGCGAGGGCGAGGCCGGTCCCTCCGGCCCGAGGCGGAAATGCTCGTGCGGCAGCAATTCGTTCATCGCATGGACCGCGCCCATCCCCAGCAGGATCGACAGACAGATGATGAGCGCGGGCCAGGGCCCGGCGCCGATCTGCTCCTCCGCCGCGTCGAGGCCGGGGATGATGAGCGAGAAGAACGAGGCCGCCAGCATCACCCCTGCCGCGAAGCCGAGCGCCATGTCCCGCTGCCCGGTCGAAAGCGTCCGCCCCACCAGCACCGGCAGCGCGCCGAGCGCGGTGCAGAGCCCCGCCGCGAGCGAGCCGAGAAAGCCAAGGAGGATCGGGGACATGGGGGGCTCCGGCAGCGTTTTCGCGGGCAAACTGGCCGAGACCGCATCAGCCGGCAAGGAGAGGTGCTGACAAATGTGGGTGGGAACTGCCACGCGACAGACGGGTTCGGTGCCACCAGAAGAAAAGGACCCGCAGATGACCGAACCGCGCGAATGGCTGGTCATGTGGCTGCGCGACGCCCATGCGATGGAGGAGCAGGCCGAGACCATGCTGACGGGGCAGGCAAGCCGGATCGAGAGCTACCCGGACCTGAAGGACCGCATCACCCGGCATCTCGAGGAGACGAAGGCTCAGGCCGAGCGCCTGCGCCAGTGTCTCGAGGGCATGGGGGAGAGTCCCTCGAAGCTCAAGGATGCCGGCGGCAAGCTGATGGCGACGGGCCAGGCGATGGGCGGCATGTTCGCGGGCGACGAGGTGATGAAAGGCTCGCTCGCCAGCTACGCCTTTGAACAGATGGAGATCGCCTCCTACCGCGTCCTGATCGCCGCGGCCGAGCATCTGGGCGAGATGCGGGTGGCCGAAGCGTGCAAGGCGAACCTGCAGGAGGAGATCGCGATGGCGGAGTGGCTGGCCAGCCACCTGCCGGGCACGACGCGGGACTTTCTCGACAGGGCGGCGGCGGGGGACAAGGACGCTAAGCGGTAAACTTCACGCCCGCTCGTGCAGCGGGCTTCAGTCAGACGAAGGAAACGACGATGAAAAGTCTTCTCTTGTCGGCCGCATTCGGCCTCGCAGCAATGAGCGGCGCCTGGGCGCAGGCGCCGGCGGCACAGGACTTCGTCAACCAGGCGGCCAGCGGCGGCCTGTTCGAGGTCCAGTCAAGCGAACTCGCGCTGCAACGCTCGCAGAACGCCGACACGCAGCAGTTCGCCAATCAGATGGTCACGGACCACACGGCGAACAATGAGCAGTTGAAGGCGGCTGCGGAAGCCGAGGGCCTGACGGTGCCTTCGGAAGTCGCCGGGCCGCAGGCCGAGATGATGCAGACGCTTGAGGCGGCCGAGGGCGACGCCTTCGACCCGGCCTATGCCGAGGCGCAGGTGACGGCGCATGAAACGGCGGTGCAGCTCTACCAGTCCTATGCCGAGGGCGGCGACAACGAGGCGCTCAAGACCTATGCGCAGGAGAGCCTCCCGGTGCTGCAGCAGCATCTGGAACACGCGCAAGGGCTGGCTGGGCAGTAGCTGCGGCGGCTGGCGAACGGTCCGGGCGGCGCGTGAGCCGCCCGGTGCGTCACAGCTTAGGCCGAGCTTGACTCGTAGGGTGCGTGCTCTGCACGCACCCTCTTGCCTCGACATGGTGCGTGCAGAGCACGCACCCTACGGCTGCCAGTCTCACACCATCCGCTCCAGCTCCTTCGCCGCGCGCACGAAATCCGCAAACAGCGGCGCCGGCTCGAAGGGTTTCGACTTCAGTTCCGGGTGGCTTTGGACGCCGATGAACCAGGGGTGGTCGCGCAGCTCGACCGCCTCGGGCAGGCGGCCGTCCGGGCTCATGCCCGAAAACAACAGCCCCGCCTCTTCCAGCCGGTCGCGGTAGCGGGCGTCGATCTCGTAGCGGTGGCGGTGGCGGTCCTCGATCTCGGTCGCGCCGCCGTAGACCTCGGAAATCTTCGATCCCGGCGCCAGCACCGCGGTATAGGCCCCGAGGCGCATGGTGCCGCCCTTGTCGTCGGTGATCTTGCGTTCGACCTTGTGGTTGCCCTGCACCCACTCCTTCAGATGGTAGACCACCGGCGTGAAGCGGACGGCGCCCGCCTCGTGGTCGAACTCCTCCGACCCCGCGTCCTCGATGCCCGCAAGGTTGCGCGCCGCCTCAACCACCGCAAGCTGCATGCCGAGGCAGATGCCCAGATACGGCACCTTCTTCTCGCGCGCATATGTCGCCGCCGCGATCATCCCCTCGGTCCCGCGCTCGCCGAAGCCGCCCGGCACGACGATGCCGTGGAAGCCGTCGAGGCGGTGGATGCCCTCCTCGCCCTCCAGCAACTCGCTGTCGATCCACTCGGCCTGCACGCGGACGCGGTTGGCCATGCCCCCATGGGTCAGGGCCTCGGAGATGGATTTGTAGGCGTCCTCGAGCCGGGTGTACTTGCCGACCACGGCGATGCGGACCTCGCCCTCGGCGTTGTTGAGCCGGTCCAGCACATCCTCCCACCGCCGCAGATCGGGGCGCGGCGCCGGGCTGATCCGGAAGGCGTCGAGGACCGCGCGGTCGAGGCCGACGCGGTGATAGGCCAGCGGGGCCTCGTAGATCGACTTGAGGTCATAGGCCGGGATCACGGCGTCCGGGCGCACGTTGCAGAAGAGCGCGATCTTGGCGCGCTCGGTCTCGGGGATCGGCTGCTCGGAGCGGCAGACGAGGATGTCGGGCGCGATGCCGATCGAGCGCAGTTCCTTGACCGAATGCTGCGTCGGCTTGGTCTTCAGCTCTCCGCTCGCCGCCAGCCAGGGCAGCAGCGTCAGGTGCATGAAGATGCACTGGCCGCGCGGAAGGTCCTGGGCGAACTGGCGGATCGCCTCGAAGAAGGGCAGGCCCTCGATGTCGCCGACGGTGCCGCCGATCTCGCACAGCATGAAATCGACCTCGTCCTCGCCGATGGAGAGGAAGTCCTTGATTTCGTTGGTGACGTGCGGGATCACCTGGATCGTCTTGCCAAGGTATTCGCCCCGGCGCTCCTTCTCCAGCACGTTGGAATAGACGCGGCCGGCGCTGATGCTGTCGGTGCGGCGGGCGGAAACGCCGGTGAAGCGCTCGTAATGGCCGAGGTCGAGGTCGGTCTCGGCGCCGTCGTCGGTGACGAAGACCTCGCCATGCTCGAAGGGCGACATCGTGCCGGGATCGACATTGAGATAGGGGTCGAGCTTGCGCAGCCGCACGGTGTAGCCGCGCGCCTGCAGCAGCGCGCCGAGGGCGGCCGAGGCGAGGCCCTTGCCGAGGGACGAGACGACGCCGCCGGTGATGAAGATGTAGCGCGCCATGCGGCCCCCGTGATGCGTGTTCTTGAGGCGAACGCGGCTCCGAATCCGGCCGCTATCACGGGAGCCGGGCTATAGCCGGAATCCCGCCGCGCCGCAACGGACCGCAATGGGTTGAAGGCGGGCCGCGGCGGGGCCCGCAAGTTCCGGGATCAGTCGGCGGCGGGCGCGGCGGGCGGTTCCGTCACCGGAACCGTGATGACGCGGGTGCGGGTGGTCGGGTCGGCCGCGGCGCCGCTGTCTGCCGGGGCGGTGGGGGGTTCAGCGGTGGCCGGCGCGGTCGCGGCGGGCGGCGCGTCCGGAGCCGCCACAGGGGGCGTCACCGGCGCCGCTGACGGCGCGGCGGCCTCGCCCGCGGGGGCCTGCGGCACCGGCGGCAGCACCGGCTGACCCGCGGCGGGCGGCGGCTGGTAGGAGGGCAAGGCGGGCAGGTCGCCGACCGGCGCCGTCGCCGGGGCGGAACCGCCGCCGATGCGGTCGATGACCGAGCCGATCCCGGCGCTGCGCGCGGCGAGGATCGTCAGGACCAGCGAGGTGATAAGGAACGCCGTCGCCAGTCCCCAGGTCGCGCGGCTCAGCGCATTGGCGGCCTGACGCCCGGTCATGACCCCGCCGCCGCCGCCACCGCCGATGCCGAGGCCGCCGCCCTCGGACCGCTGCAGCAGCACGACGAGGATCAGCAGCGCGGCGAGGATCAGGTGGACGGTCAGGACGACGTTCTGCACGGGCGCGGCCTCAGGGCGTTTGGGACGCGCCTATCTAGGACCGGCCCGCCCCGATGGCAAGCCGCGGAGGCTTTACCCCCCGGCGAGCGGCGTCAGCGCGAAGCGGGTCACGTCCACGAGGCCGAGGTCGGAGATCCGCAGCTCGGGGATCACGACGAGCGCCAGCAGCGAGTGCTGCATGAAGGCGTTGTTCAGACCGCAGCCGCAGGCTTCCATGGCGGCGACCATCTCGCGCGCCGCCGCCGCGACCTCCTCCGCCGGGCGGTCGGAGATCAGCCCGGCGATCGGCAGCGGCACCGTCGCAAGCTCCCGCCCCTCGCGCCAGACGGTGACGCCACCCTGAATGGCCGCCAGATGCGAGGCTGCCGCCGCCATCGTCTCGCGGCAGGTCCCGACGACCAGCAGGTGGTGGCTGTCATGCGCGACGGTGGAGGCGACGGCAACACCGGGGCCGTAGCCGAAGCCCTGCACGAAGGCATTGGTCACCCGCCCCGAGGCCCGGTGCCGCTCGATCAGCGCCAGATGGGCGATGTCGCCTTCGAGCGCGATCACGCCGTCGCGGACCGGCAGCGTGGCTGTCAGCGCGCGGGTCGGGGCTTGGTTCTCGATCACGCCGATGACCTTCACCTCGGCCTCCGCGCCGGGGGCCGGGGTAGCAAAGTCCTCCGTCGCCGGCTGTCGCCCCAGCCTCACCGACCGCCGCGCCGCCTGCGGCCAGTCGATCCGTGGACAGTCCACCAGCAGCCGCCCGCCCTCCGCCACCAGACGGCCCTGCGCCAGCACCGCCTCCACCGGCAGCGTCTTGAGGTCCGACGTCAGGATCACATCCGCCCGCCGCCCCGGCGTCAGAGAGCCGAGTTCCCGCTCCATCCCGAAATGCCGCGCCGGGTTCAGCGTCGCCATCTGGATCGCCACCAGCGGATCGCAGCCGCAGCCGATGGCGTGGCGAACGACGCGGTTCATGTGCCCCTCGTGGACCAGCGTGCCGGAATGGCTGTCGTCGGTGCAGAGGATGAACTGCCCCGGATCGAGGCCCGCCCGCGTAATCGCGGTGATCTGCGCCTCGACGTCATACCAGGCGCTGCCCAGCCGCAGCATCGCGGCCATGCCCTGCCGCACCCGCGCCACCGCCTGCGCCTCGGCGGTGGTCTCGTGGTCGTCGGCCGCGCCGCCCGCGACATAGGCGGCGAAGGACCGGCCCATGTCGAGGCTCGCGTAATGCCCGCCCACCGTGCGCCCGGCCGCCCGCGTGGCCGCGATCTCCGCCAGCATCTGCGGGTCGCCCGCCGCCACCGCGGGGAAGTTCATCATCTCCCCCAGCCCCGCGATCCCCTCCCAGCCCATCGCCTGCGCGACCTCGCCCGCGGTGATCTCGGCCCCGGCGGTCTCCAGCGCCGGCGCCGAGGGCACGCAGGAGGGCATCTGCGTGAAGACCGAAATCGGCTGCAGCAAGCTCTCGTCCCGCATCAGCCGCACGCCTTCGAGCCCCATGACGTTGGCGATCTCGTGCGGGTCGTGGAAGATCGTCGTGGTGCCGTGCGGGATCACGGCGGCGGCGAAGCCTGAAGGCGTCAGCATCCCCGATTCGATATGCATATGCGCGTCGATCAGGCCGGGGATCATGAAGCGCCCGTTCGCCTCGATCACCTGCGTCTCGGGACCGATATTGGCCGAGGCGTCTGGCAGCACGGCGGCGATCCGGCCGGCAGCGATGGCGATGTCGTGTCCAGGCAGCACCTCGCGGCTATGAATGGCGAGCCACTGCCCGCCTCGGATCACCATGTCGGCAGGCGCGCGTCCCGCGGCGACCTCCACGAGGCGGGGCTGGGCATCGATCCAGGGCAGGAGCATGTGGCGGTCCCTCGGGCTTTTTGCCACTGTGGCGCGCGGCCGTGGCAGGGGGCAAGGGATGGAGTGGCGCGAGGACGGCACGATCCTGAGACGGGCCGCGCATGGCGAGAACGCGGTGATCCTCGACGTGCTGACTGCCGGTCGCGGCCGGTCGCGCGGGCTGCTGCCGGGGGGCGCCTCGCCCCGCCGTGCGGCGCTGGCGCAGCCGGGGGCGCGGGTGGCGCTGCATTGGCGGGCCAAGGGCGAGGGGCAACTCGGAACCTTTGCGGTGGAGCCGGTGGCGGCGCGGGCCGGGCTGATGGGCTCGGCCGAGGCGCTCGCCGGGCTCGGCGCGGTCGCGGCGCTCCTCTGCTGGGCCCTGCCCGAGGACGACCCGCACCCGCGCCTCACCCGCGCGACCGAGGCGCTGCTCGACGCGATGGACGCAGAAACCGGCTGGGGCGCGGACTACCTGCGGTGGGAGCTGCTGCTGCTCGACGAGTTGGGCTTTGGCCTCGACCTCACCGCCTGCGCGGTGACGGGCGAAGGCGAGGGGCTGGCCTATGTCAGCCCGGCGAGCGGGCGGGCGGTGACGCGGGCGGGCGCCGGAGAGTATGCGCCAAGGCTGCTGGTCCTGCCGGCGCTGCTCGGCGGACAGGGCGGCGGGATGGCCGAGGGGCTGGCGCTGACTGGGCATTTCCTAGAGGTGCGGCTGGCACGGGAGCTGATCGGGCGGCCGGTGCCGGCGGCGCGTGGGCGGTTGGCGGAGCGGCTCAGCAGGTAGCCCCTCGCGACAACGGGCAGCGTTCGCCCTGGTGGACGCGAAGCGTCCGCCGGGGGGAGGGCGGACGCTGACCGACCCGCCGGGCGGATCGGTCGTCATGTGGCTGGCGGTGCACGAAATGGGCACAGGGTCCCATTTGCGAACGCGGGAGGTGTAGGTTGCGTCTTACCCCAGCAACCGCCGCGCAATCACCTGCGCCTGAATCTCCGCCGCGCCCTCGAAGATGTTGAGGATCCGCGCGTCGCACAGCACCCGGCTGATGGCGTATTCCAGCGCAAACCCGTTCCCGCCGTGGATCTGCAGCGCGTTGTCCGCCGCCGCCCAGGCCACCCGCGCGCCGAGCAGCTTCGCCATCCCCGCCTCGAGGTCGCAGCGCTGGCCGTGGTCCTTCTCCCAAGCCGCGAAATAGGTCAGCTGCCGCGCGATCATGATCTCCACCGCCGAGAGCGCCAGCTTGTCCGCCACCCGAGGGAAGGCGATCAGCGCCTTGCCGAACTGCTTGCGGTCGAGCGCATAGCGCAGGCCGAGTTCGAGCGCCGACTGCGCCACGCCAACCGCTCGGGCGGCGGTCTGGATGCGGGCGCTCTCGAAGGTCTGCATCAGCTGCTTGAAGCCCTGTCCCGGCTCGCCCCCCAGCAGGTTGTCGGCCGCGACCTTGAAGCCGTCGAAGCCGAGCTCGTATTCCTTCATCCCCCGATAACCCAGCACCTCAATCTCGCCGCCGGTCATGCCCTCGGTCGGGAACGGGTTCTCGACCGTGCCCGGCTCCTTCTCGGCGAGGAACATCGAGAGCCCGCGCCAGTCCGTGCTCTCGGGATCGGTGCGGGCCAGCAGCGTCATCACATGCGCGCGGGCCGCATGGGTGATCCAGGTCTTGTTGCCGGTGATCTCCCAGCCGTCCCCGGCGCGGACCGCGCGGGTCCGCAGGCTGCCGAGGTCGGAGCCGGTGTTCGGCTCGGTGAAGACCGCGGTGGGAAGGATTTCCCCGCTGGCGATGCGGGGCAGCCATTCGGCCTTCTGCTCCTCCGTGCCGCCGCCGAGGATCAGCTCGGCCGCGATCTCGGACCGGGTTCCGAGCGAGCCGACGCCGATATAGCCGCGCGACAGCTCCTCCGAAACGACCACCATGCTGGCCTTCGAGAGGCTGAGACCGCCGAACTCCTCCGGGATGGTGAGGCCGAAAACCCCCATCTCGGACAGCTCTTCGATGACCTCCATCGGGATCAGCTCGTCCTTCAGATGCCACTCATGCGCGAAGGGGATCACGCGCTCGTCCGCGTAGCGGCGGAACTGGTCGCGGATCATCTCGAGGTCCTCGTCGAGGCCGGTCGCGCCGACCGGGCCGCGGCCCTCGCCCTCGGCGATCAGCGCCGCGAGGCGGGCGCGGGTCTCGGGCGTGTTGCCGCCCATCAGCGCGCGGGCGGCCGGGCCGGGGGCGGGCGCGATCCCGAGGTCCGAGAGGCGCGCGAACTCGGTCTGGCTCATGGGGATCGCCGAGAAGAGCTGCGTCAGGTATTCGCCGCAGCCGATCTGCAGGATCAGCGCCTCGGTCTCGCGGAAGCTGCCGGCCTGCGCCAGCCGCCCGGCCCAGGCGCCGATCTGGCGCAGCGATTCGACGTAAGTGGCGATCCAGGCGAGCGCGTGGGCGGCGTGCTGCTCCTGCTCGAGCGCGGCGGGCTGGTCGAGGCCGGTGGCGGCGAGCCGCGCGGCGACGCCGTCCTTCGCCGCGGCGAGGATCGTGTCCAACTCCTGCGGCAGCGCGCCTGCATGGTCGAGCAGCGCGTCGGATCGGGCGGGGGTGTCGAGCATCGCGGGGCCTCCTGAGCGTCCGGGGCGGCTTAACGCCTTCGCTGCCGCAGCGCAATCATCATGCGTGAGCGAACGCTCCCGCGCAGCATTGTGTCGCCATGGTCGCGCGCGCCGGGACTGGCACCCGCCGCGGCCCGCGTCTAAGCCTCGCCCATGATCCTCGGTCTCGATGCCTCCGTCTTCCTGTTTGCCGCCGCGACCACGCTCTTTGCAGGCTTCGTGAAGGGCGCCATCGGCTTCGCCATGCCGATGATCATGATGTCGGTGTTCGGCTCGTTCCTGACCGGGACCGAGGCGCTCGCGCTGCTGATCCTGCCGACGCTGGTGACGAACCTGTTGCAGGCGGGCCGGCAGGGGATCGAGCCCGCGGTGCAGTCCGCGCATCGCTACCGGCTGCATATCGGCATGGTCGTCCTCTTCATGCTGGTCTCGGCGGCCTTCGTGCGGTCGATCCCGCAGGCCTGGATGATGCTCGCGCTCGGCGCGCCGATCACCGGTTTCGCCCTCTGGCAGCTGAGCGGCCGCCCGCTCACCCTCGAAATCCACCACCGCCGCCGGGTCGAGGCGGTGACGGGCATGATCGGCGGCCTCTATGGCGGCATCTCGGGCATCTGGGGGCCGCCGCTGATCGTCTATCTGCTGAGCATCGGCGCACCCAAGCAGGAGCAGATCCGGGTTCAGGGCGTGGTCTTCCTGCTCGGCGCGGTGGTGCTGGTGGTGGCGCATCTGTTCTCGGGCGTGCTGAACGCGCAGACGCTGCCCCTCTCGGCCGCGATGGTGGTGCCGGCGCTGATCGGCCTCTGGCTCGGGTTCCGGGCGCAGGACCGACTGGACGTGGTGCAGTTCCGCCGCTGGACGCTGGTGATGCTGGTGCTGACCGGCCTCAACCTTGTGCGCCGCGCCTTCGAGATCGGAGTGTGAGATGACCAACGCCGCCGACCTGACCGCAAGCCTGATCCGCTGCCCTTCGGTCACGCCTGAGGAGGGCGGCGCACTGACGCTGCTGGGCGGAATGTTGGAAGGCGCGGGCTTCGAGGTGCATCGCTGCGACCGGAATGGGGTGCCGAACCTCTTCGCCCGCTGGGGCGCGAAGGGGGCAGAGCGCAGTCTCGGCTTCAACGGCCATACCGACGTGGTTCCGCCCGGCCATCCGTCGAGTTGGACGCATCCGCCCTTCTCCGGCCACCGCGACGCGGGGCTGATCTGGGGCCGGGGCGCGACCGACATGAAGTCGGGCGTCGCGGCCTGGGTCTCGGCTGCTTGCGACTTCGTCCGCGAGGCGCCACCCGCGGAGGGCGCGCTGATCGTCACCATCACCGGCGACGAGGAAGGCCCGGCGGCGGACGGCACCCGCGCGATCCTCGACTGGATGGCCGGGCAGGGCGAACGCATGTCCGCTTGCGTCGTAGGCGAGCCGACCTGCCCCGAGCGTTTCGGCGACATGATGAAGATCGGCCGTCGCGGCTCCACGACCTTCGAGATCGAGGCGCGCGGCAAGCAGGGCCATGCGGCCTATCCCGACCGGGCGCGCAATCCGGTCCATGCGCTGATCCGGCTGCTCGCCGACCTCACCGCCGCGCCGCTGGACGAGGGGACGGCGCATTTCGAGCCCTCCGGCCTGCAGGTGGTGACGGTGGACGTGGGCAACCCCGCCGCCAACGTCATCCCCGAGACCGCCCGCGCCACGGTCAACATCCGCTTCAACGACGCCCATACCTCCGCCTCGCTCCGCGCCCGGCTCGAGGCTGCCGCGGCCGAGGTCGAGGCCGCCACCGGGGTCAGCTTCACCCTGGCCCAGCGAACCTCCGGCGAGAGCTTCGTGACCGAGCCCGGCCCTTTCGTGGACTTGGTCCGCGAGACGGTGCGCGAGGTCAGCGGGATCGAGCCGGTCCTCTCCACCTCCGGCGGCACCTCCGACGCGCGCTTCATCCACGAGCATTGCCCGGTGGTCGAGTTCGGCCTCGTCGGGCGCGGCATGCATGAGGTGGACGAGCGCGTGCCCGAGGCCGAGATCGAGGCGCTGAAGCAGGTCTATCTGCGGATCATGCAGCGTTACCTCGCCTGACAGGCGCCGGCGCTTTCCCCCTCACACCCGCCACGGCCGCATGCTAGCCTCCCGCGCATGGCCAAGCTCCCCACGAAATCCGAGATCATCGACTGGCTGGACGCGCATCCCGCCGCCAGTTCAAAGCGCGACATCGCCAAGGCCTTCGGCCTCAAGGGGGCCGAGCGAGTCGAGTTGAAGCGGCTGCTGGCCGAGCTCGCCGATGACGGCCGGATCGAGCGCAGGCGCCGCCACTACCGCGACGCCGACAAGCTGCCGCCGGTGACGGTGCTGGTGCTGATCGGCCCGGACGCCGCGGGCGACCTCTGGGCCAAGCCGATGGAATGGCAGGGCGAGGGCCCGGAGCCGCGCGTCCTCTTCCTGCCGCGGCAGAACGATCCGGCGATCGGCCCCGGCGACCGCTTCCTCGCCCGGCTGATCGAGGCCCGCGACGAGCGCCACGACTACGAGGCGCGACTGATGCGGCGGATCGGCCAGCCGCAGGCCGAGAAGATCGTCGGCATCTTCCGCAAGGCGACCGAAGGCGGGCGGATCGTGCCGATCGACAAGGGCGTGGATCGCGAATGGCGGGTGCGAGCCGATGCGACCCTGTCCGCGAAGGACGGCGAACTGGTCGAGGCCGAGCAGATCGGGCCCAAGGGCCGCATGGGCCTGCCGCTCGCGCGCATCGTCGAGCGGCTGGGCGACCCCTCGGCCCCGAAGGCGATCAGCCTCATCGCCATCCACCAGCACGGCATCCCCGACGCGTTTTCCGACGCGGCGCTGGCCGAGGCCGACCGGGGCGAGCCCGCGTCAATGGCGGGCCGCGAGGACCTGCGGGACGTGCCGCTCATCACCATCGACCCCTCGGACGCGCGCGACCACGACGACGCCGTTGCGGCGATGCCCGACGACGACCCGCGAAACCCCGAGGGCATGATCGTCTGGGTCGCCATCGCCGATGTGGCGCATTACGTCCGCCCCGGCAGCGCCCTCGACCGCGACGCCTGGAACCGCGGCAACTCGACCTACTTCCCCGACCGGGTGGTGCCGATGCTGCCCGACATCCTCTCGGGCGACCTCTGCTCGCTGCACGAGGGGGTGGACCGGCCGGTGATCGCGGTGCGGATGCGGCTGAACAGTTCGGGCGACAAGATCGGCCACAGCTTCCACCGGGGCATGATGCGCTCGGGCGCCTCGCTCTCCTACGAGCAGGCGCAGGCGGCGGCGGATGGGAACCCCGACGAGGCGACCGAGCCGCTGATGGAGGAGGTGATCCGCCCCCTCTGGAACGCCTACAGCCTGCTGAAGCGCGCCCGCGACCGGCGGCAGCCGCTCGATCTCGACCTGCCGGAGCGGAAGATCGAGCTTACGCCGGACGGGCGAGTGAAGTCGGTCAACTTCCGCGACCGCTTCGACGCCCATCGTCTGATCGAGGAGTTCATGATCCTCGCCAACGTTGCCGCTGCCGAGGAGTTGGAAAGGCTGCGCCGCCCGCTCCTCTACCGCGTCCACGAGGAGCCGAGCCCCGAGAAGATGGACGCGCTGCGCGAGGTGGCGGAGGCGTCGGGCTTCACGCTGGCCAAGGGGCAGGTGCTGAAGACCAGCCACCTCAACCGGCTGCTCGGGCAGGCCGAGGGCACGGATTTCGACGAGCTCATCAACATTTCGACGCTCAGGTCGATGACGCAGGCCTACTACCACCCCTCGAACTTCGGCCATTTCGGGCTGGCGCTGAAGAGCTACGCGCATTTCACTTCGCCGATCCGGCGCTATTCGGACCTCGTGGTGCATCGCGCGCTGATCTCGGCGCATCGCTGGGGCGACGACGGCCTCGGGCCGACCGACATCGAGCGGCTGGAAGAGACCGCGCTGCACGTCTCGGAGACCGAGCGCCGCTCGATGGCGGCCGAGCGCGACACCACCGACCGCTACCTCGCGGCCTTCCTCGCCGAGCGGGTCGGCACCGAGATGACCGGCCGCATCAGCGGCGTGCAGCGCTTCGGCGCCTTCGTGAAGCTGGACGAGACTGGCGCCGACGGGCTGATCCCGATCCGTGAGATCGGGCGCGAGTTCTTCCACTACGACCGCGACGCGCAGACCCTGATGGGGAGCGAGACCGGGGTGGAGATCGGCATCGGGCAGCGGGTGACGGTGCGGCTGACCGAGGCGGTGCCGATGACCGGCGGGCTGACGCTGGAGTTGGTGGAGCTCGAGGGCAGCGCGGTGCCGGGTCAGTCGAAGAAGGGCCGCGGCAAGCCGGTGCGGCGGAAGCCGGGGATGGCGCGGGCGCAGGAGACGGCGGCGAAGGTGCGGCGTCGGCGGGTGCGGCGGGAGGGGTAGTGGGAGCACGCAACTCACCTCGTTACTCTTGACGCCACCGCTACCTCCCGCCCGTCCGCCAAAGCGGACGGGTCCGCGCCCTCCCGCCCCACAGGCGGGCGCGATTGCGCCCACCTTCGTGCGTGCGCGGACCCTCTGTTTCGCTTCTTCACCGGACCAAGCGGGATTGGGTCACGCGCCCCCATCCCTTGCGCTGCAGCATCGCGTCGTAGGGTGCGTGGTTTCCACGCACCACCCCTCACAACCCGCAGGCCACCAGCCACGCCCGGATCGCCGCCACCGCCACGGGCTCGTCGAGGAACGGGATATGTCCCCGCCCCGGCACCTCGGCGAAGATCATGTCCGGCCGCCGCCGCCGCATCTCGGCCGCCGTGGCCTCCGACAGCAGGTCCGAGTTCGCCCCGCGGATCAGCGCCAGCGGCAGCCCCTGAGCGGTGTCGAACAGCGGCCACAGGTCCGGCTGCTCCCCCTCGAAGGCGGCCATGAATGCCTCGCGCAGCGCCGGGTCGTAGGTGATCGACATCCCATCCGGCCCCCCGCGGTAATGCAGCCGCGCCTCGTCGAGCCAGCGGCCTTCGGGCACGTCCGAGAACCCCGTCATGGTCTCGGCCATCCGCTCGGCCACCGCCTCGTGCGTCTTCGCCGCCGGATTGCGGCCGACATAGGCGAAGATCGCCTCCAGCCCTTTGCGATCCACCACCGGCCCCACGTCGTTGAGGCAAAGGCCCAGCATCCGGTCCTTCGCCACCGCGGCCAGCATCATGCCTATCAGCCCGCCGCGCGAGGTGCCCAGCACCGCGGCCTTCGTGACGCCCAGATGATCCAGCAGCGCGAGCGTGTCGCGGCCCTCCTGCGGCACGGTGTAGGTCGCGGCGCCGGTCCGGTCCGACTCGCCCCGCCCGCGGTAGTCCATGCGGATCAGCCGCACGCCATCCGGCAGGTGCGGCAGCAGGTACTGGAAATCGTCCATCGTTCGCGTCAGGCCCGAGAGCGCCAGCACCGGCAGGCCCTCGCCCTCGTCGCGATAGGCGAGGCGGGCGCCGTCGGCGGCGGTGAAGTGCCGGGTCATGGATGCGCCCTCACAGGTTCTCGGTCTGCGGCATGCCGATCACGTGATAGCCGCCGTCCACCATCACGATCTCGCCCGTGGTGCAGGCGCCCCAGTCCGAGATCAGCCAGACCGCGGTGCCGCCGATCGCCTCCAGGGTGGCGTTGGCGCGCAGCGGCGCGTTCGCCTCGGTGTGGCGATAGGTCCTGCGGGCGCCGCCAATCGCCGCGCCGGCCAGCGTCTTCATCGGGCCGGGGCTGATCGCGTTCACCCGGATGCCGTCGGGGCCGAGGTCGTTTGCCAGATAGCGCACGCTCGATTCAAGCGCCGCCTTCGCCACGCCCATGACGTTGTAGAAGGGCGTCACCCGGTTCGAGCCGCCATAGGTCAGCGTGATCAGCGAGCTCCCGGGTGCCATCAGCGGCTTTGCCCGCCGGGCCACGTCGATGAAGGAAAAGCAGCTGATCTCCAGCGAGCGGGTGAAGTTGCCGCGCGTGGTGTTCACGAAGCGGCCGGTGAGTTCGTCCTTGCTGGAAAAGGCGATGGCATGGACGAGGAAATCGAGCCTGCCCCAGCGGGCTTCGAGGGTGCCGAAGGCCGCGTCGAGCGAGGCGTCGTCGGTCACGTCGACGTCCACCAGCAACTCCGAGCCGACCGACTCGGCCAGCGGCTTCACGCGGCTGCCGAAGGCGTCGCCCTGATAGCTGAAGGCGAGCTCCGCTCCCTCCGCCGCGACTGCGCGGGCAATGCCCCATGCGATCGACCGCTCGTTGGCGACGCCCATCACCAGGCCCCGCCTGCCTTCCAACAGTCCCGCCATCCTGCCCGTCCCGCTGCCGATTTTCGTTGTCAGTCCCTGAACTTCGAGATCACCAGCGTCGCGTTGGTGCCGCCGAAGCCGAAGCTGTTCGACAGCACCGAATCGACCTCCACCCCGTCGCGGCGCTCGAGGAGGATCTCCTCGGGGCGAATCTCGGGGTCGAGCTGGGTGATGTTGGCCGACGCGGCGAGGAAGCCCGCCTGCATCATCAGCAGCGAATAGATCGCCTCATGGACGCCGGTGGCGCCGAGGCTGTGGCCGGTGAGCGACTTGGTCGAGCCGACCGGTGGCACCGCGCCCTCGCCGAAGACCCGCCGCAGCGCCTTGATCTCGGCCACGTCGCCCACCGGGGTCGAGGTGCCGTGGGCGTTGACGTAGGAGATGCTGCGGCCCTCGGGCAGGGTCTCGAGCGCGAGGCGCATCGACCGCTCGCCGCCCTCGCCGGAGGGGGCGACCATGTCGTGGCCGTCCGAGGTCGCGCCGTAGCCCGTCACCTCGGCGTAGATCTTCGCGCCGCGGGCGCGGGCATGCTCCAGTTCCTCCAGCACCACGACGCCGCCGCCGCCGGCGATCACGAAGCCGTCGCGGGTGGCGTCGAAGGGGCGGCTCGCCGTCGCCGGCCTGTCGTTGTATTTCGACGACATCGCCCCCATCGCGTCGAAGAGGCAGGAGAGCGTCCAGTCCAACTCCTCGCCGCCGCCGGCGAAGACGATGTCCTGCTTGCCCATCTGGATCAGCTCGGTGCCGTTGCCGATGCAATGCGCCGAGGTCGAGCAGGCCGAGGTGATCGAGTAGTTCACGCCCTTGATCGAGAACGGCGTCGCCAGCGTGGCCGAGTTGGTCGAGGACATGCAGCGCGTGACCATGAACGGTCCCATGCGCTTCGGCGCGCCCTTCTCGATGACGATCTTGTGGGCCTGGAAGAAGTTCGAGGTGGACGGCCCGCCCGAGCCCATCACGAGGCCCGTGCGCGGGTTCGACACGTCGCCCGGCTCCAGCCCCGAATCCTCGATCGCCTGCTGCATGGCGATGAAGTTCCAGGCCGCGCCCTCGCCCATGAAGCGCAGGTCGCGCTTGTCCACATGCGCGGCAATGTCGATGGTCGGGCGGCCCTCGACCTGGCTGCGGAAGCCGTGCTCGGCGTAGTCGGGCGCGAAGACGATGCCCGAGCGGCCGGTCCGCAGGCTCTCGGTGACTTCGGCGGCGTTGTTGCCGATGGGCGAGACGATCCCCAGCCCGGTGATGACGACGCGGCGCATGGGCGCCTCCCTTGTCTGGCGGTCAGCTCTCGGAGAGGGCGACCTTCATGTCCTTGACCTGGTAGATGACCTCGCCATCCGCCTCGACGATGCCGTCCGCGACGCCCATCGTCAGGCGGCGGGTCTGCACGGCCTTGGTGAAATCGACCTTGTAGGTCAGCAGTTTCCGATCCGGGCGGACCATGCCGGTCAGCTTCACCTCGCCGACGCCGAGCGCATAGCCGCGCCCCTGCCAGCCGCGCCAGCCGAGGTTGAAGCCGGTGAGCTGCCAGAGGCCGTCGAGGCCGAGGCAGCCGGGCATGATCGGGTTGCCGGGGAAGTGGCACTCGAAGAACCACAGGTCGGGCTTGATGTCGAACTCGGCCACGACATGGCCCTTGCCGTGCAGCCCGCCGTCGGCCGAGATGTCGGTGATGCGGTCCATCATCAGCATCGGCGGCTCAGGAAGTTGCGCGTTGCCGGGGCCGAACAGCTCGCCGCGGGCGCAGGCCAGCAGATCCTCGAAGCCGAAGCTGGTGCGCTGCATCGGCGCGGGGGCGTTGCTGGCCTCGGTCATGCGGTCCTCAAGCTCATCCTGCGGGGGTGTCGCGGTGCCGTTTCTCGTCGCGTCCGGGGGCGCGGACCCCGGCCATCCGTCGGGCAGGTCTATCACCGCGCGTAACACTCCCGCAAGACACCGTTACCGCAGCGGTTGCGCCGGGCCTCAGAACCACTGCCCCGGCTCCATCATGCCGAGGTCCATCAGCTGCCGCGAGGACCAGTCGAAGCGCCCCGAACCCGCCCAGGCGAAATCCTCGATCCCGCGGCGCGAGCGCGGGTTCCGGGCGAGCGCCTTCGCCACCCGGAACGAAGCCACCGCCGCCGTCAGGTTGTGATGCCAGGGGCAGGAGACGGTGTTGTACTCCTCGACGTTAAAGCGGTGGTCGGGCAGCAGCGTCAGCCCCTTCGCCGCCCGGAACAGCGCCACTCGGTCGAGCCGCAGCCGGTCAGCCGGCAGGTATTCCTCGAACCGCCAGCGAAGCCCGCCGTGGATGTCGAACTGCCGCTCGAGCGTGCGGCCCTCGCGGTCGCGGCGGCTGACCGCGTAATAGCCCGAGAGGTCGAGCATCGCGTCCTCGGGCCGGAAGATGTCGGGAAAGCCCTGCATCTCGCGCGGATAGAGGTCGATGACATGGGTCAGCATCGCGTCCCGCCGCTCCTCGGCGTGGAACGCCAGCAGGTCCGAGACCCGGCGCGTCTCGCAGAAGGGAAAGAACAGGTATTCCGCGTTCCAGCCGTAATAGAGCCAGGTGCCCGGCGGCACCGCGGCGATGACGCGGTTGACGACCGCGACATGCGCGTCGCGGCCGGTGGAGGTCCAGCCGAGGTCGGTCACGCGCAGCCGCTGCTCGGGCGTCAGCGGCAGCGGCTCGGGCGAGAGGGCGAGGATGCGGCGGAACCCGAGGCCGAGGTGGTGGGCGATGGTCGAGGCGGCCCCCGCCGCGTCCTCCATCATCAGGATGGCGATCGGCCCGCGCGCCAGTTCGGCCGGGCGCCCGGCGATCCAATCGGCGAAGGCCGGTCGCGTCACCGCAGCGCCGCCCGCACCTGCTCAAGCGCCGAGCGCAGCAGCGCCGGGTTGTCCTGCGTGCTCTCGACCAGCGCGGCGAGGTTGCGCTTCTGCGCCGGATCGAGGGCGCTGTCCTCGATCAGCCGGGCGACGGCGGCGGCGTCGAAGCCCTCGGGGGTGAGGGCGAGGTTGATGCCTGCCGCGGCTTCGGCGGCTGCCGCGGCGGCGTCGGTGGCGGCGGCGGTCTCGGCGGCGGCGCTGCTGGCCTGCGCGGCGGCGGCTTCGGCCCCGGCCGGGTTGCCGGTAACGGCGCCCGCGGTCGCCTCGGCGGCGGCGCGGCCAGCCTCCTCGGCGGCCCGCAGGGCGGCTTCTGCGGCGGCCTCGGCCGCATCCGCGGCGGTATCGGCGGCGCCGACCTCGGCCGATTCGGCGGCGCGGCTGGCCTCGACCGCGGCGTCGGTGGCGATGGCGGCGGCGTCGGCGGCGGCATCAGCCGCGGCGGAGGCCTCGGCCGCGCTCTCGTCCGGTGCGGTTCCGGCGTCGGGCGCGGCCTCGGCGGCCGCCTCGGTCGCGGCATCCGCGGCTTCCTCGGCTGTGCGGGCCGCGGCTTCGGCATCGGCCGCTTCGGGCGAGACCTCGGCGGTCGCCGGATCGGGGGCGGCGGCCGGAACGCCGGTCGCGACTGGCGGCGAATCACCGTCGCCCGCGACCCACCAGAACCCCGCCAGCAGGATCACGAGAAGCGCGGCGAGGAGCAGGACGGGCGTGCGCGACATCGGACAGGAACCTCAGTTGGCGGTGGGGCGTGTGCCGCCCAATGCAGGCGCGCGCCTGCCGGTTCCGGTATGCCACAGCCGCGCCCGTGCCGGAAGGGCGGCTGCCGATGCCCGGTTGAAAGCGCGGCCCGGGATCACTATTTTGCGCGCCACTCCCTTCACTGGACAAGGATCACCACCATAGCCCGCAGACCGCACCACGCGCCGCCGACCCGCGACACCGGCCCCCGCGTCAACGACCGCATCCGCGCCCCCGAAATCCGCCTGATCGGGGCCGACGGCGAAAATGTCGGCGTCGTGACCCCCGCGCGGGCCATGATGCTGGCCGAGGAGGCCGGGCTGGACCTGGTCGAAATCTCGCCCAACGCCGAGCCCCCGGTCTGCAAGATCATGGACCTCGGCAAGTTCAAGTATGAACAGCAGAAACGCGAGGCCGAGGCGCGCAAGAAGCAGAAGATCATCGAGGTCAAGGAAATCAAGTTCCGTCCCGGAACCGACGACCACGACTACGATGTGAAGATGCGCAACGTGGTGAAGTTCCTGGGCGAGGGCGACAAGGTCAAGGTGACGCTCCGCTTCCGCGGCCGCGAGATGGCCCACCAGGAGCTGGGGGCCGAGCTGCTGCGCCGCGTGGCGGGCGAGGTGGCCGAGATCGGCAAGGTCGAATCGATGCCGAAGATGGAAGGCCGGCAGATGGTGATGATGATCTCGCCGCGCTGAGCCTTTTTCCCGCACCCGGACGGGCGGCCCGCACCGGCGGCGCCGCCCTTTTGCTTGCCCGCTTGACGCCCCCGGCGGCGGGCCGCAGGACGAACGGATGGACATCCCGCTGATCGAGATCGCCCGCGCCGAGGGCGCCGACCCCACGCTGCCGCTGCCCGCCTATGAGACGCCGGGCGCCGCGGGCGCCGACCTGCGCTGCGACCTGCGCGGCGGCGAGGCCGTGCTCGCGCCCGGTGCACGCATGGCGGTGCCGACCGGGCTGATCCTCGCCATCCCGGAGGGGTGGGAGGGGCAGGTGCGGCCGCGCTCGGGGCTGGCGCTGCGCGAGGGCGTGACGGTGCTGAACGCGCCTGGCACGATCGACAGCGACTATCGCGGCGAGGTGCAAGTGCTGCTGGCCAATCTCGGGCAGCAGGCGGTCACGTTGCGCCACGGCGAGCGGGTCGCGCAGCTGGTCGTCGCGCCGGTATCGCAGGCGCGGTTTGTGGCCGTTGCCGCGCTGCCGGAGACGACGCGTGGAACGGGCGGCTTCGGCTCGACGGGGCGCGGATGAACGGCATCGTTGCCATCGGCCTCGCCGGGATGGCGGCGATGGCGGGCCTCGGCTGGTGGCGCGGCTGGCGTGGACTGCGGTTTGCGCTCGCCCTCGCGGCCGGGTGGTGCCTCGGGCTGGTTCCCGCGCTCACGGGAGGCGACACCGCCTCCGGGCTGCGGCTCTGGGCGGCGGGCGCCGTCCTCCTCGCCCTTGTCGGCGGCTATACCGCGCTGATCGCCCGGCTCCGCCGCCGCGCCGCCGCCAATGCCGAGACCCGCCCCGGCGTCGTCGGCCACCGCCCCGCGGCCGCTTCCTCCTCCGCCCCGCCGCCCATGAGCGAGGTCGAACTCGACCGCTATGCCCGCCACATCGTCCTGCGCGAGCTTGGCGGGCCGGGCCAGCAGCGGCTCAGGCGGGCGCGGGTGCTGGTGGTCGGGGCGGGGGCGCTCGGGGCGCCGGTCTGCCTCTACCTCGCCGCCGCCGGGGTGGGTCGGATCACCATCGCGGACGACGACACCGTGAGCCTCTCGAACCTGCAGCGGCAGGTGCTGTTCCGCGACGCCGATCTCGGCCGCCCCAAGATCGAGGCCGCGGCCGAGACGATGGCGGCGCTGAACCCGCACATCGCCGTCAACCGGCTCGGGCGCAGGATCACCGAGGCGGATGTCGAACTGGTCGCGGAGCACGACCTCGTCCTCGACGGCACCGACAGCTACGCCTCGCGCGCCGGCACCAACCGCGCCTGCGTCGCCGCCCGCGTGCCGCTGGTCGCCGGCTCCATCGCGCAATGGGAGGGGCAGGTGACGGTCTGGGACCCGGCCCGCGACGCGCCCTGCCTCGCCTGCCTGTTCCCCGAGGCGCCCGCCCCCGGCCTCGCCCCTT
The DNA here is from genome assembly GCF_009674885.1 of Paracoccus sp. S-4012. Taxonomy (GTDB): domain Bacteria; phylum Pseudomonadota; class Alphaproteobacteria; order Rhodobacterales; family Rhodobacteraceae; genus Paracoccus. Next base: position 395,852 of record NZ_WKKA01000001.1, read on the forward strand.
CCTGCGCCGAGGCCGGAGTGGTCGGCGCGCTGCCCGGCGTCGTCGGCTCGGTCATGGCGCTCGAGGCGATCAAGCTGATCGCGGGGGCCGGCGCGCCGCTGCGCGGGCGGATGCTGGTCTTCGACGGCCTCTGGGGCGAGACCCGGACCATTGCGCTGAGGCGCGATCCGGCCTGCCCGGTCTGCGGCGAGGCCGTCAGGCCCCGATCATCTCCGCCGCCTTCACGATCACCTCGGCCTGCTTGATCGAGGCGATGTCCACCAGCCGGCCCTTGTAGACCGTGGCGCCCTGGCCCTCGGCCTTGGCCTTCTCCATCGCCGCGAGGATCTCGCGCGCCTCGGCGACCGCGGCGTCGGAGGGCGAGAAGACCTCGTTGGCGAGCGCGACCTGCTTGGGGTGGATCGCCCATTTGCCGACCATCCCCAGCGTCGCGGACCGCAGCGCCTGCGCCCGGAAGCCCTCGTCATCCGAGAAGTCGCCGAACGGCCCGTCCACCGGCAGCACGCCATGCGTGCGGCAGGCGGCGACGATGGCGGTCTGCGCCCAGTGCCACGGGTCGGACCAGTATTTCTGGCCTTCCCGGTGCATGTAGTAGTTCTCCTGCGTGCCGCCGATGCCGGTGGTCCGCATCCCCATGCTGGCCGCGAAATCCGCCGCGCCGAGGCTCATGGCCTGCAGGCGCGGCGAGGCGGCGGCGATCTCCTCGACATGCGAGATCCCGGCCGCGGTCTCGATGATGACCTCGAAGCCGAGGCGCTTGCCGCGCCCCTTCGCCGCCTCGATGGCGGTCACGAGCGCGTCCACTGCATAGAGGTCCTTCGCGTTCCCGGCCTTGGGGATCATGATGAGGTCGAGCCGGTCCGAGGCCTGCTCCAGCAGGTCCACCACGTCCCGATACCACCACGGCGTGTCGAGCCCGTTGATCCGCACCGACAGCGTCTTGCGGCCCCAGTCGATGTCGCCAATCGCCTGGATGACGTTCCGGCGCGCCTTGTCCTTGTCGTCCGGCGCGACCGAATCCTCGAGGTCGAGGTTGATGACGTCAGCCGCGGACGCCGCCATCTTTTCGAACAGCGCCTCGCGCGAGCCGGGGCCGAAGAGCTGGCAGCGGTTGAGGCGGGCAGGGGCGGGCGGCTGGGTGCGGAAGGACATGCGGGGCTCCTCGCAAGGATATGTCGGAAGGATCGGCCGTCGCGATAGGTTGTTGCGCGAGGGGGTGCAAGCATTTGCCTTGCGGGGCAGGCCGAGGCGGGCTCATCTGCGGCAGACTGAAAGGACCCGCCCATGCTCACCGCCGCCCCGCGCCGCTTCGCCTTCGACGGCGTCTTCGCCATCAGCCGCAATGCGCGGACGCATGTGGAGGTGGTGGAGGTCACGGTCACGCGCGAGCGCATCACCGGGCGCGGGGAATGCGTCCCCTATGGCCGCTACGGCGAGACGGTCGCAGGCGTGCTGGCGCATGTCGTGGGGCTGCCCGAGGACGTTACCCGCGAGACGCTGCAATCGTTGCTGCCCCCGGGTGCGGCGCGGAACGGGGTGGATTGCGCGCTCTGGGACTGGGAGGCGAAGCGGTCGGGGCGGCCGGTCTGGCAACTGGCCGGGGTTGCGGAGCCGAAGCCGCTGCCGACCTGCTTCACCCTCTCGCTCGACACGCCGGAGGCCATGCGGGCGAAGGCCGCCGCTCACGCCCATATGCCTCTGCTAAAGATCAAGCTCGGCACCCCCGACGACCTGCCACGCCTGGAAGCGGTGCGAGCGGGCGCCCCGAACGCCCGCCTCGTCGTGGACGCCAACGAGGGCTGGACCCCGGACGCCTACGCCGCCCTCGCCCCGGAACTCGCTCGCCTCGGCGTTGTGCTGGTCGAGCAGCCCTTGCCCGCCGAGGACGACGAGGCGCTGCGCGGCATGGCGCGCCCCGTTCCGGTCTGCGCCGACGAGAGCTGCCATGACCGCAAGAGCCTCGCCGCGCTCGCCGGGAAATACGACGTTGTAAACATCAAGCTGGACAAGACCGGCGGGCTGACCGAGGCGCTCGCCTTGCGCGACGCCGCCCGCGCGGCCGGCTTCGGCGTCATGGTCGGCTGCATGGCGGCCTCCTCGCTGGCGATGGCGCCCGCCATCCTCGTGGCGCAGGGGGCCGAGGTGGTGGACCTTGACGGTCCGCTGCTGCTGGCGGAAGACCGCGACCACCCGCTGCGCTACGACGAAGCGGGCGTCCATCCGGCCGACCCGGCCCTCTGGGGATAGGAACCGCGCATGACCCGCATCGTTCATGTGAACGGCGACGAGCTGGCCGAGGATCAGGCGAAGGTCTCGGTCTTCGACCGCGGCTTCCTGATGGCGGATGGCGTCTATGAGGTCACGAGCGTCCTCGGCGGCAAGCTGGTGGACTTCCCCGGCCACCTCGCCCGCCTCGGCCGCTCGCTGGGCGCGCTGAAGATCGCCAATCCTCATACTGACGAGGAGTGGCTGGCGATCCACCGCCGCATGGTCGAGTCGAACGGCATCGACGAGGGGCTGGTCTATCTGCAGGTGACGCGCGGCAATCCCGGCGACCGCGACTTCGCCTGGGTCGAGGGCGTCGCCCCGACCGTGGTGCTGTTCACCCAGTCGAAGCCCGGCCTTGCGGACAGTCCGCAGGCGCGCGACGGGATCAGGGTCATCATGCTCCCAGACCTCCGCTGGCGGCGGCGCGACATCAAGACGGTGCAACTGCTGGCCCCCAGCCTCGCCAAGATGGAGGCCAAGGCGCAGGGCGCGGACGATGCCTGGCTGATCGAGGAGGGCGTCATCACCGAGGGGACCTCCAACAACGCCTGGATCGTCAAGGACGGCCGCATCGTCACGCGCGGCCTCTCGACCGACATCCTGCACGGCATCACCCGGGCCGCCGTCATGCGGCTCGCCGCCGAGGCGCAGATGACCGTCGAGGAGCGCGGCTTCACGCCCGAGGAGGCGCGGGCGGCCGACGAGGCTTTCGTGACCTCGGCCTCCGCCTTCGTCATGCCCGTGGTCGAGATCGACGGCGCGCGCCTCGGCGACGGCCGCCCCGGCCCTGTCGCCCGGCGGCTGCGCGAGATCTACCTCGAGGACGCGCGGGCTTCGGCGCTGTGAGCGTCAAGTGGATCAACCTCGCCCTTCAGGGCGGTGGCAGCCACGGCGCGCTGACCTGGGGCGTGCTCGACCGCATCCTCGAGGACGAGCGGCTGATGATCGGCGACATCAGCGGCACCTCGGCCGGGGCGATGAACGCCGCGGTGCTGGCCGCGGGGATGCATATCGGCGGCCGCGAGGGCGCGCGCGCGGCGCTGCGGCGCTTCTGGGGCGCGGTCAGCGATGCGGCGCGGTTCTCGCCGGTGCAGCGCAGCTTCGCGGACCGGCTGCTCGGGCGGTGGAGCCTCGATCACTCGCCCGGCTATCTCTGGCTCGAGGGGCTGCAACGCGTCTTCTCGCCCTACGAACTCAACCCCTTCGGCCTCAACCCGCTGCGGCGCATCCTCGACGCCCATGTTAATTTCGACCACGTGAACGGCTGCCGTCAGGTCGCCGTTCATGTGACCGCCACACATGTCCGCTCGGGCAAGGCGCGGGTCTTCAGCCGCGGCGAGGTGACGGCGGAGGCGGTGATGGCCTCGGCCTGCCTGCCGCAGTCCACGCCCGCCGTGGTGATCGAGGGCGAGGCCTACTGGGACGGCGGCTTCAGCGGCAACCCGGCACTGACCCCGCTGATCGAATCGCCGCGCAGCGACGACATCGTGATCGTCCAGATCAACCCGATCATCCGCGACGCCGTGCCCCGCAGCGCCCGTGAGATCATCAACCGCGTGAACGAGATCAGCTTCAACGCCTCGCTGCTGAAGGAGCTTCAGGCCATCGCGCTCCTCCGCCGCCACTGGCGCGAGGAGCATGACGACCCGGCCGAACGCGGTGCTGCGGCGGCGCTGATCCACCTGATCCACGTTGACGCCGAGGTGCAGGACCTCGCCGCGTCGAGCAAGATGAACGCCGAAGCCGCCTATCTCGACCTGCTGTTCAAGCGCGGCCGCCACTGGGCCGAGGCCTGGCTGGAGGCGCACTGGGACGACCTCGGGCAGCGCTCGACCTTCGATCCGGGCCAGTTCTTCGACGAGCCGGCATGGATGGGGACAGGGGGCCGTCTTGCGGGATAAGGGCAAGCGCCGCCTGGGGCTGCTGGCCGCCACGGTGCTGGCCGGGCCGTTGGTCGGCGCGGTCGCGCGGCGGATCTCGCCGCGGCCGGGCCAGGCGCGGGGCTTCGGTGGCCGCGCGGTCGAGGTCTTCGATGAGGGCGAGGGGCCGGTGGTGCTGCTGATCCACGGCCTTTTCGGCAACATGCTGAACTTCTCGCGCCTGATCCCGCAGCTCGGCGGCTTCCGGGTGCTGGCTTACGACCGGCGCGGGGCGGGCCGCTCGGCCTCGGCCCCGAAGGGTGGCGAGAGGCTGGAGGCGCAGGCGGCGCTCGCGGCCGAAATGCTGGAGGCCGCGGGCGGCCGCCCGGCGATCGTGGTCGGTCATTCGCTCGGCGGCGCGGTGGCGCTGCAACTGGCGGCGGACCGGCCCGACCTCGTGGCGGGCCTGGTGACGCTCGGCGCGCTGACGCGGCCCATGGCGCCGCAGCTGACCGCCGCCGCCGCCGCGCTCGGCCGCGCGACGCCGCTCCGCGAGGCGCTTGCCCGCGGCGCGACGCAGCCGCTGATGGCGACCATCGGCCCGCCCATCGCGCTCATGAGCTTCGCGCCCGATCCGGCCCCGGCGGGCTTCATGATCTGGGGCGGCGGGCTGATGGCGGGCCAGCCGCGCGCGGTCTCGGGCGCGCTGCGCGACCTCGACGTGGCGGATCGCGGCATCAGGGCACTGCAGCCGCGGCTCGGGCAGATCGAGGCGCCGGCGCTGATCCTGCACGGGCGCGAGGACGATGTGGTGCGCTTCGGTCAGGCCGAGCACGCCGCCGCCACCCTGCCGCATGCCGAACTGCGGCCGATGCCCGGCGGGCACATGATGCCGGTCATCCGCCCGAAGGCTGTGGCCGCGGCGATCCGCGAGATGGCGGGGCGCTAGAGCCCGCTCTCCGCCAGCACCCGCTCCAGCACCGGCGCGAGCCGCGCGGCCCATTCGCGCTGCCCCGCCTCGTCGCGGATCAGGTCGTTCCTGACCTCGATCAGCAGGTTCGGCCTTCCCTGCGCGAGCGCATGGCGGTCGATCGAATCGCCGTCGAGATGCCCCGAATAGGGCTGGTTGTCGCCCGCGATCCACCCCTCTGCCCGGCAGGCGTCCAGCATGGGCACCGCCAGCCGCTCGTCGAGATGCGAATAGAGGATGCCAACCTGCCACGGCCGCGCCGGGCGTCCGCGCAGCCGCGGGGTGAAGCTGTGGATGGCGCAGATCGCGCGGGTCGGATGGGTCGCCGCCAGCCGGGCATAGGCGTCGTGATAGGGGCGGTGCAGGCGGTCGAGCCGCTCCTCAATCCCTGCCCGCGTAATGCGGCGGTTGGCGGGGATGACGGTGCCGTCATAGAGGCGCATGACCAGCGTCGGGTCGTCCTCGCCCCGGTTCGGGTCGATCACGAGGCGCGAGAAATCCGACAGGATCGCCGGTGCGTCGAGGCGCGCAGCAAGCGCCCGGCTGAGCCCCGCCGCCCCCACGTCGAGCGCGATGTGCCGCGCCATGTCCTCGGCCGCGATGCCGAGCGAGCCGCCATCCACCCAGTCCGGCACCCGGTTGGTCGCGTGGTCGCAGGTCACGAGCCAGCGCGACGGCGCGGCGGGGTTCATGATTTCGTAAGGTGTCTGTGTCATGGCCGCGTCGCGTGGCATCGCCAAGGCTTAGCCGCCGGCAAGCGCGGGCGCCAGTTGTGGCCGCGGGCGCGGAGGGGCATAACCCTCCCGCACGACATGAGAGGGCGGGGCGATGCGGCGGCACAGGAAGGTCAAGATCGTGGCGACGCTGGGACCCGCGTCCAGCGATTACGACACCATCCGCCGGCTGTTCGAGGCCGGGGCGGACGTCTTCCGACTCAACATGAGCCACGGCACGCAGGAGGAGCAGCGCGCGCGATACGAGATCGTGCGCCGGGTGGAGGCCGATTGCCAAAGCCCCATCGCGGTGCTCGGCGACCTTCAGGGCCCGAAGCTCCGGGTCGGCACCTTCGAGGCGAGCGCCCATGCGCTCGAAGAGGGCGACCGCTTCCGCTTCGACCTCGACCCCGCGCCGGGCGACAGCGACCGGGTGCAGTTGCCGCACCCCGAGATCTTCGCCGCCATCACGCCCGGCACCCAGCTTCTTGTCAATGACGGCAAGGTGCGGCTGAAGGTCGTGGACTGCGGCCCCGACTTCGCCGACTGCATCGTGACCTCGGGGGGCGTCATCTCCGACCGCAAGGGCGTGAACGTGCCCGACGTGGTCCTGCCGCTCGCCGCGCTCTCGGCCAAGGACCGGGAGGACCTGGAGTTCGCCTGTGAACTCGGTGTGGACTGGCTGGCGCTGAGCTTCGTCCAGCGGCCCGAGGACGTGGCCGAGGCGCGTGAACTCGCCCGCGGCCGGGCGGCGATCCTCTCCAAGATCGAGAAGCCTGCGGCCGTGCGCGCCTTCGACGCGATTCTCGCCGCGTCGGACGGGATCATGGTGGCGCGCGGCGACCTCGGCGTCGAGATGCCGGTCCATTCCGTCCCGCCGATCCAGAAGCGGCTGGTCCGCTCCTGCCGGGCGGCGGCCAAGCCCGTGATCGTCGCGACTCAGATGCTCGAGAGCATGATCGAGAGCCCGATGCCGACCCGCGCCGAGGTCTCGGACGTCGCGACGGCGATCTACGAGGGCGCCGATGCGGTGATGCTCTCGGCCGAGAGCGCGGCCGGCCGGTACCCGATCGAGGCCGTGTCGACGATGGACGCCGTCGCCCGCAGCGTCGAGGGCGATCCGGTCTACCGCGAGGTGATCGAGGCCTCGCGCAAGGTCGACCGCACCACCGTCGCCGACGGCATCGTCGCCGCCGCGCGCGAGATCGCCGAGACCACCGATGTCAGCGCCATCTGTGCCTTCACCCAGTCCGGCACCACGGCGAATCTCGTGGCGCGCGAACGTCCGCGGGTGCCGATCATCGCCCTCTCGCACGAGCTGCGCGTCACCCGCCGGCTGCGCCTCCTCTGGGGCACGCATTGCGTGCTGGTCCCGCCGGTGGACCGCTTCAAGATGGCGGTGGTCAACTCGGCCCGCGTGGCGCGCGAACACGGCTTCGCCGACGAGACGAACCAGATCATCGTGATCGCCGGGGTTCCCTTCCAGGTGGCCGGCACCACCAACATCCTGCGCGTCGCCCGCTGCGACGAGCGCTTGATCTACCGGACCGATCCCGAATAGACGGCCTTGTCACGACGACGACGCGCGGGGGTGGGGCATGGCCGATCTGTTGCTGCTGGCGGGGGTTCTCCTCTGCCTCCTGTCGCTTCCGCTCGCATTGATCGCGGTTGCGCGGACCGAGGCGCCTCGCTCCGCCGCGGCGAGCCTCGTCCTCGGCATCGCGTTGATGTTCCTCGCCGCTTGGCTCGCGCCCGGCGCTTTCCACCTGCAGGACATCGCCGCCGCTTGGACGCGGCTGGCGACGGCACGGATCGACTTCTGACCGCCGCCCCTTGCCAGCCCGGGCGGCCTCGGCTATAGGCGCCCTTTCCCCCGCGCAGCCGGCCGATTGGCATTGCCGAGCCGCGCGTCTGACGACTCGAAGGAGACGAAAATGCCGAAGATGAAGACCAAGTCGGCCGCCAAGAAGCGGTTCAGCATGACCGCCGCGGGCCGGGTGAAAGCCGCCCAGGCGGGCAAGCGGCACGGGATGATCAAGCGCACCACGAAGTTCATTCGCGACGCGCGCGGGACCACGATCCTGTCGGATCAGGACGCCCGGATCGTCAAGAAATACATGCCCTACGACCGCTGAGCCGAGGAGAGAACCGATGTCCCGAGTGAAATCCGGCAAGGTCACGCACGCCCGCCACAAGAAGGTGCTGGAGAAGGCCAAAGGCTACTACGGCAACCGTTCGCGCAGCTTCAGGACCGCGACCCAGGCCGTCGACAAGGCCAACCAGTATGCGACCCGCGACCGCAAGACCCGCAAGCGCAACTTCCGCGCCCTGTGGATCGCGCGGATCAACGCCGCCGTGCGCGAGGTCGATGCCGAGATGACCTATTCCCGCTTCATCGCCGCGCTGTCCAAGGCCGGCATCGAGGTGGACCGCAAGGTGCTGGCCGACCTCGCCGTGCACGAGCCCGAGGCCTTTGCCGCGATCGTCGGTCAGGCCCGCGAAGCGGCCGCCCGCGAGACCGTCGCCGCCTGAGGCAACCCGCAGGCACATGAAAGGCCCGCGCCCGCCCGGCGCGGGCCTTTTCGCTTCTTCTGTCTGAAAATATCCCGCGGGGGTCCGGGGGCGCGGAGCCCCCGGCTTCCCCGCCCGGCGCGCGCATGCTAACCCGCCCCCGCACCGCGACGAGGCCCTCCCATGACCGATCTTGCCACCCTCCGCACCGCCTGGCTCGACCGCGTGGCCGATGCCGCCGATCCGGCTGCGCTCGAGGAGGTGCGGCTCGCCGCGCTCGGCAAGAAGGGTGAGGTCGCGCTGATGATGCGCGAGCTCGGCCGCATGACGCCGGAGGAGCGCCAGACCCGCGGGGCCGAACTCAACCGCCTCAAGGACGAGATCGACGCCGCCCTGCGCGCCCGCCGCCTCGCGCTCGAGGACGCGGCCCTCGACGCGCGGCTGAAGGGCGAGTGGCTCGACGTGACGCTCCCCGCCCGCCCGCGCCCGCGCGGCACCATCCACCCGGTGAGCCAGGTGACGGAGGAAGTCACCGCCATCTTCGCCGACATGGGTTTTTCCGTCGCTGAGGGCCCCCAGGTCGAGAGCGACTGGTTCAACTTCGACGCCCTGAACATCCCGCCCGAGCATCCCGCCCGGCAGGAGCACGACACCTTCTTCATGGCCCGCGCCGAGGGCGACGACCGCCCCCCACACGTCCTTCGCACCCACACGAGCCCGGTCCAGATTCGCGCCATGCAGGAATTGGGCGCGCCGCTCCGCGTCATCTGCCCCGGCCGCGTCTACCGCATGGACATGGACCAGACCCACACGCCCATGTTCCACCAGGTCGAGGGTCTGGCGATCGGCCGCGACATCTCGATGGCGAACCTGAAATGGACTCTGGAGGAGTTCTGCCGCGCCTTCTTCGAGGTCGAGGAGGTCGAACTCCGCTTCCGCGCCTCGCATTTCCCCTTCACCGAACCCTCGGCCGAGGTCGACATCCGCTGCGACTGGTCCGGCGGCCAGCTGAAGATCGGCGTGGGCGAGAGCTGGCTGGAGATCCTCGGCAGCGGCATGGTGCATCCGAAGGTGTTGGAGGCCGGCGGCGTGGACCCGTCGCAGTGGCAGGGTTTTGCGTTCGGCATGGGCATCGACCGCATCGCGATGCTGAAATACGGAATTCCCGATCTGCGAGCGTTTTTCGAGAGCGATCTGCGGTGGCTGCGGCACTACGGGTTTGCGGCGGGGGATGTGCCGAGCATCGAGGGTGGGCTGTCGCGGTGATTGCGATGTCGCGGGATCTATACGGTAGGAAGAGCAATGACTGCAAACAGACCGGCCGCGCGCTCCCGGAAGGTCCGTGGCGGACGTCGGGTTAGCGTGAGCGCATAGTATCCATGGTGTGGGGGTTCACACTTGATGAATGGGCAGACATCGGAACGATAGTGTCTGGAGCTGCATCCCTTGTATCTACTTTCGTGATCGTTGTTGGCCTGTTGATCGCAAAAGCGCAATTGGAAAGCTGGAAGATCGAAGCGGTTCAGATCCGGCGACGCGATACAGCCGAGGATCTTCTCGGTGCCCTCGGTGGCTTTCAGAAAACGCTCGCACGATTTTTTGCGGACAAGAGTGTGGCCGACCTAATAATCTCATTGTCGATGTTCGGTGCCGATCCAGACCCAGAACGGGAGCGTATGTTGATTGAGGTCAAGGTCACAGAGTTGAAAAACCGTATCCCATCGGTTGACAGCGTTATCGACGACTTGGATTCGAAATTAGTTCGGTTCTCGATCTATAATGAGGGCGATTGCGCTGTTGCTGCGGTTGACGACCTTACTGGCGCTTGGGATGAGATTAAAGGCAAGGTGAGTTTTCTGCAGCTTATGCTGCTCTCGGAGCGGGTGGGGAAGGAAACGTTGATCGACCCCGAAGAGATGCGCCACAAGAATTATCAAGACGAGTGGAGCGCGATCCCTTCAGGGTTGAATGTTGAAGGCAACGAGATATCGACGAAACTCGGGAGCGCCCTGTCGACGCTGCGGGAATGCGGGCTGAAGGCTATAAGGATCGACTGAACCAATGAAACTCACCCTCTCCTGGCTTCGCGACCATCTCGACACCACCGCCACCGTCGAGGAGATCGCCGCCGCCCTCACCGACCTCGGCCTCGAGGTCGAATCGCTCTCCGACCCGGCAGCGCGGCTCGCCTCCTTCACGCTCGCACGAGTCACCCATGCCGAACAGCACCCGGATGCCGACAGGCTCCGCGTCCTCCGAGTCGAGACCAACGATGGCGAGAAGCAGATCGTCTGCGGGGCGCCGAATGCGCGGGCGGGGCTGGTGGGGGTGCTGGCGAAGCCCGGCGACTATGTGCCGGGGATCGACACCACGCTCGGCGTCGGCAAGATCCGCGGGGTCGAGAGCCGCGGCATGATGGCCTCCGAGCGCGAGTTGGAGCTTTCCGACGAGCATGCCGGCATCATCGAGCTGCCGTCGGGCGAGGTCGGGCAGCGCTTCGTGGACTGGCTGGCCGAGAACGCGCCGGAAAAGATCGACCCGGTGATCGAGATCAAGATCACCCCGAACCGCCCCGACGCGCTCGGCATCCGCGGCATCGCCCGCGACCTCGCGGCGCGGGGCCTCGGCACGCTGACGCCGCTCGAGATCGAGCCGGTGCCGGGCGAGGGGCCGGCGGGGATCGGCGTCACCATCGACCCGAGCCTCAAGGACAAGGGCTGCCCACTCTTCGCCGGGCGCGTGATCCGCGGCGTGACGAACGGCCCGTCGCCCGACTGGCTGCAGCGACGCCTGACCGCGATCGGCCTGCGTCCCATCAGCGCGCTCGTCGACATCACCAACTTCTTCACCTACGCGCTGAACCGCCCGCTGCACGTCTTCGACATGGCGAAGGTGCAGGGCGATCTCGTCATCCGCCCGGCGCGCCAGGGCGAGACGCTGCTGGCCCTCGACGGCAAGACCTACACCCTGCGCCCTGAGCACATGGTCATCGCGGCCGACAGCGGCCCCGAGAGCCTCGCCGGAATCATGGGCGGCGAGGAGTCGGGCGTTACCGGCGAGACAACCGACGTCTTCCTCGAAAGCGCCTACTGGGACCCGATCACCATCGCCGCCACCGGCCGCGCGCTGCGTATCCACTCCGACGCCCGCTACCGGTTCGAGCGCGGCGTGGACCCGGCCTTCACCCTGCCGGGGCTGGAACTGGCGACGCGGATGATCCTCGACCTCTGCGGCGGCACGGCGTCGGAGGTGGTGATGGACGGCGCGGTGCCGGACACCAGGCGCGCCTACCGACTCGACCCGGCGCGCTTCGTCAATCTCGTCGGCATGGACATCCCGCCGGAGCGGCAGCGCGAGACGCTCGAGGCGCTCGGCTTCACCTTCGAGGGCGACATGGCGAGCCCGCCCTCCTGGCGGCCCGACGTGCAGGGCGAGGCCGACCTGATCGAGGAGGTCGCGCGCATCGCCTCGCTGACGAAGCTGCAGGGCCAGCCGCTGTCGCGGCCGCGGCCGGGCGTGCCGCAGCCGGTGCTGACGCCGCAGCAGCAGCGCGAGGGCGCGGCCCGGCGGATGGCGGCAGCGCTCGGGTACAACGAATGCGTGACCTACAGCTTCATCGACCGCGAGTCGGCGCGGCGCTTCGGCGGCGGCGGGGATGCGGTGCGGCTCGAGAACCCGATCAGCAGCGAGATGACGCATCTGCGTCCTGACCTGCTGCCGGGCCTGCTGGCTGCGGCCGCCCGTAACCAGGCGCGCGGCGCCGCCGACCTCGCGCTCTTCGAGTTGGGCCCGGTCTTCACCGGCGGCGAGCCGGGCGAGCAGCGGGTGGCGCTCTCCGGCCTGCTGGTCGGCGGCACGGCGCCGCGCGATCCCTGGGGCTCGCGCCGGCAGGTGGACATCTACGACGCCAAGGCGGATGCCGAGGCGATCCTCGCCACGCTCGGCGCGCCCGCGAAGGTCCAGATCGACCGCAAGCTGGACGGCTGGTGGCATCCGGGGCGGGCGGGCAACATCGCGCTCGGGCCGAACCGTCTGGCGACCTTCGGCGAGCTGCATCCGCGCGTCCTGCGCGAGATGGAGGTGAAGGGGCCGGCGGTCGCCTTCACCATCCACCTTGCCGCGGTGCCCCTGCCCAAGACCCGCAGCACCACCCGCCCGGCCCTGAACGCCTCCGCCCTGCAGGCGGTCGAGCGCGACTTCGCCTTCGTCGTGGACGAGCGGGTCGAGGCGCTGAGCCTCGTCAGGGCCGCGGAGGGCGCCGACAAGCAGCTGATCGAAAGCGTGCGGGTCTTCGACCAGTTCGCGGGCGAGAAGGCGGCGGCGCAGATGGGCGCGGGCAAGAAGTCGCTGGCGATCACCGCGCGCCTGCAACCGAAAGACCGCACCCTGACCGATGCCGAGATCGAGGCGGTGTCGACGAAGATCGTCGAAAAGGTGACGAAGGCCACCGGCGGCACCCTGCGCCAGTGACTTCGCCTTGGCGAAATATCCTCGGGGGTCCGGGGGGGGAAAACCCCCGGTCCTGCGCCCTCAGTCAGGCGCGGCGCCGACCGTGATGCCCACCTGCACCGCCGGGCGTTCCATCCAGGCCGCGTGCCAGCGGTTCACTTCGGCAAACCCGTCGAGGCCCACCTCCGCCGCGGCGTCGTAGTTGAACCGCAGCGTCCGCACCCAGGGCGCGACCGCCATGTCGGCGATCGAATACTCGCCGCAGATCCACTCACGCCCCGCAAGCTGGCGGTCGAGCACGCCCAGCAGGCGGCGCGTCTCGTTGTAGTAGCGCTCGCGCGGGCGCGGGTCCTCGATCTCGCGGCCCTTGTAGCGGTGGAAGAAGCCCACCTGCCCGAACATCGGCCCGACGCCGCCCATCTGCCACATCAGCCACTGGATGACCTCGTAGCGCTTCGCCCCCTCACGCGGCAGGAAGCGGCCGGTCTTGTCGCCCAGATAGATCAGGATCGCTCCGGTCTCGAAGAGGCCCATCGGCTTGCCCTCCTGCCCGTCGGGGTCGAGGATCGCGGGGATCTTGTTGTTCGGCGCGAGGCTCAGGAACTCGGGCGTGAACTGCTCCTCGGGGTCGGAGATCGAGACGCGGTGCGCCTCGTAGGGGATGCCCAGCTCCTCCAGCATGACCGAGACCTTGATGCCGTTGGGCGTCGGCAGGCCGTAATACTGCAGCCGGTCGGGATGCTGCGGGACCCAGCGGCGGGTGATCGGAAAGTCCGAGAGGGACATCGCATCAATCCTTTGTGAAGGCGGTCGGGGCTGATGTATGGTCGCGCGTGCGCCGGAGCAATCCGGCGGCAGGGCCGCGCAGCAGGGGACAGGCTCATGATCAAGGAATTCAGGGACTTCATCGCCAAGGGCAATGTCATGGACATGGCCGTAGGCATCATCATCGGGGCGGCCTTCACGGCGATCGTGGCCTCGATGGTGGACGACATCATCCAGCCGATCCTCGGCCTCATCACCGGCGGGATGGACTTCTCCGGTCGCTACATTGTTCTGCGCGGTGACGTGCCCGACGGCGCCCCGCTCGCCACCGCCCGCGACAGCGGCGCCGCGATCTGGGCCTATGGCAGCTTCCTGACCGCGGTCATCAACTTCCTCATCATCGCCTTCGTCGTGTTCCTGCTGGTCAAGGGCGTGAACCGGATCAAGGACGCGGCGATGCGCAAGGAGAACGCCGAGGCCTCCGCCGCCGGCCCCTCGTCCGAGGCGTTGCTGGCCGAGATCCGCGACCTGCTGGCCGCCGAGCGCGCCTCGGCCTACCCGGCGAGCAGTTCGTCCGGGGTGACCGCGGCCAGCCCAAGCGCGTCGCCGACCGGCAGCGAGGTCAGCTGACCCTCATGCGTGGCGAGGCCGGCGCGCAGATGCGGGTCGGCCTCCGCCGCCGCGCGCCAGCCCTTGTCGGCAAGCGCGAGGACGAAGGGCAGCGTCGCGTTGCCGAGCGCCTGCGTCGAGGTCCGCGCCACCGCGCCGGGCATGTTCGCCACGCAATAATGCATGATTCCGTCCACCTCGTAGATCGGGTCCTGATGGGTTGTCGGGCGCGAGGTCTCGAAGCAGCCGCCCTGATCGATGGCGACGTCCACCAAGGCCGCGCCCGGCATCATGCTGCCCAACTGCGCCCGGCTGACCAGCTTCGGGGCGGCCGCGCCGGGGATCAGCACCGCGCCGATCACCAGATCCGCGGTCGGGAGCAGCTCCTCGATCGCCGCGGCACTGGAATACTGCGTCGTCAGCGAGCCCATGAACACGTCGTCGAGATAGCTCAGCCGCGGCAGCGAGCGGTCGAGGACCGACACATTCGCCCCCATCCCGACCGCGACCCGCGCGGCCGCCGTGCCCACCACGCCGCCACCGATGATGACCACCCGCGCCGGGCGCACCCCCGGCACGCCCCCCAGCAGGACGCCGCGCCCGCCATTGGCCTTCTGCAGCGTCCATGCCCCCACCTGCGGCGCGAGGCGGCCCGCGACCTCCGACATCGGCGCGAGCAGCGGCAGGCCCCCGGCGCGGTCGGTCACGGTCTCGTAGGCGATGGCGGTGATGCCGGAGGCGAGCAGGTCGCGGGTCTGCTCCGGGTCCGGCGCGAGGTGGAGATAGGCGAAGAGTACCTGCCCGCGGCGCAGCTGCGCCCGCTCCTGCGGCTGCGGCTCCTTGACCTTCACCACCAGCTCGGCCTCGCCCCAGACCGCCGCCGCGTCCGGCACGATGGTCGCCCGCGCGGCTTCGTAGGCATCGTCCGCAAACCCCGCGCCATCGCCCGCGCCGGACTGGACCAGCACCTCATGGCCGTGGGCCACGGCCTCGTGCGCGGCGGCGGGCGTCAGGCCGACGCGGTATTCCTGGGGCTTGATCTCGGTCGGGCAGCCGATCTTCATCGTGGTCCTCTCGGGCTTGGCGCCTGCATGCTGCCAGCAAGCCGGGCCGGAGTCTCAGACAAAAAAGAACCCCCGTGGCCTTGGCCTCGGGGGTCCCTGAACCGCTGCGGTTCGCGTCGCCTTACAGCGCGCCCTCGCGTTGCGCCTTCTTGCGCGCCAGCTTGCGCGCGCGGCGGACGGCCTCGGCCCTCTCGCGCGCCTTCTTGACCGACGGCTTCTCGAAATGCTGCTTGAGCTTCATCTCGCGGAAGACACCTTCGCGCTGAAGCTTCTTCTTCAGCGCACGGAGCGCCTGTTCGACGTTGTTGTCGCGAACACTGACCTGCATGTGGTTGTCACCACCTTCCTGGGTTAGAGTTGAGCATGATCTGCAGGAGGTCCGGCCCATAGCAATGCCGGCCAGAATTGTCCAGCCTGCCCGAACGGACCGGAGAATGCGATGACCGACCCCGCCGCAGCGCCGCCCCGCGACGCCGATCGCCTGCTCGACGCGGCGCTTCTGCATGTGCCTTTCGACGGCATGAACGCCCGCGCGCTCGCTGCCGGGGCCGCCGATCTCGGCTTGGACCGCGCCTATGCCGAGGCGCTGATCTCCGGCGGCGCCGGCCTCGCCGCCGCCTATCACCGCCGCGGCGATGCCGCGCTGCGCGCCAGCCTTGCCGCCAACCCGCCCACCGGCCGCTTTCGCGAGCGCGTGGCCGAGGCGGTGATGCGCCGCCTGAGCTTTTCCGACCCCGAACTGGTCCGCGCCGGCGCCGCGGTCCTGTCGCTCCCGGTCCATGGCGGCCTCGGCGCGCGGCTGATCGGCGAGACCGCGGATGCAATCTGGGACGGCCTCGGCGACCGCTCGGACGACCTCGCCTGGTGGACCAAGCGCGCGACCCTCGGCGCGGTCTATGCGGCGACGGTCCTCTACTGGATGGGCGACCGCTCCGCCGGCCTGGCGGATACCCGCGCCTTCCTCGAGCGCCGGATCGAAGGCGTGATGCGCTTCGAGGAGGTCAAGACCCGCGCCCGTCGCCTGCCGGGCTGGAACGCGCTCGCGCGTGCCACGACCGGCTGGGTCCGCGCGCCGCGCTCCGCTCATGCGGGAGGCCGCTCGTGATCCCGGATGCGATGACCGCCGTCGAGATCTCCACCCCCGGCGGGGCCGAAGTGCTGAAGGCCACGCGCCGCGCGGTGCCGCTGCCCCGCCACGGCGAGATCCTGATCCGCGTCGCCTGGGCGGGCGTGAACCGCCCCGACGTGTTCCAGCGCAAGGGCAGCTATGCCCCGCCGCCCGGCGCCTCGGACCTGCCCGGCCTCGAATGCTCGGGCGAGGTTGCCGCGGTCGGGCCGGGCGTCACCGAATGGGCCGCGGGCGACCGCGTCTGCGCGCTCCTGCCGGGCGGCGGCTATGCCGAATACGCCACGACCCCCGCCGCCCACGCCCTGCCGGTCCCCGAGGGGCTGTCGCTTCAGGAAGCCGGCGCGCTGCCCGAAGTAGCCTTCACCGTCTGGTCCAATGTCGTCATGCGCGGCGGCCTGCGCGCGGGCGAGCGGTTCCTCGTCCATGGCGGCTCCTCCGGCATCGGCACGATGGCGATCCAGGTCGCCCGCGCCTTGGGTGCGAGGGTCTTCGCCACTGCGGGGACCGACGAGAAATGCGGCGCCTGCGAGGCGCTCGGCGCGACCGCGATCAACTACCGCAGCGAGGATTTCGTGGAGGTGCTGGACTCCGAGGGCGGCGCCGACCTGATCCTCGACATGGTCGGCGGCAGCTACGCCCCCCGCAACCTCGATGCCCTCGCCGACGATGGCCGCCTGGTGATGATCGCCCAACTCGGCGGCGCGAAAGTGGAGCTGAACCTCTCGACCATCATGCGCCGCCGCCTGACCGTCACCGGCTCGACCCTGCGGCCGCAATCCGACAGCGCCAAGGCCGCGATCGCCGCGGCGCTGCGCCGCCACCTCTGGCCGTTGCTGGCCGCGGGCACGGTGAAGGTGCCGCTGGACAGCGAGTTTGCCCTCGAGGACGCCGCCGGGGCGCATCGGTGGATGGAGGAGGGCCATCACATCGGCAAGATCGCGCTGCGGGTGGCGGGGGGTTAGGGCTTCAGCTTCCCGAGTGCCGCCGCGGCGAGGACCAGGGCGGTGCCGGCGCGGCTCTGCCGGTAAAGGCCGAGCCGCGCCAAGCCGAGCGCGGCTCGAGGTCCGCCTCGGCCGAGTGCGGCGCGCATCGCCTGGACGAGCCCGAGGCTCTCCGCCGTCAGCAGCTCCGCCGCCCCCTCGAGCGCGCGCAGGTTGGCATCGAGCCATCCCCCGTAGGTTCCATCCAAAAGCCATCGTGCCCGCCGCGCCCGCCCGAGCGCCGTGTCGTTGCGGCCGACGAGGTTGCGCCCGTGCTGCCGGTAGAGCAGCACCCGCGCCGGGTCGCGCACCATCCGCCCGCCCGCCGCCGAAACCAGCAGATAGGCCCACCAGTCATGCGCCGGCACCTCCGCCGCGATTGCCGCAGCCTGACCGCGCTGCAAGAGCCTCACCGCCTCGGGAGAGAGTAGCATCGTGTTGCCGGGGCCGCCGGATTGCAGGAGCGCATGGCGCAGGCCGAGCGGCCGTGCGGGCAGCGGCGATGGAAACAGCGGCTGGAGCGACGCATCGCAGACCATGGTGCTCGCGCAATGGATCGCGGGTCCGGGGCCGAGCGCCGCCACCCCGGCGAGGCCCGTTGCGAGCCGATGCGGCAGCCAGACATCGTCCTGGTCGCAGAAAGCCAGCGGCGCATCGGGGGCCGCCGCCGCCAGCAGGTGCAGGAAGTTCTGCGCCGCTCCGCGCTCAGGCCCTGCAAGCAGCGTCACCTGACCGGGCGGAAAGCGCGCCGCAAAGGCACGGACGATAGCCGGGCCGTCGTCGCGCGATCCGTCGTCCCCGACAATCAGCCGCCAGCCCGCGCCCCTCTGACGGGCGATGCTGTCGAGTTGCTCCGCAACATGGGCCCCTCCGTTGTGCAGCGCGAGACAGATCGTGACCGGGCGGTCGGACATCGGCAAACCCTCGTGAGGCCCCTCGCTCTAGCCCGCCCGACCTGACCGCGCCATCCTGCCCGCCTCACTGCTCCTGCCGCGCGATGTCGATCACGAGGATGCCCGCGACCGCCTCTCCAGCGATCCGATGCGCGGCGTCCATGAGCTCGCGCCGCAGCAGCGCCAGATGCGCTTCCGAGGTGAAGTTGCCGTCGAAACCGCCGGTGTTGGCGTGGATCAGCAGGCGGCGCAGCAGCGCGTCGCGCAGCCGCAGCTCCGCGGCGTAGACCTGCTCTTCCATTCCGGCGGGGATGTCGATGCCGAGCGTCAGGACCATGGCGCCGCGGACCTCGCCATTGCGGACGAGGGGGACGAAGAACTGCTGCGGAAACCGGAACGAGGTGCCGGGGGCCGCGGCGGGGCCGGGGTCCTGTGGCTCGGCACCGGGCGGGTCCGCCGGAACCGCGGCCACCGCCTCCGGCTCGCTTGCCGGCACCTCGGACGCCGCCGGGTGCTGCCGGAGGCGAAGCTGCTCGCCCCCGAGCGCCCCGCCGACGAGGGCCGCGGCCGTCAGCAGCAGCGAGGCCAACATGCCGATGACCCGGCGCATCCCGCTCACCAGGGCAGCAGGATGTCGGCGACCTGCTGGCCGTAGCGCGGCTGCTGGACGTCGGTGATCTGGCCGCGGCCGCCATAGGCGATGCGGGCGCCGGCGATGCGGTCATAGGCGACCTCGTTGCGGCGGTCGATGTCCTGCGGTCGGACGAAGCCGCTGACGGTCAGTTCGCGCAGCTCGTAGTTCACGCGGACCTCCTGGGTGCCCTGGATGTGCAGCACGCCGTTCGGCAGCGTCTCGATGACCGTGGCCGCCACCCTGAGCGTCAGCTTGTCGCGCCGCGAGATGTTGCCGCTGCCCTTGAAGGTCGAGGACGCGCTCGCCTCGGCCAGTTCGCCCAGGCTCGCGCCCGCGGGCAGGTGCGGGTCCAGGCGTTGCGGGATGCCGGCGAAGGCCTCGATGCCGACGCTGTCGGCGGCGCGGCGAGTGCGGCCGGAGGTGTTCTGCATCTCCGCCCGGTCGTCGATCTCGATCACGACGGTCACGATGTCGCCCTGCACCGAGGCGCGGTGGTCGCGCACCAGCGAGCGCGGCGAGGCGTCCCAGAGCGAGGCGCCGGTGTCGGGCGTCGGCGGGGCGTCGGGGATGAACAGCACCGGGTTCGCCATCGCCTCGAATTCCGGGCCGCTGGTGGGGGCTGTCATCGCGGGCGTCTGGCCGACATCGCCGAGGCGGGCGCAGCCGCCCAGGGCGGCGAGGGCGACGACGCCTGCCAGGGTCAGGCGCAGGGGGGTTGCTCGGGACATCGCGGGGATCCTCATGGGGTCATGCCGACGGCGAGGGTGCCGTCGGGCTGGATGGTCGCGGCCACGGTGACGCGCGATGCGGTGTTCAGGACGCGGATGGTCTCGCCCGCAGCCCCGCGGCCGAGGGCGCGCCCTTCGGTCGAGATCGAGAGGCCGGCGCCGGACCAGATCAGCGTGACGAGCTGATTGCGCTCGACCAGCACCGGGGCGGTCAGGCTGACGGCGGCGATCGGGCGTCCCGCGTGGACGGCGTGGCGCAGCTGGCGGCCGATGGCCTCGCGCGGGTCCGAGAGGCCGCCCTCGAGGCGGAGGTCGAGGGCGACATCCTGCGCCGAGAGGACGGTGCCCGCGGGCAGCGCGTGGCGCGCGGTCACGGCGAGGGCATCGGCCGCGGTCGGTGGGACGGCCACAGCCAGCATCAGGGCGAGGGCGCGCATCACCGGACCTGCACCGTGGCGCTCAGCATCTGGTCGGCGGCGGTGATGACCTTGGCGTTCAGCTCGTAGCCGCGCTGCGCCTTGATGAGCTCGGTGATCTCGCGGATCGGATCGACCGAGCTTTCCTCGAGGTAGCCCTGCCGCAGGGTGCCGAGGCCTTCCTGGCCGGGCGCCGCCACGGTCGGCGGCCCGGAGGCGCCGGTCTCGAGGAACAGGTTCGAGCCGACGGCCTCGAGGCCCTTTTCGTTCACGAAGGAGGCGAGGGTGAACTGGCCCAGCAGTTCCGGCTCCACCCGGTCGCCGAAATGGGCGTAGACCTCGCCGTCGGCGCTGATCGCGATGCTGCCGGCATCGGCCGGGATGGTGATGCCGGGCATGACCGGGAGGCCGTCCGACGTCACGATCAGCCCGTCGGCAGTGCGCTTCAGCCCGCCGTCGCGGGTATAGGCCGGGGCCCCGGAGGGCAGCGTGACCTCAAGGTAGCCGGCGCCGTCGATCGCCACGTCGAGATCGCCCGCGGTGTGGGCGAGGCTGCCCTGCTGCGGCTGGATCGCGACGGCCGTGGGCCGCACGCCCATGCCGAGCTGCACGCCCGCGGGCACCATCGTGCCGTCACTGGCGGCGATGCTGCCGGGGCGGACGGCCTGGCTGTAGAAGAGGTCCGCGAACTCGGCCCGGCGGGCGTTGTAGCCGGCGGTGGACATGTTCGCGAGGTTGTTCGAGATCACGTCCACGCGGGTCTGCTGGGCGCTCATGCCGGTCGCGGCGATCTGCAGCGCATTCATGGCGGGGCCTCCGTAAGGTCAGCGGGTGAGGGCGGTGATGACGGCGCGGATGCGCTCGTCCTCGCGGTCGAGAAGCGACTGGCCGAGCTCGTAGCTGCGCTGCACCTCGATCAGGCGCGAGATCTCGAAGACCGGGTCGACGTTCGAGCCTTCGAGGAAGCCCTGGCGCAGGCGGGTGTCCTCGGCGGGCTGCGGGGCGGCGGTGGCCTCGAAGAGGGTGCCGCCGCGGTGCTGGAGCGCCGCAGGGTCGGGGACGGTGAAGACGCCGACGCGGCCGACCGGCTCGCCATCGGCGCTGACGGTGCCGTCGGGGCCGACGGCTATGGCGCGGGCGCCGGGCGGCAGCGCGATGGGCGCCTGGCCCTCGTCGAGGACGAGGTGGCCGTCGCCGTTGACGAGGTTGCCCGCGGCATCGCTCAGGAAGGCCCCGGCGCGGGTCAGGCGCGGGCCATCGGGCGTCTGCAGCATGAAGAAGCCCTCGCCCTCGATGCCGAGATCGAAGCGGCCGCCGGTCGCCTCGAGCGCGCCCTGCCGCAGGTCGGCCACGCGACCGCGGGCGAGGCCCATCGACAGCGTCCCCGCCCGGCCTTGCGCGCCGGTGGCGCTCAGGTGCTCGGCGAAGACCACGCCCTCGCGGCGGAAGCCGGTCGTCGAGGCGTTGGCGACGTTGTTGGCCACCACCCGCATCTCGCGCAGGAGGCCGGACTGCCGCGTGAGGCCCGCATAGATCGCGTTGTCCATCTCAGCCGCCCGCGACCAGCGGCAGAATCTGGTCCTGAAAGAACGAGCCCAGCGTTGCGGTCATGAAGCTCATGCTGACCCAGAACACGCCCAGCATCAGCGCGACCTTCGGCACGAAGGTCAGCGTCATCTCCTGCACCGAGGTCAGCGCCTGGAAGAGGCCGATCACCACCCCGGCGATCAGCGCCACGGCGAGAAGCGGCGCCGAGATGCTGACCGAGACCCAGAGGGCCTGCCGCACCATGTCGAAGATCACGTTCTCGTCCATGGCCGCGCCTCAGACCGGCATCCGCAGGATTTCCTGGTAGGCCTCGACCACCCGGTCGCGGATCGCCACCACCGTCTCGAGCGCGACCTCGGTCTCGGCGATGGTCTGGACCAGCTGCTGGCTGCTGGCGCTGCCCGACATGGCGGCCTGCGCGGTGCCGTCCACGCGGTCGAGGGCGAGCAGGAAGCGGTCGCCGGAGGAGAGGAGGCCCTCGCCGGGCTTCGGCGTGAGCGCGGCCGGGCGGGCGCCGCCCGCGGCGATGGCCGGGCGGGCGAGGTCGTAGGCCGAGACGGCGGAGAGCGACGAGATCATCCAGAATCCTTTCAGCGGCGCAGGAGGTCGAGGACCGAGGCGGACATCTGCCGCGATTGCTCGAAGACGCGGAGGTTGGCCTCGTAGCTGCGGCTGGCCTCGCGGGCGTCGGCGATCTCGATCAACAGGTCGACGCCGGAGCCGTCGTAATAGCCCTGCGCGTCGGCCATCGGATGGGCGGGGTCGTGGATTCGCGGCAGCGCGGCGCGGTCGAGCTGGACGCGGCCGGTGGCCACGAGGCCGGTCTCGCGGCCGAAGTCGCGGTCGGGCTGGAACGGGACCAGCTTGCGGCGGTAGCCGGGGGTGTCGGCATTGGCGACGTTCTCGGAGACGAGCCGCAGGCGCAGGGCCTGGGCGCGCATGCCGGAGCCGGCGATGGCGGTGGCGGTGACGTCGGACATGGGCGGCCCCTCAGCGGCGGCCGGTGGCGCCGCGCATGAGGCGCAGCCCGGACTGGTAGACGGCCAGCGCGATGTCGTGCTGGCGCTTGGTCTCGGCCCCGCGCAGCATCTCGCCCTCCAGCGAGACGGTGTTGCCGTTGGGCGAAGCCTCGCCCCCCGCATCCACCCTGCGGAAGCCCGCGGCGGGGTCGTCCCCGGCCAGATGCCGCATGCGGGTCGCGCGCAGGCCGATGGCGGGCCCCTCGCCCGGCTCGAAGGCCGCCACGTCGCGGGCGCGGTAGCCCGGCGTGTCGGCATTGGCGACGTTCCGCGCCACCTCGAGCTGGCGCGCGCCGGCATGGGTCATCATCGCCCGCGCAATCCGCATCGTCTCGATATTTCCGAGCATCCTGGGTTCTCCTCGGTCTCGATAACCGGGTCTTAACCGGGAGAGGTTTAGGAATCGTTTCCGTGGCCGCGGGTGCCGGCCGGGAGGATCGAAAATTGCTTCAAATCGAACCCATCGTGGAACGGATCGGCCGCCTCGACCCGGTGCGGCGCTTCGGGCGCGTGACCGCGCTCGGCTCCGGCCTCGTCACCATCGAGGGGCTGAGCACGCGGGCCTCGATCGGCGACCGGGTGCGCTTCGAGGACGCCGCGCTCGGGGCCGAGATAGTGCGGCTGGGACCGGAGGGGGCGGTGGCGCTGGCCGAGGGCGGGCTCGACGGGCTCGGGATCGCGGCGCTTGCGGAGCTGGAGCCGCCGCCGGTCATCGCGCCGCATGACGGCTGGCTCGGGCGCGTCGTGGACTGCTTCGGCCAGCCGCTCGACGGTCGGCCGCTGGCGCCCGGGGGGCGCCCGCGCCCGTTCCGGGCGCCGCCTCCGCCCGCGACGCAGCGGCGGCGGCTCGGCGAGCGGCTCGACACCGGGCTTGCGGTGTTCGACACGCTGCTGCCCCTGGTGCGCGGCCAGCGGATCGGGCTTTTCGCGGGCTCGGGCGTCGGCAAGTCCACGCTGCTGGGCGATCTGGCGCGCGGCGTCGGCTGCGATGTCGCGGTGATCGCGCTGATCGGCGAGCGCGGGCGGGAGCTGCGCGAGCTCGTCGAGGAGGTGCTGGGGCCGGAGGGCCTTGCGCGCTCGGTCGTCGTCGCCGCCACCTCGGACCAGTCGCCGCTGCTGCGCCGCCGCTGCGCCTGGGCGGCGATGGCGGTGGCCGAGCATTTCCGCGACGCGGGTCGCCATGTGCTGCTGCTCGCCGATTCGGTCACGCGCTTTGCCGAGGCGCATCGCGAGATCGCCCTCGCGGCGGGCGAAGCGCCCAGTTATCGCGGCTTTCCGGCCAGCACCGCGCATCTCATCATGGCGCTGGCGGAGCGCGCCGGGCCCGGGACGGAGGGCACGGCGGGGGATATCACCGCGGTCTTCAGCGTCCTGGTCGCGGGCTCGGACATGGAGGAGCCCGTGGCCGATATCCTGCGCGGCGTGCTCGACGGCCATGTGGTTCTCGACCGCGCCATCGCCGAGCGCGGGCGCTTTCCGGCCGTGGACGTGCTGCGCTCGGTCTCGCGCTCGCTGCCGGCCGCGGCGACGGAGGCCGAGAACGCGCTGATCCAGCGGGCGCGCGGCCTCATGGGCGCCTATGCCGGGTCGGAGCTGATGATCCGCGCCGGCCTCTACGCGCCCGGCAGCGACGCCGAGCTTGACGAGGCGGTGCGGCTGAACCCCGCGCTCGACCGCTTCGTGGGCGAGCGGGCGCCAGGCGGTGCGGCCGAAAGCTTCGCGCTCCTGCAGGCCGCGCTCGGCGGCGGGCCGCAGCGGGGTGCGGGGGGGCGCGGCTGACTTTTCGGGGAACCCGCCGCCCCGCCACCCCGTTCTGACGGCAAGCCGGTGCGAAGCCCGGCCGACGACCCGCTGCTGTCAGAAGGAGGCTGCCCGTGCCGCAAGATCCCCCCGCCCGCGAGCGCCGCGACGATCCCCTCGTCACGACCGACGACGGGGTCGCGGTCTACCCCGACGCCTTCACCCGCGACGCCGGCCGCGTTGACGAGCAGGTCGTGACGCTGGCCGAGGAACGGGCGCATATCTCCAGGCGGCTGGTCGAGCGCGGCATTGTCCGGGTCAGCACCCGGACCGAGGTCGTGGACCATGTCGAGCGGGCCGACCTCGAATACCAGACGGCCACCGTGACCCGCCATCCGGTCAACCGCTTCGTCGATTCGATGCCGCCCACGCGCGAGGAGGACGATGTCCTGATCCTTCCCGTGGTCGAGGAGCGGCTGGTGGTCGAGAAGCGGCTGTTCGTGACCGAGGAAATCCACATCCACCGGAATCGCGCGACCGAGGCGGTCGAACTGCCGGTGTCACTGCGCCGCCAGCATGCCGTGGTGGAGCGGCTGGCTCCCGACGGCGCCACCCGCGACGAACCGTGAAGGCCAGCGGACCAACCCAACCCCAGTGTTCATGAGGAGACTGTTAAATGTCCATCTATTCTGACTCCGGCGCGACCCGCAGCCTGTCGGCGATGTTCGACACCAAGGCTGAGGCCGACCGGGCCGTCTCGGCGCTCGAGGCCGCGGGAATCGCCGATGTGGTGCTCACCGCCGGCCGCGACGGGGAGGGCGCGGCCGAGGTCCGCGACGTGCGCGGCGACATGAGCACGCGCGAACGCGGCTTCTTCGAGCAGCTCGGCGACTTCTTCTTCCCCGACGAGGACCGCTACGCCTATGCCGAGGGGCTTGAGCGCGGCGGCTACCTCATCACCATCGACAACATCCCCGAGCATCAATACGCCCGGGCGCTCGACATCCTCGACGATGAGGGCGCGGTCGATCTGGACGCCCGCGAGGCGCAGTGGCGCGAAGAAGGCTGGAGCTACGATTCGGCCGTGACCGGCACTGCTGCTGCGGGGGGGGCGGCGGGCTACCGTGCCGGCGACTACGGCAGCCGCGATGACGGTCTGCCCGGCACCGCCGCCGGGCGCGGCGTGGACCGCGCGGCGGGCGCGCTCGACCCCGACGGGGTGGATGAGGGCCTGCCCGGCACCGCCGTCGGCCGCGGGATCGACCGCGCCGCGGGCGCCCTCAATCCCGACCTCGACCGCACCGATGCCGCGCTCGCGGGCGAGCGCACCTACGATCTCGAGGGCGGCGGCACGATCGACGTGGCCGAGGAGCGGCTCCACATCGCCAAGCGCGAGCGCGACCTTGGCCGTGTCCGGGTCCGCTCCTACGTCCGCGAGATCCCGGTCGATGAATCGGTGCATCTGCGCGAGGAGCGGGTTTCGATCGAGCGCCGTCCGGTGGACCGTGACGCGACCGAGGCCGACTTCCGCGATCAGTCGATCGAGGCGCGCGAATATGCCGAGGAAGCGGTGGTCAGCAAGGACGCCCGCGTGGTCGAGGAGGTGGCGCTGCGAAGCGAGACCGAGAGCCACGAGCACGAGGTGCATGACACCGTCCGCAAGACCGAGGTCGAAGTTGTGGACGAGCGCGACGAGACGCTGAAGCCCGGCGGCATCCCGCGCGATCCGAACCGCATCTGACAAGGGCGGAAGGTGACGACGAAGGCGGCCCCTGGCGGGCCGCCTTTCGCTATTGGCAGAGCCGGTGGCCGCTCTCGCGCCGGCGGATGTCGAGATGCAGGTGGTCGTCATGCGCGGCGTCGCTGCCGGGACCGAGGACGGTGGCGAAGTCCATGCAGGCCGCGCCCCGAACCGCCGTGAGGAAGGCTGCATCGGCGCTGTCGGCGGGCTCCGGCTCCACCATGATGCGGCGGCCGTCCTCCATGACGAAGGCCATGATGTCGAAGGCGTTGCCGAGCGCGTGCTCGGACAACTGCTCGCTTTCGCCGCCGATGCGGGGGCGGCAGTCGTAGGTCGAGCCGGGCTCGAGGCCGGCGACCCGCGGCGCGCCGGGCAGCCGCGAGGCGGCGGGCTGGACGAAATCTCGCATCCACATCGCCAGCCGCTGCGCTGTCGCGCAACGCATCAGCGGCGCACCGGGCAGGGTGACGCCGGGCAGGATCGCGCCGATGCGCAGCGGGCGGTCGATGCCGCAGTCGCGGTCGGCCGCGTCGCTGACCGGCGGGGCGGTCGCGTAATCCGTGCCCATGAGGGTGAGCGAGAGGCGGCAGGCGGCGAAGGCGAAGTCGCTCTCGCGCAGGAGGCTGTGGGCGGGCGGGCCGGGCGGCGTGGTCGCGGCCCGGCGGCGCGCCATCTCCTTGGGCGGGATCAGCGCGCCCTGAGTCGCGGGCTGCGTGACCGCGCCTGCCGCGGCCTCCGCCTCGGGCCGGGTTGGCGGGCGGGCAGGCTCCGCCGCGGGCTGGGCGGGTGCGATCAGCGGCAACAGCGCCACGGCCGCGGCCAGGGCCGCGCCGCAGCGCCGGTGGCGCGCCTCAGCCATCCGCGCCGGTCAGTGGCGCGGTCGGCAGCACGAAGCCGCTCGCCGGTTCAGGGGTCTCGGCGGGCTGGACGGGCAGGATGCCGTCGCTCGCGCTGTCGAGCGCCGCAGCGAGAGGATCGGCCGCGATCGACCCCCCCGGAGCCTCAGGCGATGCGCCCGCCGCGGGCCGCGGCAGGGTGGCGGCACTGGTATTCGGGGCCGCGGCGGTCACTGGCGGCACTGCGCCGCCCGCCGCCGTCGCCATCGCCGCGCCGAGTGCGGTGGGCCGAGCGCGCGGCGCAACCCCGCCGGCCGGCCAGCTCAGCGGCAGCGCTCCAGCCTCGATCGCCGCCGCCGCGACCGGCGCCGGCGGCGCGACCGGATCGGTCACGTCGGCGATGCTCACGCCGGGGTCGAGGAACTCCACCACCGTGGTCCCCGCCTTCACCATATGCGCCAGCTCCTCGGCGTCCCAGTTCGTCAGCCGCACGCAGCCGTAGCTCGCGTTCACGAAGAGCCGCGACGGCGTCGGCGTGCCGTGGATGCCATAGGTCGGCTTGTCGAGGTCGATCCAGACCGTCCCCACGGGTCCGTTCGGGCCCGGCGGGATGCGCAGCACCTCGGTGTTCTCGCCCTGCTGGAAATTGATCTTCGGGTTGTAGGTATATTCCGGGTTCGTCGCCACGGCCTCGACCTTGTGCGTGCCCGTGGGCGAGGGCGTGCTGCTCGACCCCACCGTGGCCGGATAATCCGCCACCAGCCGACCGCCCGCATCATAGGCGGCGACCCGATGCGCCGCCTTGTCCACGATGATCCGCACCACCTGCCCCTTCAGCGGCTTCGCCGGGGCCATGACGGTGATCGTCTCGCCGGGCGCGATCGCCTTGCCGGGGTTCAGGAACTGGATGAACCGCTCGTCCATGTGGAATCGCTCGGCCAGCTTCTCGGCCACGCTGGTGTAGCCGAGCCAGGTCATCTTGGCCTTCTCGGCGTAGTCGGTCGGCACGCTCTCGACCAGGCCCTCGGCATCGGCGCGCGTGATCGTGTAGTCCTGCGTGACCGGCGTGGTCGCATGCGGCTGCAGCAGCGCCCAGACATCGGCATCCATCACCCCGTCCACGGCGAGGCCGTTCTTGCGCTCGAAGGCCTTGATCGCCGTCTCGCTCATGCCGCCGCGGAAGCCGTCCACCACGCCCGGCGAGACGCCCGAGCGGTCGAGGAGGATCTGCACCCGCGCCGTCAGGGCCGAGCGGCCGGAGGGCAGGTCGCCCGCGGTCCAGACCGCCGCATCGATGTCGGCGCCGGTGAAGGGCGCGTCCTGCGCCCAGAGGGCGAAAGGCGTGGCGAGCAGCGTCATCGAGAGGGCGGCCACCCGCAGGGGCCGGCGCGTCAGGGGCATTCTGGTCTCCGTCGTATCGGTCGTGGGCCGCAAGCTGAGCTTTGCCACGGCGGTTCCGCGATGGCGAATCACCTCTGCGCCAACTGCCGGTTGCGCGCGAGAGTTGCCGCTGCGACACGGGGCCCTGGGAGGGGCGAGCATGACGGAAACCTGCGAGATCATCGACGAGGGCGACCGGCTGGTCGTCGTGAACCGCAACCCCGCGCGGCGCAACGCGCTGACGCCCGGCTTCCAGACCGGGCTGGCCGAGGCCCTGCGCCGGGCCGCGGACCTGCCGCGCCTCGGCGCGGTGATCGTGACGGGCGAGGGCGGCTTCTTCTGCGCCGGAGGGGACCTGTCCTTCCTCATGCGCGCGCAGGAGATGACCGAACCCGAGCGGAGGGCCGCGATCATGGACCTCGCCGGTCTGATTCGCGCCGTCCATGACTGCCCGAGCCCGGTGATCGCCGCGGTCGAGGGCGGCGCCGCGGGGGCGGGCCTCTCGCTCGCGCTCGCCTGCGACATGATCGTGGCGGCCGAGGACGCGAAGTTCTCCGCCGCCTATGTCTCCGCCGGGCTGGTCCCCGACGCGGGGCTCACGGCCGCGCTGACCGCGGCCCTGCCGCCGCAACTCGCGGCCGAGATGTGCCTCACCGGCGCGCCGGTCGCGGCAGCGCGGCTTCATGCGCTCGGCGTGGTCAACCGCCTCGTCCCGCCCGGCACCGTCCTCGACGTCGCGCGCGAGGCGGCCTCGCGCCTCGCCCAAGGGCCGGCCGAGGCGCAGGCGGCGATCAAGACACTTCTGACCGGTGCCCGCCGCGCGACGCTCGAGGCGCAGTTCGAGGCCGAGGCCGGCGCGATGGCCCGTGCCCTCGGCGCCCCGGAGGCGGCGGAGGGGATCGCGGCCTTCCTCGGCAAGCGCCCTGCGGATTTCGCGGCACGGCGCCGGGGCGAGTGACCCCGAGGCGTTGACTTCCCCCCCGCCCGGCGTATCGCTCGGCGCCATTCGTCCCGCCCGGAGGCCCGCATGACCGTCGCCAGCACCCAAGCCCCCCCTCGCAGCGGGACGACGGCCTGGTTCGTGCTGATCGCGATCAGCTTCTGCCATCTCGTCAACGACGTCATGCAGTCGATGCTGCAGGCGATCTATCCGCTGCTGCAGGCCGAGTTCAGCCTCAGCTACACGCAGATCGGGATGCTGACCTTCGCCTTCCAGGTCACGGCCTCGCTGTTGCAGCCCGCGATCGGCGGCTTCACCGACCGCCATCCCATGCCGCGCTCGCTCGCCGCGGGGATGGCGGCGAGTTTCGTGGGCGTGCTGCTGCTGGCCTTCGCCCAGGGCTACGGCGTGCTGCTGACCGGGGCGATGCTCATCGGCATCGGCTCGGCGGTGTTCCACCCCGAGGCGAGCCGGGTGGCGCGGCTGGCCTCGGGCGGACGCTACGGCACGGCGCAGTCGCTGTTCCAGGTCGGCGGCAATGGCGGGCAGGCCCTCGGGCCGCTGCTGGCGGCCTTCATCGTCGTGCCGCTGGGTCGGCCCTCGGTCGCGCTGTTCGCGGCTCTGGCGCTGATCGGCGTCGGCCTCCTCTGGCGCGTCGGCGCCTGGGCCGAGAACCGCCGCCGCGCCGCCGCGGCCTCGCAGCCGCCGCGCAAGGCCACGCTGCCGCGCAACCGCATCATCGCGACGGTCGTGATCCTCGCGCTGCTGACCTTCACCAAGAACATCTACAGCGCCTCCTTCACCAGCTATTACACCTTCTTCCTGATCGAGCGTTTCGGCCTCACCGCGCAGCAGTCGCAGGTCATGCTGTTCCTGTTCCTCGGCGGCATGGCGGCCGGGGTGATGCTGGGCGGGCTCGTGGGAGACCGGGTCGGGCCGCGCACGGTGATCTGGTTCTCGATCCTGGGCGTGCTGCCCTTCACGCTGATGCTGCCGCATGTCAGCCTTGCCGCCACGGGCGTGCTGACGGTGGTGATCGGCCTGATCCTCGCCTCGGCCTTCCCGGCGATCGTGGTCTTCGCGCAGGAGCTGCTGCCCGGCCGCACCGGCCTCGTGGCGGGGATCTTCTTCGGCTTTGCCTTCGGCATGGGCGGGATCGCGGCCGCGGTGCTCGGCGTGATCGCCGATGCGCGGGGGATCGAGTTCGTGTTCCTGCTCTGCTCGTTCCTGCCGCTGATGGGCCTGCTGACGATCTTCCTGCCGCGCGAGCGGGAGCTGGTCTAGCCGTTCTCGCGCAGCACCCGGCCGGCGAGGTAGAGCGAGCCGCAGATCAACAGCCGCGCGCCCGGATGGGCGGCGGCGAGGGCGCGGACGGCCTCCACGGTGCCCGGCGCCACGGTTGCCGGGAGGCCCACGGAGGCCGCAGCCGCCGCCGTCGCCTCGGCGGGCAGCGTGTTCGCTTCGCCGGGGATCGCCACGGCGGTGAGGCTCTCGGCCACGCCCGCAAGCGGGGTCATGTAGCCCGCGACATCCTTGGTGTTCAGCATTCCGCAGATCAGGTGCGTGGGTTTCGCCCCCATGCCGCGCAGGGTCGCGGCCACGGCCTCGCCGCCTGCCGGGTTGTGGCCGCCGTCGAGCCAGAGCTCGCAGCCCTCCGCCGCCTCGACCAGCGGCCCCCGCGTCAGCCGCTGCATCCGCGCCGGCCAGACCGCGCGCGTGACCGCCGCCTCGCAGCCCACGGCGCCGGCGCCAAGCTCGCGCAGGGCGGCAAGCGCAGTCCCGGCGTTCACCACCTGATGCGGCCCGGCGAGGTTCGGCAGCGGCAGGTCCAGCAGGCCCCTTTCGTCGCGGTAGATCAGCGCGTCGCCCTCGCGGGCCACGTCCCATTGCTGCCCTTCGGCGAGGATCGGCGCGCCCAGCCGCCCGGCCCGCCCCTCGATCACCCCGAGCGCCGCGTCGCGCTGCGGGGCGATGACGCAAGGGACGCCGCGCTTGATGATGCCGGCCTTCTCGCCCGCGATCGCCTCGATCGTCTCGCCGAGATACTGGGTGTGATCGACCGAGACCGGGGTGATGACCGTCAGCCGCGGGCGCGCGACCACGTTGGTCGCGTCGAGCCGCCCGCCGAGACCGACCTCGAGCAGCGTGTAGTCGGCCGGGGTCCGCGCGAAGGCGAGGAAGGCGGCGGCGGTGGTGATCTCGAAGAAGGTGATCGGCGCGCCACCGTTCGCCGCCTCGCATTCCTCCAGCAGCGCGGCGAGGGCAGCCTCGGCGATGATCTCGCCCGCGACCACGATCCGCTCGTGGAAATGCGCCAGATGCGGCGAGGTGTAGGCATGGACGCGCTTGCCCTCGGCCTCCAGTCCGGCGCGGATCATGGCCAGCGTCGAGCCCTTGCCGTTGGTCCCGGCGATGTGGATGACGGGGGGCAGGGCGCGCTCGGGATGGCCGAGCTTCGCCAGCAGCCCCTCGATCCGCCCGAGGCTGAGGTCGATCACCTTCGGGTGCAGCGCCATCAGCCGGGTGAGGATGGCTTCGGAGGCGAGGGTTCCGGTTGTCAAGGCAGCCTCAGGCCGAGGCGGCGTCGGCGGGCAGGTTCACCACCGGCTGGCCGGGCGCGGGCAGATCGCCCGCCACGGGTGGCGACTGGCGGGTCAGCATCCGCAGGATCGACACGAGTTCCTCGCGCAGCTTCTTGCGATGCGTGACGCGGTCCAGCATCCCGTGCTCGAGCAGGTATTCGGCCCGCTGGAAGCCCTCGGGCAGCTTCTCGCGGATGGTCTGCTCGATCACCCGCGGCCCGGCGAAGCAGATCAGCGCGTTCGGCTCGGCGATCTGGACATCGCCCAGCATGGCGTAGGAGGCGGTGACGCCGCCGGTCGTCGGATGCGTCAGCACGACCACATAGGGCAGCCGCGCCTCCTTCAGCATCTCGACCGCAACGGTGGTGCGCGGCATCTGCATCAGGCTGAGGATGCCCTCCTGCATCCGCGCCCCGCCCGCGGCGGAGAACAGGACCAGCGGCCTCCGCAGCCGCACGGCGCATTCGGCCGCGGCGACGATGGCGTTGCCGACCGCCATGCCCATCGAGCCGCCCATGAACGAGAAATCCTGCGCCGCAGCGACGATGGCAGTGCGGCCGACCTCGCCCTCGGCCACCAGCATGGCCTCGCGCTCGCCGGTGGCCTTCTGCGCCGCCTTCAGGCGCTCGGGGTATTTCTTCTGGTCGCGGAACTGCAGCGGGTCGGCCAGCGGCTCGGGATACCGGATCTCGTTGAAGGCGCCGCCATCGAAGAGCGCGGTGAAGCGCGCCCGCGGGGTGATCGGCAGGTGGTGCTCGCAACTGGTGCAGACCTGCAGGTTCTCGGCCAGCTCGCGGTGAAACAGCATGGTCCCGCATTCCGGGCACTTGGTCCAAAGGTTCTCGGGCACTTCCCGGCGCGAGAAGAGGCTGCTCATCCGCGGGCGGACGTAGTTGGTGATCCAGTTCATCGCGCGCGCCTCGGGCCGGTCCGGTCGGGGCTGAAATAGGCGGCGGAGGGCGCGAATGCAATTGCGGCTGCCCCGGCGTCATGGCTTTGATGCCCGTCATGTGGCCCAGCTTCCTCGGATTTCTGCACTTCGCCGCCGCGCTCCTGGTGGTCATCAGGGTGCTGCTGAAGCGGCGGATGAGCCCGCCTGCGCGCCTCGCCTGGATCCTGCTGATCGAGGTCCTGCCGGTGGTCGGCATCACCGCCTACCTCCTCTTCGGCGAGGTGCGGATGCGCCGGGCCGAGCGGCAGCGCATGGCCGATGTGCGCAACCAGCTGACCGGCGTCTGGCAGCGGGCGCCCGAGACGGTGGCGGCGGTCCCGGCCTATGCCGAGCCGGTCGTCGCCTCGATCGAGGCGGGCGGCGGCATGGAGCCGGTCCGCGGCAACCGCATCACGCTGCTGGAAGAGAGCGACCTCGCCATCGCCCGCCTCGTCGCCGCCCTCGACGCGGCGGAAGAGGAGATCCACCTGCTCTTCTACATCTGGCTGCCAGACCATTCCGGCACCCAGGTGGCCGAGGCCGTGATCCGTGCGCGTGGTCGGGGGATTGCGGTGCGGCTGATCGTGGATGCCCTGGGCTCGCGGCTGCTTGTCCGCTCGGCCCTCTGGGGGCGGATGCAGGCGGCCGGGGCGGAATGCGTGCGCGCCTTCCCCTGGGGCAACCCGCTGGTCTCGATGCTGTTCCAACGGCTCGACTTGCGCAATCACCGCAAGATCGTGGTGATAGACGACCGTCTCGCCTTCACCGGCAGCCGCAACTGCGCCGACATGGCCTTCGCGATCAAGCCGCGCTACGCGCCCTGGATCGACGTGCTGATGGCGGTCGAGGGTCCGGTGGTGCGCCAGTTGCAGGCGGTCTTCCTGCAGGACTGGATGAGCTATACCGGTCAGGATCACGGCGACGAGTTGAAGGCGGTTCCCGCGGCGGACACGCCCGGCGAGATCGCGCAGGTGCTGGCGACCGGCCCCGACCTGCGGCAGGAGCGGCTGCCCGACAGCATCGCCACGCTGATCCACGCCTCGCGCAGCTCGGTGACGATCACGACGCCCTACTACGTCCCCGACGAGGCGATCGACAACGCGATCCGCTCGGCCGCGCGGCGCGGCGTGCGGGTGACGCTGATCCTGCCAGAGCGCAATGACAGCCGCATCGTCTCGGCGACGAGCGAGGGCTATTTCCGCGAGCTTCTGCGCGCGGGCGTGCGGCTGATGCTGTTTCGCGGCGGGCTGCTGCATGCCAAGATCGTGACAGTGGACGGGCGCATGTCGCTCAGCGGCTCGGCCAACCTCGACCGGCGCAGCTTCGATCTGAACTACGAGGTGAACCTGTTCGTGATCGACGAGGAGTTCACCGCCGTCCTCGACCACCGCCAGCAAAGCTACATCGAGCGCGCGCGGCGCCTGACGCTCGAGGATGTCGAGGGCTGGACCCGCCTGCGCCGCATCCGCAACAACCTGCTGGCGATCGCTGCGCCGCTGTTGTGAGGCGGGGCGGGCGCCGCCGCGCGAGGGATTGGGGCGAGTGACCCAATCCCGCTCGATCCGGCGAAGTCAGCATGAGAGAGGGTCCGCGCTCGCACGAAGGTGAGGGCGGACGCGCCCGCCTGTTGGGTGGGCGGGCGCGGACCCGTCCGCTTTGGCGGACGGGCGGGAGTTAGCAGTGCCGTGGCGCGGGAGGAAAGGGGGCTGGGTATCCCCCACGCACAACCCTCAGCTGCGAACCAGCTTCTCGTAGGCGTCGCTGACCTCGCGCGCCATGTGGCCGACCTGGAAATGCCAGTCGCCGATCTGCGCCACCGGCGTGATCTCGGCCGCCGAGCCGGTCAGCCAGCACTCCTGGAAGCCGTCGATCTCCTCGGGCCTGATGTGCCGCTCATGCACGGTCACGCCCTTGTCCTTCAGCAGCCCGATCACCGTCTGCCGGGTCAGGCCGTTGAGGAAGCAGTCGGCCAGCGGCGTGTGCACCTCGCCATCCTTCACGAAGAAGATGTTGGCCCCCGTCGCCTCGGCCACATAGCCGCGATAGTCATACATCATCGCGTCCGAGCAGCCCTTCGCCTCCGCCGCGTGCTTGGACATCGTGCAGATCATGTAGAGCCCCGCCGCCTTGGCGTGGCTCGGGACCGTCTCGGGCGAGGGGCGCTTCCACTTGGCGATGTCGAGCTTCGCCCCCTGCCACTTGGCGTCGCCGTAATAGCTGCCCCATTCCCAGGTGCAGACCGCCATGCGCACCGGGTTGTTCTTGGCCGCCACGCCCATGTCCGGCCCCGACCCGCGCCAGGCGATGCAGCGGACATAGGCGTTCTCGAACCCGTTCGCGCGCAGCGTGTCGTCCTTGGCCCTGACGATCTCGTCCACCGTCCAGGGCAGTTCCATGTCGAGCGCGCGGCCCGAGTCGATCAGCCGCTGGGCATGCTCGCGGGTCTTGAACACCTTGCCATCGTAGCAGCGCTCGCCCTCGAACACGGCGCTCGCGTAGTGCAGCGCGTGGGTGAGGACGTGCACCTTCGCGTCGCGCCACTCGACGAGCTCGCCGTCCATCCAGATCTTGCCGTCGCGGTCGTCGAACGGGGCTGTCATCTGTTCCTCCGGTTCTTTTGCGTTTGTTGCGTGTCCACCGCCTTCAGTGGATAAAAGTTGCCAAAGCTGCCGCCTCGCTAGCGATTGCGCCTTGGAATGTCAACGATCCTGACTTACCTTGGCGGCGGGCCGGGATGGGCGAGGGATGATGCAGGAGCGGGCGCGGATGACGATGACGGCGGGCGGGGCCGAGGGGCTGCTGTTTCTCACCGACGACCAGCTGCGCCGCGGGATCGAGGCGATGTTCTTCGCCTATCGCGACTTCACCGGCGACCCCGACGCCATCCTCGCCGACCTGGACTACGGCCGCGCCCATCACCGCGCGGTGCATTTCATCAACCGCGAGCCGGGGCTGACGGTCAGCGGGCTGCTCGACGTGCTGGGCGTGACCAAGCAGTCGCTGAACCGGGTGCTGCGGACGCTGGTCGAGGACGGCCTGGTCGAGAGCCGCGTCGGCCGCCGCGACCGGCGCGAGCGGCTGCTGTTCCTGACGACGAAGGGCGAGGAACTGGAGCGGCGGCTGGGCGAGGCGCAGCGGGCGCGGATGCGCGCCGCCTACCGCGCCGCCGGGCCGCAGGCGGTGGCGGGCTTCCGGCAGGTGCTGGAGGCGATGATGAACCCCGAGGGCCGCCGCCGCTTCCTCGCGCTCGCCGAAAGCGCGCGCGGATGAGCACGGCCCCCGCCGCGCCGGCCGCCGACGCGCATATCCTCGTCGTGGACGACGACGCCCGCATCCGCGACTTGCTGAGCCGCTTCCTGCGCCGCTCGGGCTATCTCGTGACCGTGGCGCGGGACGCGGCGCAGGCGCGGCGGCTGCTCGTGGGGCTCGACTTCGACATGATCGTCCTCGACGTGATGATGCCGGGCGAGGACGGCTTCTCGCTGACCCGCGATCTGCGGCGTCGGATCGCGACGCCGATCCTGCTGCTGACCGCGCGCGGCGACACCGGCGACCGGATCGAGGGGCTGGAGAGCGGGGCGGACGACTACCTGCCGAAACCGTTCGAGCCGCGCGAGCTGCTGTTGCGGATCGCCGCCATCCTGCGCCGGGTGCCGCAGCCGGGGCCCGCGGGGCCGAAATACCTGACCCTCGGCGCGTTGAGGTTCGACGCGCAGAAGGGGGAGCTGACGCAGGGCGAGCAGGTGATCCACCTGACCGGGACGGAATCCGCGCTGCTGACCCGCCTCGCGGCCAGTCCCGGCGAAGCGGTAAGCCGCGCGGCGCTGATCGAGGATCTCGGCCGCGGCGGTCAGCGCGAGGAGTCGGAGGCGTCCGACCGCGCCATCGACGTGCAGATCACCCGCCTCCGCCGCAAGCTGGAGGCCGATCCGCGCGAGCCGCGCTACCTGCAGACCGTGCGTGGCACCGGCTACATGCTGATGCCCGACTGAGCTAGGCGCTGCGCCCGCGGGCGGAGACCGGTCAGACCGCCTCGACCACGCCGTTGCGGACGCAGACGAAGGCGTCGTGCAGGTTCACGGTCGGGTCGCAATGGCCGGGGATCAGACGCAGCCGGTCGCCGGGGGCGAGGGCGCCCGCCGGGTCATCCAGCACGGTATGCTCGTCCGAGAGGCCGGTAGCGGTGACGCCCTCCTGTCCCCAGACCAGCGGCAGGCCCGATTCGCCGCTCATCGACTTCAGCCCGGCATCGCAGACCGCGCGCCCCGGCACCGGGGTCGAGATCACCTGCGCCAGCACGAACAGCGCGTTCCGCCAACCCTGGTCGAGCCGCTGCCCTTGGGGATCCTCGATCCGGCCATAATCGGCATCCATGACCGCATAGGAGCCGCATTGCAGCTCGGTCCAGAGGCCGGACGCCGCCTCATGCTGCCATGTTCCGGTGCCCGCGCCCGTCACCTGCGGGCAGTCGATCCCGGCGGCCCGCAGTGCGTCGAGCGCGGCGCGGACACGCTCGCCGGCCGTGGCGATTCGTGCCCCGCGTTCGGCATCGCCGGTCAGATGCTGTGCGCTGCCCTCATAGGCGTGGATGCCCGCGAAACGGAGCCCCGGCTCGGCCGCGATCGCCGCCGCGAGGGGGGCCACCGCCGCCGGGTCGGCCACGCCGCAGCGGCCGCCGCACATCAGTTCGATCCAGGCGTCGAGCGTCGCGCCCGCTTCCCGCGCCGCTGCCCCGGTTGGCGCGACCGCCGCGGGATCGTCGAGGCAGAGGCCGACGCGCGCCCCGCCCGCCGCCAGCGTCGCCAGCCGGGCGAGCTTCGCCGGATCGCGGACTTCGTTCGTCACCAGCACGTCGCCGATGCCGCCCGCGACGAAGACCTCCGCCTCGCCCACCGTCTGCGCGCAGAGCCCGACCGCGCCGCGCGCCATCTGCGCGCGGCCGAGATCAACCGAGCGGTGCATCTTGCCATGCGGGCGCAGCCGCATCCCCGCGGCGCGCGCCGCGTCGGCCATGCGGTCGAGATTGGCCTCGAGCGCGTCGAGATCGAGGATCAGGCAGGGCGTCGGCAGCTCCGCCTCGGGCGTGCCCGGCGCGATGCGCGGCACGTCAGACGATCCGCCCGTGGCAGTGCTTGAACTTCTCGCCCGAGCCGCAGGGGCAGGGATCGTTGCGGCCCGGATTGCCCCAGGTGGCGCGGTCGTCGGGGTCGAAGCCCGTGGCTTTCGCAGTGGCGCCGCCGCCTCCGGCCGCGGCATGCTGTGGCTGCATCGATTTCTGCTGCGCCGCCAGCTGCTCCTGATAGTCGCGCATCATCTGCTCGCGCTCGGCTTCGGTCAGCGGGCGGATGCGGGCCAGGTTCTTCGTCACCTCGCCGCGCAGCGATTCAAGCAGGCTCTCGAACAGCTGGAAGCTCTCGCTCTTGTATTCGTTCAGCGGGTCACGCTGCGCGTAGCCGCGGAAGCCCACGACCGAGCGCAGGTGCTCGAGCGTCACCAGATGCTCGCGCCATTTAGCGTCGATCTGCTGGAGAAGCACCTGCTTCTCGATCTGGCGCATGGTCTCGGGGCCGAAGGATTCGGTCTTCTTCTCCATGTAGGCGTCCGAGGCCTCGGCGATCCGGTCGAGGATCACCTCCTGGTCCACCCCGTCCTCGGCCGCCCAGTCGGCGATCGGCAGGTCGAGGTTCAGCCCCTCGATCACCGCCTGCTTCAGCCCCGCACTGTCCCACTGGTCGGGATAGGAGCGGGCAGGCATGTAGCGGTCCACCAGATCCTCGATGACCTGATGGCGCATGTCGGCGGCGATCTCGTCGACCTCGTTAGAGTCCATGATCTCGCGCCGCTGGCCGAAGATCGCCTTGCGCTGGTCGTTCATCACGTCGTCGAACTTCAGCAGCTGCTTGCGGATGTCGAAGTTGCGCCCCTCGACCTTGGCCTGCGCGCGCTCGAGGCTCTTGTTCACCCACGGGTGGATGATCGCCTCGCCCTCCTTCATGCCCAGCGTGGACAGCACCTTGTCCAGCCGCTCGGAGCCGAAGATCCGCATCAGGTCGTCGTCGAGCGACAGGAAGAACAGCGAGCGGCCCGGATCGCCCTGACGGCCCGAGCGGCCGCGCAGCTGGTTGTCGATCCGCCGGCTCTCGTGGCGTTCGGTCGCCAGCACGAAAAGGCCGCCCGCCTCCAGCACCCGGCGCTTGGCCTCGGCGTGGTCGGCCTCGATCCTCGCGCGCAGCTCGTCGGGGTTCGCCTCCGGGTCGGCCTTGAGCGCGTCGAGCACCTTCATCTCGACATTGCCGCCGAGCTGGATGTCGGTGCCGCGCCCGGCCATGTTGGTGGCAATCGTCACCGCGCCGGGCTTGCCCGCGTCAGCGACGATCTGCGCCTCCTGCTCGTGCTGGCGCGCGTTGAGGACGTTGTGCGCGATGCCCTTCGCCTTCAGCAACTCCGACAGCATCTCGGACTTCTCGATCGAGGTCGTGCCGACGAGGATCGGCTGCCCCGCGCCATGCGCCTCGCGGATCGCCTCGATCACCGCGGCATGCTTCTCGTCGGCGGTGCGGTAGACACGGTCATGCTCGTCCACGCGGGCGATCGGACGGTTGGTGGGCACCTCGACCACGCCGAGCTTGTAAATCTCGGCAAACTCCTCGGCCTCGGTGGCCGCGGTGCCGGTCATGCCGGCGAGCTTGTCGTAGAGGCGGAAGTAGTTCTGGAACGTCACCGAGGCGAGGGTCACGTTCTCCGGCTGGATATCCACCCGCTCCTTGGCCTCGATGGCTTGGTGCAGCCCTTCCGAGAGGCGGCGGCCCTTCATCATGCGGCCGGTGAACTCGTCGATCAGCACCACCTCGCCGTTCTGGACGATGTAGTTCTGGTCGCGGTGGTAGAGCTTGTGGGCGCGCAGACCCTGCCCGAGGTGATGCACGATGGTCGTGCTCTCGGGGTCGTAGAGGCGCTGCCCCTCGGGCAGGATGCCGGCCGCGCGCAGCCGCTGCTCGAGATACTCGTTGCCCTCCTCCGAGAAGGTCGCGTTGCGGGTCTTCTCGTCGATCTTGTAGTGGCTCTCGTCCAGTTCCGGGATGAAGGCGTCGAGCGTCTTGTAGAGCTCGCTGCGGTCCTCGCTCGGGCCCGAGATGATGAGCGGGGTCCGCGCCTCGTCGATCAGGATTGAGTCGACCTCGTCCACGATCGCGTAATTGTGTCCGCGCTGCACCATCTCCTCGAGCGAGGCCTTCATGTTGTCGCGCAGGTAGTCGAAGCCAAGCTCGTTGTTGGTCGAATAGGTCACGTCGGCCGCGTAGGCCGCGCGCTTCTCGGCCTCCGGTTGGAACGGCACCACGACGCCGGTGGTCATGCCGAGCTGGCGGAACACCTTGCCCATCCAGTCGGCGTCGCGGCGGGCGAGGTAGTCGTTCACGGTGACGACGTGGACGCCCTTGCCCGACAGCGCGTTGAGATAGGCCGGGAAGGTTGCGACGAGGGTCTTGCCCTCGCCGGTCTTCATCTCGGCGATGTTGCCCTCGTGCAGGAAGATGCCGCCCATCAGCTGCACGTCGAAGGCCCGGAGGCCGAGCGCGCGGCGCGCGCCCTCGCGGCAGTTGGCAAA
This sequence comes from Paracoccus sp. S-4012, assembly GCF_009674885.1. Taxonomy (GTDB): domain Bacteria; phylum Pseudomonadota; class Alphaproteobacteria; order Rhodobacterales; family Rhodobacteraceae; genus Paracoccus. The sequence continues at coordinate 436,163 of NZ_WKKA01000001.1, forward strand.
GGCCTCCGGCAGCAGCGCGTCGAGGGCCTCGCCCTTCTGCGCGCGGTCCTGCAACTCGCGGGTCCTGGCGATCAGCTCGTCGTCCGAGAGCGCCTGGAACTGCGGCTCGAGCGCGTTGATCCGCTGGACCAGCGGCCAGGTGGCCTTGACCTTGCGGTCGTTGGGCGTGCCAAAGAGCTTCTTCGCCAGAGTGCCGAGCATCGCGTTCCTGCCGTCATTTGCGCCCCGGGTGCGGCGGCGTGCGGGCGGTCCTTGGCCCACTTGCCCGCACCGATCGGCTTGCCGTATCAGGGGGCCTGCACGAAAGCGGCGGGTGCGCTTTCCCGGTTGTCGGCCGGATTTAGGCGCGCCCCGTCCCACTGTCAACGCCGCCCCCGCGCCCTCGAGGCCGGGCCAGCGCCCCGAAAGGCACCGCCGATGAAACCCCTCCGCCCGATCCTCGCCGCGCTCGCGCTGAGCCTTGCTTCGCCCGCCGCGGCGCAGCCCGCCGACGACGCGACCGTGGTCGCCACCGTGAACGGCGAGGCGATCACGCTGGGCGAGATGCGCGCGCTGAAGGCCGGCATGGGGCCGCAGGCCGCGGCCCTGCCCGATGCGGCGCTGTGGGACATGATCCTCGACCAGATCACCCGGCAGACGGCGGTGGCACAGGCGGGCGAGGGGAACCTCACGCCCCGTGACGAGGCGCTGCTGGCGCTGCAGCGCCGCTCACTGCTCGCCACGATCGCGCTCGAGGCCGTGGCCGAGCCGGAGCCGACCGAGGAGGAGCTGCGCGCCGCCTATGACGCCCTCTGGGGCAGCGCCGGCGAGGTGACGGAATACAGCGCCCAGCATATCCTCGTCGAAACCGAGGAGGCGGCGCAGGCCGTGGCGGCCGAGATCGAGGGCGGCAAGGACTTCGGGCAGGTGGCCGAGGAGCGTTCGACCGATTCCTCGGGGCCGGGCGGCGGCGACCTCGGTTGGTTCACGCTCGACATGATGGTCGCCCCCTTCGCGGAGGCCGTGGGCGCGCTCGAGAAGGGCGAGGTCTCTGCGCCGGTGGAATCGCAGTTCGGCTGGCACGTCATCCGCCTGAACGAGAGCCGCCTGAAGGAAGCGCCCGCCTTCGAGGAGGTCCGCGACCAGATGGCCCAGCAGGTCCGCCGCGAGCGGGTCGAGGCCGAGGTGCAGCGCATCACCGGCGAGGCCGAGGTCGAGCGCACCGAGGGCCTCTCGCCCGACCTGCTCGGGGCCGAGTGACATGGCGAAGGCCGCGCTCCCGGTCTCGCCCCTCGCGCCCGCGTCTTTCCCGGACCTTCCGGTGATCGAGGGGGTGGAGTTCGCCACCGCCGCGGCCGGGGTGAAGTATCAGGGCCGCACCGACGTGATGCTGGTCCGCCTCGCCCCCGGCACCGCCATCGCCGGGGCCTTCACCCGCTCCTCCACCCGCGCCCCGAGCGTGCTCGACTGCGAGGCGAAGCTTGCGGCGGGGCGCGCGAGCCGCGAGGGCGCGGCGATCATCGTCAACTCCGGCAACGCCAACGCCTTCACGGGCAGGCGCGGGCAGGAGGGCGTGGATGCCGTGACCGGTGCGGTGGCGCAGGCCCTCGGCGTGCCGCCGGGGCGCGTGTTCTCGTCCTCGACCGGCGTGATCGGCGAGCCGCTGCCGCATGAGCGCATCACCGCCGTGATCGGCGAGGCCGCGGCGCGGCTCGCGCCGGACGGCATCGCCGACGCCGCCCGCGCAATCATGACCACCGATACCTTCCCCAAGGGCGCCGCGGCAGAGGTGCAGGGCGAAGGCGGCACGATCCGCATCGCCGGGATCGCCAAGGGCTCGGGCATGATCGCGCCGGACATGGCGACGATGCTGGTCTACATCTTCACCGACGCCGCGATCGCGCCCGAGGTGCTGCAGCGGATGGTCTCGCGCTCGCTCGGCACGACCTTCAACGCGATCACCGTGGACAGCGACACCTCGACCTCGGACGCGCTGATCGTCGCGGCGACGGGCCGCTCGCCCGCCGCGCCGATCCGCTCGGCCCGCGGTGCCACGGGGCAGGCCTTCGCCGCGGCGCTGCATGGCGTCATGGAGGACTTGGCGAAGCAAGTCGTCCGCGACGGCGAGGGGGCAACGAAACTCGTCGAGGTCCGCGTGACTGGCGCCGCCTCCGACGCGGACGCGCACCGGGTCGCCATGTCGATCGCCAACTCGCCGCTGGTCAAGACCGCCATCGCCGGCGAGGACGCCAACTGGGGCCGGGTCGTCATGGCGGTGGGCAAGTCCGGCGCGCAGGCCGACCGCGACCGCCTCACGATCCGCTTCGGCGAGCTGACGCTGGCCCGCGACGGCTTCCGCGATCCCGGCTACGACGAGACCGCGGCCGCCGCCTACATGAAGCGGCAGGAACTGGTGCTGGCCGTGGATCTCGGGCTTGGACAGGGCGAGCGCACCGTCTGGACCTGCGACCTCACGCATGGCTACATCGACATCAACGCCGATTACCGGTCGTGAACCTCCTGCTCGTCGCCGCGGTGGCGCTGATCGATGCCGACGGGCGTGTGCTTCTGGCGCAACGTCCCGAGGGCAAGTCGCTCGCCGGGCTGTGGGAGTTTCCGGGCGGCAAGGTCGAGTCGGGAGAGACGCCCGAGGGCGCGTTGATCCGCGAATTGCACGAGGAACTGGGCATCGAGACCTGGGCTTCGTGCCTCGCGCCGCTGACCTTCGCCAGCCACGCCTACGAGTCCTTCCACCTGCTGATGCCGCTTTTCGCCTGCCGCCGCTGGCAGGGGCAGCTGCGCGCGCATGAGCATCAGGCGCTCGCCTGGGTGCGCGCGCGGGATCTCGCCGCCTACCCGATGCCGCCCGCCGACCTGCCGCTGATCCCGATCCTGCGCGACTGGCTCTGATTCTCTTCGCCTGTTGAAGCGCTTTTCGGCCCAACCGGATCGTCTCGGGGCTGAAGATGCGCTCTGGCGGTGATGCTTCCGCGCTCCTGCCGCGCCGCAGCGCGAAACTTTCATCTGCGGCAAGCGGAATGAGGGCAACATTCTTTTTGGAATGTAAACCTTTTTGCGACATACCTGACCCTGGGACAGGAGGCAGGGATGATCCGAACCATCACAATCGGTACTTGCGTATCCATTCAGGGGTTGTTCGAGCGGCTGACCCCGGCAGGCACGATGATCGTGCGGGTGGGGGGGCAGACCTATGAGGGCAAGCCCGTCGGGCGCCTGCCTGCGGCAGGACGGACGGCAAGCGCATAGCAAAAGGGCGCCCCGCGGGGCGCCCTTTTTCGGTTCGTCCGACGTCGGCCGCGACGCTGTCAGAGCGTGCGCTCGACCTCCTCGCGCTCGAAGATCTCGATGACATCGCCCTTGCGGATGTCGTCGTAGTTCTCGAAGGCCATGCCGCATTCCTGGCCGGACTGGACCTCCTTCACCTCGTCCTTGAAGCGCTTGAGCGTCTTCAGCGTGCCCTCGTGGATCACCACGTTGTCGCGCAGCAGACGCACCCCGGCCGAGCGGCGGGCGACGCCCTCGGTCACGAGGCAGCCGGCGACGTTGCCGACGCCGGAGACGCGGAACACTTCCTTGATCTCGGCATAGCCGATGAAGTGCTCGCGCACCTCGGCCGACAGCAGGCCCGACGCCGCGGCTTTGATGTCGTCGATCAGGTCGTAGATGATCGAATAGTAGCGGATCTCGACGCCCTTCTGGTTCGCGGCACTCCGCGCCGGGGCGTTCGCCCGGACGTTGAAGCCGATCACCGGCGCGCTCGATGCCTCGGCCAGGCCGATATCCGATTCGGTGATCGCGCCGACGCCGTAATGCAGCACGCGGACGCGGACTTCTTCGTTGCCGACCTTCTCGAGCGCCTGGACGATTGCCTCGGCCGAGCCCTGCACGTCGGCCTTCACCACCACCGGCAGCTCGGCCACGTTCTCGTCCGCCTTGGCCCGCGCCATCAGCTGCTCGAGCGTCGTCGCGGCACCCACGGCGGCGCGCTTGTCCTTCGCGGCCTGGCTCCTGTAGTCGGCGATCTCGCGCGCCTGCGCTTCGGTTTCGACCACGTTCAGGACGTCGCCTGCCTCGGGCGTGCCGTTCAGGCCCAGCACCTCGACCGGCACCGACGGCCCGGCCACGCTCACGCGCTCGCCCTTGTCGTCGATCAGCGCCCGGACCTTGCCCCACTGTTCGCCGACGACGAAGATGTCGCCCTGCTTCAGCGTGCCGTTCTGGACCAGCACCGTCGCCACCGGGCCGCGGCCCACGTCGAGCTTGGCCTCGATCACGGCGCCGAGGGCGGCGCGGTCGGGGTTGGCGTGCAGTTCCAGAATTTCGGCCTGCAGCGCGATCGCCTCGAGCAGCGCGTCGATGCCCTGGCCGGTCGCGGCCGAGACTTCGACGTCCTGCACGTCGCCCGACATCGCCTCGACCACCACCTCGTGCTGGAGCAGGTCGGTGCGGACCTTCTGCGGATTGGCCGAGGGCTTGTCGATCTTGTTGATGGCCACGATCATCGGCACGCCCGCGGCCTTGGCGTGGTTGATGGCTTCGACCGTCTGCGGCATCACCGCGTCGTCGGCGGCCACGACCAGCACCACGATGTCGGTCACGTTCGCCCCCCGCGCCCGCATGGACGTGAAGGCGGCGTGGCCGGGCGTGTCGAGGAAGGTCAGCACCGCGCCCGAATCGGTCGTCACCTGATAGGCGCCGATATGCTGGGTGATGCCGCCGGCCTCGCCGGAGACCACGTTCGCCTGCCGGATGCGGTCCAGCAGCGAGGTCTTGCCGTGGTCCACATGGCCCATGATCGTGATGATCGGGGCGCGCGGCTGCAGGTCGGCGGGCGCGTCGTCCTGCGTGTGCAGCACCTGCTCCACGTCCGCATCGCTGACGCGCACCGCGCGGTGGCCGAATTCCTCGATCACCAGTTCGGCCGTGTCGGCGTCGATCGGCTCGTTGGCCGTGACCATCATGCCCATCTTCATCAGTGACTTGATGACCGCGGCCACGCGCTCGGTCATGCGGTTGGCAAGCTCGGCGACGGTGATCGTCTCGGGCAGCTGGACGTCGCGGAACTGCTTTTCGGCCCGCTGCGACTGGCCCATCGCCTTGGCGCGGGCCTTTTCCTGCTTGCGCTTCATCGCTGCGAGGCTGCGCTGACGCCCGCCCTCGCCGGACAGCGCGGCGGTGACCGAGAGCTTGCCGGTGCGGCGGCTGTCCTCGCCCTTGCCCTTGCCGCGGGCATCGCGATCAGCCCCGGGCGCATCGCCCCGGTCGCGGTCGGTGCGGCGCGGGCCGGTGCCCACGCCCGGCTTCTCGGCGCGGGCGGCGGCGGCCTCGGCCGCGGCGCGGTCGGCCGGCGTGGCAGCCGCGGGCTTGGCCGTGACCTCGGCCTTCTTCTGCGCGCGCAGCTCGGCCTCGCGGGCGCGGCGCTCATCTTCCTCGGCCTTGAGGCGCAGGGCTTCCTCGCGCTCGCGCTCCTCGCGCTCCCTGGCCTCGATCTCGGCCCGGCGGCGCTCGCGCTCCTCCTCGCGGGCCTTTTCCTCGGCGGCACGGTTCGCGGCTTCCTCGACCTCGCGGGCCTTGGCGGCCTGCAGCGCCTTGAGCCGGCGCTCCATCTCGGCTTCGGAGATCCCGGCCGGACGCTTGGAGGGATCGGAGGCGACAGCCGCGACCGAGCCGGGCCGCGCCGTTGTCGCCGCGGCGCCGGGCTTCGGCACCACGACGCGCTTGCGCTTGGTCTCGACCTGCACGGTCTTGGTGCGACCGTGGCTGAAGCTCTGCTTCACCTGGCCCGAACGGCCGGCGCCACCGAGGCCCAGCGGCTTCTTCCCGTCAGTATCGCTCATTCCGTACCCGAATCCTCTCCGGCAGACCGACTGCCGACATGCCCGCGCAGACCGTTCAGTCTGCTGGCGTCCCTGATCACCTTGTCGGTCAGGCCCCCCGGCGCGAGCGCGCCGTGTATGACAGAAGCCCGCCCGAAGGACAAACCCAATTCTGATGCCGTCAGGCAGCCGAACCAGCGGCCTCCCTCGGGCGTCCACAACTTACCCTTGCCGCGCTCGGACCCGTCCGAGGCCTGCAGCAACACCTTCGCCCGCCCGGCGGCGAGCCAGTCCTTCACCTTCTCGAACCCGGCCACCGCGCGGCCCGCCTTGCGGGTCAGCGACACCAGTTCGACCACCCGCTGGGCGAGGCCAGCCTCGACCCGGTCCGCGAGGTCCTGGGGCGCCTTCACCTGCGCCTTCGCGGCGCGGGAGAAGAGGCCCTTGCGGACCGCGGTCTCGATCTCGGCCCGTCCGGCCGTGACCCACATGCCCCGGCCCGGCAGCTTCTCGGCCAGGTCGGGAAACACCTCGCCCTCCGGCCCGACGACGAAGCGCACGAGGCCGGCCTTGCCGCCGGTCTCGCCGGTGACGATGCAGCGCCGCTCGGGCGCGTCGTTATCCTTTGGCCGTCCGCCGCGGGTCATTCGGGCCCTCAGCGGGCCATCAGGCCCGCCCCTCCTCGGTTTCACCGGTCTCGGCTTCGGCCTCGGCGTCTTCCTCGCCCTCGGCCACCGCCATCAGCTCGTCGGGATCGACCCAGCCCAGCATCACGCGCGCCGTCATCACCATCGTCTGCGCTTCCTCGAGGCTCACATCGAAGGGCTCGAGCAGCCCCTCATCCTTCACCCGCTGGCCGTTCTGGGTGGTCCAGCCGCCGGCCAGTTCCCAGTCGGCGCAGGTGGCGAAGTCCTCGAGCGTCTTGATGCCGTCCTTGGCGAGCGCCTCGACCATCTGCGGGCTGAGCCCCTCGAAGTCGATCAGGCTGTCCTCGGCGCCCAAGGCGCGCGCGTTCTCGAGCGCGGCCTTGTTCGCCGCCTCCAGATGGTCGCGGGCGCGGGCCTGAAGCTCCTCGGCCGTGCCCTCGTCCACGCCGTCGATCGACAGCAGCTCGCCGACATCGACATAGGCCACCTCCTCGAGGTTGGTGAAGCCTTCGGTCACGAGAAGCTGGGCGAAGAACTCGTCGAGATCGAGCGTGTCCATGAAGAGCTGCGTGCGGGCGTTGAACTCGGCCTGGCGACGCTTGCTCTCCTCCTCCTCGGTGAGGATGTCGATGTCGAGGCCGGTGAGCTGCGAGGCGAGGCGCACGTTCTGGCCGCGCCGGCCGATGGCCAGCGACAGCTGCTCCTCCGGCACCACGACCTCGATCCGCGGCGCGTCCTCGTCGACGACGACCTTGCTGACCTCGGCCGGCTGCAGCGCGTTCACGAGGAAGGTCGCCTGGTCCTGCGACCACGGAATGATGTCGATCTTCTCGCCCTGCAACTCGCCCACGACGGCCTGCACGCGCGAGCCGCGCATGCCCACGCAGGCGCCGACCGGGTCGATGCTGTTATCATAGGAGATGACGGCGATCTTGGCCCGGCTGCCCGGATCGCGGGCCACGGCCTTGATCTCGATGATGCCGTCATAGATCTCCGGCACTTCCATGCGGAAGAGTTCCGCCATGAACTGCGGGTCGGTGCGGCTGAGGAAGATCTGCGGCCCGCGGGCCTCGCGGCGGACGTCCTTGACATAGGCGCGGATGCGGTCGTTCGGGCGATAGCTCTCGCGGCCGATCTTCTCGTTGCGGCGCAGGATCGCCTCGCCGCGGCCCACGTCCACGATGATGTTGCCGTATTCCTCGCGCTTGACGATGCCGTTGATGATCGTCCCGGCGCGGTCCTTGAACTCCTCGTACTGGCGGTCACGCTCGGCCTCGCGGACGCGCTGCAGGATCACCTGCTTGGCCGATTGCGCGGCGATCCGGCCGAGCTCGACCGGCGGCACCTCGTCCACGATCATGTCGCCGACCTTCGGGTCGTCCAGGTAGGGCCGCGCCTGATCGACCGTCAGTTCGGCCTGGTAATTCTCGACCGCCTCGTCCTCGACCACGGTGCGGACGCGGGTGAAGCGGGCGTTGCCGGTCTTGCGGTCGATGCTGACGCGGATGTCCATCTCGGCGCCGTAGCGCGACTTCGCGGCGCGGGCGAGGCTGTCCTCCATCGCCTCGATGACGAGTTCCGGCTCGATCATCTTCTCGCGCGCGACGGCTTCCGCGGTCTGCAGAAGCTCGAGCTGGTTGGCTGCGGTAATGGCCATCAGGCGATCACTCCTTGGCGCCGGTCGCAGGACCGGCTTCGTCGGTTGCAATGTCGTCGTCGGTGTCGGCTTCGGTCTCGATAGCGTCGAAGGCGCCCTCGTCGAGGGCGGCGTCGTCGAGCGTGCCCGCCTCCTTGCGCTGCTTGAGCATCTCGGCGATCAGCTCGTCAGTCAGCACCAGCTTGGCGTCGGTCAGCCATTCGAAGTCGAGGCCGATGGTCTGCACCTGCCCCTGCTCCTCGAGGTTCAGCAGCACCTCATTGCCCTCCACGCCCGCCAGCACGCCCTTGAAGCGCTTGCGGCCGTCGATCGGCTGGCTGGTCTCGAGCCGGACCTCGTAGCCCTCGAAGGTCTCGAAATCTTTGAGGCGGGTCAGCGGCCGGTCGATGCCGGGGCTGGAGACCTCCAGATGATAGGCGTCCTCCAGCGGGTCTTCCACGTCGAGAACCGCGCTGACCGCGATCGAGATGTCGCCGCAGTCCTCGACGTTGATGCCGCCCTCGGGCCGGTCGGCCATGATCTGCAGCGTGGCCGTGCGGCCCCCCTGCAGCCGCAGGCGGACGAGTTCGTAGCCCATGTCCTGGATCACCGGCTGCACGATCTCGGCGAGGCGGCGGTCGATGGCGGTCTTGGCGATGAGGTCGCTCATGCGGGTCGTCCTCGGCGGGGCGGGGGTCGGGAAACGAAAAACGGGCCGTCAGCGGCCCGTGCGGAAGCATCCGGTGGGGCAGGGGGTGGAAGCCTGCTCCGCTGTTGGAAGGCATATAGCGAGGCCGGGGCGGCGTTGCAAGGGATGCGGCGGAAAGGGTCGATCCTTCTGCGAAGGATCGTTCCGGTTTCTCGCAGGGAAATCGCTTTTGTCAGCCCATCTCCCGCCAGTCGTCCATCACCCGCACCAGCATCGCCGCGATCGCCGGCTCGCTCAGCGCATGCCCGGAGGACGGCACCATCCGCAGGTCGGCCGCAATCCAGCCATCGGCCAGCTCATGCGCCGAGACCGGCGGGCAGACCATGTCGAAGCGCCCCTGCACGATTGCCGCCGGCAGATGCTCGATCCGGTGCCGCTGCGCGAGAAGCTGGCCCTCCTGCAGAAAGCAGCGGTTGGCGAAATAGTGGCATTCGAGCCGCGCGAACACGCGCGCGTAGTCCGACGGCGCCGGACCCCCGCCAGTGTCGCCGAACCCCGCGAGCGAGTTCTCCCAGGCCAGCCAGGACTGGGCATGCGTGGCCTCCACCGCCGCATCGCCGCTGAACAGCCGCCGGTGATAGGCCGCGATCATGTCGCCACGCTCGTCCTCTGGGATCGGCGCCTGGAAGCGCGCCCAGAGCTCGGGGAAGAACCGCGCCGCCCCGCCGCCGTAGAACCAGTCGAGCTCGCGCCGCCGCCCGAGGAACACGCCGCGCAGGATCAGCCCCGCCACCGCCTCGGGCCGCGCCTGCGCATAGGCGAGCGCGAGCGTCGCCCCCCAGCTGCCGCCAAACAGCAGCACCGGGCCGAGGTCCAGCGTGACGCGGATCGCCTCGATGTCCTCCAGCAGATGCGCCGTCGTGTTGCGGGCCACGGAGGCGCGCGGGGTCGAGCGGCCGCAGCCCCGCTGGTCGAACAGCACCACGCGGTAATGCGCCGGGTCGAAGAAGCGCCGCATGAAGGGCGAGCAGCCGCCCCCCGGCCCGCCATGCAGCACGACGACCGGCCGCCCCTCGGGATGGCCGAACTGCTCGACATAGACGCGATGCCCGTCGCCCATGTCGATCTGCCGCCGGTCGAAGGGCTCGCCCCCTGGATAGAGCCGCCCGCCCGCGCCGATTTGACCGTGTTCCCTGTCCATGCCTCAGCTATACCCTTGGCCGGCGACGCCCGCCACCGGAGGACCGCGAAGATGAGCAGCATCGACGAGGGGGAACTCGCCAAGTTCGAGGCGATGGCGGCCGAGTGGTGGGACCCGAAAGGCAAGTTCCGGCCGCTGCACCTGATGAACCCGGTGCGGCTGGACTATGTGGTTGGGCAGGTCGCGGCGCAGGTCGGGCGCGACCGGCGGGCGGAGCGGCCGTTCGAGGGGCTGCGATTGCTGGACATCGGCTGCGGCGGCGGGCTCCTCAGCGAGCCGATGGCGCGGCTCGGGGCCGAGGTGGTCGGCGCCGACGCGGTGGCGCGCAACATCGAGGTCGCGCGGCTTCATGCAGCGCAGCAGGGGCTGGCGATCGACTATCGCGCCACCACCGCCGAGGCCCTCGCCGCCGCGGGCGAGCGGTTCGACGCGGTCCTCGCGCTCGAGATCGTCGAGCATGTGGCTGATCCCCCCGCCTTCGTCGCCACCTGCGCGGGGCTGGCGCGGCCCGGCGGCCTCGTGATCGTCTCGACGCTGAACCGCACCGCGCGCAGCTTCGCGCTCGCCATCGTGGGCGCGGAGTGGGTGATGCGCTGGCTGCCGCGCGGCACGCATGACTGGCAGCGGTTCATCACCCCCGACGAGCTTGCGGGCATGATGCGCGGGGCTGGCCTCGCGCCGGTGGACCGCCGCGGCATGGTCTTCAACCCGGTCTCGTGGAGTTGGTCGCTCTCGGATCGGGATCTCTCCTGCAACTACATCGCCACCGGGTTGAAGCCGGCCTGAGGCGTCACGGCCCGGAGAACTCGCGGTCGCCCTTGAGCGAGGCGATCCGCCGCCGCGCCGCCGCCACGGCCTCGGGGTCGATCTCGACCAGCGTGACGCCGGGCGCGGTGCCGCCATCCGCCAGCACCTCGCCCCAGGGGGCCACGGCGAGGCTGTGGCCGTAGCTGCGCCGGGGTCGATCGGTCGGCCTCCGCGACGGGTGCGTGCCGCATTGCGCCGGGGCCAGCACATAGCAGCCGGTCTCGATCGCGCGGGCGCGCAGCAGCACCTCCCAATGCGCCTCGCCGGTCGGCACGGTGAAGGCGGCGGGGACCGTCAGCACCTCCGCACCCGCTTGCGCGAGGCGGCGGTAGAGCGCGGGAAAGCGCAGGTCGTAGCAGATCGTCAGGCCGAGCGGCAGCGGCTCGCGCACCATGACGGCCGCCTCGCCGGGGCGCACGGCGGCGCTCTCGCGGTAGCTCTCGCCGGGGCGGGGGTCGGCGTCGAACATGTGGATCTTGTCGTAGCGAGCGGCGATCCGGCCGTCCGGCGCGAGGAGCAGGCTGCGATTGACGAGCCGCTCCTCCGCCGGGTCGTCGGCGCGCAGCATCAGCGAGCCGATGAGCAGCCAGACGCCACGCGCCGCCGCCTGCGCCCGCAGGGCGGCGAGGGTCTGGTCCTCGGCTTCCGTCCGCAGCACGGCGCGCTGATGGGCACGGTCGCTGCTGACGATGTTGGTGCATTCCGGCGTCAGGATCAGCCCCGCGCCCGCGCCCGCCGCCTCGTCGATGAGCGCCTGCGTCTCGGGCAGGTTCGCCTCCGGGTCGTCGCCGGAGGTCAGCTGGACCAGCCCGGCGCGCATCAGAGGCCGAGCATCGGGTCGAGCTTGCCCATCCGGTCGAGCGCGTGGATGTCGTCCGACCCGCCCACCGGCCGCCCGTCAATGAAGATCTGCGGCACCGTGCGGCCGCCATTTGAGCGCTGCGTCATCTCGGCCCGGCGCGAGGGATCGGCGCCCACGTCGACGACCTCATAGGAGACGCCCTTCTGGTCCAGCAGCCCGCGGGCCATGTGGCAGTAGGGGCAGCTGCGGGTGAGATAAATCTCGACTTTCGGCGCATCGGCCATCATCCGGCTCCTTCGTTCGGGGTCAGCCCCGATCTAGTCATCCTTCACCGCCCTTGCCACCACGGCGGCGGTGATCGGCCCTGCGCCTGCCGCCGTCAGCGCCTCGGCCGCCGCCGCCATCGTCGCGCCAGAGGCCATGACGTCATCCACTAGCAGCACCGGCCTCCCGGCGATGCGCGCGGCATCCGGGAGGGAAACGCCGATCGCGCCCCGCTGGTTCTCGAACCGGTCCGCGAGGCTGCGGTGGTCCTGCATCGGCGTGTGCCGCAGCCGCCTCAGCGCGGAGGGCCGGTGCGCCAGCCCCAGCCGCCGCGCCACCGCCGCCCCGATCAGCGCCGCCTGGTTGTAGCGCCGCCGCAGCAGCCGCCGCGGATGCACCGGCACCGGCACCACCACCGCGCCCTCTGCCGCACCCACCGCATCCGCCAGCCACCGGCCGAGCAACGGCGCGAGGTCGGGCCGGTCGCCATGCTTCAGCGCCAGCACGAGCCGCCGCCCGGTGCCGGAATAGCGCAGCGCCGCCACCCCCCGCGCCCAGGGCCGGGCGAGCGCCATGCAGTCGTCGCAGACCAGCATCCCCGCCGCGCCTTCGCCGGGCGAAGGCAGGGGGCTGCCGCAGGCGTCACATGCCGCGCCCGTGATGAACCCCGCCTCGCGCCAGCAGCCGGGGCAGAGGCCGCCGTCCTCGGCCACCGGCGTGTCGCAGGCCGGGCATTGCGGCGGATAGATCAGCCGCAGCGCGCCTTTCCATGCCGCGCCGATGGCACTAGGTTCCGCCCCCATGACTTCCGCGCCCTCCTCGCCACGCCGCCTCACCGATCGCGCCCGGCTCGAGCTTGGCCGCGCCCGCGCCCGGCGGCAGGGACCCGTGACGCTCCTCCACGACCTCGCCGCCGACGAGATCAAGGATAGGCTGGCAGAGATTAACAGGCGGTTTACAGACCTCGCCGTCGTCAGCGGCTGGCCCGATACCTGGTCGGCCCGCTTCCCGACCGCACGGCAGGTCGCGGATGCTGAGGTGCTGGACCTCGCCCCGGCCTCGCTCGACCTCGTGATCCATGCGCTGGCGCTGCACTGGGCCGACGATCCGGTGGGGCAGATGGTGCAGGCTGCCCGCGCGCTGCGTCCCGACGGCCTCTTTCTCGCCGTCCTGCCCGGCGGCGAGAGCCTCGCGGGGCTGCGCGCCGCCCTGTCGCAGGCGGAGGTCGAGCTGACCGGCGGCCTCTCGCCTCATGTCCTTCCGATGGGCGACCTGCGCGATCTGGGCGGCCTCATCTCCCGCGCAGGCCTCGCGCTGCCGGTGGCCGATTCGGTGCCGGTGACGCTCAGCTACCGCGACATGCTCCACCTGGGCCGCGAGCTGCGCGCGATGGGCGAGGGCAACGCCATGGCCGACCGTCGCCGCCAGCCGCTGCCGCGCGCGGTGCTGGCCCACGCGGCGCAGCTCTATGCCGAGGCCAATCCCGATCCCGACGATCCCGCCCGCGTCCTGGCGCGGATTGAACTCATTTTCCTCACCGGCTGGGCGCCCGCGCCCTCGCAGCCGAAACCCCTGCGGCCGGGCTCGGCCACGGTGTCGCTGGCCGACGCCCTCGCCCGCGCGCGTCCTTCCGAAAGCGAGCCATGACCCATCAGCCCGCCCATGCCCCGGCCGACCATCCGGCCCTGCCAAAGCCGAAGGTCGGCGTCCTGATCGCCAACCTCGGCACGCCCGACAACCACGACTACTGGTCGATGCGCCGCTATCTGAGCGAGTTCCTCAGCGACCAGCGGGTGATCGACTATCCAAGGTGGAAGTGGCAGCCGCTGCTGCAGGGCATCATCCTCAGCAAGCGGCCCTTCACTTCGGGCGCGAACTACCGGCTGATCTGGAACACCGAGAAGAACGAAAGCCCGCTGATGACCATCACGCGGGAGCAATGCGAGAAGCTGGCCGCGACGCTGGCCGAGACCTACGGCGACCGCGTGCTGGTCGATTTCGCCATGCGCTACGGCAATCCCTCGACCCCCTCGGTGGTCGATCGCATGGTCAAGGCCGGCTGCGAGCGGCTCCTGTTCTTCCCGCTCTACCCGCAATATGCCGGCTCCACGACCGCGAGCGCCAACGACCAGTTCTTCCGCGCGCTGATGGCGCAGAAATGGCAGCCCGCGAGCCGCACGGTCGCGGCCTATTTCGACCGCCCCGACTATATCGACGCGCTCGCCGGGACGATCGAGCGGACGCTCGAGGGCCGCGTGCCCGAGAAGCTGGTGGCGAGCTATCACGGCATGCCGAAGCGCTACCTGATGGAGGGCGACCCCTATCACTGCCAGTGCCAGAAGACCTCGCGCCTGCTGGCCGAGCGGCTGGGCTGGCCTGATGGCGTGATCGACACGACGTTCCAGTCGGTCTTCGGCAGCGAGGAATGGCTGCGCCCCTACACCGTCGAGCATGTGGCCGACCTCGCCCGCGCGGGCGTACGCGACCTCGCCATCATCTCGCCCGCCTTCGCCTCCGACTGCATCGAGACGCTTGAGGAGATCAACGGCGAGATCCGCGAGAGCTACGAGGCCGCGGGCGGAACGGGGTTCACCTATGTGCCCTGCCTGAACGCCGGGGGGGCGCATATCGCGCTGATGGCGCGGCTGGTGGAGGAGAACCTGCAGGGCTGGGTCTGAACGAAAATGCGCCGGACCGCGGTGAAGCGGGCCGGCGCCCTAGACCTCGCCCCGACGGACGCCTCAGATGATGAGCACCTGCGTGCCGACCTTGGACCACGCGAAGAGCTGCGCGATGTGCTCGTTATAGAGGCCGACGCAGCCGTTCGAGCTCTTGCGGCCGATCTTGCGCGTGTCGTGGGTGCCATGGATGCGGTAATACTGCCAGCTCAGCCACAGCGCATGGGTGCCCATCGGGTTGTCCGGCCCCGGCGGCACGAAGTCCGGCCATTCGGGGTTGCGCGCCTTCATCGCCGGGGTCGGCGACCAGGAGGGGCCGTCCACCTTCTTGACGATCTCGGTGCGGCCTTTGCGGGTCAGGTCCTCGCTGACCGGGATCGAGGTCGGGAACACGCGGACGATCGATTCGTCCTCGGACCAGTAGGTCAGCGCGCGCGAGGTGAAGTCGATCAGGATCGCGCCGTTGGCGAGGTTGCTGAAATAGGGCCGCCAGTCGTTATGCGCACGCCACGACGAGATGTTGTGGCGGATGTCGGCGTTCGGGTCGGTCTGCACCAGCCCCGCATCGGGTGTGGCCCCCCCGGCCGCGCCCTGAAGCGGGTTGCCGGTGAAGGGGTCGAGCGCCTGCGCCGCCGCCGGGAGCGCGAGCCCCGCGGCGCCGAGGCCGGCGGCCGAGGCGCCGAGGAAGCCGCGCCGGCTGAGGCGCGCGGGGGAAGGGGTTCGGGTCACTTTGCTGTCTCCTCTCTGCGGGCCGTTCCCGGCCTCTTGCGGGGGCGAAACACTGCCTGCCATTCCCCTACCGCACCGGACCTTTTTCAACAATTCAAACCGCCGCGAGAGGTTCCCGACTCTGGCACCGGTGCAACAGCCCGCCGCTTCACGCAATCTTGGGTTTGAAGCGCGGACTCCGGGTGACTAGGAGCGGATAGCCGACCCGCCACGACAAGATCCGGCCGCGCCTCCGGCGGCGCGCGCCCAGAGGACAATGACACCGATGACCAAGCTGCCCCTCCTCGCCCTCTGCTCGGCCCTCGCGCTGGCGGCCTGCGCGCGTCAGGCGCCGGTGCAGCTCGGCCCCGACGGCCTGCCGCTGCCGGTGGCCTACACCATCACCGCGCGCGAAAGCGCCGCCATTGCGCCGCGCATCCTGGGCGAGGTGAACGCGCTGCGTGCGGCCTCCGGCGCGCCGCCGGTGCAGCTGAACCCGCAGCTGACCGCCGCCGCCGAGGCCCATGCCCGCGACATGTCGGCTCAGAACCGGGCCTGGCACTTCGGCTCGGATGGCAGCTCGCCCATCGACCGGGTGCAGCGCGCGGGCTATGCTGGCCGCCTGATCGGGCAGAACATCTCCGAGACCTACGAGAACGACATCGCGACGCTGAACGCCTGGATGCGGACCCGCGACACCCGCGACGTCATCATGGACCCGACCGCCCGTGACCTCGGCATGGCCTGGTACCAGGAGCCGTCGGGCAAGATCTGGTGGACGCTGGTGATGGGCGGCTGAGGCTATACGGCCGGGCGCGGATGCGGCAGTCTGGCCGCATGGAGACAGCGGCCCGGCTCATCGTCCTCGGCCTCGGCGAGGGGCGGCGCTACGTCATGGGCGCCGTCCGCGCGGTGTTGAAAGCCGACCCGGCCGAGGTCGGCGAGCGCTTCTCGATCCCGGATCGGTGGCTCGAGCCGATGGGCGAGGGGCCGGGCGCTTATGAGCACGACGCGATCGCGGCCTGGTTCCGCGGGCATCCGCCGTCGGACATTGCGGGAGGAGCCCGATGATCCGCGCCTCGGCCGTTGACCTGATCGGGCGCACGCCGCTCGTTGCCCTCGACCGCATCCATCGCGGGCCGGGGCGCGTCGTCGCCAAGGCCGAGTTCCTGCAGCCGGGCGGCAGCGTCAAGGACCGGGCGGCGCGGGCGATCATCCTCGCCGCGCGCAAGGATGGCCGCCTGAGCCCCGGCGCGCCGGTGGTCGAGATGACCAGCGGCAACATGGGCGCGGGCCTCGCCGTGGTCTGCGCCGCCCTCGGCCACCCCTTCATCGCCAGCATGTCGGCCGGCAACAGCCCGGCGCGGGCGCGGATGATGGAGGGCCTCGGCGCGCGGGTGGTGCTGGTCCCGCAAGTGGACGGCTTGCCCGGTCGCGTGACCGGCGCCGACATCGCCGCTGCCGCCGAGGTCGCGCGGCGGATCGCGCACGAGGAGGGCGCCTTCTTCGTCGACCAGTTCAACGCGGCCGAGGGCATCACCGCCCATGCCAGCACCACCGGGCCCGAGATCCTCGAGCAGGTCGGCGGCCCCGTCGACGGCTGGGTCGCGGCGGTCGGCACCGGCTGCACCTTCATGGGCGTCGCCCGCGCGCTGAAAGCCGCGAACCCCCTCACCCTCTGCGCTGCGGTCGAGCCGGAGGGCAGTCGCCCGCTGGCGGGGGAGCCGGTGGTGAAGCCGGGCCACATCATCCAGGGGACCAGCTACGGCGCCGTCCCGCCGCATTGGGACGCCAGCCTGATGGACCTCAGCATTCCGGTGACAGATGACGAGGTGCGCGACTGGCACCGGCGGCTGGCGGTGGAGGAGGGCCTCTATGTCGGCCTCTCGGCGGCGGCGAATGTCTGCGCGGCCGCAAAGCTGCTCGAGTCCGGGCGCCTCGCGGAGGATGCGACGGTGGCCACGGTCCTGTGCGATACGGGACTGAAGTATTGAGGCGTAGGGTGCGTGCTTTGCACGCACCGTCTCGCCCCGCGGTGCGTGCAAAGCACGCACCCTACCTCGCCCGGGACCGTTCGCGGCGAGACGCCTCACCGCCTCACGGCACGATGGTGATCGGCACCCCGGCACGCACGATCTGGAAGATCTCCTCCATCTCCTCGTCGGTCACCGCGATGCAGCCCGCGGTCCAGTCGCGCATCTGCTTCGACAGCGCCTGACCCTCGGGGCCCTGGCCGTGGATGAAGATGTCGCTGCCGGGGCTGACGCCCATGGCCCTTGCCCGCTCGATGTCCTGCGGCGCCGGGTAGGAGATGCCGAGCGACAGGTGATAGCGGCTGTTGGGATTGACCCGGTCGATGAAATAGGTGCCCTCGGGCGTGCGACCATCGCCCTCGAACATCTTGGTGCCGTCCGGCGCGAAACCGAGGCCGACCTCATAGGTCTTCACGATCTGGTTGCCGCTCAGCAGATGCATCTTGCGCTCGCCCTTCTGGACGAGGAGTTGCGTAACCGGCCCGACAAACGGCTCCTCCCCGCGATTCGCGCAGCCGGCCACAACGGCCAGCATCACCAACCCGGCGGCTGCCTGGAAAAGTCTTCTCATCACTGCCCCTGACGCTTTTTATCTCGCGTTCGTGAGCAGAATTTAGCATGCGGCGCGACCGTGTCGCTAGCGTCGAGTCAAATGCGCCGCAGTTTCCACATGCGGGGACCAGCGGAACTGGTCGATGACCTGCAGCTGGTCGATCCGCCAGCCTGCAACCACGAGATGTTGAAGGTCGCGCGCGAATGTCACCGGGTCGCAGGCGATCCAGACGGCGCGTCCGACGGTGCTTGCAGCGATTTCGCGGGCCTGCGCCTCGGCCCCGGCGCGGGGTGGGTCGATCACGATCGCGTCAAATCGTCCCAGTTCCGATGCCAGCAGGGGGCGTCGCGCGAGGTCACGCACCTCGGTGGTGACGCGATGCAGCCCCTTGGCTGCCCGCCAGCCCGAATCAAGGGCGGCGAGGGCGGGGGCCAGCCCCTCGACCGCATGCACCTCCGCCCGCGAGGCGAGGGGAAGCGCGAAGGTGCCGCAACCGGCGAAGAGGTCGAGGACGCGGCCCGCCCCGGCGCTGCCCTCCAGCACCGCGGCGACGAGGGCCGCCTCGCCCTCGGCCGTGGCTTGCAGGAAGCCGCCCGGCGGCGGAACCACCCGCGCGGCCCCCATCGGCAGCCAGGGCGCGCGGCGCGTCAGGGTCTCGCCGTCCCAGTCGAGCCGGGCGAGGTCGCCCTCGGCCGCGATTCCGGCCAGCCTGGCCATGAGCGGGGGATCTGCCGGCTTGCCTCCGCGCACCGCAACATCGAGGCCCGCCGGTCCCTCCGTCACCGTCATCGCCAGCTCGCCCGAACGCGAGGCGCCTGCCACCGTGATCTCAGCCAGCAGCGGCAGCGCGTCGCGGATCGCGGGGCGCAGCACGAGGCAGCCGGGAACCTCCACGATCACCCCCGAGGCCCGGGCGTGAAACCCCACGAGCGCGCCCTTCTTCGTCCGCCGCCCGGCCAGCACCGCGCGCCGGCGCGAGCGCGGCGGCGAGGTCCGCACCGCCTCCACCTCTGCCTCGATGCCGCGCGCGGCGAGTGCGGTCTCGACCACCTGCGCCTTCCAGCCCGCGACGAAGCCCTCCGATCCATGCATCAGCGAGCAGCCGCCGCAGGCGCGGTAATGGGGGCAGGGCGCGGCGACCCTCTCGGGCGAGGGCGTGACGATCCGCGGCTGCGCGATGCGCCCGTCCGACGCCTCGCCCGAAATCGCCTCGCCGGGCAGCGTCAGCGGCGCAAGCGCCCGCGACCCGTCCGCCGCGACCGCCACGCCATCGCCGCGCCGGCCCAGCCGTTCGACCGTCCAGAGGCTCACTCGGCCGCTTCCCGCGGCTCGTCGGTGCCCAGGAACCCGCCCGACTGCCGCTCCCAGAAGCGGGCGTAGCGGCCGCGCTTGGCCAGCAGCTCGGCATGGGTGCCCTGCTCGACGATGCGGCCCTCGTCCAGCACCACGATCCGGTCGAGCTCGGCGATGGTCGAGAGGCGGTGCGCGATCGCCAGCACCGTCTTGCCGCGCATCACCCGCGTCAGCGCGTCCTGCACCTGCGCCTCCACCTCGCTGTCGAGCGCGCTCGTCGCCTCGTCCAGCACCAGGATCGGCGCGTCCTTGAGGAAGGCGCGGGCCAGCGCGATCCGCTGCCGCTGCCCGCCCGAGAGCTTCACCCCGCGCTCGCCCAGATGCGCGTCGTAGCCGGTGCGCCCCGCGAAATCCTTCAGCCCGAGGATGAACTCATGCGCCTCGGCCGCCTTCGCGGCCGCCACGACCTGCTCCTCGGTCGCCCGGGGTTGCCCGTAGAGGATGTTCGCCCGCGCGCTGCGGTTGAACATCGCCGTTTCCTGCGTGACCATGCCGATCTGGCGGCGCAGGCTCTCCTGCGTGACCTCGCGGATGTCGCGGCCGTCGATGCAGACCGCGCCCTTCTCGACGTCGTAGAGGCGTAGCAGCAGCGCGACGAGCGTGGTCTTGCCCGCCCCGGACTGGCCGACGATGCCAACCCGCTCGCCCGGCGCGATGTGCAGGTCGAGTTTCTCGAGGCCCCCGGCGCCGCGGCCATAGGTGAAGGTCACGCGGTCGAACCTGATCCGCCCCTCCGCCCGCTCGAGCGCCTGCGCGCCGGGCGCGTCGGTCAGCGCATGCGGGGGCGCGAGCGTCTCCATTCCGTCCTCGACCTCGCCGATCGAGCCCCAGACCCCCATCAGCGCCATGCTGACCCAGCCGGTCATCTGCGCGAGGCGAATGGCGATGGCGCCCGAGGCCGCGATATCGCCTGGCGTGGCCTGCCCCTGCCGCCACAGCATCAACGCCGCGCCGACCAGCAGCACCGGCAGAAGGCCCGCGATCAGCATCAGCGAGAAGCGGAACCAGGTCGAGACGCGGCCGAAGTCGAGCGCGGCCTCGCGGAAGCCCTCCATCGCGCCCAGGGCGGCGCGGTCCTCGTGGCTGGCATGGGCGAACAGTTTCACGGTCTTGATGTTGGTGATCGTGTCCACGACCTGCCCCGAGACCATCGCGCGGGCCGAGGCGCGGCCCGCGGAACTCGTGCGGATGCGCGGCAGGAAGAAGCGGATCAACGCGAAGTAGAGGACCAGCCAGACGAGCAGCAGCAAGCCGCTGCGCGAATCGACGGTGATGAGATAGACGGCGGAGCCGAGGACCGAGGCGAGGGCGAAGGTGACGGTATTGACCGCCTCGGAGGCCACATCGGTCACGGCGCGGGCGGTCTGCATCTGCTTTTGCGCGATGCGCCCGGCGAAGTCGTTGTCGAAGAAGGTCACCGCCTGCCCCAGCGTCCAGCGGTGCAGGCGCGACAGGACCAGCGGCAGGACGTTGGGGCCGATGATGACGTTCGAGGAGGCGGTCGAGAGGCCGTAGATCAGCGGCCGCGCGACGAGGAAGAAGACGATAAATCCCGCGATCAGCAGCCCGTGGTCCGCGACCAGCGTCGCGGGGGTGGAGAGCGTCACCGCATCCACCACGGCGCCGAGCAGCGTGGCCGAGAGCACGTCGGCGATGCCGCCCGCGGCGGAGGCGACGGCGGCCACGGCGAGGCCCGGCCAGGCGCCCGCGAGGCACCAGCGGAAGAAGGCCAGCAGCCGGCGCGGAGGCGGTCCCTCGGCCGGGCGGAAGGCGTCGATCATCCGCGCGAAACGGTCGTGGAACATCATTTCCCGGTCTCCGCCACGGTCAGCGCCACGTCGATCAGGCCGGGCGCCGGCATGGCGAAACCCGAGTCGATCCACGCCTGTTCCGCCGCGCGCAGGCCCTGGCCGATGGCGGGACCCTGAAGCGGCGGCGACAGGTCGGCGGCGGAGATGGGGAGGGGTGAGGCCGCGGCCTCGGCGAGGCGCTGCGGCCAGTCCTCAGGGAGAGGCTCGCCGCGGGCTTGCGCGAGCAGGGCGGCGTCCCGGCCCGCGCTCTCGCCGAGGCGGTAGCCCGCGGCATCGACCGAGAAGCGGCCCGGCACGGGCGCGAGGCGGGCGAGCCGCGCAGCCTCGGCGCGCGACAGGCGCAGCGCTTCGGCCGGGTCGTCGCCGTGCAGCGAGGCGAGGCGGCGCAGCCAGTCGGGAGCGACGCCCGCCCCACGCTCGGCCGCGATCAGGGCCGGCAGGGTGGCAGGATCGGCGCCGGGCAGAACCTGGGCCAGCACCCCCGCGCCAGCCATCAGCGCGACAGCTTCGGACGGATCGGGCGCAGCCAGCAGCTTGCGCGTCTCGGCCCCGATCCGCTCGCGCGACAGCCGCGCCATGCCGGGCGCACCCTCGGCACAGGCCGCGAGCGCCTCCGGGTCGGCCGCTCCGGGCGCGCCATACCACGCATGAAACCGGAAGAAGCGCAGGACGCGCAGGTAGTCCTCAGCGATGCGGGCGGCCGGGTTGCCCACGAAGCGCACCTGTCGGGCGGTGAGGTCGGGCAGCCCGCCCACCGGGTCGATCACCTCGCCCCCGGCCGTGGCGTAGAGCGCGTTCATGGTGAAGTCGCGCCGCGCGGCGTCCTCCTCCACCCGGTCGGAGAAGGCGACGACGGCGCGGCGGCCATCGGTCTCGACGTCGCGGCGGAAGGTCGTGACCTCGAAGCCGCGACCGCCGGTGACGACGGTGATGGTGCCGTGGTCAATGCCGGTCGGCACCGCGCGAAGGCCCGCCGCCTGCGCCAGTTCCTGCACCCGCGCGGGCAGCGCGTCGGTGGCGATGTCCACGTCCTCGACCGGCGCGCCGATCAGGCCGTTCCTGACCGCGCCGCCGACAATCAGCGCGGCGTGACCCCCGTCCGAGAGCATCGCCAGCACCCGCTGCAGGCGCGGCTCGGCCGTGATCGCCTCTGGCAGCCTCACGCCGCGAGCCTCAGCGCCAGGCCACGCAGGACGCGGGCGGTTGCGCCCCAGATGTAATAGGGGCCGAACGGCGCGACGTAGTAGGAGCGCCAGTCGCCGCGCCATTGCCGCCGCTCGATGTGGTAGCGGGCCGGGTCGGCGATATGGGCGAAGGGAACCTCGAAGACTTCCTCGACCTCGCCGGCCTCCGCGACGGGCGTGAAGGGACCGTGGATCAGGCCGACGACGCCGACCATGGCGAAACCGGTGACGGTGCGATGCGCGGGCAGGCGGCCCAGCACTTCGACTTGGCCCGGCGGCAGGCCGACCTCCTCATGCGCCTCGCGCAGGGCGGCTGCGGTCTCGTCGGCGTCGCCGGGATCGACCTTGCCGCCCGGCAGCGCGATCTGGCCGGGATGGTGGCGCAGGCCCGAGGCGCGCTTGGTCAGGATCAGGTCGCCCGTATCCGCGCGGAACGCCGCCAGCACCCCGGCCGAGCGCAGCCCGGCCCCCGCGGGCCTGAGCCCGTCGAGGTCGTAGTCCGAGGACGGCCCCGCCTCGGCGGCGAGGGCCGCCGTGAGGCGCGCGCCCAGGTCCATCACTCGGCCGCCGCGCCCGGCAGGGGACGGCCCTCGGCATCGACCGTCGCCTCGAAGCCGAGGCTCGCCGGGTCGAATTCGTAATGCGCGCCGCAGAACTGGCAGTCGGCGGTCACGCGCCCGTCCTCGGTGGTCATGTGGCCGATGTCCTTGGCCGAGTAGATCGAGAGCGTGCCCCGCACCCGGTCGGCCGAGCAGGAGCAGCCGAACTCCACCCGCTGCGGATCGAAGACGCGCGGAACTTCCTCGTGGAAGAGGCGCACGAGCAGGTCCGTGGGCGCCACGGTCGGCCCGATCAGCTCCAGCGGCTCGACGGTCTCGAGCAGGTGGTTGGCGCGGTTCCAGTCCTCGGACTGCGCGCCCTGCAGGATGTCGGCCGCCTCGATCAGCCCGCCCTCCCCGCTGCCGCCCTCGCCCGAGGCGCTCATCGGCTGCGCGGGAAGGGTCTGGAGCATGATGCCGCCCGCGCGCCATTGCTCCGGGGCGCTCGGCCCCAACTGCGAGCGGCCTGAAGTCAGGGCGAAGCGGGTCGGCAGTTGCTCGGACTGCGCGAAATAGGTCTGCGCGCAGGTCGCGAGGCTGCCGCCCGTCAGGGGCGTGATGCCCTGGTAAGGCACGGTGCCCGGTCCCTGGTCGATCAGGATGGCGAAATAGCCCTCGCCGATCTGGCCGAAATGCGGCGCGGTCTCGTCGAGGCGCTCGGCGTCGAAGCTGGCCCAGGCGCGCATCCGCGCCGGTCCGCCCTCGGTCTCGGGCGCATACCAGTCGCAGGCCAGCGTGCGGATCGCGCCGTTGCCGCGCACCTGCAGCGACAGCTTCCAGCGAAGCTTGATGGTCGGCCCGATCAGCGCGGTCAGCAGCGCGATCTCGGCCACCGCGGCGGCGACCGGCTCGGGGTAGTCGTGGCGCGAGAGGATGTGCTCCAGCACCCCGTCGAGGCGCGCGACCCGGCCGCGCACGCCCGAGCGGTCGAGCTGGAAGGGCAGGACGGTATCGTCCCAGGCGATCTGGTTGAGCTTGGACATGGGCCCTCGGGAAACGGATGCGGGCGGCTGTGAGGCCGCGGGTTGGGGCCAATATAGGGAGCGGGGTCACGCCGGAACAGGGCGGGGCGCTGCCTGCCCGCCCACCCGCGAGGCCCTCGTCCTGCACCCCAGGGACATGGACTGGCGCGGGCGAAGATGACCCCGGGAATCCTCGGCCGGGCGCTGCTGGCTGTGGGAAGGGAAGGATGGATATTTGTAGACAGAAGAAGTCTGGAGCCTGCTATGGCGGCGGCGCCTCGCGCTCGAGCAGGACGGCCGAGATGTCGTCCTTGCCCTGGCCGCGGGTGAACTGCGCCACCGACCAGCACAGCGATTCCAGCAGCGGCTCGCCCGAGAGGAAGGTGTTGGTGCGCAGGATCGCGGTGAGGCCCTCCTCGCCCAGCTGCACGCCCTCGGGGTTCACCGCGTCGGTGATGCCGTCGGAGCCAAGGAACAGCCGCGCCCCCGGCTCCAGCACGAAGCCGACCTCCTCCCAATCAGCCTGCGGCAGCACGCCCACGGGCAGGCCGCCGCGGCCGAGGACCTCGATGCGGCCGTCCGGGTGCTGCAGCATCGGATGCGGATGGCCCGCCTGCACCAGCCGGCCGCGCCCGGAGAGCGTGTCGAGATCGACATAGACCATCGTGAAATAGGAATCGCCAGCCACCTCCTCCAGCATCAGGCGGTTGAAGAGCCGCGCCACTTCGACCGGCGGGCGGGCGTCGTAGAGGTCGTGCTCATCCAGTCTCAGCGCCAGGTTCTCGCCCGAGCCGGGGCTCAGATGCGCGGCCACCCGCGCGGCCAGCAGCGCCGCGGCCACCCCGCTGCCGCAGACATCGACGGCATAGGTCGCGATCCGGTGGCCGTTGATCGGAAAGAGGCCGACCAGATCGCCGCCGACATGCCCCGCGGGCCGCAGCAGCAGCGAGACCGTGACCGCGCCCAGGTTCACCCGCCGCGGCCCGATCAGCCCCTGTTGCAGCCGCCGCGCCTCCGACAGGTCGGCCTCCATCGCCGCCTGCGCGGAGCGCAGCTGCGCGAGCGCCGCTTCGACCTCGCGCTTGCTGGCCCGCACGCGGTCGGCCATGTCCAGCAACCGCAGCCCGGCGCTGACGCGGGCCTGCAGTTCCACCGCCTCGAACGGGACGGCGAGGATGTCGTCGGCGCCCGCCGCGAGCGCCGCCTGCGCCGCCGCGCGTTCGCCTGCGGGGACCAGCATCAGGACATAGGCATAGTCCTCCGGCCCCTCCTCTTCGCGCAGGAGGCGGCAGAGGGCGTCGGCGCCCGGCGGGCCGAGGCTCCAGTCGAGCAGCACCATGTCCGGCGGACCCTGCGACAGCTGCGCCGCCGCATCCGGGCCGCACCCCGCGCGGATCACCTCGACCCCCGCGCGCCGCAGCGCGGTTGCGGCCGCCGTGCCCTGCATCCCCGCCGCGCAGGCCAGTAGCGCGCGCCGGGGGCTGCGGCCCGCAGGCGCGCCCGTTTTCATCCCCCTCTGTCGATCCCGCTCGCGCACCGGCGCGGCATAGCAGGCCCGCCTGAAAGGGCGGTTAACGCAAGGCCGCCTCACTTGCCGGGCGGGGCGTTTCGGCCTATGCCGCGCGGGATCAGCCGCTCATGAGGGACGCCAGCAGATGCCGCAGGATGACGCGCCGAAGAAGGTCGTGCTCGCCTATTCGGGGGGGCTCGACACCTCGATCATCCTCAAGTGGCTGCAGACCGAATACGGCTGCGAGGTCGTCACCTTCACCGCCGATCTCGGCCAGGGCGAGGAGCTGGAACCGGCGCGGGCCAAGGCCGAGCTGCTGGGCATCGCCCCGGAAAACATCCATATCGAGGATCTGCGCGAGGAGTTCGTCCGCGACTTCGTCTTCCCGATGTTCCGCGCCAATGCGGTCTACGAGGGGCAGTATCTGCTCGGCACCTCGATCGCGCGGCCGCTGATCGCGAAGCGGCTGGTAGAGCTGGCGCATCAGCACGGCGCCGATGCGGTGGCGCATGGGGCGACCGGCAAGGGCAACGATCAGGTGCGCTTCGAGCTTTCCGCATATGCGCTCGACCCGGCGATCAAGGTGATTGCGCCGTGGCGGCTCTGGGACCTGACCAGCCGCACGAAGCTGATCGAGTTCGCAGAGAGAAACCAGATCCCGATCGCCAAGGACAAGCGCGGCGAGGCGCCGTTCAGCGTCGATGCGAACCTGCTGCATACGTCCAGCGAGGGGAAGGCGCTCGAGAACCCGGCGGAGGCGGCGCCGGAGTATGTGTATCAGCGCACCGTAAACCCCGAGGACGCGCCGGACGCACCGGAGTTCATCGAGATCGGCTTCGAGCGCGGCGACGCGGTGTCGATCGACGGCGAGGTGCTCTCGCCCGCGACGCTGCTGACTCGGCTGAACGAGATCGGCGGGCGGCATGGCGTCGGGCGGCTCGACTTCGTGGAAAACCGCTTCGTCGGCATGAAGTCGCGCGGCATCTACGAGACGCCGGGCGGCACCATCCTCCTGGAGGCGCATCGGGGGATCGAGCAGATCACGCTCGACAGCGGCTCGGGGCATCTCAAGGACAGTCTCATGCCGCGCTATGCGGAGCTGATCTACAACGGCTTCTGGTTCTCGCCCGAGCGTGAGATGCTGCAGGCGCTGATCGACAAGTCGCAGGAGCATGTCTCGGGCACCGTGCGGCTGAAGCTCTACAAGGGATCGGTGCAGTGCGTGGGCCGCTGGTCGGAGCAGAGCCTCTATTCCGAGGCGCATGTGACCTTCGAGGAGGACGCCGGCGCCTATGACCAGAAGGACGCGGCGGGGTTCATCCGCCTCAACGCGCTGCGCCTGAAGTTGATCGCGGCGCGGAACGCGCGGGGGCGCGGATGAGCGGGCAGCGGACCACGGCGCGGATCGCGGTGGTCACGGTCTCGGACCGGGCCGCGCGGGGGGATTACGAGGACCGCTCCGGCCCCGCGATCGAGGACTGGGTGCGCCGTGTGATCACATCGCCGATCGAGGTTGCGCGGCACGTCATCCCCGACGGCCGGGCGGGCGTGGCCGACACGCTCCGCCAGCTCTGCGACGACGATGGCGCCGACCTGATCCTCATCACCGGCGGCACCGGCCCGGCGCCGCGCGACCAGACGCCGGAGGCGGTGGCCGACGTGATGGAGAAGGAGCTTGAGGGCTTCGGCGAGGAGATGCGCCGGGCGAGCCTCGCCGAGGTGCCGACCGCGATCCTGTCGCGCCAGACGGCGGCGATCCGGCAGAAGAGCCTCATCATCATGCTGCCCGGCAAGCCCGCGGCAATCGACACCTGCCTGCGTGCCGTGTTCGCTGCGGTGCCCTATTGCCTCGACCTCATGGGGGCGGCGCGGATCGAGACGGACGAGAGCATCATCAAGGCGTTCCGGCCGAAGGGGTGAGCCGGCGCGTGGAAACCACGTACCCTACACGGACGTAGGGTGCGTGCTCTGCACGCACCGCCGCCCGCTCAATCCCGCAGCAGCTCGTTGATGCTCGTCTTGCTCCGCGTCTTCGCGTCCACGCGCTTCACGATCACCGCGCAGTAGAGATGCACACCGCCCTTCGACGGCATCGACCCGGCGACCACGACCGAGCCCGCCGGCACCTCGCCATAGCTCACCGCGCCCGTCTCGCGGTCGAGGATCTTCGTGGACTGCCCCAGGAACACCCCCATTCCGAGGACCGATCCCTCGCGCACGATCACCCCCTCGACCACCTCCGAGCGGGCGCCGATGAAGCAGTCGTCCTCGATGATCGTCGGACCCGCCTGCATCGGCTCCAGCACGCCGCCGATGCCGACGCCGCCCGACAGGTGCACCCGCGCGCCGATCTGGGCGCAGCTGCCGACCGTGGCCCAGGTGTCGACCATCGTGCCCTCGCCGACGTAAGCGCCGAGGTTCACGAAGGAAGGCATCAGCACCACGCCCTTGCCGATGAAGGCCGAACGGCGGACGATGCTGCCGGGCACCGCGCGGAAGCCCGCCGCGCGCCATTCCTCAGGTCCCCAGCCCTTGAACTTGGTGTCCACCTTGTCCCACCAGCTGCTGTCCTGCGGCGCGCCGGGCATCGGCTCCATGTCGCGCAAGCGGAAGCCCAGCAGCACCGCCTTCTTGGCCCATTGATGCACCCGCCAGCTGCCGTCCGCGTCCCGCTCGGCCACCCGCAGCAGCCCGCGGTCGAGCGCCTCGAGCGTCTCCTCGATCGCCTCGCGGGTGCCGCCGCCGGTCTCGGGCGTGATCGCCTCGCGCGCGTCCCAGGCGGCTTCGATCGCGGTCTCGAGGCGCTGCAGGTCGTCGGGGGTGGGAATGGCGGTCATCGGGCAGTCCTCCGGCGGGGTGGCGTAAACTCGGCTTGGCCTATATGGCGGCGGCCGGGCGCGCAATGCGGGCCCTGACAACCGGAAGGACCGCCGATGACCGATGAGGAGCGCCACCAGAACGTCTTCCGCCGCAGCCCGGAGGATGCGGCGGTCGCGGAGCGCGATCCCTCGACGCCGCAGACCCGCGCGCCGTCCTATCGCCTGGCGTTCCTCGACACTGATTTCATGCTGCGCGAGGATCTCCGGCCCGTGCGCCTGCAGCTGGAACTCCTGAAGCCCGAGATCGTGATGGACGAGCGCGGCATCCGCTCGACCGTCGTCATGTTCGGCGGCTCCCGCATCCCGCCCCCCGAGGCCGCCGACCTCGCCGCGACGCCCACGCTGCGCGACCTGACCCACTTCTACGCCGAAGCCGAGCGCTTCGCCTATCTCGTGACCGAGCGCAGCATGGCCCATTACGGCCATGAATGGGTGATCTGCACCGGCGGCGGCCCCGGCGTCATGGAGGCCGGCAACAAGGGCGCGCAAGAGGCCGGGGGGCACTCCATCGGTCTTGGCATCGTGCTGCCGCACGAGCAGGCGCCGAACCTTTATGTCACCCCCGACCTCAGCTTCAACTTCCACTATTTCGCCATCCGCAAGATGCATTTCCTGATGCGGGCGCGGGCGATCACGGTCTTTCCGGGCGGCTTCGGCACGCTCGACGAGCTGTTCGAGTCGCTGACCCTGATCCAGACCGGGCGCATGCGGCGGGTGCCGTTCCTGCTGTTCGGGCGCGAGTTCTGGGAGCGGATCGTGAATTGGGAGGCGCTCGCCGAGGCAGGCACGATCTCGCGCGAGGACCTCGACCTCTTCACCTATGTCGAGACCGCGGAGGAGGCCATCGCGATCCTCGACGCGGCGCCCGAGGACCCCTGCTGAGCCTCAGCGGCGGGCGAGCATCAGCCAGACCCCGGCGAAGGTCAGGGCGGCGGCGAGCGGGAACACCGGCGTCAGCCGCTCGCCCAGCAGCAGGACCGCCCCGAGCGGACCCGCGATGCCAGCAACGGGGCCGATCAGCGACAGCATGACCGGGCCGCCGGCCTGCTGGAGGCGGAAATAGGTGATGTATTGCGCCGTCAGCACGGCGACGAGGGCGAGAGCCACGGGCCAGACGCCGGGAGCGGCGAGGCCGCGCACAGCGGCAGAGCCTTCCACCACGAGGGCCAGCGGCAGGGCGCAAACCGCCGTGCCAAGCAGCATCATCCCGGCGAGGAAGATCGGTGCCGCGCCCGGCGGCCAGTAACGCGTGCGGTAGACGTTGCCGAGCGCAAGGAAGAACGGGATCGCCGTTGCCGCCAGCGTCCAGCCGACGCTGCCCGTCCCGGCGGCGAGCTGCCCCGCCGTCAGCACCACCCCGCCGCCGAGGCCCAGCAGCACCGCCAGCAGCCTGCGGGGCGAGCGGCCCTCGAGCCCGATCAGCCGCGCCAGCACCCAGGTCAGCAGGATCGGCAGCGCGTGCATGAAGGCGACATAGCCCGCGCCCGCATGGGCGACCGAGCTCCACGCCACCGCCGCCGGCAGCGCCATCAGCAGACCCGACCCGGCGGAATAGGCCAGCACCCGGCGCGTGAGCGGCCCCAGCTGGCCGCTCGCGCGGGCAATCGCCAGTTCCGCCAGCCCTGCGCCTGCCATCGCCGCCACGAGCAGCCACAGCATCGGCGCGCCGCGGTCGGCGCCGACGCGGGCGAGCAGGATCGACGCGGCGAGCAGCGTGCCGGTCACGGTGAGGTAGAACGGCACCCGCCCCTGTTCGGCGCGAGCCGGGGCGGAGGCGGGATGCATCAGCGTTGCGGGTGCAGGTGGCCTGCGAAGGCGTCGAATACCGTCCGGTAGACCTCGCGCTTGAAGGGCACGATCTTCTCTATCAGCGCTTCGGGGGCCATCCATCGCCAGCGGTCGAACTCGGCATGCTCGGTCGCGATGTCGATGTCGCGGTCCTCGCCGAGGAAGCGCATCAGGAACCACTTCTGCCGCTGGCCGCAGAACTGGCCCTTCCAGATGCGGCCGAGCAACTCGGGCGGCAGGTCGTAGAGGACCCAGTCCGCCTCGCCCTCGATCTCGACATGGGCCGGGGCGACGCCGGTCTCCTCGCCCAACTCGCGAAGGGCGGCCTCGCGCGGGGTCTCGCCCGCGTCGATGCCGCCCTGGGGCATCTGCCAGGCGTCGGTCGGGTTGTCGATGCGGCGGCCGGCGAAGACGAGGCCCTGGCGGTTGACCAGCACCACCCCGGCGCAGGGCCGGTAGGGCAGGCCGAGGGCGCCGCGGGCGTTCTCGGCGTCGCTCTGGGCGCCCATGCCCCGGCTCACTCGGTCGCGGGCCGCGGCTCGGGCGCGTCCTCGCCCTCCGCCGCGGGTGCGGCCGGCGCCGCCTCGACCGGCGCGGCATCCGTCCCGCCCGCCTCCGGCGCAAGCTCCGACACCGGCGCGCCTCCGGTGCCGCTGCCCTCGCCGGTCACCGCGGGCTTCGCCGCCGCGGGCACCTGATCGGCGTCATAGGCGACCGCCGAGAGGCCCTTGAGGATGTCCACGGCATAGGCGAGCTGGTAGTCCTCCTCGCGCAGCGCCGCCGAGGCCTCGGCGGCTTCCATCTCGGCCTCGATCTGGCGCTTCTGGTCGTCCGTGATGCTGTCGTTGTTCAGCGCCCCGCGCAGGTCGGCCTCCGAGCGGTTGAAGCTCGACGCCGAGCGCGGCGTGTTCGCGTCCTCCTCCTCGGTCTCGGCGGTCTGCGGGCCAAGCTGCGCGCGCGGCTGCGCCACCACGATGTCCGGGCTGATGCCGAGCGCCTGGATCGAGCGGCCGGAGGGCGTGTAGTAGCGCGCCGTCGTCAGCCGGATGGCGCTGTCGGCGGTCACGGGCATGACCGTCTGCACCGAGCCCTTGCCGAAGCTGCGCTCCCCCACCACGATCGCGCGGCGCTGATCCTGCAACGCCCCCGCCACGATCTCGGAGGCCGAGGCCGAGCCCCCGTTGATGAGGACCACCATCGGCTTGCCCTGCGCCAGATCGCCCGCCTCCGCGTTCCAGCGTTCGGTATCCTCCTCGTGGCGGCCGCGGGTCGAGACGATCTCGCCCTTGTCGAGGAAGGCGTCCGAGACGCTGATCGCCTGATCGAGCAGCCCGCCGGGGTTGTTGCGCAGGTCCAGCACGAAGCCGGTAATGCGGTCGATGCCGCCCGCTTCCTCGACCGCCTTCGCCAGCTCGGTCTCCAGCGTCGAGAGGGTCTCGTCGTTGAAGGTGGTCACGCGCAGCACGATCGCGCCGCCCTCGGTGCGGGTCCGCACCACGGTCAGC
This sequence comes from Paracoccus sp. S-4012, assembly GCF_009674885.1. GTDB lineage: Bacteria > Pseudomonadota > Alphaproteobacteria > Rhodobacterales > Rhodobacteraceae > Paracoccus. The sequence goes on from NZ_WKKA01000001.1 coordinate 467,548, forward strand.
CGGATCGTGTCGCGGGTCATGGTGAGGTCGAAGGGCTCGGTCTCGCCCTGCCGCAGGATGGTGATGGTGATGTCCGAGCCGACCGGCCCGCGCATCTTGTCCACCGCCTCGTCGAGCGTGAGGCTCATCAGGCTCTCGCCGTTCACATGGGTGATGAAGTCGCCGGCCAGCACGCCCGCCTCGGCCGCCGGGGTGCCGTCCATCGGCGCGATGACCTTGACCAGCCCCTCCTCCATCGACACCTCGATCCCGAGGCCGCCGAAGCTGCCGCGGGTCTGGGTCTGCATGTCGGCATAATCGTCGCTGCTCAGGAACGACGAATGCGGGTCGAGCGAGGTCAGCATGCCGTTGATCGCCGCCTCGATCAGTTCGCGGTCGTCGGCCTGCTCGACATAGTCCTGGCGCACGCGCTCGAACACGTTGCCGAAAAGCTCGAGCTGTTCGTAGACCGAGGCGTTCTTCGACGCCTCCTGCGCGATCAGCGGACCGGCAAGCTGCGTGGTGAGAAGCAGCCCGGCAAGCGCGCCGCCGAATCCGGCGAGAAGGTAGGTCTTCATCCGTCTGTCCCGTCCTCTGCGGCCCCGTCCGTCGCCGGCGCCAGTGTCACGTTGCCCGTCGCGTCCGCCGCGCTCTCCGCGAGGTCGGGTTCGGCGGCGTCGCCGCTCGGCTCGGCCTCGGCCGCGCCCGGCGCAAGCGGAGGCGCCACGGCATTGGCCACGAACCAGTCGGCGGGGTCGAGCGTTTCCTTGCCTTTCCGCAACTCGATGTAGAGCGTCTCGGCCTCCGGCGCATCGGTCCCGCGGGCGGCATCGACGACAAAGTTCACGCCGAACTCGCGCGGGGTGCCTTCGGCCCCGCCCATGAGGCCCACCGGATCGCCCGCCGCCAGCACGTCGCCGGTCTCGCCGAACACCTGCGCGAGCCCGGCGAAGACCAGAAGATAGCCGCGCGACGGTTCGAGGATCATCACGTTGCCGTAATCCAGCAGCGGCCCGCGGAAGCGGATCGTCGCGGACCACGGCGTGGTGACGAGGGCGCGGGGCCGGGTGGCGACGACGATGCCGGGCCGGGGCACGCCCGCGCGGTCGGCCTCGCCGTAGCCGCGCAGGACGGTGCCCATGACCGGCATCGGCAGGCCCCCCTCGGCCCCCTCGAAATCGGTGAGCGGCGGGCCGACATCGGCCTCGAGCGACGCCACGCCGGTGGCGAGGGCGTCGAGGCTGTCGGCCGAGGCGGTCAGCGCCTGCAGCTCCGCCGGATCGTCGAGGAAGCGCGTCGGGATCGTCGAGCGGTCGGTGACGGCCGAGGCCAGCAGCCGCCGCGCCTCCTGCACGCGGCCCAGCCCCTCGGCCAGCGTGACCGCCGCTGCCTCCTGCACCCGGCGCACCTCGGCGATCTCGTCGAGGCCCCGCCGCATCGCCTCGGCTTCGGCCTGAAGGGCGGGCGCGACGGTGGCCATCACGAGGCCCGAGCGCGCCGTCGCCTCGGCCCCGGCGGGATGCAGCAGCAGCGTCGTCTCGGGCGCGCGCTCGACCGTCGCCATGACGGCGAGGACGCGGCCGAGCGTGTCGCGGCGCGCGTTGAAGGCGGCGCGGATCTCGGACTCGCGGGCCGAGGCGCGGCGCAGCCCATCGCGCAGCGCCGCCTGCGCCTCCTCGTAGGCGCGGATGAGGCCGGTCAGCGCCACGACCTGATCGTCGGCGCTCAGCGCCTGCTCGAGCCGCGCGGTCGCCTCGCGGATCGACGCCGCGGCCGCCATGGTCTCGGCCGCAGCCGTCGCCGCCGCGGAGGGCACCTGCGCGCCGGGAGCCTCGGACACGGCCTGCGAGCCCGCGGGGGCGGCGATGAGTGCCGCCACCGTCAGCGCGGCGAGGAACGGCCGCCTCATGCGCGTTCGATCAGCGAGCGGCCGGTCATCTCCGGCGGCTGGTCGAGGCCCATCAGGTCGAGAACCGTGGGCGCGATGTCCGCGAGCCGCCCGTCGCGCAGCCGCGCGCCCGGCGGGCCGCCATGGACGATCACCGGCACCGGGTTCAGCGTATGCGCGGTGTGCGGGCCGTTCGTCACCGGGTCCCACATCTGGTCGCAGTTGCCGTGATCGGCGCAGATCACCGCCGCCCCACCGACCGCATCGAGCGCCGCGACCATCGCGCCGAGGCCGTGGTCCACCGCCTCGCAGGCGCGGATCGCGGCGGGCAGGCTGCCGGTGTGGCCGACCATGTCGGGGTTGGCGTAGTTCACCACGATCAGGTCGTAGCTCCCGCCAATCGCCTCCACGAGGCGGGCCGTAACCTCGGGCGCGCTCATCTCGGGCTGCAGGTCGTAGGTCGCGACCTTGGGCGAGGCGGGCATCACTCGGTCCTCGCCCGGCTCCGGCGCCTCGCGGCCGCCGTTGAGGAAGAAGGTGACGTGCGGGTATTTCTCGGTCTCGGCGATGCGGAACTGGCGCAGGTGTTTCGAGGCCACCCAGTCGCCCAGCGTGTTCGTCAGCTGCGGCTTGGGATACATCGCTGCCATGAAGTCATAGTTGGCCGCGTAGTCGGCCATGCCGATGACCGCGGCCCAGGCGGGACGGCGGCCGGGGTCGAAGGCGTCGAAGCCGGGCTGCGCGAGCGCCGCCATGATCTCGCGCGCGCGGTCGGCACGGAAGTTGAGGCAGAAGAGCCCGTCGCCGTCCCGCGCGCCGTCATAGCCCGCGATCACCGCCGGCTCGATGAACTCGTCGGTGACGCCCTTCCTGTGCGAGGCGGCCACTGCCTCCGGCGCGTCGATGGCCGGCGTCCCCTCGCCATGCAGGATCGCCGCGGCGGCGCGCGCCACCCGCTCCCACCGATGATCGCGGTCCATCGCCCAGTAGCGGCCGGTCACGGTGCCGATGCAGGCCCCTTGAGGCAGGTTCCCGGCAAGCTCGGTCAGGAACCCGAGGCCGCTGTCGGGCGCCACGTCGCGGCCGTCGGTGATGGCGTGGATCACCACCGGCACGCCCTCGGCCGCGATCAGCGCTGCGGCGGCCTGCAGGTGGCGGATGTGGCCGTGGACGCCGCCGTCCGAGGCGATCCCCAGCAGATGCGCCCGCCCGCCCGTCGCCTTCAGCTTCTCGACGAAGCCGGTCAGCGAGGGGTTGCGCCCGAAGCTGCCCTCCTCGAGCGCGAGGTCGATCTGGCCGAGGTCCATCGCCACCACCCGGCCCGCGCCGATGTTGGTGTGCCCGACTTCCGAGTTGCCCATCTGCCCGCGCGGCAGGCCCACGTCCGGGCCATGGGTCACGAGCGTCGCGTGCGGGTCATGCGCCCAGAGGCGGTCGAAATGCGGGGTGCTCGCCTGCGCCGGCGCGCTCCACTCGGGCACGGGGCCGATGCCCCAGCCGTCGAGGATGCAGAGCACCACGGGTTTCGGCATGACGTCTCTCCGCTCCGGTCGCGGGGGGCGTTCTACGCCGCGCGGTTGTGCCCGGCAACCGCAGGCGCGCGCTCTAGCGCGTCATCAGCCGCATGAGCCAGCGGAAGCGCGCCCCGTAGGGCGGCGCCATCATGCCCATCGCGTTGCGCCGCGACTGCGCGAAGACCGGCATCATGTGCGACATGCGCCGGAAACCCGCCTCGCCGTGATAGGCGCCCATGCCGCTGTCGCCGACGCCGCCGAAGGGCAGGGCGGCGGGTCCGGCGTGCAGCAGCGTGTCGTTGAGCGTGACGCCGCCGGCGAGGACGTGGCCGAGGATGTGCGCGCGCGCCTCGGGGTCGTCGGTGAAGGGGTAGAAGGCGAGGGGGCGGGGACGCGGGGCGATCTCGGAAACCGCGTCTTGCAGGCGGCGATAGGGCAGGATCGGCAGAATGGGGCCGAAGATCTCCTCGCGCATGAGGCAGGTATCCGCGGGCGCATCGAGGACGGCGACCGGCGGCAGCAGCCGCTCGCCCGCATCGGGCTGCGCGTCGGTCAACGGCACGAGGCGCGCGCCGGACGCCTCGGCCTCATCGAGCCAGCCTGTCAGGCGCGCGAACTGGCGGTCGTTGATGATGCGGCTGTAGTGGGGGCTCTCGGCCAGCCGCGGATAGTGGCGGCGGGTCCAGCCGCTCGCGGCGTCGAGGAAGGCCTCCACCCTGTCCTCGGGCACGAAGACATGATCCGGCGCGATGCAAGTCTGCCCCGCGTTCAGCAGCTTCCCCGCCATGATCCGCCCTGCCGCGTTCTTCAGCCGCGCGCCGGCCACATCCAGGGCAATCAGCGCCGGCGACTTGCCGCCGAGTTCCAGCGTCACCGGCGTCAGGTTCGGCGCCGCCGCCGCCATGACCCGGCGCCCGACCTCGGTCGAGCCGGTGAACAGCAGGTGGTCGAAGGGCAGGCGGGTGAAGGCTTCGGCAGTGTCGGGGCCGCCGAGGACGACCGAAAGCTCTTCGGCGTCGAACCGCGCCTCGGCGAGCGCGGCGAAGGTCTCCGCGAAGGCGGGCGCGTGTTCCGAAAGCTTCAGCATCGCCCGGTTGCCGGCCACGAAGGCCGATGTCAGCGGCCCGACCGAGAGCATCAGCGGATAGTTCCAGGGCGCGACGATGCCGACGACGCCCAAGGGTCGCTGCTCGATCCGCCCCGTGGCGGGCCAGAACCACCGGCCGAGCGAGGTCCGACGGGGCCGCATCCAGCGTTGCCCCTGCCGAAGCGCGTCGCCGAGGCCGTCGAGGACCGGGAAGACCTCGGCCAGTTCGCTCTCCGCCGCGGGCCGCCGGCCGAAATCCTCAGCGATCGCCTCCGCCAGGGCCTTGCGGCCGTCGCGAACGAGGGCGCGCAGGCGCGTGAGGCGGTCGCGGCGCTGCTCCCATGGGACGACGGGAAGCGCGCGGGCAGCGGTGTGGATGGCGTTGAAGCGGGCGCGGAGTTCGGCGGGGTCCATGCGGCCACAACCGCGCGGCGCGCGCCGCGTTCCCCTTGCGGCCGCGCGCCGGATTTGAGACCTGCGCCCGATGACGAGCGTGAGCGAACTCTACGAGGCGCGGGTGCGGGCGGGCGCGCTGGAGGGCGATCCGGCCCAGCGGGGCGTGCTGCCCGCGCTCGACCGCGTGACCGCGGGCCTCGCCGCAGCACCGGCGGCCGCGAATGGCGGCTGGCTCGGGCGGTTCTTCGGCACGCCTGCGCCCGCCGCCGAGCGCGCGCGCGGCCTCTATCTCTGGGGCGGCGTCGGGCGGGGCAAGTCGATGCTGATGGACCTCGTGATGGAGGCGGCACCGCTGCGCGAAAAGCGCCGGGTCCATTTCCACGCCTTCATGCAGGAGATCCAAGCCGGTCTGAACGAGGCCCGCCGCGCCGGCGCGCAGGACGCGGTGCGCCCGGTGGCCGAGCGGGTCGCCGCGGAGGCGCGGCTTCTCTGCTTCGACGAGATGCAGATCACCGACATCGCCGACGCGATGATCGTCGGGCGGCTGTTCCAGATCCTGTTCGAGAAAGGGGTGACGGTGGTCACGACCTCGAACCGGGTGCCCGAGGACCTCTACAAGAACGGCCTGAACCGCGAGCTGTTCCTGCCCTTCATCGCGCTCATCCGCGAGCGGATGGAGGTGGTGGAACTCGCCAGTCCCCGCGATCATCGGCAGGACCGGCTGCATGGCGGGCAGGTCTGGTTCACGCCGCTCGGCGCCGATGCCGAGCGGGCGATGGACCGCCTCTGGGCGGACCTCACCGATTGCGCCGAGACCCCGCCGCTGGAGCTGGAGGTCCACGGCCGCCGCCTGTCGCTGGGCGCGGTCTGCGAGCGGGTGGCGCGGGCGAGCTTCTGGGAACTCTGCGGCCGCCCCCTCGGCCCCGCGGACTTCCTCGCCGTGGCGGAGGCCGTGGACGTGCTGCTGATCGACGCCATACCCCGCCTCTCGGCCGCGAACTTCAACGAGGCGCGTCGGTTCGTGACGCTGATCGACGCGCTCTACGAGGCGAAGGTGCGGCTCATCGCCTCCGCCGCCGACCGCCCTGCGAGCCTCTATGTCGAGGGCGAGGGGGCGTTCGAGTTCGAGCGGACGGCGAGCCGGCTCATGGAGATGCAGGCGGCGGATTGGGGGCGGTAGCGGCTGCTGCGCAGCGGAGGCTGCCGCGCAAGGGATTGGGGCGAGTGACCCAATCCCGCTTGGTCCGACGAAGATGCGAAACAGAGGGTCCGCGCACGCACGAAGGTGGGCGCGATCGCGCCCGCCTGTGGGGCGGGCGGGCGCGGACCCGTCCGCTTTGGCGGACGGGCGGCACATAGCTGAAAGGTCAGGAGAGAGGGGCGACCCTTGCATCCCTCCCGTCCGCGTGGGCATCCTCCGCCCGCTTATGAGGAGGCCAAGAATGCGCTACAGCCGGGACATGCGGGGCTATGGGGAGGTCACGCCCGATCCGCAATGGCCGGGCGGCGCGCGCATAGCGGTCAGCCTGGTCCTCAACTACGAGGAAGGCGGCGAGAACAGCGTCGAGCATGGCGACGCCGCCTCCGAGGCGTTCCTGTCCGAGATCGCGGGCGCGCAGCCCTGGCCGGGGCAGCGGCACTGGAACATGGAGTCGATCTACGACTACGGCGCCCGCGCCGGGTTCTGGCGGCTCCACCGGATGCTCTCGGGCCTGCCGGTCACGGTCTTCGGGGTCGCCACGGCGCTTGCCCGCGCGCCCGAGCAGGTCGCGGCCATGCAGCGCGCCGGCTGGGAGATTGCCACGCACGGGCTGAAATGGATCGACTACCGCGACATCCCGCGCGACACCGAGGCCGCGCATCTGGCCGAGGCCGTGGCGCTGCACACCCGCGTCACGGGTGAGCGGCCGCGGGGTTTCTACCAGGGCCGCGCCTCGATGAACACGGTGGCGCTCGGCTGCGAGGAGGGGGGCTTCGACTGGCTCTCGGACAGCTACGCCGACGAGCTGCCCTACTGGATCGAGCATGAGGGGCGGCCGCAACTGGTGATCCCCTACACGCTCGATGCCAACGACATGCGCTTCGCGGCCGGCAGCATGAGCACCGGGGAGGATTTCTTCGCCTATCTGCGCGACAGCTTCGACTGCCTCTGGCGTGAGGGCGGCCATGGCGCGGCGAGGATGATGTCAGTGGGCCTGCATTGCCGCCTCGCCGGTCGGCCAGGCCGGGCCGAGGGGCTGCGGCGGTTCCTCGACCATGTGCGCGACCATGAGGGCGTCTGGCTCGCCACCCGCGGCCAGATCGCGGAGCACTGGCGCCGCACCCACCTTTTCGTGGCGCGCGAGCGGATCTCGCGCATGGACCGCGCCCGCTTCATGGCGCGCTTCGGCGGCGTCTTCGAGCATTCGCCCTGGGTGGCGGAGCGCTTCTTCGACGGCGAAGTCGGCCCGGTCCACGACAGCCCCGCGGGCCTCGCCGCCGGCATGGCGCAAGCGTTCCGCGGCGGCTCGGACGCGGAGCGGCTGGCGGTGCTGCGCGCCCATCCGGACCTCGCCGGGAAGCTGGCGGCGGCACGACGGCTGACGGTCGAGAGCACGGCCGAGCAGGCCTCGGCCGGCCTCGACGCGCTGACCGATGCCGAACGCGCGCACTTCGAGGCGCTGAACGCGGCCTATGTCGAAAAGCACGGCTTTCCCTTCATCATCGCCGTCCGCGACCATGACAAGCAGGGCATCCTCGCCGCCTTCGAGCGGCGGGTCGCCCATGATACTGCGGCCGAGCGGGCCGAGGCCGAGCGGCAGGTGGAGCGGATTGCCGCGCTCAGGATCGCCGCGGCGATGGAGGATGGGGCATGACCGACGACACCCGCGAGCCGCTGCCCGAGACCCCGGACGAGGCGGTCGGCGGCCCGGCCACTGCGCCCACCGGCGACCCCGCGCCCGCGCTGCCGCGTGCGCCCGCCCCGCGCGCCGCGCCGCCCTATGCCGGCCCGGTCAGCGGCCTGCCGCCGCAGACCGGCCTGACCACCGACACCGCGGTCTTCACCGAGGCCTACGCCGTCATCCCGCGCACCGTCATGCGCGACATCGTCACCTCCTACCTGCCCGGCTGGCAGGGGATGCGGATGTGGATGCTGGCCCGCCCGCTGACCGGCTTCGCGGAGACCTTCTCGCAATATGTCGTCGAACTGGCCGAGGGCGGCGGGTGCGACACCCCCGAGGACGACCCCGAGGTGCAGGCGGCCCTCTTCGTCACCGGCGGCGAGATGGACGTGACCATCGGCGGCGCCCGCCACCGCCTGCGCGAGGGCGGCTTTGCCTATATCCCGCCGGGGATGGCATGGTCCGTCCACAACGCCACGCGCGGCAACGCCGGTTTCCACTGGTTCCGCAAGCGCTGGCAGCCCGCCGCCGGGATCGCGCCACCCGACCCGATCGTGACCAGCGACGCCGAGGTCGAGCCCTCGCCCATGCCCGACACCGAGGGCGCCTGGGCCACCACGCGCTTCGTCGACCCGGCCGACATGCGCCACGACATGCACGTCACCATCGTGACCTTCCGCCCGGGCGGCTCGATCCCCTTCGCCGAGACGCATGTGATGGAGCACGGGCTCTATGTGCTGGAAGGCAAGGCGGTGTATCGCCTGAACCGTGACTGGGTCGAGGTCGGGCCGGGAGACTTCATGTGGCTGCGCGCCTTCTGCCCGCAGGCCTGCTATGCGGGCGGGCCGGGGCGGTTCCGGTATCTGCTCTACAAGGACGTGAACCGGCACGCGCCGCTCTGGCCGCTGCGGTAAGGCCGGGGGCTTCGCGCCCCCGAACCCCCGCGGGATATTTGAGGACAGAAGAATGCAGCAGATACACGCGCGGGCGCTGACGGCCGAGGCGTTCGCGCCGTTCGGCGAGGTGATCGCGCCGCGGGCGGAGCCGACGCGGATCATCAATGCCGGGCGTTGCGAGCGGCATCATGCGCTCGGGCGGGTGACGGTCGAGGGAGGCGAGGCGGTCATCTCAATCTTCCGCAGCGAAGGGGTGGAACTGCCTTATATCTGCCGGCTGGTCGAGCGGCATCCGCTGGGGAGCCAGGCGTTCATGCCGCTCGGGGCTGCGCCGTGGCTCTCGGTCGTGGCCGAGGATGCGGGCGGGCGGCCGGGCGCCGTGCGGGCGTTTCTGGTGCCCTCCAGGGTGGGGCTGAACCTGCGCGCCGGAGTCTGGCACGGGGTGCTGACGCCGCTCGGCGGGGCGGCGGATTTCCTCGTCGTGGACCGGGAGGGGCCGGGGGCGAACCTCGAGGAGGTGGAGATCCAGCCGGTGGAGATCGTCGCGTGAGGCCGTCGCTGAAGTTCGAGCGCGCGGCACTGGCCGAAGGCGCGCTGCTGGTCGCGGGCGTGGACGAGGTCGGGCGTGGGCCGCTCGCCGGGCCGGTGACGGCGGCGGCGGTGATCCTGCCCGCGCGCGGGATTCCGCGGGGGATCGACGACAGCAAGAAGCTGACCGCCCCCGCGCGCGAGAAGCTGGCGGCGCGGATCATGGCGGTGGCGGAGGTCTCGGTCGCCCATGCCAGCGTCGAGGAGATCGACGCGCTGAACATCTACTGGGCCAGCCACCTGGCCATGCGCCGCGCCGTCGCGGGCCTGACGCGCCGCCCCTGCGTGGCGCTGATCGATGGCAACCGCATCCCGGCCGATCTCGGCTGCGAGGGGCGAGCGGTGGTCTCGGGCGATGCGCTATGCCTTTCGATCGCGGCGGCCTCGATCATCGCCAAGGTGTTGCGCGATCGCATCATGGTGGATTTGGCGCAACAGCATCCTGCCTATGGGTGGGAGCGGAACGCGGGTTACGGCACCGCCGAGCACCGCGCCGCGCTTGAACGCCACGGGCCGACCACACACCATCGCCGCGGCTTCAGGCCGGTGCACAACATCTTGTGCCAAGAAGAAACAGCAACCGGTTGATTCAATAAAGCTTTTGACGCGGCGATTCGGTTCGGCCAGATTCTGTCCACAAGAGACCGGCACAGGCCGGCATGGGGCAGACAGATGCGAACGACCGAGACACCGGGCCGCGCCACGGCGCGCGCCCTGCCGCTGGACCGCATCCTTGCGGGCGATTGCATCGAGGTGATGGCGGGCCTGCCAGACGCCTCGGTCGATCTGGTCTTCGCCGATCCGCCCTACAACCTGCAGCTCAAGGGCACGCTGCACCGGCCCGACAACAGCCGCGTCGCCGCCGTGGACGACGCCTGGGACCAGTTCGGCAGCTTCGCCGCCTACGACGCCTTCACCCGCGCCTGGCTGGCCGAGGCGCGGCGGGTGTTGAAACCGGACGGCGCGCTGTGGGTGATTGGCAGCTACCACAACATCTTCCGCGTGGGCAGCGCGCTGCAGGACCTCGGCTTCTGGATCCTCAACGATGTCATCTGGCGCAAGTCGAACCCGATGCCGAACTTCCGCGGCAAGCGGCTGACCAACGCGCATGAGACGCTGATCTGGGCCAGCCGCTCGGAGGGCGCGCGCTACCGCTTCAACTACGAGGCGCTGAAGGCGCTGAATGACGGCGTGCAGATGCGCTCGGACTGGACCTTCCCGATCTGCACCGGGGGCGAGCGGCTGAAGGGCGCCGATGGCGCCAAGGCCCATCCGACCCAGAAGCCCGAGGCGCTGCTGCACCGGGTCCTGGTCGGCACGACCGAGCCGGGCGACGTGGTGCTGGACCCGTTCTTCGGCACCGGCACGACCGGCGCGATGGCGAAGATGCTGGGCCGCCACTGGATCGGGATCGAGCGCGAGGCCGGCTACATCGCCGTGGCCGAGGCGCGGTTGGCGAAGGTGCGCCGGGTCGAGGACGCGGCGCTGGCCGTCACCACGCCCAAGCGCGCCGAGCCGCGGGTGCCCTTCGGCCAGGTGGTCGAGCGGGGCATGCTGCGGCCGGGCGAGGAGCTGCATTCGCTCAACGGCCGCCACAGCGCGCGGGTGCGCGCCGACGGCACGCTGATCGGGCGCGACGTGAGGGGCTCGATCCACCAGGTCGGCGCCGCGCTCGAGGGGGCGCCGTCCTGCAATGGCTGGACCTTCTGGCACTTCCGCCGCGAGGGCGCGCTGATCCCGATCGACCTCCTGCGCCAGCAGATCCGGGCCGAGATGGAGGCCGAGACAAGGCCCTCCTGACCCTTTCCCGTTCGCCGGAGTCCCGACCGCGTGGATTACCCGCGGTTCGGGGCCAACTTGGCCCCGCCTCGGCCGATGCGCCGTGGCGGGGCTATTTTCTTGAGCGCAACGGCCTGGCACGTGCGAGGCTCTTGACCCGTCCGCCTCACAGCGCCGAGCGCGGCATCGGCGTCTCGCCCCGCGTGTAGGGGCCCCAGTCCTCGATCTCGGGATAGAACTGCCGCCGCCACGCCCGCACGCGGGGGTTCATCCGGCGCCGCCAGAGAGGCGGGATCAGGGCCACGAAGGTCATCAGCGGGTAGCCGTGCGGCAGCTGCGGGGCCTCGTCCTCGGCGTAGGTTTGCAGCAGCGGGAAGCGGCGGTCGGGCTTGTAGTGGTGGTCCGAATGGCGCTGCAGGTTGATGAGCAGCCAGTTCGTCGCGGTATGGGCCGAGTTCCAGGAATGACGAGGCATCACATGCTCGTAGCGGCCATTCCCGAGGTATTTTCGAACGAGCCCGTAATGCTCGACGTAGTTCGTCAGCTCAAGTTGCCAGACGGCGACGAAGGCCTGCCAGACTAACAGCAGCGCCCCCTCCCAGCCGCCGATCAGGGCGGCGAGGGCCAGCATCCCGAGTTGCAGCGCAGCGTAGCGCCAGAAGGGATTGCGGCGGTCCCAGACTGTGCGCTTCGCGCGGGCGAGCAGGTTGCGTTCCGCGCGCCACGCGCTGCGCGGGCAGTCGCGCAGGACGCGCAGGAAGAAGCGGTGGAAGCCCTCGTTGTAGCGGGCCGAGACCGCGTCGCGGGGCGTCGCCACCCAGGAGTGATGGACCAGCAGATGCTCGGTGCGGAAGTGGGAATAGAGCACGCTCGCCAGCAGCAGGTCGCCCAGCCACCGCTCGAACCCGACCCGCTGGTGGAGCAGCTCGTGGGCATAGACGATGCCGATGGTGCCGGAGGCGACGCCGATGCCGAAGAAGAGGCCGATCTTCTCCCAGCCCGACAGGTGGCCGGTGTGGGTCACGTACCAGAGCGTGCCGAAGATCAGCACGAACTGGATCGGGAACCAGGCCCAGGTGATCGCGCGATACCAGAAGAGCTGCTCGAGCGGCGTCTCGGTGTCGGGGTTCGCCTCGTTGAGGCCCAGGACTGCGTCGAGGCCCGTGACCAGATACCACGCATAGGCCGGCAGCAGCAGGAACCACCCCGCGCCTTGGGTCGCCGCGAGGACGACCAGCGGCACCATCCCGAGGGAGAGCCAGAACGGAAGGGCGTCGCGCAGGCGGGGTCCGATCATGGCCGGGCCTATACGCGGCCGCGCCGGGCCGGGAAAGCCCCGCAGCGCTTGCCGGCGGCGTCCGGCAATGTTGTGATCGGGGCCAAGCAGCAGGGGAACGCCGCCGCGCCATGGACAACCTGACCCCGGAACTGGTGGAGGCGGCGCGGGGCGTCTGGACGCAGCTCTACAGCTTCCTGCGGATCATGACGCTGCCCTACCGGCTCTGGCAGCTGGCGGCGATCCTCGGCTTGATGGCGATTGCGCATCTGGCGCGGAACTGGCTCGCGCCGCGGCTGAACCTCTGGCTGAGGCAGCGGCAGAACTGGCCCAAGTGGCGGCTGCGGTTCGGCATCCTCGTGCAGCGCAAGCTGCGGGTGATCCTGTTCGCGGCTCTCAGCTGGGCCGTGGTGCTGGTCATGCGCGAGCTGACCTGGCCCTCGCGCAGCCAGCTGATCGCGCTTGCCGCCGCGCTCTCGGCCGCCTGGGTGGCGATCGAGTTCGCGGTGCGGATCATCGCCAACCGCACCTTCCGCCGCTGGGTCTGGTGGGGCCTCTGGATCTGGGTCACGCTGCATTTCTTCGATCTGACGACCTCGGTGGGGCGGGTCCTCGACAGCATCGCGCTCGCCATCGGCGACTACAGGCTGTCGGTGCTGGGGGTGCTGAAGGCGGTCGCACTGACGGCGCTACTGATCGTCGTCGGGCGGATCCTCTCGCGGCTGATCGCGGGCAGCATGGCGCGCAATGCCGACCTGACGCCGACCATGCGGGTGCTGCTGGCGAAGCTGCTGCAGATCGTGCTGCTGGTCGTCGCCGTGGTGACGGGGCTGCGCGCGCTCGGCCTCGACCTGACCGGGCTCACGGTGTTTTCCGGCGCCATCGGGCTCGGGATCGGCTTCGGGCTGCAGAAGGTGGTGTCGAACCTGATCTCGGGCGTCATCATCCTGCTCGACGAGTCGATCAAGCCCGGCGACGTGATCTCGCTGGGCGAGACCTTCGGCTGGATCGACGCGCTCGGCGCGCGCTACGTCTCGGTGGTCACGCGCGACGGCAAGGAATACCTGATCCCGAACGAGGACCTCGTCACCGGCCAGGTGGTCAACTGGTCGCATACCAACGACTTCGTGCGGCTCGACCTGGAATTCCGCTGCTCCTACGCGGACGACCCGCACGAGGTCAGCAAGACCGCGGTCAACGCGTCGATGACGGTCAAGCGCGTGCTGGCGCATCGCACGCCGGTCTGCTGGGTGACGGAGTTCAGCGATTTCTCGGTGCGCTACGTCCTGCGGTTCTGGATCTCGGACCCCGAGAGCGGGCTGACCAACGTGCGGGGCGAGGTCTATCTGGCCCTCTGGGACGCCTTCAAGAAGAAGGGCATCACCATTCCGCTGCCGCAGCGGGAAATCCGCATCGTGACCGACCCGCCCGACCCGCCGCCGGAGATCAACGACCCCGACGCGGACGCGAAGCCCTCGACGGCGATGACCTGAGCCTCACGCGCGCGGCTTGGCGCGGGTGGTCGGCTGGGCCGCGCGCGGGTCCTCGGGCCAGGGGTGGCGCGGGTAGCGGCCGCGCATCTCCTTGCGGACCTCGGGCCAGGAGCCGTCCCAGAAGCCCGGCAGGTCGGTCGTGACCTGCACCGGCCGCCCGGCAGGGGAGAGGAGCGCGATCCGCAGCGGCTGGCCGCCCACGGTCGGGTGGGCGCTGACGCCGTAGAGTTCGGGCAGCTTGACCTCGATCGAGGGTGTTTCTGCCGCGTAGTCGATCGGGATGCGGCGGCCGAGGGGCGTCTGGAAATGCGAGGGTGCGATCCGGTCGAGGGCTTGCCTCCCGTCCCAGCCGAGGCGGGCGAGGAGCGGCTCGCTCAGGTCGAGCCCGCGCAGGTCGGCGGCGGTGCGGCGGTGGTGGAGGAACGGCAGCAACCAGCCGGGATCGGCGAGCAGCGCGGCGTCGGACGTGTCCTCGCCGGTCAGCGCGATGCGGGCGCGGAGGCGCGCGGCGGCGGGGGTCCAGGGCAGGCCGAGGGCGCGCAGGCCATCGAGCGCGGCGGCGGCGATCGCCTCGGGGTCGGGATCGGGCAGCGGCGCGTCCGAGAGGGCGAGCGCGCCGAGCCGCTCCTGCCGCCGGGCGAGGACGCGGTTCTCGCGTGCGGACCAGACGACGCTGTCCTCGCGGGTGATGCGGCCGCCGTGGAGGGCGCGGAGTTCGGCCTCCGGCAGCGCCGCGGCGAGGCGGATGCGCGGCTCGCGCCCGGCGCCGTCGAGATCGAGGGCGACGATCAGGGGCGCGTCGCGGAGCGGGTCGGCCGCGTCCAGCACCGCGCCGCGGCCACCGGAGAGCAGGAAGCGCGGCGCCTCGCCGGGACGGCGCAGGCCGATCCGGTCGGGATAGGCGAGCGAGGCCATGCCGCCCGGCGAGAGGCCCGGATGCGGCGCGGTCGCGGGCGCAAGGCGGGCGAGGCGACGGGCCTCGGCGCGGATGCGGGCGAGGGCGGCGGCGTCGGCCTCGGCGGCCACGCGCCCGCCGCGGATGGCGGCGAGGCGCGGGGCCAGGTCGGCGCCCCCGCCGCGCAGCGGGTCCCGGTCGGAGAGCAGCGCCGCGATCTCCGCCGCCCCGCACCCGGCGCGCGCCAGCATGTGCCCCAGCCGCGGGTGCAGGGGCAGCTTCGCGAGCGCCTGCCCATGCCCGGTGATCCGCCCCTCGGCGTCGAGCGCGCCAAGCTGGGCCAGCAGCATCCGCGCCTCGGCAAGCGTCCCCGCGGGCGGCGGCGTGAGAAACGCCAGCCCCTCGCCCGCCTGGCTGCCCCAGGCGGCGAGTTCGAGGGCCAGCGGTGCGAGGTCGGCGGTCTCGATCTCGGGCGGCGCGAAACCCGGCATCGCGCCTTCCTCGGCCTTGGCCCAGAGGCGGTAGCACACCCCCGGCGCCACGCGCCCTGCACGGCCGCGGCGCTGCTCGGCCTCGGCCCGGCTCGCGCGCTCGGTCACGAGGCGCGACATGCCGGAGGCCGGATCGAAGCGGGCACGGCGGGCGCGGCCCGCGTCCACGACCACCGTGACGCCGGGAATGGTGAGGGATGTTTCCGCGATGCTGGTCGCCAGCACGATCCGCCGCGGCGCGTCCGGCGCGGGCGACGCAAGGGCGGCGCGTTGGGCGGCGTAGGGGAGGGCGCCGTAGAGCGGCAGCACCTCGGCCGGAAGGTCCGCAAGGAGGCCGAGGACGCGCCGGATCTCGCCCTCGCCCGGCAGGAAGGCGAGGATCGTGCCCTCGGCGGTCTCATCGAACGCCCGCGCGATCAGCCGCGCCGCCTCCGCCTCCAGCCGAACCCCGCCCGGCAAGGGCCGCTCGAGCCACCGCGTCTCCACCGGAAACGCCCGCCCCTCGGCCCGGATCACCGGCGCATCGTCCAGCAGAGCCGCGACCGGCGCGGCGTCCAGCGTCGCCGACATGACAACGACCCCAAGGTCCGGCCGCAACGCCCCCCGCGCCTCCCAGGCGAGCGCAAGGCCGAGGTCGGCGTTGAGGCTGCGCTCGTGGAACTCGTCGAAGATCACCGCGCCGATGCCCGGCAGCGAGGGGTCGGATTGCAGCATCCGCGTGAGGATGCCCTCGGTCACGACCTCGATCCGGGCGCCGGGCACCGCCTCGCCGCGGATGCGGAAGCCGACCGCGCCGCCGGGCGCCTCGCCGAGGGCCTCCGCCAGCCGCTGCGCGGCGGCGCGGGCGGCGAGGCGGCGGGGCTCCAGCATGACGATGCGGCCGCGAATGTCGGGCATCAGCGCGAGCGGGACGCGCGTGGTCTTGCCCGCGCCCGGCGGGGCGACGAGGACCGCCCGGCCCGCGCGCTGAAGCGCCGCGCGCAGTTCGGGGAGAACTGGATCGATGGGCAGCGGCTCGGTCACGGTGACGCTTATGCGACAGGGCGCGGGCGGCGGTCCAGCGGCGAGCCCTACACATCCCCCGCGGGCCCGCCTATCCTGCGCGGGCCGTCCAATGCAGGGGTCCATATGGGTCTGGGCGATCTCGCCGCCGACATGATGCAGGGCCTCGGGTTGTCGGACCCGGTGATGCGCCTCGGCGTGACGGGCCTCAGCCGCGCGGGCAAGACGGTGTTCATCACCTCGCTGGTCGCGAACCTCATGGACCGCGGCCGGATGCCCGCGCTGCGGGCCGCCGCCGACGGCTCGATCCGCGCCGCCTGGCTGCAACCGCAGCCCGACGACACCATCCCCCGCTTCGACTTCGAGCGCCACCTCGCCGCGCTCACCGGCCCCGAGCCGCACTGGCCCGAGGGCACCCGCGCCGTCAGCGAGCTGCGCCTGTCGCTGCGGGTGCAGCCGAAGGGGCTGTTCTCGGGGATGCGCGGGGTGCGCACGGTGCATCTCGACATCGTGGACTATCCCGGCGAGTGGCTGCTCGACCTGCGGCTGATGGAGCGCGACTTTTCCACCTGGTCCGCCGAGGTGCTGGAGCGCATGGACCGGCGACCGGGGGCCGAGGCGTTCCGCACGGCGCTGAACGCCGTCGACCGCGACGCCCGCTTCGACGAGGTCGAGGCGCAGCGCCTGACCGCCGCCTATACCGCGCATCTCGAGGCCGCCCGCGACGCCGGCTTTTCCGACGCGACGCCCGGGCGGTTCCTGCTTCCCGGCGAGCTCGCCGGGTCCCCCGCGCTGACCTTCGCGCCGCTCGCGCCGGAGCTTCGCGGCGCGAAGCTGTGGCGCGAGTTCGAGCGCCGCTTCGACGCCTACAAGGCCCGCGTCGTGCGCCCCTTCTTCCGCGACCACTTCGCCCGCATCGACCGGCAGGTGGTGCTGGTGGACGTGTTGGGCGCGATCCATGCCGGGCCGCAGGCGCTCGAGGACACGCGGCGGGCGATGGCCGACATCCTCTCGGCCTTTCGACCCGGCCGGGCGGGGTGGCTGGCGCAGCTTCTCGGCGGGCGGCGGGTGGAGCGCATCCTCTTCGCCGCGACCAAGGCCGACCACCTGCACCACACCCAGCACCCGCGCCTCGCGGCCATCGTCGGCGCAATGCTGCGCGAGGCCCGCGACCGCGCCGATTTCTCCGGCGCGCGGACCGAAGCGATGGCGATCGCGGCGCTGAGGACCACCACCGAGGACGTGATCCGCCAGAACGGCGATGTGCTGCCCGCCGTGCGCGGCACGCTGATGGACGGGCGGCAGGCGGCCTTCTATCCGGGCGAGCTGCCCGCCGATCCGGGCGAGCTGCTGACCCCGGCGCGCGACGGCGAGAGCCGCTGGCTCGACGCCGACTACGCGGTGATGAACTTCGCCCCGGCGCCCTCGACGCTGAAGCCCGGCGACGGCCCGCCGCATATCCGGCTCGACCGGGCGGCGGAGTTCTTGATCGGGGACCGGCTGTGAGCGACGAGGGCAAACGCCGCGGCCCGGTGCTGGTGGAGCTTGGCGGCCCCGCGCGCCCGCCGATCCCGCCGCGCGGCCCGGCGCCCGAGGGCCCGTCCCCGCCGCTGCGGGACGAGCCGGACGCGCCGCGCGTGGAAATGGCCTCCGGCCCCGCCCCATCCCCCGCCGACGCGCCTCCCATCGACGACGGCCTGCCCCCCGGCCCATCGCCCCGCGCGATGGACCTCGTCACCCGCCTCGCCGGACGCGAGCCCCCCGCCGCCGTGAAGCTGTTCGTGAATGCCGGCGGCGCGCTGCTGACCTTCATCCTGTCCGTCGCGGCGCTCGGCTTCATCGACGACCTGCTGACCCGCCACCCTCTGCTGGGCTGGATCGGGGTCGGCCTGTTCGCGCTCTTCACCCTCGCCACGCTGATCCTCGCCCTGCGCGAATACGCGGCCTACCGGCGGCTGCGGCGGCTCGACGCCATCCATCGCGACGCGAGAGCGGCCCTTACCGGCCGCGACCTCGCGCTTGCGCGGCATGCGGCCGACGCCCTCGACCACCTCTATGCCGGGCGCGATGAACTGGCCCGCGGGCGGCAGCGCCTGCGCGAGGCGCGCGCCGACAGCTACGACGCCGCTTCGCTGCTGGCGACCGCCGAGGCGGAACTCATGGCCGGCCTCGACCAGCAGGCCCGGCGCGAGATCGAGGCCGCCGCCCGCATCGTCGCCGCCGCCACCGCCATCGTTCCCATCGCCTTCGCCGACGTCGCTGCCGCGCTCTTCGCCAACCTCCGCATGATCCGCCGCATGGCCGAGATCTACGGCGGCCGCGCCGGGGCGGTCGGCGGCTGGCGGCTGGCGCGCACGGTGATGACGCATCTGGTAGCGACCGGCGCCGTGGCCGCGGGCGACGACCTGATCCACACCGTCGCCGGGGGCGGCGCCCTGGCGAAACTCTCGCGCCGCTTCGGCGAGGGGGTGGTCAACGGCGCTCTGACCGCCCGCGTCGGCATCGCCGCGATGGAGGTCTGCCGCCCGCTGCCCTTCATCCACCAGCCGAGGCCGCGGGTGGCGAACCTGCTGAGCCGTGGCTTGCAGGGGCTGTTCGGGCGCGAGGGCTGATCCGTTCCGGGGGGCGCTGCCCCCGCCGCCCGTTCGGGCGTCTCCCCCGGGATATTTTTTTTGCAGAAGCAGGCAGGGTTTACCGTTCCTCAATCTCTGCCTGCCAGATTGGGCGCACGGTACAGGCGGGGACGCCGATGACCGTCAGAAGCAGGGCGCCTCGTCCCTTGATCGGGGCGAGGCGTTCCGATCCTGCTTCTGAGGAAAATATCCCGGGGGAGGCGCATCGCGCCGGGGGCAGCGCCCCCCAGCAAGGCGCGCAGGAGGCGGATCAGCCGAGGCTGTCGCGCCAGCGGTTGACCAGCGGGTAGCGCCGGTCGAGCCAGAAGGCGCGGGGGGAGAGGCGGGGGCCGGGGGCGGCCTGGTAGCGTTTCCATTCGCTGGCGTAGAGGAGGCGTTCGACGCGCTGTACGGTGCCCGCGTCGAAGCCTTGGGCCACGAGATCGGCGAGGCCGAGGTCGCGCTCCACCAGCCCTTCGAGGATCGCATCGAGGACCTCGTAGGGCGGCAGCGAGTCCTCGTCCTTCTGATCGGGGCGCAGCTCGGCCGAGGGCGGCTTGTCGATCACGCGGGGCGGGATCACCTCGCCCGGCGGCCCGGCCATCCAGGGACGGTGGTTGGCGTTCCGCCAGCGGCAGGTCTCGAACACGCGGGTCTTGTAGAGGTCCTTCAGCGGATTGTAGCCGCCGGCCATGTCGCCGTAGATCGTGGCATAGCCGACCGCGACCTCGGACTTGTTGCCGGTGGAGAGCAGGAGTTCGCCGAACTTGTTGCTGATCGCCATCAGCAGCAGCCCGCGCAGGCGCGACTGGATGTTCTCCTCGGTGATATCGGGTGCGGTCCCCGCCAACAGCGGCCCGAGCGCCTCCGCTACCGCATGGCGCGGGGCCTCGATCGGTACCGTGTCGAGGCGGATGCCGAGGCGCCGCGCGACCTCCTCGGCGTCCGCCAGGCTCGCGGCCGAGGTGTATTCGGTCGGCAGCATCACGCCCCGGACATTCTCCGGCCCGAGCGCATCGACTGCAATTGCCGCCACGATCGCGCTGTCCACACCGCCCGAAAGGCCCAGCAGCGCCCTGGAAAAGCCCGACTTCCGCATGTAGTCGCCCAGGCCCAGGACCATGGCGCGGTAATCCTGCTCCCAGGCATCAGGTTGCGGCGCCATCTCGCCCTGCTCGCAGCGCCAGCCGGTCCCGGTGCGGGTGAAGTCGAGATGCGCGATCCGCTCCTCGAATGGCGGCAGCTGCACCAGCTTCTCCACCGGCTCGGGGTTCAGCACGAAGCTGGCGCCGTCATAGATCTGATCGTCCTGACCGCCGACCGAGTTGAGGTAGACCAGCGGCAGCCCGCTCTCGACCGTGCGCGAGACCATGTGGCCCATGCGCAGGTCGAGCTTGTCGCGGTGGTAGGGCGAGCCGTTCGGGACCAGCAGGATCTCGGCGCCGGTTTCGGCCAGCGTCTCGGCCACCGTCGGCCACCAGGCGTCCTCGCAGATCGGCGAGCCGATGCGGACGCCCGCCACCATGTAGGGCCCGGCGATCGGGCCGGGGTCGAAGAGGCGCAGCTCGTCGAAGAGCTGCTTGTGCGGCAGCTCGTGCTTGAACACCTTCGCGGTGATGCGCCCGCCCTCGAGAATGAGGTAGGCGTTGTGGAGAAGCTCGCCCTCGCGCCACGGCCCGCCGATGGCGAGTGCCGGGCCGTCGGCGCAGTCGCGGGCGAGGGCCTCGACGGCGGCCATCGCCTGCGCGGTGAAGGCGGGCTTCAGCACCAGGTCCTGGGTCTGATAGCCGGTGATGAACATCTCCGGCAGCGCGACCAGCTGCGCGCCCGCCTCGCGCCCGGCCTCCCAGGCGGCGCGGGCCTTCGCGGCGTTGCCGGGCAGGTCGCCCACGGTGGGGTTCGCTTGGGCGATCGTCAGGCGGAAGCGGTCGGTCATTGCGGGCCCTCGGCGGTGGCCCGTCCGTGATAGGCGCGCGCGGCCGCGGGGGAAAGGACGCCGATCCTTCGTATGAAGGATCGGTTGCAAATCTTCGTACGAAGATTTGCGGGGCCACGCTTTGCGCGGGCGGCGGTTTGGCGCTAAGCGTGGCGCCCGGCGACGAGGGGGACACCCATGCGGGCAACGATCTTGGCGGCGGTGCTGGCGGGCTTGACCGGCGGAATGGCGGCGGCCGACCCGGTGGTCACCAAGCAATACGACGACGGCGGCGTCTACGAGGGCACCTTCCGAAACGGCCTCCAGCACGGCCGCGGCACCTACCGGCTTCCCTCGGGCTATGTCTATGAGGGCGACTGGGTCGATGGCGCGATCATGGGGCAGGGCCGGGCGACCTATCCCAACGGCTCGGTCTACGAGGGCGCCTTCCGCGCCGGCAAGCCGCATGGCAAGGGCAAGATCACCTATGCCGACGGCTCCTCCTACGAGGGCGACTGGAACGAGGGGCAGATCACCGGCGAGGGCATTGCCCATTATGCCGATGGCTCGGTCTATACGGGCGGCTTCGCCGACGCCCGGCATGACGGCAAGGGCCGGCTCGAGATGCCGGGCGGCTATGTCTACGAGGGCGACTGGCTGCAGGGCGTCAAGCAGGGGCAGGGGCGAATCACCTATGCCGACGGCTCGGTCTACGAGGGCGCGATGGCGAAGGGCGAGCGCGCCGGGCGCGGCCGCCTGACCATGCCGGACGGGCTGATCTATGACGGCATCTGGGCCCATGGCGAGATGAGCGGGCCGGGCCGCCTCGTGCAGCCGAACGGCGACGTCTACGAGGGGCCGATGGTCGCCGGCAAGCGGCAGGGCGAGGGGGTCATCACCTATGCCAATGGCGACAGCTACACCGGCAATTTCTTCAACGACCGGCGCGACGGGCAGGGCACCTTCCGCGATGCCGACGGCTTCATCTACACCGGCGCCTGGGTCGAAGGCCGGATGGAGGGTGAGGGGCGGATCACCTACCCCGACGGCTCGGTCTATGAGGGGACGCTGAAGGCGGACCTGCCGGATGGCAAGGGCAAGATCACCTATCCCGACGGCTCGACCTATGAGGGCGACTGGAAGGCGGGCGTGATCGAAGGGCAGGGCGTTGCGGCTTACGCCGACGGCATGGTCTACGAGGGCGGCTTCGTCGGCGGTCAGAACGAGGGACAGGGGCGCATGACGCTGCCCTCGGGCTATGTCTACACCGGTGCCTGGTCGAAGGGGCAGCGCCACGGCGAGGGGCAGGCCACCTATCCCGACGGCACGGTCTATACCGGGAGCTTTGTCAACGGCGAGCGTGAGGGGCAGGGGCGGCTGACGACTCCGGCGGGCTTCACCTATGAGGGCGGCTGGGAGGCGGGCCAGATCCACGGGCAGGGCGTGGCGACCTATGCCAATGGCGATGTCTATACCGGCCAGTTTGTCGAGGGCCGCCGCGAGGGCGCGGGCGAGATGCGCTACGCCACCGGGCAGGTGGCGGCGGGAACATGGGCGGACAACCGTTTCGAGACCGAGGCCGGCGGCGGCGGCGAGGAACTGCGCCCGGACACCGCGGACCCGGTCGCCGGGGCCGAGGCGGCGCTGGGCGAGGTGCTGCAGGTCCTGAGGCCGGACCCGGCCGGCACGGAGGAGCCGTGAATCTCGTCGTCGCCCGCGTGCCGGACCAGCGGGGCCTGCGCCGGACGTTCGACGACAGCCACGACTGACTTGCGCAAGCGCGCCGGAACCCCGCGGGCCTGCGCCGGCGCGGCTGTCTTCGGCCCTGCGTTCACGATCATCGGACCACAGGGCGGGAACAACGCGCCGGCCCGCCACGTTCCGCCCGGCTGGCCGGACGGAGGAGCCGATGATCGCGCGGCGCTGGATGTGGGCGGGAGGCATCCTCGGCTTCGCGCTCGGCGGGTTCTTCGACGGCATCCTGCTGCATCAGATCCTGCAATGGCATCACCTGCTGAGCCTCGTGCCCGGCATCGGCGACCTGCGCGCGCAGATCGTCTGGGACGGCGTGTTCCACGCTGCGATGTATGTGGTCGCGGTCTGGGGGCTGGTTGCGCTGTGGCGCGCCTATCGGCGCGACCCGGTGGTGCAGGGCGGGGTCCTCGCCGGCGCGCTGCTGATCGGCTTCGGCGCCTGGCACATCGTGGACACGCTGCTGTCCCACTGGCTCCTCGGCATCCACCGGGTCAAGCTCGACAGCCCCAATCCGCTTCTGTGGGATCTGGTCTGGCTGGTCGCCTTCGGCATCCTGCCGCTGCTGCTCGGCCTGTGGCTGCGCGGCCGGGGCGGCATGGGCGGCACGCCGTCGCGCGGCGTCCTCGCAGTCCTGGCGCTGGTCACGCTGGGCGCGGGCGCATGGGCGCAGCGGATGTCCCCCGACATGCCGCTGACCGCGATCGTGTTCCGCCCCTTGGTCAGCCCGGATCAGGTCGCCGCGATCCTCGACGCGGCCGAGGCGCGGCTGGTCTGGGCGGACCCGAAGATGGCCGTGGTCCTCGTCGACATCGCCCCTGACCGGCGATGGAGCCTCTACCGCAGCGGCGCCATGATGGTCGGCGGCTCGGGCGTGCCGGCCGGCTGCTTCACCTTCAGCCGCGCGTGAGCGGCGGTGGGCCGGCGCCTCAGCCGCCGCCGAGCGGCAGATGCGCGAGGCGGTGGAAGCAGCCGTCCTCGTCCTCGCCCATCAGGCTCAGGGTCGTGAGCGGATAGGGGTTGGGGATCGGCGGGAGGCGGTCACGCAGCGCCGCTTCCAGCCGGTCGAGCGTGGCGGCATCGAGGTCGCCCGAGAGCGTCATGTGGAACCGAAACTCGTCCTTTACATAGGGGTAGCCCCAGCGACGGAGGTTCTCGCGCTGCCGCTCCGTCAGCCGATCCGGGCGGCGGCTGGCGATCTCGTCCCTCGTCAGCGGGGCGCGGAAGCGGTCCATCGCCTCCACCAGCCGCGACTCGAGCGCGCTCAACGCATCGCTCGACCCGGCCGGAATCAGCGCCAAAAACCCGTGCAGCCGCGCGAGATGGAGACCACCCGTAAGCGCGGCCGGCGCCTCGCCCCGGCAGAACGCCGCGAGCGTCGCGCGCAACTCATCCGCACCGATCCCCACCGCCGGACGGAACGGCGCCGCCATCGTCGCATGGAACCCGTAGCGCCGCGGCGTCCGCGTGACCGCCTCGATGTCCACGCCCTCGACTCGCGGCTGTTCGACCCCACGTCCCTCCGCCGCGTCCCAGCCGAGCCATTCTGCCCCGAAGCGGCCCAGGTCGCCTTCCGCCATGTGATAGACCGCGAACCGCCGGAAAGTCATCGCCCCTTCCCCCTGCGGCGCCCTGCCGCACCCTTGCCTCGCCACCGCCATTGCGGCTAAGGGCTCCCGTTCCCCGGCCGCTCCCGGGGGCCGATCTTCGAAAGGATCACGCCGATGGGCTACAGAGTCGTCGTCGCCGGCGCCACGGGCAATGTGGGCCGCGAAATGCTGAACATTCTGGCGGAGCGCCAGTTCCCCGTGGACGAGATCGCGGTGCTCGCCTCGCGCCGCTCGCTGGGGACCGAGGTCAGCTTCGGCGACAAGACCCTGAAGACCAAGGACCTGGAAGGCTTCGACTTCACCGGCTGGGACATGGCGCTGTTCGCCATCGGCTCGGAGGCGACGAAGAAATACGCGCCGCTGGCCGCCAAGGCCGGCTGCGTGGTGATCGACAACTCCAGCCTCTATCGCTACGACCCCGAGATCCCGCTGATCGTGCCCGAGGTGAATGCCGAGGCGATCGACGGCTATGCCAAGAAGAACATCATCGCGAACCCGAACTGCTCGACCGCGCAGATGGTGATCGCACTGAAGCCGCTGCACGACCGGGCGCGGGTGAAACGGGTGGTGGTCTCGACCTACCAGTCGGTCTCGGGCGCGGGCAAGGACGGGATGGACGAGCTCTGGGACCAGACCAAGGGCATGTACGTGCCGGGTCAGGAGAAGGAGCCGAAGAAGTTCCAGAAGCAGATCGCCTTCAACGTCATTCCCCAGATCGACGTCTTCATGGAAGACGGCCAGACCAAGGAGGAATGGAAGATGGTGGTCGAGACGAAGAAGATCATCGACCCCTCGATCAAGGTGACGGCGACCTGCGTGCGCGTCCCGGTCTTCGTCGGCCACTCCGAGGCCGTGAACATCGAGTTCGAGGAGTTCCTCGACGAGGACGAGGCTCGCGACATCCTGCGCGAGGCGCCGGGCCTGATGGTCGTCGACAAGCGCGAGCCGGGCGGCTACGTCACCCCGGTCGAATGCGTGGGCGACTTCGCGACCTTCGTCAGCCGCATCCGCACGGACCCGACGGTCGAGAACGGGCTGAACATGTGGATCGTCAGCGACAACCTGCGCAAGGGCGCGGCGCTGAACGCGGTCCAGATCGCCGAGCTGCTGGGCAGCCGCTGCCTGAAGAAGGGCTGACGCGCCCTCACGCCGACCTCCCTGCAAGGTGAAGGAACGCCGCCCCGCTCGGGCGGCGTTTTCTGCACGTGGTCCGGTCCTCGCGATCCGGTCACGTCATGCGCCGCCAAAGGTGACGCAGTCCCGCACCGTGGGCGTGGTAATCGCGTCCGCATGGTTGCTTCCAGGGAGGCACGAGGCAGATGAGCTACTATGGAAGACTGAACACCGGATTCCAGGTCGGACAGAGCATCTCGCCGCTGGGCGAAACCGACACCTTCCAGACCGCCTTCATCCAGGGCCTGACCTACAGCGTGACGGCTCGCGGTGCGGATTCGGGCGGGGGGACGCTTGGCGATCCGCACATGTCGATCACCACGACCGGCGGCACGCAACTCTACTACGACGATGACGACGGCACCGGCCGCGACGCGCAGATCGTGTTCACCGCCGGCACCACGGGCGACCTCTTCGTCAACGTTGCCGAGAACGGCAACAATGCGACCGGCACCTACACGCTCGTGATCTCGCCCGGCTACGCCTCGAACTTCAACGACAGCGTGACCGGGACCGTCCATGGCGATGCGATCGCGGGGATGGCGGGGAACGACTCGCTCGCCGGGGCCGGGGGCGACGACTATCTCTACGGTCAGGACGGAAATGACCGGCTCTGGGGCGGCGCGGGAACCGACCGGCTGTTCGGCGGCAATGGTGCCGACCAGCTGTTTGGCGGCGACGCGCGGGACATCCTGTGGGGTGCGGATGGCAACGACACCCTGATGGGCAATGCGGGCAGCGATATCCTGACCGGTGGCCTCGGGGCCGATCGTTTCGTCTTCGACGACGGCGACTCCACGACTGCCGCAATGGATCACATCACCGCCGGCGGCGGCGGCGCGGCCATCGACGGCGCGGGTCAGGCCGGGGGCGACGTGATCGACCTGTCGCTGATCGACGCCAATATCTACCTTGCAGGCGATCAGGCCTTCCGCTGGGCGACCACCGGAGAGGCGGGGACCGCCCTCCTCTACGAGTATCAGGGCAACACGATCGTTTACGGCTACACCGACAACGTCGCCGGTGCCGACGTGGCGATCTTCATCCAGGACGGCGCCGGAGTGACGGCCAACACCTACATCACGTCCGACTTCATCCTCTGACGGGCCAGGGTCCGCGGTCTCGGCCGCGGGTCCCTGTCGTCACACCGGATGGAACGCGCTCTCGCCGTCATATTGCGAGAGCGTCCCGCTGCCGATATCATGCACAAGGCCGTGCAGAGTCATCTGCTCGGCCTCGAGCGCCTCGCGCACGAAGGGGAACGTCAGCAGGTTCTCCAGCGAGATCACAACCGCCTGCTGCTCGAGCGCGGGGACCTGTTGCTCCTGCGGCAGGTCGCGCACGCGCTCGTAGCCGGGGCGCAGGATGTCCATCCAGCGGCCGACGAAGCTCGACTCCAGCTCCAGTTCCGGCGCGTGGCCGGCGCACATCGCGTGGCAGCCAGCAACACCGCCGCAGCGCGTGTGGCCCATCACGATCAGCTGCGCCACGCGCAGCGTGTTCACCGCGTATTCCACCGTCGCCGAGGTGCCGTGATGGTCGGAGTCCGGTTTGAACGGCGGCACCAGGTTCGCGATGTTGCGGTGGATGAAGAACTCGCCCGAATCCGCGCCGAAGATCGACGTCACATGCACCCGCGAGTCGCAGCACGAGATCACCATGGCCCGCGGCCGCTGCCCCTCGTCGGCGAGACGGCGGTACCAGCTGCGGTTGTCCTGGTAGCCGGTCGCGTGCCAGCCCTTGTAGCGCTGCACGAGGTAGGGCGGCAGGGGACGGGTGAGGGGCATGGTTTCTCTCCACTCTCGACTGGCGAGGCGGTGATAGACGCGCGGTGCCGACAATTCGAGGGGAAAGCGACATACTCGGCGGCGGAACCTCGACGCGGGATCGGGTATTCCGTCCCCGGTGGCTGGAATCGTACGAGGGGGTGGGGGTGCCGTGGGCAAGGTGATGGTGCTGGAATGGGACGACACCGTCCAGGTGGACGGCAACGTGGTCGGCGAACTGGTCCTCGAACTGGGGCCGACCGGCGCCTGGGACGTGGTCGGCGACGCGGTCGGCGCCATGCGGGCGGATCTCGCCGCGCTCAGTCTGGCGATGGCTGAGGGGCGGCTCGCGGATGTGGTGCGCGGCGGCGATTCGATCTCGCGCGTGGCGTGGGAGATCGGGCTCACGACGCTTTCGGCGGTGGCCGTGGACCTCGCGCTCTGTGCCGAGCGGGGCGACATGGCGGCGCTGCCCGCGGTGCATGCGCGGCTGCACCGGGTCGCAGGCCGGTCACTGACCACCGAGCCGGGGGAGGCGCTGCGCGGCTGAGCTTGCGGGCGCGGCGCGGGGCTGTAGGCTCCGCGCCTGACTGCGCGCGCCGGAGGTGACATGGCTGACCCGCTCCGCTTCACGGACCCCGATCCCGCCGCGCGCCCGCTCTGGCTGGTGGCGCAGGACGCGCCGCTGCCGGAGGGCGCGGCGGACTGGGCCGCGGCCTGCGATTTCACCGGGCGCGCGGGGCAGATATGCCTTTTGCCGGACGCCTCGGGCGGGGTCGCGGGCGCGCTGCTCGGCCTCGGCAAGCCGGCGAAGTCTGCGCGCGACCGCTTTCCCCTCGCGCGCGCCGTCTCGCTGCCGCCGGGCACATGGCGGCTCGCCGGGGTCCCGGACGGCTTCGACCCGGACATGCTGGGCCTCGGATGGCTCCTCGGCCTCTACCGCTTTGGCCGCTACAAGCCCGCGCCCGCCAAGGCGCGCCCGGCGCTCATCTGCCCGGAGGGCGCCGAGCGCGCGCGGATCGAGGCGATGGCCGCGGGCGAGGCGCTGACGCGCGACCTCATCAACACCCCGGCCTCCGACATGGGGCCGGACGAGCTGGAGGCCGCCGCCCGGGACCTCGCGCAGCGTTGCGGGGCCGGGGTCGAGGTCACGACCGGCGAGGCGCTGCTGGCCGCGAACCTGCCGATGATCCACGCCGTCGGCCGCGCCGCCGCCCGCGCGCCGCGGCTGATCGACCTGCGCTTTCCGGGCGACGGGCCGGCGCTGACGCTGGTCGGCAAGGGCGTCTGCTTCGACACCGGCGGCCTCGACATCAAGCCCGCTTTCTCGATGGCGCTGATGAAGAAGGACATGGGCGGCGCGGCGACCGTGCTGGGGCTGGCGCAGATGCTGCATGACCTGGGCGAGACCGCGGGGATGCGGTTCCGGGTGCTGATCCCGGCGGTCGAGAACGCGATCGGCGGCGCCGCCTTCCGCCCCGGCGACGTGCTGAAGAGCCGCAAGGGCGCGACGGTCGAGGTCAACAACACCGATGCCGAGGGGCGGCTGGTCCTCGCGGATGCGCTCGCGCTCGCGGCCGAGGAGCGGCCCGACTGGCTGATCTCAATGGCGACCCTGACGGGCGCGGCGCGGGTGGCCCTCGGGCCCGACCTCGCGCCGCTCTTCTGCGATGACGACGCCGCCGCGGCGGCGCTTTCCGAGGCCGGGGCGCGGCTGGCCGATCCGGTCTGGCGCCTGCCCTTCTGGGATCCCTACGAGGCGATGATCGAGCCCGCCATCGCCGACCTCGACAACGCCCCCTCCGGCGGCATGGCGGGCGCGATCACCGCCGCGCTGTTCCTGCGCCGCTTCGCGGACGGCGCGGGGCGTTACGCGCATTTCGACATCTATGGCTGGCAGCCGAGCGCCGCGCCGGGGCGACCCAAGGGCGGCGCGGGGCAGGGGGCGCGGGCGATCCTCGGGGCGCTGCCGAAGCTGATGGGGCGCGCGTGACGGACCGCCGCACGACCCCGGCGACGGCGCGGGTCGCGCTCGCGCGGCTTGCCGGGATGATCGACCGCCCGGCCTATACCGAGGGGCGTCCGGCGCGGGTGGCGGTGCCGCTGACGGACCTCTGCCGGGCGCCGGGCGGGGCGCGGGACCGGCAGCTTCTGTTCGGGGTCGAGGTGACGGTGATCGACTCCGAGGACGGCTGGTCCTTCGTCGAATCAGAGGACGACTATTGCGGCTGGGTCGCCGACGCGTCCCTGACCGACAGCCGCCCCGCCGTCACCCATCGCGTCTCCGCCCCCGCGACGCATGTCTATCTCGAGCCCGACATCAAGCGCGGCGAGGTCATGTCGCTGCCGCTCGGCGCCCGCCTCGCCGGGACCGGGAATGAGGGGCGGTTCCTACGCCTCGCGGGGGGCGGCTTCGTGCCCCTGGTGCATGTGTCCGACACCCCCGCGGCGGACCCGGTTGCCGTGGCCGAATCGCTGATCGGCACACCCTATCTCTGGGGCGGCAACAGCCGCTGGGGGATCGACTGCTCGGGCCTCGTCCAGGTGTCGCTGCATGCCTGCGGGATCGACTGTCCCGGCGACAGCGACCAGCAGTTCGCCGAGTTGGGGGAGCCGGTGGACGACGCGCCGCAGCGGGGCGACCTGGTGTTCTGGTCCGGTCACGTGGCCATGGTGGCCGGCCCCGACCGGATCATCCACGCCAACGGCCACGACATGGCGGTGGCCTTCGACGGGCTGCGCAAGGTGCGGGCGCGGATCAGCGCGGCGGGCGAGGGGGCGTTCCTCGGGCTGCGGCGCCTTACAGGTTGAACACCCGCTCGGGCTGCACCGTGCCGCCGAAGTAGCGACCGACGCAGAGCGGGCGGCCGCCGCGGCTGGCCCAGACCTGCGCGCCGTAATCGGTGTGGTCGAGCACCTCGCCCGGATTGCCGTTGCGGATGCGCACCGCGCCGGCCTCGGTCGCGCGCATCTGCGGCAGGCCCGCGAGCGCGCTCTCCAGCGGCTGGATCAGCGCCTCAAGCTCGGCGGCATCGCCACGCTCCAACATCTCCGGCGTCACCGCGGCGTCGAGCGTGAACGGCCCGCTCCACACCCGCCGCAAGCCCGCGACATGGCCGAGGCAGCCGAGTTCGCGGCCAAGGTCGCGGGCAATGGCCCTGACGTAGCCGCCCTTGCCGCAGACCATCCGCAGCCGCGCGGTGTCGCCCTCGGCCTCCAGCAGCGTCAGTTCTGCCACATGCAGCGGCCGCGCCGCCAGTTCCACCACCTCGCCCGCGCGGGCGAGGTCGTAGGCCCGCGCGCCGCCCACCTTCACCGCGGAGACCGCGGGCGGCACTTGCATGATGTCGCCGCGGAACTGATCCAATGCCGCCTCGATCGCCCCGCGTTCGGGCCGCGCGTGGGAGCGCGCCAGCACCTCGCCCGAGGCGTCGTCGGTCCCGGTCTCGGCCCCCCAGGCCACCGTGAAATCGTAGGCCTTCAGCGCCTCCTCGACGAACGGCACCGTCTTGGTCGCCTCGCCGAAGGCCACCGCCAGCAGCCCCGTCGCATCCGGGTCAAGCGTCCCCGCATGCCCGGCCTTCTTCGCGTCGAGAACCCGGCGCAGGCGCGAGACGACCTCGGTCGAGCCCATGCCCGCCGGCTTGTCCACGATCAGCCAGCCGTGGATGTCGCGTCCCTTCTTGCGTGCCATGGCGCCCCCGGAAATGAAGCTCCGGCTGCTAGAGGCGCGCTTGCCCCCGGTCAAGCCTCGCTCCGGCTCGGTCGCCTCGCGCAGCGACCGTCAGGCCTAGCCAGTTCGTGTCGTGGAGCAAGCTCCGGCCTCTCGGTCGCGCACAGGTCAGAGCCCGCCGACGAGCGCCTCGGTCAGCCCGCTGTCCGCGTCGGCCAGATCCTCGATCACGTCGAAATGGTGCCGCTGCGGCTCCTCGCGATGACGGATGGCAAGGCCTTGACCGCGCCAGACATTGGCCATCAGCGCCGACTGGCGCAGGAACTCGGGCCGTTCGTCGGCGCCGACCCAGACGGTCAGCGGCACGTCGGTCCGCGCCGCCTCCAGCAGCGCCGGGCTTTCCGCGCGCGCCTCGGCAAGGTCGAGGTGCAGCACCGCGTTCAGCTCCAGCCTGAGCAGCGGGCGCAGGTCGAACACGCCCGAGACCGGCACGCAGCGCACCACGCGCGCCGCGACCGCCTGGGGCAGCGGCTCGTCCGCGCAGAGCATCCGCGTGGCGAGATGCCCGCCCGCCGAGTGCCCGCTCAGCACCACCGGTCCTTCCACCTTGGCGGCCGCGGCCGCGATCCCCTCGGCCACCTGCCGCGTGATCGCGCTGATCCGCTGCTCTGGGGCCAGCGTGTAGCCCGGCATCGCCACCGCCCAGCCGCGGGCGAGCGGCCCGGCGGCGAGATGCGAGAAATGCGCGGGCGAGAAGCGCATCCAGTAGCCGCCGTGGACGAAGACCGCGAGGCCGCGTGGCGTGCCCTCGGGCCAGAAGATGCCCTCGCGCCCGGTCGCGGTCTGGCGGAAGGCGGCGGCGTCGCGCTCCCACCGCGCCGGGAACTCGGCCCCGCCCGCGATATGCTCACTGTTGCGGTATTCGTCGTCCCAGTCGGTGATCGCTTCCATCAGGCCCGTTCCATTGCTACGCCTCGCGTCGAAACGGAGGCCCCAGATGACGGACTTTAGCCAGACGCGCGCGCTGTTCCATATCCCGGAGGGCGTGACCTACCTCGACGGCAACTCGCTCGGGCCGATGCCGCGCACGGCGGCCGCGCGGGCGAAGGCGGTGATCGAGGCGGAGTGGGGCGAGCGGCTGATCCGCGGCTGGAACGATGCCGGCTGGTATGTCCAGCCCCGGCGCGTCGGCGACCGGATCGCGCGGCTGATCGGGGCCGGCGCGGGCGAGGTCGTCATGGGCGACACGCTGACGGTGAAGGTGTTCCAGGCGGTCAGCGCCGCGCTGCGTCTCGCGCGGGAGGGGCGGCGGGTGATCCTCTCGGATTCGGGCAACTTCCCGTCCGACCTCTACGCCGCGGACGGCCTCGCGCGGGCGGTCGGCGCGGAGCTGCGGGTGGTCGAGCCGGAGGCGGTCGAGGGCGCCATCGGCGACGATCTCGCGGTGCTGATGCTGACCGAGGTGGATTATCGGACCGGGCGACGGCACGACATGGCCGCTTTGACGCGAAGGGCGCATGAGGCGGGCGCCCTGACGGTCTGGGACCTCGCCCATTCGGCGGGCGCGGTGGACGTGGACCTGACCGGCGCGAATGCCGATTTCGCGGTCGGCTGCACCTACAAGTATCTCAACGGCGGCCCCGGTGCGCCCGCCTTCATCTGGACCCACCCGCGCCATGCGGATGCCGCCCAGCCGATCTTGCAGGGCTGGATGGGCCACGACGCGCCCTTCGCCTTCGACCTCGACTACCGCCCGGCAGGCGGGATCGAGCGGATGCGGGTCGGCACGCCGCCGGTGATCGGCATGGCCGTGCTGGACACCGCGCTGGATGCCTTCGACGGCGTCGATATGGCCGCGATCCGCGCCCGCTCGATCGAACTGACGCAGCGCTTCATCGCCGGTGTCGAGGCCGCCTGCCCCGAGGTGACGCTGAACTCCCCCCGCGAACCGGCCGGGCGCGGCAGCCAGGTCAGCTTCCGCCACCCCGAGGCCTATGCCGTCATGCAGGCCCTCATCGCCCGCGGCGTGATCGGCGACTTCCGCGCGCCGGACGTGCTGCGCTTCGGCTTCACCCCGCTCTACATAGGCGAGGCCGAGGTGGACCATGCGGTTGCGGTGCTGCGCGAGGTGCTGGAGGGCCGCGAATGGGACCGGCCGGAATACCGCAGCCGCAACGCCGTGACCTGAGGCAATGGAGCTTCTCCTCGGCCTCGACGGCGGCGGCAGCGGCTGCCGGGCGGTGGCGGCGGACCGCGCGGGCCGGGTGCTCGGCCGGGGCGAGGCGGGGCCGGCGAACATCATGTCCGATCCCGAGGGCGCGCGGGCGAGCATCATGGCGGCCGCCGGTCGGGCACTGGGCGGACGCGATCCCGCGCGGGCGGCGGCGTGCCTCGGGCTCGCCGGGGCCAACATGTCGGGCGCGCGCGAGTGGCTGGCGCCGCTGCTGCCGTTCGGGCGCTCGCGCGTGGTGCATGACGCGGTGACATCGGTGGCCGGCGCGCTCGGCCCCGCGGACGGGATCGTGGCCGCGCTCGGCACCGGCTCGATCTTCGCCCGCCAGTTTGGCGGCGAGGTCGTGACGCTCGGCGGCTGGGGGATGGTGCTGAGCGACGAGGCGTCGGGCGCATGGCTGGGCAAGCGGTTTCTGGCGCAGGCGTTGCGGGCGGGCGAGGGGCTGGCGCCGCAGGGGCCGCTGGCAGATGCGCTTGTCGCGGAGATGGGCGGCCCGGCGGGGGTGGTCGGCTTCGCCCGGACCGCCACAGGGGCGGAGTTTGCCGCCCTGGTGCCGCGCATCGCGGCTGCCGTGGACGATCCCGCGGCCGAGGCCGTGCTGGCCGAGGGGACCGGCCATGTGATCGCGGCGGTCGAGCATCTGCGCGGAGGCCGGGCGCTGCCGGTCGTGTTCCTCGGCGGCCTCGGCCCGCTCTATGCCGCGCGTATCGCGGGGCGGTGGGAGGTCCGCGCGCCGCTCGGCACCGCGCTCGACGGTGCGCTGCGACTGGCCGCGGCGCTGGCCGGGCCATGATCCTGCGCGGGGCGCGGCTCTTCGACGGCACCGGCTTCCGCGACGGTCTGGCGCTGGCGGTCGAGGGCGACCGGATCGCGGCGCTGCGGGAGGATGACGGTGCGGGCGAGACGCTGCCCGGCGGCATCTTGGCGCCGGGCTTCGTGGACCTGCAGGTGAATGGCGGCGGCGGGAGCATGCTCGACGGCGCGGCGGATGCGGAGCGGATCGCCACGATCTGCGCCGCCCATGCGCGGCTGGGGGCGACGGGCATAATGCCGACGCTCATCACCGACACGGCTCGCGCCACCCGCGCCGTGATCGAGGCGGGGATCGCCGCTGCCGAGGCCCGCGTGCCGGGCTTCCTGGGCCTGCACCTCGAAGGCCCGCATCTCGACCGCCGCCGCGCGGGCGCGCATGATCCGGCGCTGATCCGGTCCATGACCGGGTCCGACCTCGCCCTCTACCGCAACGCCGCCCGCCGGCTGCCCGCCCTGATCGTCACCCTTGCCCCCGAATCCGCCACGCCCGGGCAGATCGCCGCGCTGGCCGAAGCGGGCGCCATCGTCAGCCTTGGTCACAGCGATTGCACCGCGGCCGAGGCCGAGGCCGCCTTCGCCGCTGGGGCGACGATGGTTACCCATCTCTTCAACGCCATGAGCCCGCTCACCCACCGCGCGCCGGGGCTGGTCGGCGCGGCGCTGGACGGAGCGGCCGACTGCGGGCTGATCGCGGACGGCCTCCATGTCGATCCGGTGGCGCTTCGCATCGCGGTCGCGGCCAAGCGCCGGGGCCGGATGTTCCTCGTCTCCGATGCGATGGCCGTGGCCGGAACACACCTTGATGGCTTCACCCTGGGCGGCCGCCGCATCCTCCGATCCGACGGCCGACTGACGCTTGAGGACGGCACCCTCGCCGGGGCCGACCTGACGCTGCCGCAGGCGGTCGCCCTGATGGTCCGCGAGGGTGCGGCCGCGCCCGAGGCGGCGCTGGCCATGGCCTCCCGCATCCCCGCCGACGTCATCGGCCGCGCCGACCTCGGCCGCCTCGCGCCGGGCGCGCGGGCCGATCTGGTCTGGCTCGGTGACGACCTGAGCCTGCGCGGCGTCTGGCAGGGCGGGGGGCGGCTCGTCTGAGCGGCTGGCCTTGACCCCGCCGCCCGGCTAGAGCGCCTCCATGCGCCACCTCCGCCCCCACGTTTTCGCGCTGATCGCGCTCGCCCTGCCGCTGATCGGGGCGAACCTCGCGCGCGTCATGATCGGCGTCACGGACACCCTCATCGTCGGCCGCTACGGGGTCGAGGCGCTGGCGGCGCTGGTGCTGGCGACCTCCTACCACTTCATCCTGTTCATGCTCGGCTCGGGCTATGCCATCGGCCTCATGGGCGTCCTCGCCGCGGCGCTGGCGCGGGGCGACGAGGTCGAGGTGCGGCGCGCGACGCGCATGGCGCTGTGGATTTCGGCGCTCCATTCGCTCGCCGTGCTGCCGCTGACCTGGTGGTCGGGACCGATCCTGCTCGCGCTCGGGCAGGAGCCGCGGGTGGCGGAGCTGGCGCAGGAGTTCCTGCGGATCTACGGTTTCGCCACCGTCCCGCTGCTCTGGGGGATGGTCCTCAACAGCTATCTGGCGAATTTCGGCCGGGCCAATGTCGTGCTGTGGGTCACGCTGGCCGGGCTGCCGCTGAACGTGCTGCTGGTGCTGGCGCTGGTCTTCGGCCGCTGGGGGGCGCCGCAGCTGGGGATCGCGGGCGCGGCGATTGCGGGGCTGATCGTCAACTGGCTGATCGTCGCCGCCTTGTTCGCCTATGCCGTCTGGCTGCCGAAGGCCCGCCGCTTCGAGTTGATGCGAAACCCGTGGCGGCCCGACTGGCCCGCCTTCCGGCAGGTCTTCGCGCTCGGCCTCCCGGTCGGGCTGACGCTGGTGGCCGAGACCGGCATGTTCACCGGCGCCAACGTGATGATGGGCTGGCTGGGGCCGACGCCGCTCGCCGCGCACGGGATCGCGCTGCAACTGTCGAGCCTCGCCTTCATGGTGCATCTCGGCCTCGGCAGCGCGGCCACGATCCGCGTGGGCGAGGCGGCGGGCCGCGGCGACACGCAGCGGATACGCGATTCGGCCTGGGCGGCGATCGTCCTCTCGGTCGCGGTGTCGTCCACGGCCGCGGCAGTCTTCGTGCTGGCGCCGCGCTTCCTCGCCGGCCTCTACCTCGAAGAGGTCAACCCGGCGACCCCGGCGATCATGGCGCTCGCGGCGACGTTGATGCTCTGGGCGGCGCTGT
Source organism: Paracoccus sp. S-4012 (assembly GCF_009674885.1). Lineage (GTDB taxonomy): Bacteria > Pseudomonadota > Alphaproteobacteria > Rhodobacterales > Rhodobacteraceae > Paracoccus. The sequence continues at coordinate 503,498 of NZ_WKKA01000001.1, forward strand.
TCCAGCTCGCGGACGGGCTTCAGGCGCTCGCGCTCGGGCTTTTGCGTGGGGTGCAGGACACGCGGGCGCCGATGCTGATCGCCACCATCGCCTACTGGGTCGTGGGCCTGCCCGTGGGCTACATCGCCGCCTTCCCGCTCGGCTTCGGACCGCAGGGCATCTGGTTCGGGCTGCTCCTCGGCCTCGCGGTGGCGGCGGTGCTGCTGATGCGGCGCTTCTGGGGCGGGCTCTCGCGCGGGGGCTGGACCCTCGCGGGCAGCGCGGCCTAGTCTCGGCCCACCGCCAAGGAGGCATCGATGCGCCCCGTCTTCGTCCAGTTCCGCTGCGCCCCCGGCAAGACCTACGAGGTCGCCGACGCCATCTACGAGCGCGAGGTGGTGTCCGAGCTCTACTCCACCTCCGGCGACTGGGACCTGATCGCCAAGGTCTACATCCCCGAGGGCGAGGACGTGGGCCTCTACCTCTCCGAGCGCCTGTTCGGGATCGAGGGCATCCAGCGGACGCTGACCACGATGACCTTCCGCACCTTCTGACGCGCTTCAACGGCGCGATTTCAACCGCCGGCATTGAGATGCCGCCGCGCGGTGTTACATTGGGGGTATCCCCTGCGCCGGGGGCACATGGCCGGCGCGATGATCGGAGGATCGACCCCTGAACGGATCCGTCACGCCGGCGCTGCAGCCGGCCGCGACCGAAACCCCCGCGCCGCTCTCGAGCGACGAGCTGCTGACGCGGGTCCTTTCCTCTCTCGACGACGACAAGGCCGAGAACGTGGTCGCCATCGACCTGCGTGGCCGCTCGGCCATGGCCGATCACATGGTGATCGCCTCGGGCCGCAACGCGCGCCAGGTGGCCTCGATCGCAGACAAGCTGGTCGAGCGGCTGAAGATGGCGACCGGCCATACGGCTCGCGTCGAGGGCAAGGAGGCTGGCGACTGGGTGCTGGTGGACGCCGACGACGTGATCGTCCACGTCTTCCGCCCCGAGGTGCGCGAGTTCTACCAGCTGGAGAAGATGTGGATGCCCGCCGACGCGCTGGCCCAGCTTCGCCAGTCGGCGCCTGCGGGCGGGGCGAACGCCGTCCCCGCCTGAGCCGCGTCGCATGCGCCTGACCCTCGCCGTCGTGGGCCGGCTTCGCGCCGGTCCCGAGGCGGCGCTGGTCGGTGACTATCTCGACCGCTTCGCCCGCACCGGGCGGCCGCTCGGCCTGCCCGTCGTCATGGTGGCCGAGGTCGAGGACCGCCGCGGCGGCGGCATGGAGGCCGAGGCCGCTCTGCTGACGCGCGCCATCCCACCGGGTGCCGCTCTCGTGACGCTGGACGAGCGCGGGCTGTTGCTCTCCTCCCCCGACTTCGCGGCCCGCCTCGCGAGCGCCCGCGACAGCGCGCGCGACCTCTGCTTCGTCATTGGCGGCGCCGACGGCCTCGCCCCAGCGATCCGCGCCCGCGCCGACTGGTCGCTCAGCTTCGGGCCGATGGTCTGGCCGCATCTGCTCGCCCGCGTGATGCTGGCCGAGCAGCTCTACCGCGCCGCCACGATCCTCGCCGGCTCCCCCTACCACCGCGCCTGATCCCCTTGCACTCGGCCCTCTGCTGTCCCAAGCCTCGAGCGGGACCGAGGGACATCCATGCGCGCCATGACGATCGGCCTCGCCGCACTGACGGCGGGCTATGTGCTGAGCCAGTTCTACCGGGCGTTTCTGGCGGTGCTCGCCCCGACGCTGGAGGCCGAGCTGGGGGCCACCCCCGGCGATCTCGCCATCTCCTCGGGCATGTGGTTCATCGCCTTCGCGGCCGCGCAGCTGCCGATCGGCCGCGCGCTCGACCGGGCCGGGCCACGGTGGACGGCCTCGGGCCTTCTGGGCCTCGGCGGGGCAGGCGGGGCGGCGGTCTTTGCCCTCGCCACCGCGCCCTGGCACCTGCATGTGGCGATGGCGCTGATCGGCGTCGGCTGCGCGCCGGTGCTGATGGGGGCCTACTACCTCCTCGCCCGCGCCTGGCCGCCCGAGCGCTTCGCGGCCCTCGGCGGCGCGGTCGTCGGCATCGGCTCGCTGGGCAACATCCTCGGCGCCTCTCCGCTGGTCGCCACGATCGAGATCCTGGGCTGGCGGGAGACCCTCTGGTGGCTCGCAGCCGTTACGCTGGCCATCTCCGCCGTCATCGCCGCGGTGGTCCGCGACCCGCCGCGCGCCCACGGCGACCGTCCTGCGGGAAACCTGGGCGAGCTTCTGCGCTTGCGCGGCCTCTGGCCCATCCTGCCCATCCTGTTCGTCGGCTACGCCGCCTCCGCCGCCATCCGCGGCGTCTGGGCGGCGCCGTATCTGGAGACGGTCTACGGCGCCTCCGAGGCCCTGATCGGGCAGGGCGCGATGGTCATGGGGCTGGCGATGGTCGCGGGCAACTTCCTCGTCGGCCCCGCGATACGGCTGGCCGGCACTCCGCGACGCGCCGTGATCGTGGGGTCCATCGGGGCCATCGCCGCCTTGGTCGTGCTGTGGCTGGCGCCGGATGCGGGGCTGGGCGCGGCCTTCGTGCTGCTCGCGGTGCTGGGGCTCTCGGGCATGAACTACGCCCTCGTGATCGCCCACGGCCGCGCCTTCCTGCCGCCGCATCTGCTGGGCCTCGGCATGACCTTCCTCAACATGGTCTCGATCGCGGGCGTGGGCGTGCTGCAGTTCGCCAGCCGCCCGGTCTATGGCGCGGCGATGGCCGAGGCCGGGCCGGTCGCGGCCATTTCGCAGGTGTTCCTGCTGTTCCTCGTGCCCTTGGTCGTCGGCTTCTGCCTCTACCTGCTCTCGCGCGAGCGCCCCGATGGACCCTGACGCGGTCGAGGTCATCGCCCCGAACCTCAAGCGCCGGTTGAGCGGCGTGACCGCGACCGTGGTCCGGCTGCTGCCGGCGCAGGCGCGGATGATCGGCATCGTCGGCACCGGGCCGGGCCTGCCGCCGGGCCTGCCGCATCTGCCGCTGGCGCAGGTGGCGCGGCTGCCGCGGAACCGCTGGCGGGTCTGGCACGCGCGGCGCAACAGCGAGATGGCCATGGGGCTGATGCTACGGGACGTGCTGCGGCTGCCGCTGAAGCTGGTCTTCACCTCGGCGAGCCAGCGGCGGCACACGGGCTACACCAGGGCGCTGATCCGGCGCATGGATGCGGTGGTGGCGACCTCGGCGCGTTCCGCGGCCTATCTCGAGCGCCCGGCCCGCGTGATCCACCACGGCATCGACACGGACGAGTTCCGCCCCGACGCCGACCGCGCCGCCCTGCGCGCCCGGCTGGGCCTGCCGGACGGCGTGCTGGTTGGCTGCTACGGCCGCATCCGGGCGCAGAAGGGGACGGATGTTTTCGTCCGCGCCATGCTGGCGCTGCTGCCCTCGCGGCCCGCGGTCACGGCCCTCGTGATGGGCCGCTCGACCGAGGGGCATGGCGGTTTTCTCGACGGGCTGAAGGCTGAGATTGCGGTGGCGGGGCTGACGGATCGCATCCGCATCCTGCCCGAGGTGCCGGTGGACGCGATGGCCGACTGGTATGCCGCGCTCGACCTTTACGTCGCGCCCCAGCGATGGGAGGGCTTCGGCCTGACGCCGCTCGAGGCAATGGCCTGCGGCGTGCCGGTGGTGGCAACGCGGGTGGGCGCCTTCGAGGAGTTGGTGGCCGGGGGCGAGACCGGCGCTCTGGTCCCGCCCGACGATCAGGCGGCCATGGCGGCCGCCATTGCTGCATGGCTGGACGATCCCGCCGGGCGCGAGGTCGCCGGTCGCGCGGCCCGCGCGCGCGTGGAAAACGGCTTTCGGATCGAGGATGAGGCCGCGGCCCTCGTCGCCCTCTACCGCGAGCTTCTGGCGTGACCCGCCTTGGTTTCCATCTCGCGCGGCTGACGCGCGACGAACGCGCGCTCGCCGGGTTGTCGGCACCGCTCGCCGATCTCCGCGCGGAACTCGACGGCAAGCGCGTGGCGCTCATCGGCAACGCCCGCGCCCTTGCCGGAACCCGCCAAGGCGCCGAGATCGACGCCCATGACGTCGTGATCCGCATCAATCGCGCGCCGATCCCGTCGCCCGAGAGCCACGGCACCCGCACCGACTGGCTGGGCCTCGGCATCAGCCTGCCCGCGGAGGACCGGGCCCGGCTCGCGCCTCGACGCAGCCTCTACATGGCGGCCAAGCGTCGGCACCTCGACTGGTGCACCGCCTCCTCGTCCGGCTTCTACCTCCACCCGCGCTCGGCCGTGGCCCGGCTTGCCGCCGCCCTTGGCGCGAAGCCCACCACCGGCGCGCTGCTGATCGACCTGCTGCTTGCCAGCCCGCTCGCCGCCCTCGACCTCCACGGCTTCGACTTCTTCGCCTCGCGCTCCCTCTCCGGCCGCCGCAGCGCCGCGCAGGTGCCGCACGACTTCAGCGCCGAGGCCACCTGGGTCGAGCGCCTCATCGCCGCCGACCCAAGGCTGCGCCTCCACCCTTCGCCTTGATCCAAATATCCTCCGGGGGTCCGGGGGTGGAAAACCCCCGGCTTCGCCTCACGCCTCGCGGCGGCGCCCGAAGAGGCCCTTCACCGCCCCCATCGCCGGCACGATGGTCGCCTGCGCCACCGGCAGGATTATCCATTGCGAGAGCGGGATCAGGATCATCCCCAGGATCAGCCCGAAGATGCCGTCGAAGAAGGCGGTCACGAACCAGCGGACCAGCCCGCCCGGCAGCGCCGGCAGCAGTTGCGCGGCCAGCACGGCCCGGTCGTGGATGCCCTGATAGGGCTGGTGGATGCCCAGCTCGTGCAGCCCGTGGATCACGATGTTGCCGCCGACCCAGATCATTGCCGCCGTGCCCACGATCATCAGCACGGTCATGAAGCCCGGCATGAACTTGACGATCCCGCGGCCGAAGCGCGCAAGCCCGCCGCCGCGCTGCGCCAGATGCATGCCGAAGTCGTCGGCTTTCACGACGAGCGCGACGAAGCCATAGACCGCCGCCGTGATCGCCACCGCCACCAGAAAGAGCGTCATCGCCTTCATCAGAAGGCCCGCATCCAGCGGGATTGTCGAGAGCGCGATGGTCATGATCTCGGCCGAGAGGATGAAGTCGGTCTTGATCGCGCCGGCGACCTTCTCCTTCTCCAGCTGGGTCGGATTGCCGCCGCCCTGATAGTGATCCATCGCATCATGCGGGGGCGAGAGGGCGTGATAAACCTTCTCGGCCCCCTCGAAACACAGATAGCCGCCGCCGAGCATCAGGAGCGGCGCGATGGCCCAGGGCGCGAACTCCGACAGCAGCAGCGCCACCGGCAGCAGGATCACCACCTTGTTGAAGATCGAGCCCTTGGCGATCTTCCAGACGATCGGCACCTCGCGGCTGGCGTCGAAGCCGTGGACGTATTTCGGCGTCACCGCCGCGTCGTCGATCACCGCGCCCGCCGCCTTGACCCCGGCCTTGGTCGCGCCGGCCGCCACGTCGTCCACCGAGGCGGCCGCGATCTTGGCGATCCCCGCCACGTCGTCGAGAAGCGCGATCAGTCCGCTCATGCCGTCTCCCCCGGGGCCGCGCCCGCTTGTCCCTGCGAACGCGCGGCCCCGCAAGTGGTTCGCTGAGCCCGCGGAAATCGCACCCGCCGCTCGCCTTGCACCCACCCCGCCGATGCTCCATCTAGCGGGGGTTCTTTCGAGGGGGCCGCAGATGCTCGACGCGCAAGCCAGACCGACCGAGGAAATCGACCTGCGCGAGGTCTTCGGCCTCGAGTCGGACATGAAGGTCAAGGGCTTCGCCGCGCGCGCCGAGCGCGTGCCGGACATCGATCCGACCTACAAGTTCGATCCCGACACCACGCTCGCGATCCTCGCCGGCTTCGCCTACAACCGCCGGGTGATGATCCAGGGCTATCACGGCACCGGGAAATCCACGCATATCGAGCAGGTGGCCGCGCGGCTGAACTGGCCCTGCGTGCGGGTGAACCTCGACAGCCACATCAGCCGCATCGACCTGATCGGCAAGGACGCGATCAAGCTGGTGGACGGCAAGCAGGTCACGCAGTTCCACGAGGGCATCCTGCCCTGGGCGCTGCGAAACCCGGTCGCCATCGTCTTCGACGAATACGACGCCGGGCGGCCCGACGTGATGTTCGTGATCCAGCGGGTGCTGGAGCATGACGGGCGGCTGACGCTGCTCGACCAGAACGAGATCATCACCCCGCATCCGAGCTTCCGGCTGTTTGCGACCGCCAACACCGTGGGCCTCGGCGACACAACCGGCCTCTATCACGGCGTCCAGCAGATCAACCAGGCGCAGATGGACCGCTGGTCACTGGTGGCGACGCTGAACTATCTCAGCCACGACGCCGAGGTGGCGATCGTGCTGGCCAAGGTGCCGCAGATGAACACCGAGAAGGGCCGCGCCACGATCTCGAGGATGGTGACGCTGGCCGACCTGACGCGGACGGCGTTCATGCAGGGCGATCTGTCGACCGTGATGAGCCCGCGGACGGTCATCACCTGGGCCCAGAACGCGCGCATCTTTGACGATCTGGGGTATGCCTTCCGGGTGACGTTCCTGAACAAATGCGACGAGCTGGAGCGGCAGACGGTGGCGGAGTTCTACCAGCGTCTGTTCGACGCGGAACTGCCGGAGAGCATCGCGGCGCGGGCGAAGTAGAGCCTCGCCCGCGCCGGATTTCGTCCCATCCCGAGGATGCTGCGGATCTCGGGGTCACTTTGGGACCGGTTGTATGCGGAAGCCTGCAACCGTTGGGGCCGAGCGTCAGTGCGCCGAGTTGGTCTCCCTGATCATCTCGTCGGCGGCGGTTCCCGCAAATCGGGCATGGCGAGGCGCTTCGTTCAGGATGGCGCGCGCCTCGGCGGCGTAGCCGTTGCCATCGTGATCCGAGAAGACTCGCGACAGCCGCAGGACGGTGCCGAGGCTCAGCGTCGCTGCATCCACGTCGCGAATGCCCGCGGCTCTCAGGTTCCGGTCGGCCCCGGCGATGAGTTGAGCCGCATGCGCGCTCTCCCCGGCCGGCCTGCCGAGGCGGGCATTCCGGGCAGACCGCTCGATGATGGCCCTGGCGGCGTCGTTCCGTTCGACGGCGCTACCGGACACATGGAGGATGGCGTCGAGTTCGGCCATCTGCGCAGAGGTGAGCGTCGAGAGGTCGTTTGCATCGACATCTGAGCTCAGCAGCTGGTTCCGGGCCGAGTTGCCCAGACCCAGATAGGCCATGCCGTCGGCGAAGCTCGGCGCGGCCGCAATCCCGGTGGCGACGGCGGCGGCCATCGCCAGGACGGAAGATTTGAGAAAGATGTTCATCTGAAGCCTCTTGGACTGATGTCCGTTTCGCATTTCGGGCGATGCTGCCCACGCCGCTGTCATGCGCGCGACTCGTGGATGCGAACGTGGTAGCGACCGTGGAATGCGAAGGCTTCGAGCGTGTTTTTTGCCCGGCGGTCGGTCACGACCGCTGCGCACCGTCGGGCATTGCGCACCCATCTGCGCAATGCCCTCCCGTCAAGCCAGGCTTACGCCGCCTGCTGCAGCTCCTGCCGCGCCGGCTTCAGCGTGCGCGCCCACCAGCTCAGCTCCTTCAGCGTGCCCTGAAGCGCGTTCTCGAGGTTGGCCTCGATCTCGCTGATCGGGGCGTTCGAGCCGAGCGGGTGGACCTTGAAGAAATCCGCGCCGCCGATGTGGATCGCCGAGCGGATCGGCACCATCTCGACCTCGACCGCGATGGCGCGCAGATGCTCGAGCGCGCGGGTGCCGCCCATCGAGCCGTAGGCGAGCGCCGTCATCGGCTTGCGGTTCCATTCGACGAAGGCCTGGTCCATCGCGTTCTTCAGCGCGCCGGTGATCGAGTGGTTGTATTCCGCGACGAGGAACACATAGCCGTCGAAGCTGGCGACCTTCTCCTGCCAGGCGACCGCGCGCGGATCGCTGGACGGCATCCAGGCGGTCGAGGCGGCCTCGTCGAACAGCGGCACCTGCTCCTCGGCGAGGTCCACGAGTTCGAAATCGAGTTCGGGGTGGTTCTTCACCTTCTCCATGAACCACGCGGCCGGCTTGTCGGAGAAACGGGTCTTGCGGGTGGAGCCGATGATGACGGCGATGCGGGGCTTGGACATTCTCTCTCTCCGTAACTAGGTATGGCTTCGATACCTGGAGCGAGTTAGAGAGCAAGGCAGGAGGCCGCAAGAGGGCACCCCGATGAAACCCACAGACACGCAGGACATCGCCACCTGCCAGCGGATCAGCGCCATGCTGAGCCGGATCGGCGACAAGTGGACGCTGCTGATCGTGCGCGCTTTGGGCCGCGAGCCGATGCGGTTCAATGCGCTCAAGCGCGAACTGGGCAGCATTTCGCAGAAGATGCTGACGCAGACGCTGCGCAACCTCGAGCGGGACGGGATGGTCAGCCGCACGGTGACGCCCTCGACCCCGCCGCAGGTGGAATACGCGCTGACGGCGATGGGGCACGACCTGTTCCGCCCGATCGCCGCGCTGGCCGAGTGGACCTGGACTCATGCCGACGCAATCGAGGCAGCGCGGGCGGCCTATGACGGGCGGAGCGGTCAGGATTTGAGATAGGCCATGAGCTCGGCGTAAAGCGCCGGCGGCAGTCGCTCGGCATTGTCGATGACGAGGCGGCTGCCGGGGGCGAGTTGCGACGGATCTTCGGGAAGGTCCGGCGCCTGGGCGGCAGGCGCCGGCATCGGCAGCGTCGTGCTGGCCGCGCCTTCGGTGAGAATCCGCGGCATCGGCGTGTTCACCGCGTCGCGCAGCGCCCGCTCCTGCGCCTCACGCATGGAAGTCGCGAGGTCCGCCTCGTTGCGCGCATGAAGGTGGCCCAGCTGCGCGTCGAGCTGCGCCTGCACCTGGCTCTGCATCACGGCTGTCGCGTCGGCCAACTGCGCCTGGATGTCCTCGACCCCCTGGATGTAGCCCTCGTTGTAACGCTGCTGCAGCGCCTCGGGGGTGCAGCCGTCGGCCACCGGACCCGTGACTGCGAAGGCGGGGGCGGCGAGGAAGGCGAAGAAGGCGAGCAGAGGGCGCATCATGTGTCCTTTCCGGGCAGACGATCTTTCTGCGGAAGATCGAGACGATCCTTCGCAGATCGTGGGGAACGCGCGGGCGAGCGATGGGTTCGCCCCTCGACAGCCGATCCCCGCCGGGGGAGAATGGGGCATGAAGCAGAGCGACAACCCCGCCGACCCGTTCAAGAAGGCGCTGACCGAGGCCACGCGAACGCTGGCCGAGGAGCGCGAGCTGAACGTCACCTACACGGCCGACCCCTCGGGCGTCGCGGGCGACACCATGCGCTTGCCGCAGATCAGCCGCCGCCTCACGCGCGACGAGATCCTGCTGGCGCGCGGCACCGCCGATGCGCTGGCGATGAAGCTGCGCCACCACGAATCGGCGGTTCACGCGAAATACGCACCGCCCGGCCCGATGGCGCGCGAACTCTACGAGGCGATGGAGACCGCGCGCTGCGAGGCCGTCGGCGCGCGCGAGATGCCGGGCGCGCTCAGCAACATCGACGTCAAGCTGGGCCATGAGGCCGAACGCAAGGGCTACGGCCGCATGACCTCCACGGCCGAGGCGCCGCTGGCGGTGGCGGCCGGCTATCTCGTGCGCGAGAAGGCCACGGGGCGCGAGTTGCCGTCCGCGGCCCGGCACCTCGCCGATCTCTGGCGGCCGATGGTCGAGGCCGAGGCGGGGGGCACGCTCGAGCGGCTCGAGGCCGCGCTGGCCGATCAGGCGGCCTTCTCCCGCCTCTCGCGGCAGGTGATCGCCGATCTCGGCTACGGCGACCAGCTGGGCGACGACCCCGACGCCGGCGAGGACGAGCCGGAGGAGGAGTCCGAGCCCGACGAGGAGGCCGGCGACGCCCAGTCCCGCGACCAGGAGGAGCAAGACGAGGCCGAGGCCAGCCCCGAGCGCAGCCAAGAGACCCAGCAGGACGAGCAGCAGGCCTCCGTCAGCATGGACGAGGCGGCCGAGGACGAGATGGCGGACGAGGCCGAGATGCCCGACGCCGACATGCCGCCCGACCTGCCCCCGCCGGTCAGCGACGCCAATCCCGACTACAAGGTCTTCACCCAGGCCTTCGACGAGGAGATCGCGGCCGAGGACCTCGCCGAGCCGGCCGAGCTGGAACGCCTGCGCGCCTATCTCGACAAGCAGCTCGAGCCTTTGCGTGGCGCGGTGGCGCGGTTGGCCAACAAGCTGCAGCGGCGGCTGCAGGCGCAGCAGAACCGCAGCTGGGAGTTCGACAAGGAGGAAGGGGTGCTCGACGCGGGCCGCCTCGCCCGTGTGGTCGCGAACCCGACGACGCCCTTGAGCTTTAAGGTCGAGAAGGACACCGAGTTCCGCGACACCGTGGTGACGCTGCTTCTGGACAACTCAGGCTCGATGCGCGGACGGCCGATCAGTATCGCCGCGATCAGCGCCGATGTCCTGTCGCAGACGCTGGAGCGGTCGAACGTCAAGGTCGAGATCCTCGGCTTCACCACGCGCGCCTGGAAGGGCGGCCAGTCGCGCGAGGCGTGGCTGGCGGCGCAGCGGCCGGCCCAGCCGGGCCGGCTCAACGACCTGCGCCACATCATCTACAAGCGCGCCGACGCGCCCTGGCGGCGGGTGCGTCCGAACCTCGGGCTGATGATGAAGGAGGGGCTGCTGAAGGAGAATATCGACGGCGAGGCGCTGGAATGGGCGCATCGTCGGCTGGTGAAGCGGCCTGAGGTCCGCAAGATCCTGATGGTGATCTCGGACGGCGCGCCGGTGGACGATTCCACGCTGTCGGTGAACCCGGCGAACTACCTCGAGAAGCACCTGCGCGACGTGATCGCCATGATCGAGAAGCGCCGGCAGGTGGAACTGCTGGCGATCGGCATCGGCCATGACGTGACCCGCTACTATCAGCGCGCGGTGACGATCACCGACGCCGAGCAGCTGGCCGGCGCGATGACCGAGCAGCTCGCGGCCCTGTTCGAGGCCGATCCGCGCAAACGCTCGCGGGCGATGGCGGGCGGAGGCGCGCGGCGGGCCGGTTGAGGCCCCCGCGCCGCCTCAGCCCTTCAGCTTCGTCAGCGCCCCGCCCTTGTGGTAGGCGACATGGTCGGTCTTGTCGCTTTCGATCTCGTACTGCGGATCGTCCTCGGAGCAGTGGCGGGTGTAGCCGTTCAGCTGGAAGTCCTTCTTATGGACCTTCACGATCCTGCCGCTGACCCGCCCGGCCTCCGAGTTCCAGCTCACATGGTCGCCGACCTTGTAATGCGCCGCCATTTTGCCCTCCTGTGGTGCAATGACCGTCTTCTACAGCATCGGCCACTCGACCCGCACGATCGAGGAGTTCGTGGCGCTGCTGCGCGCATCCGGGGTGCGCCGCGTGGTGGATGTCCGCACCGTTCCGCGTTCGCGCACCAACCCGCAGTATAACCGCGACGCGCTGCCCGAGACGCTGGCGGGCTACCAGATCGGCTACACCCATATCGCCGCGCTCGGCGGGCGGCGGGGGCGGACGAAGGGCGAATCGCCCAACGGCTACTGGCGGGTGAAGAGCTTCCAGAACTACGCCGACCACACGCTGACGCCCGCCTTCGCCGCGGGGCTGGCCGAGCTGCGCGAGCTTGGCGCGCGCGAGCCCTGCGCCATGATGTGCGCCGAGGCCGTCTGGTGGCGCTGTCACCGGCGCATCATCACCGACTGGCTGATCGCGGCGGGGGAGGAGGTGCAGCATATCCTCGGGCCGGGGCATGTCGACGAGGCGAGCCTCACGCCGGGCGCGGTGGTCGGCCCCGGCGGGGTTGTCACCTATCCGCCCGAGGGGTGAGCCGCTGGAACTCGCGCGACTCTTGCGCGACAGTCGCGCCGGATCGGGGCAGGGGACGCCATGAGCTTTCAGGATTTCACCGGCGCCGCCGGGCCGCATGATGCGGCGGGGCGGCTCGCGGCGCTCCGGGCGCAGATGCGGGCGCAGACGCTCGATGCGGGGATCGTGCCGCGGGCGGATGCCTATCAGGGCGAATACGTGGCCGACTCGGACGCGCGGCTGCGCTGGCTGACGGGGTTCTCCGGGTCGGCGGGTTTTGCGATCGTGACCGCCGACCGCGCCGGCGTGTTCGTGGACGGCCGCTACCGGGTGCAGGTCCGCGCCGAGGCCGATCCGGCGCATTTCACCCCGGTGGACTGGCCCGAGGTGAAGCCCGCCGCCTGGCTGCGCGAGGCGCTGCCCGAGGGGGGGCGCGTCGGCTTCGATCCCTGGCTGCATACGGTGACGGAGATCCGCGCGCTCGAGAAGGGGCTGGAGGGGAGCGGCATTGCCCTGGTGCCGGTGCCGAACCCGGTGGATGCGGTGTGGCAGGACCGGCCCGCGCCGCCGGTCGGCCCGGCGCGGTTGCATGATGACGCCGTGGCCGGGCAGACGGCGGCCGGGAAGCGCGCCGCCATCGCGGCGGAGCTGGAGAAGGCCGGGCAGGGGGCGGCGGTGCTGACGCTGCCCGATTCGATCTCGTGGCTGCTGAACATCCGCGGCTCCGACCTGCCGCGAAACCCGGTGGTGCAGGCTTTCGCGCTGATCGAGGCGAACGGGCGGGTGGCGGTGTTCGCCGACCCCGCGAAGTTCGACGCCGGTCTCCGCGCGCGCCTCGGCAACGAGGTGAGCTTCCTGCCGCCCTCCGCCTTCGCCGCCGCGCTGCAGACGCTGACGGGGCCGGTGCGGATCGACCCCGCGACGGTCCCGCAGGCGGTCGCGGATGAGCTGGAATCGCTCGGCATCGCCATCGCCGAGGCGCCCGACCCGGTGCTGCTGCCCAAGGCGCGCAAGAACCCGGCCGAGCTTCGGGGCATGCGCGACGCGCATCTGAAGGACGCAGTGGCGATGGCGCGGCTGCTGCATTGGCTCGACGGCGCCGCGCCGGGCAGCCTGACCGAGATCGACGTGGTGCGCCGGCTGGAGGGCTTCCGCCGCGAGGCCGGCATCCGCGACATCAGCTTCGACACCATCGCCGGCTCCGGCCCGCACGGGGCGCTGCCGCATTATCGGGTGAGCGAGGCGAGCAACCGCGTGCTCGGCGAAGGCGAGCTTCTGGTCCTCGACTCGGGCGGGCAGTACGACGAGGGCACGACCGACATCACCCGGACGCTTGCCATCGGGCCCGTCGCGGAGGCGGCGCGCGACCCCTATACGCGCGTGCTGCGCGGCATGATCGCGATTTCCCGCGCCCGCTTCCCGCGCGGCCTCTCCGGGCGCGACATCGACCCGCTGGCGCGGCAGTTCCTGTGGGCGGCGGGGATGGACTACGACCACGGCACCGGCCACGGCGTCGGCGCGGCGCTCTGCGTGCACGAGGGGCCGGCGCGGATTTCGAGGCTCTCCGAGGTGCCGCTGGAGCCGGGGATGATCCTCTCGAACGAGCCCGGCTACTACCGCGAGGGGGCGTTCGGCATCCGCATCGAGAACCTGCTGGCGGTGCGCGATCTCCGCCGCGAGGCGAGCCCGGACGGGCGCGACATGCTGGGCTTCGAGACGCTGACCTGGGTGCCGATCGAGACGCGGCTGATCCTGCCGGGGCAGATGTCGGGCGAAGAGGTGGCGTGGCTGGATGCCTATCACGCGGAGGTGCGGGAGCGGGTTGCGCCGCTGCTGGAGGGCGAGGTGCGGGAGTGGCTGGTGCGGGTGACGGCGCCGCTTATGCGCTGACCCCCCACCGTCCCGCGTCCGCAAATGGGACCCTGTGCCCATTTGCGCGCATCGTCAGTCACGGGAGGACCGATCCGCCCGCGGATCGGTCAGCGTCCGCCCTCCCCACGGCGGACGCTGCCCTCTGTTGCGACAGGCCGGCGACGGGCCCCTTTCGGGGCGAATGCGCCTCGCCTATCCTGAGCCGGCCCTCAAGGAACCGCGCCCATGCCCATCCCCGACGACGCCCTCGCGGCCCTTCGCGCCCTTCTCGGCCCGCGCCTCTCCACCTCCGACTCCGAGCGCGCGACGCATGGCGCCTCCGAGACCTACCACCGCGCCCCGCCGCCCGACGCCGTTGCCTTCCCCGAGACCACCGCCGAAGTCTCGGACATCCTGAAGATCTGCAACGCGTACCGCGTCCCCGTCATGGGCTTTGGCACCGGCACCGCGCTCGAAGGCCATACGCTCGCCACCCGCGGCGGGCTGACGGTCAGCCTCATGCGGATGGACCGCGTCCTCGACATCCGCGCCGCGGACATGCTGGCCGTGGTCCAGCCCGGCGTCACCCGCGAGGCGCTGAACGAGGAACTGCGCGCAACCGGCCTCTTCTTCCCGGTCGATCCCGGCGCCAACGCCAGCCTCGGCGGCATGGCGGCGACGCGGGCCTCGGGGACCACCGCGGTCCGCTACGGCACCATGCGGGACAACGTCCTCGGACTGGAGGCGGTGCTGGCGGATGGCCGCGTGATCCGCACCGGCACGCGGGCGGCGAAATCCTCGGCCGGCTACGACCTGACCGGCCTTCTGGTCGGCTCCGAAGGCACCCTCGGCCTCATCACCGAACTGACCCTGCGCCTCCACGGCCAACCGGAGGAGGTCGCGGCGGGCGTCTGCGCCTTCCCCACGCTCGAGGCGGCGGTCGAATGCGTCACCGCCACGATCCAGTCCGGCATCCCGATGGCGCGGATCGAGTTCGTGGACGCCGCCGCCGCCCGCGCCTTCAACCAGACCTCGGGCCTCAGCCTGCCCGACCTGCCGCATCTGATGGTCGAGTTCCACGGCTCCCCGGCCTCGGTCGCCGCCGATGCCGTGGCCTTCGGCGCGCTGGTCGAGGAGTTCGGCGGCCTCGGCTTCGACTGGGCCACGACGCCCGACGACCGCGCCCGCCTCTGGCGGATGCGCCATGGCGCCTACCGCGCCTGCCTCAAGCTGCGCCCCGGCGCCACGGCGGTCGTGACGGATGTCTGCGTGCCGATGTCGGAACTGCCCGCCGCCGTCTCGGCCGCCGCCGCCGACATTGCCGCCGAGGGGCTGCTCGGTCCGATGGTCGGCCATGTAGGCGACGGCAACTTCCACGCGCAGCTTCTCGTCGAGCCGGGCAACGACGCCGAACTCGCCGCGGCCAAGCGCATCGCCACCCGCATGGCCGAGCGCGCCATCGCCATCGGCGGCACGATCACGGGCGAGCACGGCTTCGGCATCGGCAAGCGGCCCCTGATGGCGGCGCAGCATGGCGAGGCCTGGCAGGTCATGGGGGCGATCAAGGCGGCGCTCGACCCGAACGGCATCCTCAATCCCGGCAAGCTGGTCCCGGACATGAACTGACGCGTTCGTGAGCGGGCGGCGACCTGACTTCCGCCGCCTGCGCTGCGATAACCCCGACAAAAGCGCGGGAAGCGCACGGGCAGGACAGGGACAGGCATATGCGGCAGCTCATCGCGATTCTGACGATGCTCACGCTCGTGGTGGTCGCGGGCTGCGCGCGAACCCCGCCGCGCGGGCCGGGAGGGGCGGTCCATGTGGGCGGCACGGTGCCGGAACTGGGCGACACCGCCCCGCATGCCTGGATCGGCGGGCACCCCTACAACCATCAGGTTCACGGCGTCGACGTCTCGCGCTGGCAGGGCGACCTCGACTGGGCGCGGATGCGGCAGGCAGGCGTCAGCTTCGCCTTCATCAAGTCCACCGAGGGCGGCGATCATTCCGACCCGATGTTCCGCCGCTACTGGGCCGAAACCCGTGCCGCCGGCATCCCGCGCGGCGCCTATCACTACTACTACTTCTGCCGCACCGGGCGCGAGCAGGCCGAGTGGTTCATCCGCAACGTCCCGCGCGAGCGCGGCGCGCTGCCGCCGGTGATCGACCTCGAATGGACCGCGTCCCGGACCTGTCCGCGCCGGCCGCCCTCGGCCGAGGTGCAGCGCGAGGCGGCGGAGTTCATGGACATCCTGCACCGCCATTACGGCCAGCGGCCGATCATCTACACGACCGTGGATTTCTACCGCGACAGCGCACTGCGCAACTGGCGGGAGGAGTTCTGGCTGCGCTCGGTCGCGGGTCATCCGAACGTCGTCTATCCGGGCCAGAACTGGAGCTTCTGGCAGTATACCGGCACCGGCACCGCGCCCGGCGCGAGGGGGAACATCGACCTCAACGCCTTCGCTGGCAACCGCACGCAATGGGCGCAATGGCTGGCGCGGCGGTCCCAGAGGTAGCCTCGCCCGCGCGGCGGGCCCGCCTCTGGGCCGAGTTCGCCGTGCTCTTTGTCGCGGTGCCGGTGGCGATCGCCGTGGCGCTGCCGCCGCAGCGGATGTTCCAGGCGCTGTTCGTCGTCACGCTCGCGGGCCTCGTGATCCTGTGGCGCACCGGCGGCTTTGACTGGCGCGGCCTCATGCGCGGCTGGCGCCGCGTGCCGTGGCTGGAGGCCGGGCTGATCGCGCTCGCCGTCCTCGCCGCGGGCCTCGTGCTGCTGACGCTGCTCAGGCCCGAGGCGCGGTTCCTGATCCTGCGCCAGCGGCCGGAGTTCATGCTGCTGATCTGGGCGCTCTACCCGATCTTCTCGGCGCTGCCGCAGGAGCTGGTGTTCCGCGCGCTCTTCTTCCACCGCTACGGCGCGCTGGTTCCGCACCGGCCCTCGGCGCTGATCGTCAATGCCGGGGTCTTCTCGCTCGCGCATCTGATGTACTGGTCGCCCGTGGTTCTCGCCATGACCTTCGTCGGCGGCTGGCTGTTCGCGCGCGCCTATGTCCTGCGCGGCTTCCCCGCCGCCTGGGTGCTGCACGCGGTGGCCGGCAATGCGGTCTTCGCGGTGGGCCTCGGGACCTGGTTCTACTCGGGCAACGTGGTGCGCCCGTTCTGATCCTCGGGAGGGTCCATCATGTAGTTGCGCGTGATCGGCAGCGAGTCGTTGCGCCGCGCCAGCTGCACCTGGAACACCACCAGCCGGTGCAAGCGGAAGGCCATTTCCGGCCCCAGCAGGTAATACCGCCACATCCTGACGAACCGCTCGTCATAGAGCGCCTCGGCCTCCGCCGCCCGCGCCTCGAACCGCGCGCGCCATTCGGCCAGCGTCTCGGCGTAGTGCCGGCGCCAGACCTCGACATCGGTGATCGTGACCCGCTCGCGCTCGCAGGCCGTGGCAATCTGCGACAGCGACGGCAGTGCGCCGCCGGGGAAGATGTATTTGCGGATGAAGCTCGAGGTCGGCGCGGGTGGCCCCGACGAGCCGATGGTGTGCAGCAGCGCCACCCCGTCATCGGTCAGCCGCTCGCGCACGGTGCGGAAGAACTGGCGGTAATGGGGCGTGCCCACATGCTCGAACATGCCGACCGAGACGATGCGGTCGAATTGCCCCTGCACCGCGCGATAATCGAGAAGTTGCAGGTCGATCCGGTCAGCCATCCCCTCCGCCTCGATCCGCCGCCGGGCCCAGGCCAGCTGCTCCTGCGACAGCGTGACGCCCGTCACCCGCGCGCCGTAGTCGCGGGCGAGCGTCAGCGCCATGCCGCCCCAGCCGCAGCCGATGTCGAGGACGCGCATCCCGGGCTCGATCCTCAGCTTCCTGGCGATGTGGTGCTTCTTGGCCTCCTGCGCCTCGTCCAGCGTCATGTCCGCGCGCGGCCAGTAGGCGCAGGAATACTGCCGGTCGCGGTCGAGGAAGAGCTCGTAGAGCTCGCCCGAGAGGTCGTAGTGATGCGCCACGTTGCGGCGCGCGCGGGCGGCGCGGTTCCACTCGGTGAACGGGCGCATGGCGTTCCGCACCGGGGTCAGCCGCCAAAGCGCCCAGCCGCGGGGTTCGACGGCCCGGTTGGCGAGGGCGAGGGTCAGGAAGCCCGCGAGGTCGTCGCCCTCGATCGTCAGCCGGCCATCCATGTAGGCCTCGCCGACGCCCATGTCGGGGTCGCGCAGGATCGCCCGCATGGTAGGCCGGTCGTGGATGCGGATGGCGACCGCGGGCGCCGGCGGCGTCACCGCGCGCGACGATCCGGCCGGCGCCGGCGCCTCGGGGCCCGGCCCGTAGCGGCGTGTCCGGCCGTCGGGATAGGTTACGGTCAACTCGCCCCGTCGCAGCACGCTGCGCAGCAGCGTATCGAGAATCCGGTCCAGCATACGGCCCCTCGGTTTTCCGCGGCCGCTTGCGGGCCGCCTGACCACGGGACTGTGACAAATGTTTTTGGCATGGGGAAGGGCTCCCGCCTGCGCTTGACTTCATCCTTGTTGCGGGTTTGACCCTGCGGCGCGCCACCAGCCCGAGGGTTTCCCATGAGTTCCTATCGCAGCCACACCTGCGGCCAGCTTTCGGCCGCTGATGCCGGGGCGGAGGTTCGGCTGTCGGGCTGGGTGCACCGGGTGCGGGACCACGGCGGCGTGCTGTTCATCGACCTGCGCGACCATTACGGCATCACGCAGGTGATCGCCGACGGCGACAGCCCGGCGTTCGGGTTGCTGGAGAAGCTCAGGGCCGAGACGGTGGTGCGGATCGACGGCCGGGTGAAGCTGCGCGATGCCGCGCTCGTGAACCCGAAGCTGCCGACCGGCGCGATCGAGGTCTATGCGACGGATGCCGAGGTCCTCGGCCCCGCCGACGACCTGCCGCTGCCGGTCTTCGGCGATCTCGACTACCCGGAGGAGACGCGGCTCGCCTACCGCTTCCTCGACCTGCGGCGCGAGTCGCTGCACGCCAACATCATGCTGCGCGCGCGCGTGATCCGCTGGCTGCGCGATGCCATGTGGGACGCCGGCTTCACCGAGTTCCAGACGCCGATCATCACCGCGTCGAGCCCCGAGGGCGCGCGCGATTTCCTGGTGCCCTCGCGGCTGCATCCGGGAAAATTCTACGCGCTGCCGCAGGCGCCGCAGCAGTTCAAGCAGCTGATCATGGTCGCGGGCTTCGACCGCTATTTCCAGATCGCCCCCTGCTTCCGCGACGAGGACCCGCGCGCCGATCGCTCGCCCACGGATTTCTACCAGCTCGACATGGAGATGTCGTTCGTCGAGCAGGAGGACGTGTTCGCGGCGATCGAGCCGGTGATCCGGGGGGTGTTCGAGCAGTTCGGCGGCGGCCGGCGGGTGGAGGCGGACTGGCCGCGGATTCCCTACGCCGAGGCGCTGCTGAAATACGGTACCGACAAGCCGGACCTGCGGAACCCGATCGAGATGCAGGTGGTTTCGGAGCATTTCCGCGGCTCGGGCTTTGGCATTTTCGCCGGCCTGCTGGAGCAGGAGGGGACCCAAATTCGCGCGATCCCGGCGCCGGGCGGCGGCTCGCGCAAATTCGCCGACCGGATGAACGCCTTTGCGCAAGGACAGGGGCTGCCGGGGATGGGCTACATCTTCTGGCGCAGGGGCGAGGCCGGGACCGAAGCCGCCGGGCCGATCGCCAAGGCCCTTGGGGAGGGGCCGACCGAGGCGATCCGGGCGCAGCTGGGCCTTGGCGAAGGCGACGCGGTGTTCTTCCTCGGCGGCCGCCCGGAGCAGTTCGAGGCGGTGGCGGGCCGCGCCCGGACCGAGATCGGCCGCGAGTTGGGCCTGATCGACGAGGACCAGTTCCGCTTCGCCTGGATCGTGGATTTCCCGATGTACGAGAAGGGCGAGGACGGGCGGATCGACTTCTCGCACAACCCGTTCTCGATGCCGCAAGGCGGGATGGAGGCCCTGGAAGGTGACCCGCTCGAGGTGCTGGGCTACCAGTACGACCTCGCCTGCAACGGCTACGAGCTGGTCTCCGGCGCGATCCGCAACCATCGCCCGGAGATCATGTTCAAGGCCTTCGACCTCGCCGGCTACGGCCGCGAGGAGGTGGAAAAACGCTTCGGCGGCATGGTGAAGGCGTTTCGCTACGGCGCGCCCCCGCATGGCGGCTGCGCGGCCGGGATCGACCGGATCGTGATGCTGCTGGCGGACGAGAGCAACATCCGCGAGGTGATCATGTTCCCGATGAACCAGCGGGCCGAGGACCTGATGATGGGCGCGCCCTCCGAGCCGACCGGCGAGCAGCTGCGCGAGCTCAGGCTCAGGGTGGTCAGGGAGGAGTGAACCACGCGCCGCCCGGCGCGTTGAAACGGCGATGCGACGAGGAGCCGGCTTGACCATCCCCTTCCCCGAGCTTGCGGCGATCCGCCTCGGCACCGGCCTGTCACCCCGCCTGGCGCCGCCTCCCGACCCCGCAGCGGTGCTGGCAGACGCCGCGGCTGCCGCCGCCCGGCCGCCGCATGTCACGACGGCCGATGCCCAGACCGCGCATCGCGAGTTCTCCCGCCTCAGCCGCGCCCGCAACGAGGCGGCGAAGGCCGCAGGTGACGGCAAGGTGCCCGAGGCCGAGGCGCAGGCCTTCAAGGACTATCGCAAGTCGCTGTTCCAGGTGTCGGAGGGTTTCCTCACCCTGCGGCTCGCGCAATGCGCCGCCGCGCCGGTCGGCTTTGGCGAGCGGCTGGTCCAGTTCTGGGCCGACCATTTCACCGTCCGCCCGTCGGGGCCGGGGTTGCACCCAATGGCCGTGGCCTTCGTCGAGGAGGCGATCCGGCCAAACATCACCGGCCGCTTCGGCGACATGCTGAAGGCAGCCGCAACGCATCCGGCGATGCTGAGTTTCCTCGACCAGAACCGCTCGATCGGGCCGCGCTCGCCCGCGGCGGTGCGCTCGCGCCAGCCACTGGGCCTGAACGAGAACCTCGCCCGCGAGATCCTCGAGCTGCACAGCGTCGGGGTCGGCGCGGACTACACGCAGGAGGATGTCCGCAGCCTCGCGAAGCTCCTCACCGGCCTCAACTACGAGCCGGGCGAGGAGCGGCGCTTCTTTCCCGCGCGAGTCGAGCCGGGGCCGGATGTGGTCCTCGGGCGCAGCTACGGCGGCACCCGGCCGCCGCAGCTCGACCATATCCTCGAGGCACTGGACGACCTCGCGATCCGGCCCGAGACGGCGCGTCACCTCGCCTCGAAGATCGCCACGCATTTCGTCTCGGACACGCCCGAGCCGGGGCTGGTGGATGCGCTCGCCGCGGAATGGACCGCCGGCGGGGGCGACCTTTCGCGCGTCTATGCAGTGCTCATCGACCACCCCGCCCTCGCCCGGCAGTTCCGCGAGAAGATCCGCCAGCCCTTCGACTTCATCGCCGCCGCGCTCCGCGCGCTCGACGCCGACCCGGCGCGCCTCGCGGGCCTCGGCCCCAAGGCGCGGCGGCGGGTGTTCCTCGGCCCGCTCGACCGCATGGGCCAGCCCTGGCTGGCGGCCTCCGGTCCCGACGGCTGGCCCGAGGCGGCCGGCGCCTGGATCAGGCCGCAGCTTCTGGCCGAGCGCATCGACTGGGTGATGAACATCCCCCAGCAGCTCACCGAGCCGCTGCCCGACCCGCGCACCTTCCTGCAGGCGGCGCTCGGCGATACGGCGGGGGCGGGTCTGGTGCAGGCCGTGCCGCGGGCGGAATCGATCCGCGAGGGGGTGGGGCTGGTCCTCGCCTCGGCGGAGTTCAACCGGCGATGAGGGGCGGCATGAACAGACGCGGGTTCCTGCGCGGCGCGCTGATCGGCTGCTCGGCCGCGGCGATGCCATGGCTGACACCGGTGAGCCTGGCCGCGGTGCCGGGCGAGGGGCGGCTCGTGGTGATCGTGCTGCGCGGCGCGATGGACGGCCTCGACGTGGTGCAGCCCTGGGGCGATCCGGCGCTGCGGTCCCTGCGCGCCACGCTGAGCGCCGGACCTGAAGGCGGCGCCCACGACCTCGACGGCTTCTTCGCGCTGCATCCGGCGCTTGGCGACCTCATGCCGCTCTGGCGGGCGGGGGAACTCAGCTTCGCCCACGCCGTCTCGACCCCTTATCGCAACAAGCGCAGCCATTTCGACGGTCAGGACCTGCTCGAGGCAGGCCTGCCCGGCGACGGGCCGGTGCCGGGGGCGCAAGACGGCTGGCTGAACCGCCTGCTGCAGGTGGTGCCGGGCACCACGGCGGGCACGGCATGGTCCGTCGGCAACCAGCAGATGCTGGTCCTGAACGGCGAGGCCCCCGTCAGCAGCTGGTCGCCGGAGGCCGATCTCGCCGTCAGCCCGCAGGCGCGGATGCTGCTCGAGCGCATCTACGAGGACGACCCCCTCTTTGCGGGGGCGGCGGCGGGGGCCGTCGCGGCCGATGATCTCGACGGCGGCGAGGGTGAGCGGGGCGCCGCCGCGCTCGCCGCCTATGCCGCCGCACGGCTGAACGAGGAGGCGCGGATCGCCAGCTTCTCGATCAACGGCTGGGACAGCCACGGGCAACAGCAGCAGGTGATCGGCACGGCGCTGAAGCAGCTTGGGGCGGCGATCCTCGCCTTGCGCGAGGGCCTCGGGCGCAACTGGGACCGCACCGTGGTGATGGCCGTGACCGAATTCGGCCGCACCGTGCGCCAGAACGGCAATGCCGGGACCGACCACGGCACTGGCGGCGCGATGCTGATGGCCGGAGGCGGGGTCCGCGGCGGCCGGGTCTTCGGCGACTGGCCGGGCTTGGGCGAGGGGCAACTCTACCAGGATCGCGACCTGATGCCGACCGGTGACGTGCGCAGTTATCCCGCCTGGGCGATGGCGGGCCTGTTCGGGCTCGACCGCGGGACACTGGAGCGGGTGGTGTTCCCCGGGCTCGATCTTGGGCGCGATCCGGGGATTCTCGCGTGACAGCCGGTCCGAAGCGTGACGCCGGCCGCGCGGGCGGGCAGACTGCGCCCGGCATCGATTCGGTGGCGGCACGATCTTTCGCAGGAAGGACTGCCGCAATCTGAGGGGACGACGCATGGCGGAACCCGGTCCGGTCCGGCTGAACGGTCTCGGGGTCGCCCTGCCGCCGCATGTCCTGACGCAGGCGGACGTCCTCGCCCGCGCGCGCGCGCTCCTCTCGCCGCGCTTCCCCGGCTTCGAGCGCATCGCCCCCGCCTTCCTCAACGCGGGGATCACGCAGCGCCACAGCGTCGTGCCGCTCGACTGGTTCGGCGAGGGCCACGGCTGGCAGAGCCGCAGCGCCGCCCATCTCGCGGGCGCGACCGCGCTCTTCGAGATCGCCGCCACCCGCGCCCTCGCGGAGGCCGGGATCGAACCCCCGCAGATCGACGCCGTCGTCACCGTCTGCTCGACCGGCGTCCTTACCCCCACCTTGGAGGCCCGCGTCGCCCTCGGGCTGCGCCCGGACGTGCTGCGCCTGCCGGTCTTCGGCCTCGGCTGCGCCGGCGGCGTCAGCGGCCTTTCCGTCGCCCGCGAACTCGCCGCCGCCGCCCCCGGCCGCCGCGTGCTGATGGTCGCGATCGAGACCTGTACGCTGCTGTTCCGCATGGACCGCCTCGCGAAGGCCGACATCATCGCCACGGCGCTCTTCGGCGACGGGGCCGCGGCGGCGGTCGTCTCGACTGCGGGCGACGGCCCGGTTCTCGGCGCGGGGCGACAGCACAAATGGCCCGATACCCTCGGCGTGATGGGCTGGGAGGTGCTCGACGACGGCCTTGGCGTGATCTTCGACCGCGCCATCCCCGATTTCGCCGCCGAGCATCTGCGTCCGGCGATGGACGCCGCCCTGCGCGACATCGCCGCGGTGGACCGCTTCGTCTGCCACCCCGGCGGGGCGAAGGTGATCACCGCGCTCGAGACGGCCCTCGACCTGCCCGAGGGCAGCCTCGACGCCGAGCGCGAGGTGCTCGAGGCCTGCGGCAACATGTCGGGCCCGACGGTCCTCTTCGTCCTCGACCGCATCCTGCGGCGCGGCGCGCGGGGCCGCATGATGCTCGCCGCCCTCGGCCCCGGCTTCACCCTGTCGCTGCTGCCCCTCGACGCCGCATGACCGCGGCCCCCGTCTTCCTCGCCTTCATCCTCGCGCAACGGCTCGCCGAACTCGCGCTGGCCCGTGCCAACACCCGCCGGCTGCTGGGCGCCGGGGCGCGCGAGCATGGCGCCGGGCATTACCCGCTGATCGTCGCCGTCCACGTCGCCTGGCTCGCCGCCCTCGCGGTCCTCGGCTGGGACGGCCCGGTGCATCCCGGCTGGCTTGCCCTCTACGGGCTGCTGCAACTCGCCCGCCTCTGGGTGCTGGCGACCCTCGGCCGCCGCTGGACCACCCGCATCCTCACCCTGCCCGGCGAGGCGCCCGTCACCGCCGGCCCCTTCCGCCTCCTGCGCCACCCGAACTACGCCGTGGTCGCGGGCGAGATCGCCGTCGCGCCGCTGGTCCTCGGCCTGCCGTGGATCGCGCTGATCTTCGCGCTGCTGAACGCCCTCGTCCTGCGCATCCGCATCCGGGCCGAGGCGGCCGCATGGCGCGGCGCTTGACTTCGGGTCTTTTGCGGGCTTGACGCTTGGCCCGCGCCAGCAGCCCGAGGATTTCCCATGAGTGCCTATCGCAGCCACACCTGCGGCCAGCTTTCGGCCGCTGATGCCGGGGCGGAGGTTCGGCTGTCGGGCTGGGTGCACCGGGTGCGGGACCACGGCGGCGTGCTGTTCATTGACCTGCGCGACCATTACGGCATCACGCAGGTGATCGCCGACGGCGACAGCCCGGCCTTTGCGCTGCTCGAGAAACTGCGGGCCGAGACGGTGATCCGCGTGGACGGCCGGGTGAAGCTGCGCGATGCCGCGCTCGTGAACCCGAAGCTGCCGACCGGCGCGATCGAGGTCTATGCGACGGATGCCGAGGTCCTCGGCCCCGCCGACGACCTGCCGCTGCCGGTCTTCGGCGATCTCGACTACCCGGAGGAGACGCGCCTCGCCTACCGCTTCCTCGACCTGCGGCGCGAGTCGCTGCACGCCAACATCATGCTGCGCGCGCGCGTGATCCGCTGGCTGCGCGACGCCATGTGGGACGCCGGCTTCACCGAGTTCCAGACCCCGATCATCACCGCCTCCTCGCCTGAGGGCGCCCGCGATTTCCTCGTGCCCTCGCGGCTGCATCCGGGAAAATTCTACGCGCTGCCGCAGGCGCCGCAGCAGTTCAAGCAGCTGATCATGGTCGCGGGCTTCGACCGCTATTTCCAGATCGCGCCGTGCTTCCGCGACGAGGACCCGCGCGCCGACCGCTCGCCCACGGATTTCTACCAGCTCGACATGGAGATGTCGTTCGTCGAGCAGGAGGACGTGTTCGCGGCGATCGAGCCGGTGATCCGGGGGGTGTTCGAGCAATTCGGCGGCGGCCGGCGGGTGGAGGCGGACTGGCCGCGGATTCCCTACGCCGAGGCCATGCTGAAATACGGTACCGACAAGCCGGACCTGCGGAACCCGATCGAGATGCAGGTGGTTTCGGAGCATTTCCGCGGCTCGGGCTTTGCCATTTTCGCCGGCCTGCTGGAGCAGGAGGGGACCCAAATTCGCGCGATCCCGGCGCCGCGCGGCGGCTCGCGCAAATTCGCCGACCGGATGAACGCCTTTGCCCAGGCGCAGGGGCTGCCGGGGATGGGCTACATCTTCTGGCGCAGGGGCGAGGCCGGGACCGAAGCGGCCGGGCCGATCGCCAAGGCCCTTGGCGAGGGACCCGTCGAGGCCATCCGGGCGCAGCTGGGCCTTGGCGAAGGCGACGCGGTGTTCTTCCTCGGTGGCCGCCCGGAGCAGTTCGAGGCGGTGGCGGGCCGCGCCCGGACCGAGATCGGGCGCGAGCTGGGCCTGATCGACGAGGACCAGTTCCGCTTCGCCTGGATCGTGGATTTCCCGATGTACGAGAAGGGCGAGGATGGCCGCATCGACTTCAGCCACAACCCGTTTTCGATGCCGCAGGGCGGGATGGAGGCGCTTGCCGGTGACCCGCTCGAAGTCCTCGGCTACCAGTACGACCTCGCCTGCAACGGCTACGAGCTGGTCTCCGGCGCGATCCGCAACCACCGCCCGGAGATCATGTTCAAGGCCTTCGACCTCGCCGGCTACGGCCGCGAGGAGGTGGAAAAACGCTTCGGCGGCATGGTGAAGGCGTTCCGCTACGGCGCGCCCCCGCATGGCGGCTGCGCGGCCGGGATCGACCGGATCGTGATGCTGCTGGCGGACGAGAGCAACATCCGCGAGGTGATCATGTTCCCGATGAACCAGCGGGCCGAGGACCTGATGATGGGCGCGCCCTCCGAGCCGACCGGCGAGCAGCTGCGCGAGCTCAGGCTGCGGGTGATCAGGGAGGAGTGAGCGGCAATGGCCTCTGACACGCGCCCCCTCGGCCGCGTGGTCGAGGGCTTCCGCCCGCCGCCGTCGCCCGGACCCGACCGGATCGAGGGGCGATTCGTTACGCTCGAGCGGCTCGATCCCGCGCGCCACGCGGCGGACCTGTTCGAGGCCAATCGCGGCCATGACGCGGTCTGGGACTGCCTCTTCGTCGGCCCCTTCGGGACCCTCGACGACTATCGCCTCTGGCAGGAGACCGCGGCCAAGGGCACCGATCCGTTCTTCTACGCCCTCCGCGACCGCCGCTCGGGGCAGGTCGGCGGCGTCGCGGCCTTCATGCGGATCGACCCGGCGCATGGCGTGATCGAGATCGGCAACATCCAGATCGCGCCGGTCCTGCAGCGCACGCCGGCATCCTCCGAGGCGATCATGCTGATGATCGACTGGGCCTGCGATTCGGGCTACCGGCGGGTCGAGTGGAAGTGCAATGCGCTGAACGCGGCCTCGATGCGGGCGGCGGAGCGCTATGGCTTCACCTATGAGGGCACGTTCCGCCAGCACATGATCGTCAAGGGCCGCAACCGCGACACCGCCTGGTGGGCGATCACCGATGCCGACTGGAAGCGCATCAGGGCGGCGCAGGAGCAGTGGCTCGCGCCCGGCAACTTCGACGAAGACGGACGGCAGCGGCGCAGCCTCGGATCGTTCCGGGCCTGACCTCACACGCCGGCATCGGCGAGGCGCTGCCGGACCATTCCGCTGACCCGCGCGAGTTCCGCCGCGAGCGGCCGTCCCTCGGCATGCTCGCGGGCGAGCGCCGCCGCCGCCTCGCCCAGCCGCGCGTCGTGGGAGGCGCGCGCGAGCCCGGCGAGGAAGCCCGCGACATAGTCGATGCAGCCGGGGCTGTCGGCCGCCGCCAGAACCTCGGCCGCATGCACGAAGTCGTCCCGCAGCGCGCTGCCGTCGGGGATGATGCGGTCGTCGATCACCAGCCGGGGGCCGAGGGGCCGGGCGTCGGCGGGGAGGTTCGACAGGATCATGTGCTGGAAATGGGCGAGGCTCTCGACCGGCTTGGCGAGGAACGCGTCCGCCCCGGCCTCGAGCGCGGCGGCGCGGCTGTCGGGATCGCCCGACATGCCGAGCAGCACCGGCACCCGCGGTGTCGCACGGGCCATCGCGGCGATCAGGTCGGCGCCGTTGCCGTCGGGCAGGCCGAGGTCCACGATCACCACCGCCGGGCGGTAGCAGGCCATGTGCCGCGCCGCTGCGCGCAGGCTGTCCGCGCGCCGGATGCGCGCGCCCGAGCGCAGGCAGAGGAGGCGCACCGCCTCGCTGGCGAAGCGCGAATCCTCGACCACCAGCGCCGTCAGGCCCAGCAATGGCCGGCCGGGCGGTCCCGCCCGCCACGGCAGCACCGCCTGCGCCTGTTCCGCGATCACCATGCTCTCCATCCCGACCTCCGCCGATTCGGTTTCTGTCCCTGGCCGAGACTGTCGCAGGCCGCTTAACCGCCGGTTAATGGCCCCCGGGCTTTCGCCCGCGCGCCCGCGGGGCTAGAGAGACGCGACGAGAAGCGGAGCCTGCCATGATCGGACGCCTCAACCATGTCGCCATCGCGGTCCCGGACCTCGAGGCCGCCGCGGCGCAGTATGCCGGGACCCTCGGCGCCACTGTCGGGCCGCCGCAGCAGGAGCCGGACCACGGCGTGACGGTCGTCTTCATCGAGCTGCCGAACACCAAGATCGAACTGCTGCATCCGCTGGGCGAGGGCAGCCCGATCAAGGGGTTCCTCGACAAGAACCCCTCCGGCGGCATCCATCACATGTGCTTCGAGGTGGACGACATCCGTGCCGCGCGCGACCGGCTGAAGGCCGAGGGGGCGCGCGTCCTCGGCGATGGCGAGCCGAAGATCGGCGCGCATGGCAAGCCGGTGCTGTTCCTGCATCCCAAGGACTTCAACGGCTGCCTGATTGAGCTGGAGCAGGCCTGATGAGCCTCACCGGCGCGCTGATCCTCTACGCGGTGCTGTGGTTCCTGGCGCTCTTCGTGCTGCTGCCGATTGGGCACAAGAGCCAGGAGGAGGCGGGCGAGGTCATGCCGGGCACGCCGCCGGGCGCGCCGCACGACCCGCGTCTGGGGCGCAAGGCGCTCTGGGCCGCGGTGATCGCCGCGGTGCTGTGGTGCGGGGCGGCCTATCTGATCGTCGGCGGCGTCTTCACCCGCGAGGACGTGCTGGGCTGGGACGGGCTGATCCGCCGCTGAGAAACACCAGATGCGTGAAGATGGCGGTCGCGAGCACCGGGACCGCGATGCCGAGAAGCGGCAGGGTCAGGAGCACCGTGACCGCGGCGCCCGCGGCCGTCACCCGCAGGCCGAGGGAGCGGCGCAGGGCCGAGGCCTCGGGGCCCGGCATGTGACGGATTGCAACGGCGTGGAAATACTCGCGCCCGATCAGCCAGCCGTTGCCGAGATAGAAGAGGATCGGCGCCGCGGGACCGAGCACCGGGCTGAGCAGCAGCGAGCCGAGCGAGACGGCGAGCGTGGCGAGAACCAGCCGCGCGGCCTCGGCCAGCCCCTCCGTCAGCGGCACGTCGCGGCCCTTGGCCCAGGGGTAATGCGCGGCCTCGACCGCGCCTGCGACCCGGTCGCTGTAGATGCCGCAGATCGCCGCGGCGACAGGCACCATCAGCAGCATCCCCATCACCGGCAGCAGCGCCAGCGAGCCCCAGGAGAGCGCGGCGCCGATGCCGATCTCGCCCAGCCAGGGCAGGGTCAGCGTCTCGGGGGCGAAGGCGCGGATGGCGGCCGTGACCACCGCCTGCAGTGCGACCAGCAGCAGTAGGCTGAGGCCGATGCCCCGCAGCACGACCCCGGTGAGGGCCGGGCGCAGCATGTCGCCGGTGCCGAGGATCAGCGCGCGGAGCACGGGCTCAGAGGCGGGTGATCTTCGCCGCTGGGTCGGGGCGGGGGCGGTCGGGGACCGGGTTCGCGGGCGCGGTGCCGATATGGATCAGCCCTGCGACCCATTCCTGCGGCCCGAGGCCCAGATGCGCGCGGGCGAAGTCCTCGCCGGCCACGATGCCCGTCAGCCATCCCGCGCCCCAGCCATCGGCGAGCGCCGCCTGCAACAGCGTGAGGCAGACGTTCCCGGCCGACAGGGTCTGCTCATGTGCCGGAATCCGGTCGGTCGCGCCGGGCGAGGCCACCACGGCGACGATCACCGGTGAATCGAGGGCGGCCGTAGCCTTGTCCACCCCGGCCTGATCGTCGCCGCGCGCCCGCGTCGCCTCGGCCACGTGAGGCTTCAGCCGGTCGAGGGCCGCGCGGTCGAGGACGATCAGCCGCCACGGCTCCAGCTTGCCGTGGTCGGGCACGCGCAGCGCGATGTGCAGCAGCCGGTCGAGCGCCT
Source organism: Paracoccus sp. S-4012 (assembly GCF_009674885.1). Lineage (GTDB taxonomy): Bacteria > Pseudomonadota > Alphaproteobacteria > Rhodobacterales > Rhodobacteraceae > Paracoccus. Next base: position 532,923 of record NZ_WKKA01000001.1, read on the forward strand.
CGCCTTCGGGACCGGGAGCCGAGAGCATCCTCGGCGGGACCGAGCGGCGGGTGGCGAGGAAGTCGAGGACGGCGGGACTGCGCGCGGGCATGGGGGACTCCTGAATGGTTGACGCCGGTTGTCGGTCATTGCCGGTGTGGCGGCAAGGTTGACCCCGTGGCGCCGCAGGGCGCAGGAGGGACGCATGGACCTGACGCATCTCGCCACGCCCGGCGCGCGCCTTGCGGTGCGGGTCTCGCCGCGCGCCTCACGCAATGCGGTGACGCTGGGCGAGGAGGGCACGATCCGGGTCGCCACCACCGCGCCTCCGGCCGACGGTGCGGCCAATGCGGCGGTGACGAAGCTGCTCGCCCGCGCGCTCGGCATCGCGCCTTCGCGGCTGACGCTGCTGCGGGGCGCCTCGTCGCGGGACAAGCTGTTTCGGGTCCATTAACCGGGCGGCGGGCCGAGGCGATAGTTGCCCTCGGGCAGGTTCAGCGCGGCCCTCAACTCCGCCAGCTGCGCCAGCGACAGCGTGATGCGCGCGATCCGCGTGCCCTCGGGGGCTTCGGGCTGTTCTATCACCACGCGGTCGTCGAAGCCGAGGATCGTCACGTCCTCCTGCAACGGCCGGTGCTCGCCATGCTTCTCGTCGATCAGGGTGATGACGGTGGCGTCGAACTCGTGCTCGATCGTGAACATGCGCGCTCCTCCGCGGGGCAGGGGCGAACATTCGCGTGATTGTCGGCCGAGGTCCATCCCGGCAGTTGTGAGCGGGCGCGCCCCCGGCCTATTCTGCGCCAAAGCACGAGGGGCCGATAATGCGACCGTTCCGATCCTTGCTGGCGGGCACAACGCTGCTCGCCCTGGGCGCCTGCGCGGCCGTGCCGGTGGAGGCGCCGTCGCCCGGCCCGGTAACGACCGCCCCGATCCCCGCCGCGGCCGCCGATTTCCCGCGAGACGCCCGCGGCACCGCCCGCGCTTTCGTCGAGGTGATCGCGCGCATGGAGCCCTCGGTCGAGGAGCAGTGCATGCGCCGCCGCCGCGGGCCGATCAGCTGCGACTACCAGTTCGTCGTCGTCGATGACCCGCGGGCCGAGATCAACGCCTTCCAGGACCTCGACAGCCGCGGCCGCCCGGTGATCGGCTTCACGCTCGCGCTGATCGCCGCCACCCGCAACGCGGACGAGCTGGCCTTCGTCATCGGCCACGAGGCCTCGCACCACATCCTCGACCACCTGACGCAGAAATCGGCGTCGGCGCGGACCGGCGCGGTGATCTTCGGCGCGCTTGCCACCGCGACCGGGGCCGACCCGGTCACCGTGCGCTCGGCCTCGCAGGCGGGGGCGGATTTCGGGGCGCGCTACTACTCCAAGGACTGGGAGCTGCAGGCCGATTATCTGGGCGCGATCGTGACCCTGGATGCCGGCTACAACCCTGAGCGCGGGGCGCAGTTCTTCCTGCGGATCCCCGATCCTGGCAACCGCATCCTCGGAACCCACCCCTCGCGCCAGCAGCGGATCGACGCCGTGGCCCGCGCGGTGGCGGACAAGCGCGCCGGGCGTGTGGACTGAATGACGCAGGACGTTGCGGAAGCGCGTCGGCGGGATATTGCCTACTTGAGTTCAACCCCGAATTGTGACGCTATCTGCCGCATTGGGTAGCTTGACAGGAACTTTAGAATGATCGGCGTCGTTGTCTGGAGCTGTGACCGCCGCGAGCAGGCAGTGATCTGGTGTGATGATCACGCGGCCCTCGCGTTCCTGTCGGCCCGCCGCGATTTCTGCGACACGAGCCCCTGGCCGCAGCCCGGTGACATGATGGAACTGGCGGCCGAGACCCTCGGCTCGATCCGGCATGCCCGCGCCGTCCGGCCGCTGGCCGAGGCGCCGCGCCGCTCGCTTCCGGCGCTTCTGAAAGGGCGTCCGGCGCCGCATCTGTCGCTCGTCCACAGCGCCGAGCCGGTCAAGCCTTCAGTCAACGTCGCGCTGCCGCCCGTGCGCGTCTGCACCGGCTGAGCCGCCGCATCAGACCCCGCGCGGAAGCGCCGCGACGCCGGTCCGCGCCATCTCCAGCAGGCCCAGTGGGCGCACAAGCTCGGCGAAGGCGTCGATCTTCTCCGGCGAGCCGGTGATCTCGAAGACGAAGCTTTCCAGCGTCGAGTCGACCACCTTGGCGCGGAAGATCTCGGCGATCCGCAGCGCCTCGACGCGCCTGTCGCCCTTGCCCGCGACCTTGAAGAGCCCGAGTTCGCGCTCCACCGCCGGGCCTTCGACCGTAAGGTCGTGAACCTCATGCACCGGCACGATCCGGCCCAGCTGCGCCTTGATCTGCTCGATCACCGCGGGCGTCCCGCGCGTCACCAGGGTGATTCGCGAGCGGTGGCCGGTGTGGTCCACCTCGGCCACGGTCAGGCTGTCGATGTTGTAGCCGCGGCCGGAAAACAGCCCGATCACGCGGGCGAGCGTGCCCGGCTCGTTCTCGACCAGCAGCGCGAGGGTATGGCGCTCCTCAATTTGGCTATGCGGGTCGCGCAGGTCATAGGCCGAATGGCTGGAGGCGCCCTTTTCGATCGTCAGCGTCATGGCGTCCACTCCCTCAGACCAGAACCGCGCCGTCGGACTTGATGGCGGTGCCGATGTCCTCGGCCGCCTCGCTGTCGCCGAACAGCATCTCGTTATGCGGCTTGCCCGAGGGGATCATCGGGAAGCAGTTCTCGTGCCGCTCGACCAGCACGTCGAGGATGAAGGGCCCGTCATATTCGATCATCTCGCGGATGGCGTCGTCGAGGTCCGCCGGGTCCTTCACCTGCCGCCCGGCGCAGCCGAAGGCCTCGGCCAGCTTGACGAAATCGGGCAGGCTCTCGGACCAGCTCTGGCTGTAACGCTCGCCATGCAGGAGTTGCTGCCACTGGCGCACCATGCCGAGGCGCTCGTTGTTGAGGATGAACTGCTTGACCGGCGCGCGGAACTGCACCGCGGTGCCCATCTCCTGCATGTTCATCAGCCAGCTCGCATCGCCCGCGACGTTGATGACCAGCGATTCGGGATGCGCCACCTGCACGCCGACCGAGGCCGGCAGGCCGTAGCCCATCGTGCCGAGGCCGCCGGAGGTCATCCAGCGGTTCGGCTCGTCGAAGCCGAGGAATTGCGCCGCCCACATCTGGTGCTGGCCCACCTCGGTCGTGACATAGCGGTCCATGCCGCGGGTCAGCGCCTCGAGCCGTTGCAGCGCGTGCTGCGGCTTGATGATCGTGGTCGAGTTGCGGAACGAAAGGCAGTCCTTCGCCCGCCAGCCTTCGATCTGCTGCCACCAGGCGGCGAGGCCCTCGCGGTTCACCGGCCGCCCGCGCTCGGTCCAGAGGCGCAGCACCTCGGCCAGCACCTCGCCCACGTCGCCGATGATCGGCACGTCCACCCGGATCACCTTGTTGACGCTGCTGCGGTCGATATCGACATGCGCCTTGACCGAGCCCGGCGAGAAATCCGCGACCCGGCCGGTGATGCGGTCGTCGAAGCGCGCGCCGAGGGCGATCATCAGGTCGCAGCCATGCATCGCCATGTTGGCCTCGTAGAGGCCGTGCATGCCGAGCATCCCGATCCAGTTCTTGCCGGAGGCCGGATAGGCGCCGAGGCCCATCAGCGTCGAGGTCACGGGGAAGCCCGACGCATCCGCGAAGGCGCGCAGGAGGCGGGACGCTTCGGGCCCGGAGTTGATGACCCCGCCGCCGGTATAGAGGACCGGCCGCTCGGCCCGCGCGATCAGGTCCACGAGCCGCTCGATCATCGCGGGGTCCGGGACCGGGCGCACGCGCGGGTCGGGCGCGGCCGCCTGCGGACCCTGATAGGTGCCGGTAGCGAACTGCACGTCCTTGGGGATGTCGATCAGCACGGGGCCGGGGCGGCCGCCGGTGGCAACCTGAAAGGCGCGGTGGATGGTGGCGGCGAGCTTGTCGGTGTCCTTCACGAGCCAGTTGTGCTTGGTGCAGGGCCGCGTGATGCCGACCGTGTCGGCCTCCTGGAAGCCGTCGGTGCCGATCATGAAGGTCGGAACCTGCCCGCTGAGGACCACGACCGGGATCGAGTCCATCAGCGCGTCGGTGAGGCCGGTGACCGCGTTCGTCGCGCCCGGCCCGGAGGTGACCAGCACCACGCCGGGCTTTCCGGTCGAGCGGGCATAGCCTTCGGCCATGTGGACGGCGCCCTGCTCGTGCCGGACGAGGATGTGGCGGATGTCGTTCTGCTGGAAGATCTCGTCATAGATCGGCAGCACCGCCCCGCCGGGATAGCCGAATACGGTGTCCACGCCCTGATCGCGCAGGGCTTCGACCACCATTCTCGCTCCCGTCATCACCTGGGACATGCCGACCTCGCAGTGCAGCGCACAGGCCCCATGCCCATGCTGCAGGGCCGCTAACTAGTCGGCACCTGCGGCAGGGTCAACGGGCCTTGACGCGATTCATTTCGGGTGGAGGTGTTTTGCCGCAACAATATGTCGCGGGAGGCGCCCTAGGCGCAATCACCGCGCCGACGGCAGCGAGATACGCGTCACCTGTTCGACGATCGGGTCCACCGACAGCGGATGCGCCTCGGAGTCGTGCGCCTCCGGGTCGCCGATGTCCTGCCAGACGCCGCCCTTGTAGATCTCGAGCGCGCCGAACTTCGCCTTGTAGGCCATCTTGCGGCTGCCCGGCACCCAGTAGCCCAGGTAGACATAGGGCAGCCCCGCCGCCCGCGCGATCGCCACATGGTCGAGGATCACATGGGTGCCGAGGCTGCGCCCCCCGAGGTCGGGGTCGTAGAAGCTGTAGACGAGGCTCAACCCGTCATCGAGCACGTCGGTCAGGCAGACCCCCGCCAGTTCCCCCGGAACCGGGGGCGCGGCGGCGTTCGGAAGGCGGTATTCGATCAGCCGGGTGCGGACCGGCGTCTCCTCGATCATGGCCGCGAACTCGAACACGTCCATGTCGGCCATGCCGCCGTCGGCGTGGCGGGCGTCGAGATAGGCGCGGAACAGCTCATACTGCTCCTCCGTCGCCCAGGCCGAGGTCGTGACCCGGTGCAGGTCGCGGTTCTTGCGGTCGATTCGCGCCTGCGTCCGGCTGGGCCGGAAGTCCGCCACCCGGATGCGCGCCGACATGCAGGCCACGCAACTCTCGCAGGAGGGGCGGTAGAGGACGTTCTGGCTGCGCCGGAAGCCCTGGCGCGAGAGGGTGTTGTTCAACTCCACCGCGCCGTCGCCGCCCAGCGCCGTGAACAGCTTGCGCTCTGCCCGACCATGCAGATACGGACAGGGCTGCGGCGCTGTGACGTAGAACTGCGGCGCATGGGTCAGCGAATGGCGCATCATGGCGTCCGTCCGGGGGCGCGTGGGCCGAGGGGAAGGGCGACGGGAGGCGGCATCGGACGCGGGCTGGCTCGGCAGTTTGCGGGAAGTCCGGCTGAGACTAGACCGCCCCGCCGCCCCCGCCAAGCGCCTTGGCCCGCGTTGACGCGGCCGCGGGCGACGATACGCTCCCGCCCATGTTCGCCGACGCCATCCGCCGCCTTCCCCTGGCCCTCGATCCCGAACGAGGCAAGGCCGCCCGCGAGGCGGTCCCCGGCGCCACCGGCGATCTCGCCCGCCTGATCGAGGGCGCGGCCGGGTCCAGCCCGTATCTCGCCGGGCTTCTGGCGCGCGAGGGCGCGTGGCTCGCCTCGGCACTCGATGCCGAGGACGTGGTCGCGGCCGAGACCGAGGGTTTCGAAGCGCTCGACCCTGCCGCCCTCGGCGCCGGCCTCAGGCGGGCCAAGCGGCGGATTGCACTGCTGACCGCGCTTGCCGATCTCGGCGGCGTCTGGCCGCTCGAGCGGGTCACGGGCACGCTGACTGCTCTCGCCGACCGCGCCGTGGACCTCGCCTTTCGCGCCCATCTCGCGCCGGAACGCGCGCGCGGCAGGTTGCCGGAGGGCGGCGCGGATGCCGCCGGGCTGATCCTGCTCGCCATGGGCAAGATGGGCGCGGGCGAGCTGAACTACAGCTCCGACATCGACCTGATCGTGCTCTACGACGACGAGGCCTACGCGCCCGCCGACCGGCAGGAGGCCCGCGCCGCGCTGATCCGCGTGACCCGGCGGGCCGCGGCCACGCTGTCGGACCTCACCGCCGAGGGCTACGTCTTCCGCACCGACCTGCGCCTGCGCCCCGACGCTGCGGTGACGCCGGTCTGCATGTCGGCCTCGGCCGCCCTCGACTACTACGAGGCCGAGGGCCGCACCTGGGAGCGCGCGGCCTATATCAAGGCCCGCCCCTGCGGCGGCGACCTCGGCGCAGGCGTGCGCTTCCTCGAGGCGCTGCGCCCCTTCGTCTGGCGCCGTCATCTCGACTTCGCCGCCATCGAGGACGCCCACGGCATGCGGCTGCGCATCCGCGCCCACAGGGGCCTCGGCGGCGAGATCGCGGCCCCCGGCCACGACATGAAGCTCGGCCAAGGTGGCATCCGCGAGATCGAGTTCTTCACCCAGACCCGGCAACTCATCGCCGGCGGCCGCGACCCCTCGCTGCGCCTGCGCGGCACGGTCGAGGGCCTCGCCGCGCTCGCCGCCGCGGGCTGGGTGCCGCGGGCGGATGCGGAGGAGCTGGCGGACCACTACCGCCATCACCGCGAGATCGAACACCGCATCCAGATGGTGAACGACACGCAGACCCATGCGCTGTCCGCGCCCGGCCCGGCGCTCGACGCCGTGGCGCGGCTCTCGGGCGCCGAGGACACCGCCGCCTGGGCCGAGGGCATCCGCCAGCGGCTGGTCCGCGTCGAGGCGCTGACCGGCGCCTTCTTCGCGCCCTCGCCGGCGCAGCCGCTGCCCGAGCTTTCGGAGACGGCCGAGCAGATCGTGGCCCGTTGGCGCTCCTATCCGGCGCTGCGCGGGACACGGGCGCGGACGGTGTTCCGGCGGATCGAGGCCGACCTTCTCATGCGCCTCACCCGCGCCGCGCATCCCGACGACGCCCTCGCCCGCTTCGACGGCTTCCTCGCCGGGCTGCCGGCGGGCGTGCAGGTCTTCTCGCTCTTCGAGGCCAACCCGCAGCTGATCGACCTCGTGGCCGATATCTGCGGCACCTCGCCGGGCCTTGCGGCGCATTTCGCCCGCCACCCCGGCGTCCTCGATTCGGTCATCGCGGGCAGCTTCTTCGCCCCCTGGCCCGGTGAGCGGGGCCTGCGCGATGCCCTCGCGGCCGCGGTCGCCACGGCGCTGCGCGGCCCCGGCGGCGGCTACGAGCGCGCCCTCGACGCCGCCCGGCGCTTCGCGCATGACTGGCAGTTCCGCACCGGCGTCCATCACCTGCGTGGCCTCGTCGATGCCGAGGAGGCCGCGCGGCAGTATGCCGACATCGCGGATGCGGTGCTGGGGGTGCTCTTTGCCGAAGTGGCGGCGGAGTTCGCCACCCGGCATGGCAAGCCGCCGGGGCGGGGCGCGGTGGTCCTCGGCATGGGCTCCCTCGGCGCGCGCCAGCTCAACGCGGCCTCCGACCTCGACCTGATCGTGGTCTATGACCCCGGCCGGGCGGAGGCCTCGGACGGGCCGAAGCCGCTGCCCGCGCGCACCTATTACGCCCGGCTGACGCAGGCGCTGCTGACCGCGCTTTCGGCGCCGACGGCCGAGGGGCGCCTCTACGAGGTCGACATGCGCCTGCGCCCCTCGGGGCGTCAGGGGGCCGTCGCGACTTCCCTCGCATCCTTCCACGACTACCAGATGACCGAGGCCTGGACCTGGGAGCATCTGGCCCTGACCCGCGCCCGGCCGGTGGCGTTCGCGGGCGCACCGGCGCTGATGGACGAGATCGAGGCGCTGCGGCTGGAAATTCTCGCCGCGCGCGGCACCGATCCCCGCGTGCTGCCAGACCTCGCCGCCATGCGCGCGCGGCTTGCGGGCGCGAGGCCCTCGGCGGGGCCCTGGGACGCCAAGGCCGGGCCAGGGCGGTTGCAGGACATCGAGCTGCTGGCGCAGAGTCTTGCCCTGCGGACCGCGGACCCGGCGCGCGCCAGCACGGCGCAGTTGCGCGCCGGACGGCGGGCCGGGCTGATCGGGGCGGAGGATGCCGAGAGGCTGGCCTCGGCCCGGCGGCTGATGTGGCGCGTCCATGCGGGCACGCGGCTGATCGGCGAGCGGAGGGTTGACCTCGCCGGGCTCGGACAGGGCGCGCAGGCGTTCCTGCTGCGCGAGGCCGGGATGCCGGACCTCGGAACCCTGGCGGAGCGGTTGGAGGAGGCCGCGCAGCACGCGGCGGCGTTGATCGAGGCGCAGATCGGCGAGGCGGCCGCGGCGGCGGGCGGGCCGGGCGGCTGAATGGGCCAAACCTCTCAGCCGATCCGGCCGACGAGGCCGACGCTGCCCGTCCGACCGGGCGACGCGACCGCCACGATGCCGGCGTCCGGGGCAGCCGTCTCCACCTCGGCGGCGGGCATGACCGCGCTGCCGTCATGCAGCCCATGCATGGTCTTGTCCCAGTAGAACGGTTGCGTCACGACCTCGTAGATCGCCTTCCAGGCGGCGAAGGTGCCGAGCGTGAAATAGAGCGGCATTGTCGGGAGCCACAGCGTCAGGTGCCGCCGCGGCCCCTCGCGCGTGGCGGCGAGGCCGATGGCGAGGTTGACCAGCTCCGCCCCGATTACCAGCACCAGCACCGCCGTCAGCGAAGGCGCCCAGAGCGCCTGGAGCGGCCCGGCCAGCGGATGGCCGAGGCCGGCGCTGAGCATCCACCATGTCCAGAGGACCGGCGCGATCAGGAAGGCCGTGACCGTCCCGAGCATCTGCAGCTGGAAGCTCAGGAACGCGCGTGGGCCGATCTCGCGCCAGAGGCGCAGGGGCTCGCGCATATGCGTGGCCCAGGTCATGAAATAGCCCTTGTGCCAACGCGAGCGCTGCTTGACCCAGGGCCGCGGGCGGCAGTTCGCCTCCTCATGCGTGGTGGTGTCGAGCATCTCCGTCCGCCAGCCGCGGCGCATCAGGCGCATGCCGAGGTCGGCGTCCTCGGTCACGTTCCAGGCGTCCCAGGCGCCGATCTGCTCCAGCGGGCCGCGGCGGAAGAACAGGGTCGTGCCGCCGAGCGGCACGAAGAGGCGCAGCCGCGCCATGCCTGACAGGACCACCCGGAACCACGAGGCGTATTCGATGGTGAAGCAGCGCGCGAGCCAGTTGGTCTTAGGGTTGTAGAAATCGAGGTTGCCCTGCAGGCAGACGACCTCCGGCGCGGCGGCGTCGAAGGCGCGGGCGACTTTGTGGAGCTGCTCGGGCTCGGGCCAGTCCTCGGCGTCCCAGACGCCGATGATCGAGCCGCGGCAGAAGTTCAGCGCATAGTTCAACGCCCGCGGCTTGGTCCGCAGCGGCCCGTCGGGCACCACGATCACCCGCATCCAGCGCGGCAGCCGCGCCTCGGCCAGCGCATCGCGGGTCAGGCCGTCGCATTCCTCGACCACCAGCAGGATGTCCATCAGTTCCCGCGGATAGCTGAGGCCCGAGAGGCGGTGGACCAGCCGCGCGGCGATATCCGCTTCGCGGAACATCGGCACCATGACCGAGATCACGGGCAGGGCGCCCTTCAACTCGGGCGGGGTGGCGGCGAGGGCGCCGAGGGCTTCGCGCCCGCGCCTGGCGGCGGCGGCGGCCCGCAGTTGCGCGACCGCGGCGATGGCCTTCATTGCGCTCGCGGCGGCGAGGATGGCAAGGGCCAGCAGCGTCAGTCCCGCCAGCAGCGTCAGGGGCGCGGCGGCGAGGCCTAGGGCCAGCAGGCCGATCAGGAGCACGGCGATCTCGCCGGTGCGGCGCTCGTCCCGCAGGCGGCAGCTGAACGCGGCCGGGGTGCGAAGCTCGGCCTCGCGAATCAGGCGCGTGCGGCGGGTGGCGAGGAGGGCGGCCTCGACCTCGTCCTCGTCCACGAGGACCATGCGGGTGGCGCCGAAATGGCGGGGCAGGGCGGCGGTCGCAGCCTCGAACCCCTCGGGGCGCGAGGTCGCGACCCAGGTGACGCCTCCCAGCCGCCGCCAGGGCACGATCCGGTGAGCGAGGCAATGCGCGATCCCGGCCGCGTCGATGAGGCGCGGATCGGGGGGCGCACTGCCGAGGTCGGCATGGCCGGTCTTCCAGCGGCGCGCCATGGCCTGGCGCAGCGCGGCGGGCGTGACCCAGCTGCGCGCCAGCAGCACCTCGGCCAGCGGCGCGGCCTCGCGCCTCGCGATGACGGTGGCCTTGAGGAGGTTGCCCGGCGCGACGGCATCGGCATCCAGCAGCGCCTGTCCCAGCCAGTCGCCGCGCGGCGCAGGAGCGGGAATCGGCCTCGGCACTCCGGCCCGCCGCAGCGGGACCACGTTGCCGACCGGCTCGGCCGCCGCCATCCGCGCCGCCTCGCCCGAAACCGCAGTCACCCGCATCGCAGCCCCCGAGTCGCCCTTACGACCTCAGGTTGCGCCGAGTCGCCCTAACAAACGGTTAAGCGCCCCGGCGCCGCCGCATGTCGTCGGCGAAACGCTGGAACAGATAGGCGCTGTCCTGCGGGCCGGGGCTCGCCTCAGGGTGGTACTGGACCGAGAAGACCGGCCGCCCCTCCAGCTCGATGCCGCAGTTGGAGCCGTCGAAGAGGCTCACATGCGTCTCGCGCACGCCCTCGGGCAGGGTCTGCGTGTCGACGGCGAAACCGTGGTTCATCGAGGTGATCTCGACCCGGCCGGTCTGGTTGCGGCGCACCGGGTGGTTCGCGCCGTGATGGCCGTGGCCCATCTTCACGGTCTTCGCACCGACCGCGAGCGCCAGCATCTGGTGGCCGAGGCAGATGCCGAAGACCGGCAGGTCGCGCTCGATCAGCGCCTGGATCGTCGGCACCGCGTATGCGCCGGTCGCGGCCGGATCGCCCGGGCCGTTCGAGAGGAACACGCCTTCGGGATCATGCGCCAGCACGTCCTCGGCCGTCGCGGTCGCGGGCAGAACCGTGATCTCGGCCCCGCTGGAGGCGAGCGAGCGCAGGATGTCGCGCTTGGCGCCGTAGTCGATGGCGACGACCCGGAAGGGGGCCGCGTCCTTCTTTGGGGCCTTGTCGAAGCCGTCGGGCCAGGACCAGAGGCCCTCGGTCCAGCGGTAGCTCTGGGCGCAGGTGACCTCGCGGGCGAGGTCGAGGCCGACGAGGCCCGGCCAGTTGCGCGCCTTGCGCAGCATCGCCTCGATGTCGAAGATCCCGTCGGCGCGATGCGCCAGCACCACATGCGGCGCGCCGCCGTGCCGGATCGCTCGGGTCAGGCGGCGGGTGTCGACGCCGCCGATGCCGATGCGGCCGCGTTTCGCCATCCAGTCGGTGAGCTCGGCCACGGCCCGCCAGCTTGAGGCTTCGGTCGGGTCCCAGCGGACAACGATGCCGGGGGCGACCGGGTCAGGGCCCTGATCGTCCTCGGGGGTGACGCCGGTGTTGCCGATATGAGGAAAGGTGAAGGTCACGATCTGCGACGCGTAGGACGCGTCGGTCATGATCTCCTGATAGCCGGTCATTGCGGTGTTGAAGACCAGCTCCGCCACGACCTCGCCCTCGGCGCCGAAGCCGCGGCCGTAGAAGACCTCCCCCGCGGCGGTGACGAGGCAGGCGGTCGCGTTCTGGGACTCGGGCATGTTGGACACCGGCGTTGGGGCGGCGCAGACCTAGGCCCGGCGGCGGCGGCGGTCAAGCGGCGGGGGAACCCGCGCCCGAGGGGGCCGTTCTGTCGCAAGCGGCCACGGGGGGACGGCATGGAACTGAAGGAGCGCCTCGATGCGGGCATCAAGGAGGCAATGCGGGCCAAGGACGCGCAGCGCCTGTCGACCCTGCGGCTGATCTCGGCGGCGATCAAGGATCGCGAGATCGCCTTGCGGGGCGAGGCGGGCGTGGACGCGCGCTTGAGCGAGGCGGATCTCGCCGGGCTGCTGGGACGGATGATCCGCCAGCGCCAGGAATCGGCGCGGGCCTTCGAGGAAGGCGGGCGGCTGGAGTTGGCCGAGAGGGAGCAGGCCGAGATCGGCTACATCCAGGCGTTCCTGCCGCGGCAGCTGGACGAGGCGGAGGTCGCCCGCGCGATTGACACCGCAATTGCCGGGACTGGCGCCTCGAGCTTGCGCGACATGGGCGCGGTCATGGCGGAGCTACGCGCCCGGCATGCGGGGCAGATGGATTTCGCGGCCGTGGGGCCGATGGTGAAGTCGCGGCTGATGGGAGGGGCGTGATGCCGGCGAAGTCGAAGGCGCAGCAGAAGGCGGCGGGGGCGGCGCTCTCCGCCAAGCGGGGCGAGACGAAGGTGGGCGACCTTCAGGGCGCCAGCGAGGGGATGTATGAGAGCATGACCGAGGAGGAGCTGGAGGAGTTGGCGGCGACGAAGCGGAAGGGACTGCCGGAGAAGAAGGGCGAGGATTGAGCCCGCTTCGCGGCAGGGGTGAGGCGAAGCGAGCCCTTACACCCCCTCGAACTCGCACAGCACCTGCACCGGCACCCCCTGCGCCTCGAGCCGCGTTCTTCCGCCAAGGTCCGGCAGATCGATCACGAACCCCGCGCCGATCACCTCGGCGCCGAGCCGCCGGCAGAGCCTGATCCCCGCTTCGGCGGTGCCGCCGGTCGCCAGCAGGTCGTCCACGATCAGCACCCGCTCGCCCGGCCGGAGCGCGTCGTCATGGACCTCCATCACCGCCTCAGCATATTCCAATTGATAAGCCTCCGAGATCACGGTGCCCGGCAGCTTGCCCTTCTTGCGGACCGGCACGAAGCCGGTCGAGAGCTGGTGGGCCACGGCGCCGCCGAGGATGAAGCCTCGCGCCTCGAGGCCGACCACCTTGTCGATGTCCATGCCCGCCCAGGGGTGCAGCAGCTGGTCCACGGCCATGCGGAAGCCGCGCGCGTCCGCAAAGAGCGTCGTCACGTCGCGGAACAGGATCCCCTCATGCGGGAAATCGGCGATGGTGCGGATGTAGTCCTTGATGCCCTTGGGGGTCATGGCCGCTTCATTTCCCACAGTTCGGTCACGGTCGTGTAGTCGTGATAGCCCAGCCGCGCGAGCCAGCCGCCGGCCGGGCGCGGGTCAAAGCGCCCCTCCACGAGGCAGTCGTCGCGGATGTGGATGCCGGTGGCCACGCCCACCACGAGCCAGTTGCTCTCGCCCGCAAGCGGCATCACCCGCGTCGCCCGGCACTCGATCGAGGCGGCGGCGCGGGCCACGCGCGGGCAGTCGATGGTCTCGCATTCGGCCGCCTCGATGCCGCAGCGCTCGAACTCGGACGCGCCCGCGGGCAGGAAGGCCGAGGAGGCGTTCATCGCGTCCTTCATGTCGGCGGGCGCGATGTTGACGCAGAAGACCCCCGTTTCGGCGATGTGGGTCACGCTGTCCTTGGTGCCGTGACGGTCGTCCTTGGCGCCGGTCGAGCCGAAGATGACCTGCGGCGGGACATAGGCCACGGCGTTGAAGAAGCTGTAGGGGCCGAGGTTGTCGCCGTCGGCCCCGCGGGTCGAGATCCAGCCGATCGGGCGCGGCGCCACGATCGCGTTCCACGGGTTGTGGGGCAGGCCGTGGCCGGCCTCGGGACGATAGAACACCGGCCGTCCTCCCTTCGCTGATGCCGCGCCTTCCCATCACGCCGGGCGCTGCCGCGCAAGCCCGGGGGTCAGTGCGCCTTCGACGCCCGCTCTGCCGCCTCATGCGGCGCCAGTGGCATTTCCGCGAGCGCCGGGGCAGGGGGCAGGCCCGTCACCTCGAGGATCTCGTCCTCGTCGAGCGACTCGCGCTCCATCAGCGCCGCCACGAGGGCGTCGAGTTCGACCCGCCGCTCGCGCAGCAGGCGCCGGGCATCGTCGTGGCACTCGTCGATGATCCGCGCGACCTCGGTGTCGATCAGCCGTCCCGTCTCGTCGCTGTGCATCTTTGGGCCGAAGCCGCCGCCCGCGCCGACCCAGCTGTTCTCGCGCGGCGCGAGTTGCACCATGCCGAGCGCCTCGCTCATCCCCCATCGGGTAACCATCTGCCGCGCGAGGCCGGTTGCCTGCTCGATGTCGTTCTCGGCCCCGGTGGTGCGGGTGCCGTAGACGACCTCCTCCGCCGCGCGGCCGCCGAGGATGCCGATGATCCGCGCGCGCAGGTAGCCTTCGGGATAGTTGTAGCGGTCCGCCACCGGCCGCTGGTAGGTCACGCCGAGGGCCATGCCGCGCGGCACGATGGTCACGCGATGCACCGGATCGGCGCCCGGCACCACGAGGCCGAGGATCGCGTGGCCGCCCTCGTGATAGGCGACGCGCTCGCGGTCGGCGTCGGTCAGCACGATCGGCCGCTCGGGGCCGAGGATGATCTTTTCCAGCGCGTCCATGAAGTCCGCCTGATGCAGGCTGTCCTGTTCGCGCCGGGCGGCCAGCAGCGCGGCCTCGTTCACGAGGTTACGGATGTCGGCGCCGGAGAGGCCGGGCGTCGCCTGCGCGATCCGGCCGAGGTCCACGTCGGGGCCGAGCGGCACCTTGCGGACATGGACCTCGAAGATCGCCTCGCGCCCGGCCTTGTCGGGCAGGTTCACCACCACGCGGCGGTCGAAGCGTCCGGCCCTGAGCAGCGCCTTGTCGAGCACGTCGGGCTGGTTCGTCGCCGCCAGCACGATCACGCCCTGGCGCGAGGAGAAGCCGTCCATCTCGGTCAGGATCTGGTTCAGCGTCTGCTCCTGCTCGCTGGCGCCGCCCATCACCGCTTGGCCCCGCGCACGGCCGATCGAGTCGAGCTCGTCGATGAAGATGATCGCCGGGGCGTGCTTGCGGGCCTCGGCGAAGAGGTCGCGCACCCGCGCCGCGCCGACGCCCACGATCATCTCGACGAACTCGGACCCGCTCATCGAGAAGAACGGCACCCCGGCTTCGCCCGCGACGGCACGCGCCAGCAGCGTCTTGCCGGTGCCGGGCGGGCCGACGAGCAGCACGCCCTTGGGCGCGGTGCCGCCAAGACGGGTGTATTTCTCGGGGTTCTTCAGGAAATCCACGATCTCGACCAGCTCGTTCTCGGCTTCGTCGATGCCCGCCACGTCGTCGAAGGTGACCTTCGTGTCGCTTTCGGTGTCGAAGCGCTTGGCCTTGCTCTTGCCGATGTTCGCGAAGCCCCCGAACATGCCACCGCCGCCCTGCTTCGCCGCGCGCCGGAACAGCCAGACGTAGAAGGCGATGATGAGGAAGGTGGGCAGGAAGCTCCACAGCAGCAGCGTGCCGAGGCCGGTGCCCTGCTGGATGGGCGTGGCCCGGATGTCCACCCGGCGCTCGATCAGTTCGGATTCGAGGCCCGGATCGACGAAGGCCGGCAGCAGCGTCTCGAAGTTCAGCACCGGCCGCGTCTCGGCGGTGCCGGCGGGAGTGTCGGGCGGCGTCCAGTCGATCGCGGCGCGGAAGCGCCCCTCGATCGAGTCGCCGCGGGTGTGGATCGCCTCGATGTTGTCGCGGCCGAGTTCGGCCCGGAAGGTGGTGTAGGAAACCGGGACCGGCGCGTCCTCGGACAGCGACCAGTCGGCGATCAGGTAGTTCACGAGGAACAGGAGCAGGAAGAACAGCCAGATCCGCCCGCCGGGAATCTGCCGGCCTTCGGGGGCGTTGCTGCGCGGAGGACGGTTCGGCTGGGCCATGGACATGCTGCTCGTGCTGGGCTTGGCCTCGTCCAACGCGGCGATCCGGGAATCGTTCGATATCACCGAAGTCCTGAAGCTTCGGTGAAGGCCCCGACGTGCGGGCGGCGGCGCCGGGAGGCAGGCTAGCGGGAGCGGGACGCCCGTTCAAACGCCCGCTCGAAACCGTCCGCCACTGCCTCGACGTCGTCCATCGACAGGCACATCGGCGGCACCAGCCGCAGGCAGGACTGCGAGGGGCCGGATTTCGACAGGATCAGGCCGCTGTCCCGGCAAGCCTCGAAGACGCTGGCAGTGGTCGCCGGGTCGGGCTCCTTGGTCCGGCGGTCCTTGACCATCTCGATCGCCAGCATCAGCCCGCGCCCGCGCACGTCGCCGATGGCGGCGTGGCGCTGCTTGAGGTCCTGCAGCCGCGCGAGGAGCGCTGCGCCGACCACGCGGGCGTTTTCCTGCACGCGGTCCTTGGCGATCACCTGAAGCACCGCGCGGCCGGCGGCGCAGCAGGTGGGGTTGGCGCCGTAGGTGTGGAACATGAACTTCTCGGCCATGGGCGCGGCGACATGCTTGCGCGCGACCACGGCGCCGAGCGGGAAGCCGTTGCCGATGCCCTTGGCCATGACCACGATGTCGGGGGTCACGCCGTCCGCCTCGAAGCCCCACATGTGGTCGCCGGTGCGGCCGAAGCCCGACTGCACCTCGTCGGCGATGTAGAGGCCGCCCGCCGCGCGCACCCGCTCGGCCGCGCCGGTCATGTAGCCGGGCGGCATCTCGATGATGCCGCCGTAGCCCTGCACGCTCTCGACGAAGATGCCCGCCACCTTGCCGGTGGTGGCGGTGGCGATGGTGCGCTCGATCTCGTCGAGATAGGGCGCAGCCCCCGCGTTCTCGCCGAAGATGCCGCGATACTGGTTCGGCTCGGGCACGAAGGCGACGTTGCCGGGCATGCCGGGATGGCGCCATCCCGCGATGCCGGTCAGCGACTGCGCCGCCGCTGTGGGACCGTGATAGGCGGTGCGGAGCGAGAGCACGTCGAGGTTGCCGGTGTAGCCGCGTGCCATGGTCAGCGCGAGGTCGATGGCCTCGGCGCCGGAATTGGTGAAATGCACCACCCATTCGATGTCGCCGCTCTCGCCCTTCGGCATCGTCGCCGCCAGTTCCTCGGCGAAATGCGCCGGGACCGGGTGGTAGAACATCGTCGTGCAATGGGTCAGGGTCTGCGCCTGCTCCATCGCGGCGGAGACGACCTTCGGGTGCGAATGGCCGACCGAGATGCAGACGTTCATGCCCAGCAGGTCGATGTAGCGGCGATCCTCGGCGTCCCAGAGATACTGCATCTCGCCGCGGCGGAAGACCATCGGCTCGCGGAAGGGCACGAAGCGGCGCTGGCTGGCGGCGTAGTAGCGGTCGCGGCGCGCGGCGGTCTCGTCCACGTTCCAGCTGGTCTGCAGGGTCAAGGCTCTTCTCCCTCGATCTCACGGGTGCGGCGGGCGACGTAGTCGTCCAGGGCCTCGCGCACGGCGATGTCCATCGGCGGCGGCTCGTAGCTCGCCAGCAGCCGCTTCACCACGGCGGTGGCGCGCTCATGCTGCCAGGCGGCGCCCTCGGCCGCCCATTGCTCATAGGTGCCGTTGTCGGACATCTCGCCCATCCAGAAGGCGCTCTCGAAATTGGCCTGGGTATGGGCGGCGCCGAGGAAATGGTTGCCGGGGCCGACCTCGAAGAAGGCGTCCATGGCCTGCGCGGTCTCGGAGAAATCCACCCCCTGCACGAAGCGCGCCATGGCCGAGCAGCGCTCGGCGTCCATCACGATCTTCTCGTAGCCGGTGGTCAGCAGCCCCTCGAGGCAGCCGGTGGCGTGGATGATGAAGTTCACCCCGGCCATGGTCGCGCCCATCAGCTGCGCCTGGCTCTCGTAGCCCGCCTGCGCGTCGGGCACCTTGGCGGTGGTCAGCCCGCCGACCGAGTGGAAGGGCAGGCCCAGCCGGTCGGCGAGCGTCTTGGCGCACATCTGGAACTGCGTACCCTCGGGAGTGCCGAATGTGGGCGAGCCCGAGCGCAGGCTGATGGGCGAGAAGAAGGTGCCGAACACCGCGGGCGCGCCGGGTCGGATCAGCTGGATCAGCGCCACGCAGGCCATGACCTCGGCCAGCACCTGCGCCAGCGTGGCGGCGACCGAGACCGGCGACATCGCGCCGCCCAGCACGAAGGGCGAAACGACCGTGCACTGCCCGGCGCGCGCGTATTCCTTCAGCGCCCACAGCATGGTCTCGTCCATCACGAGCGGCGCGTTGGTGTTGACGACGGAATAGAGGACGCAGTTCTGCTCCACGAACTCGGCGCCCATCGCCAGCTTGGCCATCTCGATGGTGTCGCGGGCGCGCTCGGGCGCGGTGACGGCGCCCATGAAGGGCTTGTCGTTCAGCGTCAGGTGCGTGTGGGCCATGTGCAGGTGGCGCACCGGCACCGGCAGGTCCACCGGCTCGACCACCACGCCGCCCGAGTGCTGCACCGCCGCCAACTGGTGGTGCAGCTTGGTGATCTGGCGGAAATCCTCGATGGTGGCGTAACGGCGGCCGCGCTCCATGTCGTGGACGAAAGGCGGGCCGAAGCTCGGCGCATAGACCTGCGCGTCGCCGCCGATCTGGACCGTGCGCGCCGGGTTGCGGGCGTGCTGCATGAAGACGGGCGGCGCGCTCGCGATCTTCGCCCGGCACCAGCCGGGATCGAAGCGCACCCGCTCGCCCTCGACGCGGGCGCCGTGGGCGCGGAAGAGGTCCAGCGTCTCGGCATCGCCGCGGAAGTCCATGCCGATCTCGTCGAGGATACGGTCGGCGTTGCGCTCGATGATGGCGATGGCCTCCTCGTCGATGAGGCTCATGAAGGGGATGCGCCGGGTCACGTAGGGGGCGGCGGTCGCGCCCCGCCCGGAGCGCGCCTGCATCCGCGCGTCCCGGCCTGATCGTCGGCTCATCGTCCTCGTCCCCTCTGCCCGGTCCTCACCGCGCGAGACTAGGGCGCGCAGGCGGCGCGCAGGCAGTGCCAAACCCGTGCATCGCCGATCCTAATGATCGGGATTAGCGGCCGCGTGATAGACGACCTGATCGGCGAAGCCCGGCATGTGGCGGGCCACCGCGGCCTGCATGATGAGCGCGCATTCCCGCGCCAGCCGCGCCGGGATGTCGCCCAGGGACTCGTCCCGCGAGACGACCTGGATGCCGCGCCGGAAGCCCGCGAAGGGCAGGGGGGCGAGGCGCAGGTTCATCCCCTCGGCCAACCCGTCGATCAGCAGCGAGGGCGTCAGGATGGCGAAGCACTTGCCCGTCATCACCCCCGCCACCACCATGGAGGAGCGGTCGGCCTCCATCGCCCGCGGCAGGTCGAGCCGGCAGCGTTGCAGGTGCTGATCGGTGCGCCGCCCGACCGGCGTGTCGGCGCCGAAGCGAACCAGCGACAGGCGCGCGGCGATGGCGTCGATGTCGTCCACCGGCCCGTCGTAATCCTCGGGAAGGACCAGCAGGAACGGCTCGTCGAGGACCGGATGCGCTGCGTGGCCCTCCATCGCGACGAACTGTCCCGAGGTGATCGCGACGTCGATCTGGCGCAGGTTCAGCGCCGCCTGGTGGTCGCTCGCGAGCCCGGCCGAGAGGATCAGCTCCGGCACCCCAAGCCGCTCGCGCACGAGGCGGAACAGGCCCGGCGTCAGGGTCGTCGCGATCGAGGCGAGGATGCCAATCCGCAGCATCGGCAGCGACGAGGCCTGCAGGTGCCGCAGGTCCTGACGCAGGTCCTCGACCACGTTCAGCATGCGGAAGCCGTGCCGCTGCAGCACCTCGCCCTGATGGGTCAGCGTCATGGGCCGCGAGGAGCGGTCGAAGAGCCGCACGCCGAGGGCGGCCTCGAGGTTGCCGATATGCTGCGAGGCGGCCGACTGGGTGATGCCGAGGGCGGCGGCAGCGGCCGTCATCTGCTGCATATCCGCCACCGCCATGAAGACCTCGATGGCGCGGAACATGTTGATGTCGAGATCGCTGCGCGCTCTGGCCAACCCGAGATGCCCCCATGCGGGGCGGCCTGCGCCCTCGTTTTCTACTCATGATTAGTTTTCTTGATGCGCCCGGTCCAGCGTTGAGCGCGGGGCCTTCGGCCGGTCCTATGTCGCGGTTTCGAGGGGGTGTGGCAGGGGCATGGCGACGACGCTCATCGTGGGGGGAGGGGCGATCGGCCTCAGCCTCGCGTATCACCTCACCCGCCGCGGCACCGGGCCGGTCGCGCTGCTCGAGCGCAACCAGCTCACCTCCGGCACCAGCTGGCACGCCGCCGGCATCGTCGGCCCGCTGCGCGCCACGGCGACCGCCACGCGGCTCGCCATGTATGCGGGCGAGCTGTTTCCGCGTCTGGAGGAGGAAAGCGGGTTCCCGACCGGCTACCGCCGCACCGGCGGCTACTGGCTCGCGCGCGAGGTCGCGCGGATGGACGAGCTGCACCGCATCGCCTCGCTTGGGCGGCACCTCGGGCTGAACGCCGCGGTGGTCGGGCCGGACGGGATCGGCGTGCCGGGGCTGGCGCTCGACGGGATCATCGGCGCGCTCAGGGTCGCGGAGGACGCCAGCGTCAATCCGGTGGACCTCTGCATGGCCTATGCCCGGCGGGCGCGGGCGCAGGGGGCGGAGATCCGCGAGAACGCCCCCGTTCGCCGATTGCTAGTGGAGAGCGGGCGGGTGAAGGGCGTCGAGATGGCGGACGGAACCGAACTCCTCGCCGACCGCACCGCGCTCTGCGCCGGGGTCTGGTCGAAGCGGCTGGCCGACGAGGCGGACGTGCCGCTGCCGCTGCAGGCGGTGGAGCACATGTATGTCGTGACCGAAGCCATGCCGGGCCTGCCGACCCCCTATCCGGTCCTGCGCGACCTCGACCAAGGCATCTATGTCAAGGGCGACACCGGCAAGCTGGTGATCGGCGGCTTCGAGCCTCACGCGAAATGCTGGAACGCCCATGGCCCCGAGGGCGACCGGCCGTTCCTCGAACTGTCCGAGGACTGGGACCAGTTCGCACCCTTCATGGAGGCCGCCCTCGCTCTGATCCCGGCGCTGAACGATGCCGGCATCCAGCATTTCATGAACGGCCCCGAGAGCTTCACCGTGGACAGCCGCCCGCTCGTCGGGCGGGTGCCGCAGGTGGACGGGCTGTTCGTCGCGGCGGGCATGAACTCGGTGGGGGTGATGTCCTCGGCCGGTATCGGGCGGGTGCTGGCCGACTGGATGGAGGAGGGCATCGCGCCGCTCGACCTCTGGGACATGGACATCGCCCGCGCCGACCCGCTGGCCGCGAGCGAAGCGCATGTCGCCGTGCGGATGCAGGAGGCGGTTGCGGATGTCTTCGCGCTGCACTGGCCGTTCAAGCAGCCGAAGGCGGGCCGAGGGTTGCGGATGTCGGCGCTGCATGACCGCTGGGCGGCGGCCGGGGCGCAGTTCGGCCTGACGGCGGGGTGGGAGCGCGGGCTGTGGTATGCGCGCGAGCCGGCCGAGCGCGACCTGCCATATTCCGTGGGCGAGCAGCCCTGGCAGGAGATCGTCCACCGCGAGGCGGCCGTGATGGAGGGCGGCGTCGCGCTCATCGACCTCTCGCCTTTCGGCAAGTTCGACGTGACCGGCAGGGACGCGCTCGCGCTGATGCAGCATCTGGCGGCGGCGCAGATGGACGTGGCGGAAGGGGTGGCGATCTATACGCCGATGCTGAACGCCGGCGGCGGGATCGAGGCCGATGTGACGGTCACGCGCATCGGACCGGAGAGCTTCCGCGTGACGAGCGGGGCCGCCACCCGCTGGAAGGACGCCGCCTGGCTGCGCCGCGCGGGGGCGGGGCGGAACGTGACCGTCTCGGACGTGACCGAGGCCGAGGTCGTCATCGGCGTCATGGGCGCCGGCTCGCGCGCGCTGTTGCAGGCGCTCTCGCCCGACGACTGGTCGGCATTCCCGTTCTCGACCTCGCGCGCCGTGACCAGCGCCGGGGTGCCCTGCCGGGCGACCCGCATCAGCTTCGTGGGCGAACTCGGCTGGGAGCTGTCCATCGACGCCGCGCGCGGGGCTCCCGTGTTCGACGCCTTTCGCGCGGCGGGGGCGCAGCCGCTCGGCCACTACGCCCTCGACGGCTGCCGCATCGAGAAGGGGTTCCGCCACTGGGGCCACGACCTCGGCCCGGAGGTGACGCCGCTGGAGGCGGGCCTCGGCTTCACCATCGACTGGGACAAGGACTTCCTCGGGCGCGGGGCCCTGCGCGCGCAGCGCGAGGCGGGGCTGGCGCGGCGCATGGTGCTGTTCGACCTGCCCTCGCGCCCGCTCATCCTCCATGACGAGCCGATCCGCGAGGGTGGACGCGTCGTCGGCCTCACGACCTCCGGCGCGCGGGGCGCGCGCACGCGCCTCGGCCTCGCGCTCGGGCTGGTCGCCATCGCGCCGGGCGAGAGCCTGCGCGACACCTGCGCCCGCAGCTTCGAGGTCGAGGTCGCGGGCCGCCTCCACCCGGCGACCGCCCTCGCACGGCCGCCCTTCGATCCCAGCGGCGCACGGATGAAAGCATGAGCACGGACGCGCAGGTTCTCATCATCGGCGGCGGCGCCATGGGCGTCTCGCTGCTCTATCATCTTGCCAAGCTCGGCTGGTCGGACCTCGTGCTGACCGAGAAGAACGACCTCACGCATGGCTCGACCTGGCACGCCGCGGGCCTCTGCACCCATTTCGCCCACAACCCGACCATCCAGGAGATGCGCGCGACCTCGGTCCGCCTCTACCGGGACATCCTGCCGCAGGAGACCGGGCAGGACTGCGGCTTCCACCGTTCGGGCGCGATGCGCGTCACCCGCAACCCCGACCGCATGGACGAGTTCGCCCATGTCGCCGGACTCTCGCGCTTCACCGGCTACGAGCTGCGGCTGCTCGGCCCGGACGAAATCGCGGAGCTGCATCCGCTGGCCCGGACCGAGGGGCTGCTGGGCGGCATCTACGAGCCCGACGACGGCCATGTGGACCCGACCCTCGCCACCCACGCCATGGCACAGGTCGCGCGCGAACGGGGCGCGACGATCCTGCGCCGGAACCCGGTCACGGCGATCCGGCGCGAGGGCGGCGGCTGGCTGGTCGAGACCGCGAAAGGCGCTATCCGCGCGCGCCACATCGTCAACGCGGCCGGCACCTGGGGCTGGGAGGTCGGGCACATGATGGGGCTGAACATCCCCTCGGTGCCGGTGCTGCACCAGTATCTCGTGACCGACACGCTGCCCGAAGTGGCCGAGCGCATCGCCGCGGGGCTGCCCGAACTGCCGATCATCCGCGACCCCGAGGAAAGCTGGTATGTGCGGCAGGAGCGCGACGGCCTGATCCTCGGCCCCTACGAGAAGGACGCCGAAGCCTGGTCCATCGACGGCTGCCCGCCCGACTTCGGCGCCGACCTGATGCCCCCGGACCTCGACCGGGTCGAGGACATCATCGCCGCCGCCATGGCCCGCATCCCGGCGCTCGAGACCGGGGGCGTGAAGTCGGTCGTGAACGGCCCGATCACCTTCACCCCCGACGCCAACCCGCTGATCGGCCCCGCCCACGGGCTGCCCGGCGCGTGGCTGCTGACCGGCTCGTCGATGGGGGTGATGGAGGGCGGCGGCGCGGGATGGTTCCTCGCGCACTGGATGACGCATGGGGCGCCGCCGATGGACGCGCTCGCGGTGGACAGCCGCCGCTTCGGCGCCTGGGCCGACCGCGATTATCGCGTGGCGAAGGCGGTCGAGTGCTTCGGGCTGCAATTCGGCGTCCACTACCCTTTCGAGGAACGCCCCGCCGCCCGCGGCAAGCGCCTGACGCCTCTGCACTCGCGGATGCTGGAGCGCGGCGCGGTGATGGGGGCGGCGCATGGCTGGGAGCGGCCGAACTGGTTTTCCGACGCGCCGGGCGCCGAGGCGGTCCCGAGCTTCCGCCGCAGCAACTGGTTCGACGCGGTCGCCCGCGAATGCCGCGGCGTGACCGAGGGCGTGGGGGTCGCCGACATGTCGGTCTTCTCGAAGTTCGAGATCAGCGGGGCCGGCACCGCCGCCTTCCTCGCCACCCTCGGCAGCAACACGCCCCCGCGCGCCGGGCGTGTCGGCCTGATCCACGTCCTGACCCCTGCCGGCGGCGTGCAGGCCGAGTTCACCGTCGCCCGGCTGGCCGAGGACCGCGCCTGGCTCACCTCCGCCGCCGCGGCCGAGGAGATGGACGAGGACCTGCTCCGCGCCCGCGCCGAAGGCCATGACGTGACGGTCGAGGCCATGACCGAGGACTACGGCGTCCTCGCGGTCATGGGTCCGCGCGCGCGCGATCTGCTCGCGACCGTGACCGAGGCCAACCTCGGCGCGGGCTTCCCCTGGATGAGCATCCGCGAGATCGAGGTCGCGGGCATTCCCGTCCGCGCCCTGCGCCTCTCCTATGTCGGCGAACTGGGCTGGGAGTTGCACGCCCGCGCCGCCGACATGCCGGCCCTCTTCGACGCGGTCTGGGCCGCGGGCCAGCCCCTCGGGCTTGTCCCCTTCGGCGCCTATGCCATGAACGCCATGCGGATCGAGAAGGGCTATCCGGCTTGGGGCTCCGACCTCACGACCGAACGCACGCCGGAGGAGTCGGGCCTCGGCTTTCTCGTCAAGACCGACGGGCGCGACTTCGTCGGCCGCGAGGCGCTGCTGGCGCGGATGGCCTCGGCCGACCGCTGGGAGATGGTGCTGCTGGAGGTTGCGACCGAGGGCACCGATCCCTTCTACAGCCACCCCGTCCTGCACGAAGGCCGCGCGGTCGGCATCGTCACCTCCGGCGCCTGGGGCCATCGGACCGGCCGCCCGCTCACCCTCGCCTCCCTGCGCGAGCGCGGGTTGCGCGAGGGGCTCAAGGTCGCGATCCTCGGCCGCGAATGCCCGGCGACGGTTCTCGACCGCCCGCCCTTCGACCCGGAGAACACGCGCCTCAAGTCCTGAGGAGGACCGCCATGCACCCGATCATCGCCCTCTGGTCGCACCCCCGCTCGATGTCCACCGCGACCGAGCGGCTGATGCGCGAGCGTGGCGATCTGGACTGCCTGCACGAGCCCTTCATGTATGACTATTACGTCCACCGCGCCCGCCGCGAGATGCCGCATTTCGAGGCGCAGGACGACCATCCGACGCGATACGAGGACATCCGCGACATGCTGCTGGCGCGGGCCGAGGCGGGGCCGGTCTTCTTCAAGGACATGTCCTACTACGTCATGCCGCAGATCCTCGAGGACCGGGCTTTCGGCGGCCGCCTGCGCAACGCCTTCCTGATCCGCAACCCGATCGCCTCGATCGCCTCCTACTACAAGCTCGACCCCGAGCTGACGCTGGAGGAGATCGGGCTGGCGGCGCAGTGGCGGCATTTGGAGGGGCTGGCGGCGCAGGGCCAGACGCCGCCGGTGATCCGGGCCGAAGATGTGCGGAACGATCCGCAGGGCATCATGGCCGCGCTGTGGCGGCGCTTGGGCCTGCCCTACCGGGCCGAGGCCTTCGACTGGCAGCGCCAGACGCCCGAGGACTGGGCGCAGGTGGAGGGCTGGCACGCCGACGTGAGCCAGTCGAAGCAAATCCGCCCGCTGACCGAGGCCGAACTGCGCCAGCAGGCCGAGAACTTCGAGGCCGCCGCCGCCGAGGCACCGCATCTGCGCGACTTCCTGGCGCATGAGATGCCGTTTCACGAGAAGCTGTCCGCCCATGCGCTGACGCCCGAGACGCCGCCGTAAGGGCGCTAATGAAACGCATCAGTCTGGCTAATTCGGCGCGATGGCGGGATACTTCGGCGCCCGCCTCGCTGATCCTCCCCGCAAACCGCATCCTGAGGAGCATGTTCCGGTGAAACGCCTCGCCTCCGTCCTCGCGCCACTGGCCCTCGGCCTCGCCCCGCTCGCGGCCGCCGCCGCTGATGTCGTCATCCCCGAGCCGAATTATTCCTCCGGCCAGGCCACCGCCTACGCCGTCAAGGCCATCATCGAGGAGGCCCTCGGCCTTGAGGTCGAGATGGTCAACACCACCGCCGTCCCGGTGATCTGGGAGGCGATGGCCAAGGGCGCGGGCGATATCGACATCTGGACCGAGACCTGGCTGCCGAACCAGGCTGGCCTCGTCGAGCAGTATGTGAAGGACGCCGGCACGGTCGTCATGTCCGAGAACTCCTTTCCCGCCGTGCAGGGTTACTGCGTGACGCGGGTCACGGTGGACGAGCACGGCATCGCCTCGGTGTTCGACCTCGCCAGCCCCGAGGCGGCGCGGCTCTTCGACCGCAACGGCGATGGCCGGGGCGAGCTGTGGGTCGGGCCGCAGGGCTGGCAGTCGGTCAATATCGAGACGATCCGCGCCCGCGACTACGGCCTCGCCGATTTCTACGAGCTGCAATCGACCGACGAGGCGGTGGCGAATGCCGGGCTGGCCGAGGCCGACCGCGCCGGCGAGCCCTGGGTCGGCTACTGCTACGGCCCGCACCAGAACTTCGCGCAATACGACATCGTGCTGCTGGAGGAGCCGCCCTACAACCCGGACGACTTCGTGATGGTCCAGCCGAACGAGGATCCCGCCTGGCAGGAGAAGTCGCATGTCGCCTCCGCCTACGAGGACGGGACGGTTCACATCAGCTGGTCCGCCTCGCTGGCGGAGCGCCAGCCGGCGCTGGTCACGCTGCTGTCGAACATCCAGCTCTCCGACGAGGACGTGAACGACTGGTCGCTCCAGATCGTCAACGGCACCCCGCCGCAGGAGGTTGCCGAGGCCTGGGTGGCCGAGAACGCCGATCAGGTCGCCGGCTGGCTGGCCGAGTGATCGAGGCGACCCGCACGCAGGTGAGATGACGGACACGCCCGCGATCGAGCTGGAGGGGGTCTGGAAGATCTTCGGCCCGCGCGAGCAGGAGGCGCTGACCGCCGCTCGCGCCGGGCTCTCCAAGGCCGAGGTCCTGCAGCGCTACAACTGCGTCGTGGGCGTGGCCGATGCGACGGTGCGGGTTGCGACCGGCGAGATCTTCTGCGTCATGGGCCTCTCGGGCTCGGGCAAGTCGACGCTCGTGCGCCACGTCAACCGCCTGCTGGAGCCGACCGCCGGGGCCGTGCGGGTGATGGGCGAGGACATGCTGGCGAAGCCCCCCGCCGCGCTGCGCGCCGCGCGGGCCGCGCGGATCGGCATGGTGTTCCAGCATTTCGGCCTGATGCCGCACCGCACCGTGCGCGAGAACGTGGCCCTGCCGCTGGAGATCCAGGGCGCGAGCCTCAGGCAGCGTTTCGACAGCGCCGAGGGCGCGCTCGCCAAGGTCGGGCTGGCGGACTGGGGCGACCGCCTCCCAGCCGCGCTCTCGGGCGGCATGCAGCAGCGCGTTGGCCTTGCCCGCGCTTTGGCCGCCGACCCGCCGATCCTGCTGATGGACGAACCCTTCAGCGCCCTCGACCCGCTGATCCGCCGCCAGTTGCAGGACGAGTTCCTGCGCCTGAGCCGCGAAATGGGCAAGACGACCATGTTCATCACCCACGACCTCGACGAGGCGATCCGCATCGGCAGCCGCATCGCGATCATGAAGGACGGCGAGATCATCCAGACCGGCACCGCCGAGGAGATCGTGACCAGCCCGCGGACCGATTACGTCGCCGATTTCGTCGCGCACATCCCGCGCCTCGACATCGTCCACGCGCATCGCATCATGGAGGCGCCGGAGGCGTGGCGGGCGCGCAATCCGGGCGCGCCGCCGGTGGAGGGCATGGCCGTGGCGGAGGCGGGGATGACGCTCTCGGCCCTCGTGCGGGCGAGCGCCGAGGCGGAGGGTCCGCTTGCCATCCGCGACGGCCAGGGGGCGGTCGTGGGGGTCGTGGACCGGACCCGGCTGCTCAGGGCGATACAGGGGGAGTTCGGCTGATGACCGGGTCGCGCGACGATGACGCCGCCCTCGTGGGCCGCTTCGCCGGGCGCGGGACCGGATACTATGCGCGCGTTTTCCGCCGCATCGGCGCGACCCGCGGCTTTGCCGTGGTCCCGAACGCGGCCGCCGCCCTCGGCGGCCCGGTCTGGCTCGGGGCGCGCGGCCTCTGGGCGGCGTTCTGGCTGGCCTTCGCGGTGGAGATCTTCGCGGTCGTGCTGCTCGGGATCGGTCTTCTCGGCGACCTCGGCAGCGATTCGCTGCAGCGGGCCGAGCGGCTGGCGGCGCAGGGGGCCGGCCGCGCGGCGGCGGCCGAGGCGGCCATCGCGGCCGGGAATCCGCTGGGCGAGAGCATGCGGACCTCCGCCCTCGCGCTCACCGCCGAGGCCGAGCGGGCGCGGGCCGCCGCCGAGGCGGCGCGGGCCGAAGCGCCGCGCCTTGTCGTGACCGGCGCGGTGATCCTCGCCGCGGTGCGTCTCGCCATCGGCCTCTCCGGCAACGCGATCCTCGCCGCGCGCTTCCGCCGCTGGCGGGCGAACCCGCGGTTGCCGCATGGCCTCCCCGCCGCCCGCGTGGCGCTCGCCCTCGGCATCGTCGCGCTCTGCTGCCCGCTGGCGGTCTACCGCTTCGCCGCGCCACAGGTGCCCGCGTGGCTGGCGACCTTCCCCGCCGCGACCGACCTGCGCAACGCGGTCTCGAGCGGCATCGACACCGCCGTCCGAACCGCCGCCAACAGCTTCGCCCCCTTCTTCCGCGGCATCACCGCGGGCATCGAGGCGGTGCTGGACTTCATGGAAACCGCCCTCGTGGTCACGCCCTGGCCGATCATCATGGTGGCGATCGTGGCGATCGCCTGGCAGGTCTCGGGCGCGCGGGTGGCGATCTTCTCGGCCGCGGCGCTCGCCTATCTGGCGCTGCTGGGCTTCTGGGAGAAGAGCATGGCGACCGTGGCGCTGCTCGGGACGGCGGCGTTCCTCTGCGTCGTGATCGGCATTCCGCTGGGCGTCTGGTCGGGCCGCAGCCGCAGGGTCGCGACTGTCCTGCGTCCGGTCCTCGACTTCATGCAGACCATGCCCGCCTTCGTCTACCTGATCCCGGTCATCGCCTTCTTCGGCATCGGCAAGCCGCCCGGCGTCATCGCCACGCTGGTCTTCGGCCTGCCGCCGGTGGTGCGCCTGACCGCGCTCGGCATCGCCGGCGTCCCGCAGGAGGTGCGCGAGAGCGCGACCGCGTTCGGCGCCTCGCCCGCCTTCCTCCTCTTCAAGGTGGACCTGCCGCTCGCCATGCCGTCGATCATGACCGGCGTGAACCAGACGCTGCTGATGTGCCTGTCGATGGTGGTGATCGCCTCGCTGATCGGCGCCAAGGGCCTCGGCGAGGACGTGCTGAGCGCGCTGCAATACGCCGCCGTGGGGCAGGGCATCCTCGCCGGCCTCGCGATCCTCGCCTGCGCGATGGTGCTGGACCGGATCGTGCAGGGGCGGGTCCGTCCGTGAACCAGAAGACCAACAAGACCAACAAGACCAACAGGGAGAGAACCATGAAACGCATTGCCGCAAGCGCGCTGGCCCTCGGCCTCGCCGCCGCCCCGGCCCTCGCCGATGACGCCGCCTGCAAGGCGGTCCGCTTCTCGGACGTGGGCTGGACCGACATCACCTCGACCACCGCCGTCGCCACGGTGCTGATGGAGGCGCTCGGCTACCAGCCCACCTCGACGCTGCTGTCGATCCCCGTCACCTATGTCAGCATGAAGGCGGGCGATATCGACGCCTATCTGGGCGACTGGCAGCCCAGCATGGAGGTCGACCGCCAGCCCTATCTGGACGACGGCTCGATCGAGGTGGTCTCGACCAACCTGACGGGGGCGAAATACACCTTCGCGGTGCCCGACTACGTCGCCGCCGAGGGTGTCCGCGACTTCGCCGATCTCGACAAGTTCGCCGACCGCTTCGGCCGCGAGATCTACGGCATCGAGCCCGGCAACAACGGCAACCGCATGATCCTCGACATGATCGCCGACGACGCCTTCGGGCTCGGTGACTGGACGCTGGTCGAGTCGAACGAGCAGGCGATGCTGGCCCAGGTCGCGCGTGACATCGGGCAGGGCGAGTGGATCGTGTTCCTCGGCTGGGAGCCGCACCCGATGAACAGCAACTTCGACATCGAATATCTCAGCGGCGGCGACGACTATTTCGGCCCCGACTTCGGCGGCGCCGTGATCCACACGAACCTGCGGACGGGCTACGCCGCGGAATGCCCGAACGCGGCGAAGTTCATCACCAATCTCCGGTTCACGCTGGAGATGGAGAACGAGATCATGGGTGCGATCCTCGGCGACGCGGAGGAGCCGAAGGTGGCGGCGACGGCGTGGCTCAAGGCGCATCCCGATGTGATCTGGCCGTGGCTCGAGGGGGTGACGACCTTCGACGGCGGCGATGCCGAGGCCGCGGTGCGGGACAGCCTCGGCCTGTGACCGATCCGGGCGAGGCTACCAGAGCGCCCCGCCCGTGATCTGGATGTTCTCGGCGGTGATGCCGCGCGCGTCCTCACCGCAGAGATAGAGGGCGAGGGCCGCGACCTCCGAGGGCTGGATGATGCGCCCCTGCGGGTTCTGCGCGGCGATATCGGCCAGCGCGTCCTGGAGGGTGCGGCTGCCGCCCGCGCGCGCGACCACCTGCGCCACGTTGCGGCGCATCAGCTCGGTCTCGACCCAGGTCGGGCTGATCATCACGCAGGTGACGCCCCGCGCCGCCCCTTCGAGCGCCACGCAGCGCGTCAGCCCCAGAAGCCCGGCCTTGGAGGCGCAATAAGCCGGGTTGTCCTTCCAGCCCACGGTGGCGGCGGTCGAGCCGATGTTGATGATCCGCCCCCAGCCCCGCGCCATCATGCCGGGCAGCAGCTCGCGCGTCATGCGGAAGGCGCCGGTGAGGTTGGTGTCGATGATCTTCTCCCACAACGCATCGCTGTGGCCGGAGACCGGCTGCTCGGCCGTGGTGCCGGCGGCGTTGACGAGGATGTCGGCCGGCCTGCAGGCGGCCTCGGCCGCGTCGAGGAAGGCCCGCACCGCGTCCGCGTCCCGCACGTCCAGATGGCCGGCGTGGACGGTCACGCCGAGGGCTTCGATCTCGGCGCGGATCGCCGCGGCGCTCTCTTCGCCCGGATAGGCCGCCGCATCCCCCGCGCGCCCCGCGGCCTCGCCCAGATAGGAGCCGAGGGCGACGTTGGCCCCCGCCCCAGCGAGCGCGCGCGCAATGGCAAGACCCTGACCGCTCAGGCCGCCGGTGATGACGGCGCTGCGTCCCTCGAGGTTCGTGCTGCTCATGGCCCGGCATGGCCGATTGCAAGCGGACGCGTCGTCATTCCGGGTTCTCCCTCTCTCCTGCCGCGCGAGCATAGCCGGGGGGAATCCGCCCGACCACTGCCGGGCGGCGGTGGCCTCATCCATCACGAAGAATGCATCGCGCCCACCATGCCCTTCGGCATCGTTGACTCGGTGGCCGATGACTCTCAAGACTGGCGCCATCATGCCCGCCATCCCCCCGAGGTAGCCAATGAATCAGCGTCTTGCCGTGTCGCGGCGCGTCCTTATGCAGTCCGGACTGATCCTCGGCGCCTCGGCCCTGGCGCCGCGGATGCTGCGCGCGCAGGCCGCCCCCGTGCGGATGGCGGGCGTGCATG
This sequence comes from Paracoccus sp. S-4012, assembly GCF_009674885.1. Taxonomy (GTDB): domain Bacteria; phylum Pseudomonadota; class Alphaproteobacteria; order Rhodobacterales; family Rhodobacteraceae; genus Paracoccus. The sequence goes on from NZ_WKKA01000001.1 coordinate 564,121, forward strand.
GCTCGCCGGTGGAGAACGCGTGGAATTCGGTGCTGCATGCGGCGCTGCAGGACGCCGCCGCCGAGGGCATGATCGAATACACCTTCTCCGAAGGCATCTCGGCCACCGACTATCCGCGCGCGATGCGCGAATATGCCGAGGCCGGGGCGCAGCTGGTCATCGGCGAGACCTTCCCGGTCGAGCGGCAGGGTCGCGAGGTCGCGGCCGAATATCCGCAGACCGCCTTCGCCATGGGGTCGAGCGCGCCGCCCGCGGGCGACAATTTCGGGGTGTTCGGGACCTGGAACTATGACGGTGCGTATCTGGCGGGGATGCTCGCCGGGCGGATGACGCAGACGAACATGCTGGGCTCGGTCGGTGCGATGCCGATCCCCGAGGTCAACCTGCTCATCAACGCCTTTGCCCAGGGCGCGCGGGCGGTGAACCCCGAGGTCCGGCACCAGACCAGCTTCATCGGCACCTTCTTCGACCCGCCGCGGGCGCGCGAAGCGGGGCTGGCGCTGATCGATGCCGGGGCCGACATCCTCTTCGGCGAGCGGATCGGCACCGCCGATGCCGCGAAGGAGCGCGGGCTGAAGGCCGTGGGTTCGCTGATCGACTACACGCCGGTCTATCCCGACACGGTCTTCGCCAACGCCCTGTGGGGCTTCCGGCCGATCCTGAACGCGATCGTGGCCGATGTCGCGGCGGGCAATCCGGTCGGGCGCGACTACACCGCCTACGGGCTGATGAAGGAGGGCGGCAGCGACATCGCCTATGTGCGGGGCGTCGCGCCCGCCGAGGCGGAGGCGGAGATGGAGCGGGTCCGTGCCGCGATCAAGGCCGGCACCTTCGAGGTGCCGCAGGACTTCAGCGAGCCGCAATAACCCTCGATGATATCCGATGCCACGGCGCTGTCCGACGCCATCCGCGCCGGACGGCAGAGCGCGACCGGCGCGCTGGAGGCCTCGCTGGCGCGCGCCGAACTCTGGCGCGGGATCGGGGCCGTCTGCGACTCCCGGCCCGCGCTCGGCCGCGAGGGGGCTGCGGCGTTCGACGGGCTGCCGTCGGGCGATGCGCGGCGGTCCGCCCCGTTCGGCGGCGTGCCGACATTGGCCAAGGACCTCGGCGGACCGTTCCGCGGACTGCCGGTGCGCGCCGGATCGCGGCTGTTTGCAGCGGGCGGAGAGGGCGAGGACTCCGATCTCGCGAGCCGCTTCCGCGCGGCGGGGCTGGTTCCCTTCGGCCTCACCACCAGCCCCGAGTTCGGCTTGTCGCTCGCCAGCGAACCGGCCGCCGGTCCGGCCTGCCGCAACCCGCTCGACCCGGCCCTCAGCCCCGGCGGCTCATCGGGCGGGGCGGCGGCGGCCGTGGCGGCCGGGATCGTCGCGATCGCGCATGCAACGGACGCGGGCGGCTCGATCCGCGTTCCGGCGGCGGCCTGCGGGCTTGTCGGGCTGAAGCCCGGCCGCGGCAGCGTGCCGGCCGGTCCGGGGTTCGGCAATCATCTCGGCGGCATCGCTTCCGAACTCGCGGTCTGCCGCTCGGTCCGCGATTGCGCGGCGCTCCTTGCCGCCTGCACGGGTGACGCCCGCGGCCCGTTCCCCCCGGTCGCACCGGCACGGGTGCCGGAACGACCGCTGCGGATCGGCCTTCTGACCGAGACTGGCGCCGATCACCCGACCGCGCCGGAGCGCGCGCAGGCGGTCGAAGCCGCCGCGCGCTCGCTGGAGGCGCAGGGGCATCGCCTCGTGCCGCTGAACTGGCCGGCCCTCGCGCCCGTGGCCGCTGCGAGCGATCGGGTGTTCCTCGCCATCGTCGCGGCGAACCTTGCCGAACTCGCCGCATCGCTCGGCCTCGACCTCGGCGCGGCGGAGCCGATGACGCAGGCCGTCGCCGCGCGCGGGCAGGCGCTTTCGGGGGCGGAACTGTGGGCGGCGCTGAACGAGGGCGTGCTGGTCAGCCGGGACCTGTGGCGGCTGTTCGACGGCTTCGACCTGCTGCTCGCGCCGATGCTGACCACCGCGCCGCGGCGGCTGGGCTGGCTGCCCACCGATCACCGCGACGTCGAACGCCACTTCGCCGCCATGGCCGGTTTCGCGCCGCTGGCGACGCTCGCCAACGTGTCGGGCTTTCCGGCTCTGACGCTGCCCTACGGCGCCGACGCCGCCGGTCTGCCCTTGCCGCTGCAACTCATCGCGCCGATGGGGGCCGAGGCGCTCCTGCTGATCATCGCGGCGCGGCTCGAGGCCGAGGGCCGCTGGCAGCATCGCCACGCGCTTGCCGGGTTCGACGCATGAGCGAGACGCTTCTCGAGATCGCGAATGTCAGCAAGCGCTTCGGCGCGACGCTCGCCAATGACGACATCTCCCTCAGTCTCGCGAAGGGCGAGATCGTGGCGCTGCTGGGCGAGAACGGCGCCGGCAAGACCACGCTGATGAACATCCTTTTCGGCCATTACCAGCCCGACAGCGGCCATATCCGCGTCATGGGAAAGGACCTGCCGCCAGGCCGCCCGCTGGCCGCGATCCGGGCCGGGATCGGCATGGTGCACCAGCATTTCTCGCTGGCGCCGAACCTGACGGTGCTGGAAAACGTGATGACGGGCACCGAAAGCCTGTGGCGGCCGGTCTCGGACGCCGCCACCGGGCGGCGCCGGCTGATGGAACTGTCGCGGCGCTTCGGCCTCGAGACCGATCCCGACGCCCGCTTGGGCGATCTGTCGGTCGGCGAGCAGCAGCGGGTCGAAGTCCTCAAATCCCTCTACAACCATGCCCGCGTGCTGATCCTCGACGAGCCGACCGCGGTGCTGACGACCATCGAGGCCGAACACCTCTTCGCCACGCTGCGCGACATGGCGCGGCAGGGGCTGTCGCTGATCTTCATCTCGCACAAGCTCGACGAGGTGATGGCCACCGCCGACCGGATCGTCGTGCTGCGCGGGGGGCGCAAGGTGGCCGAGCGGCTGCGGGGCGGGACCACGAAGGCGGAACTGGCGGAGCTGATGGTGGGCCGCGCGGTCCACCGGCCCGAGCGGAAGATGTCGCCGCCCGGCGAGGTCGTGCTCGAGGCCCGGGGCGTCACCTTGCGGCGCGGGGGGGTGGACCGGCTGAAGGCCGTCGATTTCGACCTTCATGCCGGCGAGGTGCTGGGAATCATCGGTGTCGCCGGGAATGGCCAGACCTCGCTCTCCGCGGTGCTGAGCGGCACGGCCCGGCGCACGACGGGCGAGTTGCGCCTCTTCGGCGCGGCGGTGGGCGATCTGTCGGTGCCGGAGGTCGTCGATGCCGGCATCGGCCGCATCCCCGAGGATCGCAACCATGAGGGCGTGATCGGCGAGATGCCGCTCTGGGAAAACGCCGTGCTCGAGCGGCTGTCGCGCTTCTCGCGCGGCGGGCTGGTGGACCGCCGCGCCGCCATCGCCTTCGCGCAGCGGATCATCGACGGTTTCGACGTGCGCGGCGGCACGCCGCTGAGCCGCACGCGGCTGCTCTCGGGCGGCAATATCCAGAAGCTGATCCTCGGCCGGAACCTGATCGAGCATCCGCGCATCCTGATCGCCGCCCAGCCGGCCCGCGGTCTCGACGAGGGGGCGGTGGCGGCGGTCCACGGGCGCATCCTCGCGGCGCGGAATGCCGGGGCGGCGGTGCTGCTGATCTCGGAGGATCTCGACGAGGTCATGGCGCTTGCCGACCGCATCCAGGCGATCGTGGGTGGCCGCCTCTCGCCGCCGGTCGCGCGGGAGACGACCGAACGGGGCCAGCTGGGGCTGATGATGGCCGGAGAATGGGAGGGTGCCCATGCGGTTTGAGCGGCGCGCCCACCGTTCGACGGTTCTGGTGGTGATCGCGCCGGTGATCGCGGTTGCCGCGGCGCTCGCGCTTGCGGGCGTCCTCATCGCGCTGGCGGGCTCGCCGGTGCTGACGGCCTACGAGCGCATCCTCACCGGGGCCTTCGGCTCGCGCCTCGCGGCGACCGAGACGCTCACGCGCGCGGTGCCGCTGATCCTGACCGGGCTCGCGGCGGCGGTGGCCTTCCGCGCGCGGCTCTGGAACATCGGCGCCGAGGGGCAGCTCTATCTCGGAGCCATCGCCGCCGCGGCGCTGAGCGCGGAACTGGCGGGGGGCCTGCCGTCGATCCTGCAGATCCCCATCCTGCTGGTTGCCGCCGCGCTCGCCGGGATGGCGCTGCTGCTGATCCCGCTCTGGCTGCGGCTGCGGTTCTCGGTCGACGAGGTGGTCACGACGCTGCTGCTGAACTTCGTCGCGATCCTGTTCGTGTCGATGCTGATCGACGGCGTGCTGAAGGACCCGATGGCCTTCGGCTGGCCGCAGTCGAAGCCCATCGACGAGGACGGGATGCTGCCGAAGCTCATTCCCCGCTCGCGGCTGCATGCCGGGCTGCTGCTGGCGCTGGCGCTGGCGGTCGTGGTCCATTTCGTCCAGTCGCGCACCGTGTTCGGCACCCGCTCGCGCGCCGCTGGCCTGAACGCGACGGCTGCGGTCTTCGCCGGCGTGCCCCTCGGCCGGACGCTGGTGCAGGTGGCAATGATCTCGGGCGGGCTCGCCGGCCTTGCCGGCGCGGTCGAGGTGATGGGCGTCACCAGCTACGTCACCACTGAGCTTTCGCCCGGCTACGGCTATTCCGGCATCGTGGTGGCGATGCTGGCGAACCTGCACCCGATCGGGGTCGTGCTGGCGGCGATCTTCACCGCCGCCATGTTCGTGGGCGCGGACGCGATGAGCCGCTCCATGGCCATTCCGACCTACATCGCCGATGTGACGGTCGCGCTGTCGCTGCTGGCCATGCTGGTCGCGATCTTCTTCACCCAGTACCGGATCGCCCGATGATGGACCTGCTCGACGTCCTGTTCTCGGCCGGGCTCTGGGCCGCGGTGCTGCGGATCGCCACGCCGCTGATCCTCGGCACGCTGGGCGAGCTTCTGTGCGAGCGTGCAGGCATCCTGAACCTGGGGATCGAGGGCATCATGACCTTCGGGGCGATGATCGGCTGGCTCGCGGTCTACAACGGCGCCGATCTCTGGACCGGCATGCTGGTCGCGGCGCTGTCGGGCGCGGCCTTCGGGCTTCTCCATTCGCTGCTGACCGTGAGTTTCGGGCTCTCGCAGCATGTCTCGGGCCTCGGGATCACGCTCTTTGCCTCCAGCCTCGCCTACTACCTGTTCCGTTTGCTGGTGCCGGTGGTGGGTATCCCGCCGAAAATCCTGTCCTTCCAGCCGCTGAACGTCCCCGGCCTCAGCGATCTGCCCTTCATCGGACCGGCGCTCTTCACCCAGACCGCGCCCACCTATGTCGCGATGCTGCTGGCGGTCCTGATGGGCTGGGTCATCTTCCGCACGCCGCTCGGCCTTGCGATCCGCATGACGGGCGAGACCCCGCATGCGGCCGAGGCGCAGGGCATCAATCCGACCGCGGTCCGCTACGGCGCGGTGACCGTCGGCTCGGCGCTGATGGCGACGGGCGGGGCGTTCCTGACGCTCTCGGCCTTCGACAGCTTCATCCCGACCATGGTGCAGGGCCGCGGCTGGATCTGCATCGCGCTCGTGGTCTTCGCGACCTGGCGGCCCGGCCGGGCGCTGATCGGGGCGCTGCTGTTTGCATTCTTCGACGCCTTCCAGATCCGGCTGCAGACCATGCTGACCGGCGCGATCCCCTATCAGCTGTTCCTGATGATGCCCTATGTGCTCTCGATCGCCGCGCTGGCCGCGACCGCCCGCCGCGCGCGGGTGCCGCAGGCGCTGATGCAACCCTACCGCCGCGGCGAACGCTGAAAGGCCGACCGATGTTCGACACCATCATCCGCAATGGAAACCTGCCCGACGGGCGCGAGCGCATCGACCTGGGCATCCGCGACGGCCGGATCGCGGCCATCGAAAGGGGGCTGGAAGCCGAGGCTGGCGCCGTCATCGAGGCCGAAGGCCGGCTCGTCTCGCCCGCCTTCTGCGACCCGCATTTCCACATGGATGCCACGCTCTCGCTCGGCCTGCCGCGGATGAACGTCTCGGGCACGCTGCTCGAGGGGATCGCCCTCTGGGGCGAGTTGCGCCCGACCCTCACGCGCGAGGCCCTGGTCGAGCGGGCGCTGCGTTATTGCGACCTCGCCGTGTCGCAGGGGCTGCTCTACATCCGCAGCCATGTCGATACCTCGGATCCGCGCCTCGTGACCGCCGAGGCGATGATCGAGGTCCGCGAGCGGGTGAAGCCCTATATCGACCTGCAACTCGTCGCCTTCCCGCAGGACGGCTACTTCCGCGCCCCCGAGGGCGAGCGGTCGCTGGAGCGCGCGCTCGACATGGGCCTCGATATCGTCGGCGGCATCCCGCATTTCGAGCGGACCATGGATGAAGGCCGCCGCTCGCTCGAGGCGCTGTGCCGGATCGCGGCCGAGCGGGGGCTGCCGGTGGACATCCATTGCGACGAAAGCGACGACCCGATGAGCCGCCACATCGAGACGCTGGCCGCCGAGACGGTGCGCCACGGGGTGCAGGGCCGGGTAGCCGGCTCGCACCTGACCTCGATGCATTCGATGGACGACTACTACGTGTCGAAGCTGATCCCGCTGATGGCCGAGGCGCGGGTGAACGTCATCTCGAACCCGCTCATCAACATCATGCTGCAGGGCCGCCACGACACCTATCCGAAACGCCGCGGCATGACCCGCGTGCCCGAGCTGATGGCGGCGGGCCTCAACGTCTCGCTGGGGCAGGACTGCTGCATGGACCCGTGGTACTCGATGGGCTCGGGCGACATGCTGGAGGTCGCGCATATGGCCATCCATGTGGCGCAGATGGGCAGCATCGCGGACAAGCGCCGCCTCTTCGACGCGATCACCGTGAATCCGGCCCGCACCATGGGGATCGAGGATTACGGGCTCGCGGTCGGCTGCCGCGCCGATCTGGTGGTGCTTCAAGCGGGCGACGTGACCGAGGCGCTCCGGCTGAAGCCGGCGCGGCTCTTCGTGCTGCGGGCGGGCCGGATCGTCAGCCGCACGGAGCCCCGGATCGGGCATCTGGCGATTGCGGGACGCCCGGAGCGGATCGACCCGGGCAGGGACTACCGGCCAGCGTAGGACAGCCGCCGGGGTGCGGCTTGCGCGCCAGCATTCGCGGACGCCATCGGCTGCGGCTTTGCGTCATGCCCGTCCGCCATGCCCCTGCCAAGACAGGCAAGTGCAAGCGTTCCTGTTCCGGCATGAGGCCAGGACCGGCGCGCCCGTGTGCAACGGACTTAATCCGGCTCTTTGCATGGCCCCCGAGGAGGGTGTGGAGCGCCTCCCAGTCGGCGTCGTGCGGCCGTGAGCCTCCGGATGAGGGCTCACGGCGCAGGGGAGGGCTTCGAGACGCCGCCTGATCCTTCGTCCAGTCGCCTGGAGATCGCGGCCGTCAGCCGCAGCAGACCATCGAGTTGCGTGTCGCTCGGCTGGCTGCCGAGATGTTGCACCGAGCCGATCAGGCCGATCGCGCCGGCGATCTGCCCGCGGCTGTCGAAGATCGGCGCGGCGAGCGCGTTGATGCCGAGGAGCGACTCTTCCGGCGCGGTGGCATAACCCTGCCGGCGGATCTGCTCCAGTTCCGCCCTGACGCTGCCGACGTCGGTCTGCGTCTTCGGCGTGAACCGCTCGAGCGGCGGCGCGAGCGACTCCGGGAGCGAGGGATCGCCGAAGGCGAGGAAGACCTTGCCCTGCGCCGAGGAGTGAAGCGACAGCTCGCCTCCCGGGCGGACGCCGATCTCGATCGGCTGGTTGCTGCTCAACGTTGCAAGGACATAGGCTGACCGCGCCGTCGGCACGCTCAGGACCACCGCCAGCCCCAACTCGTCGCGGGTCACGCGCATCAGCGGCAGTGCGAGTTCCGCCAACGTCCGCCCCGGCGGGGCCTTCTGTGCCATCAGCCAGATCTTCGGCCCCAGCGAATAGAGGGACGTGACCGGGTCCTGCGCGACCATGCCGTGATCGCCGAGCGTCCGCAGGTGCTTGTGGACCGCCCCCTTGGCGGTGCCGACCTGCGCGGCGATCTGCGTCACCCCGAGCGGCACATCCGAGAAGGCGATCAACTGCAGGATGCGGAGCGAGGTGTCGGCCGCTCGCACGTGGTCGGATTTTTCCACTCTGCCCTCGCATCCGGCCCCTGGCCGGTTGACTCGAATCGCGACTCATGAATATCAGAGAACGACGTTCCCGACTAGGGAACACGGAGGAGGAACACATGAGGCACTTCGCGATCTGCACCGGCATCGGTGCCGCCCTGCTTGCCAGCACGGCGATGGCCGAGCCGGTCACGCTGCGGCTTGGCCACCCGGTCTTCGAGTTTCACCCGATCCACGACACCGCGGTGCGCTTCAAGGAAGCGGTCGAGCGCATCTCGAACGGCGACGTGAAGGTGGACATCTACCCGTCGCGCCAGCTCGGCGACGTGAAGGAGCTGGCCGAGGGTGTGCAGTTCGGCACGGTGGACATGACCGTGAACTCGACCTCGGCCTATGCGACGCTCGAGCCCTCGATCGACGCCTTCCAGCTTCCGGGCCTGATCCCCGACTATGCGGGCTTCGCCACGATGGCCAAGTCGCCCGAAGCGCGCGCGATCATGGACCGGCTGGAGAACCACGGCATGATCGCGCTCGGCGTCTATGACGGCGGACTGCGCCATTTCATGACCGTGGGCGAACCGGTCGAGAGCATCGCCGACATGCAGGGCCTCAAGACCCGCGTGGCGCCGAACCGGATGTTCCTCGACGCCTGGACCGCGGTCGGGGTGAACCCGACGCCGATGGCCTATGGCGAGGTCTATTCCGCCCTCGAGACCGGGACGCTCGACGCGGTCGAGATCAACCTGACCTCGATCGAGAGCGAGAAGTATTACGAGATCGGCAAGGGCGTGACCCTGACCGGCCACTACTTCTGGCCGGGCTTCCTGCTGGTGAACAAGGCCAAGTTCGACAGCCTGACGCCCGAGCAGCAGGCCGCGATGCGCCAGGCGGCCGACGAGACCGTGGAGCCGCAGGTGATGGCGGTGGCCGACCTCGACAAGCAGGTTCTGGCGCACCTCGAGGAATTGCAGATCCCGGTTGTCACCCCATCGGACGCCTTCAAGGCCGAGCTCGCCGCCGCCTTCGCGCCGGTGGTCGAGAAATACGAGGCCGTCGACCCCCTGATCGCGGCCTTCGCGGCCAAGGCCAAGACGCTGACGCCCGCCGCGCAGTGATCCCGTGCGGGGTGCGCGGCGGACGGCCGGGCACCCCCTCCCTGTCATTTTCGAGGCATGAGGACGCGACCATGTCCAAGTTCTGGCGGGCCTATGTGGCCGCAGTCGAAGCCTTCTGCTTTGCGGGTATCGCGGCGATCCTCGCCGTCGGCATCCTGCAGGTCTTTGCCCGCTACGTGATGCACAGCTCGCTGTTCTGGTCGGAAGAGTTCATGCGCTACATGATGCTGTGGATCGTCGCTTTGGGCGCCGGCGTCAGCTATTCGCGCGGCCAGTTCCTCGGCATGCGGATGGTGGTCGAGAAGCTTCCCCCGCCGCTGCGCCGCGCCGCCGACCTGGTCTCGGCGGTGCTGGTGCTGGTCTTTCTCGCCGTCGTCATCTGGCACGGCCTCAAGTTCAGCTGGGGCACGCGGCTGCAGAGCGCGGTGGCGCTGAACGTGTCGATGTTCTGGGTGCATGTCTCGGTGGTCGCCGGCTGTGTGCTGCTGGCGATCCATGTCGCGCTGAACGAGCTGTTCGGCGTCGCCCGCGAGCCGCGCACGCGCGAGGAGCACGTCATGGGCGCGGAGGAGGCGCTGTGATCTGGCTCGGCACCGCGTTCCTTTTTACCATGCTGATCGGCATGCCGATCGCCTTCGTTCTGGGCTTCAGCGCGCTCACCTATTTCGTGATGACCGGCCAGACCCAGTTCCTCCTGGTCCTGCCGCAGCGGATGCTGGCCGGCATGGACTTGTTCGTGCTGCTGGCGATCCCGCTGTTCGTGCTGGCGGGCAGCATCATGGACGTGGGCGGCCTCACGCGACGGCTGATCGGCTTCGCCAACTCGATCGTGGGCCGGTTCCGGGGCGGGCTGTCGCTGACCGCGGTCTGGGGCTGCTTCCTGTTCGGCGGCGTCAGCGGCTCGGCCGCGGCCGACGCCGCGGCCATCGGGACGGTCATGGTGCCCGACATGACGCGGCAGGGCTATGACGTGGACTATTCGGCCGCGCTGATCGCGGTGTCCTCGCTGATGGCGCCGCTGGTGCCGCCCTCGATCGCCATGATCATCTACGGCGCGCTGTCGGGCACCTCGATCTCGCAATTGCTGATCGCGGGCCTCGCGCCCGGCATCCTCCTCGCGATCGCGCTCTCGATCTATGCCGTATGGGTCGCCCGGGTCCGAAATTACCCCAAATCCGAGCCGCAGTCGGCGGCCGAGATCGCGCGCGGCTTCTGGAAGGCCATCCCGGTCATGCTGCTGCCGATCATCATCGTCGTCGGCATCCGGGGCGGCATCTTCACCGCGACCGAGGCCGCCGCCATCGCCGCCGTCTACGCGCTGCTGGTCGCGACCTTCGTCTACCGCGCGATGAGCTTGCGCTTCCTGAAGGACGCCTTCGTCTCGACCGCCATCATCACCTCGGCGATCTATTTCCTGATCGCCATCGCCAACGTCGCCGGCTTCATCTTCGCCATCGAGCAACTGCCGCAAAAGGCGGTCGCGCTGCTGACCGGCATCTCGGACAATCCCTACGTCATCCTGCTGATGGTGAACCTTATCCTGCTGGTCATGGGAATGTTCCTCGACACCATCGGGGTGCTGATCCTGACCGTTCCGGCGCTGATGGCGATCGGCAACACGCTGGGGATGGAGCCGGTGCATCTGGGCGTGATGGTGGTGTTTAACGTGCTCGTCGGCTTCGTGACGCCTCCGGTGGGCCTCTGCCTGTTCGTGATCTCCGGCGTCACCGGGCGGCCGATGGAGAAGGTCGCGGTCAAGGCGCTGCCGATGATCGGGATCGCGCTGATCGTGCTGGGGCTGATCACGGTGTTCCCGCAGATATCGCTGTTTCTGCCAGAGATTCTGGGGGCGCGGTAATGGCCGAGGCGCTGACCGTCAGCATCGGCGAGCTGCCGCTGAAGAACCCCGTTATCGCCGCGCCGGGCGAGCATCTGATCGAGGATGGAGGCCTCGCGGCGGCGATCGCCTCGGGCGCGGGCGCGGTGGTGATGAAGTCCACCAACGAGTCGGATGCTGCCAAGCGGCAACTGCGGCAGGCGGAATACGCGGCACTCGGCCCCGACTGGCGCCCGGTTGCCTGGGACCCCAAGGCGGTCGATGCAACGATCCTCACGCGATCCGGGCTGCATCCGCTCGGGTTCGAGGCCTGGCTCGATCAGGCGGCGCGGCATGACCGGCTTGCCCGCGCGTCCGACTGCCTGCTGATGCCGTCGCTGGTCCTCGCCGACCTTGGCGCGGCGGTCGCCTCCGCGCGCCGGATCGAGCAGGCGGGGCTGCGCGTGCTGGAGCTGAACATCGGCACCCCCTACGCCAGCCAGGCGGCGCGCGGGGCGGTGTCAACCGAACTCGATCCCGGCCGCGTGAGCGAGATCGTCGGCGCGGTGACGGCGGCGGTCTCGATCCCGGTCTGGGTCAAGCTCTCCGGCCAGAGCGAGCGCGTGACGGCGCTTGCCGCCGCCGCGACCGCTGCCGGGGCCGCAACAGTAGTGATCGCCGGACGGGCGCTCGGGCTGGTACCCGACCTCGACACCATGACCCCGCATCTGGGCACGAGCTGCGGCGTCGGCGGCTTCTGGAACCTGCCGCTCACCTGCCACTGGCTGGCCGAGACCCGCGCCGCGCTCGGACCGGAGCAGCCGCTCATCGGCATCAACGGCGCGACCTCGGGCGAGGATGTCGCGCGCATGATGCTGGCGGGGGCGACGGCCGTGGGCCTGTCGTCCGCGGTGATGATGCGCGGTTTCGGCGTGCTGTCCGATGCCGTGGCCGCCCTGCAAGCCTATTGCGACACAAGGGCCCTGCCCGCCGCGGGTCTGATCGGCCGTGCCGCCGACGCGCGCCGCCGGTTTTCCGACCTGCCCGTGCTGGACAATGTCTGGCGCCACCACATCCCCCGCGCCGCCGGCGCGGCCCACTGACCCAAGGGAGAGACCCATGTCCGACATGAAGGACCGCATCGACTCGCTGATGAAGGGCGCGGTGGACCTGCACATCCACTCCGGCCCGTCGCTGCATCCGCGCAAGCTCGATCATATCGAGGCGGTCCGCGAGGCCGACGAGCAGGGCATGGCCGCGATCCTGCTGAAGGACCACTACTACCCGACGATGCCCGTGACCCGCCTCATCAACGAGAATTGCGGCTTCCAGACGCAGGCAATCGGCTCCATCGTGCTGAACAACCCGCTGGGCGGACTGAACCCCTCGGCCGTGGACTATGCGCTGAAACAGGGCGCGCGCGTCGTCTGGATGGCGACGGCGCATGCCAAGAACCACATGGACCACGAGGCCGAGAAGCCCGGCTTCCAGTTCCCGCAGAACACCGCCAAGACCGTCGCGCCGACGCCGCTGACCCTGACCGACGACAGCGGCAAGGTGCGCGACGAGGTCAAGCACATCCTCGACCTGATCGCCGAGGCCGATGCGGTCGTCTCGGGCGGCCATCATCACGCGCGCGAGCTGTTCCCCTTCTACGAGGAGGCGAAGGTGCGCGGCGTGAAGCGGCTGTTCCTGAACCACCCCACCTATGTCAACGACTGCTCGTTCCAGGACATCACCCATCTGGTCGGCATGGGCGTGAAGATCGAGCATTCCGCCTGCATGTTCATCGAATCGACCTTCAAGATGTTCGACACCGACCACCTGAAGGCGGTGATCGACGCCGCGGGCGTGGCCAGCACCTTCTTCGGCACCGACCTCGGGCAGAAAGGCAACCCGAGCCCGGCCCAGGGCATGCGGATGATGATCGAGCTGCTGCTGGACTGCGGCTATTCCGACGAGGAAGTTCGGCAGATGACGACCACCGCCGCGGCGGAGTTGGTCGGGCTGCCGGCATGACCATGCCGGGCTTCCGGGCGCGCATCCGCGCGGGCGAGACGGTGATCGGCACCTTCGTCAAGACGCCCGCGCCGCAGGTCATCGAGATCCTCGGCATCGCCGGTCTCGACTTCGCCCTGGTTGATCAGGAACACGCGCCCATCGGTCTGGCCGACATGGACCGGATGGTCATGGCCGGCCGCGCCAGCGGCCTGCCGGTGCTCTCGCGCCGCTGGGGCGCGCAGCCGGACTGGATCGCGCCGCTGCTCGACCTCGGTTCCGCCGGTGTGATGGTGCCGCATGTGGCCGACCGCGAGACCGCCGAGGCGGTCTGCGCCGCGGTCAAGTTCGCCCGCGGCAGCCGCGGCATCTCGCCCTCGCCGCGGGCGGGCAATTACGGCGCCATCGGCCTCGCCGACTATCGCCGCAAATGCGACGACGAGAGCGTGATCATGGTCCAGATCGAGGACGCGCCCGCGCTGGACCGGCTGGACGACATCGCCGCCTGCCCGGACCTCGACGTGCTCTTCGTCGGCCCCGCCGACCTCTCGCAATCCATGGGCGTGGCCATGCCCTCGCCGGAACTGGATGCGGCGATCACCCGCGTGATCGAGGCCGCGCGCCGCGCCGGGCTCGCCGCGGGCCTCTTCGTGGGCGACGAGGCCCAGATCCCTCTCTGGCAGGAGCGCGGCGTGACCGTCTTCGTCTGCGGCTCCGACCAGAGCCTGCTGATGAAAGGCGCGCGGCGCATGATGACCACCCAGGCGGCCGAGCCCGCCGGTCGCTCAAGGAGTTGACGATGTACAAGGACAAGGACCCCCGCGCCGACCTGTTCGCCGCCGGTTCGGCGCCGCCCGCAACCGGGCTGGTCGCCGAGGAGCAACTGGCGCTCTTCTACGGGACGGCCCCGCAGGCCGAGGGCGAGGGCTGGAAAAGCTGGTATCACCGCGGCAACAACTTCGTGCTGGCCTTTTCCGAGGCCACCGCCCGGGCTTCGTTCGAGCGCAAGGACCAGCCCGACGAATACGTGGTCTACCTGCCCGACGCGGCGAAGGGTGCGGTGATCGAGGCCGGGCCTGAACGCATCGAGGTGCCGGGCCATTCGATCGCCTTCGTCCCTCCCGGCGGCAGCCGCGTGACCCTGCCGGCCGGCGGCGTGCTGGTGCGGCTCTTCACCACCCGCTCCACCGACCTGGCCGAGGCCGCGTCGAACGCGCGCGGCTATGACGTGCCGCGCACGCACATCCCGCCCTTCGAGGCCTGGCCCGAGCCGAAAGGCGGCTTCCGCCTCCGCCACTACTCGCTCGACGTGCCGGCCGAGCCGGGCCGCTTCGGCCGCATCTTCCGCTGCACCACCTTCATGGTGAACGTGTTCGAGCCGCAGATGGGGCCGCGCGACACCTCGAAGATGTCGCCGCACCACCACGACGACTTCGAGCAGTGCTCGCTGACGCTGAAGGGCAGCTTCGTCCACCACCTGCGCTGGCCCTGGACCGTGGACATGGCCGACTGGCGCGACGACCGCCATGTCGAGGTCGGCTCGCCCGCGTCACTGGTGATCCCGCCGCCGGTGATCCACACGACCCGGGCGACGGATGCGGGCGAGAACCAGCTGGTGGACATCTTCTGTCCGCCGCGCATGGACTTCTCGCTGAAGCCGGGCTGGGTGCTGAACGCGGACGACTACCCGCTGCCCGCCGCGGCGTCTGCGTGATCTGAGCCTTGCCAATCCGGCTGCTGGCCGCGGACCTGGCGCTGTGGACAAGACCGGCACGTTGACCGAGGGCCGGCCCGCCGTCACGGGCATCGTTCCCGCGTCCGGCTTCACCGAGGACGAAGCCCGACGCCTCGCGGCGGGCGTGGAGCGGGCGAGCGAGCATCCGCTGGCGCTCGCGGCCGGCCCTGGCCATGGTGCTGTCCTCGGGCAGGGTGATCCTGAACGCCGCGCGGCTGCGGACTGTGGTTCTCTGACGCCCGCGCGGCATGTTGCCGCCCCGCCTTCCCCTCCAGTGGACACCCCAGACTTGACCGAACGATAACGCGAGGCCTGCCATGCCGAACACGATCATCAGCCGCCGCGCCATGCTCTCCGGGGCCGGGGCCCTCGCGCTGCTGACCCCCCTCGCCCTGCGGGTGCAGGCCGACCCGCTGCCGCCGATGACCGTCACCAAGGACCCGTCCTGCGGTTGCTGCGGCGACTGGATCGAGCATCTGCGTTCCGCCGGCTTCCCCGTCCGGGTGATCGAGTCGGATGACGTGCTTGCCCTCAAGCAGAGACTTGGCGTGCCGCATGATCTCGCCTCCTGCCACACGGCCGAGGTGGACGGCTACGTCGTCGAAGGCCATGTCCCGGCGAGCGCGATCCAGCGGTTGCTGGCTGAACGGCCCGAGGCAACCGGGCTCGCGGTGCCGGGAATGCCCGGCGGCTCGCCGGGGATGGACTATCCCGGTGTCGCGCCGGAACGCTACGAAGTCGTCCTGTTCGGCCCGACGGGGCTCGAGACCTTCGCGCGGTTTCGGGGTGCGCGGCAAGTCTGAGGCGAGCGCCAGGTGCTGGCGTTCTTCAGCCAGCTTGCGCCCCGAGGGTGGCGGCCATTTATGGGGCCGTGAGATCGGGGAAGCTGGGCCATGAGGCGCGTCTCATCCCTTCCGCCTGCATCGAGCTCTTCGTGATGCGGGGCGTTCCCAGGCCGGTCGAGCGGGAGATCGGTCCGGGCGTGGCAGCGCGGAAACCGTGGTCTCGCGATCGTCAGGGCCCCCTCGCGGCACCGGCAGGGTTCCAGATCGAGTTGCTACCGTGTAGCAACTCGGCTCGCCAAACCCGGGAAAGCTGGAAAAAACCCGTGGATGCGGCGAACGGAGGGTGACGGAGGTCAGTCCCAGTGAGCCATGAGGTAAAGACACTTGCTCGCAGGGCGGCTCGCCTCAGCGTCGCACCCATGATGGACTGGACCGACCGGCATTGCCGGGGGTTCCACCGGCTGCTGAGCCGCCGGGCGCTGCTCTATACCGAGATGGTGACGGCGGCCGCGGTCGTGCATGGCGACCGCGAGCGGCTGCTGTGGTTCGATCCGGCCGCGGGGCCGGTGGCGCTGCAGCTGGGCGGGTCGGAGCCGGAGCTGCTGGCCGCGGCGGTGCGGGCGGCGCGGGGCTTCGGCTATGACGAGATCAACCTCAACATCGGCTGCCCGAGCGACCGGGTGCAGTCGGGCTGCTTTGGTGCGGTGCTGATGAAGCAGCCCTCGCTCGTCGCCGAGTGCGTCGCAGCCATGATCGGCGAGAGCCCGGTCGAGGTCACCGTCAAGTGCCGCATCGGCGTCGACGAGCAGGAGCCGGAGGCGGTGCTGCCGGCCTTCCTCGAGGCGGTGCGCGCGGCGGGTGTGCGGCGCATCACGATCCATGCGCGCAAGGCCTGGCTGCAGGGCCTCAGCCCGCGCGAGAACCGCGAGATCCCGCCGCTCGACTATCCGCTGGTCCATCGCACAAAGGCGGCGTTCCCGGACCTGCATCTGTCCATCAACGGCGGCATCGCCAGTCTCGACGCGGTCGAGGCACATCTGCGCGTCATGGACGGGGTGATGGTGGGCCGCGCGGCCTATCATCAGCCGTGGGACATTCTGGGCGCGGCCGACCGGCTGTGGGGGGAGGAGCCGCCCTTTGCCGAACCGCGCCACGCCGCCCTCGCCATGCGCCCGAGGATCGCGGCGCATCTGGCCACGGGCGGGCGGCTGCACCAGATCACCCGGCACATGCTGGGGCTGTTCCATGGCCGCCCCGGCGCGCGGGCCTGGAAGCGCATCCTGTCGGAGGCGGGGCCCTCCGGCGATCTGGCGACCTATGACACCGCCCTCGCGGCGGTCGCGGGCGGAGCGGCCTCCGGCGGTCAGATGGCCTCCCAAACCTGCGGCGCGGACATCACGCCCAGCAGATCGTAGCCGCCTCGGGCAGCGAGATCGCTGCACCGGGCAGGCCAGGGCGGGACACACTCATGGGCACGGCTACGCGGATGCCGCGGCCTGGCCCGAGGTTGCGGCCCTCACCGCCTCTCCGCCGCCTTCGCCGCGTCCCAGAGCGCGTCCATCTCCGCCAGCGTGCTGTCCTGCGGCCGCCGTCCGTCGGCGGCGAGCGCGGCTTCGATCGCCTCGAAGCGCCGCGTGAACTTGGCGTTCGCCTGCCGCAGCGCCTCCTCCGGGTCCACGTCGAGATGCCGGGCGAGGTTCGCCGCCACGAACAGCAGGTCGCCCATCTCCTCGGTCAGCGCGGCCGTGTCGGCGCTGTTCCTGGCCGCGACCAGCTCCTCCGCCTCCTCCCGCAGCTTCTCCAGCACCTGCGTGGTCTCGGGCCAGTCGAACCCCACCCGCGCGGCCCGGTTCTGCAGCTTCACGGCCCGCATCAGCGCCGGCAGACCGAGGGCCACGCCGTCGAGCACGCCCTTCTCGGCCTTTCCGGCCCGTTCCTTCGCCTTGATCGCCTCCCAGTCCAGCACCTGCTGGGCGGCGGACTTGTCGCGGCTCTCGTCGCCGAAGACATGGGGGTGGCGGTCCACCAGCTTGTCCGAGATCGCGCGCGCCACGTCGGCGAAGCCGAACATGCCCGCCTCCTCGGCCATCCGGGCGTGGAACACGACCTGCAGCAGCAGGTCGCCCAGCTCGCCCGGCAGCTCGTCCCAGGCCTCGCGCGCGATCGCGTCGGCAACCTCATGCGCTTCCTCGATGGTGTAGGGCGCGATCGAGGCGAAGTCCTGCTCGATGTCCCAGGGGCAGCCGGTCTTCGGGTCGCGCAGCGCCGCCATGATGCCGATGAGGCGCGCGGTCTGCGCCTCGGCTTCCGCATGCTCCGCCATCGAAACCTCGCCCCGCCGCATCGGTCGCCGCGACCTGCCATAGCGGCCGCGCCGAGTCCACCGCGGCACACTGGCCCGTGAGCCGGGGCTTGCTTGTCAAGCCGCCCCCCCGCCACTAGGTTGCGCGCCAATTCGCGCCCCGGTTCTCCCGTTGGCGCCCCTGCGCTCATTCGGAAGGACCGCGATGTTCGTCACACCCGCCTACGCCCAGGCCGCCGGAGGCGGTGCGACCTCTGCGCTGGCGCAGTTCGTGCCGCTGATCCTGATCTTCGCGATCATGTATTTCCTGATGATCCGGCCGCAGCAGAAGAAGATGGGCGAGCATCGCCGCATGGTCGAGGCGCTGAAGAAGGGCGACACCGTCGTCACCCAGGGCGGCGTGATCGGCAAGATCACCGCGGTCCGCGACGGCGAGCTGGAGGTCGAGATCGCGCCGCAGGTCAAGGTCAAGATCGTGCGCGGCACCGTGGCCCAGGTGGTGACGCCGACCACCCCCGCGGCCGCCAACAGCTGAGGCCGCGTCGATGATCCATATCGGGAAGTGGAAGCGACTTGCCATCCTGCTGGTGACGCTGGTCGGCGTCCTGCTGGCGACGCCGAACCTCTTCTACGGGCGGGTCGAGGCGCATAACGACGCCGTTCGCGAGGCCGAACGGCAGGGCTTCTACACGGATGAGCAGGCGGCGGCGCGCGGTCTCTGGCCCGACTGGCTGCCCTCGGGCCTCGTGAATCTCGGCCTCGACCTGCGGGGCGGGGCGCATCTGCTCGGCGAGGTGCATGTCGCGGATGTCTATCAGGCGCGCATGACCTCGCTCTGGCCGGAACTGCGCGACGCCCTCGGGGCCGCGCGCGATGAGGTCGGCGCGGTGCGCCGCGTGTCCTCGCCCCCCGGCACCCTTTACGTCGAGATCGAGAACCCCGCCGCCATGACGCGCGCGGTCCAGATCGCGCGCACGCTCGCGACGCCGGTCGTCTCGGTGACGGGCGCGGGGCAGACCGACCTCGCCATCGCGGCCGAGGGCAACCGGCTGATGATCCAGCTCTCGGATGCCGAGAAGGCCGCGACCGACGACCGCACCGTGCAGCAGAGCCTCGAGATCGTGCGCCGCCGCATCGACGAGGTCGGCACGCGGGAGCCGACCGTGGTCCGCCAGGGCCGCGACCGCATCCTGATCCAGGTGCCCGGCATCGGCTCGGCCGCCGAGCTCAAGTCGCTGATCGGCACCACGGCGAAGCTGACCTTCCACCCGGTCGCGGGCCGCAGCACGGACGCGAACGCCAATCCCGGCATCGGCAACATCCTCGTCCCCTCGCTGGACGAGCCGGGGGTGTTCTACGCCCTCGACGAGGTGCCGGTGGTGACCGGCGAGGACCTCGTGGACGCGCGGCCCGCCTTCGACATGAACGGCCAGCCCTCGGTCACCTTCCGCTTCAACCCCTCGGGCGCGAAACGCTTCGGCACCTTCACGGCCAACAACGTCGGCCAGCCCTTCGCCATCGTGCTGGATGATCAGGTGATCTCGGCCCCCGTGATCCGCGAGGCGATCCCCGGCGGCACCGGCCAGATTTCGGGCAGCATGAACATCGACCAGTCGAACGAACTGGCGGTGCTGCTGCGCGCGGGCGCGCTGCCGGCCGAGATGACCTTCCTCGAGGAGCGGACCATCGGCCCCGAGCTGGGGCAGGACAGCATCGACGCGGGCCGCATCTCCGCCATCATCGGCACCGTCCTTGTGGTCGCCTTCATCATCGCCAGCTACGGCCTCTTCGGCGTCTTCGCCTCGATCGCGGTCATCACCAACGTGATCCTGATCCTCGGCGTGATGTCGGTCATGGGCGCCACGCTGACGCTGCCCGGCATCGCCGGGATCGTGCTGACGGTCGGCACCGCGGTGGATGCCAACGTCATCATCTACGAACGCATCCGCGAGGAACTGCGACGTGGACTTGCCGTCGGCCCGGCCATCGACAAGGGCTTCCGCGAGGCGATGTCGGCCATCATCGACGCCAACCTGACGACCTTCATCGCCGCCATGGTGATGTTCTTCCTCGGCTCCGGGCCGGTCAGGGGCTTTGCGGTCACGCTGACCATCGGCCTCGTCACCTCGGTCTTCACCGCGATCTACGTCACGCGGCTGATGATCGTGCTGTGGTACGAGCGCCGCCGCCCGAAAGAACTGGTTCTGTGAGGGGACGCGCATGAGACTCCTGAAGCTTGTCCCGGACGACACCAACATCAACTTCTTCCGCTGGATGTGGCTGACCTCGGGCGTGTCCTTCGCGCTGATGATCGCCTCGGTCATCGTCCTCTTCATCAACGGCCTGAACTTCGGCATCGACTTCCGCGGCGGCACCACCATCCGCGCGGAATCGACCAATGCCGTGGACGTGGGCGACTACCGCAACCAGCTCGACGACCTGGGGCTGACCGACGTCTCGATCACCGAGGTGTTCGATCCCACCTTCGGCGAGCGCAGCGTCGTCCAGATCCGCCTCGGCGCGCGGCAGGACGCCGAGGCCGTGACGCCGGCGGAGCTGGACACCATCCACGCCGCGCTCCAGGAGATCGATCCGGCGGTCACCTTCACCGCGGTCGAGTCGGTCGGTCCAAAGGTCTCGGGCGAGCTGATCCAGACGGCTTTCCTCGCCGTGGGCGCTGCGGCCCTCGGCATCCTGCTCTATATCTGGCTCCGGTTCGAATGGCAGTTCGCGGTCGGCGGCGTGGTGGCGCTGATCCATGACGTGCTGATCACGGTCGGGATCTTCTCGCTCTTCCAGCTCCGGTTCGACCTCTCGACCATCGCCGCGCTGCTGACGATTCTCGGCTATTCGATCAACGACACCGTCGTGATCTTCGACCGCCTGCGCGAGAACCTGATGAAGTTCAAGACGACGCCGCTGATCGACATCATGAACCTGACGGTGAACGAGACCCTGTCGCGGACCGTTATGACCTCGCTCACCACTGCGCTCGCCCTCGGCGCGCTGCTGGTCTTCGGCGGCGACGTGATCCGCGGCTTCGTCTTCGCGATGCTGTTCGGGGTGGTGATCGGGACCTATTCGACGGTCTATCTCGCCAAGAACATCGTCCTGCAGCTCGGCGTGAAGCGCGACTGGTCGAAGAAGGTCCATGACCCCGAGCGCGAAGTGGCCGAGGGCTCGCCCTTCTCGGACCTGCCCTGATGGCGATGACCCCGGCCGAGTATGACGGCGCCGTGCCGATCGACGGCTACGGGCCGGGCTTCGTCCGGCTCGGGGGCAAGGTCCATCGCGGCGCGGTGGTGATCCACGACGGCCGCGCGACGCCCTGGGGCGGGCTCGAGGATGAGGCCCCGCTGATCGCCCTCGCGGCCGTGGCCGAACTGCTGGTGATCGGCCTCGGCGCCGAAGTGGCGCGCCTGCCTGAGGGCCTCCTCGACGCGCTCGAGGCCGTGGGCTTGCGGGTCGAGGTCATGTCCACCCCCGCCGCCGCCCGCGTCTACAACCTGCTTCTGTCCGAGGGGCGGCAGGTCGCCGCCGCGCTGCTGCCCACATGACCGTGCTCGCGGTCCGCGGGCTGGCCGTCGCGCGCGGGGGCGCGCGGGCGCTCGATGGCGTGAGCTTCACCCTCGACCCCGGCGAGGCGCTGATCCTGCGCGGCCCGAACGGCATCGGCAAGACGACGCTGCTGCGGACCGTCGCCGGGTTGCAGCCGGCGGTCGCAGGCGAGATCGTGGCCACGCCCGAGAGCATCGCCTATTCCGCCCATGCCGACGGTCTGAAGGGCGCGCTGACCGTGACAGAAAACCTGACCTTCTGGCGCGAGGTCTTCGGCGGCCCGCCGATCGAGCCGGCGCTCGCGGCAATGGACCTCACCCACTTGGCTGAGCGCCCGGCCCATGCCCTTTCCGCCGGGCAGAAGCGCCGCCTCGGCCTTGCGCGGCTCCTCGTCACCGGCCGCCCCGTCTGGGCGCTCGACGAGCCGACCGTCTCCCTCGACACCGCATCCGTCGCCCTCTTTGCCGCCGCCATCCGCGCCCACCTGGCCGCGGGCGGCAGCGCGCTGATGGCGACCCATATCGACCTCGGCCTCGCCGAGGCCCGCGTCCTAGACCTCGCCCCCTTCCGCGCCACCGAAGGTTCCCGCGTCGCCCCAGCGAGCTTCGACGAGGCTTTCGCGTGACGCCCCGGCTTCTTCTGTCCTCAAATATCCACTGCAACGCCGCCACCGGCGCCCCAGCCCGATGCTGAGCCTCCTCCTGCGCGACCTGCGCCTCGCGGTCCGCGCGGGCGGCGGTTTCGGCCTCGGCCTCGCCTTCTTCCTCATCACCTGCACGCTGGTCCCCTTCGGCGTGGGCCCGCAAGGCGACATCCTCGCCCGCATCGCCCCCGGCATCCTCTGGGTCGGCGCGCTGCTCGCCTGCCTTCTGTCACTCGACCGCATCTTCGCCCTCGACTGGGAGGACGGCTCGCTCGACCTGCTGGCCACCGCCCCCCTGCCTCTCGAGGGCACCGTCGCGATCAAGGCCCTCGCCCACTGGATCACCACCGGCCTGCCGCTGACGCTCGCAGCACCCCTCTTCGGCATCCTGCTGCACCTGCCTCCCGCCGCGATGCCGTGGCTGGTCGCGTCCCTCGCGCTCGGCACTCCGGCGCTCTCGGTCCTGGGCGCGTTCGGCGCCGCCCTCACGGTCGGCCTGCGCCGCGGCGGGTTGCTGCTGTCGCTGCTGGTCCTGCCCCTCTACGTCCCGACGCTCATCTTCGGCGCCGAGGCCGTGCGCCGCGGGGCCGAGGGTCTCGGGGCCTCCACGCCCCTCGTCCTGCTCGCCGGCATCACCGCCGCCACGCTCGCCCTCGTCCCCTTCGCCGCCGCCGCGGCCCTCCGGGTCAACCTGCGGTGAGCGGGCTTGAGCCTGACCGGACCCCGGCATAGAGGATCACGCATGGCCTCCCTCTGGGAATACGCGAACCCCGTCCGCTTCATGCGGACCTCCGGCGCGCTTCTGCCGTGGGTCACGGCGGCGGCCGCGGCCAGCCTCGGCATCGGCCTCGTGTGGGGGTTCCTCACGCCCGAGGACTACAAGCAGGGCTCGACCGTCAAGATCATGTTCCTGCACGTGCCGGCGGCGATGATGGCGATCAACATCTGGGTGATGATGCTGGTCGCCTCGCTGATCTGGCTGATCCGCCGCCACCATGTCAGCGCGCTCGCCGCCAAGGCCGCGGCCCCGGTCGGCGCCGTGATGACCCTGATCGCGCTCGCCACGGGGGCGATCTGGGGCCAGCCGATGTGGGGGACCTGGTGGGAGTGGGACCCGCGGATGACCTCGTTCCTGATCCTCTTCCTGTTCTATCTCGGCTACATGGCCCTCTGGTCCGCGGTCGAGAACCCCGACAGCGCCGCCGACCTCACGGGCGTGCTCTGCCTTGTCGGCTCGGTCTTCGCGCTTCTGAGCCGCTACGCCGTCAACTTCTGGAACCAGGGCCTGCATCAGGGCGCGACCATCAGCGTGGCGCCGGGCGATCGGATCAGCAGCACCTACAGCTATCCGCTCTACCTCTGCATGCTGGGCTTCTTCCTCCTCTTCGTCGCGCTCCTGCTGCTGCGCACCCGCACCGAGATCCGCATCCGCCGCCTCGCGGCGCTCCGCGCGCGGGAGCTGCGGGCATGATCGAACTCGGCAAATACTCCGCCACTGTCCTTGTCGCCTGGGGCGTCAGCCTGCTGCTGCTGGGCGGCATCGTGGTCCAGTCGCTTATGGCCGCCGCCCGCGCCCGGCGCTCGCTCGAGGCCGAGGAGGCGGCGCGCAAGGTGAAGCATGGCTAAGGTGTCCCCGCTGCTCCTGATCCCGCCGCTGGCCTTCGCCGCGCTTGGCGTCGTGTTCTACATCGGCCTCGGCTCGGCCGGCGACCAGCAGCTTCCCTCGGCGCTGATCGGCCAGCCGGCGCCCGCGGCGGAGCTGCAGCCGCTGGGCGACCTGCCGCCGCTGCCCGAGAACTTGGCCGATGGCCGGGTGAAGCTGGTGAACTTCTGGGCCAGCTGGTGCGCCCCCTGCCGCGTCGAGCATCCGCACCTGAGCGCCCTCGCGGCCGAGGGCGTCCCGATCTACGGCGTCAACTACAAGGACCCCCCGCGGAACGCGGTGGCCTTCCTCGACGAACTCGGCAACCCCTACGAGGCCGTCGCCGCCGACCCGCAGGCGCGCATGGGCCTCGAATGGGGGGTCTATGGGGTGCCGGAGACCTTCGTCGTGGACGGCGAGGGCCGCATCACCTACCGCTTCGCGGGTCCGGTCACGCAGCGCGAGATCGGCGGGTTGCGGGAGGCGATCGAGGCGGCGGGCGGCTGACAGGCCTCTTGTTCCACATCCCATCTGACGCCAAATTGCGTCTGAAGAGGTGGAGGTTGTCATGGGGCTCGCCGCCTACGCCGAACACGGAAGCTTCTCGCCCCGGCGCATCGCTGAGGCGCTCCACACCACGCAGGAGGAGGTGGCGCCCTCGACTGGCCTTGGCCGCGACGCTCTGATGCGGAAGGATCGCGTGACCAGTCCGCGCACGCAAACGCGGCTGCGCGAGATGGTCGAGATCCTGAACCGCGTCGCCCCCCGCTTCGGCTCGGACCTGATCGCCTTCGCCTGGTATCGTTCCGAGCCGTTGGCCGGCTTCGGTGGGCTCACCGCGATGGCGCTCGTCCGCGAGGGACGGGCGGCCGAGGTGATGGAGTATCTCGACGCCGTGGATGATGGCGTCTTCGCCTGAGCCGAGCCCCTCGATCCGCTGGCTGGGCACGCTCTACCGTGCGCTGAACCCCCGCTGGATGCAGGCGCCGCTCTCGGGCGAGGGCGCGCGCCGCCATGGCGGGCGGTTCAACGCGCGGGGCAGGGCGGCGCTCTACGCCGCGCTCGACCCGTTGATCGCGATCGCGGAGGCGTCGCAGGTGGGGCAGCCGCTGCAGCCCGTGACGCTGGTCAGCTATACCGCCGACATCGAGCCGGTGTTCGCCGCGACCGATCCCCATGCCCTCGCGGCGCGGGGCATCGAACCGGAGGCGCCGTCCGCGCCAGACTGGCGGCTGCGGATGGCGGATGGCCTCGCGCCGCGACGGGAGGTCGCCGAGGCGCTGATCGCGGCGGGTTATGCGGAAATGCTGGTCCCGAGCTTCGCCCGCACTGCCCAGCCCGGCGCGCGCAACCTCGTGCTGTGGGACTGGGACGGAGGGCTGCGCGTGAACGATGCCGAGGGACGGCTGCGATAGCCCATGGAGCAGAAAGCCCGCCGGTAAGGGCGGGCTTTCGCGTCTTCGCAGGGGCTTGGCGTCAGGCCGCCTTTGCCAGATTCCGCAGCACGTAGTGCAGCACGCCGCCGTTCTTGAGGTAGTCGATCTCCACCTCCGTATCGACCCGCGCCTTCAGCTGCACCGTCTTCTCGGTCCCGTCCGCGTAGCGGATCGTCGCGGGGACCATCGCCAGCGGCCGCAACCCGTCAGCCAGACCGCTGATCGAGATCACCTCGTCGCCCTTTAGGCCGAGCGTCTTGCGGTTGTCGCCGCCGGTGAACTCGAACGGGATCACGCCCATGCCGACCAGGTTCGAGCGGTGGATGCGCTCGAAGCTCTCGGCGATCACGGCCGAGACGCCCAGCAGGTTGGTGCCCTTCGCCGCCCAGTCGCGCGAGGAGCCGGCGCCGTATTCGATGCCGCCGACGATCACCAGCGGCACGCCGCGGTCCTTCCACGCCATCGCGGCGTCGTAGATCGAGGTCTGCTGCCCGTCCGGCCCCTTGGTGTAGCCGCCCTCGACGCCGTCCAGCATCTCGTTCCTGATGCGGATGTTGGCAAAGGTGCCGCGCATCATCACCTCGTGGTTGCCGCGCCGCGAGCCGTAGCTGTTGAACTCCGACGGCGGGACCTGCCGCTCGACCAGGTACTGGCCGGCCGGCGTCGTCGGCTTGAACGAGCCCGCCGGCGAGATGTGGTCGGTGGTGATCATGTCGCCCAGCAGCGCGAGGACGCGGGCGCCCTCGATGTCCGCGATGGTCCCCGGCTCCCTGGACATGCCCTGGAAGTAGGGCGGATTCTGGATGTAGGTCGAGGTCGGCGGCCAGTCATAGGTCTCGCTGTCGGTGGTCTCGACCGCCTGCCAGCGCTCGTCGCCCTTGAAGACGTCGGCGTATTTCGACTGGAACATCTCGCGCGTGACGACCTTGTGGACGATGTCGCTGACCTCCTGCGAGCTGGGCCAGATGTCCCTCAGATAGACCGGCTGGCCATCCTTGCCGGTGCCGAGCGGCTCCTTCGTGATGTCGATGTTCATGTCCCCGGCGATCGCATAGGCCACGACCAGCGGCGGGCTGGCAAGGTAGTTCGCGCGCACGTCGGGCGAGATGCGGCCCTCGAAGTTGCGGTTGCCGGAGAGGACGCTCACCGCCACGAGGTCGTGGTCGTTGATCGCCTTGCTGATCGGCGCTTCCAGCGGGCCGGAGTTGCCGATGCAGGTGGTGCAGCCGAAGCCCACGAGGTCGAAGCCGAGCGCGTCGAGATCCTCCTGCAGGCCAGCAGCTTCGAGATATTCGCTGACGACCTGCGAGCCGGGGGCGAGCGAGGTCTTGACCCAGGGCTTGCGGTTCAGCCCGAACGCGCGCGCCTTCCGCGCCAGCAGCCCGGCGCCGACCATGACGTAGGGGTTCGAGGTGTTGGTGCAGGAGGTGATCGCCGCGATCACCACCGAGCCGTCATTCAGACAGTAGTCCGCGCCTTCGACCGCGCCGCGCTCGATGGAGCCGGTCCGGTCGCCGCCCGGGATCTGGCCGGGCTTCGGCATCGGCGCGTTGCCCTCGGCCGTCATCTTGGCCTTCTGAGCGGCGGACGCCTTGGGCGCCGGAAGGCCTTGGATATAGGCCTTGAAGGTCTGCGCCGCCTCGTCCAGCGGCACGTGGTCCTGCGGCCGCTTGGGGCCGGAAATCGCCGGCACCACGTCGCCGAGGTCGAGGTGCAGCGTCGATGTGTAGACCGGGTCATAGGCGGCGTCGCGCCACATGCCATTGGCCTTGGCATAGGCCTCGACAAGCGCGATGCGCGCCTCGTCGCGGCCGGTCTGGCGCAGGTAGCGCAGCGTCTCACCGTCCACCGGGAAGAAGCCGCAGGTGGCGCCGTATTCGGGGGCCATGTTGGCGATCGTCGCGCGGTCGGCCAGCGGCATGTTGTCGAGGCCGTCGCCGTAGAACTCGACGAACTTGCCCACCACCTTGTGGTCGCGCAGCATCTTCACGACCTTGAGGACGAGGTCGGTCGCGGTCACGCCCTCGCGCAGCGCGCCGGTGACCTTGAAGCCCACGACCTCGGGGATCAGCATCGAGATCGGCTGGCCCAGCATCGCGGCCTCGGCCTCGATCCCGCCGACACCCCAGCCGAGGACCGCGAGGCCGTTGACCATCGTGGTGTGGCTGTCGGTCCCGACGAGGGTGTCGGGATAGGCCACGGTCGCGCCGGTCTGGTCGGTGTCGGTCCAGACGGTCTGGGCGAGGTATTCGAGGTTGACCTGATGGCAGATGCCGGTGCCGGGCGGGACCACGCGGAAGTTCTCGAACGCGCTCTGGCCCCATTTCAGGAACTGGTAGCGTTCCATGTTGCGCTCGTATTCGCGGTCGACGTTGAACTGGAAGGCGCGCGGCGTGCCGAACTCGTCCACCATGACCGAGTGGTCGATCACGAGGTCCACCGGGTTCAGCGGGTTGATCTTCTGCGCGTCGCCACCGAGCGCCACGATGCCGTCGCGCATCGCGGCGAGGTCCACCACTGCGGGGACGCCGGTGAAGTCCTGCATCAGCACGCGGGCCGGGCGGTAGGCGATCTCGCGCTCGGACTTGCCGCCGCCCTGCGCCCAGGCGGCAAAGGCACGGATGTCGTCGGTCGAGACGGTGCGTCCGCCGTCCTCGAAGCGCAGCATGTTCTCGAGCACGACCTTCAGCGCCGCGGGCAGGCGCGAGAAATCGCCGAGGCCCGCCTCGGTCGCGGCGGGGATCGAGTAGTAGCTGACGGTGGCGCCGCCTGCCGAAAGCTCTCGGCGGGTTCTGGCGCTGTCGGTTCCGGTGACGATCGGCATGGCGGCTCCTTGCGGCTCGAGGGGCGTGGCTGATGTGCATTGCCTGCACGGGGCGGGCTTGGCAACATCTCTGTGCGAATTGTATGCAATGGTATGCCGAGATCACGCGGGCTTCAAGGCGGTGCGAGCGGCGCCCGGCGGCCGAGTCACCCAGCAGTGATTGGGCGGCGGCTCCGGGCTTGATTAAGAACATGACATGATTGCCGCTGCCGCCTCCTTCCTGATGCGCCGCCGGAGGGCGGCGCTGCGGGCCGCCGTCGCCGCCGGGCTGCTTGCCCTGGCCGTGCCCGCCACCTCCGACGAGATGCCGACCATCGACGCCGACGATTCGGTCGCGAGCGTCATGGATTCGATCCGCGAGGGTCCGTCCGAGCCCGCCGGGGCGATGTCGCTGCAGCCGGGCGGCCTCGCCCCCGCCGCGGCAGAGGCCGCGACCCCGCCGGGCGGCACCCGCTCCATCGCCGGGGGCGGCCCGGCCGCGCCCGCGCCGGCGCTCCCTCCTGTCGCGCCTCGTGTGCTGATCGAACTCTACACCTCGCAGGGCTGCGCGCCGTGCCCGCCCGCCGACGCGCTCCTCGCGGATCTGGCCGAGCGCGCGGACGTGCTGCCCCTCAGCCTGCATGTCGATTACTGGGACTATCTCGGCTGGCCCGACGGCTTCGCCCGCCCCGAGTTCACCGCCCGTCAGCAGGCCTATGGCCGCCGCAACGGCGAGCGCGGGGTCTACACGCCGCAGATCATCATCGGCGGCGTGGACACGCTGATCGACGCCGCCCCGGCCGATCTCGCGGCGCTGATCCGCAGCCACCTGCGCGAGCCCGCCGCGGTCCGCGTCACCTCCCGCCGCGAGGGCGAGCGGATCGTCCTCGACCTCGCCCCCGGCGCGCTGCCGCGCGGCCATGCGGCGGTCGAGCTGGTGCGCTACCTGCCCTCGCGGCGCGTGGCCATCCAGGGCGGCGAGAACATCGGCCAGACCGTCAGCTACACCAACATCGTGCTGTCCTTCGAGCGGCTCTCCGAGTGGGACGGCCGCACCCCGCTGCGGATCACCGTGACGCCGCGCGCGGGCATGCACGAGGCGCTGCCCTCGGACACTCGCCACGCCGTGCTGGTGCAGGAATACGGCCGCGGCGGGCTGCCCGGAAAGGTGCTGGCGGCGGTCACGATCGACTGACGCGCTTGCCGGCGCGACCGGGTTGAGCGACAACCCCGGCTCGGAGGAGACGCGATGCGAAAGATCAGCCCCTGGGTGAAGCCGACGCTCGAATACGGGCCGCTGCTCCTGTTCTTCGTGGCCTACTGGCTGCTGCGCGACAGCAGCATCATCATCGGCGGGGCCGAGTACTCCGGCTTCATGGCCGCGACGCTCATCTTCGTGCCGGTCGCGGTCGCCTCGACGCTGGTCCTGTGGCGGCTGACCGGCAAGCTCTCGGTCATGCAGGCGATGACGGCGGTGCTGCTGCTGGTGTTCGGCGGGCTGTCGTTGTGGCTGAACGACCCGCGCTTCTTCAAGATGAAGCCCACGATCATCTACCTGATCTTTGCCGGGCTTCTCGGGACCGGCTGGCTTTTGGGCCGCAACTGGCTGCAGCTCGTCATGGGCGAGGCGCTGCCGATGCGGGCCGAGGGCTGGCGGGTGCTGACAGGGCGGCTGATCGGCCTGTTCCTCGGCCTCGCGGTGCTGAACGAGATCGTCTGGCGCACCATGTCCGAGGCCGCCTGGGTCAACTTCAAGACCTTCGGCCTCACCGCGATCCTGTTTGCGTTCTTCATCGCCCAGTCGGGCCTCTACCAGCGTTACGCGGTGACGGGCGACGAGCCGGGGCCGGGGCCGGTGCCGCCGCCCTCTTGACGCGCCGGGCCGCGGGGGCTAGATGCTCGCGACGGATTTCCGGGCGCCCGCTTCCCGCGGCGCCCGTTCAACTTTCCGGGCTGGCCGCCCACGAAGCCTCCGCCCGCGTGCAACCGAAGGAACTACGCCATGTCGCGCGTCTGCGAACTGACCGGCAAGGGCCCGATGACCGGGAACAACGTCAGCCACGCCAACAACAAGTCCCGCCGCCGCTTCCTGCCGAACCTTAACGAGGTCACGCTGCTGTCGGAATCGACCGGCAAGTCGTACTCGCTGCGGATCTCGGCGCATGGCCTGCGCTCGGTCGACCACCGCGGCGGCCTCGACGCCTTCCTCGCCAAGGCCCGCGACACCGAGCTTTCGGTCCGCGCGCAGCGGATCAAGCGCGAGATCGAGAAGAACCGGGCCGAGGCCTGATACCCGGCCGGGCCCTTGCGGCCCGCCCCCTGCATGGCCCCGCGTCGAGTCGGCGTGGGGCCATGCCTGTTGCGCCAGAGGCGATTCGCGCCGCGCCCTCCCCAGAGGCTGACGTGCCCCGGAGCCGCCGCGCACCCCTTCCCCCTTTCGAGGACAGACCGATGAAGACAGGCATTCTCGCGGCAGGCGCCGCGGCCCTCGCGCTCGCCGCGGCGGCGCAGGAGGCCGCCTCCGACACGGATACCCGCGCGACCCAGGCCGAGCCCGCCCCCGACGCCGTGCTCGCCATCCATGAGGCCTATGTCCGCAGCGCCAATCCGATGACCGGTGCCGCCTTCATGGTGATCGAGAACCGGGGCGCGCAGGACTGCACCCTGACCGGCGCCACCGGCGACGCCTCCGAGCGGATCGAGCTGCACACCCATCGCGAGGTCGATGGCGTGATGCAGATGGTCCATGTCGAGGAGGGACTCACCATCCCGGCCGGCGGCAGCCGCACGCTCGAGCGGGGCGGCGATCACATCATGTTCATGGGTCTGGCGCAGCCGCTGGCGCAGGGCGACACGGTCGCGCTGACGCTCGACTTCGGCGCCTGCGGCACGCTGGCGGTCGAGATCCCGGTGGACAACCTCCACAACCTCAACAACGGCCACGGCGGCATGGCCGCCCACGGGCACTGAGATCAGCGGCGGGCCTCGGCCCGCGCGATCAACTCCAGCACCGAAGGCCCGGCGAGTGCCACCATCGAGGCGACCCCGCGGGCCGAGGCGTGGAGGCCATCGGCCTGCAACCAGTCGCCAGGCTCCCGCTGCGCCCGGATCACCGCATAGAGGTCCGGGACCAGCAACGCCCCGTGCCGCGCCGCGAGGGGCGCCCAGATGCCGTCCCAGGCGGCGCGGAACGCCTCCGGCCCGACCGCGCCGATCCCCAGCAGCAGCAGCGGCCTGCGCCCGTCATCGCCCGCCCGCCGCAGGATCGCATCGAGGTTGCGCGCCGCAGCCCGGGGCGAGAGCCGCATCAGCATGTCGTTGGCGCCAAGCTCGACGATCACCGCGTCGGGCTCGTGACGCAGCGCCCAGCCGATCCGCACCCGGCCGCCATAGCTCGTATCCCCGGAAAGCCCGGCCCCGATCAGCCGCACCGGCCGCCGGCTGCGCGCCTCGACCCAGCGGCTCAGTGCCGGGACGAAGCCCTCGTCCGCGGACAGACCGTAACCCGCGACGAGGCTGTCGCCGAAGACCAGGATCTTCAGCGGCGCCTCGGCCCGGAGGGGCCGCGCGACGGCTGTTCCGGCGGCTGCGAGCAGGAGGGCGCGGCGGTCCATCCGGCGAGGATGGGTGCCCGCAGACGGCGGCGCAATGCCGGCTCACTGAGCTTTGTGTTGCCCGTATGCGCCGAAACCGGTAGCCGCTGTGACAAAAGCCGCAAGGGACAGCCCATGACCCGCCGCCAGATCCTCATGCTCACCGCCGCCGCGCTGATCGCGCCGGCCCTGCCGCGCTTCAGCCATGCCGCGACCACTCCGCAGACCGCCGACCCCTGGGGGCCGACCGAGGTCGCGATCCGCGACGGCTTCGAGGTCGGCTCGATCATCGTCGTCAGCGACGACTTCTACCTCTATCACGTCATCGCGCCCGGCCGCGCGATCCGCTACGGCGTCGCCGTCGGCCGCGACGAGCTGGTCTGGAAGGGCCGGGCCGAGATCGGCCGCAAGGTCGAATGGCCGAGCTGGAAGCCGACCCCCGCGATGATCGAGCGCAACCCCGGCGCCTACGCCAAATACGCCGAGAACGGCATGCCGGGCGGCCCGTCGAACCCGCTCGGTGCCCGCGCCCTCTATCTCTACGCCAACGGCCACGACACCGCGATCCGCATCCACGGCACGACCGAGCCCGGCTCGATCGGCCGCGCCGTCAGCAACGGCTGCATCCGCATGCGCAACGAGGCCGTCATCAGCCTCTTCGACCAGGTCCCGCTGGGCACCCCGGTCTACGTCTACTGACATGCTGACGCGGCAGGCGCCGCATTCGGTCGCGGTGCCCGCGCCCGGCGTGGACGAGATCATCGACGTCCGCACCCCCGCCGAGTTCGCCGAGGACCACCTTCCCGGCGCGATCAACCTGCCCGTGCTGACGGATGAGGAGCGGGTCCGGGTCGGCACCGACTACCGCCAGGTCTCGGCCTTCCACGCCCGGCGCATGGGCGCGGCGCTCGTCGCGGCCAACGCCGCGCGCCACATCGCCGGGCCGCTCAGCACGCGCGGGGGCGGCTGGCGGCCGCTGGTCCATTGCTGGCGCGGGGGGATGCGCTCGGGCGGTTTTGCCACGATCCTCGACCAGATCGGCTGGCGCGTGACGGTGCTCGAGGGCGGCTACAAGGCATGGCGGCGGCTGGTCGTGGCGCGGGTCAGCGAAACGCCGATCGTCTCGCCGGTCTGGGTGCTGGACGGCGACACCGGGTCGGGCAAGACGGCGGTTCTGGCGGCGCTCGCCCGCCGCGGGGTTCAGGTCGTGGATCTCGAGGGGCTGGCGAACCACCGCGGCAGCCTCTTCGGCGGCATGCCGGGCGGCCAGCCCTCCCAGGCGATGTTCGAGGGCCGCCTCGCCGCCGTGCTGGAGGGTGTCGACCCCGCCCGGCCCGTGGTCATCGAGGCCGAATCGAGCCGCGTCGGCGACCGCAGCCTGCCGCAATCGATCTGGGCCGCGATCACCGCCGCCCCGCGCCTGCGCCTCGAGGTGCCGGTGGAGGAACGCGCCCGCTTCACCGCCGCCACCTACCGCGAAATCAGCGCCGCGCCGGGCGAGGTGGACGCCATCCTGTCCCGCCTCGCGCCCGCTCATCCGCGCGAGCGGATCGCCGACTGGCGCGGGATGGCGGCGCGCGGCGAATGGGAGGCCCTCGCCCTGGGCCTCATGCAGGCGCATTACGACCCGCGCTACCGCAAGCACCGCGACCGCTACCCCGAGCGGATGGCCGGGGCGATCCCCCTGCCGCGGCTGGATGCCGCCGGGATCGAGGCGGCTGCGGGCGCGGTGGAGGCACGGTTGCCTCGGCACGGCGGCGCACAAGGGATCGGTTGTCGGCGCCCGCTGTCGGAGTGAGCCTTCACCCTGCCTCGGCGAGGAACGACCGGAACATGTCGTGATAGGCCTGATAGGCGCCTCTGTCCCGGTTGATGTACCCGATCAGGCCCGCCTCGTCCCGAAGATGATCGCCGCGCAGGATCGCCTCGATGCGCTGCGGCTTGGGGCCGTGAAAATGGACGATCTTGGCGCGTTCGTCGACGCCCTGCCATGGCCGCCAGTTGAGATATGGCGGCATCATGTTCCACTTGCGCTTGAAATGGATGTTGAGCAGCACCTGATCATAGGACTGGGCCTTGCGGCTGTAGAAGTTTTTCGAGCGAAAGAACCTGATCAACCTCGGGCGTTCGCGGGCGAAGCGTTCATTGTTGATGGCCATGACGCCGGAATTGAATGATCTTGGCGAAGGCCGGCCGTCCTTCCCCAGCTCTGCGCAGGCGCCGAAGATGTCGATGGTCCCGAAGTCAGGCTCGCCGGTGAACATCACGTCGCAATCGGTGTAGAGGGAAATGCCGCCGCTCGAGAAATCGGGAACGAGCAGCCGCAGGAAATGGCCGGATGCGTTCGCGGGGTTGTAGGGCGTTCCCTCGTTTGCGGCGACCACCGCCTGCGAGGACAACTCGTCCTTGAACGGGACGGCGGTCCTGTGAACCGTCACCCCGTTTCGCCGCAGCCATTCCGTCAGGCCATCGTCCTCTCCGTCGAAAAGGCAGTGCGGCTCAAGGCTGGTGTTCGCTCTCGCGGAAAGGACGGCGACCTTGATCATGTCCCTGAACCACTTGGCCGCATTCCCGCTGTAGCCGAAGAACCATTCCATAGCCGTCATTCCATCCGGTAATCGGCCCGCGGCACCGGGCCCGCGTCAGCTCTGACGCAGGAGCCGCCGCAGCACGCGTTCCAGCTTCGCGGCACCCAGAGGCGCCATGGCCTTCGTGTGCTCGTGGCTGATCGCCTCGGCCGACAGTCCCGCGCCCATGTTGGTGATGACCGACACCGCCGCGCAGCGCAGGCCCAGGAAGCGGGCGAGGATCACCTCGGGGACGGTGGACATGCCGACCGCGTCGGCGCCGAGGATGCAGGCCGCGCGGATCTCGGCCGGGGTCTCGAAGCTGGGGCCGGAGAACCAGCAGTAGACGCCTTCGGGCAAGGCGACGCCCTCGGCCGCGGCGGCGGATTTCAGGGCGGTGCGCAGGTCGGGATCATGGGCGTCGGTCATGGGGACGAAACGCGCGTCGGAGGCCTCGCCGATCAGCGGGTTGGTCCCGGCGAAGGAGATGTGGTCGGAGAGCAGCATCAGCCCGCCGGGGCGGATGTCCGGGCGCAGCGAGCCAGCGGCGTTCGTCAGGATCAGCCGTTCGCAGCCGAGATCGCGCAGCAGTTCCAGCGCCGGGCGCATCGCGTCGGCGCGACCGCTCTCGTAGTAATGCGCCCGGCCGCCGAAGACCGCGACCCGGCGGCCCTCCAGCTGGCCGATCACCAGCTGCGGGTTGTGGCCGCTGACGCCCGCATGGGGGAGGCCCGGAAGGTCGGCATAGGGGATCGCCACGCCCTCGACGGCGCCCGCAAGATGCCCCAGGCCGGAGCCGAGGATCAGGCCCAGTTCCGGCGGCTCGGCGCCCGCGCGGTCGCGCACGAGGGCGGCGAGGTCAGCGTTCCTTGACATAGGGCTCTCCGCCCGCGCGCGGCGGAATGGCGCGGCCGACGAAGCCGGCGAGGATGATGACGGTCAGGATATAGGGCAGGGCGTTCATGAACATGGACGGGATCGTGACGGGGCCGATCTCGATGTTCGGATAGCGGTTGGCGATCGCCTCGAACAGGCCGAAGAGGAAGGTGGCGCCGAGCGCCGGCCAGGGCCGCCACTTGGCGAAAATGAGGGCCGCGAGGGCGATGAAGCCTCGGCCCGCGGTCATCTCCTTCACGAACCCCGCCGAAAGGCCGGTGGCGAGATAGGCCCCGGCAATGCCGCAGAGCAGCCCGGCGATGGCGACCGCCGCGTAGCGCAGCCGCGTGACCGAGACCCCGGCCGTGTCAACCGACGCCGGGTTCTCGCCCACCGCGCGCAGCCGCAGGCCGAAGCGGGTCCGGAACAGCAGCCACCAGGTCAGCGGCACGGCGATAAGCGCGACATAGACGAGCGGCGTGTGGCCGGAGATCACCTCGGCGTAGAAGGGGCCGAGGACGGGCACGCCGCGCAGCGTCTCGGCGAGGGGCAGGGTGACGGGGCCGAAGCGGGCGTCGCCCGCAAGCGACGGGGTGCGGCCGCCGAGGCCGAAGATCTTCTGCCCGAGCAGCACCGTCAGGCCGGAGGCGAGGAAGTTGATCGCCACGCCCGAAATCAGCTGGTTGCCGCGGAAGGTGATGGAAGCGAGCCCGTGCACCGCCGCGAGGATCAGCGAGCCCGCTATCCCCGCGATCAGCCCCAGCCAGACGCTGCCTGTCACCGCGGCGACAGAGGCCGCGGCGAAGGCCGCCATCAGCATCTTGCCCTCGAGGCCGATGTCGAAGACCCCCGCGCGCTCGGAATAGAGGCCCGCGAGGCAGGCGAGCAGCAGCGGCGTCATCAGCCGCACGGCGCTGTCGAGGATCTGCAGGATGGTCGCGTAATCCATCAGCGCGGCGACCCCTGCGCGCTGCGCGGCGAGAACACCCGTTCCAGCGGCATCCGCACCATGTTGTCGAGCGCGCCGGTGAACAGGATCACGAGCGCCTGGATCACGACGATCAGCTCGCGCGGGATCGAGGTCCAGAGGGCCAGCTCGCCCCCGCCCTGGTAGAGAAACCCGAAGAGCAGCGCCGCGAGCAGGATGCCGACAGGGTGGTTGCGGCCCATCAGCGCGACCGCGATGCCGATGAAGCCCGCGCCCTCGACGGCGTTGAGGACCAGCCGCTCGGCCTCGCCCATGACGTTGTTGATCGCCATCAGCCCCGCCAGCCCGCCGGAGATCAGCATGGCGATGACGGTGATCCTGACCGGCGAGATGCCGGCATATAGCGCCGCCTTCTCGGAGCGGCCGAAGGCGCGGATCTCGTAGCCGAGGCGGGTGCGCCAGATCAGCAGCCAGACGCCGAACAGCGCCAGCAGCGCCACGAGGAAGGTGACGTTGGCGGGCGTGTTGCGGCCCCATTCGACACCGATCAGCGCGAAGAAATCGGTCAGCTTCGGCAGGTTCGTGGCTTCGGGGAAGCGGGCCGAGGCCGGGTCCATGCTACCCACCGGGCGCAGCAGGTTCACGAGGACGTAGTTCAGCAGCGCCGCGGCGATGAAGTTGAACATGATCGTCGTGATGACGATGTGGCTGCCGCGCCGGGCCTGCAGCCAGGCCGGGATCAGCGCCCAGAGCGCGCCGAAGGCGGCCGCGCCGACAGCGGCGGCGGGCAGGGCGAGGAGCCAGTGCGGCCACGGCACGGCCAGCAGCACCAGCGTCACCCCGAGGCCGCCGAGCGCCGCCTGCCCCTCGCCGCCGATGTTGAAGAGGCCGGCGTGGTAGGCGACCGCGACGGCAAGCCCGGTGAAGATGAAGTTGGTCGCGTAGTAGAGCGTGAAGCCCCAACCATAGCTGGAGCCGAGCGCGCCTGTGACCATGACCTTGAGCGCCTCGACCGGGCTCTCGCCGATGGCGAGAATCACCAGGGCGGAGATGGCAAAGGCCAGCAGCAGCGAGAGCAGCGGGGTGAGGATCACGTCGGCCCAGCGGCTCATTGGGGCAGGCCCCCCTCATGCGGGTGCGCGGGGTCGGGCGGCTCGGGGCGGTGGCCCGGCGGGATGCCGGCGGCGTCGGGCGCGCGGCCGGTATCGGTGACGCCCGCCATCAGCAGCCCCAGCTCCCCGGGCGTCGTCTCGCCCGGCATGCGCTCGCCCATGATGCGCCCGTCGAACATGACCGCGATCCGGTCGGACAGCGCCATCACCTCGTCCAGCTCGACCGAGACCAGCAGGATCGCCGTCCCGGCGTCGCGCAGCTCGATCAGGCGGCGGTGGATGAACTCGATCGCGCCGATATCGACGCCGCGGGTCGGCTGGCCGACGAGCAGCAGGGCGGGGTGCCGCTCCATCTCGCGGGCGCAGACGAGCTTTTGCTGGTTGCCGCCGGAGAAGCTCTTGGCGGGCAGGTCGGCGTCGAGGGGGCGGACGTCGAAACGTTCCATCTCGGCGGCCGCATGGGCGCGGATGCGGTCGTTTCGCAGCAGCGCAGCCCCCCATTCGGGATCGCCGTGATAGCCGAAGATCGCGTTTTCCCAGGCGTGGAAGTCCATGATGAGGCCCTCGGCTTGGCGATCCTCGGGCACATGGGCGATGCCGAGGGCCCGGCGTCCGGCGGCATCGGCACCGCGGCCGGTCAGCGGGATCGGACGCCCCGCCATCCGCACTTCGCCCGAGAGCTTCGCCGCCACTTCCGGGAAGCCGCCGAGCAGCTCAAGCAGTTCCGACTGCCCGTTGCCGCTGACCCCGGCGATGCCGAGGATCTCGCCCGCGCGCAGGTCGAGGTCGATGCCCCGCAACCGCTCCACCCCTTCCGCGTCGATCAAACGTAGGCCGCGGATTTCCAGCACCGGCTCGCCGGGGCGGGCCGCGGGCTTTTCCACCCGCAGCAGCACCTTGCGGCCGACCATCAGCTCGGCCAGTTCCGCGGGCGAGGTCTCGGCGGTCCTCACCGTCGCCACCATCTCGCCGCGCCGCATGACCGAGACGGCATCCGTCACCTCCATGATCTCGCGCAGCTTGTGGGTGATGAGGATGATCGTCTTGCCCTCGTCCCGCAGGCCCCGGAGGATGCGGAACAGGTGGTCGGCCTCGGCCGGGGTCAGGACGCCCGTCGGCTCGTCGAGGATCAGGATGTCGGCTCGGCGGTAGAGCGCCTTCAGGATCTCCACCCGCTGCTGATGCCCGACCGACAGCTCGTCGATGACTGCGCCGGGGTCCACCTCGAGCTGGTAGTCGCGCGCGAGGCCCGTCAGCTCCGCCCGCGCGCGGGCGAGCGAGGGCCGCAGCAGCGCGCCGTCCTCGGCCCCGAGGATCACGTTCTCCAGCACGGTGAAGTTGCGGACCAGCTTGAAGTGCTGGAACACCATGCCGATGCCCGCCCGGATCGCGGTCTGGCTGTCGGCGATCACGAGGGGCTCGCCGTTCACGCGGATTTCCCCCGCATCGGGGCGGTAGAAGCCGTAGAGGATCGACATCAGCGTCGATTTCCCGGCCCCGTTCTCGCCCACGATGCCGTGGATCGTCCCGCGCGCGACGGTGAGGTCGATGGCGCGGTTGGCCTGCACCGGGCCGAAGGCCTTGGAGATGCCGCGAAGCTCGATGGCGGGCGGGGCGGCCGCATCGGGCCGCCCCTCGTCAGGCATCGCGGCGGGTGCCGCCATCAGCTTACCGGGCAGGTGTTGTCCGTCATGTAGTCGTGGACCTGGATCTCGCCCGAGACGATCTTCGCCGTCGCCTCGTCCACGGCCGCCTGCATCTCGTCGGTCACGAGGTCCTTGTTGTTCTCGTCCACCGCGACCGAGACGCCCTCGGAGGCGAGGTCCATGACCCGCACCCCCGGCTCCACCGCCTCGCCGGCCGTGAAGGCCTCGAACACGGCGTTGTCCACCTTCTTGACCATCGAGGTCAGCACCTGTCCCGGATGCAGGTGGTTCTGGTTGCTGTCCACGCCGATGGAGAGGATGCCCTCGTCGGCCGCGGTCTGGAGCACGCCGATCCCGGTGCCGCCCGCGGCGGCGTAGATCACGTCCGCGCCCTGCGACATCTGCGCCCGCGCCAGCTCGCCCCCCTTCACCGGGTCGTTCCACGCCGCCGGGGTGGTGCCGGTGTAGTTGACGAGGACCTTGCCGTCGGGCCGGGTGGCCATGAAGCCCTGCCGGTAGCCGCATTCGAACTTGTGGATCAGCGGAATGTCCATGCCGCCGATGAAGCCCACGGTCCCGCTCTCGGAGGCCATCGCGGCCATGATCCCGGCGAGGTAGCTGCCCTGCTCCTCGGTGAAGACGACCGACTGCACGTTCGGCTGCTCGACCACCATGTCGATGATGACGAACTTCGTGTCGGGGTAGTCGGGGGCGACCTGGTTGAGCACGTCACCGAAGGCGAAGCCGGTCATCACGATGGGGTTGGCGCCGGTCTCGGCCAGCCGCCGCAGCGCCTGCTCGCGCTGCGCCTCGGACTGCATCTCCAGCTCCTTGTAGGTGCCGCCGGTCTCGGCCTTCCAGCGTTCGCCGCCCATATGCGCGGCTTCGTTGAAGGATTTGTCGAACTTGCCGCCGAGATCGAAGATCAGCGCCGGTTCGGCGGCGGCGAGGCCCGCGGTCAGCGCGAGGCCGGCGGCGCCGGCGAGCAGGGTCTTGAGCATGGGCATCCGTGGTCCCCTCCCGAGGGTTGGCGGGCAGGGCCCGCGGCATCGACGGGATTTAGTCCGCAGCGGGCGCGCCCGGTCAACGGCTATCTTCGGCCAGGGAGAGGTCGAGACGCAGGATCATGGCGTCGCGGCCGGGTCCGTAATAGCCGCGCCTGCGGCCCGCCTCGCGCCAGCCGGCGGCGGCGTAGAGGGCGCGGGCGGGGGCGTTGTCCTCGGCCACCTCGAGGAAGGCGCTTGCGGCTCCATTCGCCCGGCCGGCGGCGGCGAAGCCCTCGCAGAGCGCACGTCCGAGGCCGTGCCGCCGTGCCTCGGGCGCGACGGCGAGGGTCAGCAGCTCCGCCTCATCGGCAACGACGCGGCCCACGAGAAAGCCGCCGGGCTGCAGGATCAGGAAGGCGCCGGGCAGCGACAGGATGTCGGCGAAGGCTGCCGCGCTCCAGGGCGGGGGCGCGGTAAAGCAGCGCGCATGCAGCGCGGCGAGGTCGTCCGGCGTCATCCGGGCAGGATCGCCGGCCCCTGGTCGCGCGCGGGCGCGGCGTCGGCCGGGCGCAGGTAGAGCGGCGCCGGCCGTGCCCCGGGATGGGCGATGCGCGAGGCGGCGATGCGGGCGACGGCCTCGGCCAGCGGCACGGGCTGCGGGTATTCCGGCGGGCCGGGGGGCGGGTCGGCCCCGAGCTCCGGGCGCTCCATCTCGGGGAAGTCCTGCCAGATCGACTGCCCGCCCGGTCCGGGCAGCACGACGCGGCAGGGGCGCGGCAGGCCGAAACCCATCGCCTCGGTCGTGGTCACGCCGATCGCGGGGATGTCGAGCGAAAGCGCCAGCCCGCGCGCCGCCGCAACCGCGATCCGCACCCCGGTGAAGCTGCCCGGACCGATGCCGACACCGATGGCGGCAAGGTCGCGCCACTCCGCCCCGCGCCCGGCCAGCAGCGCCTCGAGCATCGGAAACAGCCGTTCGGCCTGCCCTCGCGGCATCTCCTCGTGGACCGTTTCCACCCATTCGCCGGGGCAAAGCAAAGCGGCCGCGCAATGCGCGGCCGATGTGTCGAAGCCGAGGATCAGCGGCTCAGGTGACAGGACGGACCTCGACCACCTCGGGGACGTAGTGCCGCAGCAGGTTCTCGATCCCCATCTTCAGCGTCAGGGTCGAGGACGGGCAGCCCGAGCAGGCGCCCTTCATGTGCAGATAGACCACCCCGCGGTCGAAGCCGTGGAAGGTGATGTCGCCGCCGTCCTGCGCCACCGCCGGCCGCACGCGGGTGTCGAGCAGCTCCTTGATCTGGCTGACGACCTCGTCATCCTCGGGCGCATGGGCGGCATGGCCGTCATCGCCCTCTCCGCCGCCGGTGACGACCGGCTCGCCCGACTGGAAATGCTCCATGATCGCGCCGAGAACGCCGGGCTTCAGGTGATCCCAGGGCGTCTCCTGATCCTTGGTGACGGTCACGAAGTCGCTGCCGAGGAACACCCCGCGCACGCCCTTGACGCCGAAGATGCGCGTCGCCAGCGGCGACTCCCCGGCCGCCTCCGGCGCCGGGTAATCGGCCGCCCCCTGCGCCAGCACGGTGCGGCCGGGCAGGAACTTCAGGGTTGCCGGGTTCGGCGTGGTCTCGGTCTGGATGAACATTGGCGTGCCCCCTTGCTTGCCAAGGATATGTGGGCCGCGACCGCAGAGGTCAAGGTGATGCGCCTTGCCCACGCCTGCGGCGATTTTCCGCCGGACAAGCGCGGATTGCGGCGGCATCAGTTCCCTTTCCGGGCATCTGCTGCTATCCAGAAGGACAATGACAGACGCCGGACCGGCGCGGGGCAGAGGCTGTTATCGGGTGACGATCAGGCAGGACTGGGATGGTCTCGGTGCGCGCGAAGTCTCCGCGCTTGAAGCCGGGTTCGCCAATCCCGGGTTCGCTGTCTGCCGGATGCCGCTCGGCAAGCGGGTGTTCGATATCAGCCTGGCGCTTCTGCTGCTGGTCCCGCTGTCCTTCGTCATGGCTGCCGTCGCGGTGGTTCTGGCGGTGCGTCAGGGGCGGCCGATCCTTTATGCCGCGCCGCGGATGAAGGGCGTGAACGAGGAGTTCACGCAGTGGAAGTTCCGCACCATGACCCGGGACGAGACCGACAGCGGCGCCTCCGGCGCGCACAAGAACTGGCGCATCACCGGGATCGGCGCGTTCCTGCGGCGCACGCGGATCGACGAGCTGCCGCAGCTCTTCAACATCCTCAAGGGCGACATGAGCTTCGTCGGCCCCCGGCCGCCGCTGCGCGAATATGTCGAGCGTTTCCCAGCCCGCTTCGCCTCGACCCTGCGCTGCCGGCCCGGCGTCACCGGCCTCGCCACGCTGATCTATCACCGCCACGAGGACCGGATCATGGCGGCCTGCGCCACGCCGGAGGCGACCGAGGCGACCTATTACCGCCGCTGCCTGCCGACGAAGCTCCGCATCGACGAGATCTACCGGCAGCGGCGGACCATCGGCCTCGACACCTGGATCATCTGCCACACCGTGGCGACGGTCTTCCGCCCCCGTCATGCAGCCCCGAAGCGCCGCCGGCGCTGAACGGGTCCGCCGGATAGCCCACCCCGGTGAGGCAGAGCCCCTGCGGCGGGCAGACCGGCCCGCAGGCGGCGCGGTCGCGCGCGGCGAGGGCCTCGGCCACGCGCGCGGGCGGCCATGCCCCGGCGCCCACCCGCTCGAGCGTGCCGACGATGCTGCGCACCTGGTTGTGCAGGAAGCTGCGGGCGCGGAGCGCAAGGCGGAACTCGGTTCCGTGGGGAACGGGGACGGCGTCGATGGCGATCTCGTCCAGGGTCTTCACCGGGGTTTTCGACTGGCACATGGTCGAGCGGAACGTGGTGAAATCATGCCGCCCGACGAGATGCGCCGCCCCCTCGCGCATGGCGTCGAGGTCGAGCGCATGGCGCACCTGCCAGACGCGCCCGGCGTCCAGCACCGCGGGCGCGCGGCGGGAGAGCAGGCGGAACAGATACCGCCGCTCCACCGCCGAGAAGCGGGCGTGCCAGTCGTCTGGGACCCGCGCGATGGCCAGCACCGCCACCGGATCAGGCCGCAGATGCGCGTTCACCGCATCGCGCAGCCGGTCGGGAGCCCAGTCGCGGGCCATGTCCGCATGCGCCACCTGCCCGGTCGCATGGACCCCTGCATCGGTCCGCCCCGCCGCCGCGATCCGCGCCCCCGCCGCGAAGCCCGGATCGAGCGCCGCGAGCGCCCGCTCCACCGCGCCCTGCACCGAAGGCAGCCCGGCCTGCGCCTGCCAGCCCGCGAAGGGCCGGCCATCATATTCGATCTTCAGCGCGTAACGAGGCATCGACTCGGGCGCCTCAGCGGCGCTCTTTCCAGCCGGTCTCGTGCAGCAGGTCGTCCAGCCGCTGCCCGCGGTCGCCTTCGAGTCGGGGCATCTCGGGCTCCGGCGCCGGCTGCGGCACCCGCACGCCCTCGCGCGCGAGGCGGTCGCGGAGGACCTCGATCTCGATGTCCATGTCGGCGCGGCTGCCCTGCATGAGGCTGCGGGTCCGGGCGGCGAAGTTGGTCTCCAGATCGGCGATCAGCGCCTCCCATGCCGCGCGGGCCGACGCGTCCTGGGTCTGGACGTAGAGGTCCACGAACTTCACCGTCGCGTCGCGCGCGCCCATCAGGTAGACGCCCAGGTACCGCCGCGCCGCCGTCAGGTCGCCCGGGTCCTCCTCCACCCGCCGGAAGAGGCCGCGCGCGACGCCCGCAAACCGCTCCACCCGTGCCTCGAGGCCGCGGTCACGGGTCCGCAGGATCGCATCGCGCATGGCGGCGAGGTAACCCTCGGCTTCCTCGACGAAGCGCGCCACGCGGTCCTGCTGGACAGGGTCGATGCCTTCCATGCCCTTGTCCTTCATCGGGTCGGGCCCGAACGAGAACCAGTGCAGCGCCGCCCCCATGAGGCCAATGACGCCCGCGCCTGCCATCGCGCCAGTCCCCGGCTCCACCGCACCCACCGCGAGGCCGAGGCCGGTCAGTACGCCGCCGAACAGCTTGCGCGGGATCGCCGGCCGGCGCGCGATGCGCCGTGCATCATAGGCAGCTTCGGCCTGCAGCCCCTGCCGGGTCATGAACATGCCGCCCGCGAGGATGCCGAAGCCCGCGAGGTTCGTCGCCATACCCACCGGGTCCTGAAAGAACGCGCCGAGCAGGAACGGGACGCCCGCGACCGTGATCCAGGTCGTGCGGCCCTCCAGCCGGTGGTGGATCTTGCCCGGCACCGCCCGCGCGGGCAGGTTCGCCTCGGCCTCAGCCTTCGCGCCCGGCGAGTAGCGCCCCCCGAACCGGATCGCCATCAGCCCGCCCCCACGAGCGAGGCGTAGAGCGTGAGCCCCATCAGCAGGAAGAACGACAAGCGGCTCATGGCGTTGCGCGACATCGGCGGCTCCGGC
The DNA here is from genome assembly GCF_009674885.1 of Paracoccus sp. S-4012. Classification (GTDB taxonomy): domain Bacteria; phylum Pseudomonadota; class Alphaproteobacteria; order Rhodobacterales; family Rhodobacteraceae; genus Paracoccus. Next base: position 608,190 of record NZ_WKKA01000001.1, read on the forward strand.
GGGTGTGTCGCCCGGTCAACGGCGGGCGGGCGCGCGGCGTTCCGGGGAAAGGGGTGGAGCGGGTGATGGGAATCGAACCCACGTATTCAGCTTGGAAGGCTGCTGCTCTACCATTGAGCTACACCCGCGACGGGACCGGTATAGGGGCGCACCGGGTTTCAGACAAGGTCAAGCCTTCGCAGCGCGCCCCGCGATCCAGGTCTGCGCCACGGCGCGGTCGTCGCCCATGACCTGCAGCAGGAACAGCGCCTCGGAGAGCGTCTCGACCGCCTCCATCCGCAGCGCCATCTCGGGCGTGGCGCGGGGGTCGAGCGCGATCAGGTCGGCGTCGTAGCCGGGCGCGATGCGGCCGAGGCGGTGGCCGAGGTGCAGCGCCTCGGCATTCCCGGCAGTGGCCCAGTGGAAGGCGTCGAAGGCGTGGAGCCGCTCGCCCCGCATGGCGGCGACCTTGTATGCCTCGCCGAGCGTCTGCAGCATGGACCAAGAGGTGCCGCCGCCGATGTCGGTGGCGAGGGCGGTCGGGATGCCCCCGGCGCGCAGCCCCGCGTGGTCGAAGAGGCCGGAGCCGAGGAACAGGTTCGAGGTCGGGCAGGCCACCGCCCGCGCCTGCGCCTCGGCCATGCGGGCGATCTCGCGCGGGGTCAGGTGCAGGCAGTGGCCGAGCAGCAGCCGGTCGGAGAGCAGCCCGGCGCGGTCATAGACGTCGAGATAGTCGCGGGCCTCGGGGAAAAGCTCGGCGGTCAGGGCGATCTCGGCGTGGTTCTCGGAGATGTGGGTCTGCACGAGGACCTCGGGATGCGCGGCGGCAAGCGCGCCCGCCGCCTCGAGTTGCGCCGGGGTCGAGGTGATCGCGAAGCGGGGAGTGATCGCGACTTGCAGCCGGCCGCGCCCGTGCCAGTCGCGGATCAGCGCCTCGGTGTCGTCATGGGCCGACTGCGCCGTGTCCCGCACCGCCTCGGGCGCGTTGCGGTCCATCATCACCTTGCCCGCGATCAGGGCCATACCGCGGCGTTCCGCTTCACTCAGCAGCGCCTCGGCCGACACCCTGTGCGACGAGCAGTAGCAGCAGGCGGTGGTCGTCCCGGCCCGGATCAGCGCGTCGAGGAACCGCGGCGACATCGCCTTGGCATGGGCGCGATCGGCAAAGCGCGCCTCGGCCGGGAAGGTGTAGCGGTTGAGCCAGTCGAGCAGCTCGGTCCCCCAGCTCGCCACCACCTGAAGCTGCGGGAAGTGGATATGCGGGTCGATGAAGCCGGGCAGGATGATCCGGCCGCGATGGTCCGCCACCGGAACGCCGGGGCGCGCGAGGTCCGCCCATTCGCCCACGGCGGCGATACGCCCGTCCTCGACCAGCACCGCGCCGTCCTCGATGTCGAGCGGCGGGACGGTTCCGGCCAGGGGATCGGCGTCGAAACTGACGACACGGCCGCGGATGAGCTGCATGGTTGCCCCCGAAGAATGGATATTTGAGGACAGAAGAAGCCCCGGCCCGGCTTCTTCTGTCGAGAAATATCCCGGGGGAGTCCAGCCCCGGCTGGACGGGGGGAGAGCCCCCTTCTTCAAGCCGGCGTCGTGGCGCGGGTCAGCAGGGCGGCCATGATCTCGGCCGCGGCAAAGGCGGCGATCACTTCCGGGCGCTTGTCGCGGGGCGCGGCGGCGGCGATCGGGCAGACCAGCGGACCAGGGTCGAGGCCGCGCGATCGGGCGAAGCTGGCGAAGGTGGCGCGCTTGGTGCGTGAGCCGATCATTCCCGTCCAGGCGAGGTCAGGGCGGGCAAGCGCCTCGGCGGCGATGAGGAAGTCGAGCGCGTGATCGTGGGTCATGATGACCACGGCGCTGCCGGGCGCGGCCGCGCGGATTTCGGCCTCGGGCAGGGGCGTCAGCTTCTGCGGCAGGTCGGCGGCGAGGGCCAGTTCGGCGGGGCGCTGATCGACCAGCAGCGGCGCCACCGGCAGCGGCAGCAGCGCGCGGGCGAGGGCGCGGCCGACATGGCCGGCGCCGAAGATCAGCACGGCGGGCCTGGGCGGCACCGGGTCGGGGGCGGCCACGGTCTCCAGCTCGAGGCGCATTCGTCCGCCGCAGCACTGGCCGATGGCCGGGCCGAGGGGAATGGTCATGCTCCGCGCGGTCTCGCCCGAGGTCAGCATGGCGAGGGCGGCGTCGAGGGCCATGTATTCGACTGCGCCGCCGCCGATGCTGCCGGTGATGCCCTCGGCGCTGACATACATCGCGGCCCCCGCCTCGCGCGGGGTGGAGCCGAGGGCCTCGGCGATGCGGACCCGGATCATCGGCCCGCCTTCAGCCTCTCGGCTGCCATCAAGATCGCCTCGGGCGTCGCGGGCGGATCGAGCCGCGGGCAGATGCGGTAGTCCGCGACCGAGGCAACCGCCATCGACAGCGCCTCCAGCACCGAGGCTGCCAGCATCAGCGGCGGCTCGCCTACAGCCTTGCTGCGGCGGATGGTGCGCTTTGGGTTCTCGGACCATTCGGCCAGCGCAATCCGCATCTTCGGCCGATCGGAGGCGAGCGGGATCTTGTAGGTCGAGGGCGCATGCGTCCTGAGCCGTCCCTGATCGTCCCACCACAGCTCCTCGGTGGTCAGCCACCCCATGCCCTGGATGAACCCCCCCTCCACCTGCCCGAGGTCGATCGCCGGGTTCAGGCTGCGGCCCACGTCATGCAGGATGTCGGCGCGCAGGACGCGGTTCTCGCCGGTGAGCAGGTCCACCTCGACCTCCGACACCGCCGCGCCATAGGCGAAGTAGTAGAAGGGCTGGCCGCGGCCGGTCTCGCGGTTCCAGTGGATTTCGGGCGTGGCGTAGAAGCCGGTGGCCGACAGCTGCACGCGGGCGAGATAGGCGTTGTTGATGACCTCCTCGAAGGGGATCGGCTCGCCCGCGACCTCGACATGCTCGGGGATGAAGCGGACCTCGGACGGGTCGCAGCCCTTGGCGGCCGCGAGAAACGCGACCAGCCGCGCCTTGATCGTCTCGGCCGCGTCGAGCGCCGCCATGCCGTTCAGGTCGGACCCCGACGACGCCGCCGTGGCGGAGGTGTTCGGCACCTTCTCGGTCGTGGTCGCGGTCACGCGGATGCGCTCGATGCCGACCTGGAAGGCGTCGGCCACCACCTGCGCCACCTTGGTGTGCAGGCCCTGGCCCATCTCGGTGCCGCCGTGGTTCAGCTGGATCGACCCGTCGGTATAGACATGGATCAGCGCGCCGCCCTGGTTGTAATGCGTCGCGGTGAAGCTGATGCCGAACTTCACCGGCGTCAGCGCGATCCCGCGGCGGCGGTGGGTGCCGCCGGCGTTGAAGGCCAGCACTGCCTCGCGCCGGGCGCGGTAGTCCGAGGAGGCCTCAAGCTCGTCCAGCAGCCGCGGCAGGATCATGTCCTCGACCGGCTGGTGGTAGGGGGTCAGTTGGCCGTTGCGGTAGAGGTTCAGGCGGCGGATATCGGCCGGGTCGCGGCCCGTGGCATAGGCGATTTCCTCGATCACCCGTTCGGCCAGCAGGACGCCCTGCGGGCCCCCGAAGCCGCGGAAGGCGGTGTTCGAGACGGTGTGCGTCCGCATCGGATGCGAACTGACGCGCACCGCCGGGTAGTAGTAGGCGTTGTCGCTGTGGAACAGCGCCCGGTCCGTCACCGGCCCCGAGAGGTCGGCCGAGAAGCCGCAGCGCGCGGCGAAGTCGGCATCGACTGCATGGATGCGGCCGTCATCGTCGAAGCCGATGGCGTAGCGGATGTCGAAGTCGTGCCGCTTGCCGGTCGAGAGCATGTCGTCGTCGCGGTCGAGCCGCAGCTTCACGGGCCGCCCCGTCGCCCGCGCGCCGAGCGCGGCAACGGCGGCGGTCAGGTTCATCTGCGATTCCTTGCCGCCGAAGCCGCCGCCCATGCGCCGCACGGTCGCCACAACCGCGTGGGCGGGGACGCCGAGGACGTGCGCCACGATGTGCTGCACCTCGGTCGGGTGCTGGGTCGAGACGTGAAGCGCGATCTCGTCATCCTCGCCGGGGATGGCGAGGGCGATCTGGCCTTCGAGATAGAGATGCTCCTGCCCGCCGATCTTCATGCGCCCCTCGATCCGGCGCGGGGCGGCGGCGAGGGCAGCCTTGGCGTCGCCGCGGGCGAGGGTCAGGGGGGCGGTGACGTAGTCGAGGTCCTGCGCCTGCGCCTCGGCGGCGGTGGTCGCCTGCGGCAGCGGTTCGGTCTCGATCTTCGCGCGCAGCGCGGCACGGCGGGCCTGGTCGCGGGTCTCGGCGATGACCGCGAAGAGAGGCTGGCCGTGGAACATGATCTCGTGTTCCGCGAACACGGGATCGTCGTTCTTCTGCACCGGCGAGATATTGTTGGTGCCGGGGATGTCGGCGGCGGTCAGCACCGCGACCACGCCGGACGCCTCGCGCACGGGCGCGAGGTCCAGCGAGAGGATGCGCGCATGGGCCGTGCGCGAGAGGCCGAGGGCTGCGTGGAGCGTGCCTGCGGGTTCGCGGATGTCGTCCACATAGGCGGCGCGGCCGCGGACCTGGCGCTCGGCCGAGTCGTGGGCGATGGCCTGTCCGGCGGCGCCGCGCGGGGTGGCGGTGTCCCTCATTCGGCGGCCTCCCTCTGAGCTTCCGGCTGCGAGAGCCAGAAACGTCGGATCAGGTTCCCCGCGACGAGGCGGCGGTAATCGGCCGACGCGCGCCAGTCGGAGAGCGGGGTGAAGTCCTGCGCCACGGCCTGCGCGGCAGCCTCGAAGCTGGCCTCCGCGAGGGGGGCGCCCGTCAGCGCGGCCTCAACCGTAGGCGCGCGGCGCGGGATGCCGGCCATGCCACCATAGGCGATGCGGGCGGTGGCGATACGCCCGTCCTCGATCGTCAGCGCGAGGCCCATGGCGACGGCGGTGATGTCGCTGTCCGGGCGCTTGGAGATCTTCTCGGCCGCGATGCGGGTACCGGGGGCGGGCAGGGGGATGCGGATGCTCTCGACGAACTCGCCCGGCTGGCGGTCCTGCTTGCCGTAGGCGATGAAATAGCGTTCGAGGGGGACCGTGCGGCGCGCGTCGCCTTGGCGCAGCGTGACCTCCGCCCCAAGCGCGATCAGCAGCGGCGGCGAGTCACCGATGGGCGAGCCGTTGGCGATGTTGCCGCCCACCGTGCCGGCGGCGCGGACCTGCCAGCCGGCGACGCGGTGCCAGTAGGGAAGGGCTTCGGGCAGGTGCTGCGCCACCATCTGCTCGGCCTCGTCCCAGGTGACACCCGCGCCGATGATGAGCGTGTCGCCGTCCACGTCGGTCCGGCGCAACTCCGGCAGATGCGCAATGAAGAGCGCTGGCGCGATGTCGCGCAGGTGCTTCGTGACCCAGAGGCCCACGTCGGTCGCCCCCGCGACGATCGTGGCGTCGGGATGCTCCATCAGCGCCGCGGCGAGGTCGTCCACGGAGCCCGGCAGGATCGCTCGGTCATGCTCGCGCGCTACCTCGACCCGCCGGCCGTCCCGCATCGCCGCGAGCGCCCTCGCAACCTCGTCGCGCCGCCGCATCAGCGCGTCGGCCTCCTGCCCGCCCGCGGAGGCCGCGGCCTCGGCCGCATCGAGGATCGGCCCGTAGCCGGTGCAGCGGCAGAGGTTGCCCTGCAGCGCCCGCGCGACTTCCTCCCGCGAGGGGCGCGGGTTCGTCAGCCACAGCGCATAGAGCGCCATGACGATCCCCGGCGTGCAGAAGCCGCATTGCGTGCCATGCGCCTCGACCATCGCCCGTTGCACCGGATGCAGCGAGCCGGAGCCGTCCGCGCCATGAAGCGCCTCGACGGTGACGGTGTGGCAGCCGTCGCAGGCGGCGAGCGGGCGGATGCAGGCGTTCACCGGGTCGTAGCGCAGGACGCCCTCGTGGAGCCGTCCGACCAGCACGGTGCAGGCGCCGCAGTCGCCTTCGGCGCAGCCCTCCTTGGTGCCGGTGAGGCGGCGGTTCACGCGCAGGAAGTCGAGCAGCATGTCGCGCGCGCCGCATTCGGTCAGCGTGACCTCGTCGCCGTTCAGCAGGAAGCGGATGTGGTTGCGGGTCATGGGCGGGCCTCTGCCATGCGGGCGCCTGCGGCGGCGCGATACCAGGCGCGGATTGCGGCGCGTTCCTCCGGCTCCATGAAGCTCAGGTTGCCGGGGGGCATGGCGTCGGTCAGCCCGGCCTGCACGTAGATCTCACGCGCCGCCCGCGCGATCTGCGCGTCGGTATCGAAGGCCAGATGTTTCGGCGCCACGGCAATCCCCTCCCAGCCCGGCTCGGCCGTGTGGCACATGCTGCAGCGGGCGGACAGCACGTCACGGACCGCCTCGAACCCCTCGGCTTCGGCAAAGCGCGTCTCGGCCCGCGTCATGGCGCGGTCCTCCGCCGGCAGGCGCTCGGTCCCCGCCATGCTGAGCCAGACGCAGGCGACAAACAAGCCCGCCGTCACGGCCCAAGTCCACCACGGCCTGCCCCGCCGGGCGTGCATGGTGTTGAAGAAATGCCGGATCGTCACGCCCATGAGGAACACGAGCGCCGCGATCACCCAGTTCCAGCGGCTCGCGAAGGCCAGCGGGTAGTGGTTCGACAGCATCAGGAACACGACCGGCAGCGTCAGGTAGTTGTTGTGAGTCGAGCGCAGCTTGGCGATGCGGCCGTATTTCGGGTCGGGCGCGCGGCCGGCCATGAGGTCGGCCACGACGATCTTCTGGTTCGGGATGATGACCAGAAAGACGTTGGCGCTCATGATCGTGGCGGTGATCGCGCCCAGATGCAGCAGCGCCGCGCGGCCGGTGAAGACGCGGTCGTAGCCCCAGGCCAGCACCACCAGCAGCACGAACAGCAGCAGCATCAGCGCGGTCGGGTTCCCGCCCAGCCGCGAGCGGCAGAGCGCGTCGTAGACCAGCCACCCCACGGCGAGCGACCCCGCCGAGATCAGCACCGCCACCCAGACCGGCATGTCCCATTTCGCCGGGTCGATCAGGTAAAGCTCCGCCTGTGCCCAGTAGAGGACCGCGAGCATGGCAAAGCCGCTGAGCCAGGTGGAATAGCTCTCCCACTTGAACCAGGTCAGGTGCTCGGGCAGGCGCTCGGGCGCGACGAGATACTTGGTGATGTGGTAGAAGCCGCCGCCATGGACCTGCCACTCCTCGCCATGCGCGCCTTTCGGCAGCCCCGGCGCCTTCTGCAGCGCGAGGTCGAGGGCGATGAAGTAGAAGGACGAGCCGATCCAGGCGATGGCGGTGACGACATGCAGCCAGCGGATCGCGAAAGCGGCCCAGTCATGCAGGATCACGGCGTCCATCAGCTGCCCCGATAGGTCGAGTAGCCGAAGGGCGAGACCAGCAGCGGCACATGGTAGTGCGCCGCCTCGGCCATGCCGAAGCGGATCGGCACCTCGCCCAGAAAGCGCGGCTCGGTTCCGGCGATTCCCTCGGCCGCGAGCCAGTCGCCGACATGGAAGGTCAGTTCATAGGTGCCGGGGGTGAAACGCTCGGCTGGCAGGATCGGCGTATCGGTGCGCCCGTCGCCGTTCGTGACGACGCGGGCAATCGCCTCGCGCGTGCCGTCCCGCAGCCGATGAAGCGTGATCGCCATCCCCGCCGCGGGCCGTCCCCGCGCGGTGTCAAGAACATGCGTGGTCAGCCAGCCCGTCATCCAGTCCCTCCCCCTCTGCCGGCTCCGGCGCCGGTTCGTCCGCGGCGCATACTGGACCAGCAGGAGCGGGTTCGGATAGGGGGGGCGAGAGAAGATCGCGACGTCGGCGCCTGCGGATGTCAGCCTTGCCCGGCCCGGCGCGATCAGCCAAGACGCGGTCTCGATCCGGACCCGGAGGTTGGAGGCGGCATGCGTCAGGTCATCCTGCATATCGGTCTGCACAAGACCGGGACCAGTTCCCTCCAGCAGTTCCTCTGCGACAATCGCGACGCCCTGGCCGGGCAGGGCTGGTTCTACAAAGCGCCTTGGCAGGGCTGGCCCAACCAGAATCCGCTGGTCAAGGGGTTTCAGAGCCCGGATACGATCGAGGGCGGGCGCCGGGGGATAGCCATGCTGATGGAGGAGGCGGGCGACCGCAACATCCTCATCAGCTCGGAGCTGCTGGTGGAATGGCCGACCGACATCGACGCCTTCCTTGCATGCTTCGAGGGGTGCGAGTTCCACGCCTACGCCTATCTGCGCCATCCCTGCGACATCGTGATCTCGGCCTATAACGAGGTCATCAAGTCTGCCGGCTCGACCTATTCCCGACCGCTGAACGAGGCGCCCTATCCCTATGCCTCCGACCCGACGCAGCTTCTCAGGCCCTGGATCGGGCGGGTGCCGCTGACGCTCGCGCCGTTCGACCGGGCGCAATGGTCCGGCGGCGCGATGTCCAGCGACTTCCTGACCATGATCGGCATCGACCCTGCAAGCTGCCGGGAGCCCGAGCGCCGGAGCAACGAAAGCCTGCCGCAGCTGATGGTCGAGGTGCTGCGCGGCGCCAACGCACTGGGCCTCGCACCCGAGGCGCGCGAGGGGTTCGTTGCCCATCTGCAGGGCCTGGACTGGCCGCCCTCGGGCTATCCGCTGACGGCCGGGACCATGGAGGTCCTGTTCTCCAACATGCGGCGTGGCGTGGAGGTGCTGCGACCGTTTCTGCGCCAAGGCTTCGACGAGTCGTTCCTGTTCGTCCCGCGGCCATAAGGCGCCGGCCGCGCTTCCTTCGGGCCAGCCTTTAGCTCGCAGGACCGCGATATGCTGGTGCCCGCTGACCACGCAGGTGACGACGGGCGTCGAGCTGGAAACGACGCTCGACGGCCTGCCGCCACCATACATCGCTGCTGAAGACCTGCCGATAGCAGGACCGCGAGATGCGACAGCACTGAACAGGCGTAGATCGCGCCGAAGCTTTTGGCGGACCGCTGCGCGGGCAGGAGCGCGGTGGTCGTGAGCACCGGAGCCCATGGCCCTAAGGCAGCGCAGCGCATCCGGAGTGAGCTTGAGGCGCGGACCTCCGAAGATTTCGCAACGCTGCGAGTGGCGGCAGCGTGACAGGGTCTTCCGCTTGGACCCCGGCCGAGCGCGGCCGCATCCTGAGCGAGAAAAGAGCGAAGGCGGAGGGTAAGAAGCCCGACTACTGGCGGACGGCGCTTAACTTGCCCAGTGCACCGCGACGAATGACCTCACGCTCCCCGAGGTCAAAACAGCAAGGGCTGTTTTCGAAACATTCGAACGGCGTCCCGTGAGGCGTCCCGCATGACCAAGCCATTTAGGTCGGTCTGTTGTGCGGCCAGAGGAAGCGTGCGGGTTGGCGTCACGACAGAACCGAGCAAGTTGCACATTGCACGGGAACGAGGGCCGAGGGGTTCCGCTGACCACCGAGGGGATGCCACCGTGGTCAGATAGCCCCCGAGGGTTTCGCCGGGGACCGAGGGGCGCGACCGGGGACCCCCCTTGTCCGTGAGGTTCTGTCGAGTCTTTGACCTGGCCCGCGACCTGACCGGGCGAGTGGTGGCAAGGAACCGCACACCCGTTAGCACGGTGCAATTGATCTTTCTCACTGGTCTTTGGAAAACGCCCGTCCTGTCGAAGATCGTTCCCAAGGGTCCATCTTCAAGAATTAGCAGAAGGAAGGAAAGACTGGTGGAGCCAAGGTCCACGGATCGGAGGTTCGCGGTAGTCCGCGGTTGTCCTATAACCCCTTGGTATAGCTCTAAGCTAACCTCGTCGTCGTCCGCCGGCTTCCGCTTGCCTCCCCGTGCATCCACGTTACAGTGGGGGAAGGGATGGCGGATGGGAAGGTATGGTTTCCTCTAGCGCGCGCAGGCCGGAGAAGGCGCTGACGGCCGTCGCGGTCCGGACGGCCAGCAAGCCCGGCAAATATTTCGACGGCCATGGCCTCTACCTCCGCGTTGAGCCGAACGGCACCAAGTTCTGGGTGCAGCGGATCGTGATCCAAGGCAAGAGGCGGGAACTCGGGCTGGGCAGCGCCTCACTCGTGCCGCTGGCGGAGGCTAGGGAGAAGGCGCTGGGCAACCGCAAGCTGGCGCGGGAGGGCGGCGACCCTCTGGCCGCGCGTCGCGAGCGGCAGGAGGTGCTGAGCTTCGAAGCCGCGAGCCGGCGCGTGCACGAACTGCACCTGCCCACGTGGCGCAACGAGAAGCATGGACGCGACTTCATCTCGTCGCTTGAAAGCTACGCCTTCCCGCTGATCGGCAAGATGCCTGTATCGAACATCGCAGCGGCCGACGTGCTGCGCGTGCTAATGCCCATCTGGACGGCCAAACCGGAAACGGCACGGCGCGTGCGCCAGCGGATTGGCACGGTGCTGAAGTGGGCCGTGGCGCAGGGGTGGCGCCAAGACAATCCCGCCGACAGCATCACGCAGGCGCTCCCAAAGGTCGCCAAGTCACAGGTCCATCGCAAGTCTCTGCCCTATGCCGAAGTGGCCGACTGCCTGACGGCTGTGCGTCAGTCGCGCGCCATGACGTCGACGAAGCTGGCGGTTGAGTTCTTGGTGCTGACGGCGGCTCGCTCGGGGGAGGTGCGCGAGGCGGTTTGGGAGGAGGTGGACGATGAGAAGGCGCTGTGGGTGATTCCGGCCGCCCGCATGAAGGCCAAGCGGGCGCACCGCGTGCCACTGTCGCCAGAAGCCTTGACCATCCTGCGCGAGGCCCGCGCGTTTGGGGACGGGTCGTCGCTTATCTTTCCCGGCTCACGCTACGGCGTGCCCCTGTCGGACATGACCTTGTCGAAGCTGGTGAAGGAACTGGGATTCGACGCCGACGTGCACGGCTTTCGCACGTCGTTCCGGACATGGGTTCAGGAACAGACCGAATACCCGCGGGAGCTTGCGGAGGCGGCGCTGGCGCACAGCGTCGGAGATGCCGTCGAGCAGGCCTACGCTCGCTCGGACCTGCTTGATCGCCGGCGAGCAATGATGGAGGCTTGGAGCGCGTATTTGCAGACCCGGTGACAGATGGCCAAGACGACCCAGCAACGAAAACGCGAGAAGAGTTCCCCTCCATCGACCACGGGCAGCAAACGCGCCGTCCACGGAACGTCCTTTCGCAGTTTGGCCTGGGATGCCTTCGATCCAGCCGCGGTAATCAAAGTGCTCCTCAGCGAAGAGCCGACATTCCCGTTTCATCGGGAGGTTCTGTTGTATGCGCTAGGTGCTTGGGTCACCGCGCCGGGCGACGACGGCATGCGCAAGCACGCGATCCGTATGGCTGTGCGCCTGCGCGTTGCTGACGCGGAACGAGCGGTCCTAGAAAGGAGCGAAAGTGAACGTCCGAAATGCGATGCGCGCATCCGCCGAGAAGAAATCGGCCATGACTTCATCAGTCAGATATATTACGGCATTGGCGGTGCCCGCGAATTAGATGAAAGCTCTACAGAATCGTACAAGAAAAAGTTTAACAAGAGCTACATCAAGGCCAATGACACGTTCCTGCGCATGCTGCATTTGGCGCGCCATAGCTTTATAAGTAAAGGAACAGATGTCGCCCCGCCTGGCATGGATAGGTACCACAAATTTATCGAAAACGTCGATCGGCTTCACCGAAAGCCCGGCGACGCAGCCCGGAGGCGGAAGGCAGGCAAGAAGCACTATTACAAATTTCTTAAACAAGATACTATCGAACGCGAATACGGCAAGATGCCGCAGGCCACATTGGCTTACGCCGCATCTCTGACTCGAATGGACGGCGAGTTCAGCAATCGATCACTGGACGGCGCAGAAACGTTGCTCGACAGATTTCTGGAGCCGAGACTTGGTGCACCAGAGAATTTGCATCTAATCTTATCGCGCTGGTTGCGACATGCTGCATTTGTGCGAGATAACATCCTTCCGATGATCCCTCACGAGAAATTCGACCTGTCCCTTTGGAGTCTCGACAACAGCTCTTCCGCGGCGACGTTCGTTTCGCAGCTCAATAACAAATTGCTAAAGCCGTCCAAGCCAAGCGTTTCAGCGGCCGAGCTCGACATTCTACGTCGTTTTATACCCGGGTAGGCCGCCAGCTGGCCACGAAAGTGGCTCTTACACAGCCCGATTTCGCCTGACCCCCGGCCCACCAACCAGCGCCCTGTCGGCTTCTCCGACCTGCGTCGCAGCCAGGCTGGTGGAGGGGCATGTAAGTAGCGGCGGCGTCTTGCCGCGTTTCTCCGGATTCCTCCAGTCCCATAACGACCGGGCCCACCCTCTCGGATTCGTCAAATCCGAGACACTCCATCCGCCCTACATCTCCGATGATGATGCATCCCGCGAGAAGCGGATTTACTGAATCCGTTGTCTGAGCTGTTCAAGCCGCCCGGATTCAGCCATTCCATAGGCTGTCACGCCCGAAAGAGGGCGATTTCCAGAAATTGTAAAGGGTGCCGTCAGCAATTGTGAGGCACAAAATGACAAACGACTTCCGAGCCACCGACGGCGATCGCCTTCTTCGATTGAAGGAGATCATCGGTCCTGGTGGGCTGCTACCGGTCAGCCGCTCCACCTACTACGCCCTCGTCGCAGCCGGCGAGCTTCCGAAGCCGATCAAGCTGGGCGCCCGTATCAGCGCGTGGCGTCGAGCAGACATCCTCGCCTACATCGAGCGTGCGGGTGTTACCAATGACTAAGTGGCGCAAACACACCCAGGCGCAGACCGCAGCAGACGACCTCGTCAAACGGTTACGCAAAATTGGGGATCCGCAAGCGAAGCAACTGGCGAAGAACCTGTCGCGATGCCGCGAAGACGATCCATGTGGCTCGCTGGCGTGTCGTCTTTGTCGGGAACAAGTGCAAGGGGAGTTCATCGAGGCGGCCTTCCGTCTCTGGGGAGAGGAGTCGTTTGTCACGGCACTGACGATCATTTCCCGGAACGGGATCGTGGAAGAAGGCCATCTCGACGGATTCGATTTGAACGCCCTCGTCCGTCGCGATCGGGTTCGTCTTAAACGGTTGCTGCCCGAGGGGACGGAGGCGCTGGGTTTCGTGGACGTCTCGCTCAACACTTTCGACAACGCCAATCCGCACTGGTGCTTCCACTGGCACATTTGTGTCCGCGGGGAGCTCGGGAAGGCTGAGTTGAGACGACTTCGTAGTTCGTACCGCCATGACGAGAGCGCGGGGATCTATCGCGCAGTTCGCGCCGAAGTGATCGGGACCGACGAACTTCGGTCTGTCGCTGGTTACTGCGTCAAGGGCGATTTCAAGCGCAGGTCGGGTTTCCTGGCGACGCCTCGGTCGGGGCGAAATCCCTATCGTGACCATCGCGAGCAGAGCTTGTCAAAGCGTGAGGCGGTCGAGTTGGCTTTGGCCATGGGGAACTACGAGGTCTTGGCGCCACTGATGGCAATCAGCCTAAAACGCAAGCGCGTCAATTGGCCACTGGCCATCAGGCTTCAGCATATCGGCGCCCGGGTTTCGGGGTGATGTGACAACACGATCGGTGACCGGGCTTGTGTTCAGGTTCGGTCACCAAAACCTCGATCCTTGCCGTCTAGAGGCCATGTAGACGCCTCATGACTGCTTGAATCGGGAAATCGAAAGCAAACTGCAGCCCGCTAAGTCAGTGACAGTCGACGACACGCACTGTGCGTCAAATCCGGTGAGGCGGGTGAGGCACCCAATCACAAAGGAACTCTAAACGATGACGACCAAAGTCACCACATCCCTCGGCGCGTGGACGTTCGGGAAATACGTCACCCTGAGCGCGCCCAAGGCTTATCTGGGCATCTGGTACCTTACGAATGGTAGGGCGACAGAGGAGCCCCTCGTCTTGAAGCTGGCCGACGCTCAAAATGCGAAGCTGGTGATGGACGCCCTGCTGAACGCCGGCGCCGACATCCACCCCGAGCGCGACGCCGACGAGCTTAAACGCCGCCTGAAGTCGGATGCCCTGTGCTCCGGAACGTTCTCGACCAGGCTGGGAGTTGTGGGAGACAACTTCCTCACTGTCCGCTCGGTGACCCGGAATCCCAGCCGCGACCTAATTGTCGGGGACACCGTCCTCAGCCAAGCTCGTGAGTTCTTCGGGCGCAAGGGGAAGCTCGAGCGGTGGCAGAAGAGGGTGGCGACGCCGGCCGCCAAGTCGACCGTCTGCGCCTTCGCCATCATGCAGGCCCTGGCGGCTGTCATCCTCGGCCGGGTTCTGGACGCCGGAGACGAGGGGTTCCTGATCAACCTCGCGGGCCCGTCGTCGGTGGGTAAGACGACGGCGCTGATGGCCGCAAAAAGCGTGTCTGGCCCAGGGAGTAAGCTGTCCAGCTGGGACGACTCCAAGCGCAGCCTCCCGGAACAGGCGGCCGCGCTGTCGGATACACTGATGGCCATCGACGACCTGGACAAGATCAGCAACGAACCGGGCTTCGCCCGAAAGTTCACCGGCATCACCCACGCCCTGACCTCCGGTTCGTCACGCAAGTATGCCGCGATGGTGAAGGACCGGCTGCCGGACCTCACCTGGAACTTCTGCGGCATGACGGGCGCGTGCACCACGGTCGAGGAGCTGTCGGCGGAGCGTGGGCACCGCCGGGAGCCGCACGAGCGCGTCCGCTGCCTGGACATCCGCATCCCCCGCGCAGCGGACGGCGGTATCTGGGACCGGCGCGCCCCGGGCGATCTGCCCGAATCCCTGACGGACCGGCTGAAGGTGGCTACCACCCAAGTCTACGGCTCGCCGTTGCACGCGTGGCTAAAATACTTGGCCGACCATCCGGAGGCAATCGAGCGCGCGAAGGCAATGGTGGCGGCCTGGATCGCCGACCGCGGCGGCGCAAGCGACAAGGACGGCATCAGCCACCGGGTCGCGAAAAAGTTCGGCCTTGTCCATGCTGCCGGGATGCTCGGGGTCGAGGCCGGCATCCTGCCGTGGGAGAAGGAGTTCGTAACCGAGGTGGTGCGCGACGTCCATTCCAATGCACTGTCAACCCTCTTCCCCGATGAGGCGGCCGTGCGCGGCGGTCTGTCGCGGCTCCTGGCTGAGGCACGCAGCAAGGCCTTGCTGCCGAAGGCCTACAACGTGATGCCCTCCTTCAAGACGGGGCGTGCAGCGGAGTTCTTTGCCCGCGGCGATGCCGCGCACATCTACATCGGGATGCAACGACTGAAGACCTGCTTCGCGACCGAGGGGGCGGCGAAGCTCGGCTTGACGCACCTCAAGAAGGGGAGTGTGCTCCTCCCTGGGGAAGGTGGGAAGAGCACGCGGCAGGTCCGGGTGAAGGTGGCGGGGGTGGTGCGCAAGGTCAGGTATCTGGCACTGGACCTCAACCGACTTCGGGAGCTTGTCGACGAGACCACCTGACCAACCACGACCCAAGGGGGCCGAAGGAGCTTCACCGGCCCCCTTCTTCTCGGCCCCCGCCGTGGCCTTGGGGGGCACGTGGAACCCGCTCTTGAGGGGTTCCCTCCCCCCGCCCAGCGGACCCCTATCGGCGGCCCAGGGCCGCTGGAACGGCACCCCGCGTGTCTGTGAAGGTCGGACCTGGCGTCTTCCAGCCCCTGCGACCTCTTCCAGCGGCTCGGTATCAGATGCGTGGTGCACGTCCATGCGTGGCGACGGCAGCAGCCTCGACCCCGCACCTGGCCGTCGGAACCGGGCTCGCCGCAGCCCTACCGCGACTGGTGACATATTCAGAGTTTTGACACATGTGCGCGCGCCAACGGCCGCGGCATCATCTTGGGCGCGGTGCGGAAGGTGGCTATCGGCCCTTACCGGCCAGTCGAGCCTCCCGGCACAGGCATACGAAGCGGTCACTCGATCCGGCTGCAGCGATAGGCACGTGAGCCCACCTCCATCAGTCGGGCGGGGCGCAGGGCAAGGCTTGGTGCAGGCACGAGGGGCGGGGAAGCCGTCGTTCGCTGCTCTGATGAAATAGCCACATAGTGTGGGCGGAAGCGGACACGAGGATTGCGTGCTGTCTCTGTCTGAAATCACCGGTGATTGAACCGTGGCGCCGCGCCAAGTTCGGCTTGAAAGGCTGGTGAGCATAGCCGACAATCCAATGTCGCGGCGGCCCGCCGGGCACGGATTACCACGTTGGACCTCTCGGGAGCTCGACGCTCCTGCACAATGCCGAAGGACATTATTGAGAAAATGGCGATCGAGCGTATTTCGTTGCTTCGGAATGTTGGGCAATTTGACAACGTATCGTCGGGCGCGCAGGTGCCGCTGACCCCTTTTGCGGTGATCTACGCGGAGAACGGTCGCGGCAAGACGACGCTCTCTGCCATCCTCAAATCTCTCGGATCTGGCGATCCATCCCTGATCCAGAACCGAAAGCGCCTAAAGGCCCAACACCACCCCCACGTGATCGTTCAGCTGTCGGGCGCGCCGACAATCTTCAAGGATGGCGCCTGGTCCGTGACGCAGCCCGAGATCCATGTCTTCGATGACGCATTTGTGGCGGAGAACGTGTGTTCCGGGATCGAAGTCGAGACCAGTCACCGCCAGAACCTGCACGAGTTGATCCTCGGCGCCAGGGGCGTGGCGCTGAGCAAAGCACTTCAGGGCCACGTCGAGCGGATCGAGCAGCACAACAAGGACATGCGCGCAAAACAGGATGCGATCCCGGCGGCGGCCCGCGGCCCGTTTAGCGTAGACGCCTTCTGCGGCCTCAGTCCGAACAAGGACATCGACAAGGAGATCGAGGAAGCCGAGCGCCGGCTGGCGGCGGCCAAGGCCGCAGATGCCATCCATCAGCGCGCAGCGTTTCAGACCCTCAACCTGCCAGGCTTCGACCGCGATCGAATTCGCGACGTGCTGGCTCGGAGCCTTCCGGACCTGGAGGGCGCAGCGGCAGCCCTCGTGAGGGACCATCTGCGGAAGCTCGGCCGGGATGGAGAGAGCTGGGTCGCCGAGGGGATGCCTCGGCTAGAGGCGGCCTCAGCGGGGCTTGATCACAAGGCGTGCCCATTTTGCGCCCAAGACCTCGCGGGTTCCACCCTGATCCCGCACTACCAAGCCTACTTCAGCGATGCCTACAGCCAGTTGAAGGACGATATTCGAACCCTCGGCCAAGGGATCGCCGCAGACCATAGCGGTGAGGTGATGGCCGGATTCGAGCGATCCGTTCGGGACGCCTCGGAGATCCGAGATTTCTGGAAGGCCTTCACCCCGATTCCGGACATCCGCGTCGACACCGCCGCGGTCGTCTGGGCATGGACTGCCGCCCGGGAGAGCGTTCTCGAAATCCTCCGGGCCAAGGCAGCGTCGCCGCTGGAGCCCATGCAGCTGCCCGACCAGGCTGTCGAGGCAGTCGCCGCTTTCGATGAACAGCGGAGGTCAGTCGCCGAGGCGTTCGACAACTTCCTAGCCTGCAATGAGGCGATCAAGACGGTGAAGGAGCAAGCGGCCTCGGCGGACGTATCGGCTCTGGAAAGCGACCTCGTGCGCCTGAAGTCGATCAAGGCTCGCCTTGAGCCCGACGTGGCGGCGAAGTGCAACGACTACCTGAAAGAGAAGGCCGAGAAGGCAAAGACGGAAGCGGCCAGGACGAAGGCCAGGGAGGCCCTCGACAAATACCGCGAGACGATTTTTCCTGCTTATGAGGTCGCCATCAATGCCTATCTCGCAAAATTCAACGCGGGGTTCAGGCTGGGATCAGTGACCTCGGTCAACAACCGGGGTGGCTCCGCCGCAAACTACCACGTCGTGATCAACAACGAGAACGTGTCGCTGACGGCTGACGCTGGCCCATCGTTCCGAACGACGCTGAGCGCGGGCGACCGAAACACGCTCGCCCTGGCCTTCTTCTTCTCGTCGCTGGAGCAGGCGGGCAACCTTGCCGACAAGATCCTCGTGATCGATGACCCAATGACCAGCCTGGATGAACACCGATCGCTCACGACAATGGAGGTCATGCGGGAACTGTATGACCAGGTCCGGCAGATCATCGTGCTGTCCCACTCGAAGCCCTTCCTTTGCGACCTGTGGGCGTCGGCTGACAAGAATGGCCGGTCCTCGGCGCGGATCGCACGCTCGAACACGGGCTCAACGATCATGGCATGGGACGTCTCGGCCGACGCCGTGACCGAGCATGACCGCCGGCACAAGCTCGTCCGGGACTACCTGCAGGCCGCCGATCATACCAAGGAGCGAGAGGTCGCCGCCGCCCTCCGGCACATCCTCGAGAGCTACATGCGGGTTGCGTGTCCCACGCACTGCCCGCCGGAGCGCCTTCTAGGGAACCTCCTGATCGAGTGCGAGAAGAAGGTCGGAGGACAGGACGAGATACTGTCCTCCGTGAACGTGAAGGAACTGAAACAGCTGTTGGGGTACGCGAACCGGTTCCATCACGACACGAACCCGGCCTGGCAGACCGTGTTGATCAACGACGCCGAGCTCGTGGGCTATGCCGAGCGCACGCTGAAATTCTGCTCGAGAAACTGACCATCCTACTGCGCGAATAACCGATGAACGAAGCTGCATCTGTACCCCTTGCTAACGCGCAAGGGGTAGCATTTTGTCGGCTTATCTGGCATCTATGATCAGATTGACGCGTGACACATTCCGTAACCAGACTTGGGCCGTGAGATTTGAGCGAGATTAACTTCAATCCTGAGCAAGAAGATCGACTGATGGTCTTTGTCGGAAGGGACAAGGTCAGGGACTGCATCAACGGAATTATCTCGAAGCGCGAAAGACTGCGAGAATTCAGCCACGCTGGACGTGAGGTTTCTACCAGAGATAACCTAGAAGTAGAGTTTAGCGCACTGCTCCGCGAAATCGTGGACCTTGTTGGCGACTTGCAAAGCGCCATGAAGCAAGATGATCTTGATTTGCGGACATGGCAAAAAAACTTTACAACCGTTCATGATGATCGCTGGTCCTTGGGAGCAGAAGAAATTCGCGGACCGCTCATACCCTTCCTGCGGGGAAGCCTTGAGCCAATTCTACGTTTCGTCGTGGCTCCCGATCTACCCGAAAACGTTGTCGCCCTCTTCCTGACCATCCCTGGCCTCAAGGAATTACTTAAGAGGGAAACCCACGGACACTGGGGGTATCACTATCACTACCTTGACGCAAAGGAGCGCCGGTCAGACACGCTTCTGACCTTTGCCCGACAGCTCAAAACGCTACCTGACGGCCAGAATGTTAAGGTCGTCACTTGGGAAAGGCATGGTGAGACGAGCCTCTTCGCAGCGCGGGCTGCGACTTGGGGTGCCAACAAAAGAGCAAGCGTCTACAGGGCCTGTGTTGGTGATAGTTCCAAACGAAACCTGAACGACTTCAAGAGGCCAGCCAAAGATTCCCAAGCGCTTTGGCCCGTCTGACATTGCCAAGATCATCCAATAGCCAGAGACGGCCCCGAGCCGACTGTCAGGAACTGGAACTCTATAACGCAACAATTCCCAAAACAGTCGTCTATGGGAGACGCTAAAAGTTCTTGATACGAACGACGCTATCTGGTCTCAGTGAACACTGGTGACGCTGATTATTTATCAGGGCGAGAACTAGTCATGGACGATACAGTGCGACTTCCGAGGACTAAGCAGCCACGTCAGGACATACCCTTCATATTTGATAGCTATCGAACTCTGGTTGCTGAACTCGGCGCTATCGACGGGCTTGCAGCGGCGCTTACGATCTCTGCCCGATATCTTTCGGAAACAACATCCAAGAGCGACGACCCTGCTGAGTTCGGACTCAGTCTGGCTCGTAATTACAGAGTCCCAACGCGTTTTCTGGACCTGAAAGGGTTGCCATCTCACTTGGCGAGGCTTCTGCTCGTCGGCACTTCTCGCCACTTTGAGGATTTCTTGGAGCGATTTCGGCGAGAACAGCTTGCGCTAGGCCGCCAGTGGCGTGGCCGCCAAGATGGTGAGTCCGAACTCAAGTACACTTTGGCATCCATCGCTGGTGGATTTGAGCTGAACAGAAAGAAGATCGGTAGCGAGCGATACGACCTGCTCGAATACTACCGGTTGCTTCGCAATTACGCCGCGCATTCCGGTGTCGAGACGAAGCGTTTGCTTGCCGAACACAATAAAGTCGTCGTATATAGCGGTCTCGTAAGACACGAGTATAGCCTAGATGCTCCGCAACGGTTCGATGCAGCCACTTTTGACGATCACCTTCTTTACACGCGGATCGTCAAATACGTCGCGACTGACCTTTGCCGCCTGTCGCCCCCGGATAGTGCAGACGAGCTCAAGGCCGTTCTCGCG
The DNA here is from genome assembly GCF_009674885.1 of Paracoccus sp. S-4012. Lineage (GTDB taxonomy): Bacteria > Pseudomonadota > Alphaproteobacteria > Rhodobacterales > Rhodobacteraceae > Paracoccus. The sequence goes on from NZ_WKKA01000001.1 coordinate 628,307, forward strand.
AACCGGGATAGCTTCGCTGCATCACCTGCGCGCGCCGTGCTGATCCGTCGCGGAAATGACCTTATTCTTATGCATGCGCTACGTACGTTCCTTTTTACACACTATCGTTTCAAGCTCGCTCAACACCCGCAGCTTGAAAACGATCTGGTTCGGTGGCTAAACGACCTACCAAAACGCAAAGAACGCCGTCGCGCCGGTCTGCCAAACCTTGAAGCGGCATTGAGCATTTATCGACATGCACAGTAAATCACGCAGCCGTCTCGGCCAGAGCTGCCATTCGTGACGAGCGCAGCGAACGGCAACTCTCCGCCCTTTGCCGCAGTTGGCGCGCATTCACCAGACTTCCAGCGGTACACGCTTGACATTGTACTGAAATTGTTGTATTATTACATTGCGTACAATGTCGTGGCGCCTTTTCCTCTCAGCAACGGTAACTCCATGTCCCGGCACCCCGCCAAGGTGCTGGCCCCGGCTGACCTTCGCCGGCTGCTGGCGCATGTCGAATCCTCAAGACATCCCGAGCGCAACAGCGTCATGCTGCTGCTCAGCTTCAAGTCCGGCCTCCGCGCCTGCGAAATCGCCGGCCTGACGTGGCCCATGCTGCTCGACCACCGCGGACGCGTGAGCTGCAGCGTCAACGTCGCACCCGGCATCGCCAAGATGGGCCGTGGCCGCCGCATTCCCCTGCATCCCCAGCTGCGCGACGCCCTGCAGCTGCACCATCGCGCCGATAGGCACCCCAAGGACGGTCCAGTGGTCCGTTCCGAGCGCGGCGGCCCCATGACGGCGCGCAGCGTCGTCAACTGGTTCAAGCGCGTCTACATCGAACTCGGGCTCGACGGCTGCACGTCGCATTCCGGCCGGCGGACCTTCATCACCAGATCAGCGCGGCTGCTGGCGAGAACCGGTGGCTCGCTGCGCGACGTCCAGGAGCTCGCAGGGCACCGCGCACTGAGTACGACCGAACGCTACATCGAAGGCGATCGCGACATCCAGCGCCGGCTCGTCTCTCTCCTCTGACCCCCTTCCCCCTCCGCAACCCAAAGGAACGTTGTGATGACTCACGGCGAACAGCCTCGCATGGCTGACGACAATGAACTCGCCCGCCGCGACCGCATTCGAGACCTCAACGACAGCTTCCGCCGCAACCTGAACGGCGGGCGGCTGGTGATCACGTCGGGAATCGTGGCCCTCGGCGGAAGCGCCATTCGCGAACTGCTGAGGCAGCTCACGGTGTTCGATGACTTCACCGAGGACAACGATCCTTACGGGGAGCATGACTTCGGCAGCCTGAGCGTCGCCGGCGAGCGCGTCTTCTGGAAGATCGACGCCTACGCCGTCGAAATGCTGCACGGCTCCCCCGACGCCGCCGACCCGACGGTGACGACGCGCGTGCTAACGCTCATGCTGGCCAGCGAGTATTGACGCCATGTCGTCGACAATACTGAGGGGCGCCCGGGTGTGCCAACCATGGCTGCAGGGCGAGCTGGACGCGCTCTGCGGCCCCTATGCCGCCATCAACGCCCTGCGCGTGGTTCTTTTTCCCGGCGCCATTCTGAATGGCCGCGACAGCCGGCGACTGCTGGCGGCGGGACTGACATGCCTCAGCCACGACACGCGGCTCGAGAGGGCGTGCGTGGCCGGTATCTCAAGCACGAAGCTCTATCGGTTGACGCGGCACCTGGCCGAGCGCGCCGAACGCCTGGGCAGGTGCAAGCTCGTGGTGCGGCGACCGCCGAACAAGCAATGGACGCGCGCGAAGCTGCTGACGACGATCGACGAGGCCCATGGCGACGGTGCGGCAGTCATTGTCGGGCTCGGCAACAGGTACGACCACTTCACGGTGATTGTTGGCGTCTGGGGCGCTCGGTACCTGCTGTTCGACAGCGGGCGGATGCAGTGGATCACCCGCGAGAGTATCGGCACCGACAAGTCGAAGCGCCGATTTCGACTGGCGCCCAGCGACGTCATCATCGTCAAAGGGGGAGCCGACAGCTCGGCGTCACCGGCCCCTTATGACGGCAATTGGCCGCCCTGGGCCGAGGATGAGCCGGTCGAGCTCGAAACCGAAGGCGACCCGATAACAACACCTCCTGACTGGCTGCCGGCCGTCACCCGGCAGCCACCGGAAGCTCGGAGGGACAACCGCCGCACCGAGCACCCTTCCAGCGAAGGATAGCTGATGGCGCATTTCTTCACAGCCGACACCCATTTCGGCGACGACGGCATTCGCCGCTTCTTCTCGCGGCCGTTCGCCACCACGACGGAGATGGACGCAGCATTGCTCGCCGGCACCACGATGATCGGCGCCGATGATGATCTGTGGCACCTGGGCGACTTCGCCTGCAGCGAGACTGCCGCGGACCGCGCTCAGGCCTCGGCGATGTTCGGCGTGCTCCCCGGCCGCAAGCACCTCGTGCGCGGCAACCACGACGATGATTGGGTCGCACGCGCGCTGCCTTGGGTCTCGGTTCACGATCTGGTGGAGGTCGAGGCCGGCGGCTGCCGCTTCGTGCTATGCCATTACCCGCTGCTGACATGGAACGGCGCGCACGAGGGTGCCGTCCACCTCTTCGGCCATGTGCACACGGACTGGCGCGGCGCTGCGGGCCAGGTCAACGTCGGCGTCGATCAATGGAGCTTCAAGGCCGTCACGGCGGCGGAGGCGGAGCTGGAGGCGCTGATGCTGCCGATGTTGTCCCTGCCGTGGCGGCGATGATCCCGGCGAGAGCGCTGCCGCCGAGCCTGCACCAAGTCTGCTCGGCGCACCTCAGCGTCGAGCAAAGCGAAGGGTTACAAGGCACCAATGCTGTCACCACCCACAGCTCGGTAGTGTGATACCGATCGTAAGCACCAAAGCGCCGGCAAATAGGTCCATCTTAGGTGACGGGATCGGCGGCTGGATAGAGCCCGTTGCGGGAGCGGGACCGTCGCGGACGAGGTGCCTATCGCGCCGACGTTGTCCAGTACGGATCGCGACACACCATACGACAGCGGCGGAAGAATGAATTCCGCCCGCGTGCCTTGGCGATTCGAAAACTGGCGCCTCGCCACCGGACGCTTGCCGCGATCTTCTAACTGTAAGAACAGCGTCGTGGCTCCTCTCGACATTTTGTAGGGGGCGGCATCAGCAACTTACTCACATATTAAGGACGAGGCATTAAGGAACGGATGTTCGGATAGGGAACCGCGGTTGATCTTTTGTAGATCCCTTCCGCAATTTCGGCTAAATGGGACAGGACCAGCTCAGCCAACTATTCGTTATCCAAGCCCAGAATTTGGCTAAACCAGATTATAGCCGCTTCGCCCTCCTTTCTAACCACCTCGCTCACAGCGCGGCTGTGTCGAATCCCATTGCGAAGCTCCGCCAGCTGATCAAACTTCGTGACAAGCCCCTCTTTACTCGAGAATTGCCTTTCGAACATGCGCCAGCTGGCCTTGCTGGTCATCGCTTCCTGTAGCTCACGCAGGTCAAAGTATTCAAGTTTGGCAGACAAAGACCTGTAGTTATCGAGGTCGAGAGTCGCGTTTTTCTTTGCCGCACGCGCAATCCGCTCATCAACCTTCTGAATTACATGGGGTGGAGCGGCCCTGTAATCGCCATTTAGCACTGCATCGACACACCTTCGAAGGGCAATCTCCACACGTTCCGTCGCAAGATCAAGACGACGGAGCTGCGGTGACAAATCCAGCCTCTCCTTAATCAGTAGGTTCTCGATTGCATCTTGGAGTGTACGCTGCCGCTCGCTGATGAACGCTTCGAAATCATCCGGACCGAACGGATCGCGGAGCAGAATGTCAAAGGCAATGGGTGAAATGAAATGCGTCTCAAAGATTGAGCGAACACTGTTTTCACCGCTGGCCTTGATCAGTTCCGGCAGGTACTCATTCGGCAGGCGCGCACGAATGACTTTTCGATTCGTATTCTGCGTCAGCGGAGTCCGGTTCAGGATTGAGCCATGGAGGCCGGGCGGAAGGTTCGCTTTCCCCCAAGAGTCAGGCACAATGTGATGGTCATCCAAGTCGCCAAACTGAGGAACATCCCCCGTCATCCAGTCACGCGCGCCCTGAAGCACAAGAAGGTTGAATATTCCGTTGTAGACGGACGTTCCCCGCTTGACCTCTTTGCGCAAGTCTAACGTGCGGAACCTCCGTGCAAACTCCGTAATCAAAGGAGGTTCTGCGAGGTCCTCATCGAACCATGCCTTGACGTCGATAAAGTCTCGGGCGCTCATCGACTCTACAGAGCCAGAGTAGCGATTTATGAACACAGAAGCCCAGTACCAGTGGCGCAGCTTCCTGCGCGCATCGAGCTGCCGAGTAGGGGGAAGCTGTTTTGCATGGGCCCGTAGCGCTGCGAAAACTGGAAGAATCGACACGTAGGGCAAGAAAGCAGAGCTAACCGCCCCGTACTCCTGCGGATGCTTGAGCACTTTGACGGCACTCTCAAGAGCACCGACCGCCGCGTCCCAACGGGACTTGAAGTCTTCGGTGTCCGAAACAAGGATTTCCTTCCTGCGCGTGCCGTCCGGATCGCGAACAGGCTTTTCTTGGCCCGGCAACATAAAATAGAGGTATTTCGGAGAGCAATAACTTTGCCTCAAGATGCTCATCACTTGGAGGATGTACACGTTCATCTTCTCAGCGTCGAAGGCGTCGAGACGGGGCCTGGCTTCGCGCCACATCAGCTTAAGCTGAAGTCCCTTGGGCTTGAGAAGCGCATTCACAAGGTCGAACACGTCCAGGCGAACGCCGCGACTATTTATCTGCGTAAAGATGTCACAAACTTTATCTACGGCAAGGTCCCTATCGAGCTCGTTGAATGATATTTGATACTGCCCGGTAATCCCTTGCAGGTGCTCGCCGAAATCCTTCGCATTCCCCACGTGGACGTAAGCCGCCTCAGCGGCATCTGTGTCGCCCAGAGCTTCGGCTTCCGCGGCCTTGGACTTCCAATAGGCTTCGTAGCCTTGGATCCAGTTTGGAAGCTCCCATCCGGTAGCCCCGATGATCGAAAGAGGGAAAACGTGAGACTCGAACTGGGCTGCCTGATCGGCAAGCACTTTGGACCAGCGCTTTGTCAAGCGATCGTACCCAAAGGCTTCGTCGTGTTCCTCGGCCATAAACTTGTCAATATGAACAAAATAAATGAAGCGACTGCTTCTATTCTGAAGCGGTTTATCTGGAGCAAGAAACGCATAGTATATCGCCGTCAGCCGCTGCTGGCCGTCCAACACGATGTATTCCGGCCTTCCGCTTCCGCTGTAGCCATAAATGGGCTCACAAGAGAGCGCAGCGAAGTTTTCGGGTTTGCCTTTCCAGAGCAGAAGGCTTCCGATGTAGTAGTCTAGAAATATGGACCTCATTAGGTCCCTGATGTCCCAGGGCTTCCACTCGAATTCGCGCTGGAAATCGGGGATTACATAGCGGCCATCACGAAGATAATTGATCAATGTGTTCAGGCTGAGGTGGTCAGGTTTCTGTGCGTCCTTCATGTATTCCCTCTTTCGTCCAGCGGCCGCTAGGCTTGTCTTCGACTTGAGCTCTTTCTTAATCGCAGCTCTTGTTTATACTAAGTGTCAATGTTGGTGTCGGCCTGCGGTGGGCACAAGTCAAGCAGGTTGGTCGGGCAACGACGAAACTGCCGCCACCCCGACGGAGCCGTTGGTCGCCGCGAAGTGTCCATGTTCTGACTCATGACAGATTGCCACTTTTGCCACGAGTCTGCCTAGTTGGGGCCGGCCGCGGCATTTCATCGCTGAACCATGGTTTCGGATCCCGTCCCCTCCGCCACTTGCCGCGGCGAAAGCGTTCACCTGATCCGCCGTGGCCGAATTTCTCGCTTGTTTTCGAAGGTTATGCAGGTGGGGCTGAGCACTGCCGCCGTCGCGAGGAGAGACGAAAGCGGTCTCTCGTGGCCGATATTCTCCGGACCTCATGACTGCGCCGATTTGGCGAATTGCCGGCAACTCCTTGAGTGATCCAGAGGTCCCCTAGGCTGCAGCTACGCCATTCGACGGCGGTGGCGTTCGGCGGCATGGAACGGAAGTCGAACCTCCCGAGCTTGTTCTGTGGGGCTTCACTAGCTTGAGCCGCGTGCCAGGGGCGTGGTCACGGCACGGCCGACCAAGTCCATCAGCTTCCCGTAGTCAGTCACAACCTCGTATTTCACACGATCCGCGTTGATGCGCCTGCTGATCTCGTCAAAAAATTTATGGGCGCATTTGATCTTCGTCCTCTCGATTTCGCGCAACTTCATGCTGGACATCGTGCCTTTCGTTTCGGCGACGAAGTAGATGTGCCGTACACTACCAGTATTGAAAGCTATCGCCCAATCGGGGTTGTAGTCCCCGACCGGGGTCGGGATCAGGAACCCGCGTGGGAGTTTGGCGTAGACGACCACCTCGCTGCTCGTATCCAGCTCCTTCACGAAATCTCTTTCGACATCGGAATCGGTGATCGCATAGTCGTAGATGTGGTTCTTGAGCTTCGCCGTAGCACGGGAAAAATCCTGGCCGGTCTGGTTCGCTGTAAGAATGTCGATGTCATACCGCTCATCCACTTCGTCATAGGCGAGGCGCTCGATCACCATGGCTGCCTTTTGCTCGGCGATGATCCGCGACGCCTCGGAGATAAAGTGCTCGGGGTTTTTCGTGAACTGTTCGAAAACCGCCGGCGTGACTTGGCCCAAGATGCTTGCCGCCGTTTCGCGCGTCAGTTGGGCGTTCTCGGCCACCTTGCCCAGGAGGTCGTACTTCACCCGGGAATGGAGCGAGTCACCATGTTCGGTCTTCGTGTTGGTGACCGTGAAGCCATCGCCGCTACGAAGCTGGCCGTCGGTCAAACCATCACTCTGCACGCCGACCTGAACCGTGTACAGCAAGGGGGTGACCCGCAGCTGGCTATCAAGCGCACTGACGCACTTGCGGATCAGCTCCGCTGAGTCGAACTCCACCCGGTAGACCGCCTGGCGATTGATCCGCGCCCAAAGCTCCTGAAACTCCTTTTTCTCGAAGTTCGCATTCAGGGGATTGGTCTTGGGCTTTCGGCCATCGTCGATCTTGGGCAGCTGCGCATCGCTGAAAACGCTGTCGATAAGCTGAAACACCTGCTCCGCGTGGGGCTTTAGTTCCTCCGGCAGGTCAGCCAGTTTCCCGGTCGCCTTGGCCTTGTGGTACGCATCTGCGATTTGGTCCGCATCGTCGGTGTAGTCGTTCTTCACTAGATAGCGATAGATCTGCTTGGCCATTGCGGCAGTCACCTCGACCGGGCCATGCTCGGTCGTCAGTGTCTTGCCCGTGAAATAGTCCTCGGTTGCCTGTCGCGGACGCGACGAGAGGGTCTCCGCGATCTCCTTCTGCAGCCCGGCGACGAAGTCCTTGTAGCTTTCGCTCGCCACCACGGTCAGGACGTTGATGTCGTGCACGATTGCCGGATGATCCATACGGTCACCGTGCTGGTCGACACTCAGCCGCAAACCGCGCCCCACCTCCTGGCGGCGGGAAATGGCGTTGTCGCTGTGCTTCAACATGCACATGACGAAGACGTTCGGGTTGTCCCAACCCTCGCGCAGCGCCGAGTGTGAGAAGATGAACCGGGTAGGTTCGGCTAAGGAAAGCAAGCGTTCCTTATCCTTCAGAATCAGGTCGTAAGCGTCCACGTCGTCGGAATCGACCGAACGCGCGCCAACGGCCGGGTCCTTGAGGCGGTTCGTCTTCTTGTCGATCGAGAAATAGCCGTTGTGGGTCTTGGCCGGGTCGATCCCGGCAAGGTGCTTGCGGTATGCCTCGTTATCGATCGCGAGTTCCGACAGGTATTCGTCCCTCAGCAACACATACTCGTCCTCGAAGGTGCGGGCGTAGTCGCCCTTTTCGTCGGGTTGGCTGTAATCGCGATATTTCGCCACTTCGTCAATGAAAAACAGTGACAGGACCTTGATCCCCTGCGTGAAAAGCTGCTTTTCCTTGTCCAGGTGCGCCTTGATTGTCTCGCGGATCTGGATGCGGCGGATGTCGCGTTCAGTCAGGTCGCGTGTAGCCTTGCCGGCTTCAAGCACTGAGCCATTTGTGAATTCGACGTGGTCGGTTCGTGCATCAATGTCCGCAATCACAAAGCCGTTCTTGTATTGATCCAAACCGCCGGACAAGTCGAAGAGGTTATCACCCTTTTCAAGACGCCGAAGCTGGCGCTTGATCTCGCCCGATTTCAGCTTCACCTCCAGCTCGATCCGGGCTACGGGGGCCTTCTTCGAGATGTCGATGCCTTCAAGGTAGAGGTAGGCGTTGGTGCCAGCCAGGCCACGGGTCTGTATGCCGCGCACCGCGATCTTCTTGACCAGCTTCTGGTTAAAGGCGTCCAGGGCGTCCAGTCTGTGCACACGATTGTGCTGGGTGCGGTGGGTCGCTGAATAGCGCAGAATGAACAGCGGCTTGAACTTCGGCAGCGCCTCCATCGTAGCCGCACCTTCCATCTTCTGCGGCTCGTCGAGGATCAGGATTGGCCGATTCGAGGCGATCACGTCGATAGGCTTGCGCGACTGGAAGTCGTCCAGCTCCTCGTAGATGCGACGGTTGTCGGCCCCGCGCGCGTTGAACGCCTGGATGTTGATCACCATCACGTTGATCCCAGCGTCGGACGAAAAGCTCTCCAGCTCGTGCAGGCGCTTGGAATTGTAGATGAAGAACCGCGCCTTCTTGCCGTAGCTTTCGGTGAAATGGTCGGCCGTGATCTGCAGCGACTTGTATACCCCTTCGCGAATGGCGATCGAAGGCACCATGATGATGAACTTCGACCAGCCGTACCGCTTGTTCATCTCGAAAATCGACTTGATGTAGCAGTAGGTCTTGCCCGTGCCGGTCTCCATCTCGACGTCGAGGTGAACGCGGGTCGCGGCCAGCGCGTCGCGCTTGTAGGTGGCCGCGACGGGCACGCGCTCGCCCCGAGCGTTGAACGTCGTGAAGTCTGTCAGCGACTCCGAGACGGGCAGGTTCTGCCGTCGCTGGACCTTCTGGATGTTCTCCAGGATCTGCACGTCGGTCAGGGCGAGGTCGGCGTTCTTGAAGCCTTCCTCGAAGGCGCTGGCTTGCGCCTTGCGGCCGGGGTCAATGCGGTAGGTCAGTCCAGAGGTCATGGGCTGGCCGGCGAAGCAGTCGACCACATCGTTGACGGCATTGGTCTGATAGGGCTGGACCTTGAACTTCAGCTTCATGGCGCGCCCTCAGATCGATTTGACGTCGGTGGTGGGCGAGAGCTGGCGGAAGATCTGTTCGACGTTGATCTTCACCGCGTCCGAGACGAAGCCATTGTCGCGGAAGACCACGCGCAGGGGCTCGTGGCCGGCCAGCTCCTTCACCAGATCCTCGGTGATGCCGCTCTCGAAGCAGGCAACGAGGGCGTTGTCGTCGACGAAGAACACGGTCTTGCCCTGCACCGTCTCGCGGCGGATGGGCAGCGTCAGGTCCACGCCCCAATCGACCAGCACCTGGAACAGCAGGTCCTCGGCCGTGCGGCCTTCCTTCACGTTGTCGACCATGTCGAGCAGATCGGACTGCTTCAGCTCGTCGGGGCGGTAGTAGACGTCCTTCATGTTCGACGTGTCCACCTTGAGCACCCGGAAGCCGACATCGCCCTGCCACTTGCCATCCAGCAGCTCTTTTCCGGCACGACGAATGCGTTCCTTAGAAAGAGATGGAATTGTTGGTTTGAGGCCATGCTTTTTGCAGAAAAGAAATCCGGCCTGCTGGTTTCGATCGGACTCGTCGAGATCCTCGTCGATCTGCACCATTATGAATCGACAGGAGGCGCCATGTTTCTTATTGAACGCCATGACGCCGTGTGCGGCGGAGCCGGAGCCCGCAAAAAAGTCCATCACAATATCATCGTTGGACACCTGCGATATTTCACAAAGGTACTCTATAAGGGACGATGGCTTGGCGAATGAAAATGGAATACCGAGCCTCTTAAGCTCATGAGAGCTTCCCTGATTGATGTGATCTTCAATCAAACTATTTGGCTTGGCTGATGACTTTGCAATAACGTCATTCAGATACGTCTTCGTATATACATTCCACAGCACGCTATTGCCGCCTGCGTCAATGAGGTTCGAAGACCTAACTCGCTTCACAACGATTTCTTCGCGGCGAGTGTTATACGATTCCGCACTCCATCGCCAAACCTTGTCCTCACCCGTCTGCGGGACAATCTTGGCTCCGTCTTTCCGCGCCGTTGGAAACACATTGCCGGGGGGTATCAGCAGGGTGCCGTCAGGCGCTTCAATGAAGTATCTCTGATTTGCACACCCTCTCATCGGATCAAGGCTTGTCATGTATAGACGAACAAGCTGGTAGCGCTCACCTTTTCGAGGTCCGGCTTCCTCAATCTGATCGTACGCGCTCAAGTTGATGCCACCAAAAAAGACGGGGCACGAAGATTTGTCCCGCGCATAGGTCAATATGTAATCAAAATTTGGGGACCAGTAATCACCTTGGTTGTTCGCTTTCTTTGAAACGCGGCAGGCACACCCTAAGAAGCAATCCACTCCAAACACTTCATCACATAGTTTTTTAAGGTTGGCCTGTTCATCATCTCCAATCGAGATAAAGATCACCCCGTCTTCCCGTAAAAGATTGCGTGCGAGCTTGAGTCTGCCATACATCATGGAAAGCCAGTCCGAATGAAATCGGCCATTGGCGTCTGTATTTGCGATCAGGCGATCTCCGGTGTCGTCAATTTGACTAGAGCGCTTCAAGTATTCGCTTGCGCCTTCAAAAAAGTAGTCGTCGTAGATAAAGTCACTGCCCGTGTTATAGGGTGGGTCGATGTATATCATGCGCACTGCTCCCAGATAAGTTTCTTGGAGCAATTTTAGGGCCTCAAGGTTGTCGCCTTCCACGAAAAGATTTCTGGTCTCTTCAAAATGATGACTTTCGTTCAAAGCCGGGCGGAGAGTTTTCGCAAGAGGTTGTGCCGCCGAAACTGCGGCTTCACGTTTGCCGGGCCAGTCAAGTCGAAAACGCTCTTGCGGCCCATCCACGACCAAGTCGCTCAACTCCTGACGCAGCTGGTCGAAGTCCACCGCCAGACGCACCGCCCCCGTTGCCTCGTCCCGTGCCTCGGTCACGCAGCCTGGGAACAGCTCGCGGAGCTTCGCGATGTTGTCCTGGCTCAGGTCGGGGCTGTGCATCTTCAGCTTGTCCATGCTCGTCCTCTCAATCTCTCGTCACGGCGGCGCCGGCGTGTCCCGCCGTCAGCCGCTCCAATTCCTGCTTGGCCGCGCGCAGATCGGCATTGATCGCCACGCGCTTGTTGAATTGCTTCTCGCGCCCCAGCCGCGCCTTGATCCGCTCGACCTCACGCGTCTGCGCCTTGATCGCCTCGGCCTGCGCGATACGCTCTTCCAGCGACACGGGACGCTCCGCTTCGGCATTGGTGCAGGGCGTCTGCAGTGCCTCGCCCATGCCGGGGACCAACCGGGCCGTCTGTCCCGCGACCAGTGGCTCGAGCAGCCGCTCGTACAGCGCGCCCATGTTCAACGCCACCGGAAGCGGCGCGCGGGCAGTGCCCTCGGGCAGCCAGTCCCCCTGAAAATAGTCGCCCACCACCCAGCGGGCGCTGTCGGCCTCACTCGGCCGCTTGTAGGCCGCGGCCAGCCTGACGCGGCCGCCATGGGCCACCTCGAAGATCAGCGGAAAGGGGATGGCCTTGTCGATGGCGCGCAGCACGTCGCGGTCGAGCGTCGCGGTGCGCGCGGCGATGCGGAAGACCTGTATCTCGGCCACCTGCTTCGTCGCCGCCAGATTGACCGTCTCGGGCGCCAGCTTGTGCGACCAGACGATCTGGTCCACCTCGCGCACGAAGAGGTCCTTCAACGCCGTGTTCGCCCCGGCATGTTCGTAGATCTTGTTCTTGGGGATCACGCGCCCGAAGGCGGCGGCGCGGGGCCAATCGTAGAGGGTCATGCGCTGCCCCCTTCGATGACCAGAAAGGCGATCAACTCGAAATCGTCCAGCCCCTTGATGGTATGGGTGAGCGCTGTCGTCCGCCCGCCGCTGAACAAGCTGTCGATGTCCTTCTCTTCCTTCACCTCGATCATCGAGCGGATCGCGCTGGAGAGCAGGTCGGAGTAGCGGCCCATCTTGCGCCCGTCCTCGGTGCGCTCGTTGAAGATGCGGCAAACGTCGTGGATCGGCTCGATCCGCCCCTTGCAGCTGGATCGGATCAGGTCGAGCAGCCGCTTGACCTCGGTATGGTCGGCGACGATCCGGCCGTCATCGTCGATGTAGACCAGGTAGAAGGGGTGCAGCCGGTTCTGCTGGTTGACGTTCACGCTGTCGTGGATGTTCTTCAGCGCGAAGATGACGCCTGGCTGAAGCCCCAGCTCCGGCTGCGCGGGGACGACGGCGTGCATGCCAAAGGGCACGTTGTCGAGCTCGCCATGCTGCTTGACGTAATTGAGCAGGTCCATCCGGAAATCGTTCAGCCCGAGATCGGTGATCGAGATGCCGGCCTTTGCGTCGTCCAGCTCGATCACCTCCTCCTGCATCCGCCGCAGTTGTTCCTTGCGGTAGGCGATGTCGTTCGACTTGGCGGTGAGGACGTTGTCGTCGCCTGTCGCCGTGACGTCTGCGATCACCATCCGGTTCTCGACGCGTTCCTTGAGGTTGATGTACTCGTCGAGCGAGATATCGGGCCAGTAGTTGACCAGCTGGATCTGGCTGTTAGGGGATCCGATACGGTCGATCCGGCCGAACCTCTGGATGATGCGCACCGGGTTCCAGTGGATATCGTAGTTGATCAGGAAGTCGCAGTCCTGAAGGTTCTGGCCCTCGGAGATGCAGTCGGTGCCAATGAGGATGTCCAACTCGCCCGGCTCGTTCGGCAGGACGATGGACTTCTCCTTCGACCGCGGGGAAAACAGCGTCAGGACGCTCTGGAAATCGTAGGACTTCTTGAGCGTGGTCTTGGGCGCGTCCGACCCGGTGACCTTGCCGACATGAAGCCCGAGCTGCTGTGCGAAAGGTGCCAGGTTGTCGAATAGGTAGCTGGCGGTGTCCGCGAAGGCAGTGAACACCAGCACTTTGCGGTTTCCGGGGTTCAGCGGCTCGTCGACCTTCTGCCGGATGAGGGCGAGCAGATGTTGAAGCTTGGCATCATCGGCCGGCTTCACCTTGTCCATCGAGGCGATCAGGTCCTCGATAAGCACGAGGTCCGCAGCTAGGTCGTGCTTCCAGGACGGTAGGTCCATGTCGGCGAGACTGATCTGGACCTTCTTGCCTACCGTAAATTCGTCGAGCCCAGAGAGGTCATCGTCCTCCGGGTCGAAGTCGCTCACTTCGGCAAGGTAGTCACTGACGCTTTCGCCGCGTCCTGTTTCCTCAAAGTCGTCGATTGCGTCGAGGGTGCGCGAGATATTGGCGCCGAGAGACCGAAGCGTGAGACGGAACGCGGCGACCGAGCTCTCCAGGCGTTTCAGCAGGTTGGTCGTCATGAGCGCCTGAAGGCTGCGCTCTCGATCGGCCTGCCTGAGCTTGCCGCGTCCGCCCTCGACCTGCGTGTCGTAGATTTCCTCGTACTTCCGCACACGGCTGGGCAGGATGTAGCTGATCGGGGCGTAGACCGCGAGGTTCAGCACCGAGAGCTGCGTGAAGATGTCGTTGAACCCCATCACGTCCGACCGTTCGGTGATCGGGCGATGGTAGGAGAGCGGCTTAAGCCTCTGGGGGAATTCACCAATGTCCTTCGTGTCGTAGAATGTCTCGATGTGCTTTCGTGACCGGGCGATGGTCACGGCGTCAAGGAGCTCGAAGAAGTCGAAGTCGAGCGTCTTCAGGATCGACGCAGCGGTTCTCCCCTCCGGAGGTAGAGACGCCCATTCATTGAAAGCTTTTTGCGCCCGGCGGAAAATCTCTTCGATGCTGGTATGGGCCCTCAGATTTTTGCTGAGCGCCTCGGACTGCCCTTCGTAAGCAAGCGCAAGCTGATTACGAAGGTCAGTGAACCGGTTGTTGACCGGAGTCGCAGAGAGCATCAGAACCTTAGTCTTCACGCCGGCGCGGATGACCTTGTTCATAAGCTTCTGGTAACGGGTCTCGCGGTCTTTGTAGACGTCGTTGTTGCGGAAATTGTGGGACTCGTCGATAACGACGAGGTCGTAATTTCCCCAGTTTATCCGGTTTAAGGGGATGCCAAAGGACTCACCCGACGTCCGTGACAGGTCCGTGTGGCAGAGGACATCATAATTTAACCGGTCCTTGGCGAAAATATTGGTGGTCAGGTTCGCATTGTAGTTCCGCCAGTTATCCGCGAGCTTCTTGGGGCAAAGAACGAGAACCGAGCGGTTCCGCAACTCATAATATTTGACCACCGCCAAGGCGGTGAATGTTTTGCCGAGACCGACCGAGTCCGCGAGAATGCACCCATTGTAGGTCTCGAGCTTATTGATGATGCCCGTGGCGGCGTCCTTCTGGTAGTTGAAGAGTTTGTTCCAGACCACGCTCTCCTGGTAGCCTGTCAGGTCGTTCGGCAAGACGTCTTCATCGACCTCGTCGAGGAAGTCGTGGAAAATATTGTGGAGCATCATAAAATAGATGCGCTCCGGGGAATTCTCCTGATAGACAGACTCAATGTACTCACAAATGGTGGCGGTGACGTCCCTCACCTTGTCCGGGTCCGACCAGATCTGATCGAATAGCTGCAAATACATCTTGGCATGCGCCGGATCATCGAAGCGGGTTACGAAGTTGGAAACCGCATCGCCCTTTTGGTAGCCAAGCTCCACGGCCGTGAAGCCGCTGATTGGCATGTAGGCCACTTCGCCTTCAGACCCTGTAACATGCATGAATTGCTGCATTGGGGCCTTTGTCGTATTCGAACGAAACCTGGCCTTCTTGCGGATCCAATCAGCACACTCGCGGGCGACGGCGCGTTGAGTGAGCTTGTTGCGCAGCTGGATCTCGAACTCGGTGCCGTAGAGACCACTTTCCCGTCGTGCCTTAGGAATGAAGAACTCCCTCCGTTCCTTCCGGAGGCGATCCGTCACGTCGGTCGGCACAAAGGTCGGGGCCGTGAAAATGAACTCAAGATTCTCGATCTTCCCGAGCTCGGATCTCAATGCTTCAAAAGCGTAGATGGAAAAGCAGGAGGCCGCAACCTTCAAGCGGCCTCCGCGGCACATGGTGAGCTTCAGGTCATCGCCGAGGAGATAAGACGTATTGTCGATGATTTTCATGAAATGAGCGTCGATCGCGGTCTGACGCATCTTTAGGTCGCCCTGCGAGTTTGCTCAGCGATCGGTTCTGCCGCGCCTCGGTTCTTCCCCTTTGCAGTTCACTCTCGTGGGCTGTGGTCCCGACAGACTAAGAACACGTTGAAGTCGTGCCACGCAAGCCGAGCCGCACTCAAGACCGGCTGCGTGTGCTATGAAGACCCAGCGTCACTTCCGACCCCTGCTAGCCCTCTAGGATCGCCGTTTCGATGTCGGGCGGGTACACGTGTCACGTACGACGGCGCGATCCCCTCGCGCTCAGCCAGTTCGGCAATGGTGGTGAACTGGCCCGTTTCGACCGGACACTTGGGCATAGCCATGGAGGCTTGGGCATATGCCTGAGCACGTGCATATGTCTGGGATCGAGATCATCACGGACGGCGGCCGCCGTCGCCGCGTGGAGCGCGGCCGAGAAGCTGGGATGTGCACCGCAGCACGCCTCCATCGCGACGGTACAGGGTGAAAGCGTGTCCGTCAGATCGCGAGGGTCGCCTGCCGGACGCGCAGGGGCAGGACAATCTGCCCCTGCGCGTCCAGTCCAACGAGGCTGTTCAGGTTCTTGTCGAGGTCAATTCCGAGGGTCACGATGGTCATCGGTTCGCTCCTTCCTCTCAACACACACCGGCACCATAGCTCGGCGCCGGCGGGAGGGGCGGGCCATCCCATAAAACCGACCTTGCTTGCCAGGTCGCCGCTCAGGGACGATTTCCGGTGAAGGTCGTGGCCGGCACGCGTCCTACGGGGCACGACCCAGCACCATGCTTCAGAACCGTTTGACTAACGTAGTAGCGGTACAGCCGCCCGCCTTGCGCGTGTGCGTTAGTGAAAACGCGGCGCCGTCCAGTCCGAACAGGGGGGCATTCAGCAGCGCGGGCGTGTCGGCGCGAGTGCGCGCGGCTCGTTTGCGAGGGCCCTCCTGCAGGATTTGAGTGGACCTTGTCCCACGTCACGCAGATGAGGGGAGCGGTACTCGTTGTTATTAGATGGGGGCAGGCGTGGGGGAAGGGCGGCCAAGCGTACTGGCTACCCTCTGACCACAAACAATAAATCGAAGCCGTTTGGTGGAGCCAAGGAGAGCCAAGTGAAGCCAGGGAGATCTGATGAACTCACGGTAGAGCGCTGATATCAAGGAGATAATACTGGGTTTTGACTCAACCATGATCATCGCTACTGTAGCGTCTGGTGTAGCAAAGTATGTAGCAAAATTTGAGGAGCGTCACCCTGGGTGTCGGCAGGTCTGGCCGCAGTCTAGCTGCGCCCCGAAGAACGGCAGGAAGCGCAATGGTGGGCAACGATGGCAGGCATCATCCTGAGAGGCACGACGTGGCACTTCCGATGGGTTGTCCCTGAGGAATTTCGTGCCATCGTCAACAAGAAAGAGATCCACAGAAGCCTCAAGACCGACAGTCGGTCAGAGGCCGAGGCCCGGGCGCGAGACTACGAGCGCGAGTTGCGGGCCCGCTACGAAGCGGTTCTGGCCGGAAAGGCTTCGTTGACAGATGGGATGGAGGCCTTCAGCGCCGCTGTCCGTATCGCACGGGGACTAGGAATCCCTTATCGGTCGGCGAAAGAACTGGCGGAAGGCAGGATCGAAGACATTCTCACCCGCGTCGAAACCGCGCAGGCAATCTCGTCGGACGCTTCAGATCCGGGCACCGTCGCAGCCGTGCTAGGCGGCATAGAGAAACCCCTCTTGCGGCTGTCGCAACTGGCCGATCATGTCGATGGTCTGGCCAAAGACGAGAATCGATTTAAGAACGAAACGCAGCTGCGGAAATGGCGCAACGGTAACAAGCGGACACTGACCCAGGCAATCGAAGCTATCGGGAGCGATCTTCTGGTT
The DNA here is from genome assembly GCF_009674885.1 of Paracoccus sp. S-4012. Classification (GTDB taxonomy): domain Bacteria; phylum Pseudomonadota; class Alphaproteobacteria; order Rhodobacterales; family Rhodobacteraceae; genus Paracoccus. The sequence goes on from NZ_WKKA01000001.1 coordinate 645,412, forward strand.
CAGGACTTTAACGCCGAGCATGCGATGAAGCATCTCTTGTGGCTGGAGAAACGGGTGGCGCGCAAGGAGATCAGCGCCGAGACGGTCAAGAAGGAGCTGACCTATGCCGCCAGTTGCATCAAACGATATTATCGTGCTGCCGGCGTTGCCCACCCTCCCCGCCCCTATGCTGGCCTGTCCGTCTCGAAAGGGGTGGCAAAGATCTCCCATAAACCGAAAGACCAGAAGCGCAAGCGCGAGCTCTCCGTCGACTGGATCCTCCAGACACTTCTGGCACCCGGAACTCTGGATGGTCTGAATCCCGAGGCCCGCGACATTCTGCTCATCTGTGTCGAAACCGGGTGCCGACAATCCGAAATCTATAACACCCCCCTTGCCGATATCCATGTTGAGGCACCGCATCCGTATTTCGAGCTACGGCCGACTGAAGGTGCGCGCGAGTTGAAGAACAGCGCCTCGGAGCGATCGGTGCCCTTGGTCGGGATTGCGCTCTCTGCCATGAAGAGGGTGGTGAAACGCGGAGGCTTCAAGGCCTATAACGGCAAGGACTCTTGGAGTGCCGCGGTAAATAAATACCTGCGCGAACGCGGCGCGATGCCTGACGGGCATACCATCGGCGGCCTGCGACATGCGTGGGAGGGGCGGATGCGCCGAGCCGGCATCGCGATCGACGATAGGGGCGTCATGATGGGCCACAGCGTCGCTCTGATCCGGGATCGTGAAGAATATGGGGACATCACTCTAGCCGAACGGCATAGTTTTGCGCAGCGGGTTGCGTTAGACATTGCAGATCCGGTGGCGCATCTGGATGATAGGGTAATTACCGCGCCCCGGAAGCGACAAAAGGCGGCGAAGGAAATGCCATGTGAAGGCGGCGCGCCCGATCGAGAGCGGTCTCTTTAGCATGGATGGCCGCGAGTTCGGCCTCCAAACGTTCAAACAACGGCAGGTAGGCCTCGCCGTGCTGCGCAACGCAGCTGGCGACATATTGCAGCGCGCACTCGAGACGCTCGGTGGGTTTTCTCACCGTGCCCTTGTGCGACGCGCTTGTTTGCCAACTTTCCGCCTGTTCCGGATGCTCGGAAGCGGCGGGCCACCCCGGCGCGACCCGGCCGCCGGCCAATGTGCCCGGTCCGCTCCTCCCTGCTGTCTGATCCAATATCTGCCGTGCCACGAAGCAAGCCTTCCCAGTCCGCGCGAAGGGGCTCTCCGGCGGTCGATGTCGATGTCGCGATGCCTTCCGGAACCTGTCCCGGTGCTGTCCTGACCAGTATAGACGCTCGCGAGGCGCTGTGGTCCGCCCAGACTTTCGAGAATGAGGATTCCATGCCCGAACATGAGGATAACCTCCGATTGTGGCCCCGGAGAGGCTATCTCGGGGATGTCTGCGTCCTTGGATGTGGTTTGATGCCGCTCCGATAGCTGCTCTGGGCCATGCTGGCGTGGGAGTTGGCCATGCAGTTTGCGAAAAAGAATATGGCAAACGGCATCGTTGCAGAATGGCGGCTTGATGCGTGACTTCCCCTTCCCCCCTCAGGTTCAGGCCACGCGGACGATCTCGGCGGTGCCGAGGGCATTGAAGTGTTATGAAGGCGACGCAGATGTGGATTTCGGCGGTTTGGCGGTTCAGGTCTCTTGCGGCGATGCGCTCGCCGAATGCATTGAGGAGCGCATCCTGACCTCGGCTCATCTGCGGGCGTGGTATCCTGTCCATCGTTTCCAGAACGCGCCGCCGTAGTGCCGCGTGGCGCGCAGGGTTTCGTTGCGGGCCCGCGCGGCTGCGCAGTCCTCTTTCAACGGTCGGCCGTTCTTGCGGATCGGGATGATTGCTGTGCCACTGCGTGCGATGATGGCCCTGTGGCAGCGTCGGGTGTCGTAGGCGCCGTCTGCGATCACGGTGCCGATCTCCTCATCTTCGGGGATCTGGTCCAGCAGCTCCGGCAGGACGGGGTTGTCGCCTTCCCAGCTGGGTGTGAACTCGACTGCGCGAATGTCGGAGGTGGCCGTGTCCATGGCCAGGTGGACCTTGCGCCATTGGCGGCGGCTCTGAGCACCATGCTTGCGCCTGCCATTCGCCGTCGCCGAGAAACTTGATCTTTGTGCTGTCCACCATCAGGTTCAGCGGCCCGGCAGCGCGGAGATTCGGGATCTGCACCTCCACGGTCTTCTGCCTGCGGCAAAGGGTCGAATAGTCCGGAACGGGCCAGGCCAGGCCGGCCCGCTGCAGGAGGCTGGAGACCATCCCGGCAGTCTGCCTGAGCGGAAGCTTGAACAGAACCTTGGTCGACAGGCAGAACTGGATCGCCTCATTCGAGAAAACTGGCGGGCGCCCCCGGCGAGCCTGATGCGGCGAGTGCCAGGCCATCTCCTTGTCCAGCCAGATCAGCAGCGACCCACGCTTCCGGAGCGCATCGTTGTAGGCGGACCCGTCCGTCGTGCGCTAGCCGGCGGGCCTGCGCTTGCTCATGCTGCCCCTCTAACCACATGGTGTGAATCCTTCACGGCGAGAGTTCTGCAACAACGCCATGGCAAACTGAAAATTCGGGTCTGCCATTATCCGGTAAGACTTCTCGTTGCGGTGTCGGCGCACACCCGGTGACCGGACCTCCTGGTCGAGATCAATTCGGGTTGGCGCGCCACCAGGCGAGGCATTCTTCGAGATACTCGCGAATAGCGGGGGTAAGGCGACCGATACCGGCGAGCCGGGCACATTCCCGAAGTGGGTTCGCCGCATGGGCCAGCGCCACGGCGTGCTGGTCGAGGAGGTCGGCGAGCTCATGTCGCGAGATCTCGCGGATGTCGCGCTCCGGCCTGACGCGATACGGGACACGACTGGTGTAGGCACCTGGCTCCCACACGAAAGCGGTGCCGTCCTCCTCGTGGATCTCGGCGGCACCGAGGCACGCATCGATGCGCGCCGCGATCAGCCCGCCCGCCCGGTGCCAGCCATGGAGCCGAGCGACCTTCCGTCGCAGGAGGTCGAGGGGAAGCGGCGCATCTGTCCGGATGATGTCCGCGATGATCGAGTTGAGCCTGATCGAATAGCCGTCGGAGAAGAAGGCCTTCTGAAACCCCGCCAGTTCCGCCAGGTCCCCGCCCGGTTCAGCGCGGTGCGGTGCCGGCCGACTGTTTTTGGGAGGACCGGCACGGCTGTTGGACCGGGCATCGAACTGGGAATTTCCGTTGGCGGCTGCCTCCAGCACGGCGCTGCCGTCCAGCACCGGCATCGGCACACGCGTAACCTGCAGGGCGTCGCCGCTGTGTCGGGCCGCGACATAAAGGTCGATCAGCAGGCGCAGATCAGCACGGTGTTCCGGTCGGACATCGACCTCCATGCGGACGAGGCCCGCGTGTCTCTTGCGCTCCCGAGAGCGCTGGTTCGCCTCCCGCCGCCGAGTCTTCGCGGCCAACCCATATCGGGCGAGGCTCTCCTTCTCCTGCCGGGAAAGGCTGTTCAAGATCAGGTCGTCATCGTCCAATTCGAAATCCCTCGTGCCACTCCTCCTGACATCAGCAGCGGACGCCCGCATCGCCAGCCTTGATCCGGCGATATCCACAGTCTCGCGCCGGCTGCACGCCATGTCGGCCCGGTCGTAGCTCGTCCGGGCTGCACAACGAGCAGCACGGGCAGGGTGGAGGTGAGACCTGTGGGGGTTGCTGGATATGCCGCGTGCTGGTCAGCGTCCCGGACACCGGAAGGCTTGACGGAGTGACTTCGGAAGATGTTCCGGGGCATCTCCGGTGGCCTGTGACAGCAAGTCTCCGCGACTGGTCACCAGAAAACGCCTGCGGCCGAGACGGGGTCGCTCTCGCTGGTTTGGTTTTTTCATCGGGGCGTCGGAGCCTGTGAGGGCCGCGGCAATGCAGCCCCGGTGTAGCGTGTGAAGCAGATGGCCCGGCCGCGGATGACCCCAGACGAGAAGCGCCAGCGATGGGCGGTCCTGAACGTGACCGACGCCGAGCGGCGCGCCATCGAGAATGCTGCCGCGGCAGCGCACCAGTCCGTCAACCGGTTCATCCTCGCCCGCACGCTTTCCGGTTCTTCGGTCGTGCGGGCCGATTGGCAGCAGAACGTCGCCAGGCTCGGCATCGCGGTCCGGCTTCTCGAGGAGATCGCTACCGAGGTCAGGACGCAGGCGGGTCCGCTCTATGCGCTGCGCATTGCCCTCGAGCTGCGCCGCGTCGAGGCGGCGCTGATGGAACCGACCCTGTCCTCGGCGGCCGACGCGGTCAGTTCGGAATGCTGATATCGTTCTCGCAGCATACCGGCGCCGGGGAGGGGGCGCAGGCCGGTCGAGCCCTGACGGACTACATGGACGCGCCCGCAGTCGTGAAGAGTTCGCCGGCCGGCCGGCGCCTTCTCGTGCGTCGCGACCCTATTCCCGAGATCCTGCTGGGGCGCGCTGACCTGCTGCGCGCGTCGATCCGCAGTCTCGGCTTCGTTCACCGCTACAGCTCGGCGGTCATGTCATTCGCCCGCGTCGACATCGACGTGGCTGCGTTCAATGCCGGTGATCCCGAACTCCGCGGACAGGTCGATGTCGCGCTCCGTCTCTTCTTCATGGTGGCGTTTGCCGGGATCGCCGAACACTGCCGGCCGCCGGCCTATGTCACGACGCACACCCATACCGGTCGGCTCGAGCTGAACGTTGCGGTGTCTCGCGGCATCCTGACGCCGCAAGGCGCCCTCCGCAGCATCAACCCCCATCCGCCGCGGCGCGGCAGCGCCGAGCTCTGGGCGGCGCTGCAGGACGCTCTGAATCATCGCTTCAGCTGGGCGGATCCTGGTGATCCGGCACGGGCTCGCCAGCTGATCCTGCCGGACTGGGAGCTGAAGCATGCGGCCGAGGCGAACCGCGCCGGATGCCTGCCCAGCCTCGACATCCGGCAGGTTTATCATGATCGGATCCGGCGGGTGATCGGCGACAGGCGCATCGGCAGCCGCGAAGCTCTGCTCGAAATCCTTGCCGAGAAGCGTTCCGAACTCGGGTTCTCGGTTGCCCGGACCTCGACGCGCGCGATCACGGTTGCCGCGCCGGGCTTCGGTCGGGAGCATCATGTCCGCCTCGAGGGACCGCTCTATGGCGCCACCCCCCGTCTGACCTTCTCCGAGCCGGGCGGGCAGGGCATGGAGCGGCTGAGGGTCGAACGACTCGAGCAGATGCGCACCGCGCTGCCGCGGCTGCAACGCGCATGGGAGCGCCGCGCCCTGGAGAACCAGGCCCGCTTCGATTTCCGGGATGACACCGCGCTCACCTGTGACGTCGTGAAGCTGCTCGGCGCCGGGCCGGCCCGGCCGGCTCTCATTCCGCTGCGGCACCATCGCCTTGCCGCCATCGCGGCGACACCTCGCGCTGAAAGGAGCCCGACCCATGAAACCGATGAGATTGTCTCCGATGGACCAGCTGCTGCTCGACACGGTCCACCGCATCGAGGCCGAGTGGCGGGCCCGCGAGGTCAGGCTCCTGAAAGAGATTGGCAGCTTGCGCCGGGGGATGGCAGCGCGGGACGAAGCGATCGCAAACTTGACCGCCTTGCTCGACGAGTGGCTGGACCCGTCGGAGCTGCCGCGGTCCTGAGAACCCTGACGATACGCTTGACGTCCCTGCGCGAGCAACTGGCCGAGGCCCTGCATGACCTGTGGTTCGGGCTGGTCCTCGATCTGCCGCAGAGGCCAACACCCCCCGCGTCATCAATGACGGAAGGAAATCGGAATGACCGACACGAACCTGCGGGAGATCAACCAGTCTCTCCGCTCCTTGATCACGGCCTTTCAGTCCCTGGAAGAAATGCTCAGGGCAGGGACGGACGGCGCGCAGGACCGCAGGGAGGCGTTCCTGCAGATCCTGGGCGGGCTGGCGAACCGGATCGAGCGCGCCGTCGACCTGCTGGAGCGCCAGACAGCGGGAGAGGAGCGGCTGGCCAGGTGCGAGAAGATGCTCGGGATCATCATGGCCCGGCAACTCCACGACCGGGAGCGCGAAGCCCTGCTCCACGACGTGGTCGAGAACCTGATCTCCCGTCTCGACGAACCGCTGGGCGACTGACTCTGATCGACATCATTCGCGAGGTTGCCGCAGCGGTGGATGCGGTCGCGCCCGACGCCCGGTTCAGGGTCAGGAGACAGGGTCGTGGCGCCGAGGTGAGCGTCAACGGCATTCGCCTGCAGCTCCGCGACGGCCAGCTGATGGTTCTCGGCGATGGCGGGCAGCCGGTTATCGCCGCGGCGCTCAAGGAGAGCCTGTCCGTGCGGCTCCGCCTCAGCACTGGCGAGCCGCGCCCCATGGAAGCGGGAACCTCGTTGACGGATGGGTTCGAACCGTGAGGGCGGACTCGGCCATGCTCCTCGTTGCCTGACAACGCCAGGCATTGTTCGGGCTGGTGGTTCCCTTCCCCTGAATGGCTCGGCTACACCCGGTGCAGGACGACGGGGGACGAGATGCCGATACTGCACTGGCTGACGCGGGAGGCGGATCTGCGGACGGCCGCGCAGGTGCCGTTCCGGCTGCTGACCGAGGAGCCCGCGCTATCCCACGGCGCGCAGGCTTCCGGCGGCGAGGACGGGCTGCTGGTGCAGGGCGACAATCTGGAGGCGCTGAAGGCGCTGCTGCCGTTCTATGCGGGGCGGGTGAAATGCATCTATATCGACCCGCCCTATAACACCCGCTCGGCCTTCGAGCATTACGACGACAATCTGGAACACGCGCAATGGCTGGGGATGATCGTGCCCCGGTTGATGCTGCTGCGCGAGTTCCTGTCCGAGGACGGCAGCATCTGGGTGCATCTTGACGATAACGAGGCGCACTACCTTAAATCAATTCTAGACGAAACGCTCGGCCGAAGGAATTTCGTGGCCAACATCATCTGGCAGAAGTCCTATGCCGTCAGAAGCAATGCAGAATTTGTCTCCACATCAACGGAACACATCCTGTGGTATTGCAAGGATCGAGCACGGTTCAGCCCCAACAACGTGCCTCGCAAGCAAGAACAAACCGATCGGTTCAGTAACCCTGATGATGACCCACGCGGACCTTGGCAGTCAATAACCTTTACCATCAGTTTGCTTTCAGGTGCGCGGGGACGACAGTTTGCGAAAACAGGAAAATCAGAGAACCTGTATCCGATAATCACTCCGTCCGGTAATAAGGTCTTGCCGCCTCCGGGCCGTTGCTGGGCGCGGAGCGAGGGCAACTACATGGCTCTTCGCAACGATGACCGTTTATGGTTTGGGCCAGCAGGAGACCGCGCTCCACGCCTGAAAATGTTTCTCGCGGAAGCGGACGAGGGAGTCATACCGGTGACCCTCTGGGCCGGTGGCGACGAATACGGATATAATCAAGACGGCGCCCGCGAACTTGCAGCATTGGGGATCAATTTTCCAACCCCCAAACCCGAACGCCTGATCCGGCGCATCCTCCATATCGCCACCAATCCCGGCGACCTTGTGCTCGACAGCTTCCTCGGCTCGGGGACCACGGCCGCCGTCGCCCACAAGATGGGCCGGCGCTGGATCGGGGTCGAGATGGGCGACCACGCCCGCACCCATTGCGCCACCCGGCTGCGGAAGGTGATCGAGGGCGAACAGGGCGGCATCAGCAAGGACGTGGGCTGGCAGGGCGGCGGCGGCTTCCGCTTCGTGACGCTCGGGCCGCGCGTCTATGACGAGAACGGCGTGATCGCGCCCGAGGTGCGCTTTGCCGACCTCGCCCGGCATGTCTGGTTCTCGGAAACCCGCCGCCCGCTGGACGGGGTGCCCGACAAGCCCCTGTTGGGCATCGTCAGCCCTCCGCCCCGCGCCGAGGTGCCGGAGGATGAGGGCGAGGCGCCCCCGCCCCCTGCCGACCGCGCGGTGGCGCTGCTGTTCAACGGCATCCTCAAGGACCGCAGCCCGCAGGGTGGCAACGTGCTGACCCGCGCCACGCTGGCCCTGATCCGCGAGGCCCTGCCGCAGGGCTTCACCGGCACGCTGACCGTCTATGCCACCGCCTGCCGCCTGTCGCCCGCGACGCTGAAGCGCGAGCGGGTGCAGTTCCGCCAGACCCCCTATGACCTGAACGCGGGGGGTCTGTGATGGAGCTGAAACGCTATCAGCAGGCGACGCTGGACGCGCTCGACCGTTTCCTGACCCGCGCCCCGGCAACTGGCCCGGCCGAGGCCTTCGCCCACGAGGTCGCGCATCAGGAACGCGCGGCGGTCCCCGCGGGCGAGCCTCTGCCGGCCCGTAAGCCCTATCAACCGCTGACCGGGCTGCCGGAGGTGCCTTACGTCTGCCTGCGCCTGCCCACCGGCGGCGGCAAGACGCTGCTGGCGGCGGAATCGGTGCGGCTGTGGTCCCAGGTCGCGGCCCGGCCGCATCCTCTGGTGCTGTGGTTCGTGTCCTCGACCGCGATCAAGGACCAGACGCTTGACGCGCTGAGTGACCGCACCCACGCCTATCGCCGCCGTCTGGACGCGGCGTTCAACGGGCGGGTGCGGGTGTTCGACATCGAAGCCTTCGACATGCTGACCCCGGCGGATCTGGCGCAGAACGCCTGCGTGATCGTCTCCACCATCCAGGCGTTCCGTGTCGGCAATACCTCGGGCCGCCGCGTCTATGCCCATCACGAGGCGCTGGAGCCGTTCTTTTCCGCCCTGCCGGCCGAAGGGATGGAGCGGGTGTCGCGGGAAGAAGCGGCCGAAAGCCCGCTGCTGACCGAAGGCACGGTGAAGTTCAGCCTTGCCAACCTGCTCTATCACCACCGCCCGCTGATGTTGGTTGACGAGGCGCATAACGCCGTCACGGGCCTGTCGCGCGAGGTGCAGGCCCGCGTGCGGCCGGCAGCGGTGATCGAGTTCACCGCGACGCCCAGGGACCGCAACAACATCCTGTTCAGCGTGACCGCGACGGCGCTGAAGGACGAGCAGATGATCAAGCTGCCGATCCGCCTGCGCCCGCATGGCGACTGGCGCGCGGCCGTCGATGGCGCGCTGCGGACGCGCGCGATGCTGGAAGAAAAGGCGAGGCGCGACAAGGACCACATCCGCCCGGTGGTGCTGTATCAGGCGCAGCCGAAAGGCCGAGAGCCGACGGTGGAACAGATCCGCGACTATCTGGTCGGGCGGTTGGTCCCGCCCGGCTGGATCAAGATCGCCACCGGCGACCGGCGCGAGCTGGACGGCGTGAACCTGCGCGATCCTTCGGAGCCCACGCGCCACGTCATCACCGTGCAGGCGCTGCGCGAGGGCTGGGACTGTCCCTCAGCTTATGTGCTGTGCGCGACGCAGAAGCTGCGAAGCTCCACCGCGGTCGAGCAGCTTCTGGGCCGCGTATTGCGGATGCCCTATGCAGAACGCCGTAAGGACCCGGCGCTGAACATGGCCTACGCGCATGTGTCCGAACCCGAGTTCAACGAGACCGCGCAGGCACTGACAGACAAGCTAATCGGCATGGGCTTCACCGACGAAGAGGTCCGCGGTTCGGTCCAGCCGGACGGTCTGGCCGCCGATCAGGGGATGCTGTTCGACCCGACACCGGTCCGCCCGCAGCCGGTCTGGCAGGTGCCGCTGGCGGACTCTGAGGAGATCCGCGCGGTGCTGACGGAGATGGCCGAGGACGGCGTCGAATGGACGCCCGCCCCCGACCGCAGCCTGACCGCGGGGATCAAGGGCGAGGTGGCCCCCGCGGTGGCCGAACGCCTGATCGCCATGACCTCGGAACCTGACCGCCCGACGCTGCGCGCAGCGCTGGAAAAGCACCGCGAGAAGGTCGAGCAGCGCCGCTCGCCCGCCGAACGCGGCGCGGTGATCGACGTGCCGCTGCTGTTCGCCTTGGTGGATGGCGAATTGGTCCCCGCCGACACAGATAGCCTGATGGAGCTCTCGGACTGGTCGCTGAGCGAAGCCTCCGCCTGCCTGGGCGAGGACGACCTGAACTTCCAGCGCCATGACGAGGTGCTGGAGATCGACCTCGACGGCGAAAGGCTGGTCTATTCCCGCACGACCATGACGCAGCCCGCATTGCAGGGCTTCGGCACGGTCGATGACGACAGCCTGGCCGCGACGCTGGTGCAATGGCTGGAACGCGCCTGCCGCGCGCCGGATCTGCCGCAGGACCACCTGCGCGCTTGGATCAGCGCCGCCGTGGCGCATCTGCGCAGCCGCCGCGGAATGGCGGCCCAGACGCTGGCGGACTGGCAAGACGCCCTGTCCGCGAAATTGCGCCAGCGCATTGCCGAACAGCGCGATGCGGACCGCAGTGCGATCCGGCAGGCAGCACTGTTCGATGAAGGCGCTGCGCCGACGATATCGCCGCACGGCACGATCCGCTTCGACGCCTCGACCTACCGCGATGTCGCGCTGACGCCGCTTAACCGGCTGCGCTTCCAGAAGCACCTGCTGGGCAACGATGCAGTCCCGGCCTTCGATGGCGACGAGACGGGCGAGGAGTTCGCCTGCGCTCAGGCGCTCGACGCGCTGGAGCAGGTCGAGGTCTGGCTGCGCAACATCCCCCGCCATCGGGACAGCTTCTCGCTGCCGCTGCTGAAGGACAGGTTCTACCCCGACTTCGTGGCGAAGCTGACCGATGGGCGCCTGTTCGTCGTCGAATACAAGGGCGCGGACCGGGCTACCAACGAGGACACCCGCAACAAGACTCAGATCGGCGCCTGCTGGGCACTGGCGTCGGGGCATGTCTATGCCACAATCGAGAAGGTGAAGCACGGTTTAGGCATGGCCGAGCAGATGCGGACGGCACTCAGGCTGGGCTCTAGGGAAACCATACTGAGCCGCGAGGGCTGAATCCTGTGCTGCGATGATGTCTTTCTGCGACACCTCCTATCGCCGTTCGGTGAACTTTCTTGCTGCCGATAGTGAGACAAGACTATCTACTCGGGGCTGGGAGTTCTTCTGCTCATCATGGGGAGAGGGCCTCCTGTGAACGCCTGCGTTGGGCGGAAAGCGGACCGACGGAATGCAGCGTAGCCGCCAGCGCGGACACGGGACGCAGTCATTGGTGCGCCGCGCAGTGACTGGCGGCGGGGAGCGCCTGGGCAGGACGCAGCCGTGTTCAGCCCTTCAGCAACTTACGCTGAAGCCAGCTTATTGCCGTTGACCGACCCGTGACTTCTGTGGAGCCGCACCGAAAGCGACGTTCTTCCAGTTGCCTGTGGTCCTGAGAGGAGCCACAAACCGATATCCGTGACTACATTTCGGCTTACCAACGGCGAACATCCATTCGTATCAGCTTCGACCAAGTTCGGCGACTACCCGAACGGCGAGATAGGTCAAACGCTAAACCCGCTCTGATATCTGAATAAATTTTCAGAGGGTAGCTTGGATTTCCTTAATAAGATCTGTCTCGAATCGGCTGAGCCGCAGGCGACTAGTGTCCAGGCGGCGCAGCGCCGCAAGAACGGCGTCAAGATCGTTGCTGGCAGGAAGAATTTGCTCCAGCCGCGCCACGAGTTGCAAAGGAAGACCATATTCGTCGAGCGCGGCTAATGCTGGGGGCAGCATCAAATTCTCGACCCTGACTGCGAAGGGCGCGTAGGATCCTGCGGGAAGGCCAAGACGACCGAAAACCTCAGCTTGGATCCTCTCCAGTGCGGTGAGCGCGCGTGGGAAGTGGAACGATGCCCAATTGCGCAAGAAATCAAGCACGTTTTCCACCCGATCGCTCGGATCCGCAGGCGCCCGCGGACCCAGCGCTTGAGCCTGCGCCCTGATGAGCCCAGACGCCCCGAGCTGCCGCAGTTGCGTCAGCAGCAACGCGAGCTGGCGGCCATTGCGAACTACATCCCTCCCCGCGCTAGCGAGAAGAGTGTCGAACAGCAGATCGCAAACTTTATAGATTTGATCGTTAGACGGCTCCCCACGCCATGACAGTGCTGGATGCAACTCGCGCGCGTGAAGGCGGATGTGGCGGGCCAAGTCGATCTGCTGCTGCGGGTCTACGTGGGCATTGGCGCGGATCGTCTCAATGCTGAGATCCGGCTGCCGCTTCAGCTTATTGACGCGGCGTAGTCCTTCCCCACCGAGGTCTGCCTCGTCGAGTTGCACGAGAAGGCCGTCGGTTGCCGCGTCCGTCTGACTGAACGCAGGAAAGTCTACGTCGGGAAGATCGGCCTCAGGTGGCGCGTGGAAGAGGTGGACGGTGCCGACGAAGTGTCGGAACATCCTGCCTGATCGCCCTTGGATGTTGCGGTAGGTAAAATAGTCGAACGGCTTCTTCGATATCTTGTTATCGTAGATAACGACATGCTTGGCAGCAGTGTTGACGCCTTCAATCAGGGTCGACGTGCACACGGGAAATCTCAGCGCACCACTGTTGAAGAGACGAACCTGTAACTGCGCGAGTGCACGAGGTAGCCGGCCATGATGAACACCGATGCCATTCGCCAGCGCGCGGGCGACGATCCAGTCCGGATGGAAATTGCGGCCCACCCAGTCCACCACGTCGGCTAAGGCCGGCTCCGCGGGTGTGACCTGCCGATCGACCATCACCTGTGCTACGCGACGCACGCTGCCCGGCGACTGACAATAGATGAGAGTTGAGCCGTCGAGTTCCTTCGTCAGGCGCACGAGCGCCTCGCGGGTTCCGCCAGTCACCTTACCGTGTTAGTCAGCGCGGCGAGCGTTGCAGCCGACGGACGCATCGCGGTCGAACCAGCGGGTGCCGACGCAGCGCTGCTGCTAGTCGAGCGCGGCGCCATGACGGCCCGCGAGCGCGCGGCGCAGGGCATTCCGCTCGCCGCAGGAATGGCGGCGCGGCTGGGGGAGCCAGCCGGCAGGCTCGACGTCACGATCCTTGCCGCGCTCGGCTATGCCCGATGGATCAGGTAAGTGTTGACGGGGCCAAGAGCTTGGCCGGAGATCAAGCGGAGGAACCGCAACAGCCTGCCAGGCTCACGCGTAGGCTCCAGAGCCAGGCGATCGAGGTAGTCGTTGAGAGCAGCGCCCTCGTCGGCCTCGACGAGAGCCTCTCCGGTTCGGCAGCCCAGGGCCGCATGGGCATCGATCGATACCATGCGAGAGCGTGAACATCGCCTCCAACCCAAGCCCGCACCCGGTCCAGGATCGCGATCGCCGCACGCTCGCGGCGCGTCGTCGTGGCAGCTCGGCGCCGCTGGGTCTGATTGATCGCTACCTTGGCCCCGGCGACCCGCTCAGCCATCTTGGCCCTGATCAGCTTCCGTGCCCGGGCGCGTTGATCGGGGTCAAGATTGCGGGAAGGGTCGATGAAATACGTGGTGCAGTCACGGCCCAGGGCATCCGAGCGCAGAGCGCGTCGGCCGGAGGCGTTTCGCCGATGAACATACAGCGTCTCTGCGCTTCTGCGGATCATCGTGATCTCCGAGAGGTGCAGACAAAGTGTCCCAAGGCGGGATCGGCCTCAAGCACCGAGTGCCAGAAAATCAGTGTCTTCGGCGCAGCCAAGATTCGGAGCCAAGGACTGAAACGGGAGCACGGCCGAGCCGGCATTCTGGCCGGCTTCAGGGCCGGTCCAGGGCCGCCAGGTGCACGATGACCGGGAGGCAGCTGCGACTCGATCCTTGAGGCTTGATCGAGTTAGGTGTATTTCGGTCACCGGGCGCGGAGACTTGCTGCCTCAGGACTCCGGAGTAACCACGGAAGTGACTGCGGGCACCGCTTCCGGCAGGCTCATCCTGGAAGCCCGAAAGCAAGTTCATTAGGCTAGGACGAGCCTCGGGATGCGCCTCTGGGTGGCCAGCGCATTGTCTGGTCAGCTTGGGGTAGGGCGCAATGATATACATATAGAGCCAAGGATACGCTGATCGGAGATTATGCCATGCAAGTGTCGAAATGGGGAAACTCGCTCGCGGTGAGGCTGCCTTCAGAACTGGTGCGGACGTTAGGATTCAAGGAGGGCGACAAGATCGAACTTGTGGCGGCGGAGAGGGGCCTTGCGGTCCGACGCGAACCTTCCGCGGAAGAGGTGCTGGAGCGTCTGCGCAGCCTCCGGGGGCGCCTGCCTGCTTCGCAGAGATTGACCCGAAACGACGCCAATGCCCGTTGATTTCCTCGATACGAACGTCATTCTCTACCTGCTGGACGAGGGACCCAAGGCTGACCGGACCGCAACTGTGCTCGCCTCGGGAGGGCGGATCGGGGGCTCCTTTAACCCCTTATTCGATTGGGAATGAGGCACGACCTGGCCGACAGCTTCGTCCGCCGCCGGCATCACGGAGCCTGTCTCGCTGGAAGTGCCTGAACGGCCGGTTCGGGGTAGGTGCGATGCAGCGCTTGCGACGTCATAAACGACAGCTCAGGGCCGAAAGCGGCAGGATCAACGATGTGTTGGAGCATTGCCGAGAACGTGGCGGCGCCGGGTGCGCCGTGCCGATACTCCATGTCAGGCAGCGCGTAACCACGAGTTCGAGGCGCTGGCCTCGAGACTCGTGAATCGGCACGCTCCCGCGTGGCCACGCCTGATCCAGGCGGCGACGAGCTGAAATCCCGATTGCGGCCATTCCCGTGGTGTTTCGAACTGCAGCAGCTCGGCGATCCCGAAGCCGGCCTTGTGGATCGTCCGCAGCCGGGCCTTTGTGGTGAGATTGGGAAGGGGCGCCACGAACACGATATTGTCCGCGCAGTTCATCGCCTTCACCATGAAATCGGCCAGCCGTGACCACGGCGGATTGGTGACGATCCAGTCGGCCTGGCCTTGCCAGGCCAGGAAATCGCTCCCATCCGTGATCTCGCACCAGTCTTTGGCGAGGTGACTGGGAAAATGATCGTAGAAGGCCCCATTGCCTCTCGCAGGGTCCAGGATCAGTCCGTGCATCTGCGGCGCGAAGTGGTCGCAGATGGCGCGCGCCAAGGCAGGGGGAGTCATGACGCGATCGCGCTCCGGGGCATTGGAGGCGGGGATCAGGCGGCGCTTCGAACTGATCGGGGCGATTGGGGCAGGCATTCCGAGGAGTTGCGTATAGCCCAGAAGCGAAGCCAGTTCCCCGCGCATGCGCTTCTCGATGCCAATGATGACAGGCCGGCTCAAGAGCAGCCGGGCGGAAACCTGAGCCTGCGTCAGCCTGCGTCGCCGACGTAACTCGGCTAGGACGGCACCGGCATGCGTGCTCGTTGGCGGATACCACGCCCAGGTGCAGGCCAGAGGTGGAAGCACCTGGGCGAGACTGGAGATGGTGCCTTTTCCGTTCATGATCTGCCGCAGGGTCGGCCGCGAGAGTCCACTTTTCTCGGCGAGAAATGATTTGTTGAAGCCATGAAACCGCATGCGATCCTCGATTAGTCGTTCAAGCGGCATGCAGGGCTCATGGAAAGGGATGCTTACATTCGTGGCAAGCTACAGTGACATGCGTCCGGGTGGTAATGCAACCCAGGGCGGTGTGTGTTGAGGCACATACACGGGACGGCAGGCGAACGGGTTCGCCCTGTCGACCCCGGTTGCCGAACTCGGCATCATTCCCGCGGACTGGCGCTCTCGCCAGGGTCCACCTGCCGCGTCCATGCTTCGAGTTCTTCGCCTTCAAGCGATCCGGCCGCGGTCAGCGCCGCGGCCATCGCCTCGAGCAGCGCGCGATTGCGTTGCAAGACCACGAGGGCCCGTTCCTCGGCCTGCTCGATCCGCGCCCGAACCCGCGCGCGGCGTTCCGTGCTCTCAAGATAGCCGTCCAGGTTCCGACCCAGCCACAGCGGGCCCTCAGCGCCCAGTCCCTGGCGCATGTCGATCGACGCGGCAATGCGGGTTGCCTCGGCGATATCCGAGTTCGAAGGCCCGCCTGAACCTGCGGATATGTTGCCACAGACAAGCCGCTCCGCCGCCCGACCTGCCATGCAGCGGTCGAGGTCTGCTTCGATCTCCCGGAGAAGTCCGCTCCGGGGACGGGGTTCCGACAACGTCTCCCCTCCTGCGGGCCCGAGGACCACCCGCATGACGCGGCTGACGCCCAGCGCGGTCGCGACAATCGCGTGCCCGCATTCGTGGATCGCAGTTCGGTGATAGATCGAGGCATCAGCCTCGTGCCGGTTCCCAAGCGCTTCCAGAACGTCGTCGGGTCGGACCGGCCGCCGCTCTGCTCGGGCCGCAGCACGCGCCCCACGCAATCCGCCGTCGATCGCGGCGGCGGTGTGTCCCGAGGCCGCACGCGCCAGGCGAGCGAGATCACTATCGGAGATCTGCCCCGGATAACCGTCGCGCATCATCCGCGCGATCGCGGCGCGGCCCGGAAGCGGCACTTCGACGATGGCATCCATCCGGCCAGGACGCAGCAGTGCAGGATCGATCGTTTCGGGGGCGTTGCATGTGCCGACGACGAGCACACCTTCCATTTGCGACAGGCGGTCGAACTCTTCCAAGACTGCGTTGATCACTTGGCGCCGGTATGATTCGTTGTGCTGATCGTGGCTGGTGCGGCTGCCCACAGAATCGATCTCGTCGATCACGAGGACGGCTGGCGCCGAATCCTGCGCTTCCCTGAAGGTGGACCTCATAGCCGAGAGCATTCGGCCCAAATGCCCTGCCGCTTGCCACTGAGCGAAGCCCCCTCGCACGAGCGCGATACCGGCGCTGTTGGCGATCGCGGCGGCAAGAAAGCTCTTGCCTGTTCCCGGCGGGCCAAAGAGCAGCATCGACCGCTGGAGCTCCGACCACGCGACCTCACCCGCTTTCCACGCGAGAAGGTCGGCGACCATACGCCGTGCCATTCTCTCGGCCTCCCCCAGCCCCTCGATGTCGTCGAGCGTGGGGCGCCGATCCTGCTTCCGATCGGTCAATTCGTCGGCCGAGACCATGGCGCGGAGGCGCTCGACCACCGCTTCCGTCGAGGCTTCGCGCAGCGCCAGAAGGAGTGCCGGCGCACTCAACTTTCCCAGATCCGCATCATCCGGAAGGCGCCGGAGGAACTCGTCGCCGTCGCCAGGCAGATCGTCGCCGTTGCGCGTGATGCCGAGCAAGAATTGGAGGATTTCCCGGTTCACCAGCGGCACAGTGATCGCCGCGGGCAAAGCGGAGCGGAGTTCGACGGCGATGTCCTCCGGATCGGTGACCAGCAGCAGCACCGGGCTGGCGCGACCCAGCAACGCCGTGAGCTGGCTTTCCGTGCTACTGCGATAGTAACGCTCGGTCGCGGTCCGGAGCGCGAACAGGTTCAGCCCGTCGCCCGGGGCGTGAGGCCGCAGGGGATTTTGCGACGTGGTGGCAACCCCCTCTGGCAGCAGCCCGTCGACCAGCAGTTCGCGCACCAACTCCTGCGGAATATCGCCGTGATCGAGAACCGTGACCGCGTGCGGCTGAACCATCGCATCCAGCCTTGTGGCGCTACCGAGACCTGCGCAGAGCCGAAGCAGGACGAGCACCCGGTCGATTGGCATCGGCGGGGCCGGTCGAACGGAATCGTTTGCGGCCCGGACGGCATCGTCCTGTTGGGCGGTGCCGGGGCCGCGCTCGTCGCCGGACACGGCTGCGGGGGACGTTCGCAAGGGTGCAAGCTGCCTCGGCTGGATCCACTCAGCCTCCTCAAGCCAGTCAGGCGTGTCGGGGGGCTCAGCGCTGTCATCCGCTGCCATGCGGATCCGAGCGAGGGCTTCTGTGGCAAGATCGGTCCAACGCGGCGTGGTCATCTGGCGGCCTCACGGATTGGATGGGGGGACCACCAGCAAGGTGCCGGTGGCTGAGTGTTCGACGGTGGCTGAGGGGAAAGGGGGACGTGCCTGGCCTCCGCCGTTCCGGAGAACCTCCGGGACGCGAGGAACCAAGGCCGCCGCGCCCCCGTCTCAGGCTGTCCGTTCAGGCGCCGTCATCATCGGAGTCCTCTTCGATGCCGTCGAGCAGCTGCTGAATCTCGGCTTCGAGCCACTCGGCGTAGACCTCCGTCACGACCGTGAGCGCGCCTGCGAAGTCCTTCGCGTCAATGACAGCGTCGGGGAAGCGGCGACGCAGCCTGGCATGGAGACGCTTCTCGGTGCGGATCGCGTCATGACCGCTGGGCATCGCAACGACGCGCAGGACATGGCAGGCGAGATCGCGATCGCCGAGCAGCTGATGCTGCAAGCGGGATTGAGGGTTCCTGGAGAAGCCGAGCTTGAGGACCCGCATTCCGTTGGGCAGGAGCACACGGAAAAGGTAGATGAAACTGGGCGCTGCAGTCCACGTGACCCCGCATCCGGCACAGTCGAAGCGCTGGCTTCTGACATTGCCGCGGGCGATGCGTTGCTGGTGGCCGCATGCGTGCCTGTATTGGCGGTAGTTCGTGTCACCCTTCGGATCGGGGCCCACGAGTTCCCACCCAACGGCCTGGGCCTCGGCTGCCTCCACGGCTTCCTGACACGTCGCGCAGCGCAGTCCCGTCTCGCCTGCGGCGACACGCGTGATCAGCCCAATTTGGCGCCGCGCGTCATGCCCGCAGGGGAGCCGATACCACGCATAAGCGGTGCTGCCCGGATCTCGGCGCAGGAAGGTGAGACCGGCCGATGCCGCCTCCTGCCGCCAGGCTGCTTCGATGCAGTGCGCGCAGCGGGGCCGATGCTGCATCAGCACGAATAGCCGGGTGCGCGAGAGCTCGCCGCACCGGCGGCAGGTGAGGGCGAGGGCGTAGCGATCGGCGACACGCGCGGTGATGTCGAAGCCACGCCGGTCAGCCGCTTCGCGCCAGCGATCGTGGATCGGCATGTCGATGACCGGCAGGGCCTCGCCGGCAATGATGATGCTGTTGTCATGAGAGTGGTGCATGGGGGTGCCTCCCTGAATGGGTGAAAGCTTCAGGCAGGTGCGACCGTTCTGGCGGCGGCCACCTGACCGTCAATTCGGATTTGCGGGTGCGGAGAGCTTCGACTGACTTCGAACGACCCGGCTCTCCAGGAGAGAGCAGGGCCGCCTGAGCCAGACATCGGGGCTCAGCTCAGCGCCGGCAGCAGTTCGTCCCGCCGGCAGCGATCACCCGGATCATCCTCGGGAGAGGACCCGCGGTAGAGATCCAGCCCCGCGAGTTCGTCGACAAGCGCAAGGCCAGCGACCAGCATGTTGTCGACCCGACGAGCCGCCGTGCTGCTGCCAGCACACCGGAACAGGGCGGCGTTCGAAGAGGTCAGCCGGTGCAGGCGATCGAAGTCGCGGCGATTGTCGGAGCCCATCATGCCGTCGACGAGAAGGGCAAGCCGTCGCATCGGAACATCTTCGGGCCGCTTCACGCCGGCGCCGTGGACGCTCCGCAGAGCGTCGACGACTTCGTCCTGCGCAGACTCTGCGTCGTGCCGCCAGCGCGAATAAGCGGGATCCCAGTAGTCCACATCGGACAGGTCGCTCTCGGCGCTGACGAAGTTCGCGAGCGCGGTCAGCAAGGTGGAGAAGCAGGACGCGAGCGGGGTCGTGAAGCTGGCCACTTCAGCGGCCTGCAGAGGCATGTTAGGCATGTCGTTAGCCATCGTGATCTCCCAAGGATCGTGGTGGTCAGAGCCGGAGCGAGGGTTGCCGCCCTTGCTTCGGCTCGCCCATGCTGTTACCGTGTAGGCATGAAGTCAACCCCTCAGATGAGGAATTTCGTGCCGATGCAAAAAAAGATGGGCCGCCCGGTGGCGGATACGGAGCCGGTGACGATCAGGATGTCTCGTGAGATGATCCGGGAGATCGATGATTATCGCAGGACACTCGAGGATCTCCCCACACGCCCCGAGGTCATTCGCCGCGTGATGGCAGATTTCCTGAAAGGCGTCAGGCGGGATGAGGGCTGACGCGGCGCGGTTTGAGAACGTTCTGCTGGCGGGATCATTACGCATGGCGGTCTCCCGCGGGCCCGCAGGCCGTCATAGCGTTCGACGTTGGCCTTCGGCTCATCGGGCAGGATCAGCGCTTCCAGTGTGTCGATGTTCGGACCGCGGTCATCTTGCTGTCAATCAGTCTGTGCAGCATGATTCAGAACATGGGTCTTTCTCGGGACGCCTTCGGCCGGAACCATTCACAGCAACCAGCAGAGCCTGTTCATCATGCTCAGGACCAGCGCCAGGATACTGACCATCTGCGATCGCCACGGGACGTCGCAGCATCGGGTCCTGCAACGGTGGGGAGGCGAGGGGCAGTTCCGCGAAGGGCGCACCGTTCCTGAGGGCACCCGGCGAGCGTGATCTATTTGCCGTTCCTGCAGCCGGACTTTTCGACTACTGCACTCTCTGCCGGTGGCTGGCTGTTCTGCACCGCGGTCCCGAGCCTGGTCCTGCGGGAACGCGAGTTGAGCAAGGTCGCAACGCGGCGCGAAGGCGGCGGCTGGATGAAAACACGGCTTCGCAACGAAGGTTGACTATCGCGGGCTGCCGCGCGTGAACGGCGCTGCAACCGATCGCGGGGCTGTCCGAGCGCCGCGCCGAGGAGGTTCCGATGCCTGAGACAGAAGCCTCGCCGATGGGCGAGATCGCCGTTCTTCAGAACAAGACATTCGACGAGATCTCGCTCGGCGACACCGCCTCGGTCGAGCGGACACTGAGCGCAGCGGACATCCGGGTTATCGCCGTCCTGACCGGCTTTGCCGACCGTGATTCGGTCGATGCGGACAGTGCCGCCGTCAAGCATCTCGACGGGATGATCGCTCACGGCATGTGGGGCAGCGCCCTGATCGCGATGGTGCTGGGCACCCGCCTGCCTGGCCCGGGCGCCACCTATCTTGGCGAGAGCCTCGCGTTCCTCGGGGCGATCCGTCCGGGTGACACCATCACCACGCGGGTCGAGATCGTCGAGCGCGATGCCGCGAGCCGGCGAGTCCGCGCAGATTGCCGCTGCACGAACCAGCAGGGTGATGTGGTGCTGGAGGGCTGGGTGGACCTGATCGCCCCGGCCGATCGCGTCACCTGGGCGCGCGCGTCCTTGCCGGAGATAAAACTGACGGTCGCGAACCACGGCACGGCAAGGCTGCTCGAGCATGTGAGATCCATGGGCGCCGTCCGAGCCGCCATCGTCCATCCCTGCGACGCCATCAGCCTCTCGTCAGTGTTCGACGCGCGGGATGCGGGCCTGATCGATCCGGTGCTGGTGGCACCGCGGGCGCGGCTCGAAGCGTTCGCGGACGAGGCTGGGCTCGACCTCGACGGCCTGCGTGTGGAGGACGTGCAGCACAGCCACGCGGCCGCAGAGCGGGCGGTGGAACTCGCCGCGGCTGGCGAAGTCGAGGTGCTGGTGAAGGGCAGCCTGCATACGGACGAACTGATGGGTGCGGTGATCGCCGCGAGAGGTGGACTGCGGACCAAGCGGCGCGTCACGCACTGCTTCGTCATGCAGACCTCGGCCTACCCGCGCCCGTTCATCATCACCGATGCGGCCGTGAACATCGCGCCGACCCTGAGCGAGAAGGCCGACATCGTCAGGAACGCCATAGATCTGGCGCACGTGCTGGGTATCCAGACGCCGCGGGTGGCGATCCTCGCGGCGGTCGAGACTGTCTCGCCGACGATGCCGGCGACGCTCGATGCCGCCGCGCTCTGCAAGATGGCCGACCGCGGTCAGATCACGGGGGCGTTGCTGGACGGCCCGCTGGCCTTCGACAACGCTGTGTCGCCCGCGGCGGCGCATATCAAGGGCATCGTCTCGCCGGTCGCAGGGCAGGCCGACATCCTCGTCGTGCCCGACCTCGAAAGCGGCAACATGCTCGCCAAGCAGCTCGAGTATCTCGGTGGCGCGGACACCGCAGGGATCGCGCTCGGCGCGAAAGTGCCGATCGTGCTGACCAGCCGCGCGGACGCGCGCGACACCCGACTCGCCTCCTGCGCCATCGCGCTGATGCTTGCGCATCACTACCGCGTCAGCCCGCCATGAAGCTTTCGATGCAGTCGATCCTCGTGATCAACGCCGGGTCGTCGAGCCTGAAGTTCCAGATCTTCGCGATCGAAGACGGCTGTCTTGAGCGGCGGGTCCGCGGAAAACTGGACGGGATCGGCGTCCGACCCCGGCTTCGCGCCAGCGGGGAGGATGGACAGGAGCTGGTTTCACGCGCCTATGCGCCTGAGGCGATTCCAGACCTTCCGGCGGCGCTCACCGAAACCCGCGCCTGGCTGGCTGGACTGGCCGGGCTGAACTTGATTGCGATCGGCCACCGTGTCGTCCACGGCGGCGCGGATTACGTGCGCCCGACCCTGCTCGATGCGACCGTGCTCGAGCGGCTGGCGGCGCTGCAGGAGCTTGCACCGCTGCACCAGCCCAACAATCTCGCGCCGATCCGGCAGGCGATGGCGATCAGCCCGGAACTCCCGCAGGTCGCCTGCTTCGACACCGCGTTCCACCGGGGGCACCCCGCTCTCGCCGATGCCTACGCCCTGCCGCGCTCTTACTACGATGAAGGCGTGCGCCGTTACGGCTTCCACGGCCTTTCCTATGAGTTCGTGACCGAGCGGCTCCGAACGCTGGCGCCCGAGGCGGCGGCGGGCCGGGTGATCGTTGCGCATCTCGGCAGCGGCGCCTCGATGTGCGCGATCAAGGACGGCCGTAGCATCGATAGCACGATGGGCTTCACCGCACTCGATGGCCTAGTCATGGGCACGCGTCCGGGCCAACTCGATCCCGGCATCGTGCTGCACCTCATCGCCGACAGGGGCATGAGCCCGCAGGCCGTGTCCGACCTGCTCTATCACGGCTCGGGCCTCAAGGGGCTCTCGGGCATCAGCAGCGACATGCGCACCCTGATGGAGTCCACCGATCCGAAGGCCGGCCATGCCATAGACCATTTTGTCTATCGCGCCGCGCTCAGCGCCGGCATGCTCGCAGCCGCGTTGGGCGGGCTCGATGCGTTCGTGTTCACCGCGGGCATCGGCGAGAACGCGCCCGCTATCCGGGCCCGCATCATCGAGCGTCTCGCCTGGCTGGGGGCCGAGCTCGACCCGGCAGCGAATGCCGCCGCCGTACCGCTGATCTCCACGGCGGCGAGCCGGATTGCGATCTACGTCATCCCGACGGACGAGGAACTGATGATCGCCCGCCACACGCTCTCGCTGCTCCGCGCAGCGATCCCGGCCTGACTAGCCGTCAGCGCAGCCTCGAGCGCAGCCGCGAGCGCGGAGCCTTCAGGACATGGCCAGCACGGCGGCGAGCACGTCCGAGCGGTCCAGCATCCCGGCGACGGCGCCCTCGTGCATGACGACCAGGACGCGGTGCGGGCTCTCTGCAAAGACCCGCGCCGCCTCAACGATTTCTGTGCCCGCCTCGAGCGTCTGGACCTCGCGCGCCATGTGATCGGCCACCGCGCCCTTCCAGGTCCGGTAGTAGGACGCACTGACCGCCGGCACGAAGCAGTCCTTCTGCGTCAGGATGCCGACCAGCCGCCCAGCATCATCCAGCACCGGCAGCGCCGCGAGGCCGCCGTCGACGAGCCGCTGCGCCGCCTCGCGGATCTGCGTCTCGGGGGAGAGCGGGCGGGCGACGCGGTGCAGGACATGGGCGATCGTGGTTGGGGCGGTGGTGTTCATGGCTGGTCCCCGGCGCGGTTCGGACAGGCGGCGCAGCGCGAGGCCGCATCGCAGCCGCCGCAGCTGCGCCTGACGGGGCCGTGGCCGAAAAGGAGGCCGAGGCCCAGCCCGAGGCAGGCGAGGAGCACGAGGGCGAGGGCAAGCAGGAACTCCATGGCCGCTTCCTCAGACCAGCCGGGCGGCAATTGACCCGGTCGTGACCGAGACAGCCTCCCCGTCGATCAGGAACAGTGCATCGAGCCCGGCGCGGGTTGCAAGCGCCGGTCCCTCCACCTCGCCCGCCGCGAACAGCGCCGTGGCCCAGGCGTCGGCGCGGGTGGCGTCGGCGGCGGCGACGGTGACGGAGGCGAGCCGCCCCGCCTGCGGCGCGCGGGCGCGCGGGTCGATGATGTGGCCGACCCGCTGCCCGCCGATCTCGTAGCGCTGCGCCGCAAGGCCCGAGGTCGCCACCGCCGCGCTGTCCAGCCGCAGCAGCGCCGCCGCGCCTCCCGGCAGGCCGCGCCGGGCTTCCTCCACCGCCACGGACCATCCGCGACCCGAGGGGTGACGCCCCCGCGCCGCCAGCTCGCCGCCGAGGTCGGCCAGCAGGTCGCGCTCCCCCGCCGCTTCGAGCAGCGCCACCACCCGGTCGAGCGCGAAACCCTTGACGATGCCGCAGAGGTCGAGCGTCAGGCCCGCCTCGGCCTTGGCCAGATGCCCCTCGCCGGCGGAGAGCCCGCGCCAGTCCGGCCGCTCGCTGCCGCGGATCGGGCCGAAGCCCCAGTGGGCGACGAGGGGGCCGACCGTGGGGTCGAACCAGCCGCCGCTCTCCGCCGCGATGGCGAGTGCGGTGGCGGTCACACCGGCGAGGTCGGCGGGGGCCGGATGCTCGCCCCGCGGCGCGGCGTTGAAGGCGCTCACCGCGCTGTCCGGCTGCCACGGCGACATCTGCGCGTCGATATCGGCCAGCAGCGCCTCGATCGCCGGCCGGTGCCGCCCCGCATTGCGCCCGGCCGGCAGCGTCACCCGCCAGTGGCTGCCGAAGGCGCGGCCGTCCAGCACCTCGACCACCGGGGCGCTCCGCCCGAGCGCGGGTGCTGCGAGGGCGGTCAGCCCGGTGGCGAGAAACAAGCGGCGCGTCGGGCGGAAGCTCGTCGTCATGTCACGCTCCGAAATCGTCGTTGAAGATGGACGCCGGCTCCACCCCGAGCGAGGCCAGCACACCGAGCACCGCCGAGATCATCACCGGCGGGCCGCAGAGGTAGTATTCGCAATCCTCCGGCGCCGGGTGGCGGCGCAGGTGGGCACGCACGGTCTCGTGGATGAAGCCGGTGGCGCCGGTCCAGCGGTCGCCGGGCGCCGGGTCGGACAGGGCGGGAACCCAGCGGAATCGCGGGTTGGCGGCGGCGATGGCGTCGAGTTCCTCGGTGTAGAACAGGTCGATGCGCGAGCGGGCGCCGTAGAAATAGGTCATCTTCCGCTCGCCGCCGAGCGCGACCTGCTCGTGGATCATCGCCCGCAGTGGCGCCATGCCGACGCCGCCGCCGATGAAGACCATCTCCCGGTTCGTGGGCTGGACGTGGAACTCGCCGAACGGCCCAGACATCTCGACCCGGTCGCCGGCCTTCAGCGCGAAGAGCCAGGACGAGACGATCCCCGGCGGCACCTCCTGCTCGCGCCCGGCGGGCGGCACGGCGAGGCGGATGTTGAAGACCACGCGGTCGCGGTCCTCGGGGCGGCTGGCGATGGAATAGGCGCGCGTCACCCGCTCGTGCGAGACCGTGCGGATCATGTCCCAGCCGGCGATGCGCCAGTCCTCGGCATAGGCGGGCTCGATCCCGATTGCGGCGAAGTCCAGCGTGTAGGGCGGCGCGGTCAGCTGCATGAAGCCGCCGGCGCGGAAGTCGAGCTCCTGCCCGGGCGGCATCGCGATGACCAGCTCGCGGATCAGCGGCGCCAGCTGACGGTTCGAGAGCACCAGCCCGGTCAGCGTCTCGGCCTCCAGGATGTCGGCCGCGACCGTCACCCGGGCCGGCCCGCGCAGGCTGACCTGACAGGCAAGGCGCACATGCGCCCGCCGCTCGGCCGCGGACAGCAGGCCCGTCTCAGTCGCCTGCGGCTCGCCCACGCCCGGCCCCTCGGCGGTGACGCGGCAGAGGCCGCAGGTGCCGCTGCCGCCGCAGGCCGCGGGGATGCCGATGCCGGCGCCATGCAGCACCGTCAGCAGCTTGTCGCCGCGATTAGCGGGAATGCGGCTGGCCTCGTTCACCGTGACGGTCAGCGCCTCCTGCGGGATCAGCCGCCGCCGCGCGGCCACGAGGCCCGCGGTCATGCCGACCAGCAGCACCGCGACCACCGCGAGGGCGAGCCCGACCTCGGTCACGACAGAACCACCAGCTGCGCGAAGGCCGAGAAGCCGAGCGACATCAGCCCGGCGAGAATGAAGGTCATGCCGAGACCGCGCAGCCCCGCGGGCAGGTCGGCATAGGCCAGCCGCGTGCGGATCGCCGCCAGCATCACCACGGCGAGCGCGAAGCCCGCGCCCGCGCCGAGGCCGAAGACGGCGGATTCCGCGAGATTGTAGCGCCGCTCGACCATGAATAGGCTGCCCGCGATGATCGCGCACTGGATCGCCAGCAACGGCAAGAACACCCCGAAGGCGGCGTGCAGCCCCGGCATGAAGCGGTCCATCAGCATCTCGAGAAGCTGCACGAGGGCGGCGATGATGCCGATGAAGACCAGCAGCGAGAGATAGGAGAGGTCCACCTCCCGCAGCCCGGCCCAGGCCCAAGCGCCGGGGGCCAGTAGCGCGCGATAGACGATGTGGTTGAGCGGCGTGGCGACCCCGAGGACCACGATCATCGCCACGCCGAGGCCCAACGCGGTGCCGGGTCGGCGCGAGAGTGCGAGAAAGGTGCAGAGGCCGAGGAAGAAGGTCAGCGGCATGTTCTCGGCCAGGGCCGCGCGCATGAAGAGGGCGCCGAGATCGTTCATCGCAGCACTTCCTCGGCCCGCAGCGGGGGCGCGAAGTCCAAGGGCTCGGCCTGCTCGGGACGCCAGCTGCGGACCGCCCAGACCAGCAGGCCCAGCATGAAGAAGGCGCTCGGCGCCAGCAGCATCAGGCTCAACGGCTCGAACCAGCCACCCTGCTCGACCGTGGGCAGCACGGGCTGGCCCATCAGCGTGCCAGAGCCGAACAGCTCGCGCAGCGCGCCGATGGTGACGAGGACGAGCGAGTAGCCCAGTCCGCTGCCGAGCGCGTCGGCCATCGCCGGCAGCGGCGGGTTGCGGCGGGCGAAGGATTCGGTGTGGCCCATGACGATGCAGTTGGTGGTGATGAGGCTCACGAAGACCGAGAGCCTGCGGCTGATGTCGGGCAGGAAGGCGCGCAGCAGCTGGTCGATCACGCCGACGAGGGCCGCGATGATGACGATCTGCACGATCAGCCGGATCGAGTTCGGGATGTGGTGGCGGATCAGCGAGATGATCCCCGCAGCCATCACGACGACCGCCGTCAGCGCCGCGGCCATCGTGAGCGCGGTCGCAAGCTGCGTGGTGACGGCGAGGGCCGAGCAGATGCCGAGGATCTGGACGGTGACCGGGTTCTGCCGGATCAGCGGCTCGGAGACGATCCGCCAGAGGCGCTGCGGTCGTGGACGCAGGGCGGGGGTGACGTCGGCCATCAGAACTCCCCCCGCCGGATCGCCTCGAGGAGCGGCCCGTAGCCCTGCGGGCCGAGCCAGAAGCGCACCATCTGCGAGATGCCGTTGGTTGTCCGCGTCGCGCCGGTGATGCCGTCCACCTCATGGACGCTGCCGGCCGGGCCGCGGGCGACGGCGAAGCGCAACTGGCCGCGCTCGTCACGGGTCTGGCGGCCGACGAACTGCGCCAGCCAGGCGGGTTCATCGATCCGCGCGCCGAGGCCGGGTGTCTCGCGGTGTTCCATGATGGCGAAGCCAGCGACCGTGGAGAGGTCGCCCTGCAGAGCCATGATCGTGTTGATGGTGCCGTTGTAGCCCGCGCCCGCCATCGGCAGCAGCAGCAGGCGGATCGCGTCGCCCTCGCGCAGCAGGTAGATCCGGGCGAAGTCGGGGCGGCGGCCGAGACCGGCGAGATCCTCGCCCGGCGCGAGCTGGGTCCAGTTGCTGCCCTCGGCCAGCACCTCCTCCAGGTTCTCGGGCGTGACCCCCTGCGCCGCCGCGCCGCGCTCGAGGTCGATCACCACGGTCGAGAGCTGCCCGCCCGCGGCCTGCAGCAGGTCGGTCATCCCCGGAATCCCGCCGATGAGCGCAGCCAGCTGCGCCTGCGCCTCGGCGGCGCGATTCTGGGCCTGGATCGGGCGCAGCAGGACCGTGGCGCCGCTCAGCAGCAGCGTGGACGCGGCGGCGACGAGGAAGGCCACGATCAGGGTCTTGGTCCGGCTCTCGTTCGGCAGCGCCAGCATCCGCCGCCAGGCCCGCACCGGGTTCAGGTCAGCCATGCCGCCTCCGTCTCTGCATCAGCCAGGCTTGAATGGCGATCTCGTCGAGCAACGGCGCGGCGAGGGCGGCGAGGAATGCCGCCGTCACCGCCGCCTGCACCGGCGCCACCCCGACCCAGCCGGTGGCGAAGAGGGCGAGGAAGCCCGCATAGGACGCCCCGTGCAACCAGCGGCCGACCGAGGTCGCGGCCCCGGCCACCGGATCGAGGACGATCAGCGCCAGCACCACCGCCCCCGCGGCGGCGAAGGGCGCGAGACCGGGCGGCCCGAAGGTCACGGCGACCGCCCCGGCGAGCACCGCACCGGCCGCCGTGCGCCACGGCATGACGCCGAACGCCACGCCGATCAGCACCGCCGGGATCGCGGCCCAGGCGACCGGCAGGACCAGCGCGGGCCAGGCTGCCGTGGGATAACCGAAGCCGAGAAACATCGCTGTCGCGGCCGCTGGGTGCAGGAAGTTGCGCCCCCAGCCGCCGAAGACCAGTTCGCCCAGCACCATGCCGAAGGTGATGCCCAAGGCGAGCTGCAGCGGCCCCGCCTCCGGCGACAGCACCGCCACCGCGAACCCCGCGAGCGCGCCCGCGAAGGAGGGCGGCTGCGCGCGGGCCAGCATGAAGACCAGGTGCCACGCGCCGGAGACCGCGAGCGCCCAAACGAGCCGCCCGGCCGCGCCCGCGCCGCCCCACCAGAGCCAGGCCGCCGCCATCGGCAGCACCGCCGCGATGAGCAGCAGCGCCACCGTCTCGCGGTCCCAAAGCCCGCGCCTCATGCCGGCCCCGCCTCCTCGGCCATGCGGGCGAGGAGGCTTGTGAACATGGCCGAGAAGGGTGGCGCCGCGGCGGCGACGTAGTCGGCGAGCGCCAGATCCTCGGGCAACAGCGACAGCGCGCCGAGCCGCGCCGCGCCCTCGGCGTCGCCGGCCGAAATCGCGCGCAGCAGCGGCACCGCGGGCAGGCTCCCGCCGAGCGAGCGGTCGAGCGCCGCGGTCGGGATCAGCGGCCGCGGCCGCGAGGCGCCACCGAGGGCGGTGAGGAACCAGTGCGGCCTGCGCGGGGCTGCGGGCGTGGGCGGGCGCGCAAGCACCGTGACCTGCCGGTCACGCGGGCCGAGAAACGCCTGCTCGCGCCCTTCGAGGAACGAGCCGCTGAACACGCGATGCGCGCCGGGACTGAGCAGGTGCCGGCTGAGCGCGCCCAGATGCGCGCCGGGTTGAGTGCGGACCAGCCGCGCCGCCCGCAGCCCGTCGCCGCCGACCGCGACGAGGCGGGCCGCGGGGACGAGGCCGGTTTCCACGAAGCTGCCGATGCCGGCCACGTCCTCGGCATGGATGTCCCAGACCGGCGCGGTGGTGGAAGCGGGATGGTGAGTGTGGACCTGCATCCCGGCGAGGCCATGAGGATGCCCCTCCGCGGCGATCACCCGCCGCAAGCGCCCGCCGAGGTCAGGCATCCCGGCGATCCCGGCGCCGACCGGCAGGACCACGAGAACCGGGCCGTCTGTCAAACTGCCAAGCACCGTCAGGCCGCGCGCGAAGGCTTCACCTGCCTCCGAGATCGCCAGCAGCGGGTCGGGGGCGCCGGGGCGGCTGTCCACGGCCATGACGGCGATGGCGACGGGACGCTCGTCCGGGGGCGGCATGCCGCCAAAGGGACGGCGGCGGATCAGGCGCCAGACGCCGGCGCCCTGCAGCGCCGCGCGCAGGCCTTCCGCGTTGGCGGCAACCACATGCTCATGCCGCCCGGCCTCCGGCTCATGGAACAGCACGATCTGCGACAGGATCCGCCCCGGCGCGAGGTCGAGCGCTGCCACCCGGCCGGGCATCGGCGCGGTCAGCGCGATCTGCGGCGCCTGGCGCAAACGGGCAAGCGGCGCGCCCTGCGCCACCTCCGCCCCCGCCTCGACCAGCGGCTCGAGGCGCAGGGTCTGGCCCGGCTCCGGCAGCAGCGCCGCCTCGTCGGCGATCACCTCCACGGGCGACAGGGCGGGGTCCGGGACCGTCCCCGCCTCGATCACCAGCCCTGCACCGCCCGGCCATCGCATCGCGTCTCGGCCCCCTTGTCCAAACCCCGGCCCGTCCGCGTCGTTGTCGGTCCGGCCGCCTTCGGCTATCGTGTCGGGCGTCGTTAGCATGATCGGAGGACCAACTCCATGCACCTGCCCGGCGGCCCGTTGGCGCAGCTTCTCGCCCTGACCCTCGCGCTTGGCGCGCAGGCCGCCCTCGCGCAGGATGCTCCTCCGACCGTCGGCGCGGGCGGCGCCCCCGCCGTGATCGACCCCGCGGAGACGCCTGCAACACAGCCCTCGCAGACGCCCTGGGTGATTCCGCCCTCGGGGCCCTTCAGCCCACAGAGCATTCCGGTCCCGAACGCCGACGAGATCGCCGCTTGGGCGCGCTCGGCCCATGCCAACCCGACATCGGAGTCCTTCAGCCACTGGAACGAGCAGGGCGAGATCCCGCCGGTCTGCGCCAACTGCCACTCCGGCATCGGCTTTCGCGCCTATCACGGCCTCGACGGCGGCGAGCCGGGGCCGCTGCGGGATCCGGTGCCGACCGGGGGTGTCGTGGACTGCGGCACCTGTCACAATCCGGGGCTCGCGCAGATCAGCGAGGTGGCGCTGCCGAACGGGATGATGCACCCGGCGCCCTCAGGCGAGGTGACGTGCCTCACTTGCCACCAGGGCCGCGCCTCGGGCGCGCAGGTCGAGGCGGCGACGGCGGGCAAGGACGACGACCTCCCCGACCCGACGCTCAGCTTCATCAATCCGCACTACGCCATCGCCGCGGCGAGCTGGCTCGGCGGCTACGGCGCCTTGGGTTACCACTATCCGGGCCGCGACTACGCCGGGCGCTTCCTGCACGCCGCCCCGGTCGCCACCTGCAACTCCTGCCACGAGCCCCACAGCCTCGAGGTGGCCGAGGCCTCCTGCCTCACCTGCCACCAGACCGGCGAGGCCAGCCAGATCCGCATCGCCCGGCAGAGCTATGACGGCAGCGGCGACACCGCTAAAGGCATCCACGCCGACATCGCTGCCAACGCCGCCCGGCTGCTCGCGATGGCGCAGGACTATGCCGCCACCGTGGCAGGCACGCCGATGATCTATGACGCGGCGCGCCACCCCTTTTTCTTCGCCGACGCCAATGGCGACGGGCTGGCTGACCAGCGGGACGGCGCCTCGGTTCCTTATGGAAGCTGGACGCCGCGGCTGCTGCGCGCCGCCTACAACTGGAAGTTCGTGAACGCGGACCCCGGCATCCACGTCCACAACCCGCCCTATGCGCTGCAACTGCTGCACGACTCGATCGAGGACCTGTCCGGGCCGCTGAACGTCGATTTCGAGGCGCTCGGCATGCTGCGCTGACGGGCAGCGGTAGGCGTCGGCCCGGCCGGCTGCAGCAAGTCCACAATCGCCAACGCAATACTCCTTACTGACACGCGATGATGGCCGAGGCGCTCGAGTCTCCCGAACCAAACGCCTGTTTGTCCTGCGTGCCGGGCTCTTGGGTTCTCTCCGCGGTCGCTTGGGAGGCTGCACGTTTGCCTTCAGCGTTGGTTGAATCGAAGTGGTGTCCGGTTCGTGTCCCAGATCAGGATCTTGATGCGCACGGCACGCTTCGTGCGAAACACGAAGGCCGCGCCGCGAGACAGGGGGCAAGCCCGATTATCTCCAGCACATTCCTTGTTGTCGCCAGGATCAGCGTGGCGGTCCCGGCAATCGCCCGAACAGTACGTCCTCGATGTCGCGCGTAACGCTGCTGGCGCGGCAGGCCGTGCGCCTTCGTCCGGCGGCGCTGTCGCTGGCGAAGAAGGGCCTCGGAACGGGCCACTGCCGGGGCCCTCGACCACCGTGGTTCAAGATTGTCCAGACACAGCCCCTCGACCATAGCGTCGGCCTTGGGCGCGTTGACCTTGCTGTGACCCCTGAACTTCATCCACCTGAAACCAGAGCCGGCGGGTGACATTTGCCCGTTTGCGCGGAGGGAGCAATGGGCGATTGGCGGAACATTTCCATCGCGTGCAGCCGATCGCCCGTTGCGGCGAATTGGGCGGCGAAGGCTGCGGGGGTTTCGTAGCCGAGTGCCGAATGGGGGCGGGCCGCGTTATACAACTCAATTACAGAACGCCCACGGGACCGAGGAGCGCGAAGTGCTCTACCCGTGGCACCCTTGGGCGGGTCGATCGGTTCACGTTCACGAGGTGATCGAGAAGGCAGGCTGGGCGGCGCTTCGC